>NZ_VZQQ01000007.1 GCF_014397785.1 Paraburkholderia podalyriae
AACAGGCCTCAAACTGTCGAAAAATAAGCTGGATTCACGTTGAAATTTCGTAATGCAGAAAATTGCGCGGCGGTAGCCGCGCAGAGCGATGGACGTTGCTTTTGGAGGGGTGTATTTCCGCAGCCTGTTAGGCAAGGGCTGCTGAAATGAAACCTACCACTGCCGGGCATCAATCGAACCGGCCCGCTTTGAGTGCGGACAAATCCAACCTGCGGGAAGCAACCGACGCGGTCGCGCGCTTCGTCGAGGAACTCCAGGCCGGCTGGGACCACCATGACGCTGACCTGTCGAACCGCCACTTTGCCACGGACATCATATGGGGTAGCCCGTTCGGTGCGTCTGTTGATGGCTACGCGGAGCTGCATCCCATCCATGCCCGTTTGAAGCGATCCGCAAGGGGCGGCAATGCTTCCCGCTTTGAAATCGTCAGTGTCCGCGCGCCGGCTCCCGGCGTGGCCGTCGCACAGGTCCGGCGCGTAGCGCTCGGCTCGGACGGACAAACGATAGAGCCGTCCCACGACCTTACGGCGTCGTTCTCCGAGATGGCACTTTACGTACTGATACGCCGGGACGGCGTCTGGTGGGTCGTGGCAGGGCAGAACACACCCATTCGACCTGCCTGATAGCGCGAGCACGCATGCGGAATTCCCACAAGCCAGTAGCTGCCGGGCTGCGCGGCGCACTCGGAACGCCGACGATCAGCGGCTCGTTGCTCGGGCTCGTGTTCTGGTGGCAGTCGCTGACGCCAACGCTGATTCCACGGTCGTGGGGAACGCAAACCGTGATCGGTGCGATCTGTGCGGCCACCGGCTATGGGATCGGCGCATTGGCCGGCTGTGGGGTGCATCGGCTGCTGGAGCGGTCCGGGCGTTTGCCCGGCAGCGAGACGCGCCGGCGTAGCTGGATCGTTCTGGCGGCCGCCTGGCTCATTGCGCTATTCATCGGCTCGAAGCTATGGCTTGGCTGGCAGAACGAGCAACGCGGTTTCATGGGGATGGCGTCCATCGTCTGGTTGGACGGCGCGCTGATGAGCGTGCTGTCGCCGTTCGCCGCCGTGCTGCTCGTGGTCGTCGGGCGGGTCATGGCCCGCGGGGTCGCCGCGGTGAAGCGGGTCATTCAGGGCCGCGTGGCGTCGATCGTGTCGGTGCCGGCAACAGCACTGCTCGTCATCGTGATTGGCATCGCGCTCGGTCGCGGAGTCGCGCTTCCCGCCCTCGCCGCGGCCGCCAACTTCGTCCACGGGCGGGCGAACGAGGACACGACTGAGGGAATCGCGGCGCCGGAGTCGTCGGCGGTGTCCGGCAGCAGCGGATCGTTCGTCGCATGGGACAGCTTGGGACGCATGGGGCGCGACTTCGCGGCAACAGCCACAAGCAGCAAGCAGCTCGCGATGTTCCATGGAACCGATGCGAGGCTCGTCGATCCGGTGAGGGTTTACGTCGGGGTGCGTTCCGCGGACTCCATCGAGCAGCGCGCGCAGCTCGCGGTCCGCGAACTGGAGCGCGCGGGCGGATTCGACCGGAAACTGCTGGTCGTGTGGGTGCCCACCGGCACGGGCTGGATAGTCCCCAAAGCCGCGACGTCCGTCGAGCAACTGCACCGTGGCGACACGGCGATCGTGGCGATCCAATACTCTTTCCTGCCAAGCCGGCTCGCCATCTTCATGGACGCCGGACTCGCCAACGAGGCGGGTATCGCCCTCTTCAACGCCGTCCGCGCCCGGTGGTCAAAGCTGCCGCCGCAACGGCGGCCGAAGCTTGTCCTGTTCGGCAAGAGCCTCGGCGCCGCGGGGGTGGAGGCGTCTTTCGTGGGGGCCGACGCATCTGCGTCAGTGGCCAACATGGTGGCCCGCACGGATGGCGTGCTGATCGCCGGCGCCAAACAAAGCAACCCTATTCATGCGCAACTGACTCGCGAGCGCGATCCCGGCTCGCCGTTCTGGCAACCGATCTTCAATGGGGGGCGCTCCGTCCGGTTCTTGAACCGTGATCCCAATCAAGTGAAACTGGACGCCAACTGGCCTGCCCCCCGAGTCGTGTACCTTCAGCATCCGGCCGATCCGGCCGTCTTCTGGAGCGTGAAGGCGTTCTGGTGGCCGCCAGAATGGATGGCTCGGCCGCGCGGCTTCGATGTGCCTGACGCCATGCATTGGTTTCCCATCGTCTCGGGTGTGCAGGCGGTGGCCGATCTGATTTTCCAGCTCGACGTGCCGCCGGGTTTTGGTCACAACTACTCGTCGTTGGACTACGTCAGGGGGTGGGCCAGCGTGATGCCTGCCGACGGTTGGACGGACGCCGACACCAGTCGACTGGCCCGCTTCATCGACCAGACCGCTGGCGACGAATCAGAACCGTGAGCGAACCGAACGCGACCAGAGCAGCACAAGACACGCAGCATGCGTCATCGCAAACTTCGAAGCGATGGCTGTCGCCACGTGACTATCGAGCCTTGCCCAGCGGGCGACGAAAACGCTTGAACGTATGACACATTGGGCATTCCGACCGGGCTGACCGGTCGGAAAGCACCGGATGCAAAAAAAAGGCCCACGGAGGAAGTGGGCCTGGGGATACATCAGTTCTCAGGGGTAGTTCGTACATGGGGCCGTCGCGAGCGCGTGGCCTGCAGCCCGCGCAACGCGGGTCCGTGTCTGAACTGACACGGCTCACTCGATCTGCCTGTACCGAGTGTCCCCGCGGACGAGCTGCAACTGTTTCGAAACGATAAGAAACTGTTCGTCACTAATCGTACACTCAAGTTCGCCTATCTCGTACACAGCGACCACCTTGATCTTATTTCCGTTTCGCTCCTCAAAGGTAATCTGATAGACCCCGCGCCACATTGGTTTGCCGTCCTCATATTTGCCAATCTTCTCGGACGCGAGTCGCGCCGCCCTGGTTTTCGTGGCGTCGAAATCCAACGAGAGGATGTCAGTTTTTCTTAGCGCCATCTGGGCCACATAGGCCGGAAACTCGTCGCCGCATGGCGGATATGGTCCGGGTTCCGCCAAACATAGCGCGGGAAGGGATAGCAGCAGGACTGCAAAAGCGTGTTTCATGGATTCAAGGGACCTCACTCAATCTGCTTGAACATTCTGTCGTTCTCGACTCTTGACAGCAAATGCTTCGAAACGACAAAGACCTCTACGGCACTCATCGAGCATTCAAATTCGCCAGCGTCGTTCACAGCAATCACCTTGACCTTGTTTCCGTTTTTTTCGTGGAAGGTGATGTGATAGACCTCACGCCACAACTGTTCGCCATCCTCAGCTTTTCCAATTTTCTCGGACGCCAGTTGCACAGCCTGGGTTTTCGTATAGTCGATGCTGCCAAGCATGCCTGCGCTTTTTAGGCTGTTTTCGGCGATGTTGGTCGGCCACCTGTCGCAGGGCGGGTTAGGTCTGCTTTGCGCCAGGCATAGCGCGGGAAGGGATAGCAGCAGGACTGCAAGAGCGTGTTTCATGGATTCAAAGGACCTCACTCTATCTGCTTGAACACTCTGTCGGTGTCGCGTGATGGCAAATGACCCGAAACAATAAAGACGTCAACCCCACCTATCGAGCATTCAAATTCGCCTGCTCCTTCGTTCACAGCAATCACCTTGACCTTGTTTCCGTTTTTTTCGTGGAAGGTGATGTGATAGACCTCACGCCACATTTGTTCGCCATCCTCATATTTTCCTATTTTTTCGGACGCCAGTTGCACGGCTTCGGTTTTCGTATAGTCGATACTGCCAAGGATGCCAGCGCTTTTTAGTCTTCCTTCTGCGATGTTGGTCGGCCACCTGTCGCATGGCGGGTTCGGTCTGCCTTGCGCCAAGCATAACGCGGGAAGGGATAGCAGCAGGACTGCAAGAGCGTGTTTCATGGATGTTCCACCCTAAGCATTCTGTCGCCACTGTTCAAGATTTGCTCCCGGAATGGCAAGCGCAGAACGATACACACATTTGACGCGTTGCCGGGTTCTCTCATGCTGTCGCCGTGGATCATGAAGCCGTCGCGCCCGCCCAGGCTCGTTCCCGCAACGGGGTTGAGCCGCATCGAATACCGTCCAGTTTTGGGGTGCGGAAACGGTGCCGTAATTTCATACCGGCCAACGGGGATCGGTCCTTTGTCGCGAATGTACTGGCTACTGTGTCTGTCCTTGTGCTCGCCCTTACCGGAATATCCGGTATCTGTGATGTATTCGTCGTCGTGGTACAACTTGTGACTTTCATGCCTGTAAATCCACACCATTGTTTTTTCTCATTTGTTGTACGAACCAACGATTACACCAAATCATCTGGCTGCATGCAATTTTCAGGATAAGCGCCGGTACCGCAGACGACGAATCGGAGCCGTGATCGAGCCGAAGGCGAACAGAGCAGCACAAGACGCGCGGAATGGCGTCATCGCAAAGTTCGAAGCGATGGCTGTCGCCACGTGACTATCGAACCTTGCTAAAAGCCCCGACGTGCACTAAAAAACAGCTACTTACTTCGCATGTCCGATGGCGGCCCGGCCAATGCAATGGGCGTCTTCACCCCAGCGAGCGCGACAGTCCATGAGTCTCCTTGAACTCAGAGGCGTTTCCCGACATTTCGGCGCGATTCAAGCCCTGACCGACGTGACGCTCAGTCTGGAGCCGGGCCAGGTGGTCGGGCTCATGGGCGATAACGGTGCCGGGAAATCGACCCTGGTGAAAGTCGTCGCTGGCAACTTTCCGCCTTCGCACGGCGAGATGCTGATAGATGGAAAGCCCGTGCATTTCAATAAGCCGGTCGATGCCCGCGCGCGCGGTATCGAGGTCGTCTATCAGGATCTCGCACTTTGCGACAACCTGACGGCAGCCGCCAATGTGTTCCTCGGCCGCGAACCGCGGATCGGGTTCGGGCCGATCCGCGTGCTCGATCACGCGACCATGTATCGGCGCGCCGGTGAACTGTTCAAGGCCCTCAAGTCCGAAACGCGCCCGCGCGATCTCGTCCGGCAAATGTCCGGGGGACAGCGGCAGGCCGTGGCCATAGCTCGCACGCGTCTGTCGGAAGCGCGGCTCGTCCTGATGGACGAGCCGACCGCCTCGATCAGTGTGCGCCAGGTCGCCGAGGTGCTCGATCTGATCAAACGCCTGTCCGAACACGGTATTGCGGTCATCCTGATCAGCCACCGCATGCCTGACGTATTCGCCGTCGCTCACCGCGTGGTCGTCATGCGGCGCGGGCGCAAGGTCGCCGACAAGAGCACCGAACAGTCCTCCCCGGAAGAAGTGACCGGTCTCATCACGGGAGCCATCGCCGCCGCGTGAACTTGCCTCGCACGGGAGACCCACCATTGAACGACGCGCCGCGAAGGCCCCCCTCCAATGCCGCCATTGCTCGATGATCCACAGTCCGCGAGGACGCATACCCGCTGGTCGGGGCTGCTCGCGAGCCAGGTGTTCTGGGTCGTGCTGGCAACGATCATCGCCTGCGTCGCGCTGTCTTTTGCGACCTCGACCTTCGCGACCTCCGAGAATCTGTTCAACGTCACGCGAAACTTCGCCTTCGTCGCCATCGTCGCGCTCGGCATGATGGCGGTGATCGTCACGGGCGGCATCGACATTTCGGTCGGCTCGACGATCGGCATCAGCGGCATCGTGCTTTCGGTCGTCATGAACGCGGGCTACCCTATCTGGGCCGGTATCGGCATGGGGCTCCTGACTTCCGGGCTCGTCGGCCTCGTCAACGGCGTGCTGATCGCGTATCTCGGCATGCAGCCTTTCGTCGTGACGCTCGCCATGCTCAGCGTCGGCCGCAGCCTCGCGCTCGTGATTTCCCGCAGCCGGACCATTTTCGAGTTCGGCCCCGACGGGAGCAAGCTCCTTGCTCTCGGCGGCGGCGCGACGCTCGGCGTCGCCAATCCAGTCTGGTTCCTGATCCTGCTCGGGCTGCTGTTCTGGTTCGCGTTCGGCTGGACCCGCTGGGGCCGCTACGTCTTCGCGATCGGCGGCAACCGCCATGCGGCGAATCTGACCGGCGTGCCTGTGCGCCGCATCGTCTGCTCCGTCTATGTGCTCTGCGGGCTCATGGCGGGCGTCGCGGCGATCCTCGAAGTCGGCTGGCTAGGCGCGGTGACGACAGGCCTCGGCACCGGCGACGAACTGCGCGTGATCGCTGCCACCGTGGTCGGCGGGACCAATCTGGCCGGCGGGGTCGGCAGCGCCTTCGGAACGATCGTCGGCGCGGCGCTCATCGAAGTGATCCGCAACAGCCTGATCCTGCTCGGCGTCGACGCGTTCTGGCAGGGGACCGTCGTCGGCAGCTTCATCATCGTCGCGGTGCTTTTCAACCGGCTCGGCGGCGAGCGGCAAGGAGATTGAAACGTCTTCGGATGCGCCGGCCGCTTCGCGGCAGGGCAGATATGGGCGCCGGGAAGCCGGTGCCGAACAGGAGGGAACGATGAAGAAACTGTGGATGTGGATTGCCGTGGCCGGGGGCTTCGCGATGCTGGCGTCTCCGGGCTTCGCGGCCGACAAGACCCTCGCGCTGGTGGTGAAGGGTCTCGACAACCCGTACTTCGATCTCATGCATCAAGGATGCGAACGGGCCAACAAGGAACTCAGCAAGCAAGGCTATAACTGCTACTACACCGGCCCCGCGACCGCCGCGGATGAGAGCGCGCAAGTGCAGATCATCGACGACCTGCTGACCAAGGGCGTCGCGAGCATGGCGATCTCGCCCGCGAACGCGCCGGCCGTGGCGGAGGTATTGCGCCGCCGCGGCGGATCGGTCCCGGTCATCACCGCGGATGCCGACTTGCTGCCCAAGGATGCCTCGCTGCGCAAGAGCTACGTCGGCACCGACAACTACGAACTGGGCGCCAAGCTCGGCGAGCAGTTGAAGATGCTGATGCCGAAGGGCGGCAATGTCTGCCTCGTGATGGGCAATCCGGCGGCGGAGAACATCAACCAGCGAGCCCAGGGCGCGCGCGACGTGCTGTCCGGCAAGAAAGGCATCGCGAAGCTTGCTGGCGAGAACGGCTGGCATGAGATCAGTGGCTGTCCGCTCTACGTGAACGACGACGCCGCCAAGGCGAACCAGATGATGCAGGACACGCTGACCGCCAACCCTACCGGTCTCGACGCCTTTCTGTTCGCGGGTGGCTGGCCGCTCTTTGCGCCGCAGGCTTTTTCGCAGGTTGTCGCGCCGATCATGGACAAGATCAAGAACGGCAAGTTCGTGATCGTCTCGGCGGATACGCTCGGGCCCGAACTGCAAGCGCTCAAGGACCGCAAGGTGAATGTGCTCGTCGGCCAGCGGCCCGAGGAAATGGGCTACCGTGCCGCGATGGTCATGCGTGACCTCGCGCAAGGGAAGTCGGTGCCGCCGGTCATTCACACCGGGCTCGACGTCTGCACGTGGAAGAACGCCGACACCTGCCTGAAGCATTGAAGCCCAGACGACCCACGTTATGACGATGACGTGGGAACCGCATTTTAAAAATCCCTTTCGCGAATATCACGGTTTCTTTACAAAACCTGTGCAATTCGCGTGATCTTCAATATTCGCCGATTTTATTTTGTCTAATAAATACGTGGTTTAACAATAATTAATCCCGATAGAACAATTCAATGCTTCGCCAACGTTTGCGCATTGGACGCAGGGGTTAACCAAGGCTCCAGTTCGTCAGCTTCGCCGCCGTAAACGCATATGCAGCGTGCATCAGTTTGCAGGGGGCGCGGGCGCATACCGTTGTGTGACTCGGACATCACGCGCGATTGCCCGCATTTGCGTGTCTCGCCGTTGAAAATGGAAGCGAAAGATGATTCTGAATAAACTGTCTGTGAAGGCAAAGCTCACGGTGGCTTTCGGGGCATTGGCCTTTATCGTGCTGATCGTCTCGGGACTATCGCTGTGGGAGCTGAACGACGCGAACGACCGTTTTTCCGGCTATATCAGTGGTATCGACGCGCGAGCCAAAGCGGCTGAAGCTGTTCGCAATGCTGTTGATGATCGCGCCATGGCGGTGCGCAATCTGGTGCTGGTTACCACTGCTGCCGACGTTGAGCTTGAAAAGGCTGCTGTCGAGGAAAGCGAACGCAAGGTGGAGACCCGACTGGAAAAGTTTAACGCGATGGTGGCTGGCGCTTCCGACATGAGCGACAAGGCACGGAGTCTCGCGGCCGAACTTCCGCGAATCGAAGCGCTTTACCGTCCCGTGGCGCTGGAAATCGACAAGCTGGCCGTCAACAATCAACGCGACGCAGCGATTGCGGAGATCGACACCCGCTGCAGGCCATTGCTTTCGGCCTTCATCAAGGCGTCCAACGAATATCAGGGCTTTACCCGTGAACGTGCGGCACGGATGGTCCAACAATCAACGGATCAATTTGCGAGCCAACGGAACCTGCTGATTGCGATCTGTGTGGCCGCGGTCGCGATGGCGGTCGTGGCTGGCGTCGTCATCACGCGGGACCTGCTGCGCGCGCTGGGCGCCGAGCCGGCGGCACTGGGCGAAGTGACTCAGCGCGTGGCCGGCGGCGATTTGAGTCCGGTGCCGGGGGCGAAGAATGCGCGGGCCGGAAGTGTGCTTGCCTCGATGGGCGAGATGCAGGCCAGCCTCGTTCGCCTGATCGGTCAGGTCCGTACTTCCGCCGACAGCATCGCCACCGGTTCAAGCCAGATCGCGTCGGGCAATGTGGATCTTTCGTCGCGCACGGAACAGCAGGCCGCATCGCTGCAGGAAACCGCCGCAAGCATGGAAGAGCTGACCGCTACCGTGAAGCAGAACGCCGAGAACGCACAGCAGGCGAGCTCGCTGTCGGCCAACGCATCCGAAGTGGCGGGGCGAGGCAATCAGGTCGTTGGCAAAGTGGTCGACACGATGGGCGAGATCAGCACGAGTTCCAGCAGGATTGCGGATATCACCGGGATCATCGAAGGGATCGCGTTCCAGACCAACATCCTCGCACTGAATGCGGCGGTGGAGGCTGCCCGTGCAGGCGAGCAGGGGCGCGGGTTCGCGGTGGTCGCGAGTGAAGTGCGCAGCCTCGCCCAGCGGTCGTCCAGTGCCGCGAAGGAGATCAAGGATCTGATCAACGCGTCCGTTCAGAAGATCCGGGATGGGTCGTCGCTTGCCAATGAGGCGGGAAAGACGATGGCCGAGGTCACTCAGGCAGTGACACGGGTGACCGACATCATGGGGGAAATCGCGGCCGCGTCGACCGAGCAGAGTCGCGGGATCGAGCAGGTCAATCAGGCGATCACGCAAATGGACGAAGTGACGCAGCAGAATGCCGCGCTGGTGGAGGAAGCGGCGGCCGCGTCGAAATCGCTCGAGGATCAGGGCCGGCAGCTGAACCAGGCGGTTTCGTTCTTTCGTCTGGATTCCCAGCCCGCCGCCCATGCAACGGGCGGATCTACTGCCCCGGCAAACGTCCTGGTATCCCGGGTGCGGACCGCGCCGCCAGCACGCCGGAATATGCTGCTCGACCGGTGAACACACTGACGCGATCTTCTCCCTGGCCAGCACCTTTTTGAAAATCAAAAAAGCCCGAAGGCCAGGCGATATCGCACACGGCTCATATATTTGCGGTAGGTGTCGTCTTTCGCTAACAAGCGTTCTTCCTGCATGATCCGTCCGATTTGCAGCGTCCACTGTATGAAAATCACGAGGACGTTCCAATGGCCAAAGTTTGCAAGCAGAAAGCCTGCATCGGTGACGAAATAGCCAAGGTACATCGGATGGCGGACGACGCGGTAGGGGCCGATGACGATCACTCCGCGATTGGCCGGCAACAGGCCAAATGAACGCCGAAGGGAGCACTTTGCGTAGACCTGGATGACGACGCCCAATAGTTGTATCGCCACGGCATAAAATTCCGGTACCAGCCGGATGCCTGGCTCGGTCCGGATCGCCAGATAATAGAAGGTGCCGAAAAGGGTGATCGCCAGGCTGACCGGATTCCAGTCGCGCTCGCGCGGCACGCGCGAGACGATCGCTAAACCCACGGTCAGCACGCCCGACAACGCGAAGAATATCAGCGTGATACGAGACGGATCCATCAGATACTGGCGGGCCGTCGAGACCACGAATAGGGAAAGCACCACAGCGGTAAGGGTTCGCACGACGATTTCTGTCGCGAGTTGCATGCGCGTCAATCGAGTTCGTTCCGCTGGGCGTGAAGGCGCTTGTGCACCGGCTGTGAAGCTGCTGGAATCGGCCGGCCGAGTTGCCAGAGCTGAGCTATCCAATTTCATTAGTGAGTCCCCCGAATAATGACTGTGCAATGGGTACGCCGCGTTCGCCGCGCGTCCTGCTGTCGTTGGTTTCAAGGCCTGAAGGCCGAATCTCTTGTAGCGCCGCCATGAGTTCCAGGCGAATGCCACCGGACGATGCCGGATCTCAGCTGCCCGAGCCGGACAGCGCCGGCAACAACGCACGATAGATCTGGATACATGCGGGACCGATCAGCACCGTAAGTAGCGCAGGAAAAATGCAGAAAATCAGCGGGAACATCAGCTTCAGCGCGATCTTCGCGGCGCGTTCCTCGGCGAGCATCTTGCGACGCGTGCGCAGCGTGTCGGACATGACCCGCAGCGACGCGCCGATGCTGGTGCCGAAGCGTTCCGCCTGAATCAGCATCGATGCGAACATATTGATGTCCTCGACACCGGTGCGCAGTGCGAGGTTGCGAAGCGCTTTTTCTTTTGAGAAGCCGGAGCGCATTTCAAGCAACATCAATTGCAGTTCGCTTGCCACCGCCGGGCTGCCGATCCCGATCTCGTCGGCGACGCGCATCAGCGCGGCGTCAATGCTCAGGCCCGCTTCGACGCACACCGTCAGCAAGTCGAGCGCATCCGGAAAGCCCTCGAAGATCGCGCGCTGACGCAGTGCCCGGCAGTGCGTTAGCACGACATTCGGCGTGTAATAGCCGATTGCTCCAAGCAGTGTCAGGAGCATCCACAGCACCGGCTGGTTGTCCACGAGCGTTGAGCCCAACAGCCACAGTGTCCCGAGCCCGAGTAGCGGCAGCAGCAGCGCGAGAATCGTCTTCGCCGTGAAATAGAGCGAAGCGGATGTCGGCGTGCGCCAGCCGGCGTTCATCAGACGCAGCCGTAACGGGGAGTCTTCCCAGCCCTCTTTCGGGATGGAGAGCCGCGAAATCGGACGTGAGATGTCCGCAATTTTTTCGGCCCACGCGACGCCAGTCGGCGAGGACGGTTCCACCGGCACGGACACGCCGCCCGCCTGCTCGATGCGGCGTTGCATGTCGCGCGGCGCCAGCCAGAAGATGAGGCCGGCGACTGCGCCGGATACCGCCACAAACAGGCTGCCTAACAGCAGCACGTGGGTGGAATTGAGGGTTTCCATCAGAGTTCTCCAGGTCTTTTTATGCGCGGTGGCCTGCCGTCACACACGGATGTTCACGATGCGCCGCATCCACATCACGCCGAATACCATCGAGGCAAGGATCACCTGGGTGACCTTCAATCCGGCCGGGTCCTGCCACAGCATCGCAAGAAACTTGGGGTTCATCGCCTGCATTACGCCGCCGGCGACGAACGGCAACAGCCCGAGAATCCACGCGGACAGACGCCCCTCCGCAGACAGCACGCGCACCTTGTCTGCCAGGTGCAGGCGCGCGCGAACCAGCGACGCAATGCTGTCCAGTATCTCGGCCAGGTTGCCGCCGGTTTCCCGCTGAATCAGCACCGCGATCACGAAATAGCGCAGATCGGGCACAGGGACGCGTGTGGCAAGATTCATCAGGGCTTCATTCAGCGCGACGCCGTAGTTGATCTCATCGAACACGATGCGAAATTCGCTGGCCATCGGCTCTGCAAACTCGCTGCCTAGCATGCCGATCGAGGTCGGGAAAGAATGCCCCGCGCGCAATGCCCGACTGATCATGTCGGCGGCGTCGGGCAACTGCTTCTCGAGCACGCGCAGGCGCTCGCGGCGCTTGTGCAGGACCCGCAGCGTCGGGAAAGCGAACGCGGCGAGGCCGGCCAGCATGATCATCGGCATCGGCACTGGGATCGGCGCGAAACTCGCAGCCCCCGCCACGATCGCGACGGCGAGCACGCTGTGCCCGGCGAGGCGTCCCACAGTGAGGCTCAACCCGGACTGCAGAATGATCCGGTCGAGCATCTGCACGCGCGGCACGTGCATCATCAGTGCGTCGAGTTGCTTTGACTCGCTGAGCATGTGCTGCTTCAGGATCGTCAGACGCTCTCCCTGCACTTGCGCGCCCGCCGACAGTGCCTGAATGCGCTGCTCGAGGCGGCGCGCGGCAGGACCGTGGCGGCCGTTCCACCATTGGTACAGGCCAGCGGTACCCAATACCACGGCGACGAACAGCAACACGACGAAGGCGTAGAAGATCGGATTCATGGATGTCTCCCAAAACAGAAGGTCAGCGCCGCCACCGTCCGGCGCGCCCGTTACGCGGTCTCGAAGTGTCGCGCTGGATCGTAAATCTGGTCGCGTAGCGTGATGCCGAACGCCTGCAACCGGTCCGCAAACCTGGGCCGCACGCCGGTCGCGCAAAAGTAGCCGCGTACCGCACCGCTCTGATCGACACCGGTTCGCTTGAACGTGAAGATCTCCTGCATGTTGACGGTATCGCCTTCCATGCCCGTCAGTTCCTGGATGCTGATGATTTTTCGGCGCCCGTCGGCCAGCCGGGCCGTCTGGACGACTACCGAGATCGCCGACGATATCTGCTGGCGCAGGTTCTTCGGCGGCACTGCGAGTCCGGCGAGGCTGATCATGTTTTCGAGGCGGGTCAGCGCGTCGCGCGGCGTGTTCGCGTGAATCGTCGCGAGCGATCCTTCGTGGCCGGTGTTCATCGCATTGAGCATGTCGAGTGCTTCCGCGCCGCGCACTTCCCCGAGGATGATGCGATCGGGGCGCATCCGCAGCGCGTTGCGAACGAGCGTGCGTTGGGTGATCTCGCCTCGTCCTTCGACGTTCGGCGGCCGCGTTTCCAGGCGCAGGACATGTCGCTGACGCAACTGAAGCTCGGCCGCATCCTCGATCGTCACGATGCGCTCGTCCTCCGGGATGAAGCCCGACAGGATGTTCAGCAGCGTGGTCTTGCCGCTGCCGGTCCCGCCCGATACGAGGGTGTTTATTTTTGCGCGCGACAGAGCGTCGAGCAGCTCGGCCATCGGCGGCGAAAGGCTTTGCGATGCGACCAGATCCGATACCTGCAGCGGGCTGACGGCGAAGCGCCGGATCGACACCAGTGGCCCGTCGATGGCCGATGGCGGGATGATCGCGTTGACCCGCGAGCCGTCGGGCAGGCGCGCGTCGACCATCGGGCTCGACTCGTCGATGCGGCGTCCGACTCGCGAGACGATCTTCTCGATGACCTTCATCAGGTGCGCGTCGTCGTAGAAGGTCACGTCGGTCAGTTCGAGTCGGCCACGGCGTTCGACGTAGGTCGTGTGGTGTGTGTTGACGAGTATGTCGGAGACGGTGGGGTCGCGCAGCAGCGCCTCGAGCGGGCCGAAGCCGAACATTTCGTCATGGATGTCGATCGCGAGCTGCTTGCGCTCCAGATCGTTGACCGGCGTCTTCTCCTCCTCGAGGATGCGCGTGATCAGCGCGTTGACCTCCTGACGGACCTGTTCGGCGGGCAAGCGCGACAGCCGTTCCAGTTCCACGCGATCGAGCACGATTCCGTGGACCCGTTGCTTCAGTTTCTGATATGCGACGCGCGCCAGACCGGGCGATGCCCCGTCGCCGGAATGGCGCGCTGGCAGCGCATGGATCATGCTGAACGATAGTTGTTCGCGTAATGACATGAAGCTCTCCTCGTCGAAGCGTTACGAGATCTTGGGCTGCCGCGGTGCGACGGAGCGCCTGAACAAATTCCCAAAAAGCGGTTCATTGCGCTTGTCGGCGGGCGCGACGCCCGAGGACTCGGTGGCGATGTTTTGCGCGAGCGTTTGCAGGCTCCGTGCGAGCGGGCTTTTGGGAGCCATCTTCAACACCGGCTCTCCCTGATTGACCGCCTCATATGCCACCTGTGGATCATCGGGAATCATGTGCGATGGCCGCTTGCCCAGCACCTGTTCGAGTGCACTCCTGGCGCGCTCGTCGCCGCGGCGGTGCCGGTTGAGCAGCACCCGGAGCCGGTCAGGCGGGTAAGCAAGCGACACGAGGATTTCCTGCAGGCGCAGCGCGGCCCGCACGTACGGCATGCTTGCCTGAAGCACCATATGCACCTGGGCGCTGCGGTCGAGCGCGACGATCGATAACGCATTGATGCTCTGGCCCAGATCGAACAGCACGACGTCGTAGCGTGGCGCTGCGACGCCGAGAATCCACTCGAGTTTTTCCTCGCGAATCTCGTGCGCCTTGAGCGGATCACCCGCGCCCGCGAGGACGTGAAAGCCGGGGCTCACGTGCGTGAGGGATTGATCGAGAAACGCGGCATCCATCCGGTCGATCTGCGCGCACATCTGTGGCAGCGTCGATGGCGGCGACTGGTCGCTGACAAGGAACGCCGCATCGCCGAACGACTGGTTCAGGTCGACCAGTAGCACCCGCTTGTCGTGCAATGCGGAGATCGCATAGCCGGCGTTTGCTGCGATGAAGCTGGTACCTGCGCCGCCTTTGCAAGAAATGAACGACGCGATATGCGTTTGGTGCCGTTGGTGTGCGGCATGCTGCGCATTCGCGCGCTTGAGCGCGTCGTCGAGGGCGCGCGGCTCCAGCGGCCAGTTGAGGACGTCGCGAATGCCTGCCCGCATCGCCGCGATCAGTGCGTCCGGCGACGCTTCGGACAACAACAGTATGCAGATCAGGCGCGCATAGCGGTGAACCAGTGTGTCCACGGCCGCCAGTTCGGCCCGTTCGAGCGACGGCGCGTCGATGATCAGCACATCGAAAGCGTCGAGGCTGTCGCCGCGCTCCAGCAACGTCGACGGCGCACCGTGCGTTCGTGTGGTGGTGTAGCTGCCGAAGTCCGAGACAAGGCGAACGATCTCGGACATCCGGGCAGCGTGTTCCGAACTGATGAGGATATTGAGCATGATGTGGTCACCAGGTGGACGCTTTAGTTGCACGTGGTGCCGCCGCTCGAGCTGGTCAGGCTCTCGCGCGGCAAGGTAGTGGTGAATGGCGGCATCGTCAGACTCTGCGGCACGAACGGAATGATGGTTTGCACAGTGACGCCAGTAATGCTGACCGTGACCGTGTTGCATGAGTTACGTGCCGTGGAGACGTCCGCGTCGCACCCGGCCGGCAAATAAGACACGTCCACGTTCGCGTTATTCAGCAACGGCAGCAGTGCTTGCATTCGCGTTTTGATCACGGCCGCGTTGGCATCGCATACCACGGCAGTGCGTGCTCCCAGCCGGACTGCCTCGCTCGCGGTGTTCCAGTCGAAGAGCACGCGGGAGAACTCGCAGATACCGATGAGCAGCATGCACAACATGCCTGAGACCAGTGCGAATTCGACTGCGGTTGCGCCGCGCTGGCCGCGCAGCGAAGTACCTCGCAATGTCGGTGTTTTCATGACACTTGCCTCATCACCGTCAGGATGTCGTTGAACGTCGTCGCGGTAGGGTTGAAAACCGGCAGGAGCGGCGCATAGGGAAAGCCCGTGATTTTCACTTCGACGAGGTTGATCGTGCCGACAGGCGTACCGGAGTTCACGCCGTTGTTCGAGTCGTACGTCGCGACGTTTGCGAACTGAGATGGATCCGACGGGCCTGTGCAAGGAGAAGCGCTGTCGCAGACCACCACGAGACTCGTCGTCAGACCCGGCACCAGGGACGACCCGGTGCAGCCCGTGTTTCCGTAAACCGCGAGACACAGCGCTTCGCTCTTATACGTTGGATAAGAGGTGTCGGACGGCAAGTATTCCGACAGGTAGCGGGCGGCGTTGCGCGTCGACTTCGTGAGTGCCTCATATTGGTAAATGGCGCGTCCGAATTCGGACACACCGGCGACGAGCAGCACGAGCGGGATCAGCACGAGCGCGAATTCGACGGCGGCGACGCCGCGCATGCGTTTCGGAGAAACAGGACGCCTTTTCATGACTGCTCCTATTGCACTAGCACCGGCACTTGCGGGCCGACCGCATTGACGTCGCCGGGCACGCCCTGGGTTGCGCAGGGGCTGCCGGGGTCAGTCGACCGGCCCCGGTATTCGAGGTGCACCGGGCCTGCACCGCCACCTTTTTCCATCGGGTCGAGCATCAGCACGCAGACCCAATCGAGGACGCTTGCCTGTTTCGCAGTGAGATACTGTGTGCAGTCCACCTCGGGAGCGAGCGCGAGCCTGCGGTCAGCCCCGCTGTAGTAATTGCTCTGCGTGGCGGTGCCGCCGGTGTTGAGCCCGGACTTCGGTGGTGACGGAGTGCCGTCACCCTGGTACGACGTGAATGTCGCTCGTTTGGCGACGAAATCCGGATAGGCGTTCTTTTGCGCTGTGAAAGTGGTCAACGTATAAGCGTAACCGGTGAAATCAGGCACACCATCGGATGGGCCCTTGTACTTGCCGCCATAGATCCCGAAGCGCGTGTTCCATGCGAATGTATCGCTGACCTTGTTGCCCGGTGAGCCGAGCAGCGCACCGGCGGCCGGCAGCGTGCATTGGTTGCCCGTTAATTGTGAGGCGATCGAGCTGGCCGATTTATCTGAGTTGAGGCTGGCCCAGCCGAAGCTGCCAGCGCCATAGGTGGGCGGCGAGCCCGCTTTCGAAGTGATCCAGTCACCGATGTTGTAAGCCGCCCCCGCTACCGGCGGTGATGTTTCGGTACCCGGCTTGCAGATGAAGACAGGAAGCGCACAAGTCGTTTGCGCCGCGCCGACGGTGGCGACCGCGCGCGCGGAAACGTCCTGCGCCAGGGCCACGTTCACACCTGGCAGTACATTGAGCACCTGGATGAACCAATTGGCGATACCAGTGCTCGCCGCCGTGCACTGCACATACTTGATGTTGGCCGACGTCGCCGCGTTAATCGCAGATCTGGGCTGGAAGGCGTTGCTGAGCGAAGTGCTGAACGTCACGTTGGTGTCGGTCAGGCTCTGCACCGCGCTTCCCTGAAAGTACGCATAGTTCAGATGCGCCGCCGTGATGCCGTCAGCCTCCGGAATTCTCAAGTCGATTGCCCCGGTCAAGTCCCGCGCAGCTGACAGCGCGCACGCGTCCGCACTATTCTGCAATTCGCTCTTGGTCACATACAGCTTGCCGAGGTCGAGCGCCAGGCCGACGAAGCCGATCAGCACCACCAGCGACAGCGCGACGATGATCGACACCATGCCGCGCTCGCGATGACCCGCGCCGCGGCTCCCCGCACGTTGTATTTGGCGATCCATGATGCCCTCGGCTCGAAGTGTCTACTGGCCGCTTGACGGGGCGGTGAGCATGCCCCCGCCACTGTTTCCGTTGCTGCCCACGCCAATCACGAACGCGTTGCTGTTCTGCGGGGCTTGCTGGATCGACTTGTTGTAGTTCGACATCGCCGCAACTGCGGCCTTGCCGTCGAGCCCGTCGACGGACGGATTATGGGTCGCCGCGTCGGGATCGATGATCTGCGCCTGCGTTACGGTCCGCACGGCCTGGCCGAAGTGGCTGTCCCAGACGGGCGTCGACGACAGGCAACCGCTCAGTGCGGCACAGGCCGGTGCGATCAGTGCTGCCCAGCGCAAGAAGAGAATGTGGCGGGTGGTCATGATGTTCTCCTGGGGAGACTTCAGTTCTGTGCGGAAGCGGACGACGCTCCCGGCTTGTTGTTCTGCTGCCGTTCGTGTACCGCAATCTGCGCGGCGGCCGCCTCGATGCGTGCGGCACGCGCGGCAGGTTCGTCTGCCAGCGAGGCCGGCGCACTGGCCTGCGGTTCCTGCAGCGGTGCCGTCACTGTCGGCTGGATCGGCACTGGCTGGGCGATGACTTGCGGGTCGGAAAGGGCAGCTGATTTCCTCGGCGCCGGTGCAGGTTCGCGCGATGGCGCAAGCGCCGGAGCCGGTGCCGCGGCCGGAGCCTGCGGAGCGGGTGCAGGCGCAGCGGGCGTTTGCGTAGCTGGGACAGGCGCTGCATTGTGCGATGGGCCGCGACCTTCCATGTTCCCCGTCGCATAGACGTCCGCTTCGTTGGGTGTGGTGAAGCTGTCGGTCGGAAGCGGGATATTCGAGGCGGTTTGCAACGGCCTGACGAGGTGCGGCGTAATGATGAACACGAGCTCGGTCCGGTCCTGCTGGAACGACGTGCTTCTGAACAACGCCCCGAGCACGGGCACTTCGCCGACGCCGGGTATCGCCTTCAGTGCGCCGGTGGCGTTGTTCTTGATCAGGCCGCCGATCGCGAAGCTCTCGCCGTCGTTCATCTGGACCGTGGTCGATGCCCGGCGAGTCGTGATCAGCGGCAGAATCGCGACGCCGCTGACATTGGTCGCGCTGACTGTGACGCCGGTAGGGGACAACTCGGAGACCTCAGGCGCGACCCGCAGATTGATGCGCCCGCCTGCGAGCACGGTCGGTGTGAATTTCAGGCCGACACCGAATTCTTCTTCCTGCAGGGTGATTGTCGACCCGCCGGTACCGTTGTTGCTCTGCGGCACCGGAATGAAGACCTTGCCGCCCGCGAGAAACGTCGCTTCCTGGCCACTCAGCGTGACAAGATTCGGTTCGGCGAGGATCTTCACCAGGTTGTCGCCGTTTTGCGCATCGAGCGCGATGTTGAACGGCCGGTTGTTCGCCTTGTTGACGGCGACGAGGCTTGAAACCCCGGCGAGCAGGCTACTCACCAGCGCGCCGCTCCACGAGCCGAAGCCACCCTGGATGTTCAGGGCCGAGCCCATCTGGTTGAGCAAGGTCTTCGAGACTTCGGCGACCTTGACCTCCAGCATCACCTGTTGTGGCGAGTCGACGCTCATCATGTTCAACACGCCAGGGGGTTTGCCGTTGCCGTTGACAGCGGCGTTGCCGTTGCCGTTGCCGTTGCCGTTGGCTTGCGCTGCGCTGCGCGCGTAAGCCCTGGCGATCTCCATTGCCTGTTCCGCCGCCTGTGCACTGGAAACACGACCGGCCAGGACCAGGTTGTCGGCGGCAGTGCCGACACGGATGTTCGGCTCTGCCGGCAACAGTTCGGACAATGATGTCCGCAGGCCGCCTGAATCGGCACTCACGACGACATTGATCACTTCGCACGCACCGCTCTTGCCTTGCACGATCATGTTGGTGGTGCCGACAGTGAGTCCGACCAGATAGAGCGTTTGCGGCGACACCATGGTCGCCTGTGCAATCTGCGGATTACCGAGCGTGCGATTGCGCACCGCTTCGGCGGTGTGAATCAGCGTCGACTTGCCGACCGGCACCACCGTGGTGTTTTCTTCCGATTGCGTGCGTGTACACGCCGGGCCGCGCGCGGAGGCGCTCTGCATCCCGCCGGATTGCTGGGCCGGATTGGAATTCATGGTGATGGTCATTTGCATCGGGCCACGGCCCTGCGGCAGCGGCATTGTGCCGAGTTTGCCGAGCATGCCGTTCTCGACGGCTTCCTGTGCGAGCACGCCTTGAGTGCCCAACAGCGACGCGCATACAGACGTGGTCAGCAGGACGGTACGCAGTGCGCCGCTCCTCGTCGCATTTGACTGATTCGTTTTCATTTTGTGATTCCCCCGTAGCTTGATGCGAGTGAGCCGACTTGTGTACTGGACGCCGTCGCGGTGAATGACCTACGGCGCGGCCGTCTCTCGCATCACATGGTCGCGTTGCGTGGCTAAAAGCATTCCTGGCTGCCTTGCGTACCTGACAGCACGCCGATGCAGTCGCGTCTGGCAGTGGAACGGGCGATGTATTTCACGCGTGTCGGGGCTGCCGGGGCCGCGGGCGCCGGAGGCGGAACGGCGGCAGGCTTGCCCAGCAGCGTCACCTTGGTTGCACCGCCAGTCGGCAGCGCGCGATTGTCGATCTGGTTGCGCAGCACTAGCGACAGGCTGCCGACGCTGCGCGCCAGGTCGAGCTTCTCAGCCTGCTCGGGCGTAACTTCGAGCGTCACTGCATTGACGACCTTTGGCTGCGTGTCGTCGCGGTTCACCTGCTGGGCGACCGCGAGCACCAGGATCTTTTCGAGGACGATCTTCGAGATGCTTTGTTGTTGGTCGCCGCTCCTGGCCTCAGGCTCCTGCGTGTTGACGATCACGTCGACATAGTTGCCCGGCAGCGCGAAGCCCGCGACTCCGACCACGTCGTTCACGCGCACTGTGATCGCCCGCTTGCCTTCTCCGATCACCGCCGACAGCCCGCCCTTCGTGCCCTGCGGTGCGAGCTTCGACTCGATGACTGGCTCGCCGGGTTCGAGGCTCGTGCGTACCACACGGCCTTCCAGCGCCTTCGCGTCCTTGAATGTGCCCGGCGGGATGCTTCCGGTTGGCCAGTTCACCATGCGAACCAGGGTCGGGGTCAGCGGCTGGCCGAGGCTCACTTCGGCGGCGGCCACGGCCACCGGCGTGACAGCCGAAGAGGACGTTTGCAACAGCCATCGTGACGCGAATCCCACGGAGGCGATGCCGGCCAGCAGGGCGATCCCCAACATCGTAAAAACCCGGCTATTTCTCATGGCGATGCTCCTTCGATTGCTCTAGTGGCGGTTGGGAAAATCCAGGCCGCGATGGTTGGCATACCTGATCGGGATGCCGTGTAATAACGGAACCGCTGCCGAAGTAGCTGCGCCATGCGCGCGCCAGTCCATGCTGGGTGACAATGCGGGCGTCACTGTGATAGAGCGCGAACGACCGAAGCACGGCAAGCAGGTCATTGGGATAGCAGGCGAGAAACGGTGTCCCGGTCGGCAAGTGAAGCTCGTGCAGCAGGTAATCGAACGCACCCGCATCGGCTTCGAGTTGCAGCGACGCGCATTTTGCGTCGAACACGCGGCGATAGTCGTCGACGCAAAGCGCTCCTACGTGGAGCTTGGAGCCGAGCCTGCGCATGAATGCGTCGTCATTGAACTCGGCGGGCGTCAGGTTGCTCGAGAACACCGGCCACACGTCGAATGGCGCGAGAAAAAGGGCGCCGGACCGCAGCGTGAACTGATCTACGCCACGATCGAGCGGCATCAGCCAGCGGTTCAGGAGGTCGGCCGGCGCGACGCGCTGACGGCCCAGGTCGTCGATGACGTACAGACCCATCGTGGCCTTCATATGCGGCGGCGCCTGGTAGGTGCCGCCGTTCGGGTTGTATTGAAGGTCGAGCATCTCGAGTGTCAGCTCGCCGCCGGACGTCACCACCGGGCGCTTGCAGGCGCGCCAGCGCCGGTCCGTCAAGTCGGGGGAGGGCTCGCCATGCGCGTCGTGATGGACGAGCGGGTCATGCAACAGAATGATCTCCCCGCCGACATGAATGGCGTAAGGGACCGGCACTGCGCCAGTCAATAGCCTGCCCAGACATTCGGCGAGGAAGGTCTTGCCACTGCCGGCCGGACCGTAGAGCATCAGCGGGCGGCCTGCGTTCAGTGCGGCCGCCGCTGAGTCGAGCAAGGACGCATCGACGACGATGCCGGCGAATGCAGCACGCACATCAGGCTGCGTGATGCGGATCCGTCGCACCGAATACGCGCGAACCACTTCCATGTAGCTGTCGAGCGAGACCGGCGCGGGACCGCAATAGGCGCAGCGGGCCGCTTCGGCCGCGGCGAGCGTGCGCCCGGCATCAGTCAGGCGCAGATGAACGTCGAAGTCGGTCGCACCGCGCGACGCGATCTCGACCAGGTGTTCGCGCACCAGGAAGCCAATCGTCTCGTCGAGTACTGTGGCCGTCAGGCAGTGCCGCCTGATCAGATCGCCGACCGACGATTTGCCGTTGAGCAAGGTCGACTTGAGCACCAACTGCGAGACCAGCATCGGGGGCAGCCCAGTGTCCGCCACGCAGCGCGGTGCGCGCAGCGCGACGGCAGGCTGTTGTGCGTGGGGAGCGCCCTCTGTGTGGGCTTCATGCAGATGCCTGATGCTCGCGGCGCAGCCCGCCTCTGTATTGTGCTCGTACATGCGTTGCTCCCCGGCGAGTGGCACCGCCTACGGCGTCGCCACTCGGAATGTGATCGGTGTAGTCGGATCGTCGTCCGGTTATTCTCAGATTTCCAGCTGTGCCGCCGTACCCACCAGCACGGCGATGGTTCCCGCCGCTATCGCGACGCCGTACGGCATCGTTCCCATCGACTCGGCCGGAGCGGGATTGACACTGCGCGACGTTGGATGGATGAGGACGAACATCGTGGCGCTGAACAGTTTGCTCACCTGGCCACGTCGCGCCGCCAGCGCCAGCGCCCACACGCCACCGATCACGCATGTCGCCAGCGCGACGTAAAACACCAGTGGCGGACCGATCCACGCGCCGACCATCGCGAGCAGCTTCACGTCGCCCGCGGCCATCCCGCGCAGCAAATAGAGCGGCAGAAAGAGGCCAAGTCCGACGAGTGCACCGGTGAGCCACGCGAGGGCGCCTGCCGGGAATTCGTGCAGCCAGCACTGCGTGAAGAGTGCGCCGACCAGACCAACCGCGACCAGGATGTTCGGAATGCGCCGGCACTGGAGATCAGTGCTTGCAGCAGCCACCACCAGCGCGATCACGCACGGCGCGATCGGTGGCGGCGCATAGAGCGTAGTGAACATGACAAGGCCTCGTCGGTGTGGACAGCGCGTGGTGGAAGCGGTGGTGCGACGGACGATTCGACAGATTCGATTCGTCCGTCGGCACCTCTTTCAGGCGGCGGGGAGGGCGTTGCTGATCTTGGTGAACGCCGCTTCGACCTGTGTGCCGAGGGTGGTCACAGTCACAACGATTACCGCTGCAATCAGGGCAACCATCATTCCGTATTCGACGGCCGTAGCGCCTTCTTCGTCACGGATGAATTGCTTGGTGATGTTGACGATCGATTTCATGATTGAATCTCCGTTTGGCCTACTAACGTAAAAAACATCGGATAACTACGGTTGATACAACGTACTACGGGTACTGCAAGAAATATGACCCGTCCGGCGCATTGAAAGACAGGCGCACACGAGCCTGAAGCGGCTCGGCGGACAAGTGTCAGGGCTGGCTTTGGAGAGTCCGGCGACTACGTGCCGGGTCCGTCAGCGACGTATCGCGTCTGGCTGCGATATGGGGCGCCGGAAAGGGGATTCGATGTGCGTGGCACATCGCGATTCTGGTCGAACAAACTTTGAGGGCAACATGCTTGTGTTCCTCGTCTTTTCTTTTCCAGCCGACTTGCTTTTCTCGCCGTTCGCCGTGCGCCTGAGCGCCGGTTACGTGTCAAGGAAAGCCCCCGTAAGCATTGGCGTTGTCTGGGCGCGACTGAAACTACCGTTGCTGCTTCGCGCTCGCCGCCATGCTGTCGACTTGCATGCGTAGTGTTCGCAAGATGTGGACCAAGCGGGTCAAATGTGACGAAACACCGGGTTTTGGCCGATTGGGCCGCTGTTGGACGGAGAAATTTGCCAGCGGGATGGAGAAATCGGTCGAGAATGTTGCATCTCTGGAACGTCAGGTTTCGTCTCGTCTCACAGATTCGCAGAAGAGCGAAGAGTGAGATGAGGCATGGGTATTACCTCCTCGGGAAACGCTTCAACCGTGGTAATTGCCTTGAAGGGTGTTCATGCGCTAGCACCGCGGGTAGATGAAGCATGTCTTCGCATCCGCGGAAAAATCAGGGATTACCCAAATGGAATCATGCGAGTATTCGGCTGACTGTCGGCTTTTTTTCGGAAATCGACATGTCGGGAAAACGTTGCAGCGCTGTTACATCGGGTTGTTAGTCGCGTCGTCCGCGGAGCTGGCAAGCGGACGTTTCAAAATGGCTTTGACATGGGAGCGTTGCTTCGACTCGCGCGAACGGTGAGCCTTTGCGGGGGCCACTGGGGAGGCTTGGCGCCCAGGAAGGTCACGACACCAGACTTGACCTGCCGGCATATCATCGATCCGCACCCCGCCGACGGACGCGCCGATGGAGACGTTATGAACGGTGTCCGCACTGTCACTCACCATCGCCCGCAAGGCGTCCCGGAATCACTGATTTCGACTGTCAAGCAAGGAGTATGGAATGAACAGCATCGCACTGGCCTGCACCGGTGTCCTCGGTTTGCTTCTGTTCGTACTTGGACTCACCATCACGGTCGAGCGCTTTCGCGTCGGGCTGCTGAGCGGCTACGCGCCTGAACCGGACCGGCTGCTAACCAAACTGGTTCGCGCTCACGGCAATACCGCCGAGTACGCGCCGTTCTTTGCGGTGCTATTTCTGTATCTCGGCTCTCAGAATCCGCCTCACTGGCAGCTCTGGTGCATGGCAGGTGCAACGGCCTGCCGCTTGCTCCTGGTGGTTTCGCTACTTGCCTGGCCCACCATGTCGAAGCCCAATCCGGCCCGTGCTATCGGGGCGTCGGGAACCTACGCGTTCGGGGTGGCCCTCTGTATCGCATTGCTCGTTGGCCGTTAGCCCTCCGGCCGTGTCGTGTCGTTTGTTCGAAGAGGAGAGGACACCATGAAACTGGAGCGACGCCCCCCCCGCCGACACGTGAGCGTCGGCAAAGGCAGACAGGACTGGCCGGGTGCCATCCGACGGCGAAGGCCCGCTGTTTGAGGGTAGCCGCCGCTCGAATGACCGCGTGACGGAGATAGCGAACGGCAGATCATGGCCGCGTCCGGTCCCACAGTGACCCACTCAGGTCGACCCGAATCGGACTCGTCGTCGCAGTCTCATCAACGTCTGCATCGTGACCAATCGCATCTGTTTCGGGCAAATTCCATGCATGAGAAATTGTCCTATCCGGGGATGCGATTTGGGCTTGGATCTGGGATTCCATGCCCGCCCAGCTTCGACCCATCGTTTGCCCTCTGCCTCTCGATCCGGTTCGAAAAAAATAATTCAGCGAAACTCTATGATTTCGGTGGCCGGTGCCGATAACACCAGTTACAAGTCCCCCGCCAGACGAGGTTACCCAATGCCCCTCGATTTTATCGCCAGCCGCCCGATCCGATTAAAGCGGGCTCTCGTTATTCTGGTTGGCTGTGCAGGCGTACTCGCCAGTCTGTCGATTTGGGGCCGGGTGCCCGCCGATGTACTCGCTGACGCGGATAGAGAGGTCGCCCACTCTGGCCCCGCGTTAGCGAGCACCGCGTGTCCGCTCGAAGGAGCGGTCTCAAGAGACGCTCGCGGTACCTTTCTCATGTGTTGGAAACAGGTCTGGAGCAAGCCGTAAGCGCTACTCCCGTATCCCTATCGGCGTCTCTGACGTAACGTACGTGACCGAAACTTCGATAAGGGAGCGTTTCGGCCGGGTTTGTCAAGGCGCGCCTCGCTCGATCGAAGTGATTGTGGCAAAAACACAAACCGGATTTTTTTTGCCATGAGTAGTCCGCAAACGACTACTTATACTTTCCGGACCTCGTTCTCCGAAGTGCGTCGCATGCGACAGGAATGGCTCGAATATCTTCAGCTTGTTAGCTGGAACAACCCGATAGCGTTGGCGTTGGCGTCAAGCGCGGTCGGCTCCGTCGTGACGCTCGCATGGATCTCCGCGAGAAATGTCAAAGAGCGCAAGTCTCAGCGACGCGATACAGCGCTGGAACTGGCGTTATCGTTGGAGAGCTACGCCCGAACATGCCGGACGATTATGCATAAGGCCGCGTGGGCGGCGACAGAGGCGGCCGACTCGAAGGGCCCTGAAGCGGTCAAGACGGTGTCCGTTGCTGCTTTTGGCTACCCAGACAAACTCCAATGGAACGTCTTGAGCCGCAAGGTCGTTTCCGAACTACGCGAGTACCCGGCGACAGTGCACGCAGCCCGGGAGTATGTGGAAGCGTTCCGGGAATTCGGCGAGCCGATCGAACTTTGCGGTCTCGTTGAATACGAATGTGCGAAGGCTGCAATGGCCGCGTTAGTCCTTGCCCGGGTCACACGCCGACGCCACGGAGCCGCGTCGTGGAAGCCGGGCGCCAAAGATTCCGCCATGGAGCGCGAACTGTCCAAATTTATCGCGAGCGCTGAAGAAAATCGCACGACGTCGCGTCGAATGGAATCTGCGGTTGCTCGGCGAGTTGACGCACAAGCGTTCAAACAGGCCTAAACGCCTGAAGACATCGAAATAAAAAGGAAAGCGAGTGCGTCAGACTTCTCGCGACCCACTAGCGACGCTCACCTTCCTCCAGAGCGGACACTCATGAGGTGCACTCACATTGCACCTCAGCCGGCAGTCGCATCCGCATTCGCATTCGCCTTAAAAGGCGTGTGGCTCAAAACGCGTGCCGTCAGGGCAAGTTTCAGGATATAAATGGTCACGAGCGCCAGGGTCAAACCACCGAATACATCTACAAGATAGTGTCCGCCTTGCGTTGGCGTTGAGATTACCATCGTCGCGTTAAGCAAAACAGCAAAGGGAAATAGAAATATAGTCCGGCGAAGTGAGTATGCGAAGAAGACGGCCAGTGCGGTATGAAATGAGGGAAACGATACGAGGCCTTGTATCCGGAGGAGGTCGAACTTAACAATCTTTCCGTTTCGAAGAAGATCGAAGTCGGACACCGTCGCCGACGTATTCGGATCGGTGATGTTGAAATGCAAAAAGGCGCTTGCAGCTGGAAAGGGTGTTGAGATAAGAAGGAGCAGCGCGCTGGAAAGCATCAGAAGAAGCACGAAGCCCGATAATTCCTCACGGCGACCGAGTACGCCCAATACGACTGGGACTCCTATCAATTGCCATCTACCACTATCGTAAGCGAATGCAAGAATCTGCTGAATGACGGCATGCGAATGTACCCAATAGTAGACGCTTGGCCAATCAAAGCCGAGCGCACGATCGAAGCGGACGAGGCTTTCGTCCACTAACGATGCGTTGACCGTTACGGACAGATAGGAGAGAACGCCCGCGACCGGTACGAAGCAAAGCAGCAGGGCCATCCAGGCGAGCGTGCGTGCAATTTCCTCATAACGGAGCCTTTTTGTGACCTGCCTATAGCGCGGAACCGCCGCGATGGCTGCTAAACCGACCGCCGAACTCAACAAAAACGAGAGAGTTTTAGCGATCAGCAGAATGCCATCCTCCCGCACCGAGCAACCACTCATATAAAGCCACGCAATATCAATCATCGAGAAAAGTAGTACGACGGCTAATCCGAAAAGGTATTGCCTCCCGGGCACACAATAGGTTTGAGCTGCCACGCGGTTAATCATTTTTTTTGTGAAATCGACGCTGGCTTTATTTTCATTTCTCAACGGGGAGGCCGACGGGAGAGTTTTCGTATAAAACGCGTGGGCGCGCATTAAGGATCGCAGTGGCTGTAATCTGCCGACCTCAGGAGTGAACGAAATTCCGCTCAGAACGCGAGACGCGGCGCGACATACCCGCCATAGTTCTTCGTCGAGACGCCTGTTCCCTGGGTCGGCATCGTGTAGCCGGCTACGAAGTGCCCCTGGATGTACTTGCTGCCCTGGTCCGCACCGTCGATGTGAAAAGCGGCGAATGCGATGATCGGGACGAATGTCTTGTTCTCGATTTGCGTGCTGACTGGCATGAGGACGGTCGTTGCCGTGGGAATGTTCTTGTAGACAGCCGCCTTGACGCCCGGGTCGATGTAGATGCTGTCCCCGATCGACAGTGAGGTCGGATTCCCGTTATCGATCAAATTGACGACCGTCGGCGTGTCGTTGGCGACCACGAGAAACGATGTCCACTGCCCCGCCTCGCAAGAAGCGCCATATTCCTGGCCGTTGCCCACCTCGAACTCGTAAGGCTGGCCTGCCGCGTCGACCTTGGGCGCATTCTTCGTCGAGTCCCAATATTGGTTGTACACGCATTGATCCATGACCATGGGAAATAGCGCTCCGGCAGGCACCGCGGAAGGCGGCGCGATAACCGCCACGGCCGTTGCGCTGTCGGCCGTCGTCGGCATGCCGAGCAGCGTGCCGAGCAGCAGGTGCACGAGGCCGCCGTTGCTCGTGGCATTGCGGGAGATCGTCACCTGTACCGCGGGTTCCAGCAATTGGCCCGCCGGCGCCGGCAGCGTGACCTTGCCCGGCGCGAGCAGCGTGGGCGACGACGCGGCGACGTCCCAATATCCCGCCGTGACCGATCCGCTCGTAAGCTTGACGCCGTCCGACGCATTCAACGCAACGGCCGCCGTTGCGGACGAGGCCGCCCCCGCCCAGTTCGGTCCGCTCGTGCTGCCTTGTGACAGCGCTCCGGCGCCGGCGAGCGCCGCCGCATCCGCGCCGTTTTGCAATTCGCCGCTGACTGTGAAGACCCGCGGCAGATCGATCGCAAAAGCCCCGATGATCAGCAACGCCGTGAACGTCAACAAGAACCATAGCGTTACCGAACCGCACTCTTGCGATCTCGCACGCACGCACGGGCGCAGGCGCTCGTCGGGGCGCACGGATGCCCGGCAAAGCATCGCGGCCGCGGCTTGGCGGGAACGCACTCGCTTATTCACAGTTTTTCACCGCGACGGCCTTCACCGTAATAGGCCCCGTTATCACACTGAATGCCGAGCCGAGCACAACACCGTTGTAGGTATAGCTGATGTTCACCTGCAGCGGATTGCTGCTGCCGGCCGTTGCGCAGCCGCCCGTCGGGGTCACGCTCACGGTGGGGGACGTGGCCGTGCCGCTTGTCACCAGACTGTTCTTCGTATAGGCAAGCGCAACATTCTGGATCTGGGTCTGCGTATAGGACGGCACGCGCAGCACGACGCCCTGGCGCGCCGCTTCCCCCGCGGCATTCGTGATCACGGCCTTGTCGCACAACACCATGCTCACGTCGACGATGCCGAAGAGCACCATCAGCAGGAACGGCGTTACCAGCACGAACTCGAGCGAAACGCTGCCGCGCGCGTGAACGCGGGCACCGGAGCAGGGGCGCCCGCGCCGCTTCATTGGAGCACTCCGCGAGCAGCGGCACTTGCTGCCGACACCGGCCGTGTTTCACCCACGCCCGCAACACCCGCAACGCCCGCGTCGCCTGCATCACGCCTGGCGGTGACCAGACGCTCGCGCAGTTGCCGGTAAAAGCGCAGATTGTCGTCCGCCGATTCAGCCGGCATGTCACTCACCAGGATGCGCCTCGCCGCCTCGCTGTTGCCGAGCATCCCATACGCCAGCGCGAGGTTTTCGCGAGCCTGCGGCGGCGCGTCAGGCAAGCCGGCGATATCGAGCAGCACATTGGCGCCTGCGCGCACATCGCCGGCCAGAATGAGCGACAAGCCAAGATCGGCCTTGAGGCCCGCAACCTCGGGGTGACGCTGCAAGGCTGCGCGATAGACCGCCTGCGCTTGCGCATGCTTACCCTCTAGATCCAGCGCGGTGCCAAGCCCCTCGGCCGCTACCGCCTGGTCCGGGTGGGTTGCGGCGAGTTCGCGGTAGCGCTTCTCGGCCTCGTCGAGCCGTCGCTGGCGCAGAGCGACGCGTGCGAGCCCGAGCACGGCGCGCGCATCGTCCGGCGCTACGGCCGCAACCTGCCCATAGAGGACGCCCGCGCGCGCGAGATCGCCACTCTGGTACATCGCATCGCCGAGGCCGAGCTGCGCAGCTTTCGATTGCGGGTCGATCTTCAGCACTTTTTCGAAAAGCGACATGGCAAGCGGCGTGTCGCCGGCCTCGAGGGCGCTTTCGGCGACATGCATGTCGGCCTGCGCATCTGGCAGATAGGTGGCGGCGGCAGGCTGTGGCGTCACGAAGTGATGGCTTGCGCATCCGGTGGCGAGCAGCGCAGCGGCCAGCTGTGCCAGGAGCGCGGCGAAGGCCTTGCGCGCGAGCAACGGATGAGATGAGTTCAATTTAAGCTCCAGAAACCTTGCAGTGCTCAATGGCCGCGAAATACCGCGATGAGTCGAATGACGGCCGGCCCCGCTGCAATGAGCGAGACGGTCGGCATGATGAAGATCATCATCGGCAGCGTCATCTTCGGGGCGAGCTTCGCGGCCTTTTCCTCGAGCGCGACCATCTGCATGGCCCGTTCGGTACGCGACAGGGTGCGCAGCGATTGAGTGACCGGTGTGCCGTACTTTTGCGACTGCACCAGTGTGGTCACCAGTGCGCGCATCGTGGACAGACCCACCCGAGCCGACATCGCGCTGAGTGCCTGCGCCGTGTCGCTGCCGATACTGAGTTCGTCCGCGGTCACGGTGAACTCATCGGCAAGCGGCGGGCAGATAACGCGCAGCTCGCGCGCCACGCGCTTGATGGCAACGACGAGACTATTGCCTGCGTTGGTGCAGACCACGAGCAGGTCGAGTGCGTCGGGCAGTGCGGCGGCGATCGCCTTGCGACGATGCCGGATGAAGAATGCGAGCGCATATTCCGGCAACATCATGCCGATGACGAATGCGCCCGCCATCAGCAGCGCGCGAATCGTAAAGTTCTGGCCGACTTGGGGCAGATGCCCGCCGAGGGCGATGGCGCCGAGCGCGAGACAGGCTCCCACGACAATCTTGAGCCCCGACATGACGGCGATCGCGCGCCGGTCGCGAAATCCCGCGCTGGCAAGACGCATGGCCACTTTGGCGCGGTCTTCGGCCTGCACGACAGGCAGCCGTTCGCCGAGCGCGGCGATCCGTTTGGCGAAGCGCTGCGGCATGCGCTTCGCGGCGTCGGCCATCGCGCTGTTGTCGACGCCCACGCGGGCCACGCTTTGCCGTGTGCGCTGGGCAATGCGCGCGCGGTGGCTCTTGTCGCGCAGGACGAGCCACAGCGTGAAGCCCGCGAGCAGGGCGAGCAAGGCGGCATTGCGCCAGAAGTCGGCGTTCATCATCGCGAGGTGTCCAGGTTCGAAATCTTGTTGATCGACCACAGCCCGATCGTGAGGAGCACGGCGGCGAGGGCGAGAATCTTGTGTCCGGCCCGGGTATGCGTGAGCGTGTCGAGATACGGCCGATTGGCGATAGAGATAAAGCCCATGAGCGCGAACGGAACGGCTGCGATCATCTTGCTGGCGAGCCGCCCTTCCGCCGTGAGCGCCTTGCTCTTTGCGCGGATATCGCGCCGCATGCGCACGATGCCCGCGAGGTTCTCGAGCGTATCGCCGAGATTGCCGCCCGTCTCGCGCTGCAGGACCAGGCAGACCGAAAAGAACGAGAAGTCAGCGAGTCGCAGGCGCACCGCTGACTGTTCGAGCACCTCCTTCAGGTCGGCGCCCACGAGCAGCGCATCGCCCATGGTGCGAAATGTCGTGCGCACCGGCTCCTCGCTTTCGACCCCGGCCACGCAGATCGCCTGCACAACGGGAATACCTGCGCGCACCGCGCGAATGATGAGGTCGATCGTATCGGGAAAAACGGCGAGAAAGCGGTTCCTGAAACGCGCGATCTGCCAGTGATAGGCCCAACGCACGGCGAGAAAGGGGATTGCGATGCAGGCGAGCACGCGCAGCACGGGCCCCACAGGAACGAACGCAGTGGCGATCACCGATGCAATGAGTGCAGCGAAAGCGATGAGATAAATCGCGCGAACACCGCCCGGGCCGCTGACGGTGCTTACGCGTTCATGCCAGGCCGAGACGACGGCGAAGAGCGCGTCCTGGTCGGCGAGGCTGCGCTTGGGGTGCAGCAGCTGCTCCTGAAGACTCGCGTCGCGCTCGGCGAGGGCGGCCTTGCTTTCGTCGCGCACCCCGGCCACACGTGCGCGGATGCGCGTACCCGCCTGCTGGCGCGCGATGCCGCGCAACGCGTGCACGATGAGCCCCCCGACCAAGAAGGCGAAGAAGGTGCCCAGGCCGATGACGTCCGCAGGTCTCATGATTGCATCGCCGTGAGCAGCGCCTCTTCGAGGCCATAGTAGGCAGCGCGCTGGGCGAACACTGGACGCAGTGACGAGCATTCGAACGTGCCGCGTACCTGCTCTTCGTAGGCGGTTCCGTTGTAGCGGAACGTGAACAGATCCTGGGTGATGACGACGTCGCCTTCCATGCCCGCGATCTCGGTCACATGAGTCACGCGCCGCACGCCGTCGCGCATGCGTTCGATTTGCACGATCAGATGAACGGCGCTCGCAATCTGCCGCCGGATCGACATCAGCGGCAAATTGCCGTTGGCCATCATCACCATGCTCTCGAGGCGCGTGATCGCATCGCGCGGCGCGTTCGCGTGGACCGTCGTCATCGATCCGTCGTGGCCCGTATTCATCGCCTGCAGTACGTCGAATGCTTCCGTGCCGCGCGTCTCGCCGAGGATGAGCCGGTCCGGGCGCATCCGCAGCGCGTTGCGAACGAGGTCCCGTTGAGAGATTCCGCCAAGGCCTTCGCTGTTTTCGGAGCGCGTCTCGAGGCTGACGACATGCGGCTGTTGCAGTTGCAGCTCAGCGGCATCCTCGATCGTGACGACGCGCTCGGTTTCGTCGATAAAGCGGGAGAGCGCATTGAGCAGTGTTGTCTTGCCGGAGCCCGTGCCGCCCGAGATGACGACGTTCAGGCGGGACGCGGTTGCGATGCGTAGTACGTCCACCATCTGCGTGGAGATATTGCCTTGCTGCGCCATCCGGCCGAGTGTGATGTTCCGTTTGGCGAACTTTCGGATCGAGATCGATGCGCCGCGCAGCGCGATCGGCGGCAGCACGACGTTCACGCGGCTGCCGTCGGCAAGACGTGCATCGACCATCGGGCTGCTTTCGTCGACGCGCCGCCCGATTGCCGCTGCGATGCGCTGCGCCACGTTGATGACGTGCGCGTTGTCGCGGAACTTGAGCGCCGTCAGTTCAAGGCGGCCGCCGCGCTCGACGTAGACCTGGTCCGGTCCGTTCACGAGAATATCGGTGACGCGTTCGTCAGCGAGCAAGGGCTCGATTGGCCCGATGCCGAACATGTCGTTGAGAATCTCGTCGACAACGAGCGTCTGCTCGGCCAGCGTCAGCGACAAACGCTCGCGGGTGGTCGTCTCGGCTGCGATCTGCTCGATGCCCGTGCGTACCTCGCTGCGCGACATCATGAGCGCCGCCGACATGTTCATCGACGCAAAGACGGCCGAACGAATCGCCCTGAACGTCTCGGAGCGGATCAGCGCTTCATTGCGGTCCGCGGCCGAGTGGCTCATTGCTGCGGGTGTAGCGCTCACCGAGGCCAGCGGCGTCTCGCGCTTGCTCGCTTCCGGCTCGGCGGCCGCGGAGCCGGCGACCGCCACGGATTCTCGAGGCTCATCGTGATCGGCGAGCGACGGGCTCGTCGAGAGGGGGGTGCGCCGGCCGAACATCAGCTCACCTTCCTCGTGGGCAACAGGCGCTTGTACCACGGCTCGCGGGCCACTGCCGTGTCGCTGCCCGTGATCGCATTGGCCAGCGACACGATGGCCGCGGCGAACGGCGAGCGATGCGCGTGGGCAAGCGTTCCAGCCTCACCGAGGTTCTCAGCGAGGGCAAGACTCTGCGGCTCGTAGGGCAGCGAATGCACGGACCCGCGTGCGAGCGCGTTGACGAAATCGTCCTCGCGAACGCGCCCGGACACAGGCTGCTGTGCTTCGTTGAGCAGCACCGTGATGGCGGGTGCGTTGTCGAGGTTCTGTGCGAAACGGCAAAGCCGCGCAGCTTCGCGCGCCGAATGCACCGAGAAGTCGGCGACGACGTGGATCGTCGAACTGCTATCGAGGGCTTCCTCGACGATTTTGCCCGCGCGTCCAGGCAGATCGAGCATGATGTAGTGGAAGTGATGCTTGAGCATCGTGACAAGCTCGCTCAGCGCGCCCGTGCGCAAAGCGAATTCCTGGTTGTACGGGAGCTCCGCTGCAAGCACGAGAAGACGATCGCTCTGGGCAACGAAAGCCTGATTGACTAATTGCTGGTCGAGCCGCTGCGGGTTCTGCAGCAATTCAATAAGCCCGTTGTTGGCGGCGACGCCGAGCATCGAGGCGGCCGCGCCGCCGTACGGATCGAGATCGACATAAGCGATCCGGCGCCGCGTCGTGTCGGCAAGATGAGAAGCAAGTGCGGTGGCAATTGTCGTGACGCCGACGCCGCCTCGCGCGCCAACGAACGAGAGCACCTTGCCCATGCGTGCCGACGCGCCGTCGTCGATGGCCGTCAGCGCGCGCCGGACGAGTTCGGCGGTGAGCGGCTTGACGAGATAGTCCTGCACGCCGATATGCAGCAGGCTGCGAAAGAGCCCTACGTCGTTGCGCTCGCCAATGGCGATGACTGCAACCGAAGGGTCGACGACCTCGGCGAGCCGCGTGAGGTCGGAAATCGGCATCGTCGATCCCGTCACATCGACGATCAGGTGGCGCGGCGACTCCTTCAGTGAAGTCATGATCCCTATCGCATCGTCGAGCGAACCGAGCGTGACGTGCGAGGTCGCGATGCCCTGATCGACGACAACGCTGTTGACGACCTCGATGCTTTGCGCGTCGGAGACGACGGCGATGAGTTTCTCGGCGCCGGACGGTTGTGCCCGGCGTTTGAGGATGTTCGATTCGAAAACGCCCATGTGTGCAATCTCCGTTAGCGAGATCCCGACGACGAGCCCGTCGTCGAGTTCGACGAAGATGACGAAGAACTCGAATAATCCGAGTTCAACGGTTTCGCCCGGTCTTCCTGGTAGCGCCGTACCGCGCTCGCGGCGAGTGGCGCGTCCGCGCCCGCGTAGGGCACGGGCGCCACGAGGTCGGCTGGCCGCGCGAGCATCGCGGCCAGGTTCGAGTAGGTCGCGCAGCCGAACGCCACGCCGGGCCGCGCCTGGCCCGCATCGAGCATGCCGGAGCGCTGCGTGAGCGTTTCGCACGCCGGCGGCGTCGCGCGTCCGCCGTCCCCGGGCGTAAAGCCGATCACGGATGGATCGGGCATGCCGAGCGGCGGCCGCGCCGACATGCACGACGTGAGGCAGGCGCTCGCCACACCGGCGAGAACGGTGGCAATGAGGGAGAGCCGAGGATTCATTGTGGTCTCCATATCAATAGACGAAGCCCGCAGCGCCAATGAGGCGGGGCGAATTGCCCATAAGCGGGTCGATCGAAAGCGACTGGCGCACGGCATATTCGATGTCGCTGCTGGGGGTGGTGACATCGTCCAGCGCGCCGCGCAGCCGGCCCGGCCCCGTCGGACCGACGATATACGGTGTCACGATTACGACGAGCTCCGACTTGTTGTTCTGGTATTTCGTCGACGAGAACAGCTTGCCGAGAATGGGCAGCCCGCCGAGGCCGGGAAGCTCGGAGACCAGGTCGCTCGTCGAACTCTGCAGGAGTCCGCCGATTGCGAAGCTCTGCCCGCCTGACAGCTCGACGGTGGTTTCCATGCGGCGCACGGTCAGCGCCGGTACCACGATCGAGTTCAGCGTGATGCTATTGCTCGGATCGATCTGGCTGACTTCAGGCCGAACGGTGAGGCTGATGCGGTTGTCGGCGAGCACGGTCGGGGTGAAGTTCAGCGCGACGCCGTAGGGTTTGTACTCGATCGTGATCGTGCTCGTCGTGCCGCTCTGGGGCACGGGGATCGGCAACTCACCCCCTGCGAGGAAGCTCGCCGTCTGACCCGACATCGCGGTCAGGTTCGGTTCGGCCAGCATCGTCAGCAAGCCTTCCTGGTCGAGCGCGTCGAGTACGCCTTCGATCGTCGTGCGGCCGGCCTTGAAGCCGCCCACCACCGAGAACGCACCACCGGACGGCAGGTTGAAGAGATTCGTCGTCGCGTCGAAAATGGCACGCCCGTTGAACAGCCCACCGAAGAAGTTGCCGCTCGCGCCAATGGCATTCCAGTTGATGCCGAGCTGCTGCGTAATGTTGCGATCCACTTCGGTGATGCGCACGCGCAGCAGGACCTGGATCGGGTGTGCGATCGAGAGGCGGTTCACGAGTTGCTCGTTGGCGTGAAGATATGGTTGCAGCGTTTGCACAATGGCATCGGCATCCGCCGCGCTCGGTACCGCGCCAGTTACCATCAATGAGCCAGGCGCACCCGACACGGTGACCGCGAATTTGGGGAAGCGCGCGTCGATAAGACGTTGAATCGAAGCCGTATCCGTCGACACACTGATCGTCTTGCGGAGAATTTCCCGATTGTTCGGCCCGAGTGCAAAGAGTGTCGTCGTGCCGGACTTCTTGCCGAGCACGAACACCGAGCGCGGCGTCGGCACATGGACATCGGCAACGCTTGGGTCGGCGACGAACACGGCGACGGCGGGCTGCGGCAGCTGGAGCAACGTGCCACTGCCTGCCGCAACTGGCAGCACATCGGCGGGCTCGCTCGCCCATGCCGCCCCCGCACCGGGGCCGCAGAGCGTGGCAATGACAAGCAGCACGGCGCAAATGCCGGTGACGGCAGGACGGCCGCTTGCACAAAGCGGCGCGCAGCGCGAAAACAGCTTGCCGTGTGTGAGGCTGAACATGTGTCGTCCTATGATCCTGCGGAGATGGCGGGGGCCGCGTCGGCGCGTGCGGGAGCGGCGGGCGGCGTGCCGGTGGGCAGCGGCGGCACGCCCGGCGCGCCCATCGACGTGCTGCCGGGCAATTCGCCGTCTACCTGGTCGACCTTCGAGCCACGGTAGATGACGACATGCGGCGTCGGTGCCGGTGTTTTCGCCGAGTGCGACTCTGCCGGTGCGCTCACTGCGCGCAATGCGCGTGAGACATCTCCGGCCCACACGGGACGTGTGTGCGTCATGGCGACATCCTCGACGTCCGGTGTGTGCCGGTCACGCGTGGCAAAACTGCGCAGCGCAAGCGAGAGCGTGCCGAGGTGAGCCGCGACCGTGATCGTCTGGGCGCTCGCCGGCGTGACTTCGATGGTCACGGTACGAGCGGTCGTGCTCGGGGCATTCGTGCTCGACGCGCTGTCGTCATCCTTCGGACGACGAAACGCTGTGCCGACCGCCAGCACGCGCACACGCTCGGCGACCGTTTCCGATTCAACCGCACGCGCGGGGTCGACCCGGGCGCCTGTTTCGGCCCGCATCTGCTGGGTCAACAGGATGTCGACATAATCGCCAGGCTGAATGAGCCCTGCATTGCCCGACACGTCGTCAACGGCAACCGAGATCGCGCGCATACCAGGCTTGAGCGCAGCCGCAAGAAATCCGGGGGCGCTCGGCAAAATCACGTCGGCAACGCCAAGCGGCGTCCCCGCGCGTACCGCGTGCCGCAGTAGATCGCCCTTGAGGTCTTTTCCGTCGCTGCCGGAGGCTTCTTCGATGAGCGCGCCTGCCGGGACCTGGTCGCTCGGCATCGTTTTCCATACGAGGTCCACGTCGCGCAACAGCAGTCCGTCCGGCAAATCGTCGGCTGCGGCGCGCAAGTGCACCATCGACGATTGGTGGGCCACGCGCGGGCTCGATGCCGAAATGTACAGCGCGCGGATGATGAATGCGCCAATTGCGGCGATGACAACGAGCGCGGCTAGCTTGATGAAGTTTTGCATATGGGCGGCGTTGTATTCAGGCAAGCGGCGCACGGCTCGTGCAGCAATAACCTTAGGTGAACTCTCCGAATAGTCGAAACACGGCGAGCGTCGTGCGATGACCGGCTGTGGGCTGCAGCAAGACTGCGACGATGCCGCCCAACGCGAGCGCGACGCCATACGGGACGCCCCGCGCCGGTGCAATCCAGCCAAGCCGCACGCTCACGCCCGCGAGGGAGGGAATTCGCTGCATGCCGGCCACTGCGAGCACTGCGAGGGCAACAAGCAATCCGCACAACGAAACGACCACAAGCACCGGCCAGGATTCCGGCCCCGCCCAGAGAAAGACCGCGGCTGCGAGCTTCGCATCGCCGCCGCCGAGCCAACCCAGTCGAAACATTAATGCAGCCACGGCAAGCGATGCCGCGCCCGCGGCCACATGGATGTCCCATGAAGCAGGGCCGAAACCGGCCATGGCGGCGTTGACGAAATACAGGGCGGCAAACGCGGCCACGGCGGCATTGGGCAGACGCCGCATGCGCAGATCGGAACTTGCCAGCATGATGAGGGTCACGCAGGCACCTGCTTTCACTACACCGGGGGCTATCATCGTTTTCCGAATGTGCCGAGGAAGGTGATCTCCGGCTCACACCTGCTCGTGCTGAGCCGGAGCATCACGACCACTAGATTGCGTTGGTTGCGTTCGTGAGCAGCTTCTGGAAGACGGCCTGGAAGCCCGTAGTGCCAGACAGGAACGTGCCGAGTGCGACCAGCACAGCGACGATGATGCCGCCAAGAACAGCGTATTCCAGCGAGCTGACACCGCGCTCGTCGCGCGAAAGGGAACGGATAAAACGCAGCATGAGAAAGACTCCTTGTTAAGTAACGCCTGCATAACAGGCTTGCTACGCCGATTGGCCACGAAGGAGGACCGACTCATCCCCCAAACCCGTCTAACGGCAATTGGCCGGCAAGCTTTAGCCCATCGCGCGCAAACTGGGATCCGGTGTGACGCCCTACCTCGATGCTTATCGTATTTCCGGTCGCAGCAATGCGATTCATTGAATAGAGGCGTAAAACAGTTCCAGTTTTTGCCTTATAAAAGCCTTTCAGGCCGGACGATTAGGGCATGCGCGGTAACGCCGATCAGCGTCACGCGGCCTTTGCTCCAGCGGCCGAGGGGGGCGATGGACCAGGCCCCAGCGCTGACTGATCGGCACAACTGTGATCATGTACACGACGGCCGGATGCCAGTTCTTGAATAGGCGCAGTTGCTGGCCCTCGCTGGCGGGCATGACCCAGTCGCGCGACGGCCACGGCGATGGATGACGGCGCGGCGTACGGCGTCAGGTGCGACTGACGGTGCCGCACTTCATGAGCGTAGGCTACATCCTGCAACGCACCGATCTGGCCGCCACGGTCCCGGAGCGACTTGCCTTCAACTGGCAACCCCTTTCTCGCTCAGCCTGCGCGCGTTGCGCATACACGAGTCCAGCAGGACGAAGGCAATCGCTGGCTGCGCGGGGTAGCGATCGATCTGTTTGCGGACACGGCAACGCATGTCCGCAAGGCAGGGGCAGCAAAAGAAATGACACTCAGGGGCGAAAGGCCCGGGTGCCTCTGTCGCAGCCGATCGAGGCAACCGGGCGCACATCCAAGGCTTCGGTCGATGCTGTTGAAATCATGGGTCGCTTTACCCTTACCCAAGGGCTGCGAGCGGCTTGTAGGCCGATCTGAGAGGTCGATTTTTTGCTGTTGCTCGACAAACCGTATGTCGCGACTTTTTCAACAGCATCGGCCAACTACGGCCGTTCGGCCACGCTCGCAGTCGGACATTCGAACGCCGGCTCCGCCCCAAACAGCGGACCTTCACCGCCTACGCTGGCTCGTAGCGTTGTCGGCCATCAAGGACATTCGGATCTCGGCGAGTACGACCTACCGCGAATGGCCGGTCTAGAACACATGCAAAGCGACGCACGAAGGCATCACTGACCTACCGACGTAGAAAGAGTCTGCGAGCCGTTCAATTGCTGCTTGGCCAAACCCGCGTCGAACGCACCGTTGGACATCCGGGTAAATCGACCATGCACTGGAAACGTTCGAACAGGCCAATGTATGACGTACAAAGTAGCGATCGGCTGGGGAGATCCCTGGCTTAGGGCCAGCTTCGGACGCGGGCCTGCACGTCAAGACGGGCATTCGAACCTCGGCTTCGCGCCGATTGTGTGGGGAGCCCCGCATCGATACTCGCAAGGTCGCCACGCGGCGTATGTTCGATGCTCTTACTTAAGCGATGCCGCCGCACGCGCCTAACGTTCCCGTCGCCTAATCAGGCAATCGTTGGAATGCGCGCGAAGTGCATGGACAAGTAGCGTTACCTCGCCGATCATAGTCTTGGACGGTATGCCAGATATCCAGCGATGACCGACGACATGACAACGTGGCTGGTGCAGATTGGCCTCGGTGGACACGCTGCGAAGTTCGCCTCGGAAGGGATCGATTGGGATGTGCTCGGCGATCTTTCCGATGACGAGTTGAAGGAGCTTGGCCTGACGCTCGGTGACCGCAAGCGGCTGGCGAAAGGGCTCGCTGCACTGACCGACGCCCACGCACGATCGCTCGGATACGCGAAGGAACGAGGAGAGCGGCCTTCGGTGTCTACATCCGCAACCGTCGAGGCCGAGAGACGGCAGCTCACCGTGATGTTCGTCGACCTGATCGATTCGACGGGGCTCGCGGAGCGATTCGATCCCGAGGACATGCGGCGCCTGCTCGGTTTCTATCATCAAGCCTGCGCAAGCGCGATCGAAGCTCATGAAGGTCACATCGCGCTTTACCTCGGTGACGGGCTGCTCGTTTATTTCGGCTATCCAAACGCGCACGAAGACGATGCCGTGCGCGCAGTACTTTCCGCTCTCGCCGTCGTCGCGGCGCTTCGCGAGGCCAACGATCGCATCGAAATTGAGCACGGCGTACGCCTGCAGTTGCGTATCGGTATCGAGACGGGACTTGTCGTCGTCGGGGCAATTGGCGCTGGAGCCACGCTCGATCACCAGGCGATCGTCGGAGAGGCCCCAATCGTCGCCGCAAGGCTGCAGTCGCTCGCCCCGCCCGACGCAATCGTCGTGGGCCCGGCCACGCAACGCTTGATCGAAGGATCGTTCCTGCTCGAAAACCTCGGTTGGCAAGAACTGAAAGGGATTTCGGGTCCGGTTCAGGTCCAGCGCGTGCTGGCGCAAACAGATGCGATCGACCGCTTTGGAGTCAGGGCGGGCCACCGCATGACACCGCTGATCGGACGGGCCGCGGAACTCGAAATGATCCGGCAGCGCTGGAAGCAGAGCGTTGACGGCGAGATGCGCTGCGTGCTGTTGATCGGCGAGCCGGGAATCGGAAAATCCCGCGTGTTGCGAGCATTCGACGATAGCATCAGTGGAGACACCCATGCGGTCATTTCGCTCCAATGTTCCGCGTACCATCGCAACAGCCCTTTTTGGCCGGTATTACGCTGGCTACGGCGCGTCTTTGGCCTGGCATCCGACGCGCACGGCGCTTCGGATGTCGAACGGCTTGAGGCTGGAATCGCAAGCCTCGGAGTCGGTGTCGACGAAGCGGTTCTCGTACTCACAACGTTGCTGGAAATTCCGGCTACCGCGCGCCATCCTGCGATCGACGCCTCATCGCCTTCCTTTAAACGACGGACGCTGGACGTGCTCGTCGCCATCATCGAAAGGTCGACGTGCATGCAGCCGGTGCTCGTCGTTGTAGAGGACGCGCACTGGATCGATCCGTCTTCGCAGGAGTTCGTTCGGCTGCTGCTCGAGCGACTGGTGGCCGCCCCGCTGTTTGTACTGCTCACGGCGCGGCCCGAGTTCGAACCAGGATGGACTTACCCTCATCAGGTAAAGGTCAATCTCGATCGGCTTTCGCGCCGTGATTGCATCGCGATGATCGAACGGCTGACCGATGGAAAGCGGCTTCCGGATCTCGTACTCGATCAGATCGTCTCCAAAACGGACGGCGTGCCGCTTTTCGTCGAAGAACTTACGAAGACCGTCCTGCAGGGCGATTTGTTGCAGGATGCTGGCATCAGCTACGAGTTGAAAGGAACGCTGCAGACAATTGCGATTCCGGACACGCTGCAGGGCTCGTTGCTATCGCAGCTCGACCGGCTGGAACCAACCGTCAAGGAAACCGCCCAGATCGCAGCCACAGTGGGGCGGGAGTTCGGCAGAAAGCTGCTTGGCCTGATTACCTCGAAGCGAGAGAACGAACTGCAGGAAACGCTTGACTGCCTGGTCGCAGCCGAAATTATCGTTCCCGCTTCGGGTACGCCAGCGGAGAGAGACGTGTATCTGTTCCGGCACGCGCTGATCCAGGAGATCGCGTACCAATCCCTGTTGCTTGCGAGGCGCCGCCAATATCATGCGCTGATCGCCGCCGCTCTGGAAGACCATTATCCGGAAGTCGCGGAGCGGCAACCCGAACTGATTGCTCAGAATTTGACTGCGGCCGACCTGCCGGATCGTGCAATCGGCTACTGGCAGCGTGCGGGAGAACGGGCGCTTTCGGGCGCGGCCTACGAGGAGGCTATCGCTCACGCGCAGCGTGGGCTTGAACTGATAAACCGATGTTCCTACAGTGATCAGGATCGGGCAGCCCACCAGGTGCCTCTGCTGCTGACAAGGGGCGGAGCGGAGCTCAGGTTGGCCCGCCGCGAGGCGATAGCGACCTTCCGGCAGGCGGCGCAAATTGCCCGCGAGCAGAACCTGCCGTCGTTTCTTGTGCAGGCGGCGTTGGGGTTCGACACCGCCGAGACGTTCCTCGAAGGCTCCGGCAAAGCCTCGCTTTCTTTGCTCGAAGAGGCGCTCGCCTTGATCGGCACCGAAGAGTCGGTCGAACGCTGTCGGCTGTTGAGTCGACTGGTCCGCACCGTTCACATGACCGGTGCACGTGAACAAGCTGACGAACTGGTTTTGGAGGCTGTTGCTCTAGCCAGGCGCCTGAACGACCTGCCGAGCTTGTTCGACGCATTGGTGTGCGACATGATGCATATCGGGGCCCGCCCTTTGCCTGCGAACAAGTTCGCGGAGCGTGAAGGCGTGTTGCAGGAGTTGAGACAGATTGCAGAAGCTCTCGGTGACGCACACACCATAGGTCACGCATGCGCTCGATGTCTCGCCGGCTACCTGGAGATCGGCGAGGTGGAGCGCTTCGAGAGCGCACTCGAAAGGTATCGGCAGATTGCCACCAGTGGGCAGCACTTCGTCGACAAGTGGTGTGTGACGGGTGCGCAGGCGATGCGGGCCATACTCGTCGGGGACTTCGCCGTGGCGGAGCAGAAGGCGCGAGAGTCGTTGCAGATGGCGCAGACCGTCGACGCGACACTGGCAACGGGCGTCTACGGCATGCAGATGTTCACGATACGCCGCGAACAAGGCCGGCTTGCCGAGGTAGCGCCGCTCTTCAAGCGGTTCGTCGACGAGCATTCCGAAAACGCTGCGTGGCGGCCGGGGCTCATGTTGATCTGCAGCGATCTCGGCTTCGAATCACAGGCCCGCGACAATCTCGATCGGCTCGCGGAATCGGAATCCAGCATCCCCGTCGACAGTAAGCGGCTCGTTACGTTGACGTATCTGGCGGAAGTTGCTGCGCGACTCCGGGACATTGAGCATGCCGAACAGGTTTATGGACTTCTCCTGCCGTTCAGGGATCAGGTCGTCACCGTTCCTGTTTTTACGCTGTGCTGCGGATCTGCGGCACGGTATCTCGGCATGCTCGCACATGCTCTGGGCGATTGGTCCGCCGCCGAAGATCATTTCGAATATGGCCTGCGCATGGACGAGCGCTTGCGGGCGTGGCCTTGGCTCGCGCACGGCCGGCACGAATTCGCGCTGATGCTGGCAGCACGCAATCGCATCGAAGATAGAGCACGAGCGCAAGACCTGCTCGCCACGGCGGCCACCGCAGCCAACGAACTGAAGATGTTCGCTCTCGTAGAGCGCATCGGTGGCGCTCAGACAAGCACAGGGCACAGAAACTAGCACACGGCTGCATGTTTCGAAGCGCAGCGATGCAGCCACTACTCAAGGAGGGCCCCATGCCACGTTTTATGATTGAACGAAACTTTGCGGAACAGCTGGAGGTCACTGGCGAAAGTGCGGGTGCCGTGAAACGGATCAACGACGAGGAGGGCGTCGAGTGGCTCTTTTCGTTTCTCAGCGCGGACAAGAAGAAGACTTATTGCCTATATGAGGCGCCCAACGCCGAAGCCATCCGCGCTGCGGCACGTCGGGCGAACCTGCCGGCCGATGTGATCATTGAGGTGAGCGACTTGCGGCCAGAAATGTTCAGTTAGAGGGCTAGGCGCGAATAGCACCGTTGTGTCGCGAGGACGATGCAACGACAGGAGCGCCGCCCGCGTCATCGGGCAACAGCAACAACGCTGGACCGAGTGACCCGATTCATAACAAGACAGCCCTGACAATTTGCCTTAATGCCCGAAACCGCCGGGTTGAGCCGTCGCGGACCAGGCACCGAAGGGCGGAAAAGGCCTGGGACATGCCCGCAGTTGAGGAGGCGCGGATGGCCGTTGTACGTTTGGAAGCCGCCACTGATGAGGAGCTTCGTCCGCTGGCCGAGATGTGTCGAAACGGTGAGTTGGTGGATGCCAGAAGCGGCCGTCCCGCTGCGCGGCGCCGTCACCGTCGGCAACCCGCCATATTGCTGACGTCCAAGGGAGTCTCGTCCAACGTCGGCCTTATGCAAAGCTTTCCATAAGGCCGAATTGTGCGCATAGCTTGTTCGGCAGATTCCGGAGTCTTCCTGCCGATGCGGTTGCAAGGGCGCGCCTTGCGCACGTGCCCTCGGCCTTGCGTCCATCGGGCGCGAGCGCTTTTCGCCTGGCAATCGATTGCATCAGGTCATAGACATGTGCCACCTTGATGTCACGAACCGGCATCGCGCCGAGTCGCGAACCCTTCACGTAGCGCGTAAGGAAGCGCGTAGCCTGACCGTGATAGTACGCGGTCCAGTTCGCACTGTTGTCATTCAGCCATTCCTCGCAAACAGGCCAAAGCGTGTAAATCGCGGTCGGTGAGCTTATACGGCCTGGCTCGCGGCTTCGCGTTCAGCAGGAGCGGATCGGTGAGCATCATGGCGAGCTCCGTGAGGGACAACTACCATGAATTTTGCCCGCAATTTACCTGCAAAACCGGCGGAAGCTGGCGGATTTTCCTGGAAGTCTGTGCACCAGGTGCCACCGACCGGATGCGCGATCGGAGCCAATGAGAACAGCTTGACCCATTCGCTGTAGCCGCTAACCAGAAAGCCTCCCGAGCGATCGACGTACTGCTGGCGGGAGGCTTCATAGATCTCCCGCAGCGCAAACCACGGCACCTGCGGCAAGTCATGATGAACCAGATGGTAGTTGTTGTTCAGAAACAGCAACCGCCACAACCATCCCGCTTCATTGATGACCGTGCGATGCGCGGGTTCCTGCGCGACCCGATGCTCATGAAACGAACGCACGGATGCAAGTGCGAGCGAGCCATACCCCGCACCGACGATGAACACCCACGCCGGTATCCCGCACACCTGCTGCAACCACGCAGTGAGCACGACCAGCGCGGCGAGATGCGCAAGCCATGCGGGCACGTCGCGCCAATCGCCGTCGCGAATCTTGCCAAGCGCTTGCGCACCGCTTGCGGCAATCGAAAACGCTGGCCCGACCAGCAATCTACCGATCAACGTATTGCGGAAAACCAGCAATGCACGCATCGCGGTTCCCGCGCATCGCCACTCCGATGCGCTCAAGAAATAGCTTTCGGGATCGCTGCCAGGCTCGGTCAGGTGCGCATCGTCGTGATGACGCAGATGCGACTCGCGATACACGTGATAAGGAAACCACACCGCGAGCGGCGCGAAACCGAGCAGTGCGTTGACGAATCGCGCGCGCGTCGGATGGCCGTGCAGCAGCTCGTGCTGCAACGACATGTACCATGCGCCGAATACGGCCAGCAACGCGGCCGTCAGCGGCAGACCCAGCACACGCGCGTGCGTGGCGACGCAGATCCAGCCGCCGTAGATCGCGACGATCAGCACCCATGTCGGCCATTGCGTGCGCCAGGTCCGGCTCGCCGCCAGACGGTCGATGTCGTTGCGCTGGGTGTCGTCGAGATAGATCGCCATCGTTGATCGGTCCGGATGCGGGTTCGTACCTGCGATGTGGATTCGCAGGTTCAGACCGATCGTACGAGGCAATGCGGCGCGCTCGAATCATTTTATTGAGCAATGCATCTGCGCCAGCGTGGAAAAGCGGCCCCGGAAAGCGCGTTTCCGGCAAACCGCTCAATGATCGCCCGCTACCCCGCACGCGTGATCGAGCAGACCTTCGGCCGTGCCACTGCCGCCATCGATGTGGATACCGCTGTTGACGATCAGCCAGCCATCCTGAGTCGCGGACGGTCCCGCGCCGGTGACGAGAATCGTTTGCGTGGCCATCGTCGCCGGATCAGGATTGTCGCGCGCGACGATTTTGAACGGGTTGTCGGCGCCGCTCAGCGAGCTCACGCGCATGATCCTGTAGCGCTCGCCATCGAGCGTGTCCCAGCGCCATTGCCCGGGCGTGTCGTGTGCGTGATTCGCGAGTGCGGCGCTGACTTCACGCCGCAAGCAGTCGATGTGGATATGCAACTGGTTTTGCGAGCGACGATATTCGGAGTTGATTTCAAGGCCGAGCTGATCGTCGGGCAACTCGCGTTTGACCGCTTGCTGCACGTAATGGCGCGAATCCCACGCGTCGCTCCAATAGTTCCTGGCATCGGGCGCGAGGATCAACGGACTTTCGATGCCGGTGATGCGATCGGTCGGCATCAACAGAAACTGCGAGCGGCCGAGAATATCCTTCAGGACGACATAGCGTTTGTCGAGATCGACGACTGTGCATTGATCCGGCGTGCCGGTGGCCTGCTGCGACGGCACGCAGCGGACGTCGACGATCTTCCACAGCGCGTTGGAATCGACCGTCGCGAGGCGCGCGCAGGCGCTCGCGGCGAGAGCGACCGCGACAACGGCGCTGAAGTGAACGACGCGGCGTGCGAGGCCGCGAATTGACAGGGCGGTGGCGGGTTTCGTCATCGTCGCTTAGGGTGAAGTTCGGTCAGCGGAGGCGTCGGCATGCGAGCTGCGACGCGCAGGCATTAAAGCACAAACCTGCTGGCGCGCACGTGAAACCCGGGCGTCAAAGCACCGGCGGCGGCAACGCTCCGAGCACCTGTTCGAACGCGACACCGATGGCCAGCAGCCGTCTGTCCGAGCCGAGCGGTCCATCCAGTTCGAGGCCGACGGGCAGACCGCTCGCGCTGATACCCGCCGGCACCGACAGCCCCGGAATGCCGGCCGTGCTGGCCGGATCGGTATTGCGCAGGAACGCTTCCATCGTATCGATCGTTGGACCGCCGTCGATCGTGACCGTCGACGAACCGTTCAGATCGTCGATCGGTACGGCGACGAGCCGCGTAGTCGGAAACAGCAACGCGTCAAGACCGGCATCCGCGAACGTCGCGGCGACGTAGCTTTGCAGCCGCGGTCGCCAGTAATTGAGCGCCGCCGGGTAGTGCGAGCCGAGCACGTCGGCGAGCACGTCGTCGTAGATCGCGCGCACGTCCGGGCTTGCGATGCGCGCGGCCAGTTCGGCCACTGTCCGCACCGGCGCTTGATTCGCGACCAGCCACGCGAGCACGTCGTCGCGCGCTTCGTGAATGGCGAGCGGGCCACCGACCATCCCGTTCAGGTGCTCCAACTCATTCATCGCGACCTGCACGAACGTGACCCCCGCCGCTTCGAGCTTCTGCAACGCGGCGCGCGCGACGTCCTCGACCTGTCGCTCGAGAGCGTCCCACAGTGGCGTGGGCAAGCCGATGCGCAAGCCATCGAGCGCAATCGCCGGCAACGCGCCGTCGCCGGTGATCACGGCGTCGAGCAGCGCCAGATCGGCGACGCTGCGCGCCATCGGCCCGACGGTGTCGCGCGTATGGCTGATCGGCACGACCGCATCGGGGTCGTGATAGCGCCGCTCGGCGCCGCCGTTGCCGACCGATGGACGCAAGCCCGCGGTGCCGGTCAGCGCGGCCGGGATGCGGGTCGAGCCGCCCGTGTCGGTGCCGAGCCCGGCGGGTGCGATGCGCGCGGCGATCGCCACGGCGGTGCCGCCGGACGAGCCGCCCGGTATCAGCGACGGATCGTAGGGGTTGCGCACTGGCCCCGCGTGCGCGGCGAGGTTTGTGCTCGTGATGCCGAACGCGAGTTCATGCATGTTGGACTTGCCGAGCACGATCGCGCCCGCATCGACGAGGCGTTGCACCGATCGCGCATTGGTCTTCGGTACGAAGCCCGCGAGCGCCGGCGTGCCGGCCGACGTCGGCAGGCCCGCGGTATTGATGTTGTCCTTGACGACGATCGGCAAACCGGCGAGCGGCAGGCGCGCGCGATCGGCCGCCGGCAATGCGTCGATGCGCTGCGCGGCGGCGAGCGCGCCGTCGAAGTCGAGCGTGGTGAGCGCGTTCAGAGGCGTGAGCGCGGCGGCGCGCGCGAGCAGGGTGGCGACGTAGTCGGCGGTTTTGAGGCGGCCGGAGTGCAGCGCCTCGACCGCTTGTGTCGCGTTGAGCGCGAGTTGTGCGTCGACGGTCCATGTCATGACCGGCGTCTCCGTATCGATGGATGCGTAGCGGGTGGCGCGAGTTTCGGCGGCATGCGTCGAAGTCGTGCACAGGTCACGCGGGCAGACAGCGAACGCAAGGGTTCACCTATTCTGGCACATCCGCCTGAAAGCCGATGCCGGTGCGCACTACGATCCGCTTACTGGTGGTTATCGATCCACATACGCCCCCAGTCGGACGCGTAGGCGAGCGCATGCTCTTCGTCGAAGAAGTAGTCGAGCGCGTCGAACGAATAGGCCTTGCGCCTATTCTCGTCGCGCTGCTCGATCGTCAGATTGGCGGCGAATAATCCATTAGGGAGCAGTTGCGTTGCCGCCTCGACCTCGTAGCCCTTGTAGCGGATGTGTGAGTTCATGATCTTGACTTGTCAGTGTGTCCGCGAGTGTCATGCGGAAAACCAATGCGTGCGGCGCGGCCCCGTCGTTGCCGAAGGTGAGTGAAGCGGTGGGCTGGGTCAAGCGTAGGGCGCGCTGCGCAGCGGGTGAACCAATCTTTCGTCGAAAACAAATCAGCGCGGATCGGGAGTGGTCATCAAAAGCCCGGATTGGATCAAAACCGCTGGGTTCGATGACTCTATCCACGCGGGGGCGCGGTGTCTGTTATGTGGCGCACGGTCGGGTGGGGCAAAGCGTGCCGCCGCGCGCGATTGCGGCGGCTTCATGGTGTCCGGAGGACGCGTCAGACCGCGTGCAGAACGCGCGCGGAACGGGTTTCCGCGGCGGGGGAGGTGGTTGTGCTTGGTGCGCAGGCCAGGCTCGCCGTCGAGCGGTTCGACGCGGTGGGCGTGCCGTGCGGACGCTGTGCATTGAACGCGAGCGCGAACTGCGCGGCCTGCTGGCCGACGGTCGCGAGTTGCTCGACCACCTTCGGATCGGAGCAGCTGTCCGCGCTGTCGAAGCGCGTCTCCAGCGTGTTGATGCCGGCACCGAACGGGGTCGGCCAGCCACGCAGCGCATGCACGATCGAGCGCAGCGATGTCAGTACGGAGCCCGCTGCCTGCCAGCCGTAGGCGGTGACGATGCAGCCCACCGCGCGGCCATCCAGATACGGGCGCTCGTCGGCGCGCAATTCATCGAGCGTATCGAGCGCGTTTTTCACGAGCCCGGACACACCGCCGTGATAACCGGGCGTCGCGATGATTACCGCGTCCGCGCGACGCACGGCCTCGATCAGCTCGAGTTGTTCATCGGTACGCGCCGGCTGTTCCGGCGCATAGTGCGGCAGGCTATGCAGAAAAGTGCCGCCGAACAGGCGGGTATGCGCGCCCGCGGCTTCGGCGCCGTGCAACGCGAAGGCGAGCGCGCGCTCGGTCGACGAGGCCGCGCGCGTCGTGCCACCAATACCGACGACGAGCGGCGCGGGGGAATGATCGGATCTGCTCAACGAAATGCTCCTTCGATTGCGGTTCACGGTGCGGTTGACGGCGCAGTTCAAGCGGAGCTCATGCAGCGGTAGCACCGCACGTTCACGGCCATCAACGGACCGGCCGGAGCGAACCGGACCTTGAAGCGTCATCTTAATGAGCGGCCGCCGCGCGGCTAAGCGACTTTTTGTTCTAACGATATAACCGCGTGGTCGGTCGCAACTCGCCGGAGGCTTCTTCAATGCACGTGAGCGCCGTTGCGCCATCGCGGCATTGGCGGAATGCGCATGCTGGCGTCGAGGCCGCTTCGCGATGACGCCGCTTTGGGCATGCTAGGATGCCCGCATCGTTTTTCGCGAGGTCGAGCCCAGCATGGCCACCCTGTATGACACGCTCGGCGTGCCCACGCACGCCACCGATGAGGAAATCAAGCGGGCCTACCGGAAAGCCGCGATGAAGTGGCATCCGGACCGCAACCACGGTGCCGAGGACGTGGCGCGCGCGGCGTTCCAGGAAATCAGGGACGCGTACGCGATCCTGTCCGATGCCGAGCAGCGCAAGGTCTACGACACGGTCTATGCCGAACAGATGCGCGAATGGGAGGCCCAGCACACGCGCCGGCAGCGCGCGCAGGCGAAGCGCGAGGCGGCGGCGCGCGCGGCCGAAGAAGCCGCGTATGCGGAGATGGTGTCGATCGCGATCCGCTTCGCCGACCAGGGTCACAATCGCGACGTGCTGTTCGGCGTGCTGCTCGGGCGGCAATGCGAACCGCAGCGCGCCGCGCAGATCGCCGACAGCGTCGCGGCGTTGCAGGCGGCGCGCCGCGACGAGGCAGACGTCGCGCAACATGCCGAGCGCATGAGGAAGACCGCAAACAGCGCGCAAGCGGCGGAAGCCGGCGCGGGCGAGCCTGAACCGACGGAAACCGCGCATGAAACCAGCGCGGCCTCTCAAACCGCCCGTCACGACACGCCGCACGCCAAACGCGCGGACCATGCGAAGCGCGACGGATCCGCCAGCGACATGCATCCGGCCGGCGCGCTCGGCAACCTGTGGTTCCAGTTCCTCAACAGCCTGAAGTTCTGATGTGTCGTGTCGGAGCCGCGGCATGGCGCCAGCGTCGTTTGCACTGACAAATATTGACACGGTGCTAAAGAGCGGGCCGGACACTGGTACACTGCCGATCGTTCGCAAAGCTGTACTCTGTGCCCGTGATCGAGATCCTTGGTGCGAATCCCGTGGCGCAAATAATAAACACGCCGTAGTGTCACGGGGGCGCAAGACTGGAGCGGCACAATACCGCCCAGAGGCCAATAAAAAAACAATCGGTACGGGGTAAGCGTGTCCAGAAAATATAAGGTGTTGTTTCTCTGCCGCGATAATTCGATCCGCAGCATCATTGCAGAAGCTTTACTACGCGAACTGGCGGGGCATCGGTTCGAAGCGTTCAGCGCGGGCCCTGAACCGGCCGCACGTCTTCATCCACTCGCGGTCGCGCAATTGCGGCCCGGCATTTCGGGGCGCGCGGTGCTGAGTCCTAAAAGCTGGCTCGAATTCACCGGCGAATGGGCGCCGCGCATGGATATCGTGATCGCACTCGACGAATTCGTCGGCGGATTGCCTACGCCGGTATTTCCCGGCGGCCCGGCCTTCGTCTACTGGACCATTGCCGATCCGCTCGCGGCCGGCCACGGGTCCGCTGACGAGCAGGCCCGTCTTTTCGATAAAACGTTCTGGCAGATCGTGCGTCAGGTCAGCGCGTTTATCGAATTGCCGCAATATGCGCAGCCTGCATCGAGTCACGCGAATATCGCCGATACGGGGAATGCCATCAGTGCGGGGAATACGGTGAATGCCGCGAATGCGATGAATGTGGCAAGCGGTGGCACAAAACCGGTGCGTGGCACGGCGGTTCATTTCGAAGCCGCAGCCATTGTGTCCGCGCCTTCGAGCGCGGCGGCCTGCACCTAGCGATTATTGGGGCGCCCGAGCCGCGAGCCGGCGAACGGGTCATTCGACCAGTCGACCTGCTTTTTCGGTTGGGGTGCGGGCGGCGGTTTTGCGGCCAATTCGAAATGCTCGATGCTCTGGCCGGCACTAATGGCCTGCTTCAACCATTGCGGCATTTCGCCGTTGCCGTCCCAACTGTCTCCGGTCGCATTGCGATAGCGCTCAGCTTTTTTGGCCAGTGACTCGGTCGCCAGCGCCGCGGCAAGGTCTTCTGGTCTGATACCAAACTCTTCCATACGATGGCGGAGATACGCAATCATGCTATCTCGCTTCCTTTCGTCCATAGGATATTTGTCCTTCTAAAACGTGCAGCGTGCTGTCGAAGACAGATTGCGGGGAAAAAGCTGCGAAGCGTTCGAGCCCGACTGAATGGGGCCGCCCCGCGGTGGGGTTGTCGATTGACGGAAATGCCATGTGCCGGGTTAAAAAACGTTGCTCCGTGAACTGCAATACGGCCAGGGACTAAGACGGCCGCTGGAACAACCGACCCTCAAACCGAGAGTCTCAATCAGCAAATATTTCAGCATGTCGCAGCGCGGCGAACGAGGCCGGTAAGCCTGACGTTCGCGATGAAAAACTCTGTGTCTAGATGCAAGGATTGCGAATGGATGGAGTCACTCCACGCTGTCCGTCTTTCACCGGACTTTCGTCGATGTGCGGGTGCCGCTTTTTGTGCGTTGTAGCAACATCATAACGCAATGCGCGAGCAAAGCACGCTTAGTTCACGTTGAATTTGTCGGTGAATGCGGTTTGTCGAACGGTGTGGGCGATTGACGACACTGCTGGAAGCTCCTGGATTGAATTCCGGGGCGCGCGAACTATAAAAGAAGCATAAAGGCTGCGCAATGTGGACTGACAGCCGCGTTGTGCGCGCCGATTCCGCCGACGCACGGGAACGCGTCGAATATCGGTTGCAAGCGTCTAATTCTTCATCTGCTTAGTTCGATGACCCGTCGCAGCAGTAGCGCATTCGCATCGACCCGTTCCTCGGCCCCTTTGGGCAGGTTGGCTGTTCGCGGATCAATTTCTTGTGGAGGACGAACACTGCTGCGCCGGATTCGAGGAGTCCGGAAATGAGAGTGCGTATATTGATGATTGCCGCAACCGCCGTTCTGTTTCTCGTGCCAAAAACGGCCGCCGCGGACGAGATGAGCGGCCAGGCGGACCCCGCCGCGTCGGGTCGCGCGATGATGCAATACGATGCGGATGAATCGGCGCAGGCGACGACCGACATGTCGTTCGGTCAGAGCTGGAATCCGCGCGAGCAGGGCGTGCGCAACGCGTCGTATGGTGGTGTTCCGGCGGGCGGGTCGCAGGCGGGAGGCCGGCGCAGTCAGTCCTGCTCGTTCGGCACGGAGTGCAAGACCTATTTCGGTCAATGACCCGCTCGCGAGCGGCAGCGGCGCGCCTCGAATGACGCGCGCCGCGAACGACGCGGGGTCCCACATAACGAACCGGTGTCGCGCTGCGCCGCCGCTTTGCGAGAGCGTGACTGCAAGCGCACGCAATGTCACGCGAATGCCGATTCCCGCTGCGCATGACCACTACGCTCGCCGAGGCGCGCGACGATATCGTCGACGCCGCGCGCCGTGTCATGGTTTTCTTCCGCTTCATGGTAGCCACGGAATTCATCGAGCAGAGCGCGCCATGACCCGTGCCAGCGCGTTTCCAATAGGCAGAGGCCCGACGAATCGGCAATACGCAACACGCCGTTATCCGGATGGAAAGTCAGCGTGACGAGGCGGCCTTCGATAACGCAAGCGGCGGTGCAGGGGCGAGTGGTGAGCATGTATGGGTGTCCTTTTCCTTTCGATGAGCCAAAGAGTGTGGGTTAAACGCTGACGCGAGGTTCAGCAAGCGCTGTGCCTGCGATGCCGCACCCGTGGTGCGCCATCGGCCCTGGCGTCCTTTCACATCGCATTGACGGCTAAGCTCGCTTGATCAATGCAGCGGTGTTCTCAGTATCCCAATGATTGACGACAATTTTTTGTATTCGTCGCTGAGCGATGCGCAATAACTTCAGTATCATCCATTAAGGGTTTCTGCTGAGTCGATTCGCGATAGTGCCTACCCACCCGCTGACGCTCGCTGGAGCGCGTGCGCAAAGCCGCGCGGCTCTGTGTGCGGGCTGATCCGCCACAACGCGCATAGTGATTGCATCGCATGAAGAAGCAGCGCTTGTCGCGATCCGTTCTTCACGACAACTCGACGCATTCGAAAGGAACCGCCTCTGGTTTCAAAAAGCATATGCCCATCCGCTAAAAGCGATTAATAGTCCGTTTTCCTTTTTATTCGAAGTGATCGCACTGGCTGCTGCTGCGCGTAGTATGCATTCCTCGACAAAGACGTTTGCCGTAACAACGACGCAATCAAAAGGAGCATTTCATGGCTTGCAATACAACAGGCTCGGGGCTCATGCGAGTGAAGGCGATCACGGTTGCGTTGGCGGTTTCCGTCACGGCGGCGGGTCCGGCGCTCGCGCAGGACAACGCGGCGGCGTCCGCGCCCGAACAGCGGGCAATCGGCGCCGCGGCGCTGCTGCACGTTCAGGCGCGCGTCGTCGCGATCGATGCCGCGACGAATAGCGTGACACTGCGCGGCCCGCATGGCGGCGACGAAACTTTCGACGTGAATCCGCAAGCCGCGGACGTCAGCAAGCTGCATATCGGCGACGTCGTGACGATTGCGTACAAGAAAGCTGTGCTGGTCGGCGTCGACAAACTCGCGCCGAACGGAATCCGCCAGCGCATCGATACCGAAGTCACGCAGCCCGCGGCCAACGGTGTCGTTGCGTCGGCGCGGCGCGTCGAGGTGGTGGCGACGGTGCGCAACATCGATCGCAAGAAGCGCACGATCGCGCTGCGCGGTCCGTCTCGCACGGAAACGCTCGACGTCGCGCCTGACATTGCGCTCGAGAAACTGAAGGTCGGCGATTCGGTGCGCGCGGTGTTCGTGTCGGCCATCGCGGCGTCGGTGTCGCGCAACGGCGCGGACGTCAAATAACGGCGATCACGATGGCTTAAATAAACTACGCTGAAGCGTATCGAGGCGCGCGGCGTCGATCGGCAAGCGAGGTTCGACGTCGCGCCTGCCATTGCGGCTCAGGTTTCACGATGGTCATCGCGTCGCGCGCGAAGGAGCAGGGAATGGAACAGAGCGAAACGGAAACCGCGGCCGAATCGGAGCGCAAAAGGCTGGTCCGCAGCAAGATACACGTGGGCCTCGCGGCGATCGGCACGTTGGCATCGGTCTTCGGGATCGGCATAGCGATCATCGGCGGTATCAACTATGACCAGACCAAAGTGCTGGTCGGCGCCGGCATCATCGTCGTGTCGACCATTCTTTATGTTTCCATGCTTTTCGTCGCCGCCGGTGATTAGCAAGTTCGCTTGCCCTTAGCGCTCGATCCCGCTGCCGATCCACTTTTGCTATCGACCCCTCCAATAGTCGAATTGTTCGTGCATCGCACCGCCCGTATATTGACTGCAGCGATATACAACAACTCGATGGCACGCCACGGCGGCCCACAGGAGCACAGCAATGAATCGGATCGATCTGGAGGGGCGCGCGGTCGTCATTACCGGCGGCGCGCGCGGCATCGGCTACGCGGTCGCGCAGCGGGCGTTGCGCTCGGGCGCGTCGGTCGCGTTGTGGGACGTCGATAACGAACGCCTCGCGCGCAGCCAGCGCGAGTTGGGTGAACTCGGCAAGGTCAGCGCCGTCACGGTCGAGCTGACCGACGACGCCGCGGTCCAGCAGGCCACCGCGCAAACGGTCGCGGAGCACGGCTCGATCGACGTGCTGATCAACTGCGCGGGCATCACCGGCGGCAACGGCGCGACGTGGGAGCTCGCGCCCGACATGTGGCGCCGCGTGATCGACGTGAACCTGATCGGCCCGTACCTGACCTGTCGCAACGTCGTGCCGCAGATGCTGAAGCAGGGCTATGGACGCATCGTCAATATCGCGTCGGTGGCCGGCAAGGAGGGCAATCCGAATGCTTCGCACTACAGCGCGTCGAAAGCGGGGTTGATCGGGCTCACCAAGTCGCTCGGCAAGGAGCTCGCGACCAGAAACATCCTCGTCAATGCGGTCACGCCGGCCGCGGCCAAGACCGAGATCTTCGATTCGATGTCGCAGCAGCACATCGACTACATGCTCGCGAAGATTCCGATGAACCGTTTCCTGCTGCCGGAAGAAGCGGCGTCGCTGATCCTGTGGCTGTCTTCCGAAGACTGCGCGTTCAGCACCGGTTCGGTGTTCGACCTGTCCGGCGGCCGCGCCACCTACTGAGCGCGCTGCCCGCGCATTGCTCACATTTCGCAGCGTATTGCACACGCGTCGAACGCGCGTTGTCGAACCGCTTCGACGCTTCTCTGACGGAGCCCTTTCATGGCCATGCCTACCATCCGGCACGTGCGTGCCTTCATCGTTCGCGGCGGCGGCGCGGACTATCACGACCAGGCCGGCGGACACTGGATCGACGATCACATCGCAACGCCGATGGCGCGTTATCCCGAGTATCGCCAGAGCCGCCAGTCGTTCGGCATCAACGTGCTCGGCACGCTGGTCGTCGAGATCGAAGCGAGCGACGGCACGGTGGGCTTCGCGGTGACGACCGGCGGGGAGATCGGCGCATTCATCGTCGAAAAGCATCTCGCGCGTTTTCTCGAAGGGCAACTCGTGACCGACATCGAGAAGATGTGGGATCAGATGTACTTCGCGACGCTGTACTACGGGCGCAAGGGCATCGTGCTCAACACGATTTCCGGCGTCGATCTCGCGCTGTGGGATCTGCTCGCGAAGGTTCGCAAGGAGCCCGTATATCAACTATTGGGCGGCCCGGTGCGCGACGAACTGGTGTTCTACGCGACCGGCGCGCGACCTGATCTTGCCAGGGAAATGGGCTTCATCGGCGGTAAGCTGCCGTTGCAGCACGGTCCCGCGGAAGGCGACGACGGACTCAGGCAGAACCTCGACAAACTCGCCGACATGCGTTCGCGCGTCGGCGACGACTTCTGGCTCATGTATGACTGCTGGATGAGCCTCGACGTGCGCTATGCGACGCGGCTCGCGCAAGGCGCGCACGAATACGGCCTCAAATGGGTCGAGGAATGTCTTCCGCCCGACGATTACTGGGGTTACGCCGAACTGCGCCGCAACGTGCCGCGCGGCATGATGGTGTCGACCGGCGAGCACGAGGCGACGCGCTGGGGCTTCCGGATGCTGCTGGAGATGGAGTGCTGCGATCTGATCCAGCCGGACGTCGGCTGGTGCGGCGGCATCACCGAGATGATCAAGATTTCCGCGCTCGCCGATGCGCACAATGTGATGGTGGTGCCGCATGGGTCGTCGGTGTACAGCTATCACTTCGTGCTCACGCGTCATAACTCGCCGTTCGCCGAGTTTCTGATGATGGCGCCGAAAGCCGACGAAGTCGTGCCGATGTTCAATCCGCTGCTGCTCGACGAGCCGGTGCCGGTGAACGGGCGCATGAAGGTGCCGGACACGCCGGGCTTTGGCGTGCGGCTCAATCCGGACTGCGCGCTGGTGCGGCCTTATCAGCATTGAACGTTTTGAACGTGTGCCGAACGGCGAACCCCCGCAAAGGAGACTAAGGTGCTGCTCAAGGACAAAGTCGTGATCGTCACCGGCGGCTCGCGCGGCATCGGACGCGCGATCGCGGTGGCCTGCGCCCGCGAAGGCGCGGACGTGGCGATCAACTACTGGGGCGACAACGACGCATCGTATGGCCGCCGCTCGGCGGTCGCGGAAGTGGTCGGCGAAATCGAGGCGTTGGGCCGGCGCGTGATCGCGGTGGAGGGTAACGTCGCGGCGCGCGAAACCGGTCAGGAGCTGGTGCACCGTACCGTCGACGCGTTCGGCAAGCTCGACGTGCTCGCGAGCAATGCCGGTATCTGCCCATTCCACGCGTTTCTCGACATGCCCGCGGACGTGCTCGAATCGACGGTCGCGGTCAATCTGAACGGCGCGTTCTTCGTGACGCAGGCCGCCGCGCAGCAGATGAAAAAGCAGGGCACCGGCGGCGCGATCGTCGCGACGAGTTCGATCAGCGCATTGGTGGGCGGCGGCATGCAGACGCATTACACGCCGACCAAGGCCGGCGTGCATTCGCTGATGCAGTCGTGCGCGATAGCATTGGGGCCGTTCGGCATCCGCTGCAACTCGGTGATGCCCGGCACGATCGCCACTGATCTGAACGCCGAAGACCTCGCCGATGAAGCGAAGAAGGCTTACTTCGAGAAGCGCATTCCGCTCGGTCGCCTCGGGCATCCCGACGACGTCGCCGATTGCGTCGTGTTCCTCGCGTCGGACCGCGCGCGCTATGTGACGGGCGCCGCGCTGCTGGTCGACGGCGGCCTGTTCGTGAACCTGCAATGAGCGACGCGCGATGCGGGCGTCAATTGACCGTGGCGGGCGTGGTCGGCGTGCCGGGGGCGGCGGCCGGATTGTCGCGCGTGAGGTTGCGCGAGAAGCCGCGCAGCAGCTCGATCAGACGCAGCGCCGGCTCCGCGAGCGGCTCTTCCTTGCGCGTGAGAATGCCGAAACCCGCGAGGCTCTTGCCGATTTCGAGCGGCAGCGCGACCAGCAGGCCGCCGCGCACATGATCGCGCACGACCGACTCCGGCAGCATCGCGACCGCATCGTAATTCTCGAGCAATTGCAGCGTCGCGAAGATCGACGCGCATTCAGTCAGATTGACCGGCGTGGCGAGCCCCGCGCGCGCGAGTTCTTCCTCGAACAGCACGCGCGCCGGACTCGTGACCGGTTGCGCCACCCACGGCCACGCAACGAGTTCGCGCAACGTGATGCGGGCGCGCCGCGCGAGCGGATGCACGGCACGCACGACGAGCAGCAGCGTTTCGCGCGCGAGCGGCTCGAACGTGAAGTCGTTGTGCTGCAAAGGACTGGTCAGACGCCCCAGCGCGAGGTCGACCTCGCGGCGATGCAGCAATTGGACGACCTGGTCGCTCGTTTCGCCGAGGATGCGCACGTTGAGCAGCGGGCTTTCGGTCTTCAGCACGGCGACCGACATCGCCAGCAGATCGGGCGCGGCGCCCATGATCGCGCCGACGGTCAGCTGTCCGTGACCGCCGCGGCGTTTGACGTCGAGGTCTTCGGCGAAGCGTGTCAGCTCGGCGAGGGCACGGCGCGCGTAAGCGAGCGTGACGACGCCGAGCGGCGTCGGCGTCATGCCGCGCGCGTTGCGCTCGAACAGCAGGAAGCCGAATGCTTCCTCGATGTCGCCGAGCATGCGGCTTGCGCTCGGTTGCGCGACGTTGACGGCCTCCGCGGCCTGGTGCAGGTTGCGGGCGTCGTCGAGCGCGACGAGCAGGGCGAGATGCTTGAACTTGAGACGATTGACGAGGGCGACGGCGGCTGAATGTTGGCTCATGGTGCCAGTGTGGGGGCCAGTGCGATTCGGTTTGTGGATCGCCCAATCCCAACAACGGATTGAGAGGCTATCGACGCAGGAATTATAGTTCGTTGAATGGCGCGACAGGAGACAGGCCGCAATGGAGACAATCGCTTTCCGGATGGTGCTCAACCCCGGCATGCGCGAAGAATACGAACGGCGTCACGCGCAGATCTGGCCCGAGCTCGTTGACGCGTTGCACAACGCGGGCGTGCGCGACTACCGGATTTTCTTCGACCCCGACACGCATCATCTGTTCGCGCTGCTGTCGCGCACCAGCGATCACACGATGGACCAGTTATCGCAACTCGACGTGATGCGCAAATGGTGGGATTACATGGCTGACATCATGCAGACCGCGCCGGATCATACACCGCTGTCGCAGACGCTCGAACCGGTCTTTCATCTCAGTCATTGAGTCGCGCTGAACCCAGCTTGACCCCGCGACGACGCACGAACCTCGAAACGCTTTTCACCCGAACAAGGTGCCGCATGCAGGTTGTCGATTCGCATATCCATCTGTGGGATCTGAAGACGCATCGCTATCCGTGGCTGGAGAACCCGGGCGTGTCGTTCGTCGGCGATGCGCGCGATCTGAAGCACGACTACCTGCTCGACGATCTGCTCGGTGAGGCGGGCGACATCGACGTGCTAAAGCTCGTGCACGTCGAGGCGAATCACGATCCGGCCGATCCTGTCGAAGAGACGCGCTGGTTGCAGTCGATTGCGGATCGCAAAGCTTCGCGCGGCATGCCGAATGCGATCGTCGCGGGCGTGGATCTGTCCGCGCAGAACGCGCCCGCGTTGCTCGAAGCGCATGCTTCGTTCGCGAATACGCGCGGCATCCGGCAGATTCTGAACGTGCACGACAATAAGCTGTTCGATTACGTCGGCCGTCATTACATGCGCGAGTCGCAGTGGCGCGAGCATTTCGCGTTGCTGCGCCGGTACGATCTGTCGTTCGATCTGCAACTCTATCCGTCGCAAATGCAAGAGGCGGCCGCGCTCGCGCGTGCCCATGCGGACACGCTGTTGATCGTCAATCATGCCGGCATGTTCGTCGATCGTCATAGCGTGGCCGGTTACCGGGCGTGGCGCGAAGGCATGCGCTTGCTCGCGGCATGTCCGAACATCGCGGTGAAGATCAGCGGGCTCGCGATGTTCGATCATCACTGGACCGTCGAAAGCCTGCGGCCGTACGTGCTCGAAACGATCGATACGTTCGGCGTCGAACGCGCGATGTTCGCGTCGAACTTTCCGGTCGACCGGCTGTTCGGTTCGTACACGGATTTGTGGAGCGCGTATGCGGCGATCGTCGCCGATGCGAGCGAGGCTGAAAAAGACGCGCTGTTTCGGCGTAACGCGGAACGCTATTACCGAATCTGACGCCGCGCGCGCACGGACCAAGAACCATAGAAGCAACCGCTCAGGAGACACGCAGTGCAGCCATCCCATTCCGCGGTGCCGCGACTCGAGTTGCGGCACGCGAGCAAATCCTTCGGCCGGGTGCGCGCGTTGTCCGACGGCGATCTCGTGCTGTGGCCAGGCGAGGTGCATGCGCTGCTCGGCGAGAACGGCGCGGGCAAATCGACGCTCGTCAAAATTCTCGCCGGCGTGCATCAGCCCGATGCCGGCGAGTTGCTGGTGAACGGCGAGCCACGCCGCTTCGCAACACCGGCCGAAGCACGCGACGCCGGGCTTGCGGTCATCTATCAGGAGCCGACGCTGTTCTTCGATCTGTCGATCGCGGAGAACATCTTCATGGGCCGGCAGCCGGTCGACCGCTTCGGCCGCATCCAGTACGACACGATGCATCGCGAAGTGGACGGATTGCTGGCGTCGCTCGGCGTCGAGCTGCGCGCGGATCAACTGGTGCGTGGTCTGTCGATCGCGGATCAGCAGGTGATCGAAATCGCGAAGGCGTTGTCGCTGAACGCGAGCGTGCTGATCATGGATGAACCGACGGCCGCGTTGTCGCTGCCCGAAGTCGAGCGGCTCTTCGCGATCGTGCGCAGGCTGCGCGAACGCGACGTCGCGATTCTGTTCATCACGCACCGCCTCGACGAAGTGTTCACGCTGACGCAGCGCGTGACGATCATGCGCGACGGCGCGAAAGTCTTCGACGCACTAACCGCCGATCTGACCACCGACGCGATCGTCGCCAAGATGGTCGGCCGCGATCTGGAAACGTTCTATCCGAAGGCCGATTGCACGCCCGGCGACGTGCGTCTGTCGGTGCGCGGCCTGACGCGCATCGGCGTGTTCAAGGACGTCTCGTTCGACGTGCGCGCGGGCGAGATCGTCGCGCTCGCGGGCCTCGTCGGCGCGGGACGCAGCGAGGTCGCGCGTGCGATCTTCGGCATCGATCCGCTCGACTCCGGCGAAGTATGGCTGGCCGGCAAGCGGCTCGACACCGGCAAGCCCGCGGCCGCGGTGCGCGCTGGGCTCGCGCTGGTGCCGGAAGATCGTCGCCAGCAAGGGCTCGCGCTCGAACTGAGCATCGCGCGCAATGCGTCGATGACGGTGCTCGGCCGGCTCGTGCGGCATGGCCTCGTTTCGACGCGCAGCGAAACGCAGCTCGCCAACAAGTGGGGCACGCGTCTGCGCCTGAAAGCGGGCGACCCGAGCGCGCCGGTCGGCACGCTGTCGGGCGGTAACCAGCAGAAGGTCGTGCTCGGCAAGTGGCTCGCCACCGGCCCGAAAGTGCTGATCATCGACGAACCGACGCGCGGCATCGACGTTGGCGCGAAAGCCGAGGTGTATGGCGCGCTGGCCGAACTCGTGCGCGATGGCATGGCCGTGCTGATGATTTCGAGCGAGCTGCCCGAAGTGCTCGGCATGGCCGATCGCGTGCTCGTGATGCACGAAGGCCGCATCAGCGCGGAAATCGCGCGCGCCGACGCGAACGAGGAGCGCATCATGGGCGCCGCGCTCGGTCAGGGACTCTCACCATTGGGACGTGCAGCATGATGCGCCATTCGACCCATCCCGCGCCGGTGCGGCAATCGCTGCCCAAGCGTTCCGCCGCTTCGTCGGGCGGTCTCGTCGCGAACATCGCGAAGAGCCGCGAAACCACGTTGTTCGTCGTGCTGATCCTGCTGATCGTGGGGACCGGGCTCGCGAAGCCGCAGTTCCTGAATCTGCAGAATCTGCGCGACGTGCTGCTGAACGTGTCGATCATCGGTCTGCTGACGGCCGGCATGACCGTCGTGATTCTGATGCGGCATATCGATCTGTCGGTCGGCTCGACGGTGGGTGTCAGCGCATACGCGGTGGGGAGCCTGTACGTTGCGTTTCCGCATATGCCGGTGCTCGTCGCGCTGGCCGCGGGGCTCGCGATCGGGCTCGTCGCGGGCGGCATCAATGCGTTGCTGGTCGCGGTGGGGCGCGTGCCGTCGCTGGTCGCGACGCTGTCGACGCTGTATATCTTTCGTGGGGCCGATTACGCGTGGGTGCACGGCGGCCAGATCAACGCGACCAGCCTGCCCGACGCGTACTCGCGGCTCGCGACCGGCACGCTGCTCGGCATCCCGACGCTCGCGCTGATCGCGATCGTCGTACTTGCCGGCCTGTCGGTGTATCTGAAGCAGTTTCGCGGCGGTCGCGAGCACTACGCGATCGGCTCGAATCCAGAGGCCGCGCGGCTCGCGGGCGTGAACGTCGAGCGGCGCGTGATGTCGGGCTTTCTGCTGTCCGGCGCGATTGCGGGCTTTGCCGGCGCATTGTGGCTCGCGCGCTTCGGCACCGTCGATGCCAGCACCGCGAAGGGCATCGAATTGCAGGTCGTCGCGGCGGCGGTGGTCGGCAGTGTCGCGATTACGGGCGGCGTCGGCACGATCCTCGGCGCGACGCTCGGTGCGCTCGTGCTCGGCGTGATCAGCATCGCGCTCGTCGTGCTGCACGTGTCGCCGTTCTGGGAGCAGGCGATCCAGGGCGCGCTGATCGTTGCCGCGATCGCCGCCGATACGCTGCTGGCCCGCTCCGTCGCCAAACGCATGATGAGGAAACGCGATCATGGCTAAACCCGATTCCGCGCTGCTCACGCGCAAGCGCGAAACGCCGCTGCAATGGGAAGTGTTGCTGGTGATCGTGCTGATCGCGTCGCTGGTGCTGGGGCGCTGGCTGTCGCCGGTGTTTCTGAGCGGCGCGAACCTGAGCAACGTGCTCGCCGATCTGACCGAGATCGCGCTGATGGCGCTGCCGATGACGCTGATCATCGTCGCCGCCGAAATCGATCTGTCGGTCGCGTCGGTGCTGGGCGCATCGAGCGCGTTGATGGGCGTGCTGTGGCACATGGGCCTGCCGATGCCGGTCGTGATCGTTCTGGTTCTGGCTGCGGGCGCGTTGGCGGGTCTGCTGAACGGACTCGTGATCGTCAGGCTGAACCTGCCGTCGCTCGCGGTCACGATCGGTACGCTCGCGCTATTTCGCGGTCTCGCGTATGTGCTGCTCGGCGATCAGGCGGTCGCGGATTTTCCGGCCGCTTATACGGCGTTCGGCATGAACACGCTCGGGCCCACGTTCATTCCGTTGCCGTTCGTCATCGTGATCGTCGCCGCCGTGCTATTCACCGTGTTGCTGCAAGCCACCGCGTTCGGCCGCAGCCTGTATGCGATCGGCGCGAATCCGACCGCCGCCGCGTTCTCCGGCATCGAGGTCGCGAAGATCCGCTTGCGCCTGTTCGTGCTGTCGGGTCTCGTCAGCGCGCTCGCCGGCATCGTCTATACGTTGCGTTTCACGAGTGCGCGCGGCGATAACGGCGAAGGCTTCGAGCTGTCGGTGATCGCGGCGGTGCTGTTCGGTGGCGTCAGCATTTTCGGCGGACGCGGCTCGATGGTCGGCGTGCTGTTGTCGCTGCTGATCATCGGCGTGCTGAAGAACGCGTTGACGCTCGACGACGTATCGAGCGAAACGCTGACCATCGTGACCGGCGTGCTGCTGCTCGCGTCGGTGCTGATCCCGAACCTCGTCGCGCGCTGGCGTGCGGCGCGCGACCGGCGTTTCATCGCGAAGTCCGCCGCCGCGTCTTCTTCATCCCCGACCTAGCTTCCCCTTTCTATCCAACAACAACGCAGGAGACACTTCATGTTCAAACCTCTACGTCACACCGGTATGGCTGCGCTCTGCGCCGCGTTGCTCGCGATCAGCTGCGGCGGCGCGTTCGCCGCGGACCTGAAAAGCGGGCTGAAGATCGCGTTCGTGCCGAAGCAGATCAACAACCCGTACGAAGTGATCGCCGACGACGGCGGCCTCGCCGCGATCAAGGAATTCGGCGGCGTCGGCAAGGCGGTCGGGCCGTCGGATGCGGGCGCGTCGTCGCAAGTGTCGTACATCAACACGCTGATCACGCAGCGCCAGGACGCGATCGTGATTGCCGCCAACGATGCGAACGCGGTGGTGCCCTATCTGAAGAAGGCGATGGGCCAGGGCATCAAGGTCGTTACGTTCGACTCCGATACCGCGCCGGAAGGCCGCCAGCTGTTCGTCAATCAGGCGAACGCGGAGGGCATCGGCCGCGGCCAGGTGCAACTGGTGGCGAAGCTGATGGGCGGCGAGGGCGAGTTCGCGATCCTGTCGGCGACGCCGAACGCGACGAACCAGAACACGTGGATCAAGTGGATGCAGGAGGAGCTGAAGAAACCGGAGTACTCGAAGATCAAACTCGTCAAGATCGCGTACGGCAACGACGACGATCAGAAGTCCTTCGTCGAAACCCAGGGTTTGCTGCAGGCGTATCCGAACCTGAAGGCGATCGTCGCGCCGACGACGGTCGGCATCGCGGCGGCGGCGCGCTATATCTCGTCGTCATCGAGCAAGGGCAAGGTCGCGGTGACGGGGCTCGGCACGCCGAACCAGATGCGCGCGTTCGTGAAGAACGGCACCGTGACCGCATTCCAGTTGTGGGATCCGAACGAGCTCGGCTATCTCGCCGCGTACGCGGCGGCGTCGCTCGCGTCGGGCAAGATCACGGGTAAGGAGGGCGAAACGTTCGACGCCGGCAAGCTCGGCAAGCGCACGATCGGCGCGCAAGGCGAGATCATTCTCGGACCGCCGACCACGTTCGATGCGAGCAATATCGACAAATACAACTTCTAGCGCGAGCTCGAGCGGCAACGCAGGCTGTCCGCATCAGCGCCGCTGGCGGCGCGCGGACAGTCGGCACATCGCCGTGAGCTTTCGCGTGCGGTCCGCTTAGCGGCGGATCGCAAAACGCCGCGCATAAGCGGCGGATGGCGAGCCGCTTCCCCACACTTCGCCATCGATCAATTCGCGTGTCACATCCTCGCGCGGCACCGCCACGTTCACGCGCGCGGCAGCCTCGCGATACAGCTGTGTCTGGTTGATGCTCGCGGCGATCGCTTCGTAATCGTTGCGCGCATCGACGATTCCCCAGCGCTCGAACTGCGTGAAGAACCACGCGCCTTCGAATGGATGCGGATAGTTGACCGCGCCGTCGTCGAAGAAACGCATCGGCAGGCGGCGTGGGTTCACCGGGTCGAGCGGGTCGCCGAGCCGCGCGGCGATCAGCGTCTCGTCGATACCGATGTAATCGGGCCGCGCGAGCCAGCGCGCGATCTCGTCGCGATGTCCGGCACCATCGAGCCAGCGGCACGCTTCGAGCATGGTCTGCACGAGCGCGCGCGTCGTGCGCGGATGCGCGTCGACGAAATCGCGTCGGCAGGCGAGCACCTTGTCGGGATGCTCGGGCCATATCTCGCTCGAATCAGCGATCGTTCTGCCGACGCCATGCGCCTCGGCCATCGCATTCCACGGCTCGCCGACGCACAGGCCGTCGAGCCGGTCTTCGGCGAGCGCGGCGACCATCTGCGGCGGCGGAATCGCGACGCTGTCGATGTCGCGCAACGGGTCGACGCCTTGCGCCGCGAGCCAGTAGTACAGCCACATCGCGTGCGTGCCGGTGGGGAAGGTGTGCGCGAACACCGGCTTGCGACCGAGCGTCGCGAGCGCCTCGCGTAAGGTGCCACCCGAGGTGCGGTGCTTCGCGAGCGCATCGGCGAGCCGATTCGACAGCGTGATCGCCTGGCCGTTGCGGTTCAGTACCATCAGCACGGCCATGTCGGTGCGCGGGCCGCCGAGGCCGAGCTGCACGCCGTACACGAGGCCGTAGAGCGTGTGCGCGGCATCGAGATCGCCCGATAGCAGCTTGTCACGCACGGCGGCCCACGATGGCTGACGGCACAGTTCGAGCGTCAGTCCATGCGCGTGGCCGAACTCGAGCAGCTTTGCGGCGATCAGCGGCGCCGCGTCGGACAACGCGACGAAGCCGAGCCGCAGATGGGTCTTTTCAGGCGGCCCCGCAAAGGGCGCCGCGGTGACGGGAGTGGCTGGATTCATGAGCGCATCATTTGAGCGAGCCGGCCGACGCGACGACCTCGCGCGCGACCTCGGCGAGTTTGACGCCCTGGTTCATCGCGCGTTTGCGCAGACTCGCGTAGGCGGCCGGCTCGGTGAGTTTCTGCTGATCCATCAGCAGGCGTTTCGCGCGATCGATCAGCTTGCGCTCGGCCAGTTCGTTTTCGGCCTGCGCGAGCCGCTCGCGCAATTGCGACTCCTGCGCGAAACGTGCGAGCGCGACTTCGAGAATCGGCGCAAGCCGTTCCGTCGCGAGGCCTTCGACCAGATACGCGGTGACGCCGGCGTTGACCGCTTCGCGGATCAATTGCTGGTTCGCGTCGTGGCTGAACATCAGCACAGGGCGCGGCGCGGTCGCGTGCATCACGGCGAGCTGTTCGAGCGTATCGCGCGACGGCGACTCCGTATCGATGATGATGACGTCGGGCCGCTCGTCCTGCACCGCGCGATGCAGCGCCTGCGGCGATGCGGTGCCCGCGAGCATCTCGCAACCTGACAGGGCGAGCGCGTCGCGCAGATCGCCGATGGGTTTGTCGGTGTCGGTGACAAGAAGAACACGCAGCATGGAGTCGGTGGAAAGGACAACTGACTCCTGATAAAGCAATAGCTATGCCAGTCCCAGTGCGGCGGGGCTTGGCGAGGCTTGTCGGAGGTTGCGCGCGCGAATGGCGCGGACTGATCGGGCTTATTGCGGGCGATGGCTGCGAATCATCGACGAAAGCGGCAATGTGGTCCCGCGGTTCGCGCTGCACCGGCGCGGGGCATGCAAGACCGCAGACGCCCGATGCACCGAAGCGGCGCATCGCGTGCGCCGCGGCCGATGCCTCAAAGCCAGCGCGAATCACTGCGCGGCGAAAACAGCAACGTCAGCGCCATCATCGCGGCGATGCAGCCGGCGAGGAGCGGGTGGTCGAACACAGGTGCGCAAAAGCGCGGGTGGGGAGGATTTGGGGTGTTTGGGCGGTCGGGGAAGACGCCGATTTCGCGCGCTGACACGGCGAGGCTGACGGACCGGCTTGATGCGGAAAGCGTAGTCGGGAGGTATTGCGCGAGTCTGAGGGCCTCGCGCTTACGCCTGTAGTTCGGGCGGCCTGCCCGCGTCACCTGCACGAGGGTACGCGGCGCGGCGCCGTTACCGCTGCTTACCTCCGCCGCGCCCCATGCTGCGCCGGCCGTGGCGCACCGCCACCGCTCGAACGCTCGTCCTTGTGGCGGAAATTGATCCGCCCCTTGGTCAGGTCGTAGACCGACAATTCGAGCGTTACGCGATCCCCCGCGAGAATACGGATATGGTTCTTGCGCATGCGTCCGGACGCATAAGCGCCGACCACCACGCCGTTGTCGAGCGTCACGCGGTAGCGGCTGTCCGGAAGCACTTCGTCGACGATACCGTCAAGTTCAATCAGTTCTTCTTTCGCCATGCATAACTCCTGGTCGATGGGATAAAGGGGAAATCGGCCGCGGGCCATTGCGAGCGGCGCGACTGTGGATTCGTTGAACAAGCAGCGGCGCCCGAAAGCACGCTGCGCGACATGAGTGACGCGCCGATGACGCCGCTCAAAGATCGGCGACCGATTGGCCGCTCACCTCGCCGTCGATCAGCCGTTCCGCATGCGCCATGCACGCGATGCGCGCCTTGCCCATGCCGTCGAACGGAAACAGATACTGCAGGCGAAACACCCGGCCGTCGGCCGCCGGATTGGCGCCGACGCGGCAGATGCGCACCGACGCGTCGTAGCCGGCGCCCGGATTGCGGGTCGGTTGCGCGCCCGCGGGGCGGCGCGGATAAACGAGCGGGTGAATTTCGTAACCCTTGTAGGTCTTGATGGCTGGAATCATGAAAAATGTGTCCTGTATTGCGAGGTCCGCGCGCCGCGTGAATGGCGCCGCTTCTGAAAGCGCACCTTCGACGCGTTGCGACGAGAACCGGCGACGCAGCACCGATGGGCGCGCCGCGACAAAATGGTTGGCACAGGCCTGCTAGACCTGGCGGGCTCAATGACAATGGCTCGAGCGGTCGCGCGAAAACGCGGATTCGACCGAAACGCCGAAGCGGCGCGTCAATTCGCGCGCCGTACGCATGATGCTGAGCCGCTCGGTGTACTTCTCGCGACGGCGAATGCATGCGGCGCATTGCCGGAGTGACGGGACCGCCGATAAGCGGCGGTCGAACTGTCGGGGGTGGTGCGGAGATGCCGGTTTGAGACTGCCTGGTGCTGCCAGTGCTATATGGGTGCGAGGTGCAACTATTGCAACATAATGCCTGAAATAGGACTGATTGGATAGTGCAAACTTCAGCGCGCGGCCAGAACGCCCGGCTGGCGGGGCTTCGCGGCGAACACGACGACTCTTTATCGCATGAAAAGAATGCGCTAGCGAGGTAGACGAAATTCCCTTCGGCGTTGATTCGCGGCGCCAGCGCGAGGCCGCTACAATGGCGGCTTCCTGAATTGCGGACCGAGCGCGCGCGCCGGCGTCCGCTGCGGGCGCCTCGCAGCGTCGTCATTCGCTAGCGCGCGCCGCCTTCATCGAACCTCGCGTTTTTTCCATGCGCAACCCGAACGTGTCTCCTGTCAAAGACTTGCTGCTGAAGCGCTACGCGCCGATCGCCGACGGCATCGCCGCGCTGCTCTATCCGTGCGCCGAAGTGGTGATTCACGACCTGCGCGATCAGACCGTCGCGTATCTGGTGAACAATCTGTCGCGGCTCGAGGTGGGTGCGCCGTCGGTGCTCGACGACGCGCACTTCGCGGCGCGCGGCCAGACCATCGGTCCCTACGAGAAACTGAACTGGGACGGCCGCCGCATGCGCTGCGTGAGCAACATCCTGTTCGACGACGACGGCAACCCCGCCGGCATGCTGTGCGTGAACTTCAACATCGCGGTGTTCGAGGACGTGCGCTCGACGCTCGATCTGTTCATCAAGGGCGGCACGATGACCGAGGCGGCCGCCGACGACCTGTTCCGCGACGACTGGCAGGACCGCATCAACACCTATCTGCACACGTGGTTGCGCGACCGGCAGATCGGCATCAATGCGCTGACGCGCGAACACAAGCGTGAAATCGTCGAGGCGCTGCACGCGCAGGGCGCGTTTCGCGGCCGCAGCTCGGCCAACTACGTCGCCGCGGTGCTGACGATGGGCCGCGCCACCGTCTACAAGATCCTGAAGCAGATGAAAGAGGGCGGCTAATCTCGGGCGCGCCGCGCCTGCAAATGCTTCGATGCCGCCCAGAATGAGGACATACACGATGCGCTACCGACACTACAAAGGCGGCATTTACGAACTGGTTTGCGAGGCCACGCTGGAATCGGATCAGACGGTCACGATGATCGTCTACAAGGCGGCCAATGGTACGATCTGGACCCGTCCAGCGACGGTATTTTTCGAGCGGGTGGAGCACGAAGGCGTCGAGGTGCCGCGCTTTGCGCCGCTCGATGAGTTCAACAACGAGGCAGACGCGTCCCACGCGGGCTAACGTACGCTGCCGAAACCACAGGAACAGGAAAACCGAATGCGTCTTTTGCTTGCCATCATTCTGCCGTGGTTGCAGTTTTTCACGATCGGCCGTCCGTTTGCGGGCATCATCTGCCTGCTTCTTCAGATCACGCTGATCGGCTGGGTGCCGGCGGCCATCTGGTCCGTGTATGCGCTGAGCCAGTACAACACGGACAAGAAAATCGCCCGAGCAATGGGCAACGGGCGCTAGGACGCGGCGCCGAAGCCGTCTGCGAGCGGGGCGCCTGGCCCTCTCGCTCGCGCTCCCACTTACCGTGCCGGTATCACGACCGCATCCGGCACTTCGATCACCAGGTCGGTTTCCGCCATCGCCACGCACGGCAGGATATAACCGTCCGCCTTTTCCTCGCGGCTCACGCCGGGCCATTCAATCGAGTAGCGCACCCGCCCGGATGTCACGCGGCACAGGCATGTTCGGCACGTGCCGTTGCGGCACGAACGCGGCAAACGCAGATTCGCGAACGCGGCGGCTTCGAGAATCGTCAGCGAATCGGGCGCTTCGAAGCTCTGGCCGAGAGGCTCGACGCGAACCACAGGCGGGCGGGTGGGGACGGACATCGTATTGATCAGTGGCTGGGTGCGCGACACTTTACACGGGATCGGATGCGGGCAAGACGAATCGCGAGCGAGCCTGAAATGCCCGTTCGACGAGTCGGATTCGCGCAGCAGAAAGTAAAACTTGCACCTGGGCCGAACTCGTCTAAAGTGAATCAATTCACCTCCGCGTGGCGCGAACTGACTATGCCGCGTTCAGGTGACGGCCCGCGTCGACTGCATTGGACAAGGAGGAAAGAGCGGCGGACGCGACAGCAAGCAATCAGCGCGCCCATTACCCGAGCGCATCGTGCGCGCACTCTTCCAGGTGACTCCCATGCAAATCCATTTTCCGAACGAAGCGCCTGAATATTCAGGTCGCGAACTTACCCTGGCGTTTCCGGCAATGGTCGATGGGCAAAGGGTGGAGTGCATGATTACCGCGGAAGCGCTTGAAGATCATTTCGGCGCGGCGTCTTCCCGGCTGGAGGACATGATCGTCGCGTTCGACACGCACCGGCCGCGCATCGAGGCCGCCACGCGCCGGCTGTTGTCGGAAACGCGCGCCCGGTGTCTGGTGCTAAGAAGCGGTTACGTGCGTTTTTATGAGGCGAACTCAAACGATCCGCCGCAGCGTCCGATCCTTGAACACCAGATGGTGCGCGATCGCCGCGAGCGCATGTAGTCCGATTACCCAATAGAAGACGTTGCCGAGCCACTCGTGTGCGTCCTTCAGGAGCGGCCGCGCGATCGAATCCGCACGGATCAGCGTGAAGCCGATGTCCGTCCATGCGAGCGACACCGGCCGCCCGCCCGCGTTGACCATCAGCATACCGAGCAGTGGCTGCGCGAAGATGAACACGTAGAGCGCGAGGTGCGCGGCGCGCGCGAGAAAAGCAAGCAGCCGGTTGCTTTCCAGTTCCTCCGGCGCGCCGGCCCACAGTCTCCATAGCAGCCGCAACACGGCCAGCCCGAGCACCAGCGTGCCCGCCCAGTAATGCACGCCGGTCCACAACGCGCGACTGTCGGAGCCGCGCGGGCCACGGATTTCGATGGCCAGATACGCTAGCGCGACCAGCACAAAAGTCACCCAGTGGAAAAAGATCGCGGGTTTCGTGTAACGGTCCGTGGTGCGGTGATATGAGGACATGGCGGCTGGGGCGACCGGTCTATCGCGACCCGGTCTATCGCGACCCGGTCTATCGTCGTTCGAAAGATCGGATGATAAACGCTCCCCGAGCCCGACGACACATTCGACCACCCCGCCGCGCGAGCTCCGGTGCTCACTCGCTGCCGAGATAGAAATACCGGAACAGGAAAATCGCCGCGATGATCCACACGACCAGCTTCACCTGGCGCGCCTGGCCCGTCAGCAGCTTGAGCCCCGCGTACGAGATGAAGCCGAACGCGACGCCGTTCGCGATCGAGTAGGTGAACGGCATCATCAGCGCGGTCAGCGCGGCCGGCACGACTTCGGTCGCGTCGTCCCACGGCAGGTCGAGCATTTCGCGCAGCATCAGGCACGACACGTATAGCAGCGCGGGCGCGGTCGCATATGGCGGCACGACTTCGGCGAGCGGCGCGAAAAACAGCGCCGCGACGAACAGCACGGCGACCGTGATCGCGGTCACGCCGGTACGGCCGCCGGCCTGCACGCCCGACGCGCTTTCGATATATGCCGTCGTCGACGACGTACCGAGCATCGAGCCGGCGAGAATCGCGGTGCTGTCCGCGAGCAGCGCGCGGTTCAGCCGATGCATCTTGCCTTCCACCAGCAGCCCCGCGCGGTTCGCGACGCCCATCAGCGTGCCGGTCGCATCGAACAGCTCGACGAGGAAGAACACCAGCACCACGTTCAGCACGCCGCTCGACAGCGCGCTGCGGATATCGAGCTAGAACAGCGTCGGCGCGATCGACGGCGGCGCGGACACGATGCCGTGAAACTGGTTGCCGCCGAAGAAAAAGCTCAGAATCGTCACGCCGACGATACCGGTCAGGATCGCCCCGCGCACACGCATATGATCGAGCGTGACGATACCGAAGAAGCCGATCGCGGCGAGTACGACGTGCGGGTCATGCAGATTGCCGAGCGTGACGAGCGTGGCCGGATTGCCGACCACGACGCCGGCCGACTTCAGCGAAATGATCGCGAGAAAGAGGCCGATGCCGCCGGTGATCGCGATCCGGATCGAGTGCGGAATGCCCTTGACGATCACCTCGCGCACGCGGAACAGCGTGACGATCAGGAACAGGCAGCCGGAAATGAACACCGCGCCGAGCGCGGCCTGCCACGTGTAGCCCATGCCCTTCACGACCGTGTACGCGAAGTACGCGTTCAGGCCCATGCCGGGCGCGAGCGCGATCGGGTAATTCGCGTACAGACCCATGATCAGCGACGCGAGCGCGGCCACGAGGCAGGTCGCGACGAACACCGCGCTCTTCGGCATGCCAGCGTCTCCGAGAATCGCCGGGTTCACGAAGATGATGTAGGCCATCGTCAGGAAAGTGGTCGCGCCGGCCAGCACTTCGGTGCGCAGGTTGGTGTCGACGGCGTCGAAACCGAAGTAGCGTTTGATCGAGTCCATGTGGCGGGTTTTCTCTCTTTCGTCGTTCAGACAGTGTTTTTGTGATCGAGGCGGTGACCGCGCGGCGGCGTTACGGCGGAATTGTAAGCACGAATGGCGGTGCCCCGACGCCCGCGGCGGCGCCAGCGGGCCGCCCAGGCCCGTCAGGCGGGCGGTTTGCGGTGCGACTGGGGCGCCTGCGCATCACCGCGCGGCGCCTGACGCGCGAGCCAGCGATCGAGTTCGCCAGCAAACACCTTGCCATCGCGCGCGCTGAAGGCGGCCGGCCCGCCCGTATCGACGCCGCTCGCGCGCAACTGGTCGAGCATCGAGCGCATGCGCAGACGTTCTTCGATCGTGCCGGGCGTGTACCAGTTGCCGCGTGGATCGAGCGCGTGGGCATTTTTTGCCAGCACGGCGGCGGCGAGCGGGATGTCGGCGGTGATCACGAGGTCGCCCGCGACCACGCGCTCGACGATCAGCTGGTCGGCGGCGTCGAAGCCGGACGGCACCTGGATCGCGCGGATCAGCGGCGACGGCGGCACGCGCAGGAACGCATTGGCGACCAGCGTCAGCGGCATGCTGGTCCGGCGCGCCGCGCGATAAAGCATGTCCTTGACGACGGCCGGGCAGGCGTCGGCATCGACCCAGATTGGCATGGTGGGGTTCCGGCTGAGTGCGGCTGGTTTGCTGCGTGGGAGTTGGAGGGACCGGATGATAGCTTGCCGCGGCGCAAGCCGTGCCCATGCCTCCCCCGGTGGGCGGCATTGAGACTGCGACTACGCATGCCGGGCGCGCTTTACTGCACTGCGGTCGGGGCATTGCCTCGCTGCTCGCGCTGTTGCGCAACGATGCGGGCCGCCCGCTGCGCGTTCTCAGGATAGTTGACCCAGTCCAACGGGTCGTAGCCGGCGGCGAGCCATTCGACGAGCTCGGCGCGGACCTGGGCGCGCGTTTTCGGCGCCGACGGGTCGGCGGGCTGCGTTACCGCTTGCGCGTAGACGGTGCTGATACCCATGGCGGCCAACAGCGCGCCGAGTCCAATGCGGGAAGACAGTTTCATGGCGGGCTCCTGCGGAGCGGAAAAACAGCCGGACCCGGTGGATTTTCGGTGCGCGCCGGGTAAGGCGGTACAAAATATCGTCCGATCACGCCGATGGCTTGTTGAAGCGTTCGATCACCGCGCTCACCAGATCGATCGGCAGCGGAAACACGATCGTCGAGTTCTTGTCGGCGGCGATCGTCGTCAGCGTCTGCAGATAGCGCAACTGCATCGCCTGCGGTTGCCGCGCGAGCATCTGGGCCGCTTCGAGCAACTGCTTCGACGCCTGCAACTCGCCTTCCGCGTGAATCACCTTCGCGCGCCGTTCGCGCTCGGCTTCGGCCTGACGCGCGATCGCGCGGATCATCGTTTCATTGATATCGACGTGCTTGATCTCGACGATCGACACCTTGATGCCCCACGCGTCGGTTTGCGCGTCGAGCACCTTCTGGATGTCGGTGTTCAGCTGCTCGCGCTCCGACAGCAACTGGTCGAGGTCGTGCTTGCCGAGCACCGCGCGCAGCGTCGTCTGCGCCAGCTGGCTGGTCGCCTCGAAGTAGCGCGCGACCTGGATCACCGCCTTCTCCGGATCGACCACGCGGAAATACACGACCGCGTTGACCTTCACCGACACGTTGTCGCGCGTGATCACGTCCTGGGTCGGCACATCGAACACGACGGTGCGCAGATCCATGCGCACCACCTGCTGGACGATCGGAATGATCAGCACCAGCCCGGGCCCCTTGACCTTCCAGAAGCGGCCGAGCATGAACACGACGCCGCGCTCGTACTCGCGAAAAATCCGCACCGACGACGCAATCAGCGCGACCACCAGCAGGAGCAGGATGCTGCCGAAGCCGAATGTGAAGCCGATCATGAGCGTTCTCCTTGTAAGGCGTCGACCGACGTAACGGGCACCACGGTCAGCGTGAGGCCATTGCGCGCTGTCACGCGCACGCTCTGACCCGGCGCGGCCGGCGTGGTGCTCGAGACGCGCCAGCGCTCGCCGTGCACGCGCGCCCAGCCGGCCAGCGGGCCGGCCGCCGCGGGTTCCGGTTCGGGCAGCAAGCCGCCGTCCAGCACCACGCCGACGCAGCCGATCAGCGCCTCCGAGCCCGTCACGACCGGCCGCCGCCGCGCGCGCAGCGCGAGCCGCGATACGCCGAGCACGAACGTGACGCTGAACACGACGACCGCGGCGATCAGCGCCAGCGGGATGCCGAAGCCGGGGACGTCGGTATCCATCAGCATCATTGCGCCGACCACGAACGCGACCACGCCGCCGAAGCCGAGCGAGCCGAAGGTCGGCAGGAACGCTTCGCCGATCAGGAAGGCGATGCCGAGAAAGATCAGCCCGAGGCCGACGTAGCTGATGGGCAGCATCTGCATCGCGAACAGGCCGAGCAGCAGGCTGATCGCGCCGACCACGCCGGGCAGCACGAAGCCCGGATTCGCGAATTCGAAGAACAGGCCGTACATGCCGAGCATCAGCAGAATCAGCGCGACGCTCGGATCGGTGATCACGGCGAGAAAGCGGCTGCGCCAGTCAGGTTCGAGCGTGATCAGCGGCGCGTGCGCGGTGTGCAGCGTGACGCTGCCCGCGCTCGTGACGTACGTGTGGCCGTCCAGCTGGCGCAGCAGGTCCGGCACGTCGCGCGCGACGATATCGACGACGTGCTGCGCGAGCGCTTCCTCATCGGACAGGCTCACCGCTTCGCGGACCGCGCGCTCGGCCCAGTCGGCGTTGCGGCCGCGCATCTGCGCGAGGCCGCGGATGTAGGCGGCGGCGTCGTGGACCTGCTTGCGCAGTTCGGTCGATTGGGTGTCGAGCGGAAGCGCGCTGGCGGGTTCGGACGAAGCGTTGGCTGACGAAGCTGCGGGCGCGGACGCGCTGCCGGGCAGCGTGCGCATGTCCGGCAGTCCCGGCGTGCCCGAGGTGCCCGGCGGCGCGCCGCCGGCGGGCGGCTGGTTGCCGCCGATGCCCATCTGGATCGGAGTCGCGGCGCCGAGATTGGTGCCCGGCGCCATCGCCGCGATATGGCTCGCGTAGACGATGTAGGTGCCGGCGCTCGCGGCGCGCGCGCCGCTCGGCGCGATGAAGGTCGCGACCGGCACCGGCGACGCGAGGACCGCCTTGATGATCTGCCGCATCGACGTATCGAGGCCGCCGGGCGTATCGAGTTGCAGCACCGCGAGTTGCGCGCGCTGGGTGGCCGCGCGCTGCAAGCCACGCACGATGAAATCGGCGCTGGCCGGCCCGATCGCGCCGTTCACCGGAATCACGACGACGCTGTTCGCGGCCGCGGCGCCGACGTTGGCTGCGTTGGCCGCATTGGCCGATCGCAGCGGCGCCAGCGCTTCGCGCGTCGCGAAGCCGAATGCGCATAGCACGCCGAGCACGGCGATGCCGCGCATCAAACGGCCCACGATGCCGCCGCGGATAAGCGGCCTGCGCGGACCGGACTGCCGGAGCGGAAGACGGGGAGTCGTGTTCATCGCTGAGGGCCGCCGCGCCTGCCGGTGCGAACCGGCGGCGCGGGCCGATACCTCGATCAAGGCTGGCCGGGTGCCGCTTAAAGCTTAGTCCGATTCGGCGCGTCGCGTGAGATCGAACCCCGTGGCCCGGGCCGGTCGATAGTCGGTCGGCCGCATGCCGGTCCATTTACGGAACGCGCGATGAAACGCGCTCGGCTCCGCGAAGCCGACGGCGTTCGCGATGTCGGCGATCGTGCGTTGCGTGCGCTGCAGCTCGGCGATTGCGATGTCGCGCCGCAGCGCGTCCTTGATCGACTGATACGTATGGCCCTCCTGTTTCAGATGGCGCCGCATCGTCGCCTCGGCAACGCGCAGGCGCGCGGCCATCTGATCGGCCGCGGGCCAGCCCGACATCGGCAGCGCGCGCAGCGTCTTGCGCACGCGCGCGGCGAGCGAACCCGCATTGCGGTACTTGACGATGAAGCTGCCCGGCGCGTCACGCAGAAACGGGCGCGCCGAGCGGGTGGACTGGATCACCGGCAGTTCCACAAACGCAGGGTCGAGATCGACGTACGACTCGGATTCGTCGAAATACAGGTCTTCGCAGAACATCAGCCGGTATTCGTGCGCGGCTGGCGGCGCGGCGCAGCGAAAGCGCGCTTCGAGCAACGGAATGCGCCGGCCGACGAGCCAGCACACCAGCCCGTACACGAGGATGAAATACGTCGCGTAAGCGAACATCGCCGGCTTGCGCGTGCCCGCGCGTTCGACGAACTTCAGACGCACGCGCCGCGCGTCGGTGTCGATCGTCGCGCCGAGATCGTCGAGCACGAGCCGCATGAAGCCGACCGCGCGCGCGAGCGCCTGCGCGCCGTTGCGCGCGCCGAGCGCCATCTGCGTCATCGCGATGAAGCTGCCGCTTTTCATCGGATGCGAGTCCTGGCCGAAGAACTCGTCGTCGAGCGCGCGTGCGATGCCGGCCCACAGCGCGCCGTATTGCGCCGACGACACACGGCTTTTCGGCGACGCGAGCATCGGCGCGGCGATGCCGGCCGCGTCAGCGAGCGCTCGCGCATCGAGGCCGCGCAGCTGCGCGAGCGCGAGCGTTTCCTCGACGAGACTGACGGAGATCGTGCCTTTGTCGCTTTTCATCGGGATTCGGTTTCTCTTGCAAAAGCGCTCAGCATGAGTCGCTCGTAGTTGATGACGCGGCGGAAAATGACCGGCAGTTATGCACATGCATGGTAGCAGCATGGCAAAAGCGCTCAGCAACAATGAGCGGAGCGAGCATCGAGTGGCGCGAGCCGCGTGCCTACACTTGCCGCATCACCGCGATCGCCAGCACGGCCGCGAGCACCCCACGAGGACGCAGTCATGGACAGCTTCTACACCGACGAACAACGGATGATCCGCGACGCCGCGCGCGACTTCGCGACCGAATGTCTGGCGCCGCACGCGGCCCAATGGGATCGCGACGCGCAACTGCCGGCCGAGGTCGTCGCGCAGATGGGCGAACTCGGCTTCCTCGGCATGATGGTGCCGGCCGAGTGGGGCGGCTCCTACACCGATTACGTCGCCTACGCGCTCGCGCTCGAAGAAATCGCGGCCGGCTGCGCCGCCTGCGCGACGCTGATGAGCGTGCACAACTCGGTCGGCTGCGCGCCGATCCTGAACTTTGGCAGCGCCGCGCAGAAAGACCGCTATCTGCGCGAACTGGCCAGCGGCCGCACGATCGGCGCGTTCTGCCTGACCGAGCCGCAGGCGGGCTCCGAGGCGAACAATCTGCGCACCCGCGCGGCGCTGCGCGACGGGCAGTGGATTCTGAACGGCAGCAAGCAGTTCGTGACCAACGGCGCGCGCGCCGGTCTCGCGATCGTGTTCGCCGTCACCGATCCCGAGCGCGGCAAGCGCGGCCTGTCCGCCTTCATCGTGCCGACCGCGACGCCGGGCTTCGACGTCGGCCGGCCGGAGCACAAGCTCGGCATCCGCGCGTCCGACACCTGCCCGATCTCGCTCGATCGCTGCGCGGTGCCCGAGGCCAATCTGCTCGGCGAGCCGGGCGAGGGTCTGCGCATCGCGCTGTCGAATCTGGAAGGCGGGCGCATCGGCATCGCCGCGCAGGCGGTCGGCATCGCGCGCGCCGCGTTCGATGCCGCGCGCCGCTACGCGAGCGAGCGCGAACAGTTCGGCAAGCCGCTGAAGGGCCACCAGACGATCGCGAACATGCTCGCCGACATGGCGACGCGCCTGAACGCCGCACGCCTGCTGGTGCATCACGCCGCACGGCTGCGCTCGGCGGGGCGGCCGTGTCTGTCGGAGGCGTCGCAGGCGAAGCTATTCGCGTCGGAGCTGGCCGAGCAGATCTGCTCGAACGCGATTCAGATTCATGGCGGCTACGGCTATCTGGAGGACTATGCGGTGGAGCGCCACTATCGCGATGCGCGTATCACGCAGATTTACGAAGGGACGAGCGAAGTGCAGCGGATGGTGATCGCGCGCCACGTTTGACGGCGGCGCTCGTGCCAGCCGTTTGGGCGCAAAATAGCCTGGCCGCCGATGTCTCGTTGAGGCACCGCAGCGGCAACCCGGCGAAAGCCGCCGGCAACAGAAAAAGACCGAGCGAAACAGGAGACGACGATGACAGCAGCGAAAGCCTTTCTCGATGCGCGTGATCTACTAGTGCGCCATCGCACCGACTACGAGCGCGCGTACCGCGAATTCGCGTGGCCGGCACTCGACGAGTTCAACTGGGCGCTCGACTACTTCGACGCGATCGCGCGTGACAACGACAACCCCGCGCTGTGGATCGTCGACGATCCTTCGAGCGACGGCCTGCGGCTGTCGTACGCGCAGATGTCGGAACGCTCGTCGCGGATGGCGAACTTTCTGCGCGGCGCGGGCGTCGGTCGCGGCGACCGCGTGCTGCTGATGCTGCCGAACCGCGTCGAGCTATGGGACGTGATGCTCGCCGCGATGAAGCTCGGCGCGATCGTGCTGCCCGCCACCACGCAGCTATCCGCCGACGACGTGCGCGACCGCGTGCAGATCGGCGGCGCGAAGTTCGTCGTGGTCGACAGCGCGGAGTCGGGCAAATTCGATGCGCTCGACGTGCCGCTCACCCGCTTGTCGGTCGGCGCGCCGCGCGACGGCTGGATCGATGTCGCCGCCGCGTACGAGGCCTCGCCGCATTTCACGCCAGACGGCGTTACCCACGCCAGCGATCCGCTTCTGCTGTACTTCACGTCCGGCACCACGTCGAAGCCGAAGCTCGTCGAGCATACGCATCAGAGCTACCCGGTCGGACATCTGTCGACGATGTACTGGATCGGTCTGCAGCCGGGCGACATCCATTGGAACATCAGCTCGCCGGGCTGGGCCAAGCACGCGTGGAGCTGCTTCTTCGCGCCGTGGAACGCGCAGGCCTGCGTGTTCGTGTTCAACGTCCCGCGCTTCGTGCCGCAAGACACGCTCGCCGCGCTCGTGCGCTTTAACGTGACCACGCTGTGCGCGCCGCCGACCGTGTGGCGCATGCTGGTGCAGGAGCGGCTCGGTGACTATCCGGTGAAGCTGCGCGAGATCGTCGGCGCGGGCGAGCCGCTGAATCCGGAGGTCATCGAGCGCGTCAGGCACGCGTGGGGCATCACCATCCGCGATGGTTACGGCCAGACCGAAACGACCTGCCAGATCGGCAATTCACCCGGTCAGCCGGTCGTGCCCGGCTCGATGGGCCGTCCGCTGCCGGGCTACCGGGTCGAACTGCTCGACGCCGACGACCAGCCGGTAGGCGAAGGCGAAATCGCGCTGCCGCTCGTCGAACGGCCGCTCGGCCTGATGAGCGGCTACGCGAACAACGCCAACGCCACCGCGCAGTCGATGCGCAACGGCTTTTATCGCACGTCGGATGTCGCGCTGCGCCGCGACGACGGCTCCTACGTGTACGTCGGCCGCTCGGACGATGTGTTCAAGTCGTCCGACTATCGGCTCAGTCCGTTCGAACTCGAAAGCGTGCTGATCGAGCACGAGGCGATCGGCGAGGCGGCCGTCGTGCCAAGCGCGGACGCGTTGCGTCTGTCGGTGCCGAAGGCGTTCGTCACCGTGCGTCACGGCTACGAAGCCGGTCCCGAACTCGCGCGCGCGGTGTTCGCGTTCTCACGCGAAAAACTCGCGCCGTACAAGCGGATTCGCCGCCTGCAATTCAGCGAACTGCCGAAGACGATCTCCGGCAAGATCCGCCGCGTCGAGTTGCGGCGCCGCGAAATGGAGCGCGCGGCCGAGCCCGCGCGTCTGCCCGACGAGTACTGGGAAGAGGATTTTCCCGAGTTGCGTTGATTATCTTTATTCCTCGCTATTGCCGTTTGGCGGCCCCGGGTTGAATCGCACGCGTTGAATTCGAGCTTCGGATTCAACGCGTCGGGGCACCGTTTTCTCATCACAGGAGTTTCAGCATGAGCACCCTTGCTTCGAACGAGACCCGCCGCGACGTTGTCACCGAGGTTGCCACCGTCAAACTGCTGATCGACGGCGAGTTCGTCGAATCGAAGACGAACGAGTGGCGCGACATCGTGAACCCGGCCACCCAGGCGGTACTCGCGCGCGTGCGGTTCGCGACCGTCGCGGAAGTCGACGCGGCGGTGCGCGGCGCGCACGCGGCGTTCAAGACGTGGAAGGACACGCCGATCGGCGCGCGCATGCGCATCATGCTGAAGTACCAGGCGCTGATTCGCGAGCATCTGCCGCGCATTGCGAAGACGCTGTCGGCCGAGCAGGGCAAGACGATTCCCGATGCCGAGGGCGACATCTTCCGCGGTCTGGAAGTCGTCGAGCACGCGTGTTCGATCGGCACGTTGCAGCAGGGGGAATTCGCCGAGAACGTCGCCGGTGGCGTGGACACCTACACGCTGCGCCAGCCGCTCGGCGTATGCGTCGGCATCACGCCGTTCAATTTCCCCGCGATGATCCCGCTGTGGATGTTTCCGATGGCGCTCGTGTGCGGCAACACCTTCGTGCTGAAGCCGTCCGAGCAGGACCCGCTGTCGACGATGCAACTCGTCGAGCTTGCGCTCGAAGCCGGCGTGCCGAAGGGCGTGCTGAACGTCGTGCACGGCGGCAAGGAAGTGGTCGATGCACTGTGCACGCATGAACGGGTGAAGGCGATTTCGTTCGTCGGCTCGACGGCGGTCGGCACGCACGTGTATCGCCTCGGCAGCGAGCACGGCAAGCGCGTGCAATCGATGATGGGCGCGAAGAACCACGCGGTCGTGCTGCCCGACGCGAATCGCGAGCACACGCTCAACGCGCTCGCCGGCGCCGCGTTCGGCGCGGCCGGGCAGCGCTGCATGGCGACCTCGGTGGCGGTGCTGGTCGGCGCCGCGCGCGAATGGTTGCCCGAGCTCGTCGCGAAGGCGAAGACGCTGAAGGTCAACGCGGGTCACGAGCCGGGCACCGATGTCGGCCCGGTCGTGTCGCGCGCCGCGAAACAGCGCATTCTCGGTCTGATCGACGCCGGCGTGAAAGAGGGCGCGACGCTCGCGCTCGATGGCCGCGACGTGAACGTACGCGGCTACGAGCAGGGTAACTTCATCGGCCCGACGGTATTTATCGATGTGACGGCCGACATGGACATCTACCGCACCGAAATCTTCGGGCCGGTGCTCGCGGTGCTCAACGTCGCGACGCTCGACGATGCGATCGCGCTCGTCAACGCCAACCCGTTCGGCAATGGCGTTGGCCTGTTCACGCAAAGCGGCGCGGCGGCGCGCAAGTTCCAGAGCGAGATCGATATCGGCCAGGTCGGCATCAACATTCCGATTCCGGTGCCCGTACCGTTTTTCAGCTTCACCGGTTCGCGCGGCTCGAAGCTCGGCGATCTCGGGCCGTATGGCAAGCAGGTCGTCCAGTTCTATACGCAGACGAAGACGGTCACCGCGCGCTGGTTCGACGACGATACCGTCAACGATGGCGTGAACACGACGATCCGCCTGCATTGATGGCACACACGGAGACGACACCATGAAAATAGGCTTTATCGGACTCGGCCACATGGGCGCACCGATGGCGCTGAACCTGCTGAAGGCGGGCCACGCGCTCAACGTGTTCGACCTCAGCGTAGAGGCCGTGCGCACGCTCGTCGACGCGGGCGCGCAGGCGGCTCGCTCGCCGCAGGCCGCCGCGAGCGATGTCGACTGCGTGATCACGATGCTGCCCGCCGCGGCGCACGTTCGCAGCGTGCTCGTCGCGGACGACGGCATCCTCGCCGGCATCGCGCCGGGTGTGCCGATCATCGACTCGAGCACGATCGACCCCGCCAGCGTGAAAGCGTTTGCCGAACTCGCCGCGGCTCAGGGCAACAGCTTCGTCGACGCGCCGGTATCCGGCGGCACGGGCGGTGCTGCGGCGGGCACGCTGACCTTCATGGTCGGCGGCAGCGCAAGCGCATACGAGCAGGTCAAGCCGGTCCTATCGGCGATGGGAAAAAACATCGTGCATTGCGGCGATACCGGCACCGGCCAGGTCGCGAAGATCTGCAACAACCTCGTGCTCGGCATCTCGATGGCGGGCGTCGCGGAAGCGATGTCGCTCGGCGAGGCGCTCGGTATCGATACCAAGGTGCTCGGCGACATCATCAATACGTCGACCGGGCGCTGCTGGAGTTCGGACACATATAACCCGATGCCGGGCGTGATCGACACCGCGCCGTCGTCGCGCGGCTACAGCGGCGGCTTCGGCACCGACCTGATGCTGAAAGACCTCGGCCTCGCCACCGACGCCGCGCGCAGCGTGCGTCAACCGGTCTACCTCGGCGCGCTCGCGCAGCAGCTTTATCAAACCCTGAGCACGAACGGCGCGGGACGTCTGGACTTTTCGGCGGTGATCAAGCTGTATCGCTCGCGCGAGCGCGGCGGTGGCGGGGAGGGAGGCGCGCAATGATCGACCTCGATTACGCCGACGACGGCGCCGTCGCATTGATCACGCTGAAACGGCCGCCCGCGAACGCCTTCACACCCGACGGCCTGCTGCAGTTGCAGCGCAGCGTCGAGCAGCTCAACGCCGATGCGCGCGTGCGCGCGCTCGTCATCACCGGCGACGGCCCGAAGTTCTTCAGCGCGGGCGCCGATCTGAACACGTTCGTCGACGGCGATCGCGAAGTCGCGCGCATCGCGGCGGCGCGTTTCGGCGCGGCGTTCGAAACCCTGCAGAACGCGCGGCCCGTCGTGATCGCGGCGCTCAACGGCTTTGCGATGGGCGGCGGTCTCGAATGCGCGCTCGCGTGCGATATCCGCATCGCGGAGCAGCATGCGGTGCTGGCGTTGCCGGAGACCGCGGTCGGCCTGCTGCCGTGCGGCTGCGGCACGCAGACGCTGCCGTGGCTCGTCGGCGAAGGCTGGGCCAAGCGGATGATTCTGACCGGCGAGCGCGTCGATGCGGCGATCGCGCTGCGCATCGGCCTCGTCGAAGAAGTGGTCGAGCGCGGCGCCGCGCGCGAAGCCGCGTTGAAGATGGCGCAGCGCGTCACCGGTTTGAGCCCGCAGGCGGTCAGCTTCAGCAAGACGTTGATTCATCAGGCGCGGCATGGCGTGCCGCGCGCCGCCGCGCTCGCGCTCGAACGGGAGCGTTTCGTCGATCTGTTCGATGGCGCGGATCAGCGCGAGGGCGTCAACGCGTTCCTCGAAAAACGCGCGCCACGCTGGCAGATCGACCATGCAGCGCCGCAGAGCCAGCGATGAGCGCCCCGGGCGCGTGCGGCATTTCCTGAATTCGCCACGGCACCGGGACGCGCATCCGTTGGTGGGGCCGCGCGCCCGCCTGGAGCGCGTCCGATCTTAGGTCTGCCTGGCATCGTGACGTCCAGCGTCCTGCCATCAGCCGCCCGGTGCCGATTGTGGTCTGGCGCACACAGACTACGCGCGCCAATTGACATCTTTCCGGACGCAATCTTAGATAGATAGTTCAGCCCGTCCCGACTGGCAAAGCCTGCTCGCAGCCCTCATCACGGGCGCTCGTCCGACCTGCGGTGCGTTCACGTCACCGTTTCGCGCATTCCAGTGCTCTTGATCGATCAGGAGGCAATGCGTATGGAAAAGCCGTCAGATGAGAATCGCCGCTCCAGAACTTCCGGCGATGAGTCCGATTCCCGCGTCGAACAGGGCCCGCATCCACAAAAGCTGATCCTCACCACGCTCGGCGCAATGGTGGTTCTGGTGGGCAGCGGTGCCTACTGGTGGCTGACCTTTTCGCATCGCGTGCCGGATGCGCATTGCCTTGTGCCAGGCATCGAGTGCGTTCAGAAGCTCGTCGCGGTGATGGAGGAGGTCAGCGACGTCGATCGCACCGCCAGCATGGGCGAGAGCTGGGCGCTTGCGCTGCTGGTCACGGCCTTTACGTTCGTCGTGTTCTATGTGCACATTTGCCGTGCGGAAGAAGAGCGGGCGCGGACTGTCGCGGAGCGTAAATCCGAAGAGAAGAAGCGAATCGCGCAAGAGCAGGGCGAATCGGCTCCCGACATCATCTCCCGCTCGAAAGGCGTGGTCGACGGCCAGTACGATCCGTCGATCGAAGAGATTGCAGCGGAGGTCGAGTGATGAGCACTTCCATCGATGCGATGCTGGCCGACCTGGAGATCATCAGCGCGCTGGTGATGTCCATCGTGGTGCCGACGAAAAACACCGACGGGTCGAATTTCACGACCCCGATCTCGCTGATGGTCAGGCACCATCTGGTCGGCGGGCGCTCGCCGCTTGCCGATCGCGACGTGCGCGGTCTCGTCGACAGGCTCAAGGACTGCGCCGGCGCGCTGTGCAAGGTCGGATCGGGCAAGAAACTGCTCGCCGACCCGCAGTTGATGCAGGGCATTCCAGCCGCGCCTTATCAGGCGAATCAGTTCTATGTCGAGTTGCTAACCGCGGTATCGCTCGGCCTTTACTTCCTCGGCGTGCCGATCGGCGAGCCGTGGGATCTCGTGCAGACCTGGGCCGACGAGGAGGGCGGCGGACTGCCGAACGGCATCTGCGTGGCGAAGGCGATCGGCGACATCGTGCGCTCGTCGCGCAAGTGGCATCCCACGCTGCCGGCGCAAGCCGATGTGAACGAGCGCGCCAGGCGCAGGGCGTCGACGGATCCGATCGTCCATTCGTTCTTACCAATGATCCTGTTTCGCGATCTGATCCTGTGGGGCGGAGGGCAGCCGGAACCGCACAATTCGGGGCTGCCGGAGCATCCGTCGATTCGCAGCCAGACGGCGACCGGACCCACCGAAGGGGACGAGTCGGATGAGCGGTCGCTGCTCGTACCGTCGATCCATGCGTTGGGGCGCTGTTACGAAGTGTTGCAACTACAACTGTATCTACGGGCCGGTTATCCGATTTACTATGCGGTGCCAGAGGACATCCTGAGGGCCGAAATACTGCGCTCGTGCGCGGCGGGAAAATCGACCGAGGACTGCTGGGAAGACATGTGCGCGTTCCTGCGGGAAAAGATCTTCCGCGGCAAGCTGCCCGACGCCGCCACTCTGCAGAAGCAGTGCGTCTACGTGATCGAGCGGACCAAGCCGCCCGCGTGCTTCATCAATCACGATGCGGGGCTCCTGACCTTCGAAGGCATCGATCTCGACGGGGCAAATCGGGAGCTGCCGCTGCCGGCGAGCTACATGCTCGACGAGCGCAGAGAGCGCTACCGCAAGAGAGTACTTTCGTTCAAGCCGGCGGATGACGAAGCTCCGCTGAGGAATCTGTTGAACGGGGCAAGGAACAAGGAACTTTTCAGGCATATCTTTCACGGCTCGAAAGACAATCATCCCGACCCGGCTCACGGCAACGATGCCGCCAACGATGCCGCGGAGGACGCCGTCACGGTGAGGTGACGACGCACTGGGACTCGGGAACGGGAAATGCTAGCATTTTTCACGTTACTCCGACGCGGATCGCATATGGCGAAGCGATCCGCGCCCATTACCCGGCGCGGCGCGCCGTGCGTTGGCTGTTTCGTTGCAACGCCAGCAGGCAACTCCACAGTCAAACCTAGCAGGAAGGCACCATGGACAGGAATCGTGCAGAAGGTACAGCGAAGGAACTGAAGGGCTCCGTCAAGGAAGCGATCGGCAAGGTCACCGGGAATCGCGCGAAGCAGGCCGAAGGAGCGGCCGAAAAAATAGCCGGCAGGATACAGGCGCGAATCGGCGAACAAGCTGAAGAGGTACGAGAGCGTGTGAAGAGTTAGCGCGCCGCGGATTCACGTACTCCCCGCTTCATCTGCCCGGTTTCGGGCGCATTACTTCCGGTACGCAAGCCGTGCGCTGACGCACCGGTGCGTAGCGCCACGCACGTCGTCGGTGCCCGTCACGTCGCGCCCTCGCTCGCGCGGCGCTCGACACACGCGTCGCATCGATTTCTGATACGGTCAAAAGTCAGCCAGCGCGCTGTTTGCGCCGGACCGCATCGCCCATTCGAGGACGCTTCATGCTGGGATTCGACGTCGGCGCGGCCAGGAAAGTCTGGACCGCGTTTCTGATTGCGCTGCTGTTTCTGGTCATCTATTTCGCGTCGACGACAGTGCTCGTCGTCGTGTTCGCGGTGTTCTTCAGCTATCTGATGTTCCCGATGGTGGCGCTGGTCGAACGCGTGAGGCCGCGCCGCGTGCCGCGCGTCGCGTCGATCGCGTTCGTGTTCGTCGTCGTGGTCGGGCTGATCGCGGTGGTCGGTTCGGTGTTCGGCGTGGAACTGCAGGATCAGGCAACGCGTCTCGTCACGCAGTTGCCCGCACTGCTGCGCACCGGCGTGCCGAACCGTCTGCCACTGCCGCATTTTCTCGAACCGCTGCGCGAGCGGATCGTCGATTTCGTGCGCAGCCAGATCGAGACGGGCTCCGACAAAGCCGTGCCGTTGGCGCGCAGCCTCGGGCTCGGTGTCGTCCATGCGGCGAGCAACCTGATCTATCTGGTGCTGATTCCGATCCTGAGCTTCCTGCTGATCAAGGATGGCGAACGGATGCGCGACGCGTTTCTCGCGTTGCTGAACAAGCGGCATCGCGTGCTGTGGAACGAGATCGTCGACGATCTGAATGTGCTGCTGTCGAAGTACGTGCGCGCGCTGCTGTTTTTGTCGCTCGCCACGCTGTTTAGCTACGGCGTCGCGTTCTCGCTGCTCCGCGTGCCATACGCGTTTCTGCTCGCGGTCAGCGCGGGGCTGCTCGAATTCGTGCCGTTCGCGGGGCCGCTTGTCGCGGTGGCGATCACGCTCGTGGTCGCGGTGTTCAGCGGCTACCCGCATCTGTTGTGGCTGGTGATTTTTATCGGCCTGTATCGGCTGTTTCAGGACTACGTGCTCAACCCGTATCTGATGAGCGAGGGCGTCGAGGTCAGTCCGTTTCTGGTGATCGTCGGACTGCTCGCGGGCGACCAGCTTGGCGGCGTCGCGGGGATTTTTCTCGCGGTGCCCGTGATCGCGACACTGAAAATCGTGATCGGCCGGGCGCGCGTGTTTTACTCGTCGTCGCACGAGCAGGGCGAAGCCGCGCGGCGCGCGCTGACGGGCAGCAACGACGACGAAGCGTAGCGCGCGGTTTTTGTTGTTGTTCGAAGTACGCCGCACCGCTCATGCCGCGCGCCACGCGGGCGCACGCTCAGTCGTCGATCGTTTCGTGGACCGCGACCGCGCCCTGTTTCCAGTAGCTGGCCGCGCGAATCCGCGCCCTGTCGACGCCGCGCTCGCCGCACAGATGCTGACGCACCGCGCGGATCGTCGCGGCTTCGCCGGCGGCCCACACGTAGCCTTCACCGTTCTCTGGCAGCGAGGTGTCGCGCACCGCTTGCAACAGCGCTTCGCCGCGCGTGCCGGTGTGGATGTCGGCCTGGCTGCGATAGCACCAGACGAGGTGCAGCCCGGCCTGGGTCGTGAACTCGAGGCGCGCCGACGGATCGGCGACTTCGATCATCGCGGTAACGCGCGTGCCGGCCGGCAACTCTTCGAGACGCCGCGCGATCGCGGGCAGCGCAGTATCGTCGCCGATCAGCAGATGCCAATCGAAGCCGGTCGGAATCATCAGCGAGCCGCGCGGGCCGCCGACGCCCAGATACTGACCCACCTTCGCCTGTGCGGCCCACGTCGCGGCCGGACCCGCATCGTGCATCGCGAACTCGATGTCGAGCTCGCGGGCGTCGCGATCGAAACGGCGCGGCGTGAAATCGCGCGCGGTCGGCCGCTTGCCTTCCGGGAACACCGGGCCGTCAGGGCCGGCTTGCGGCAGCGCCGGTTGGTCGGCGCCGGGCTCGGGGAAAAAGACCTTGATGTGGTCGTCGAACGACGCGGAGACGAAGTCGTGCAGATCGTCGCCGGTAAAGGTCACGCGAATCAGGTGCGGCGTCAGCGCGCGCACCCGCTTGACCTGCAGCAGACGAAACTTCAACGGATGCCGCACGCGATGCACGGCGAGATCGGGGCGCTTGGATTGTTCTTGCATCAGGGTGGTGCTCCGGTTCGTTTCGGGAGGACGCGCGGGTTGTCTGGTGGACGAGCGCGCGCTGTCAGGCGGTGGGCTCGCTGTCGTTGCCGGCCTTTGCGGCGTCGTCGTGGCCGGCTTCGATTTCGTTGGCCGCGCGCATCAGGATCGCCGCGATGCGGCGCTGCTCGTCGGCCGGCGCGTTGTCTCGGCGCAGCAGCGCGTTCTTCAGTGTGCGGCGCGCTTCGTTCAGCTCGGGCACCCAGCCACCTTCGCTGACATCGGCCGGCGCTTCGCCGGCAAACGCGCGCCGCACCGAATCCATCTTGCGTGCGATCTGCGACAGTCGCGCGAGCATCAGCTCGACGCGCTCGCGGTTCGCGGCCAGATATTCGCGGCCCGCATCCGCCAGCTGATAGCGCTTGCGATTGCCTTCGAGCTGCACGGTCACGTAGCCGAGCTCCTCGAGATAGGTCAGCGCCGGGTAGACCATGCCGGGGCTCGGGCTGTAGAAGCCGTTGGAGCGCGTTTCGAGTGCCTTGATCAGCTCGTAGCCGTGACTCGGCTGCGTGTCGATCAACGACAGCAAGAGCAGTTGCAGATCGTCGGAGCTGAATTTGCGGCCGCGCGGGAAGCCTTCTCGGTCGCCGCCGAAGCCGCCCGGAGCGCCGCCGAAACCACCGTAACCGCCCACGCCGCCGGGACCGCCATGACCGCCATGACCGCCATGACCGCCGAAGCGTGAGCCGCGGCCGCCGAAGCGCCGCTCGTGATGGCGGCCGAACGAGTGAAGCAACACGTGGAGCAGGAAGCGGTGCCGGGTATCGGGCGATACGGAGGCGGCAGGGCCGAAGCCGGCGTGACAACGCTCGCGCTCGCCGCGTGCGCTGGAAAAATGATGAGGATGACGCATCTCGGTGCCGGTGAATGTCGTAAGATGCATCTTAAGATATATATCTTAAGATAGTCTGTCAAACGCTTTTTTGCGCTGCGTCACGCAGCGACAGACACAGACGACATCAAGTGGGCGGCGCGGCGGCACGCGCGTTAACTGACGCGGGGTACGCGGTGCGCGCCGTGTTGCGCGACCAAAGCAAGGCGGCACCGTGATCGGACGGTGCTGGAGGAACTGCTGAGCCGCTTCAATGCGCGCCCGCCGCATCCGGCCCGCCGCCGCCCTTGGCCGGCCGCGTGATCCAGATCAGCGGAATGATCAGCACGAAGATGATCGCCGAGACAAAGAAGACGTCGTTCAGGCCCATCATCGCGGCCTGCGTGCTCACGGTGAAATCGAAGAGCGCATTCGCCGATTGCGTATTGAGATGCAGCACCGACTGCGTGGTGTCGATCTGCTGCGCGAACAACGGATTGTCGATCGACGCCTGCTCGGTGAGCCGCGCATGATGCAGTATCGTGCGGTTGTTCCATGCGGTACCCGCGATCGACGTGCCCACCGCGCCGCAGAACACCCGCACGAAATTCGACAGCCCCGCCGCCGCAGGAATCCGGCCCTGCGGCTGGCCGGACAGGATGATCGCCGTCAGCGGCACGAAGAACAGCGCCATTGGAATACCTTGCAGCAGCGTCGGCAGCACGAGGTGCCACGTGTCGATCTCGATCACGTACTTCGAGCGCATGTAGAACACGATCGCGAAGCCGACGAACGCAACCGTCGAGATCACGCGCGCGTCCGAGCGCGGCAGCACGCGGCCGAGCACCGGCGCAAGAATGATCGCGAAGATGCCGAGCGGCGCGGTGACGAGACCGGCATCGACCGAGCGGTAGTTCAGATACTCCTGCATCCATTGCGGCAGCAGCACGAGGTTGCCGAAAAACACGCCGTATGCAATCGAAATCGCAATCGTGCCGCCGAGGAAGTTGCGCTGCTGAAAGAGCCGCAGATCGACGATCGGATGCTCCTCGGTCAGCTCCCATACGAGGAAAAACGCGAAGCTGATCAACGCGACGAGGCCGAGAATCGAGATGACCGGCGACGAGAACCAGTCGAGGTCTTTGCCTTTGTCGAGCATGATTTGCAGAGACGCGACCCATGTGATCAGCAGACCGAGGCCGACCACGTCGATCGGCGGACGGCGCGTCGGCGATTCACGGGTGCGGTAGATCATCCACGTGACGCTGGCCGCGAACACGCCGACCGGAATGTTGATGTAGAAGATCCAGGACCAGCTGTAACTATCCGTGATCCAGCCGCCCAGCAGCGGGCCGGCGATCGGGCCGACGGTGGCGGTCATCGCCCACAGCGCGAGCGCGGTCGACGATTTCTCTTTCGGATACGAGCCGAGCAGGATCGCTTGCGACAGCGGAATCAGCGGGCCGGCCACCGCGCCCTGGAAAACCCGCGCGAGCAGCAGGATAGGCAGCGTCGGCGCGATGCCGCACAGCCACGAGGCGAGCACGAAACCGAGAATCGCGCCGACGAACAGCTTGACCTGACCGATGCGCTGCGTCAGCCAGCCGGTCAGCGGAATCGCCACGGCGTTGGCCGCCGCGAACACGGTGATGACCCACGTGCCTTCGTCGACCGACACGCCGAGGTTGCCGGAAATGGTCGGAATCGCGACGTTCGCAATCGACGTGTCGAGCACGTTCATGAACGTGGCGAGCGCGACCGCGAACGTCGCGAGAACCAGTCGGCCGCCTTCGAGAGGCGCGGGCGGCGAGGGTGGCGCGGGAGGCTGAGGCGGCGGCGACGCGGAATCAGGCGCGGCGTTAGGCTGGCTCAAACGGTGTTCTCCGGATGTGTTGCAGCGGACAGCGCGGACGGTGTGGGGACGAACGGCGAGGACGCGCGATTCGCAATGCATGGTAAGCGCGGGGTGCCGCGCACAACGCGCCCCTGCGGCGGGCCCTCGATGCGCAAAAGCATACCTGCAATCGCCGGCCGGCGTCGGTCACAGCCGCAGCACATGCCGCTTCCGCCGACGCGAACGCGGCACGCGGCGTATGCTCGCGGCTAAGGCTGAGTCGCCCGGGCCGGAAACACGAAACTACGGAAAAAAGGACACCACCATGAGCTGGCAGCAATTCGAACACGGCTGGCGGCGTGCGCCGCAAAACGCATCGCAGCGTACGTCGAACGACCCGCGCGCCACGAGCCTCGTCGTGCTGATGCACGGCGTCGGCAGCAACGCACGCGATCTGATGCCGCTCGCCGACGTCTGGAGCGAGGACCTGCCCGGCACGGCGTTCGTGTCGCTCGATGGCACCGATCCGTTCGACGGCGGCTTCGGCGGCCGCCAGTGGTTCAGCCTGCGCGATGTCAACGAGGCGAACCGCGAGGCGCGCGTCGCCACCGCCTATCAGGCGCTGCGCCGCGTGCTCGATGCCGAACTCGCGCATTGGCAGTTGTCTTTCGACCGGCTTGCGCTCGTCGGCTTCTCGCAAGGCTCGATGATGGCGCTGCATCACGTCGCGTCGAGCGCGGAGGGCGCGGCCGGCGTCGTGGCGTATTCGGGGCGGCTCGCCTCGCCGATCGTGTCGTCGAACCGCGCGACGCCGCTCACGCTGGTCCACGGCGAGGACGACCAGGTGATCCCGGTGCGCGAACTCGAATTCGCGGCCGACGCCCTCCACGAGGCCGGCTATCCGGTCGACGCCTACGTGCTGCCCGGCGTCGGCCACACCATCACTGCCGACGGCATCGCGCTCGGCCGTACCGCGCTGGAACGCGCCTTGGGCGCGCTGTCGCGCGGTTGACACAACCTCAATAGAAAGTCGGCCTAAAGATTCTGATGGGCTTGCCGTCATATGGGCAATAGCTTGAAAATCACCCCGCCGCGCGGGAAGCGCAACGCCCCGCCGGGCGTGTCGCGCGGCTTCGGGGCACCGGGGGCGCATTTCCAGACCGCCCAGACGGCGGATAACGACACATCAGAGCCTATGGCCAGACCGACGCCGCATTACCCGCTCTTCGAGCGACTGTTCCGCCATTCCGTGGCGGTGGATCTCGGCACGGCCAACACGCTTATCTATACCGACGACGGCGGCATCGTGCTGAACCAGCCATCCGTCGTGTGCTTCGAGAAGCAGCCCGCGAGCGGCGCGAAACGCATCGCCGCGATCGGCGCCGAGGCGCGCCAGCTGCTCGGCCGCGTGCCGCTCAATCTCGAAGCGGTGCGGCCGATGCGCCACGGCGTCATCGCCAATTTCTCCGCCGCCGAACACATGATCAAGCAATTCGTCGACATGGCGCGGCCGCGCTCGCTGTTCAGCCGGCGCGCGGCATTCACGCTGTGCGTGCCGGGCTCGGCGACCCATGTCGAGCGCCGCGCGATCCGCGAAGCGGCCGAGGCGGCCGGCGCGTGGAAGGTCAGCCTGATCGGCGAATCGCTCGCATCCGCGCTCGGCGCGGGCCTGCCGGTGCGCGACGCGACCGGCTCGATGGTGGTGGACATCGGCGGCGGCACCACCGAGGTCGGCGTGCTCGCGCTGGGCGGCACCGTGTATAGCGGCTCGGTGCGCGTCGGCGGCGACAATTTCGACGCGGCGATCGTCAGCTACGTGCGCAATCTGTACGGCGTGCTGCTCGGTGAGCAGACCGCCGAGCATGTGAAGAGAAACATCGGCTCGGCCGTGCACGACGTGCCGCTCGAGCAGATGAACGCGACCGGCCGCAGCGTCGACGACGGCCTGCCGCGCACGGTGCAACTGAGCAATCGCGATATCGCCGAGGCGATCGAAGGGCCGCTGCGTCAGGTGATCGGCGCGGTCAAGCGCGGGCTCGAAATGGCGCCCGCCGAACTCGTGACGGACATCGCGCACAACGGCATCGTGCTGACCGGTGGCGGTGCGCTGCTCAGCAATCTTGGGCGGCGTTTGAGCGAGGAAATCGGCCTCGACGTGTACGTCGCCGACGAACCGCTGACCTGCGCGGTGCGAGGCGCGGGCGCGGCGGCCGCTGCGGGCTGGGTGGACGAGGTTGGGGGCGCGTGAGCGGTGCGCGTGCCAGCGCTGATCCAGCACGCACCTGAGCATTCGCGCGCCGATGCCGCGCTGTCCGTCTATCACCCGTGAATCAATCCGTTCCCGCTTCGTCGCTGTCGTCATCGCCATCCTTCATCGATCTACGCAGCGGCTTGCGCATGCCTTACGTCGAAGCCGGCGAAGGTGAGTTGCTGCTGTTCGTGCACGGCTCGCTGTGCGACTACCGCTACTGGCAGCCGCAACTGGCTGGTCTATCCAAGCGCTATCGCTGCGTCGCGGTAAGTCTCACGCATTACTGGCCAGTGACCGATAGCGCGACGAACCTGCCGTTCAGCTGGAGCGACCACGCGGACGAGGTGGCCGAGTTCATCGCGCGTTTCGGCGCCGGGCCCGCGCATGTGGTCGGGCATTCGCGTGGCGGCTGCGTCGCCTATCATTTCGCGCGACGCCGTCCCGAACACGTGCGTACGCTGACGCTCGCCGATCCCGGCGGCCCGCTGCGGATCGCCGGACGTCCACCCGCGAGCCTGCCCGAGACGGTCAACGCATTACGCGCGAAAGCGGCGCAGCTGATCGAAAGCGGCGAGGTCGAAGCGGACTTGCAACTGTTCGTCGATTCGGTGAGCCGCCCCGGCTTCTGGGCGATGAGCACGCCGGGTTTTCGCCGCATGGCGACCGACAACGCGCACACGCTCGCGCGGCAATTCCACGATCCGCTGCCCGCGTACGTGCCGGAGGACGCGGCCGACCTGCGCTGCCCGGTGCTGCTGATCGACGGCGAGAAGAGTCCCGACATGTTCCACCGCACGGTGACGGCGCTGCAGGGATGGTTGCCGGATGCGCGTCGCGAAACGGTACGCGGTGCGTCGCACGGCATGAACCTCGCGCATCCGTCCGCGTTCAATCGTTACGTCGATGAATTCATTCAGGCGATCAGCGCGCGCTAAAGCAGTGAAGCGGATCGCCCGTTGACCGCGTCAGGCCTTGCGATGAGCGTCCTTGTCGAGCGCGAGTTCGGCCGCCTCGCCGACGAGCCCGTGATAGTACAGATGCACGCCGATCGCGAGCGAGTCGTTGCGAATTTCGTGGAACGCCTTCCACGCCCTCACCGGTTCCTTGAACAGCAGATAGTGAGCTTCCTGCGCGATCAGATCCGCGACCTCATGCAGGCCGTGTCCATGCAGCACGTCGACCAGCGTGTCGAGGCTGCGATGCGTGCGCGCGTCGGTGCGCGGATACAGCATGTGCAGCACCGCGACGTCCTGCGCCTTCAGCGCCGCCGACAACGCGACGACGATATCCTGATGATTGAGCGCGGTGACGGAATGGTCTTCGGTATGGACGTGATCCGGAAACAGCGTTTCGAGAGAGGCATTCATTTGTGTCGTTCCTGCTTTTCTGTGTGATCAAAAAAGCCCGCTTCGAATCGCGGGCCGCAAGCATCAATGCACGGACTCAGTATCGCAGATGGATCCAAACGGGCGCAGTGTGCCGGCAGCAAAACATTGTTGCAGCCGGTGTTCTGACTTTCATGCAACTTTCATCGGGTTCGATGCACGCATGCGTAACGCTGAAGGGGAGCAAGCGCCGCGAGCCGACAACGAATGTTGCGCACACCGACATGGATTGTTGCCATCAATCGACGCAATCAACGACACGTCGCCCCGTAGAATGCGCAGCGGAGCCTGAGCATGCCCGTACTTCTTCGAGAGCGCCGTTGTCGCGCCTCGCAGTACGGCCGCGAGGCATGCCGGCAAGTGTGCGGTATCAAGCAAAAGGAAGACGTAGATGAATTCGAAGTCACACGCAACGCTGAGCTTCTCAGACAGCGACCAGACCATCGATCTGCCGATCTATCAGGGCTCGCTGGGCCCCGACGTCATCGACATCCGCAAGCTGTACGGTCAGACCGGCAAATTCACGTACGACCCGGGCTTCATGTCGACGGCGGCGTGCAACTCCGAAATCACGTATATCGACGGCGACAAGGGCGAGCTGCTATACCGCGGCTATCCAATCGACAACCTCGCGCAGAACGCCGACTTCCTCGAAACCTGCTATCTGTTGCTGAAGGGCGAACTGCCCAACGCGCAGCAGAAAGCCGAGTTCGTGAACACCGTCACGCAGCACACGATGGTGCACGAGCAGATGCATTTCTTCTTCCGCGGCTTCCGTCGCGACGCGCACCCGATGGCGATTCTGGTTGCCGCGGTCGGCGCGCTGTCGGCCTTCTATCACGACTCGCTCGACATCACGAACCAGCAGCATCGCGACGTATCGGCGATCCGCATGATCGCGAAGCTGCCCACGCTGGTCGCGATGGCCTACAAGTACAGCGTCGGCCAGCCGTTCGTGTATCCGAAGAACGATCTGTCGTACAGCGCGAACTTCATGCGCATGATGTTCTCGAACCCGTGCGAAGAGTACGTGGTCAACGACGTGCTGGTGCGCGCGCTCGACCGCATCCTGATCCTGCACGCGGATCACGAGCAGAACGCGTCGACGTCGACCGTGCGTCTCGCCGGTTCGTCGGGGGCCAATCCGTTCGCGTGTATCGCGGCGGGTATCGCGTGTCTGTGGGGCCCGGCGCACGGCGGTGCGAACGAAGCCGCGCTGAACATGCTGGAAGAAATCGGCTCCGTCGACAACATTCCTGAGTTCATCAAGCAGGTGAAGGACAAGAACTCGGGCGTGAAGCTGATGGGCTTCGGCCACCGAGTGTACAAGAACTACGACCCGCGCGCGAAGCTGATGCGCGAAACCTGCTACGAAGTGCTCGAGGAGCTGGGTCTGCACGACGACCCGCTGTTCAAGCTGGCAATGGAACTCGAAAAGATCGCGCTCGAAGACGAATACTTCGTGTCGCGCAAGCTGTACCCGAACGTCGACTTCTACTCGGGTATCGTGCAGCGCGCGCTGGGCATCCCGACGTCGATGTTCACGTGTATCTTCGCGATGGCACGTACGGTCGGCTGGATTGCGCAGTGGAACGAAATGATCGCCGATCCCGAACAGAAGATTGGTCGTCCGCGTCAGCTGTTCATCGGCGATACGCTGCGTGAAGCGAAGCCGATCGCGAAGCGGTAACAGGCCGGATAGACGCCCGATAACGCATTGATTCGAGCGCCCCGACCCACGGCTCACGAGGCCGTGGGTTTTTTGCGTCCCGCGCCATGCTGCCTGCATGTCCCGTGCCACCGAAAACGCCGTAAAAAACGGCAGAAAAAGTCGAAACTCCGATGCGATAAGTTCGTCTCACGCGCACAGAGCCTCTACAATCGGATGCGCCGGGCATCCGGGTGCCGCGCCACCCGGCGGCAAATCCCAGGCGAGACCCGAAGTGCAACTGAACACAGCAGCGAATCCATAGGAGCGAGCGACCTTGATACAGCAGCCAGAAGCCCTCGGCGGGCTGACCCACTCGGGCGGTGTCGATCATCGCGACGCCGAGCAGGACGGCGTCTTCATCCCGACGGAAAACCTCAACGTCGCGAGCGCCACGCAGCACGTGCTCAAGTCGGGCGACACCTTCATCGTCAACGATCCGCTCGGCGACATCACCGGCCACGACGATGGCCTGTTCGTCAACGACACCCGTGTGATGTCGCAACTGCGCCTGACCTTCGGCGGCCGCGCGCCGTCGCTGCTGTCGGGCAGCGTCAGCAGCGACAACACCACTTTCACCGCGCACCTGACCAACCGCCCGCTGCCGCCGCTCGGCGGCAGCAGCACGCCCGAAGGCGTGATCCACGTCGAACGCGTGCGCGTGCTGTCGGGTACCGTGCTCAACGAGGCGATCGAACTCACGAACTACGGCACCAGCGATGCGACCGTGCCGCTATCCATTTCGTTTTCCAGCGATTTCCGCGACATGTTCGAAGTGCGCGGCCTGAAGCGCGACAAACAGGGGCGCATCCAGCCCGCGCGGATCGAGAATCAGGAGGTGCTGCTCGGCTATGTCGGTCTCGACGACGTGGCGCGCAACGTGCAGATCGCGTTCTCGCCGCAGCCGGACAAGCTGTTCGCCGACCGCGCCGACTACACCGTCACGCTGCCCGCGCAGGCCTGCGTGTCGATCTATCTGTCGGTGGCGGTGCACGTCGTGCCGATGACTGGCAAGCCCGGCGCCGGCGTGTCGCAGCCGGTGCATGCGCTGAGCGAAGCGCACATGTCGCAGATCGACGCCGAGCGGCCGCGTGTCGGCCGCGCGGCGGTACGCGCAGCATTGGTCGACGCGCATCTGGTGATGCGCGAGCGACGCCGCGTGAGCGCGCGCGTGCGTTCCAGCAACCCGCTGTTCAACGCGTGGATCGATCGCTCGTTCGCCGACCTCGGCCTGCTGACGACGGATCTCGCCACCGGCCCGTACCCGTATGCGGGCATCCCGTGGTTTTCGACCCCGTTCGGCCGCGACGCGGTGATCACGTCGCTGCAGACGCTGTGGGTGCAGCCGCATCTCGCGGCCGGTGTGCTGCGCTTTCTCGCTGAGCACCAGGCGCGCGAGAATTCGCCGTTTCGCGACGCCGCGCCGGGCAAGATCATGCACGAGATGCGCAAGGGCGAAATGGCCGCGGCCGGCGAAGTGCCGTTCGCGCTGTACTACGGCGGCGTCGACACCACGCCGCTTTTCATCGTGCTGGCTGGCGCCTACGCGGCGCGCACCGGCGACCTCGCGATGATCGACGAATTGTGGCCGGCGCTCGAACGCGCGGCGCAATGGGTCGCGGGCGTATGCGACAAGAACCGTCATGGGCTGCTCGATTATCAGCGCGAATCCGATGGCGGCCTGGCGAATCAGGGCTGGAAGGACAGTCACGATTCGGTGTTCCATGCGGACGGGCGCTTCCCCGACGGGCCGATCGCGCTCGTCGAAGTGCAGGCCTATGCGAGCGCCGCCTTCGACACGATGGCTCACTACGCGAAGCTGCGCGGCCTGCGCGACGAGGCCGCGCAATACGCGGAGCGGGCGAAGAAGATCCGCCGCTGCGTCGAGGACAAGTACTGGATGGACGAGGTCGGCTTTTACGGCATCGCGCTCGACGGTCATGGTGAGCTGTGCCGCGTGATGGCATCGAATGCGGGGCATCTGCTGGCGTTCGGTCTACCCACGCGCGAGCGCGGCGAAGCGGTGGTGCGGGCGCTCGACTCGACGCTGTTTCATACCGGCTGGGGCGTGCGCACGCTGGCCGCGAGCCAGGCGCGCTTCAATCCGATGGCGTATCACAACGGCTCGGTCTGGCCGCACGACAACGCGCTATGCGCGCGCGGGCTGTCTCGCTACGGCGGCAAGCCGTCGGCCGTGAAGCTGCTGCAGGCGCTGTTTCAGGCCGCGGTCAATTTCGACATGCGTTTGCCCGAACTGTTCTGCGGCTTCCCGAGACGCCGCGGCGAGCCGCCCACCGCCTATCCGGTCGCGTGCTTGCCACAGGCATGGGCGGCGGGCTCGCCGTTCATGATGCTCGAGGCATGTCTAGGCATCACGATCGATGCCGAGCGCCGCGAGGTGCTGATCGAACAGCCGATGCTGCCCGAAGGTATCGACTGGCTGGAGGTTAGCGATCTGCGGGTCGGGGATGCGTCGGTGTCGATTACGTTCCGCCGGATTGGCGACAAGGTGGTGGCGTCGGCGGAGCAGGGCGATGTGAGGGTGGTGGCGTTGCTTTGACGCTGCGCGCGTTGGCGGCACGTTATCTGCTTGCCGGCACAGTCGATACATCCGGTGACGAGTCAGGCGGCTTGATGGTGGTGCCGGGACTTTTACCCTCACATCTGGGAGGACGGGTGCATTCAGCACGACGACTTGGGGTATGGCTGCTATCCACGGCGGCGTTGGGTTCAACCGCGGTATGGGCGAACGACATTCAGTGTGCAAGCACGCAGCAACCCGCTGAGCGCGTCATTTGCGATCACGCGATCCTGAACAACGAGTACGACGATATCTTCGCGCAGCAACAGGCTCTGCTGCGCAGCGGCAAACTTTCGGCTGCACAGCTAGTCCAGTGGCGGCAAGCGCGAAACGCCTGTGTCGACGTGCACTGCGTGGATGGCGTGTTTGCGCAGTGGAAGACGATGGCCCGGTCTGTCGACACGGTTCCTCAGGCGGCCGCGCCTGTCCTCCCGGCTTCGGAAACGGCGATGGCGCCGGTCGGTCCCCATCCGGACGCGCCTCCTGTTGCATCCGCACCTGAAGCGTCGCAGGCCTTTCAGGCCTCGCCGACATCGGAGGCTTCTCTGGTACGCCAAGGCAGCGCCGCAGGCGTTGCGCTTCCGCAGCCGGTTGCGCCGGAGGCGTCTGCGCCCGTGGCTGCGTCGGCGGCTCCGGGCGAGCGCGAATCCCGTGGCATGGCGGGCACGAGTGGCGGCCTGATCGTAGGCCTGCTCGTCGCGATCGGAGCCGGTGCGTTCTTCGCGCTTCGCAACCGCGGCAGAGCGACCGCAAAAAAGATGCAAGGCAAGGACGTGCGATAAACAGCGTGTTCGAAAACTGAGCCGTCGCGCACATTCGCTGCGTTGCAACGCGACCACCCGGTGGTAACATTTGTTGTCATTTCCCACCCCGGCGCCGCCCGACCTCGACATGCCAGACAGCTTCGACCAGCTCGTCGCCCTGATCCGGGCGCGCTTTCCCGAACTGAGCCCGCAGTTCCAGATGGGAGCGGGCTTCCTGCTCGATCACCCCGACGAGGTCGCGGTGTCGTCGATGCGCAAAGTGGCCGAGCGCGCGCAGGTGCAGCCCGCGTCGCTGGTGCGGCTGTCGCAGCAATTGGGTTTTCCCGGCTGGAACGAATTGCGCGATCTGTTCGTCGCGCGGGTGCGCACGCGGCCCGAGCCGTTGACGAGCCGGGCGCGCTCGATGGTCAAATCGAAAGATGCGCTCGCCAACAATCTGCTCGTCGCGCAGCAGCACAATCTAGAAACGACCGCCGCGCATAACGGCCGTGTGATCGTCGAGGCGGCGCGGGTGTTGCGGCGCGCGCCGCACGTGCACGTGGCGGGCTTCCGATCGTGCTTCCCGGTGGCGTTCGGCCTCGTCTATGGCTACCGGCTGTTTCGTTCTTCGGTGTCGCTGCTCAACGGCGAGGCCGGCACGCTCGAAATGCAGCTGCGCACGATCGAGCGCGACAGCGCGACCGTCGTCATCAGCTTTGCGCCGTATTCGATCGAAGCCGCGCGCGTCGCCGAGGCCGCGCTCGAAAAAGGCAGCAAGCTGATCGCAATCACCGACAGCGCGGTGTCGCCGATCGCGCTGAACGCCGACAAGGTGCTGATCTTCTCGCACGAAAGCCCATCGTTCTTTCCCTCGCTGGTGGCCGCCACCGCGATCGCCGAGGCACTGGTCGCGCATCTGCTCGCGCTCGAAGGCGCGGACGCGCTCGAGCGACTCGCGCTCGCCGAGCAATCGCTGCATGCGAAGGGCGCGTACGTGCCTTGAGCGTTGGCGCAAGCGCGCCGCGCTCGATCCGGTGCGGTTCGACATCATTTGACAACAAATGTTGTATTGACGTATAAACACGTACCGATTGTTGAATATGGGTGCGAGCCGTGGCGTCGTTGCAGACGTTCGACACATTCATCCCGTGTGCGCCGCCCGATCCGGTCCGCGCTTCGGAGCGTGCCGCCATCACCAGGAACTGAACACCATGTCCACCGTTTTCCATCGTTCTCCGAAGCACTCGTTGCCGGTGGCCGTCGCGGGCGACGGCATTGAAATCATCGACTCCATGGGCAAGCGCTATATCGACGCGTCGGGCGGCGCCGCCGTGTCGTGCCTCGGCCACAGCAACCAGCGCGTGATCGACGCGATCAAGCGGCAAGCGCAACAACTGCCGTACGCGCACACGTCGTTCTTCACGACGGAGCCGGCCGAGCAACTGGCCGACCGGCTCGTCGCGAGCGCGCCGGCCGGACTCGAACACGTGTACTTCGTGTCGGGTGGCTCGGAGGCGATCGAGGCGGCACTGAAGCTCGCGCGCCAGTACTTCGTCGAGAAGGGCGAGACGCAGCGGCGTCATTTCATCGCGCGTCGGCAGAGCTATCACGGCAACACGCTCGGCGCGCTGGCGATCGGCGGCAATGCATGGCGCCGCGAACCGTTTCTGCCGGTCCTGATCGAAGCGCATCACGTGAGCCCGTGCTACGCGTATCGCGAGCAGCGCGCCGACGAAACCGAAGAAGCATTCGCGCAGCGTCTCGCCGATGAACTCGAACAGAAGATTCTCGAACTCGGTGCGGATACGGTCGCGGCGTTCGTTGCGGAAACGGTGGTCGGCGCCACGGCGGGCGCGGTGCCGCCGGTGCGCGAATACTTTCGCAAGATTCGCGCGGTCTGCGATCGCTACGGGGTCCTGCTGATTCTCGATGAGATCATGTCGGGCATGGGCCGGACCGGCTATCTGTTCGCGTGTGAAGAGGACGGCGTGGCACCCGATATGCTGACCATCGCCAAAGGCCTTGGCGCGGGTTATCAGCCGATTGGCGCGACGCTGGTCAGCGAGCGCATCTATCAGACGATCGTCGGCGGCTCGGGCTTCTTCCAGCATGGCCATACCTACATCGGCCATGCGACCGCGTGCGCGGCGGCGCTCGAGGTGCAGCGCGTGATCGCGGAAGACGGGCTGCTGGCGAATGTGCAGGCGCGCGGCGAGCAATTGCGCGGCCGGTTGCGCGAGCACTATGCGCAGCATCCGCATATCGGCGACGTGCGCGGGCGAGGGCTGTTCGTCGGCGTCGAGCTGGTGAAGGATCGCGCTAGCAAAGAGCCGTTCGACGCCCAACTGAAACTGCACGCGGCGATCAAACGCGAAGCGTTCGCGCGCGGCCTGATGGTGTATCCGATGGGCGGCACCGTCGACGGCAAGCGCGGCGACCATGTGCTGCTCGCGCCGCCGTTCATCTGCACGGCGCGCGACATCGACGAGATCGTCAGCCGCCTGAGCGATGCGATCGGCGCGTCGCTCGCCGCCCTGTGACATTCGACCGACCGCCCTTTACGAGAACGATGATGACCGAGCGCTTGCCTCACTTCGACATGTCCGCCGCCACGCCCGAACAGAAGGCAGTGCTCGACGAAATCCTGTCTGGCCCGCGTGGCAACCTGAACGGGCCGTTCCTTGGCTGGATTCACAGCCCGGAACTCGCGCAGCACGCGCAGCGCCTCGGCGCGTTTTGCCGCTACCAGACCGGCCTGCCGCTGCGGCTGTCGGAACTCGCGATTCTGGTGACCGCTTCGCGCTGGCAGGCGCAGGCGGAGTGGCACATCCACTATCCGATCGCGCTGCAGGCGGGCATCGGCGAAGCGGATGCCGAGACGATCCGCCAGGGGCGCCGCCCTGATTTCGCCGAGGCCGACGACGCGTTGATCTACGACTTCACGAGCGAGCTATACGAGACGAAGCGGGTGTCGGACGCGACGTACGCGCAGGCGGTCGAGCGTTTCGGCCATCAGGTTATGATCAACCTGGTCGGCCTGCTCGGCTACTACGCGCTGGTCGCGATGACGCTGAACGTGTTCGACATGCGTGCATTGGAACAGCAAAGTTTGCCGTTTCCCGAATAGCATGCTGACAAACGCGCGGCTGCGCAGCCGCGCTACGCGCTAATGAAAAGCCCCGGTTGCCGAACTTCGCAACCGGGGCTTTTTACTGCGTACTGCATTAACTGCTAGCGCGCTCAGTTACCACGCTCAGTTACCGCGATACGTCGAGAACAGGCGTTGCTGCACCGTCGCGGGTGCGCCCGCGTCCGACGAACTGGCCTTCGCGCCGCCGAGATCCTGCGAACCTTGCGCCGATGCGGTGACGATCGTCGAGTCCTGGGGCACGGCCTTCGGATACGTGGTGTCGTTCTGGTTCAGGAGGCCTGCTTTTTGCGCGGCGACCAGGTCGGCGCGCACCTGAGCGCGCGTAACCGGCCCGTTTGCCTGCTGGGCGAACGACACTGCCGGAACGATAAGAGCGGATGCGACGACGACTGCGGAAAGAAGCGATTTCATGATGACCTCCGGTTTGTTTAGTGACTGGATCGGTGTAAACCCGTTTCCCGACTGGTTGAACGCAGTCTATTTCTTACGAGGCTCGCAAAAAAGCGGCATTCCGGAGAAATATTATTGCCAATTTTGAGATAACGAGGAAGGGCGCTTTTTCGCGCCGGCACCCGGAAGCGCCTATGATGAAATCCGGTCCCCGCCCGCGCCTGAACGCCGCGCGACACCAGCGACCGATGCCCGCGCGCGGACACATCCGGGCGGACCGCCGCGGCGGGCATCATGTTCGGTCGAGCAGAGTGCGCGGCCAGGCACAAACAGGAGAGCGCAATGAAGCGCAAGGCATCGGCAGTCTGGCAAGGCGGCCTGCAGAACGGCAAGGGCTCGATTTCCACCGACAGCGGCGTCCTGAAGGACACCCAATACTCGTTCTCGACGCGCTTCGCGGACGGCGTCGGCACGAATCCGGAAGAGCTGATCGCGGCTGCGCATGCGGGGTGTTTCTCAATGGCGTTGTCGGCGGAACTAGGCAAGGCCAACATCACGCCGGAGCGGATCGGCACCACGGCCACCGTCACGCTCGACAAGGACGGCGGCGGCTTCGCGATCACCGCGGTGCATCTCGACGTGACCGTGAAAATTCCGGGCGGTGACAAGGCCGCGTTCGACAAGGCTACCGCGGACGCGAAGGCGGGTTGCCCGGTGTCGAAGGTGCTGAATGCGACGATTACGATGGATGCGAAGCTCGAAACCTGAACCTCCGCAGTCACGGTCATCGCGCAACCAGGCCGGCGCAGGGCTCTGCCCACCGCCGGCTTTTTCATGACGGTTGTCGAATGCACGCATGACCCTAACGCACATAGGGCTATGGGGAGCCATTCTTGTATTATTGAATGACCAGTCATAATATGGACGAACTGACACCAACGAAGTAACAAGGTCATCGCAAGTGAGTCATTCAAAGCAAGCCGCGAAAAAACCCGGCGAAACATGTCAACGCGGCCGTCCGCGCGAGTTCGACACGGACGCCGTGCTGGCGAGCGCGAGCCAAGTATTCTGGGACCACGGCTATCACGCGACGTCGATCGACGACCTATGCAAGGCCACCGGTCTGCTGCGCGGCAGCCTGTACGGTGTATTCGGCGACAAGCACGGCATCATGCTTGCCGCACTGGATCACTACTCGGAAGGCGCGGTCGCGCGGCTTGCGCAGCGATTGAGCGCGTCCGCCGACCCCGAGCAGGCGCTGCGCGACGCCCTACTGCATTACGCACGAGTCGCCTGCGCGCTGAGCGGCCAGCGCAGCTGCTTCATCACCAATACGACGCTGGAAATGCAGCACGATGACGAAGTGCTGCGCGCGCGCGTCGCCGCGATTCAGCGTCGCATGGCGACGCTGCTCGCGGCGGCGGTGATTCGCGGTCAGGCGAGCGGCGCATTCGATTCGACGCTCGACGAAAAAGCCGCTGGCGATTTCCTGCTGTGCGTGATGCAGGGCTTGCGGGTCCTGGGGCGGGTCGCGCATCAGGAGGATGCGCTGACCGGTATCGTCGATGTCGCGATGCGCGCGCTGGTGTAGCGCCTGACGGCGCATTTTTTTTAGTTAATTTTTGAACGATCGGTCATGAAAACGCAAGCGATCAAGTCCGCTCAGGCGGCATTCGGTGGATCCGCCAGCCGCGCGGCGAGCGCAGCCGGGGTCGTGCCCGGTCCCGGCCCGGCGATGGCAGGCATGGCTGTCGCCGCCCAGGCGGCGTCGCCGCGCCAGGCGCTCGCGCTCGCCGTGCTATTCGTTGGCGCCTTTCTCGCGCCGCTCGATTACTTCATCGTCAATCTCGCGTTGCCGTCGATTCGCACCGGCCTCAACGCGAGCGACGCGCAACTGCAGCTCGTCGTGTCGGCTTATGCGTCCGCCTACGCGGTGCTGCTGATCACGGGCGGCCGGCTCGGCGATCTGTTCGGCCGCCGTCGCATGTTCATGACGGGCATGGCGGCTTTCGTGATCGCGTCGGCGCTGTGCGGCTTCGCGACGAGCGGCCACGTGCTCGTGATCTCGCGCATCATGCAAGGCATCGCGGCCGCGGTGATGGCGCCGCAGGTGCTCGCGACGATTCGCGCGGTCGTGCCGTTGCATCAGCAGACGCGCGTGATGAGCCTGTATGGCTTCGTGTTCGGGCTGTCGTCGATCGTCGGGCAACTCGGCGGCGGCGCGCTGATCACGTATCGCCCGTTCGGGCTCGACTGGCGCGTGATCTTCCTGATCAACATCCCGATCGGCATCGCGGCGTTCATCGGCACATGGAAGTTCGTGCCGGAGAACCAGCCGGCCACGCATACGGGCGTCGATCTGAAGGGCGTCGCGTTATTGTCCGCGCTGCTGTTGCTCGTCATCTATCCGATGACGCACGGCCGCGAAGCCGGTTGGCCGGCGTGGACGTTCGCGATGTTCGCGCTCGCGGTGCCGGTGTTCGCGCTGTTCGTCGCGACCGAGCGGCGCGTCGAGCGCGGCGGCGGCCATCCTCTCGTCGATCTGCAACTGTTTCGCAATCGCGCGTTCGCGCTCGGTCTCGTGCTTGCGTTCCTGTTCTACTGCAATAGCGCATTCTTCCTGACCTACGGCATCTTCCTGCAAACCGGCCTGCACTGGACGCCGCTCGCGTCGGGCATCGCGATCATGCCGTTCGCGCTCGGCTTCGTGATCGGGCCGCTGAGCTCACCGGCCGTGATCAAGCGCATCGGCGCCCACGTGCTGACGCTCGGCTTCTCGATGATGACGCTAGGCTTCGCCGTGACCGGCTGGTCGGCGACCCGATCCGCAACGCCAGATTTGCTGTTCTACGGCGGGCTGGTTTGCGCGGGTGTCGGACATGGGCTGCTGTTGCCATCGATCATGCGCATCGTGCTGCAGGAGGCGGTGCCCGAGAAGGCCGGGCTTGCATCGGGTGTGGTGTCCTCGACGTTGCAGATCGGCTCCGCGTTCGGCACCGCGGCGATCAGCGGCGCATTCTTCGGAGCGCTCGACGGTAGCGCGGCACCTGCGTCTTATGCGCACGCGTTCCAGCTGAGCCTCGCGATCAATGCCGTGCTGATGTTCGTGTGTATCGGCCTGAGCGTGCTGCTGGTGCGTCATCAACGACGCGCGCGGCACTCAGTCGCGCTCGCAGTTTGAAATTAATTCGTTGGTAATCGTTTTCATTTGTTGGTTCACTGAAAAAATCGTTCGATTTGAACGGAGCGGTATAACGAACTATCCGGCATTTACCGGCGATCTACTCGTTCACAGGTAATTCTGATTTAGGATAAACCGGCTCCTTCGGAATAACCCTTGTGCTTCGTTGCGTCACGTTTTCTAATCAGACGAAACCCCAGCGCATTTCCTACCGGCCTGCAAACGGCCAGCAGTAAGTGTTGCGTATGTGCGGTAGCGCACATAGGTGGAAAGGTCGGGAACTTTAGCCATCAGGCATGGAGGCACGTCCGACTGAAAACGGTATCAATAAAAAGCACTTGCGGCGCTTAAATTCGATTGTTAATCTGTCTTAACTTTTAGAGTGCTGATTCAACAGGGCGAAGTCGATAAACCCAGGCTCAATGACTTAATAACGCTCAAGATAGGGGGACTGAATATGCTGACCGCTACCATTGACGCATTCCAGAGCACATCCGCCGCCTTCAACGCGGGCGACGTCGTCAAACTAAAGGAAGGGGGCCCGCGCATGACCGTCACGTACGCTGGTCCGGTAGCGCTGGACCCCGGCGACTGGCTGATTTGCGAGTGGTTCGACGAACACGGCGAACTGCGCCAGGAAATGTTTGCACCGCAAGCCGTGCGTGCGGAACCGCGCTCCATTCCGGCGGGCTCGGTACAGTGGAGTCGCATCGGGCGCGCTGCCTGAGTGACAGACCTTCACGTCAATCATCCCGTTTATTGTTGTCGGCTTATCGCTCGTATCGATCGAGTCGCCCGAATCGTTTCAGCGCTTGGGTCGGTTGCGGTCGGCCTCGCGTCGCCGCACGCGCAGCATCAGCGCCGATGAAAACGCGCGCATGCTCGACAGCTTGCGTGTCGCCATCACGTCGCTCGCGAGGCTGTCAGCCGGATTGGGCTGCAGCGCCCAATACAGCGCGAGCACCCAGCCGAGCACGGTCCAGCCAAGGCAGGCGTTGAACAGCGCGAGCGTCAGCACGTCGCGACGCTTGCGTCGGTCCGCGATGATCGCCGGCAGAAAATACAGCGCCAGCGCGAACGCCGCGGCGATGGCCTGAACGGCCACGTTGCCACCCATAAAAACTCCTGATGCGTGATGCATGTGGGAATTGTCGCGCGAATGGCCGCTTTGCGCCGCCTCCTTGTGCATTCCCGCTGCGCATCCCATCGCCGCAAGGGGTTCAGCGCTGCACGCATCGGGACTATGATGATCATTTCGACCGAACAGCACCTCACGGACCCGATCATGATCACAGACGATACGACCCGCCAGGCTCAACTCAACCCTGAGACGCTACGAGAATTCGTCGAGCGCAAGTGGGACGACGAGATCGTGCCCGCGCTGACGGACTACATCGCGGTGCCGGCCAAGAGTCCGGCGTTCGATCCGGACTGGGCAAAGCACGGTTATCTGGAGCGCGTGATCACCGACGCCGCGCACTGGGCCGAGCAGCAACCGGTGCGCGGCCTGAAGCTCGAGGTGGTCCGCCTGCCGGGCCGCACGCCGGTGATCTTCTTCGAGACGGCCGCGACGCGCTCGGGCAGCGACGAAACCATCGTGCTGTACGGCCATCTCGACAAGCAGCCCGAGTTCGACGGCTGGCGCCACGACCTCGGTCCGTGGACGCCGAAGTTCGAAGACGGCAAGCTCTACGGGCGCGGCGGCGCGGACGACGGCTACGCGATCTACGCGAGCCTGACGGCGCTTGCCGCGCTCGATGCGCAGGGGGTCGAGCGTCCGCGCTGCGTCGGGCTGATCGAAACCTGCGAGGAGTCGGGCAGCTACGATCTATTGCCCTACGTCGACGCGCTGCGCGAGCGGCTCGGTAACGTCGGGCTCGTCGTGTGTCTGGACTCGGGCGCGGGCAATTACGATCAGCTGTGGCTGACCACGTCGCTGCGCGGGCTCGTCGGCGGCGATCTCGAAGTGCAGGTGCTCGACGAAGGGATTCACTCGGGCGTCTACGGCGGCATCGTACCGTCGAGCTTCCGCATCATGCGGCAGCTGTTCGACCGTCTGGAAGACTCCGCGAACGGCTCGCTGCTGCCGAAGGGCTTCCACTGCCCGGTGCCGGCCGATCGTCTGCGCGAAGCGGAGGCCGCCGCAAAAATCCTCGGCGATGACGTCTGGAAGAAAATGCCGTGGGCGTGCGGCCAGGACGGCCGCCAGGTGTTGCCCACTACGACCGATCCGCGCGAGGCGCTGCTCAATTCGACGTGGCGTCCGTCGCTGTCGGTGACGGGCGCGGCTGGCTTGCCCGCGCTCGCCGACGCCGGCAATGTGCTGCGTCCGCGCACGGCGTTCAAGCTGTCGCTGCGTCTGCCGCCGACCATCGAAGCGGACAAGGCGGTCGCCGAACTGAAGGCGCTGCTCGAATTCGATCCGCCGTACAACGCGAAGGTCACGTTCAAGCCGGATGCGGGCGGGGCGAGCGGCTGGAGCGCGCCGGAGGTCGCGCCTTGGCTGGCCACCGCGCTCAACGACGCATCGCGTCGGCACTTCGGCGCCGACGCCGCCTACATGGGGCTTGGCGGCACGATCCCGTTGATGAACGTGCTCAAGGCGGGCTTCCCGAAGTCGCAGTTCATGGTGTGCGGCGTGCTCGGGCCGAAGTCGAACGCGCATGGGCCGAACGAGTTCCTGCACGTGCCGTACGGCAAGAAGCTGACGGCCGCGGTTGCCGAGGTGATCGCCGCGGCGCCTTGAGCTTCGTCCCGCCGGTTGATTTCCTCCGTTCGAACCACACCGACACGCTGAATGACCGACTCCCAGACTGCCCAAGCCACCACGTCCCGGATTCCGGCCGATCAACTGCATGCCTACGTCAGGGCGATCTGGGAGCGAGCGGGCAGTGCGCCGCGCGAAGCGGAACTGGTTGCCGATCACCTGGTGGCCGCGAATCTGACCGGACACGACTCGCACGGCGTCGGCATGATCCCGCGCTATGTCGAGTCGCTCGCCGACGAGCAATTGCAATTGAATCGGCACGCCGACGTCGTGAAAGACGCGGGCGCGGTCCTGACCGTCGAAGGCGGCAAGGGCTTCGGCCAGGTGATCGCGTTCGAGGCGATGGAGCGGGGCATCGAGCGCGCGCGGCGGCTCGGCATCTGCGCGGTGGGCTTGCGCGGCGCGCATCATATCGGCCGCATCGGGCATTGGGCCGAACAGTGCGCACACGCCGGGCTGGTGTCGTTCCACTTCGTCAACGTGGCGGGCGATCCGCTCGTCGCGCCGTTCGGCGGCGCGGACCGGCGCATCGGCACGAATCCGTTCTGCGCCGCTTATCCGCGGCCCGGCAAGCCGCCGCTCGTGCTCGACTTCGCGACCAGCACGATCGCATTCGGCAAGACGCGCGTCGCTTATAACCAGGGCAAGCACACACCACCCGGCGCACTGATCGATCACGAAGGCATGCCGACGCTCGAACCGAAAGTCATGCACGAAGCGCCGTTCGGCGCGCTGACGCCGTTCGGCGGATACAAGGGTTTCGGGCTCGCGGCGATGTGCGAGATTTTCGGCGGCGCGCTGTCGGGTGGCTTCACGACGCATGCGGACACGCTCGGCACCACGCACGCGATCATCAACGGCATGCTGTCGGTCATCATCGATCCGGCCGCATTCGACGCGCCCGACGCGCAAGCCGAAGCCGATGCGTTCGTCGCGTGGGTGAAGGCGTCGCCGCTCGCGGCGGGCACCGCGCGCATCTACGAACCCGGCGAACCCGAGCGCGTGACGCGCGCGCAACGCGAGGCCGCCGGCATTCCGATCGACGCGGCCACATGGAAGCAAATCCACGCTGCGGCGCGCGCCGTCGGCGTCAGCGAAAACGAACTAGCGGGATGGCCGGCGCGCCTGCGCTGACGCGCGCGTCGAAAAAGGCTCAGGCGATCAGCCTGAGCTTGCGCCTATCGAGCAGCCAGCGCTCGAACTCGATGGCGGGCATCGGCTTCGCATACAGGAAGCCCTGTACGTAATCGACGCCGAGCCCCTTCATGAAGGCTTCTTCCGCTTCGGTTTCGATCCCTTCGGCGACCACCTGGAAATCGAGCTCCTGCGCGACCGCGACCATCGAGCGCACCAGCGCCTGGGCCTTCAGGTCCGCGTGGATCGAGCGCACGAAGCTGCGGTCGAGCTTGATCACGTCGAGCGGAATGCGGCCGAGCTGCGACAGCGACGAATAGCCGGTGCCGAAGTCGTCCAGATGCACCTGCGCGCCGAGCTGGCGGAACTGCTTGATCAGCTCGATCGCGGCCGCTTCGTTTTCGATCAGGCAGCTTTCGGTCAGCTCGAGGTCGATCAGGCACGGATCGAGGCTCGCGTGCTGCAAGGCCTCGGTGAAATGACGGACCACGGCTGTATCGGTCAGCTGTCGCGCCGACACGTTGATCGCGACGCGCAGGTCGTAGCCGGCCGCCTTCCAGCGGGCCGCCTGTTTGGCGGCGGTTTCCATCACCCAGCGGCCGAGCACGCCGATCAGTCCGGATTCCTCGGCATAGCGGATGAATTCCACCGGCATGATCTGCCCGCGCTCCGGCGAGTTCCAGCGCACCAGCGCTTCCGCGCCTTGCACGGCGCCCGTGGCGAGGTTCAGCTTCGGCTGATAGTGCAGTGCGAGCTGGCCCTCGTCGAGACCGCGGCGCAGATTCGTATCGAGCCACATGAACTCGGCGACGCGGCGGTTCATGTCCGGCGAGAACACGCGATGGGTGCGCTTGCCTTCGTCCTTCGCGACGTACATCGCGGTGTCGGCCGAGCGGATCAGTGATTCGAGGCTGTCGCCATGCTCCGGCGAACGCGCAATGCCGATCGAGCAGCCGGTATAGACCTCGACGAGCCCGACCGCGAACGGCATGCGCATCCGGTCGAGAATGCGCTGCGCGGTGTTTTCGAGCTGATGCGCAAAGCCCTTCGCCGCGAGCACGATGAATTCGTCGCCGCCGAGCCGCGCGAGCGAGTCGCCCGGATTCAGGCAGTTGCGGATCGCGTCCGACACGTCGCAAATCAGCCGGTCGCCGAACACGTGGCCGTAGTGATCGTTGACCTTCTTGAAGTTGTCGAGATCGAGAAACAGCACGCCGACGGTTTCGCCGGGCGCGGCCTGTTCGATCGCGATCTGGATGCGCTGCTGGATCGCGTTGCGATTGGCGAGGCCGGTGAGCGGGTCGGTCGTGGCCTGCTCGATCAGGCGGTCCTGCGCGAGCCGTTGTTCGGTGATGTCGGTGCCCGAGCAGATCAGGAACTGGTCTTCGATGCCGCTGCCGCTGCGCACGAACTTGTTGCGAAACAGGAACAGCCGCTCGCCATGCACCGTGTTGATGCGCCGTTCGATCTCGTACGGTTCGCCGCGATTGAAGAAGTTCGCGCTGACCTCGTTCGAGACCCCGCCGTTGTCGGACGACATGAACAGCGTCCAGACGCTGCGGCCGATGATGTCTTCTTCCCTGAGCCCGGTCAGCTCTTCGGCCAGGTGGTTGAAGCGCTGTATCCGGCCGTGCCGGTCGACGATCACGACGACCGAGTTCACTTCGGAGACCACCTGTTCGGCAAACGACAGACCGTGCAGCAACGCGCGCGCGACGGATTCGGTATCGGCATCGGCCGAGGCGGTGCCGCCCCAGCGATGACAATCGAGTTTCCTGCCGATCAGATGCAGGCGCAGCGGCGCGCCGTCCAGATGCACGTCGACGACCACGTGCGAGGTCACGCCGCTCAGAGCGCGGACCCGCGAGGCTTGAGAAGGCGTGAGGGGAATGGCGACGCCGCCGGGCGCGTGGCCGTGCGTGGGCGCGAGTTGCAGCGTGTCGCTGGCGGCCGCCAGGCGCCAGCAAGGGCTGCGCGTGCCGAACCGCGCGTGAAGCACCTGGTCGTGTAACTCGTCGCTCATGAAATCCCCGGAGTATGGCGGCGGTCCCTATCAAGGCGGGCGGCGGCCGGCAGTCTTCCTCATACTAAATCGAAACTGTCTCATTGTATCTAAGCGTGACAATTCCAGCGAAGAATCATTAACGTTTTGCTAACAATGTGCGCGGGATCATTTCACAGTAAAACGACGCTACGGTGACGCCGCTAGAAGCGGCGCGCCAGCAACGCGCGGGCGCGTTCGCGCTCGGGCGGATCGGCGTCGAGAGCCGCGTCGAACCAGAACTTCCCGGCCACCAGCGTGGCCGCCACCACGCCGTCGCGGTAGAGCACGCGATTTCCGGCGACGGCCGGCACCTTGTCGCCGACCAGCAGCGTGCCGGCGAGATTCAGCGGGTCCGTGCCTGCGACGCAAATAAGCGCACCGTCGTTCGGCTGCCGCCGCACTTCGCGCAGCAGTGGAATCGCCTCGGGCAGCGCGAACTGCTCGCCGGCGAGCCCGTTGACGAAACGCCCGCCGCGGATCACACCGCGCGCTTCCAGCCGCTGCAGCACGCGCAGCAGATCGCGCCACGGCGGCAGCCATTCGGCCTCACGTTCGAGCACGCGCCAGAACACGACGCCGTAGCGGCGCAGCAACGTCATCGCGACGTGTTCGAGCACCTCGGGCGGGAACTGGCGGCGCCGCTCGGGCGGATTTTCCGGCGTGGCGGCGGACGGGCGGCTCACGAGCGCCCACCGCCCCGCGTCGTCCATGCCGCCGATCAGCGCGCTCGCTCGCGCCCGCCGGCTGCCGGAAAACGCGTTGCGTTTGGCGACCGGCTTCAGCAACGCGCGCAAGCCCGCGAAGCTGTCGGAGTTCGCGAGGCCGGCCGCGACCAGCTCGCCGAGCGCGTTTTCCAGCTCGATGCGCAGCACACGCACCTCGGCCAGCAGTTCATCGAAGAACATTGCGCCGTGTTGTGCGAGCGTGTCGTGCACGCTTTGCGCGAGCGCCGACAACTCGAGCTGGCGCGCCGGATCGAGCAGCGCACGCCACGCGCGCAACTGGGCGCGCGGCAGCAGCACGATCGGCGTGCCGCGCACCGGACCGGCAGCGCCGCGCGCCCGCTCGGTCAGGCGGGTCCAGACGATCTTGCCGGCGCGGCATAGTTCATCGAGCGAACTGTTGGCGTAGGCGCGCACGCGCGCGGGCAGGATGTCTTCCTCCCACGCGCCCGCCGCGGCCTGGAAGCCTTCGAGCTGATCGAGCGCGGCGGCGAGCGCGTCGCGGCCTTCGGCGCGCGACGTCGGCGTCAGATGCTGCCATTCGAACAGGAAGCGCATGAAGTCGTGCCGCTCGACCGGCTCGATCTCGCGCCGCAGCCGCTTCACCGTATAGCGGTGGATGCGTGCGAGCAGGTGCCGCTCGCACCATTCCTCGTCGCTCGTGTGCGGCGTGAAGCGGCCGCGCAGCAGATAGCCTTCGATTTCCAGCCGGATCAGCGCCGGTTCGACCCGGTCGGCCGGCAAGCCTAGCGGGCGCGCGATCGCGTCGAGCGTCAGTGGACCGAAACCGGTCAGACGCGCGCGCAGCACGTCGACGAGCGCGTCGTCGGCGCTCCAGGTTTCGGTATAGCCCTTCGGCGCGTTTAACGGCGGAGCGTAGCGATCGCGCGGGATGCCGGGGTAGAGCGCTTCAAAGCAGGTGAGGCGTTCGACGGGCAGCCACAGTGCGCTGTCGTCGTGATGGCTGGCGGTGCCCGGGCTCGCTTTCGCGGCCAACGGCAAGCGCGTCGCCCGGCCAGCTTTCGCCAACGCGTCGAGCAGCGCCGGCCAGGCCTCGTGCGCTAGCGCTTCGGCTGCGGTGATGCACGCTAGGCCCGTCAGCGCTTCGTGCATTTCGTCGGCGGTGCGTGCCTGGGGCCAGGCTTCGTCGCGCACGCTGTCGAGCGCGGCGGTGTCGAGCGCGCCGAGATCGTCGGCGCTTTCAGGGTCCGTCCAGCGACGGTTCAGCACCGCCTGGGTGCGGCGCTCCTCGATCGGCGCGTCGTCCAGATACGCGTAGGGCTTAGCGGTCAGAATTTCGGCGGCGAGCGGCGACGGCGCCGGCAGATCGCGCGCGACGAGCCGCAGTTCGCCGTGCTCGATGCGGCGTAGCAGCGCGAGCCAGCGTTCGCTGTCCATCGCGTCGTGCAGGCAGTCGTCGATGGTTTGATTGACCAAAGGATGGCGCGGCACCTCGCGTTCGCCGACGACGTTCTCCAGACACGCGGCCTGCTCAGGAAACACGCTGGCGAGCAGATCCTCGCTGCGCATGCGCTGCAGTTGCGGCGCGGTTTTGCGGCCGCCCGTGTAGCGCGGCAGGCCGAGCGCGGTCGTCGCGTTCCAGCGCCAGCGCACGCCGAATAACGGCGCATCGAGCAGCGCCTGGATCAGCAGATGCTCGGCGCTGTTCGAATGCAGATAGCGCCAGACCTCGTCGAGCACGAACGAGTGGCTGCCGGTCAGCGACAGCACGATCGCGTCCTCGGTGGCCGCGGCTTGCAGCTCGAAGTTGAAGCTGCGGCAGAAGCGCTTGCGCAGCGCGAGCCCCCACGCGCGATTCACGCGGCTACCGAACGGCGAGTGGATTACGAGCTGGGTGCCGCCCGATTCGTCGAAAAAGCGCTCCATCACGAGCGTGCTCTGCGTCGGCAGCACGCTGAGCGCCGCGCGGGCGCGCGCCAGGTACTCGACGATCTGGCGCGCGGCGGGTTCGTCGAGCGCGAGGTTGTCGATTAGCCATGCGATGGCGTGGTCGAGAGGCGCGGCGGGGGAGCCGGGCTCGTCTGCGAGTTCCGTCGCGGCGATTCGCGCCGAGGCGAGCGCGCATGCCGCGGGCTCACGCTCCGTGAGCAAGCCCTCGACCTGCTCGCGCAGTCGCGCGACCGCGAACGACAGCTCATCGCTGCGCCCCGGCGCCTCGCCGAGCCAGAACGGAATGTTCGGCGGTTGCCCTTGTGCGTCCTCGACGCGGACCCGGCCGCTCTCGATGCGCAGAATCCGGTACGACGCGTTGCCGAGCTGGAACACATCGCCGGCGAGGCTTTCGACTGCGAAGTCCTCGTTGACGGTGCCGATGTTGATCGCCTGCGGTTCGAGCACGACCGCGTAATCGGCGTTCTCGGGGATCGTCCCGCCCGACGTTACGGCGACCAGCTTGCCGCCGCGCCGGCCGCGCAGCGTGCCGCTGACGGCGTCTCGATGCACATACGCGGCGCGCGGACCGTGGCGGCTCGTGTAGCCCTCGGCGAGCATGCGCAGCACCGCGTCGTACTGTTCGCGCGGCAGATCCGCGTACGGCGCGGCGCGCCGCAGCATGTCGAACAGCGCATCCTCGTTCCACTCGGCGCTCGACACTTCCGCGACGATCTGTTGCGCGAGCACGTCGAGCGGCGCACGGGGGATGCGCAGCGCGTCGAGCTCGCCACGCCGCACGCAATCGAGCAGCGCCGCGCATTCGAGCAGATCGTCGCGCGAGGCCGGAAACAGCCGCCCCTTCGGCATGCCGCCCACGTGGTGCCCCGAGCGGCCGACGCGTTGCAGGAACGGCGCGATCGCGCGCGGCGAACCCATCTGGCAGACCAGGTCGACGTCGCCGATATCGATGCCGAGTTCGAGCGACGCGGTCGCGATCAGCACGCGCAGCTCACCGCGTTTCAAGCGCTGTTCGGCGTCGAACCGATGCTCCTTCGCGAGACTGCCGTGATGCGCGGCGACCGCGTCCTTGCCGAGCCGCTCGGTCAGATGGCGCGCGGCGCGCTCGGCCATGCGGCGCGTGTTGACGAAGATCAGCGTCGTGCGATGTTGCGCGACCAGCTCGGCCAGCCGGTCGTAGACGCGCTCCCACACCTCGTTGGGCAGCACCGCTTCGAGCGGCACCGGCGGGATCTCGAGCGCGAGGTCGCGCGCGCGGACGTGGCCGACGTCGATCACCGCGCACTCGGCCGGCGCGTCGCTGTCGAGGCTTGCGCCGCCGACCAGAAACCGCGCGACCGCGCTGACCGGCTTTTGCGTCGCCGACAGCCCGATGCGCGGCAGCCGTTGCCCGCACAGCGCGTCGAGCCGTTCGAGGCTCAGCGCGAGATGACTGCCGCGCTTGCTGCCCGCGAGCGCATGGATTTCATCGACGATCACGGTGCGCACCGTCGCCAGCATGCGGCGTCCCGAGTCCGAGCCGAGCAGCACGTACAGCGATTCGGGCGTCGTCACGAGAATGTGCGGCGCGCGTTTTTTCAGCGCGTTGCGCTCCTGCTGTGTGGTATCGCCGGTGCGCACCGCCGTGCGGATCTCGAGCGGCGGCTGGCCGAGCGCAGCCAGGTCGGCGGCAATGCCTTGCAGCGGCAACTGCAAATTGACGCGGATGTCGTTGGAAAGCGCCTTCAGCGGCGACACGTAGACGACCAGCGTTTCGTCGGGCAGCGTGCCGCCGTTCGCCAGGCCTCGCGACACCAGGTCGTTCAGCGCGGACAGGAACGCGGTCAGCGTTTTGCCGGAGCCGGTTGGCGCGGCGACCAGCGTCGAGCGGCCGCTACGGATTTGCGGCCATGCGGCGGTCTGCGCGTCGGTTGGGGCGGCGAACGTTTTCAGGAACCAGCCGGCGACGGCTGGGTGAAAACCGTCGAGTGCCTGCTGTACCGGTGGCAGGGCCGGGGCGGCGGGCCGCGCCGCGTTCGCGGTGGCGCGGGCCTTGCAGGAAGCGGGCGCCGTGTCGAGTGCGGCGGTTGATCTGGCCGAAGTCATGCTCGTGTAAATGAGGGCGGCGCGGGGGTTATCCAAGAGTGGGTGGCAGCGGCGTTGCGGGCCAGTACGACCGGCACGGGCCGATGCGCATCACGCTCAGTCTCGCAGGTTTTTGCGGCTTGCGCGCGCTGGCAATTTTCTTCCGCGCGCGGTGTCTGGCGCCGCCAGGAAATGGATTGTGTCAGTGCGCCAATGCAGAAGAAATTCTATGTCTTATAGCGCAGCGGTTCGCCATTCGCGACGCTGCGCACGCAGCTCGGAGCCGGTCCGCTCGAATTGTTGAAGTTGCGCGGATTCCAGATGCCTGAGCGGATCTTTGTGGTGGGCAACGCGGGCGCCGCGCCGATGTTGCCGCCGTTGCCGCCAGATTTGCAGCCGTGAGGCCGTCTCACGCGTTTCCTACCAACCTCCACCAATTGCAGTACGCTTGACGATTCTCCCTGCACCCCACGATGGAGCGTCGACGATGCGATATAACCAGTTGGGCCGTACCGGTGTGTTTATTTCGGAGTTGTGTTTGGGCACGATGACCTTCGGCGGTGGCGAAGGCATCTGGCGGCAGATCGGCGATCTGCAGCAGAACGACGCGGAGCGGCTGGTCGGCCGGGCGCTCGACGCGGGCATCAATTTCATCGATACGGCCGACGTCTACGCGGGCGGCCTGTCCGAGCAGATCACCGGCCAGGCGCTGAAGAACCTCAAAGTGCCGCGCGACAAGGTCGTGATCGCGACCAAGGTGTTCGGCCAGACCGGCGAGTTCGCGAACGCGCGCGGCGCGTCGCGCTATCACATCCTCGACGGCATCAAGGCGAGCCTGAAGCGTCTGCAGCTCGATCACGTCGACCTCTATCAGATCCACGGTTTCGATCCGGCCACGCCGATCGAGGAAACCGTGCGCGCACTCGATACGCTCGTGCAGCACGGTCACGTGCGCTACGTCGGCGTGTCGAACTGGGCCGCCTGGCAGATCGTGAAGGCGCTCGGCATCGCGGAGCGGCTCGGCACCGCGCGCTTTGAATCGCTGCAAGCGTATTACACGCTCGCGGGCCGCGATCTCGAACGCGAGCTCGTGCCGATGCTGCAAAGCGAAGGTCTCGGCCTGATGGTATGGAGTCCGCTCGCGGGCGGTTTGTTGAGCGGCAAATACGGACGCGAGCAGCAGGCCGAGGCGGGCAGCCGTCGCACGAGCTTCGATTTTCCGCCGGTCGATCGCGAGCGCGCGTATGACTGCATCGACGTGATGCGCGAGATCGCCGCGACGAGGAACGTATCGGTCGCGCAGATCGCGCTGGCGTGGCTGCTGCATCAGCGTGTCGTCAGTACGGTGATCGTCGGCGCGAAGAAAATCGAGCAACTCGACGACAACATCGCCGCGACCAACGTCGCGCTGTCCACCGACGAGCTCGCGAAGCTCGCCGAGGTCAGCACGCTGCCAGCCGAGTATCCGGGCTGGATGCTGGAGCGGCAGGGCGAGCCGCGCCGGCAGCAGCTTGCCGAGGTTCGGCACGTCGCACAGCGATAGCGCGGCCGTGCATTGGCGAACGCCGTGGAGCCGCGAACCGCTTCGTTCTTGATCCGCGCGGCTAATCAGCGATGCTGTTCACCCCTGGATATGCGCGGCAACTGCGTCCAGCGTGCGCGCCGAGTACACCAGCGTCGCGCCGGCGTTGATCGCCATCGCGACGCCGAGCGCTTCGGCGATTTCTTCACGCGTCGCGCCGTGCTTCAGCGCCTCGGCCGTATGGACCGTGATACAGCCGTCACAGCGCAGGCTGACCGCGACCGCGAGCGCGATCAGCTCGCGCGTTTTCGCGCCGAGCAGGTCGCTCTTCTGACCGGCGTTCGACATTGCCTGATAGGCCTTCACGCTGTCCGGCGCGAGCTTCGACATTTCGCCGATTCGGCCAAACAGTTCCTTGCGGTAATCGATCCAGTTCAACATGGCAGGCTCCTCGGTCCGTTGCGCGTCGGCGGCTGCCGGCGTCGTGGGAAGCAGTATTGCGCCGCGTCGCAATATCCTGAATACTCATTCGACTCAACTTTTAGCGCGCTCGTCTCATGGACACGCTCAGTCGCCTGATCGACCTTGCCCGGCCGCAAGCGAGTCTCGATCTTCGCTGCCTGCTGTCAGGCGCATTCGATATCGATCACGCGCCGCTCGAAGCGGGCGTCGCGCCGTTTCATCTGGTGCTCGACGGCGCCTGCGTGATCGAGACCGCCGCCGGCGAGTCGCTCGACATGCAGGCCGGCGATTTCATGCTGTTTCCGCGTGGCGCCGCGCATCGCGTGCGCGACGTGACGCGCTCGGCGGGCGGCCTGCCGGTGACGCTCGGGCACGACGGCATGCTGCCCGTGCGGCGCAACGATGGCCACGAAACCACCGACACGTCCGCGCCCGCGCCCACCGGCACGGCGATACATGACGGCGTCGATCTGCTGTGCGGCCGCTTCGTCTATGTGCCCGGTTCATCGGCGCTGCTGCTCAACGCGCTGCCCGATCCGCTGCACGTGTCGCTTGGCGACCCCCAAACGCTCGATGCGTTGCAAACGGTGATCGCGCTGATGCGCGGCGAAGCGGAGCGGCGTCAGCCCGGCGCGCTCGCTATCGTGACCGCGTTGAGCCACGCGCTGTTCGCGATGGCACTGCGCGTACACGGCGAGCGCAACGCGAACAACGCCGGCATGCTCGCGTTGCTGACGGACGCACGCCTCGGCGCATCGATGCAGGCCATGCTCGACGCGCCCGAACGGGCATGGACGATCGCTGAACTCGGCGAGCGCGCGGCGATGTCGCGCGCGACATACGCGCGCCACTTCAACGAGCGCGCGGGCGTGACCGTGATGGATTTTTTGACGCAGATCCGCGTGGCGATCGCCAGCGATCTGCTATTGCGTACCCAGCGCAGCGCGGCGGACATCGGCGAGGCGGTCGGCTATCAGTCGGAAGCGGCGTTCGGCAAGGCGTTTGCGCAAAGCGTCGGCGTGACGCCGGGACGCTACCGGCGTCGCAAGCAAGCGGACGATGCTCTGGATGACTGACTCGAGACTCGACGCGTACGTGCGATTCTATTTGCGCGGCTTTCTCTTGCTGAACGCACGTCTTTCGAGCGACGCCATCAACCGTGCGACCAGCAGCGCGCAGACCGTGCCGAGCGTCACTTCGGCAAGCCGCAGCAAGGCCTTGTCCCATGCGGGGCCGACGCCCGGCGCCAGCAGCATGATCGTCGCGGTGATGCCGCCGAGGCGCGCCGCGCTGCCGACGTTGACCACCCAGCAGATCATGATCGCGGCCGCTACGGTCGCCGCGTAGGCGGCGAAATGGCCGCCGCCCGCGAGCGTGCCGATCAGGCCGCAGATGCCGCCGACCATCGCGCCGATGAACTGGTCGCGCGACAGCTTGCGGGTGTCGATATAGCTGTGCTGGCTCACCGCAATCGCGGTGATCGCGGCCCAGAACGCCTGCTCGGTATGCAGCGCGCGGCCGATGCCGAACGCGAGACTCGCGCCCGCAACCGCCTGCACGGCCATGAAGCCGCCCTCGATCAACCTGTCGCCGAGCGGCAGCGTCTTCAGGAAAGCGAACAGCGCATCGGCGGCGTGCGTGCGCGAGGTATGGCTTGAATCGTCGGACGGAGTCATCGGATAAAGGCGGCTCGGCGGAGCATGACGGTGCCGTATTCTAGCCGCTCCGCTCGACCGCTCCATCGCTATGGCTAGATCGTGCCGAACAGCGCGCGCGGCCGGTCGCGCAGCGTGTGCGCCAGAATCTGCAGGCCGCGCGTCAACTGCTCGCGCGACTCGGCGCAAGCGAGATTGATGCGCACGCCGTGCTCGACCGTCGAGCGATCGACCGCAAACGCGGATGCTGGCATCGTGTTGACGCCGCGCGCGAGCGCGTTCGCCGCGAAGTCGTCCGAGCGCCACGGCGACGGTATGCGCAACCACACGAACATGCATGCGGGGTCGCTCTTCAGATGCTCGGCAGGCAACAGTTCGCGCGCGATCTGCTGGCGCGCGCGCAGCTCGGTGCGCTGCGCGTCGAGGATCGTCCGCGCGGTGCCGTCCTCGATCCAGCGCGTGGCGATCAGCGTCGACAGCGGCGCGGGCATCCATGCGGTCGTGCGGACCGCTTCCGCGGCGAGGGCCGAGCCGTGCGGCGGCGTGCGCAGATAGCCAATACGCAAACCCGGCGCGAGGACCTTCGACGTCGACGTGATGTGGAAGGTCAGCTCCGGACACAGACTCGCAATCGTCGGCAGACGCGCTGGCAGCAGCGGGCCGTACACGTCGTCCTCGATGATCACGATGTGATGCCGACGCGCGATGTCGGCGAGCGCCGCGCGACGCGCGAGACTCATCGTCACGACGGTCGGGTTCTGCAGATTCGGCACCGTGAAAATCGCCTTCACACGCCTGTGGCGGCATACATCTTCGAGACGATCGGGCAGCAGCCCTTCGTCGTCGCTCGGAATGCCGACCAGTTCGAACTGGAACACCGGCGCGAGGGCTTTCAGGCCGTAATAGGTCAGCTGGTCCGACAGGATCACGCCTTCGTGACCCATCAGGCTGCTGAGCACCGCGTACAGGCCATGCTGCGCGCCGCTCGTGACGACCACGCTATCGGCACCGGGCGCGAAGCCAGGCGCGGCGATCCACTGCGCGCCCGCCGCGCGCGCCCACTCGGGGCCTTGCGGCGGCTGATATTCCTGGGTCTCCGGGTAGCGGGGATCGTGCGCGATCTGCGCCATCGTCCGCGCGAGCTGGGTAAGGAATTCGCCGGTGGCCGGCCGGTTCACGGTCAGGTCGATGACGGCGTTCGCGTTGGCGCTGCCGCTTGCCGATGCGTTGTCGCTTCGGGCATGCACGGCGGGCATGGCGCCGCCGGTGACGATCGAGCCGCGCCGCTTGCTTGCGACGATCAGTCCACGCGCCTGCAACTCCTTGTACGCACGCGACACGGTGGAGACATTCAGACCCAGATCCGCCGCAAGCTCGCGCTGTGGTGGCAGGCGGCTACCTGGCGGGTAAAGCCCGCTGCGGACTTTTTCCTCGAGGCTGCGCGTCACTTCGAGATAAGTCGGCTGACGTCCCTTTGTCTGGAGGATGTTTTCTTCTTTTGTGTGGTCAATTGCGCTCTTCATCCAGGTCCTATCTCCATCCAAAAAAATCGGTCGACCGCCGGCAGGTCAATACTAAACCCGTTTGCTGTCCGGCTGCCTGCTTCGAACCTGCTTCTGATGCACGATCTCGGCCTGCATGTGCTCGGGAAAGTACCTAAGTCCATACAAAGCCAAATTAATTGCACACAAAAAAACTTTGTGTGACTATTAAAGCATGGTTTGTGTGGCGTTGCATCAAAACGCGACGTGCAACAGTAGTACAGGAGGGACGGTCGTGACAGAGCAACAGAACACGCTCCTGCCGGACGATGCAAGCGGCGCAAGTTCGGGTCGGGCGGCCGCTTCGGCCGGCCGGCAAGTGCGATGAGCGACGTCGCCGTGGTGGGCGCGGGCTTCATCGGCCTGTCGAGCGCCTACTGGCTGATGCGCGACGGTCACCACGTCACGCTGTTCGACGCGCTCGGTCCGGGCGAGGCCACGTCGTACGGCAATGCAGGCACGTTCGCCAACTACGGGTGCATTCCGGTGAACAACCCGCAGGTGTTCCGCAATCTGCCGCGTTTCCTGTTTTCACCGACGAGTCCGCTGCGGATCCGCTGGCGCTATCTGCCGCAACTCGCGCCGTGGCTCGCGCGCTTTCTGCTCGCATCGATGCCGCGGCGCTACCTGCACAGCGCGCAGGCGCTTGCGAGCCTGCTGTCGCGCGCCTCCGACGGCTACGGTGAAATGCTCGCCAGCGACGACCTGGCTCGCTTCGTGCGGCCGCGCGAATGCCTGTATCTGTACTCGAGCGCGGCATCGTTCGAGGCGGCACAGCCGTCGCTCGCGTTGCGCCGCTCGCTTGGCGTGCGCTTCGAAAACGTCGACCGTGCCGGCATCGCCGCACTCGAGCCGAATCTCGCGCCGATTTTCGTGCACGGCACCTTGTTCAACGGCAGCTGGTTCCTCAGCGACCCGCGCGGCTTTTTGCAGGCGCTGCACACAGCGCTGCTCGCGCGCGGTCTGCGGCATGAGCGCATCGCGGTTCGCACACTCGCGCCGGGCCGCAACAGCGTGCGTATTGTCGACGACGCGGGTCGCGCCTATGACGCCGCGCAGGTGGTCGTCTGCGCGGGGGCGTTTTCGCGGCGCTTCGCGCGCCAATGCGGCGACCGCGTACCGCTCGATACGGAGCGCGGCTATCACGTGCGTTTCCCCGGCACGTCGTCGCTGATTTCACGGCCGTGCGGCTGGGCTGAGCGCGGCTTCTACATGGTGCCGATGGACGGCGGCATTCGCGCGGCGGGCACCGTCGAGCTCGGCGGCTATGGACCACAGCGCAATGCCGCGCTGCTCGATCTGATCACGCGCTCCGCGCGGCACGCGCTGCCGCAATTGCCGCAACCGGATAGCGACTGGCTCGGCTTCCGGCCGAGCCTGCCCGACGGACTGCCGGTCGTCGGGCCGTCGAGCGCGTCACCACGCGTCGTCTACGCGTTCGGTCATCAGCATCTGGGCGTCACGCTGGGCGGCGTGACGGGCAGCGTCGTCGCCGATCTGGTGGCGGGGCGCGTGCCGCCCGTCGATCTCACGCCTTTTAGCCCGCGTCGTTTTTAACCACCGCAACTGTTGCACGGAAGAGGACGGACATCATGAAACGCAGAAACCTGGTTGTCGCACTCGCCCTTGGGATGTTGTGCGCGCACGCGCCGTCGTACGGCGCCGAGCCGCAAATCGTCAAGATCGGCTTCGTCGGACCGCTGACCGGACCGGTCGCGCGGGTCGGCAAGGACCTGCAGAATGGCGCGCAGCTCGCGGTGGACGAAGCGAACGCGAAGCGTCCCACGATCGGCGGCAAACCCGTCAAATATGTGCTCGACGTGCAGGACGATCAGGCCGATCCGCGCATCGCGATCCAGGTCGCCCAGAAACTCGTCGACGACGGCGTGGTCGGCGTGATCGGCCATTACAACTCGGGCTGCAGCATTCCGGCCTCGGCCGTCTATCACACGGCGAACGTCGCGATGATCACGCCGGGCTCGACGAACCCGGCTCTGACCGCGCAGGGTTTCGCGAACGTGTTTCGCACGATGGGGCACGACGGCGTCGGCGGCGTGATCGCGGGCGAGTTCGCGGTGCAGCAACTGAAGGCGAAGCGCATCGGCATCATCGACGATCGCACCGCGTTCGGCCAGGGCCTCGCCGATGCGTTCGAAAAGGGTGCGAAGCAGGCGAACGGCAATATCGTCGATCGCGAGTTCACGAACGACAAGGCGGTCGATCTGCGCGCGATCCTGACTTCGTTGAAGCAGAAAAACGTCGATCTGGTTTTCTTCGGCGGTCTCGACGAGCAGGGGGCGATGCTGGTCAAGCAGATGCGCTCGCTCGGCATGCCCGCGCAACTGTTTGGCGCGGGTGCGCTGAAGAGCAACGCGTTCCTGCAGATTGCGGGCAACGCGGGCGAGGGGACGCGCGATCTCGAACCCGGCCCGGCACTCGACAAGCTGCCGGCGGCGCAGGAGTTCGGCAAGCGCTACAAGGCGCGCTTCAATCAGGACGTCGAACTCTATGCGCCGTTCGCCTACGACGCCGCGCTCGCGATGATTCAGGCGATTCAGGACGCGGACTCGCTCGATCGCGCGAAGATCGTCGCGGCTTTCCCTAAGGTCAACGTGACGGGCGTGACGGGGAAAATCGCGTTTGATCCGCACGGGGATTTGATCAAGCCGCCGTATACGCTGTTCGAGGTGCAGCAAGGGCAGTGGAAGAGTCAGCGGACCGTGGGCGGGAATGGCGTTTGAGATTGATTCACGCGGGCGCAGCTGTCGCGACGACGCTTCGCTTCGCAAGTCGGTGTCCACGATCGGCTCGGACAGCTACATGAACTCCACGACAGTTCGACCGTAGTCGGGGAACCCGACGGTCTGTCCTCGACGACCGCGATATTTTTGCCGCCGCCGACGCGCGGCCGGATGCTCTCCCCCAGATCGAATCACCGATATGGGGGGGGCTGACCAGGCGATATGCCCCCCCTTCGAAAGCGCCATCCCCACTCCCCACAGGGGGGGATTTGAAAAGCCACTGGCTCTATCTTTCTTCTCGAAATTCACAAGGCATATGGGGCCGACGCCGCTGGCCGCTCACGCCGACCCAAAGCCGTATGCGATTTTCATGTTGGCTTTTTCGTGCTGTTTGAACTGGGTGCTCGTATGAGTGGAATTCCAGATGCAAATGTCTTTCGCCGCATTTGTCGGGGGGGCCGGTTTTCCACTCGGGCGAAAGAAAAAGGTGATCAATGAATATCCTGTTGGTGGAAAACGATCCTGCGCAAGCTGATTCGGTTGAAAGGGAAATCAGGCTATCCGGGCATCGAATCAGCAAAGTGGAGCGGGGCAAGGACGCAATCAGCTTTCTTCAGGCTAACGAGGTCGATCTCGTGGTGCTCGATTGGGAATTGCCGGGCATGAGCGGCTTCGAGGTGCTGTACTGGATACGCCGCCATCTGGGCCGCGAACCCGCGGTGCTGTTCGTGACCAGCCGACTTCTGGAAGTCGACATCGTGCAGGCGCTAGACGCCGGTGCGGATGACTACGTCATCAAGCCGTTCCGAAACAAGGAGCTGGTGGCGAGAGTCGGCGCGCTGTTGCGTCGCGCACGGCGCAGCATAAAAGTCGAAAGCGCAATCGCCCTTGGACCGTATATCTTCGACGTCACGCAGCGCGGTGTTTTTCTGCACGGCGAATCAATCTTGCTGACCGAAAAGGAATTCGACGTCGCGGCGTATTTCTTCGCGAACGTGGGACGGGTCGTTTCCAAAAGGCTTCTGGCGAAACTTGCCTGGGGCCGCGAGCTGGACAGTACGTCGCGCACGATCGACACGCATATCTATCGGCTTAGACGCAAGCTGGCCCTGCGCCCGGACAACGGCGTGCGACTGACGACCGTCTATACGCACGGCTACCGGCTCGACGAGGTCGATGCCGGCAGTGTCGACGCGCAAGCGCCGGAGGAATCCGAGCGGGAAGATGCTGTCGCGGAGAACGACATGCCCGAGCAGGGCACGCAAAGCAATCTGCGTTAGCGATTCGACATGAAGCCATGCGCGACCTGAACCGGATTCCGGTCGTCGCGCCTCCTGCGCAGCGCTGCATTGAGTCGTCACGCGGTTCGGCGTATCTTGAAACCAAATTCACCAAGACCCTCCATGCCTGTCACGGATAGGTGTGAGAGGACCACTCATGAATACATCCACAGATAGTTTCGAGCGTGAATGGATCGTGTCGCTGATCCAGACCAAGATGATGCCGCCGCGCCTTCCCGCGGGTTGCGTGCAACGGCCTCTATTGATGCGGCGACTCGATGAACGACGCCCGCGTCACATCACAGTCGTCACCGCGCCCGCGGGTTTCGGCAAAACGACCTTGCTTGCCGCGTGGAGCGAAGCGCAAACCAGAAAGAAGCGTCCCATTGCGTGGCTCAGTCTCGATGGAGAAGACGACGATCCCCAGCAACTCGGCGCCTATCTGGTAGCGGCGCTTGCTCGCGCCTCGAAGGAGATCGCGTGGCAGGCGCAGCAACTGCTCGATAACGATGCACACACGCCGGTCAGAACAGTCATTTCAGTGCTGCTCAATGGCATCGCCGCATACGGCCGGGATGTTTTCCTCGTGCTCGACGACGTCGACCGTCTGAGCGCGAGACCCGTTCTCGCGATCGTGTCACGCCTGCTGCGCTACGCGCCCGACAATCTGCAAGTCCTGCTCGGCGCGCGCGGCGAACCGGCGCTGTCGCTGGGCGCGCTGCGCTCGCCCGACAAACTTTCGCGTGTGAATGTCGACGATCTTCGTTTTTCGCTCGACGATGCTCAGGCGTTTTTCGACCAAACGGGTAACGCGCTGCTCAACCGCAACAGCGTGGAGTTGTTGAACAGCGCGACCGAAGGATGGGTGGCCGGTTTGCAACTGGCTTCCCTCGGACTGAAACGGGTCGACGACGTGGCCGCGCTCGCCGGTCATCTAGCCGATACCCGATTCGGAATCGATCGCTACCTGAACGATACGGTTTTTGTGCATCTGCCACCGCATATGCTGACATTTCTGCTGTACACGTCGATTCTCGAACGGCTTACCGGGGCGCTGTGCGATGAAGTCATGGGCGGTGAAGGCGAGAGCGGAGAGAAACTGGACTGGCTCGAGCGGCATAACGTGTTCATCCGGCCGCTCGATGAAACGCAAAGCTGGTACCGCTATCACGCATTGTTGAGCGATGCGCTTCGCCGCCGTCTCGTGCGTCGGACGCCACGACAGGTCCCGTTGCTGCATCGCCGCGCAAGCCTCTGGTTCGCGCGGGCTCGCCTGTGGCCCGAAGCCGTGCGACATGCGCTGGCCGCGGGCGATCTCGCGCAGGCGGCGCAGTGGGCCGAAAACTGTGCGATGGAGATGCTCCAACGCGGGGACCCGTTCATGCTGCCGGGCTGGATTCGCAAACTTCCGCCGGATGTGATCGCGGGTCGACTGCGCTTGCGTCTGGCGAAAGCCTGGGCTCTCGCAATGTCGCTTGAAACCGCGCGTGCGTCGAAGGAGATCGGCGACATTGCCGACGAGTTCGAGCGGACGGCCGGTGATGACCGGTCGGTAGCCGACGAGGTCGCATCGGCGGAGATCAACGCGATCCGCGCGGTGATCGCTTGTGTGAACGACGACAGCGAGCATGCGCTCGAACTCGGGCGTGCTGTTGAGGCATCGACGGTGCCTGCGGACCCTTGGGTACGCCATTACGGGCAAAGCGCGGAAATTTTCGGTTTGATGTATCGAGGGCAGTTCGCCTATATATCCCGCGTCTGGAGAGCGCGAGTCGATCAGGTCGGACTCAGCCGGAAGCCGAACAGCGCGGATATGCTGCGCGACGCCGTGTATGGCATTGCCGCGCTGATACACGGCGAGCTTCCCGATGCGAGGCGCGTGATGGAGGTGGCGATACGGTACTCCGAAGATAAGCTAGGGGAGTGGTCGGCGGCCGCGGCGGCGGTAGCCGGTTGCCTTGCGTCGATTTACTACGAGGGTAACGAGCTGTCCAAGGCGCGGAAATTGATCGAGGGTCGCATGACCATCGCTCTCGAGACCGCGCCACTCGCTGCGTTGATGCGCTATCTGCTGACCGCGTCGCGCCTGCTGTGGCGCGATGGCAAGAAGGGGCCCGCGCTGGCCGTTCTCGAGGACGGTCGACAGGTCGCGATAAGCCGTCGATGGTTGCGTCTGAAGCTCGCGTGCGATGCGGAAACCGTCAGACAGCTCGTTGCGGACGGTAGGGTGGTCGAGGCGCGACAGCTCGCCGATGAACTGAGCGCGAGCGTACCGATGATGTGCGAAGGACGGCGGGGCTCGGCGATGGAAACGTGGGCAAGCTACTGTGTGCTGCAAGCCCGCGTCCTGCTCGCTGAAAATGCCGCCGAGGACGCCGTTGGTTTTCTTTCGCGCTCGCTCGAGAATCTGGTTGCACTGGGTTGGCGCTATGCCGAGGCCGTTGTTTCGTTGCTGCTTTCTGTCGCGCATGACCAGAATGGCGCTTCGGAACAGGCGTTCGCCGCGCTCGGAAATGCGCTGCGGATCGGCTGCGCGATGGGGCTGATCAATAGCTTCGTAGACGAGGGGCCGCCGATGCGCGCGTTGCTGGAAAGCTTTCGCCGCACGCCATCGGAAATCGCAACAGGGCACGCCACCTATATCGGCACACTGCTGTCCGCTTTCGACGACGCCGATAACCTGCGCTCCTCGTCGTCGGGCTATGCCGACATCAAGGTGACGCCGGGCACCCTGAGCGCGCGAGAGCTCGAAATACTGGGCTACGTTGCGCGCGGGCTGTCCAACAAGGAAATCGGACGATCATTGAATCTGGCGCCCGAGACGATCAAATGGCATCTGAAGAACATCTTCGAAAAATTGAACGTCAATTCGCGATTCGAGGCCGTGCAGAGTGCCTTCGGCATTCAGCCTGGAGCCGACTGAAGCGCCGCGCTGCGTGACTGCGCCGCCATCGCGTCACCTCACCGCGGCTCGCGTCCAAACGCTTCGCGCAGCTTGCGCTTGGCCCGTTCCAACGTATCACGCCGCTCCTTCGGCAGGTTGCGGCCCGCTCGATTGATGTAGAAATTGAGCATCGACATCGCGGATTGAAACGGCGTGCCCTTGCGTCGACTGCTCACCGTCGACGAGTGCTTCAACGATTGCGCGATGGACTCCGCGCTGCCAGTTTTGAAAATATCCTTCTGGATGTCCATCGCGTCGCTCGTTTCCATTACATGATGCGACCATCTCTTCCCGCCGGAGGCGCCATTCGACTTCGCGGTTTTCGCACGATGCGCGGCGTGCGCCTGCGCGTGGCGTTGACGCGGCGGCCGTCCCGACTTGCCACGCGACTCAGGGCGTTTCGATTTGCTGCTGCTCTTTCGCGGCGCCATGATGTGCTCTCCCGAAGCGGAACGTCGGACCGGTCACAGGTCGAAAATGGTCGGGTTGGCGCTCAGAGCTTCACGCCGCCGGCCTCGGGCGCGTCCGACGATCCCGGAGGAATTTGACCGGCGCCGAACTCCTCGCGTCTCGTATAGACGTCGCCGCCCCAGTACGGTTCGCTGCCGTAGTACTGATGCACGCTGGTGGCCCACGTCTGATCCGCCATCGACGGCCAGTGATCCTTATCGAATCCCGGGGCGTTCTTCACGCGCTCGGCCGTCATGTTCAGCACGAAGCATTTCTCCTCGGTGTCGAGCGTCAACGCACGCCAGGGAATCGCGAGCAGCTTGTCGCCGATGCCAAGAAAACCGCCGCTCGACAGCACCGCATACGCGATGCGGCCGGAACGCACATCGAGCATGATGTCTTTGATCTTGCCGATGTTCTCGCCGTCGCTGCTGAGGACCTTGTTGCCGTCGAGCGTAGCCGCGGCCATTACATCCGGGCCTGGGCCTTCCGCGGTTGCGGCGCCTTTGCCGACGATGTTCGCACCTTGCGTCTGGGTCTGGATGACCATGATGGGCTCCTTTGAGGGGTGTATGTACGAGCCATTTAGCAACGGCCGTTCCATCGAGTCGTGCGGCGCGCTCACGCCGTGGCGCACGGCGGACCCGCGCGACGAGGCTGCGCGCGCGTAAAGGATGCGAGCGCGTTTGAAATTATTTCGTCCCGGCTAACGCAAGCGCTGACGAAGAGAAGCGTGAAAGAAGCGTGAAGCGAACCGGCGACGCACCCCTCGCGCGGCATAGGCCTTGCTCGACTTTGAGTGACAGCAGCAGGGAACCGAAGGATCGCCCCCCGTCCTTTTTTACTTCAGGGAGAAACCGGATGAACAAGTATCCGAAGGCATGGCTAGCCGCGGCATGTGTGATCGCGTCGGGCGCGGCGTTCGCGCAGGCGGGCGGCGGCAACGGCAATAGCGGTGCCGGCGGCGGCAACGCGCATGGCGCCGCGACCGCCGCGCCGACGGCGGGCAACCAGCCCGCGTCGAATGCGATGGGCAGCACCGCGGGCTCGACGTCGTCGATGAAGCATCATCACAAGAAGTCGAAGGCGAACAAGCCGATGACCGATACGACGAACACGCCCGGCGCCGATGCCAGCAGCGATACGAAGGGACAGTGACGCTGGATCGATGCAGGCGCGGCCACGCACCGCTGCGGTTCGTAGCGCCCGGGCGATGCCGCGCTCTGCCTGTCGGGAGAACGATCGTGGGAAAGAAAATTCATTATCAGACGAACATCTGCGGCGGGGACTTCGCGCACGTTCGCGAGTGCTTCCGCAACTGGAAGTCCGAGACGCTCGTGTATCGTCGGCAGCAGCCGATGTTCGAAGGCAAACAGGAAGTTCGGCCCTTGTCGGAGCGTGTGTTCACCAACGGTGAAGTCGCACACAACACGCTCGCGCGCGTGTGTTCGCCGGGCGATGCCTATGCGCTGGCGGCCGAGATAAACGACGGCGAACGCGATGTCTGGCTCGTGATGGCTGCGTTCGAGGAAGATGCTTGAGCCATCATCGATTCACCACGGAGCCTGTCACTGAGTTGGCGGCTTTCTTGCGCACCACGCGCGATTTTTTCAGCAAACTCGTCAGTGAACCGTTGATGCTCTCGTCGACCGACAACTCTCGTGCCTTGCGGCCTTTCGGACCGGCTGCGCGCGCCAGTTTCGCCGCGCGTTTTTCCGCCTGCGCGAGCAAGACCGCGAGGGCCAGTTCATCTGCCTTCAGTCCACGGCGCGATTGGCGCGGTGCGAGGCTCTGCAATTCATCGGCTTCGAACGCGCTGATGATCGCCGGGTGGATATAGCAGCGCCGGCAGACGGCGGGCGTATTGCGCAGCAGCGCGGCCACGTCTTTGACGGTCGCGACGATATGACGGCGCGCTTCGGCCGCGCTGCTGCACATCAACCGGCGCAATGCCGCCAGCGCGTATACGCTGCCCGCCCACGTGCGATAGTCCTTCGCGGTGAAGTCCGCCCCGCTCACCCGACGCAGGTAGTCGTTGATATCGGTCGAGCCGACGGTGTGGCGCGTGCCGTCTTCGTCGAGGTACTGGAACAGGTCGTGACCCGGCAGCTCTGCGCAACGCCGCACGATCCGCTTGATGTGCGGATTGTCCACCGCCACGTCATGCTCGATGCCGCTCTTGCCGCGAAACTTGAAGCGCAATTGACCGGCCTCTATCTTCACGTGCTTCTTGCGCAGTGTCGTTAATCCGTATGACTGATTATCGCGCGCGTATTCGACGCTGCCGATGCGGATCAGCGTCGTGTCGAGCAACTGCACGATGGCCGCGACCACCTTGTCGAGCGGCATGCCCGGCAATTTCAGATCACGTGCGACGCGCGCGCGGATTTTCGGCAGCGCCCGGCCGAACTCGGCCATCCGTTCGTACTTGTCGGCGTCGCGCGTTTCACGCCAGCGCGGATGATAGCGGTACTGCTTGCGGCCACGCGCGTCGCGGCCGGTCGCCTGCAAATGACCTCGCTGATCGGGGCAGATCCAAACGTTTTCATAGGCCGGCGGAATCGCGAGCGAGTTGATGCGTTGAATCTCGTCCTCGTCGACGATGCGCTCGCCGTTCACGTCGAAATAGATGAAGCCTTTTCTGTCGCGCCTGCGTGTGTAGCCGGGCCTGGTGTCGTCCGCGTGACGCAGACCCGGCGGCATCGGTTGCGAGGCGGTGTCGCCGTTCGCGCTCGTCGGGTTGCGCGATGCGGTTGTGGCATGAGTCGCGGTAGCCATCGTTGCAGGTAGAAGTTTCAAGCGTGGTTGGGATCGGTTCGCCCGGTACGTGCGATGCGTGCCGTGTGATCGGCGGGAAGCAAGGGGGATGCCATTCGCCACGCCCAGCAGCGCCGAAGCGGAACGGTCCTTGCGAAAGAGCCGGTGTGATCAACCAGCCGGAAAAGGAGGTTTCATGAGCAGCACACTCGATCCCGATGAAGAGCCGCAGAAGACCGTCAAGCAGACGTCTGGCACGACGGGCGAACTGGGCCCGAGCGACTCGTCCGATAGCGGCAGCGATGTGGCGGGCGCAAAGCGTCACGTGTTCGATGTCGATACGGAACTCGACAATCACGCACTCGAAACCGGCGACACCGAACTCGGCAGCGATACCGATCGCTCGGGCACGGGCGAGCGCGCGTCGGCCGATGGCGATTCGACGTTGGAGTTCGACCGCGATATCGAAGCGGATCACGTCGTTGATCCGCGAGTGCCGCCGGGCGCGGAGCGCGCCGGCGAAGACGAAACCGACGTCTGACCGCGACGCTGTGCCGATCACGCGGCCCGCGCGACGCAGCGCGAACGCAGTGGCAATGCAACGCCAAGCCGGCGTAAACCATGGACACGGGCCTCCAGCGGGCACGTGTTTTGCGTAACAACGCTTTAGCGGAGGCGCCGCGCTATGCGCATGCTTAGCGCGCAAGTGCATCAGCGCGGCGCCGCACGAAGGAGAGGACGCATGACTGACGCATTGAGTGGTTGCAAGGTAGCAGTACTCGCGGTAGACGGTTTCGAGCAGGCAGAACTCGTGGATCCGAAACGCGCGCTCACCGAGGCGGGCGCGACGGTCCATGTGATTTCGGCGAAGCCGGGCAAGATCCAGGGCTTCAGGCACGTCGACAAGGGCGACACCGTCGACGTCGATGCGACTTTCGACAAGGCCAGTCCCGACGACTATGACGCGGTGGTGTTGCCGGGCGGTGTCGTGAACGGCGATGCGCTCCGGTTGCTGCCGCAGGCGCAGGCGTTCGTCAAAGCGGTCAACAACGCGAACAAGCCGATCGCGGTGATCTGCCACGGCACGTGGCTGCCGGTGTCGGCGGGGATCATCAAGGGGCGCACGGTGACCAGTTGGCCCAGCCTGCAGGACGATATCCGCAACGCGGGTGGCACCTGGGTCGATCAGGAAGTGGTCGAGGACGGCAATCTGATTTCGAGCCGCAAACCCGGCGACATTCCCGCGTTCAACAAGACGCTGATCGGGCAGCTGACGAAGCGCAAAGCGGCTTGAGCGAAGGCGGCGGTTGGCTTCGGCGCCCGCGCATCGGTGCTTCAACAGGGAGAAAATGCATGAAATTCCGGTATTCCCTACAAGTGTTGACTACCGCGCTGGCCGTATTGGGCATGGGCGCGGCATCGATCGACACGGCCCGCGCGCAGGCGAGCGATGCACCCGCGAGTGCGGCGCCGACCGGCGGCACGACACTGTCACCCGCCGATCAGCAGTTCGTGCTCGATGCGTCGAAGTCTGACGCCACCGAAATCGCCGCCAGCAAGGTCGCGCTGAAAAACTCCAACGATCCGCAGGTCAAGAAGTTCGCGCAACAGATGATCACGGACCACACGAAGCTGTCGCACGCAATGGCCGCGCTGGTCGCGAAGAAGGGCTTCAAGCCGACGCCGTCCGCGGATTCCGCGCTGGTCGGCAAACTGCAGACGTTGAAGGGCACCGAGTTCGATCAGGCCTACGTCGAGCAGGTCGGCGTGGAAGCGCATCAGCGCGCGGTGGATCTGTTCCAGCAGCAAAGCGGGAGCGGCACCGATTCGCAACTGAAGGCCGCGGCCGCGCAGGCGCTGCCGACCATCAAGCATCACCTCGAGATGGCGCAGCAACTCGCCGGCAAATTGAAGGGCTCGTCATGAACGCGATGCTGCCACGGCCTGCCTATGAGGACTCTCTGATGCAGATCACTTTTCCCGATGACGAACCGGCCTTCGACGGCGCCAATCTGACGGTGCGCTTTCTGGCGTGCGTCGATGGTGAGCCGGTGGTCTGCGCGATCACCGCCGAGGCTCTGGAAGATCATTTCGGCGCCGAGTCGGCACTCGAAGCGGCACTGATGGCGGCTTTCGACAAAGGCCGTCAGCGCATCCGCTCAGTCTGCGCCGAAGCACTCGACCAGAACAATGGAGAAGGCGTAGTGTTGCATAGCGGACTGTTCAGAGTGGAAGGCCTGGAACCGGATCGCGGCGCCGCGTAGCGCCGCCGCGTGCCGCGCTAAGCGGGCGCGCTGCTGCGACGCGCGCCACCCGGCGACCGTATGGTCCGCGAATGCCAATCAACGATAAGGACGCCGTATGTCACTCATCGTCGCAGCACGCTTCATGACTTTTCCGGCTGCGGAAAGCGCGGCGCAAAAGCTTTTCGATGCAGGTTTCGTGGAAGAGGGACGTCACGCTGTTTTTCGTCAATCCGCGCGGCCAGCATGCGCGTTTCCCGATCGGCGGTGACACCGATACCGACCCCGGCGCGCGAGAGGCGCCCAAAGGCGCGGGCATCGGCGTGACGATCGGCGCGGTGATCGGCGCGATCGTTGGCGTGGCGATCTTCGCGGCGTTTTCCGCACCGCTGCTGGTGTCGCTGATCGCGGCGGGCGCCGGCGCATATGTCGGCTCGCTGGTCGGCGCGATGTCGCGCACTCACGAGCGCGGCAATTCGGACTATCGCGTGCCGTATCACGAGGAGGCGCGCGATTCGGGTGTGCTCGTCGCCGTGCACGTGTCGCCCGACAATCAGCTCGACGCCGCACGCGTGCTGCGTGAAGCGGGCGGCGTGTCGATCGAGAAGGCGACCGGCCGCTGGCAGCAGGGACGCTGGGCCGATTTCGATCCGCGGAAAACGCCCGAGCCAATCAAGGAATTCGCGGACAAGCGCGCGTGATATAAGCCACGCGCCATACCAACATAAAAGCGGCCTAATGACGCCGGGCACGCGTGATGCGTGCATCCAAATGCAGCCCGCCGCGCGTTGGATCGACCCATCGCGACACAAACAAAAACCCCACGCGGCGGATTCCGCGAGGAACGAAACCCTTGGAGGTATTGAATGGCTACCAACGTTGTTTCCGTGTTGAATGACCTGGTCGAAACGTCGAAAGATGGCGAAAAGGGCTTTTTGAAGGCCGCCGAGGATGCGCACGACGAACAGCTGAAAACACTGTTCCGCGACAGTGCCGAAAACTGCTCGCGCGGCGCGCGTGAGTTGCAGGATGCCGTTCAGACACTGGGCGGCAAGCCCGAAAACCACGGCAGCATGACCGGTGCGCTGCATCGCGGCTGGGTCGACGTGAGATCGGCGGTGGCGGATCGCAGCGACCATGCGATTCTCGCCGAGTGCGAAAAAGGCGAAGACGTCGCGAAGAAACGCTATCACGACGCGCTCGAAAAGGATTTGCCAGCCGACGTGCGGGAGATCGTCGAGCGGCAGTACCATGGCCTTCTGCAGACGCATGATCGCGTGCGCGATCTGCGCGACCAGTACGCGGCGATGAAGCGTTGATCGACGCGTCGGTGCAATAGAAAGAGCCGGCGATGCCGGCTCTCTTTCGTTCCACTGAGCAAAATCGGCGCGAACCGCTTGCGCGGGTATCAGTCTGCCGCGACCTTCAGATGGTTCTTCACGCTGGTCACGCCCTTGACGTTCTGCACGACATCTTCGGCGGCGGATTTTTCGTCGGCCGAAGGCACCGAACCGGTGAGCCACACCACGCCCTTGTGGGTCTTCACGTGGATATGCGTCGATTTGACGTTCTTCGCGGCAAGCAGATCGGCCTTGACCTTGGTCGTGATGGTGCCGTCGTCGATATGCTGGCCCACGCTCTCCGACGCCGCGGGCGGGGCCGAAGCGCTGGTCTGCGCGTTCGCGTTCAGCGCGAACGCGGCGATGGCGATGCTGCCGGCGGTCTTCAGAAGCTGGATGGTTTTCATGGTTCTCTCCTTCAGGTGTTGATGAAAATGGCGGTCTTGTTGCCGGTGGCCGATCGCGGCCGATGCCGCTGATGACACACGTGGGGCGCCGCTACGGTACCGTCAGGGGCCCGTTTCTCGACACCGGAGGCCGTGCTCGCAGCGGCGCTTGATCGGCGCATTTTTGCGAAGGGCGGCATCCGTCCACACGCCACCGTTTCGCAAGCACCGTGCCCGCCTTCTCGGCGCCACCCCATGCTGCTCGCAAAGGCCGCGTCCACCGGGACTTTTCGACTGACGAATCGGGCCGCGGCGCGGCCATGTGCGAGGCGGCCTGAGATGTGAAGAAAGGGACGGGAAATTGCCTGCCGTTTGTAAAAACCGACATTCGCGGTCCCGGCAATTCGTGCGTCTGAATAAACAAAGCACAATCAAAACAGCGTGTTGCGCGAACTGGTACGGACGTTGCGTTGAAGAGCGAACTCTGCTCTTTGAGTCCTTGGTTACCAACGAACGGGATCTACTCCAATGCCTTCAATCGAACTACGTACAAGGCAGTCTCTGGCACTGACGCCTCGTCTTCAGCAGTCGGTGCGGCTCTTGCAGTTGTCGGCTCTCGAGTTCCAGCAGGAATTGCGCACGGCGCTCGATACCAATCCGTTCCTCGAATACGACGCATCCGAAGCGGAGGACGTCGCGCTCGCCGGCACGACGCCGGTTGAAGACGCCAGCGCGCCGCCCGCCGCCGATGGGCTTGCCGCCGCCGAGCCCGACGGATCGCCGGTGGAAAGCGCCGGTAGCGACACGCTCGAAAGCGCGGGCCAGGACGACATGCCCGCCGACTTCTCCGGCGACTATGGTTCGCGCAACTCGACGCGCGAGAACGGCGACTCGGACGGCAGCGACCCAGCCGATTGGGCTCGCTCTCAACCCACGCTGCGCGAGCAGCTGCACGACGCGTTGCGCCTGTACCGGCTCGATGACCGCGATCGCGCGGTGGCGCGCTTCATCATCGAGGCGCTCGATGACGACGGCTATCTGCGGCAATCGCTCGCCGACCTGGCCGATAGCGTCGATCTCGAACCCGAGCTGACCGAGGAAGAACTGCTGGTGGCGTTGCGCCTCGTGCAGTCGCTCGATCGTCCGGGGCTCGGCGCGCGTTCGCTGTCGGAATGCCTCGCCCTGCAGATCACGGCGCTACCCGCCAATACGCCGGGGCGCGACGTCGCGCGGCAGATCGCCGAGCATCATCTGGAACGTCTCGCGCGCCGCGAGCAGGCCGAGTTACAAAAGCAGATCGGCTGCAGCGCGGAGGAATTGCGCGTGGCCTGCGCGCTGGTGCGCAAGCTCGATCCGAAGCCGGGCAATTGCTACGGCCGCGCCGAGGATAACTATGTGGTGCCCGACGTGATCGTGCGTCAGGCGCGCAACAAGTGGGTCGTGTCGATCAATCCGGCGGTGCAGCCGCGGGCGCGAATCCATCGCATGTACGCGCAGCTTTTCGCGCAGTCGGCCGGCGCGAGCCGTTCGCCGCTCGCGCAGCAGTTGCAGGAGGCGCGTTGGCTGATCCGTAACGCGCAGCAGCGTTTCGATACGATTCAGCGGGTTGCCGAATGCATCGTCGCGCATCAGAAGGCCTTCTTCCTATATGGCGAGATCGCGCTGAAACCGATGGTGCTGCGCGACGTGGCCGACGAACTCGGCCTGCACGAATCGACGATCTCGCGCGCGACGGGCAACAAATATATGGCGACCCCGCGCGGCATCTTCGAGTTCAAGCATTTCTTCCCGCGCGAGCTCGGCACCGAAAGCGGCGGCACCTGCTCGGCCGCCGCAGTGCGCGCGCTGCTCAAGGAGATGATCGCCGCGGAGAACACGCACGACCCGCTGTCGGATGTGACGCTCGCGAGGATGCTGGCGGATCAGGGCGTGCTGGTCGCGCGGCGCACGGTGGCGAAATACCGGCATTTAATGAAGGTGCCGCCGGCGGAACTGCGCCGGCAGCTTTGACGCGCCGAAGTTTTAGCGGGGGTTTGAAACAAGGCAGTCGTTCGGACAGCAGTACATCGAGCAGTACATTGCGCATAGGGTCATGTGAGATTGTCATCTCGCATGACCCTTTTTCGTATCTGGACGTTTCGTCGGCGTGCCATTACATTGGCGGGTCGAATCGAAAGAGATCAGCGGAACGGTTCGGCACAACAGCACAACAACGGGTGAGCGCAATGAAGTATTCGAATCTGGTCGAGCGACTGCAAGGGCGGCGCACGTCGGCGTGGGAAATTCATCGCGTCGCGCAGCAGGCGGCCGCCAACGGTGAAGACGTGATCGTGCTGAGCGTCGGCGATCCCGAATTCTCGACGCCCGCGCCGATCGTCGAGCGCGCCATCGACGCGTTGCGCGCCGGCGACACGCACTATACGGCGATGGCCGGTCGCGAGCCGCTGCGCGCGGCGATCGCCGCGGAGCACGCGCGCACGACGGGCTGCGAGGTGAGCGCCGCCAACGTGGTGTTGACCGCCGGCGCGCAAAACGGCGTGTTCGCGGTGTCGCTGTGCCTGCTGGAAGCCGGCGACGAAGTGATCGTTCCCGAACCGATGTATCTGACCTACGAGGCCTGCGTGCGCGCAGCGGGCGCGACGCTCGTCGCGGTGCCGGTCGACCCGGTGCGTGCGTTTCACGTCGACTGCGACGCGCTCGAAGCGGCGATCACGCCGCGCACGAAAGCGATCTTCTTCGCGACGCCGTGCAATCCGACGGGCGTGGTGATGCGGCGCGCCGACCTCGAACGCATCGCGCGGCTCGCGTGTGAGAACGACCTGTGGGTGCTGTCCGACGAGGTCTATGCGGAACTCACGTTCGAGCGCGACCACGTGAGCATTGCGTCGCTGCCCGGCATGGCCGCGCGCACGGTCACGCTCGGCAGTCTGTCGAAGTCGCATGCGATGGCGGGCTGGCGCGTCGGCTGGGCAATCGGGCCTGCGGCGCTGATCGAGCACATGGCGCGGCTCGCGCTCGCGATGCTGTATGGCCTGCCGGGTTTCATCCAGCAGGCCGCGTTGACGGCTTTGGAGAACCGGGCGGACATCGTCGCCGATATTCGCGAGATCTACCGGCGTCGGCGCGACGTCGTATTCGAGCGCTTGCATCGCGTGCCGGGCTTGCGGTGCCTGTTGCCCGAAGCCGGCATGTTCGTGATGGTCGACGTCAGCGGGACCGGGCTCGATACGGTTGAGTTCACGTGGCAGCTGTTTCGTGCGCAAGGCGTGGCCGTGCTCGACGCGAGTGCGTTCGGGGAGACCGCGAAGGGATTCGTCAGGCTGGGGCTGGTGGTGGGCGAGGATCGGTTGATCGAGGCGTGCGACAGGATCGCGATGTTTGTGGAAGGGGTGAGGCGCTGACTCGACCGTCAATCGGCGATTCGCAATGCCCGAATGCTGAGTCGCGCGGGCAGCGCGCGTGCTCGCGGCGCGTCTTACTTCTTGTTGCGCACGAACTTCAAGCCGAAGCGCACCAGCCACGGCATCGTTTCGGGCCGCAACAACCGTGGGTCATAGCCGGCGAATCGCCGTTCGTTTTCCTGAAGACACAGTTGCATCAATTCGGGCACGCTGATATCGACATTCGTCACCGACTGCGCGCCGTTTACCGTGAAGTTGTTATCGTGCTCGTGAACGTTGCCGTCGGCATCCATCGCACGGGCGAGCCCGATACGCTCCCAAACGAGAAACGCCCACACGCCCGCCACCTTGATCTCGAAGCGGACGCGCTGCCACCATGAAAGCTGCGCGCGATGCCATGCGACCCAGTTCGCGAATAGCAGAATATGGCGGCACTCTTCCTGCATCACCGGCTCGAAAGTCTCGGTCAGTTCCGGCGGGAACAGGCCCGAACGCCGCGCTACTTCGAACAGGCCGAAGGCGAAGAAGCTGTCGATACATTCGCTATAGCCGGTCACGAGGTAAGCCCGTTCCGTGTCTTGCGGATAGACGTAGCGCGGCTCGCTCGCGAGCGCGATGCCATACGCGTGCACCATGCGCGACAGCACTTCCTTATGGCGGTTTTCTTCCCACGCGTTCAGCGCGAGCGCGTCGCGCAAGTCCGGGGTGTCGAGCGTCGCCGCATAGGCGGCCATGCGCAGGCGCGCCCTGCCTTCGGTCTGCACGGCGATGTCCCAGATCGGCAGCTCGACGATGCGCTTGAGCGTCGCGGCTTCGAGCGGCGGCCATGCGAGTACGGACGGGCGATACGGATTGAAGGTCTCGCGAAACATGCGGCACATTTCACGCCGATGCACGTCGGAGCCGGGCGGCAGCGGGCCGCTGACGGTGCTTGTCCAGTGGCGCATCGCGTGGTCGGCGGCGTCGAGGGTCGAGGGGTCCGGCTGTTCGTGCGGCAGTTGGGGCGCGCGAAAGCCGGGGATCAGCGCGGCAGCGTCGAATGCATCCAGTACCAGTTGGTCCATTGGGTATTCTCGACAAGGCGACGAAGGTTCTGTCGATTCTGCCATGACTGCGCAGGTGCACGCCACGACGAGGGAAAAGCGCTTCGTCATGTTGGGCGTGCGAGGATGCGGAAGGTTGACGCCGCGCAATCTTGCGTCAAGAATCGAGCGCCGGGTTTGCCGTCGAATCCGGCTAGCCGGATTCCAGCGTGTTTCGACTCCTCGTGGACAACTTCATGATGCTTCGTTGCTTCCCTTCGTTGCGCCGCTTGCTGACGGCGGGATTACCAGCCGCCGCGCTGACGATGACGCTTTCTGTCGTCAGCGCGGTGCCGTTCGGTGAACGGTGCATCGCAGCCGAGCAGTCCGATGCGTCGAGCGGCGCGCAAAGCACGGAAACGGGGGACAGCGCGGACGCCGCCGCATCCGCGCCCAACGCGCCAGGCCAGGGGCCAGAGGCGAACGCAGCGCCGGTCGGCGATGTGCGCGAGCCGCACGCGACGGCGGCGCGTCCGAATGGCGAGCCGCGCAAGCGGACGGCTTCGCGTGGCGATACGCAGGCTGCATCGGATGCACCGGCCTCGGCCGACGCGACAGCCAGGCCACGCAACGATAAGGCGTCGACGCCCGCGATCCCGGTGCCGCCTGAAACCACGAGCGTCACCACGCATTCGCTTCGCGTGGACGGCCGCAAGCTCGACTACACCGCGAGCGCCGGCAATCTGTTGCTGCACGACAAGACCGGCGCGGCCAACGCGAGCGTGTTCTATGTCGCTTACGCGGTGCCCACGAAAACGCCAGCGACGCGTCCAATCACCTTTCTGTTCAACGGCGGCCCAGGCGCCGGCAGCGTGTTTCTGATGATGGGCTCGGTCGGGCCGAAGCGGGTGCGCACCGCGAGCCCCGCGAGCACGCCGCCCGCGCCGTATTCGCTCGACGACAACCCCGACACCCTGCTCGACACCAGCGACCTCGTGTTCATCGACGCGGTCGGCGCCGGCCTGTCGAGACCGGTCGGGCATGGCGCGGGCAAGGACTTCTGGGGCGTCGATCAGGACGTCAGTGCGTTTGCGCAATTCATCGACCGTTATCTGACGGTGAATCAGCGCTGGAATTCGCCGAAGTACCTGCTTGGCGAATCGTATGGCACCGCGCGCGCCGCGATGCTCGCTTATCGGTTGGGGCAGAACAATATCGCGCTGAACGGCGTGATCCTGCTGTCGTCGGTACTCAATTCCGCGGCGTTCTCGCCGGGTACCGATTTCAAGAGCGAGAGTTATCTGCCGAGTTTCGCGGCGATCGCTTGGTATCACGACAAGGTCACGCCAAAGCCCGCGAGCCTGGCGGCCTTTCTCGACGAAGCGCGCGCGTTCGCTCGCGGACCCTATGCGCAGGCGCTCGAACAAGGCGACGCGCTGCCCGACGACCAGCGCGACGCAATCGCCGCGCGCGTCGCGTACTTCACCGGACTCGACGCGGGCTTCGTCAGGCGCAACCGACTGCGTCTTTATCCGTCGCGTTTTCGAAACGAGCTGCTGCGCAACGAGTCGCGCAGCGTGGGCCGCTACGATGCGCGTTTCGAAGGCCTGAATCACGACGATGCATCGGAGGACCCCGACTTCGATGCGTCGGTGAGCAGCGTATCGAATGCGTTCAATGCGGCGCTTCATCAGCACCTGGCGGAAGACCTGCACTACACGCCAACCGATCGTTACCTGGTGTTCAGCGACGACGCATTGAAGCAATGGGACTGGAAACATCGCGAATGGTGGGGCGAGCGGCTGCAGCTCCCCTACGCGGGCGGCGATCTGGCCGAAGCGATGCGGCAGAACCCGCAGTTGCGGGTGCTGTCGCTGAACGGCTACTTCGATCTGGCTACCCCGTTCTTCGCGACCGAATACGCGCTCGCTCATCTCGGCCTCGATCGGCCGCTGCGCGAGAACGTGCGCATCGCCTACTATCCGACCGGCCACATGGTCTATCTCGACGATGCCGCGCTGCACGCGATGAAGCGCGATCTGGTGAGTTTTTATACGTCGCAGCCGCGTTGAGATCGGCCAATCGGCGCATGCCGTGCAACGGTATAATTCCAGGCATCGTGGAGTCGCCGCGCGCTCCGTCAACCGGCTTCATCGTTTGCCGCTCATGCCATTCACACCGATTCCGTCCTTCGCGCGTAAGCGCATTTCCGACGTGGTGTCCGACCAGATCAAGCAACTGATCTCGGAGGGCACGTTGATGCCCGGCGACCGGCTGCCGGCCGAGCGCGATCTCGCGGCGCAGCTGGGCGTGTCGCGGCCGTCGCTGCGCGAGGCGCTGATCCGGCTGGAGGCGGACGGTTACATCGAAACGTCGGGGCGCGGGGGCTTCACGGTGGTCGACGTGACCGCGCCGATCATCTCGAAGCCGCTTGCCGAACTGCTGCTGCAAAATCCGCGTACCAGTGCCGACATTCTGGAGTTGCGCCAGGGGCTCGAAGCGATTTCAACCGTCTATGCCGCGCAGCGCGCCACCGCCACGGACCTGAAGAAAATCCGCGCCGCGTTCGAGGCGTTGAAAGCCGCGTCGTTGTCGCACGATCGCGCGAATCTCGCCGAACTCGATGCCGCATTCCATCTCGCGATCGCCGATTCCACGCACAACGTCGCGTTGGCGCATGTGATGCACGGCATTCATACGCTGATTCGGGAGGGCATGCGCCAGTATCATCGGTTGATCGATTACGACGACGCGATGGAAAAGCAGTTGATGAGCCAGCACCAGGCGATTTACGACGCCGTCGTCGCACGCGATGCGCCCAAAGCGCGCAAAGCGGCCGAGCGGCATCTGGCCTTCGTGCGCGAGATTTATCAGGACGATGCGACGAAGCCGTCGGCCGCCGTGATTTCCTGATTTCCCCGATTTCGAGGCCCGCGCTGTCCGAATTGACACCGCCAACGGACTTTTCTATAGTCTTGGTCAGACCAACATGACCAAGACGGCCAGACGGGCCACTTCGGTCGACCAACATCGTCACCGCCGCTTTTCCCCGAGAGCCTATGAAAGTCGCGCTGTTTATCCCGTGCTTTATCGACGCGTTCTATCCCGAGGTCGGTATCGCGACCCTCGAACTGCTCGAACGTTTCGGCATCGAGGTCGACTATCCGCAGCAGCAGACCTGCTGCGGCCAGCCGATGGCCAATAGCGGCGCGCATGCGGACGCCGCCGCGACCGAGCGACTGTTCGCGCGCAACTTCGCGGGCTATGACTACATCGTCGGGCCGTCCGCGAGCTGCATTCATCATGTGCGCGAGCATCTGAGTGCACTCGAGCAGACCGATGAAGTGAAGAAACTGCGCGCGAGCGCTTACGAACTGGTCGAGTTTCTGCACGACGTGATCGGCGCGCGCGAATTCCCGTGGGCCGAGTTTCCGCATCGCGTCGGTCTGCATACCAGTTGCAGCGCGCTGCGTCATCTGAAGCAAGCGTCCGTGTCGGAGATCGCCGGCAAGCCGTTTTCGAAGCCGCGCGCGTTGCTCGAAGGCGTGAAGGGCATCGAGTTCGTGAAGCCCGCGAGGCCCGACGAATGCTGCGGTTTTGGCGGCACGTTCTCGGTGACCGAAGAGGCGGTGTCGGTGCGCATGGGACAGGACAAGGTGCGCGACCATCTGAATGCGGGTGCCGAGTACATCGTCTCGGGCGACATGTCGTGTCTGATGCACCAGCAGGGTTGCGCCGAACGCATGAAGGCCGACACGCACTTCATCCATATTGCGCAGGTTCTCAATGGAGCGCGCTCATGAGCCGTGGCGATCACCGTGTCGATCACGCCAAAGCGGCGGGTTCTTTCATCGGCAAGACCGAACACGTCGCGTTCCACGACAAGCGTCTGTGGGACTTGCGCGAGAAGCGGGATGCGCAGGCGCACGGCATTGCCGAATGGGAAACGCTGCGCTCGCTGGCGTCGGGCATCAAGGAGCACACGCTGTCGGATCTGGCCGACTACCTCGAGCAGTTTGCGGCGGCGGCCGAGGCCAATGGCGTGGTCGTGCATTGGGCGGCAGACGCGCAAGAACACAACGCCACCGTTCACCAGCTGATGTCCGAGCGCGGCATGACGACGCTGGTGAAGAGCAAGTCGATGCTGACCGACGAATGCCGGATGCGCGAGTATCTCGAACCGCGCGGCATTACCGTGATGGAGACGGACCTCGGCGAGCGCATCCAGCAGCTCGATCATCAGGACCCGAGTCATATGGTCGTGCCGGCCGTGCACAAGCTGCGCGCGGACGTGGCCGAACTGTTCGGCCGCACCATCGGCACCGATCCGACGAATAGCGACATTCACTATCTCGCCGAAAGTCAGCGCATGAACACACGGCCGTATTTCGTGCGCGAGAAAACGGCTGGTATGACCGGCTGCAATTTCGCGGTGGCGGAAACCGGCACGGTCGTCGTCTGCACGAATGAAGGCAATGCGGATTTGTCCGCGAACGTGCCGCCGCTGCATATCGCTTCGATCGGAATCGAGAAGCTGATACCGAAGGTGTCGGATCTTGGCGTGTTCGTCCGCATGCTGTCGCGCAGCGCATTGGGTTCGCCGATCACACAGTACACGTCGCATTTCCGTGCGCCGCGGCCGGGCACCGAGATGCATTTCATCCTCGTCGATCATGGCCGCTCCGAACGGCTCGCGATGGCGGACTTCTGGTACTCGCTCAAGTGTATTCGCTGCGGCGCGTGCATGAATACATGTCCGGTCTATCGACGCAGCGGCGGCCTCTCTTATGGCGGCACCTATTCGGGGCCGATCGGCGCGATCATCAATCCGACTTTCGATCTGAAACGCTATAGCGCGTTGCCGTTCGCGTCGACACTCAATGGCAGGTGCACGAACGTGTGTCCCGTGAAGATCAATATTCACGAGCAGATCTATCAATGGCGCGCGGTGATCGCCGAGCAACACGAAGTGCCGTTCGTGAAACAGGAGGTGCTGAAGATGGCGGGGCGTCTGCTATCGAGTCCGACCTTGTATCGCGCGACGGTGTCGTCGATGGGCAGCGCGTTGCGGCGGCTGCCGAATTTCGTGCTGTACAACCCTCTGAATATCTGGGGCCGGCAGCGCGAATTGCCGGAAGCGCCGAAGATGACCTTTCACGCGTGGTACAAGAAGAATCGCGGAGGCAGCGATGACATCACGTGAGGCTTTTCTCGCCAAAGTGCGTGCCGCGCAGCCGGCTGCGCGGCCGCGTCCCGACGTGCCGTTGTTCGATGCGGTTGGCGGCGATCTGCGGGCGCGATTCACGGCGGCGTTGCAAACGATGGGTGGCACGTGCGTCGAAGCGCCGAGCGCGAGCGGCGTCAGCGATCTGATTCGCGAGCGTTTCAGCGCGGCGGCGTCGATCGCATCGGCGAGCCCGGAAGTGCCGGGCACGCGGGCGATCGGCGCGGATATCGAGCCCGCATCGCTGCAGGACGTGGACGTCGGCGTGGTGCGGGCACGCTTTGGCGTCGCCGAAACCGGCTCGGTGTGGTTCAGCGAGCGCGAATACGTGGTCAATGCATTGGGCTACCTCGTCCAGCATCTGGTCGTGCTGCTCGATCCGTCGCAATTGCTCGATGGACTGCAAGACGTCTATCGTCGCGACGATTTCCGCAGCGCGCGTTATGCGGCGCTGGTGACGGGACCGTCGGCCACCGCCGACATCGAGGGCGTACTGATTCGCGGCGCACAGGGCGTGCGTTCGCTGACGGTCGTGTGGCTCGGGGGCTGATGCGTGGCGGTTGTCGCGCCGGACTTTGCTATCATCACTGTATAAACATACAGGTTCTGCAAAAACGCCGTGGCAACCGATGCTCGCTCAGAGCGCCGCTCTGAGGTCCCTTATTACCTGCTGAATTTCGAGCGCGCGCTTGCGTGGCTGGCCGCGCGTTACGACGACCTGCTCGACGACGAAGAGCACGCTTTTCTGCAGACTTTCGCGACGTTGCCACAGGCATCGCGTGCGTTGCTGGTGCGCATGCTGATGCGCAAGGGCATGCTGTTCCGCGCGAGCCGCCTCGTTTATGACGAAATCGGCTGCCCATTGCGGGCGGTGCTGCCGATGGCGGCGCATCGCTGGATCGACACCGAACCGGCTTTGTCTGTCGACGATCTATTCGCGCTCAGCACGCGTGCGCAATTGCTGGACATGTTCGCCGAAGCGATCGCGCGGATTCCCGGCGCGAAGGCGTTGCGCAAAGCGGATCTGCTCGAAACGCTGCGCGCGTTTTACCAAACTGCCAGCGGCGACGCGCATGCGAGCCCATCGCGTCCGCTTTCGGCATGGCATGGCGCCACGACGGACCGCGTGCTGCGCGTCGCGATCGCGCCGTTGTGCGATCGCTTGCGCCTGATGTTCTTCGGCAATCTGCATCAGGACTGGTCGGAGTTCGTGCTCGCCGATCTTGGCGTGTTCCAGTACGAAAAGGTCGCGTTCGGGACTTCGTCGCGCGCGTTCCAGCAGCGCGCCGACGTGGACGTATATCTCGCGCTGCACGCGTGCCGCGAAGCGCTCGAATGGCTACCGGTCGACCACGACGTCTCCGTACTGCACGAACTGATCGCGACCGTCCGCTCGATCGACACCGCGAATGCGTGGCTCGAAATGCGTCGCGCAAAACTGCTGTTCCGGATCGGCCGGGATTGCGAGCGGCGTGCGCAGTGGGACTCCGCGCTCGCGGTATACGAAGCGTGCGCGTGGCCCGACGCGCGTCATCGACGCATGCGCGTGCTCGAGCGCAGCGAGCGCTACGGCGAAGCGCTCGCGCTGGCCTCGCAGGCCGATGTCGCGCCCGGGAGCGAGGAAGAGGCGCAGCGCGTCGCCCGAATGTTGCCGCGCTTGCGGCGCAAATGCGGCGTGCCGGTGCCGCGCGCGCCAGCGGCGCGGACTGTCGAGCGCGGCACGCTGGTGCTAGCGAAGCCTGATACGCCGGTGGCCGTCGAATACGTGGTGCGCGATCATTTGAGCAGCGACGCGGCGCCGGTGCATTACGTCGAGAACGCGCTGATCAATTCGCTGTTCGGCCTGCTGTGCTGGGAGCCGGTGTTCGCGGCGCTGCCCGGCGCGTTTTTTCATCCGTTCCAACGCGAACCGGCCGATCTGCACGCGCCGGATTTTCACGCGCGTCGCGCGACGCAGTTCGCCGCCTGCTTCGCGCAGCTCGATAGCGGCGCGTATCGAGAGACGATTCTGCGGCATCTGCGCGACAAGGCCGGCATGCAATCGCCGTTCGTGTTCTGGGGACTGCTGACGCCCGAACTCGTCGCGCTCGCGCTCGACTGTCTGCCCGCCGCGCATCTGAAGCTGTGGTTCGAACGCTGGCTGCGTGACATTCGCGGCAATCGTTCGGGCTTGCCCGACCTGATCCGGTTCTGGCCGGCCGAGCGTCGCTATGAATTGATCGAAGTGAAAGGCCCCGGCGATCGTCTGCAGGACAACCAGGTCCGTTGGCTCGCGTACTGCGTGCAGCACGGCATGCCGGTCCGCGTGGTCGATGTCCGATGGGCCGGGCAGGAGCCGCAGAGCGAAGCCGATGTCGCGACGCCAGCCGCCGCGGAGCGCGTTGCATGAGCTACGTCGTGGCCGTCCGCGCGATGTGCGAATTCACCGCGCGGCGCGGCGATCTCGATCTGCGCTTCACGCCCGCGCCGACTTCGCTCGAAGGCATCGCAGGCCATCAGATGGTTGCCGGCCGTCGCGCAAGCGGCTATGAAACCGAGCTTACGCTGACGGGCACCCATCGCAGCTTGACCGTGCGTGGCCGCGCGGACGGCTATGATCCCATCGCGAATCGGCTCGAAGAAGTGAAGACGTTTCGCGGCGATCTCGCGCGCATGCCCGCGAATCATCGCGTGCTGCATTGGGCGCAGGCGCTCGTGTATGGGCATCTGTTGTGCCGGGCGCGCGGGCTCGCCGAGTTGACGGTCGCGCTCGTGTACTTCGATGTCGGCAGTCAGAAGGAAACCGTGCTGACGCAGCAGCACAGCGCGCGCGAACTCGAAATCTTCTTTGTCGAGCAGTGCGAGCGGTTTCTCGATTGGGCTGTGCAGGAAGATGCGCATCGCGTCGCGCGCAATGCGGCGCTCGTCACGTTGCAGTTTCCGTATGGGCAGTTTCGCCGCGGGCAGCGCGAGCTCGCGGTGGCCGTGTATCGCGCGGCACGCGACGGCAAGCGGTTGATGGCGCAGGCGCCGACCGGCATCGGTAAGACGCTGGCGACGATTTTTCCATTGCTGAAGGCTTGCGGCGAGGACCGGCTCGATCGCGTGTTCTTTCTGACCGCGAAGACACCGGGCCGCGCGCTTGCGCTCGATGCGATCGACTCGCTGCACCACCGGGCACCGTTGCCGCTCAGAACGCTCGAACTCGTCGCGCGCGACAAAGCCTGCGAGCACCCGGACAAAGCCTGCAACGGCGAATCCTGTCCGCTCGCGCGCGGCTTTTACGATCGTCTCGATGCGGCGCGTGCCGCCGCGCTGGCAAGCCCGCGGCTCGATCGTGCGGCGGTGCGCGAGGCCGCGCTCGCGCACGACATCTGCCCGTACTACCTGGCGCAGGAGCTCGCGCGCTGGGCCGATGTGATCGTTGGCGATTACAACTACTACTACGACGCGAGCGCGATGCTGCATGCGCTCACGCAGATCAACCAGTGGCGCGTCGGCGTGCTGGTCGACGAAGCGCATAACCTGCTCGAACGCGCGCGCCGCATGTATACCGCGTCGCTCGATCAAAGTGCGTTCCGGCTCGCGCGCAACGGTGCGCCGGGGGCGTTGAAGAGGCCGCTCGAACGCTTGCAGCGCGAGTGGAACGCGGTGAAACGCGCGCAGACGGCCAGCTATCAGGTGTATGCGGAGGTGCCCGGCAAACTGCTGTCCGCCGCGCAGAACCTGATTGGCACGGTAACGGATCAGCTCGCCGACGCGCCGTTGTCGATCGACGAACACGCGCTGCGCGTTTTCTTCGACGCGATGCACTTCGTCGCGCTCGCCGAGCAGTTCGGCGAGCACTCGATGTTCGACGTGACATTGAGCGCCGACCGCTACGCGTCGCGCGACAAAACCAGCGCATCGCTGTGCGTACGCAACGTGATCCCCGCACCGTTCCTCGCGCCGCGCTATGCGGCCGCGCGGACCACGGTGATGTTCTCCGGCACGCTGAACCCGCAGCATTTCTATCGCGACACACTGGGGCTCGCCGACGACACGCAATGGCTCGACGTGGAAGGGCCGTTTCGCGCGGAACAATTGCAGGTGCACGTGGCCGCGCATGTATCGACGCGCTGGCGCGACCGCGAGCGCTCGCTCGCGCCGATCGTCGAGCTGATCGCGAAGCAGTACGACGCGCAGCCCGGCAATTACCTGGGTTTTCTGAGCAGCTTCGACTATCTGCAACGCGTGGTCGCGCTGCTGCGCGAGCGGCATCCCGGCTTGCCGGTGTGGGCGCAGCAGCCCGGCATGGACGAAGCCGCGCGCGATGCGTTTCTCGCTCGCTTCAGGACGATGAATCAGGGTATCGGCTTCGCGGTGCTCGGCGGCGCGTTTTCCGAGGGTGTCGATCTGACCGGCCAGCAGCTGATCGGCGCGTTCGTCGCGACACTCGGTCTGCCGCAGATCAACGACGTCAACGAGCAGATGCGCCGCGCGCTCGACGCGCGTTTCGGCAATGGCTACGACTACATGTACCTGTATCCGGGATTGCAGAAAGTCGTGCAGGCCGCGGGGCGCGTGATTCGCACCGAAGAGGACCGCGGCGTCGTGCATCTGATCGACGACCGCTTTCGCAGGCCGGAAGTGCGGCGCCTTTTGCCGCGCTGGTGGCAGGTTCGCTAGCGCTGCGCCGCGCGAGCGAACGCTCACGCGCGCGGCGCTCGGCGCATCACGCGTGCGGCGAGGCCGCGCCAGGATTGCCGGGCGTGCCGGGGCCGCCCGCTGGGCTCGAATCGACCGGAATCTGATCGTCGAGCGGCGCGTCACCCTTGTGCGGAGCATGGTCGTCCCGCGCGGCGTCGCCGTCCGGATGGTCACCGTGGCGTGCGCGAGGCATGGCTGTATCGACCCTGGCCTTGCTCGCCGGGTCCCACGTGAGCAGATGACGCTGCGGATTCGCGATCTCGATGCCGAGTTCGCTGAAGCGTTCGAGGATGCGCCGGTTGAATTCGCGTTGGACGCCCCAGCGCGACGTATCGCGGCATTGCATCTGGCCGGCCAGCGTGATCGCCGAACCGTCGACGGCATCGACGCCCCAGAACGAGAAGTCCGACAGGATGCCGCTGTTGAAGTTGTCGTCCGCGCGCAGCGATGCGCCGATGTCCTTCAGCGTGCCGATCGCGCGCTCGACGTCCTGGCCGAACACGATGTTCACGCGCACCGCCGCATTGCCAATGCCGCGATTCGTATTGTTCACGGTCGACACGGAGCTGAACGGCACCGTAAACAGCGAGCCGTCGCTGCCGCGCAGCCGCACGGTGCGAATCGACAGATATTCGACGGTGCCCGACACGCCCGCGAGCGTGACCCAGTCGCCGACCTGCATCGCGTTCTCCATCAGCAGGAAGATGCCGGTGATGAAGTCCTGCACGAGCTTCTGCGAGCCGAAGCCGAGCGCGACGCCGAAGATGCTCGCGCCCGCGAGCAGCGGGCCGATGTTCACGCCGAGCTGGCTCAGCCCGGTCAGCACGACGATGAGCGCGATGACGCAGAACAGCGCGCTGCGCAGCATCGGCATCAAGGTGCGCAGGCGCGCGGCGCGCACCAGATCGCCGCTGCTCGTCCAGTTATCGAGGCGACGTTCGGCCGACACGTTGACGACCTCCCACACCACTAGCGCGATGATCGCGGCGACGGCGATCGTCGCGAGCGCCGATGCGAGCCGGTGGCCGATCGTGCCGCTGCGGAACAGATCGATGACGTCGACGCCCCACGCCTGCAACAGCACCAGCGCGGTGACGCTGCCGATGATCCAGCCGATCACGCGCCGCAGTGCCGGATAGTATCGGTAGGCGTGCTCATGCACGAGCGAGCGTGACGCATCGTCCTGCACATGGAAGATGCGCGCGAGCGCGCCGAAGATCACGATCGACACGAGCCGTGCGCCGATCAGTATCGCGAGCGTCATGCCGCCGATATTCACGAGCGCGTGATAGCCGTTCCGTACGTCGAAGGCCCAGACGAACCATAGGCCCATCACGATGACCACGGTCACCACGGCCCACGCGTCCGCGAACGCGTTGCCGAACATCTCTAACGACTCGTGAGCGGCGAAGCGATTGCGGATCCGGTTGGCGACCGGTTTCGCGCAGCGCAGCACGAGGATCGAGATCATCACGTGACCGGCAAGCGCGATCACTTTCAGCATCGCGAGATGCGCGGCGTCGTTCATGCCAAGCGCCTGCGCGACTTCGGCGAACGCGAGGCCGGCACCGACCACGCTGACGATCCGCACGATCCAGCCGAGCACGAACGCGGCCCACGCATCGCCCATGCGCAGTAGCCGCAGACGCGGAGCGCTCGGCTGCAGGAAGAACGCGCCGACGATTACGACGCAGCGGCATGCCACATACACGTCGATTAGCGAATCGAGCGCGCGATCCTGCGGCGTGCCGTTGTCGGTGAAGATCGACATCAGCGCGCTCGCCGCGCCGACGAACACCGCGATCGGTACGAGCCGCACCAGCGTGATCAGCAACGCGCGCGGCAGACGTTGCAGCAGCGTCCAGTGGAGCGTCGCGTTGCGCTTGCCTTCAGCTTCGATTGCGCGGCCTTTCTCGGATGGTGTCGCGTACGACGCGGCCGGCCCAGTCGCGACGGCTTGCGCCTCCGCCTCCAGCACTGGCGGCACCGACAACGTCGCGGGCGGCGGCGCGTCGTCGTTGTCGTCCTGCAGCGCGGCTTCGCGGCGCGCGGCGATCGCCCGATAGATGCGCCGCAGCAGCCGCCGCGCCAGCCATTCGAGGACCAGAGCGGGGATCAGCGCCGCCAGCAGCGACCACAGCACCTTGAATAGCACCGCGCGCGCGTGCGGGTTCGCAAACTGCCAGTTCCACCATGCGCGCACGGACGCGACGTCGAGCAGCGCGATGATCGAGCCGCGCAGCGAAGTCGCGAACTGGCCCGCGTAATGCGCGCCCTCGCGCGCGAGCTGCGAGACGAGGCCATTGGATTTGAGCGCGGCCGGCACGAGCGAGGCTGCGCCGCTTGCGGCGGCCGGCGCAGACGCTTCGGCCGGCGCGGAAGCGGGCGGCGCGCTCAACGCGCCGGCCGCGGCGATCGCGTGCAGGGTATCGGCGACTTGCGCGCGACGTTTCGGATCGTTCAGGACGGCGAGCGCGTCGCGGGCCTGCTGAGGCGTCAGGGTGACGGCGGCGGGGGTGGCCTGGGCGGGCTGCGCCGCGGCGGCGAAGGCGGGCGCCGCGCCGGCGAGCAGAAAAATGAAAAAACAGAGACTCAGAAATTTTTGCATAGGGTGTAAAGCGGGATGAAGCCGGTGCGGACGATTGTGCCGGAACGTGGGGCCTGTTTCAGCGGGGCGGCCCGGGACCAGCACGGGCCGGCCGGCCGAAGTTCCTGCGGCGGAGGCCCGCGGGACGGGCGAAAGGGCCGCGAGGACGGCACCGGCCGGGCGTGGCGTTGACGTGACAGGATAGCCGATGCTGGCCGCGAGGCCTGTCGAAAGTAGCAGAAAGCTCGCCCGGCGGCCCGCTTCCCGGGTGGAAATGCCGGCTGCAACGCGCGACGTCCCGGACGACTGCGCCAGGTGCGGGCAGGGCGCGATCAGCCGGCGATGATCAATCGCCGTCATCGCGAGCTGCTAAGCGCCCACTACAAAGAAACGCTCAAATCCCCGCTGACGCCACTGACGGGGTCTGCCGCCCGGCTTCGTCGTCGACATCGGGGCCACCGCTCGCGCTGCGTCCGGCCGGCTCCTGATGCAGCCGGTTCGCGTGCATCAGCCGATACAGCGTTGCGCGCGAAATGCCGAGTTCGGCCGCCGCGTCGGACAGCTTGTAGCCGTGCCGCAGCAACGCGCTTTCGATCGCATTCTTTTCCGCTTTGCTGCGAATTTCCGCGAGCGTGACCGCCGGGCCATTATCGGCCTCGGGCAAGCCGAGGTCGCCCGCGGTGATGAAGCGGCCCTCGCTCATCACGACCGCGCGGCGCACGCAGTTGATCAGCTCGCGCACGTTGCCCGGCCATGGATAGTTCGACATCGCGACGATCGCGTCGCTCGACAGTCCGCGCAGTTTGCGCGCGCCGTCCTGCTTGTACATGCTGAGCGCGTAATTGGCGAGCAGCTTGATGTCGCCGCCGCGCTCGCGCAGTGGCGGCTCGACGAGGGGCAGCACGCACAGCCGGTGGTAGAGGTCGGAGCGGAAGCGTCCGTCTTCGACGGCGCGCTCCAGATCGACGTGGGTCGCCGAGATCACGCGCACGTCGACGCTGATTGGACCGTTGCCGCCGAGCCGCTCGATCGTGCCTTCCTGCAGAAAGCGCAGTAGCACCGCCTGGCATTCGTGCGGCATGTCGCCGATTTCGTCGAGAAACAGCGTGCCTTCATGCGCGCTCTCGATGCGACCGATCTTGCGTTGCAGCGCGCCGGTAAACGCGCCGCGCTCGTGGCCGAACAGTTCGGCTTGCAACAGGCTTGGCGGAATCGCCGCGCAATTGATCGCGACGAATGTGCGGTCCGCGCGCGGCGAGCGGTCGTGAATAGCACGGGCGGTCAGCTCCTTGCCGGTGCCCGATTCGCCCGCGATGAACACCGGCGCGTCGGTCACGCCACATTTGTCGATACGCCGGTAGAGCTGCTGCATCGGCTCGCATTGTCCGACCATGCCGTGGCGGCCGAGCGACGGCTCCGGCGCGACGCGCGGCTGACGCAGGCTCGACAGTCCGTGCGCGTGGCCGAGCGCGAACACGAGCCGCTCGTTGAGCCACGGCTGCGTGACGAAGTCGAAGCAGTAATCGAGGATGAAACGGCTGACCAGCTCGTTGCCGGCCTGGCCCGGCACGATCTGCGCGACCCAGTTGGTTTCGACGCGGCGCATGCACAGCGCGAACGCGGACAATTGCTGCGACGTGCAATTTTCGGGCAACTGAACGAGACCGACCTTGATGTCGCCACGTTCGATCATGCGTTCCGCCACGGCCGTGCTTTTTGCGTGCACGGCTTGCCATCCCGACGCGGCCAGAAACTCGACGAGTTTCTGGTCGGGCGCGTTCGCCACGTATAGAACCGTGCGTTCCATGTCGGCCGGCATGCAAGTCGTAGTCATGGTTCTCCCCCGTTCGATCCTCAGGACTGCTGTGCCACGTAGTGAATTCAGGCGGCAAGTTGCTGCACTCCGGCTGCGACGCATCGACGGCAGCAGCAGTCACGAACAAGGGACACGCTGCAAGCGCGGCGCAAACCGCAACGCGCTGCATGGCGGACCGATTCATGCAATGCCGGCGACCTGTCGTTCATTGCTGAAACTGCCTGGCGACTTTATCCCCGAATCGTGAAAACCACTTGCGACGTGGCTTGCCTCGTCGACCCGATACAAACGCTCTGATTGGCGTATTGCCTAAAGATAAGCGAAAGCGCCTGAAAGTGCCAGACAAAGAAACATGGACCATAAATGCGTGTTGGTTTCGGATTAGCACGAATCGCTAATCAAATAGCGGTCAAGCCCGCTTATGCGAGCCATCGCACATAGCGTAGCAATTGACTGGGCATTAAGGCGTGACAAAAACAGACGAGGCGCGTGCGGCCATGTTTCACATTTGCGACAGATTGGACGGCGCCTGTCGAATGCGCTTTGCCGCGCCGGGCGGGGCGCTTCTACGACCTGGGCGAGCGGCGAAGTCGCGTGCGGCCGGCACCGCGGCCTGCCTGCGGGCCGGCGAGACGGGCCGGAGCGCGCGTTTTGCGGCCAGCGCGCGGCGATTTGGCGTATCAGAAACGAATCAATCCGCGCCGCGCCAAAAATCGGGCAGGTTCGCGCCGCATCGAAAAGCGAACCGCTTTCGCGGTGGCGTGAAGCATTGGCGGGCTCCTTACCGATTGGAACGCGCGTTGGCATAACCGTTGCAATAAGGTCTGACAGAAAAATGTTTTGCCGCCAGGTCGACGGTACGGGAAAACCGGAATAAAAAAGACCGGCGGTAAACAGGTCACTCGCAGGCACGGTCGGGGAAGCGATCAGGTGTTTGCGGGAGCGCGGCGGGGCCTTATTAAATACGTCAGAAAAACCGGTGAGTGGCGGACCGGCATAGCAGCCATTCGAAACCGGACGACAAAAGGGCATCGACTTCGCCGTTTTTCCTTTTCGACTTTTTGTCCTAACGACGCGAAAAGGATGGCGATAACGACAGGCAACGCGCTGGCAACGTTCGCGAGCGACGCGCCGAAAAGGGAAGGGGCAGCGCCGGATCAGGACCGGCCGGCGCGATGAGGCGGGGAGAGAGGCCATAAGTCTCCACAGAGAGACGAATGTACGAGGCGAACCAGGAGCCGTGTCCGTGGGTTGGCATGGGCACGGCGACCTGGCCCAATGGCCGGGGGCGTTGTCCACAAAACGACGCGGCCAGGCGCAAATCCGATCGACATCGGGGGCTGTCATGAAACCACAATTGATTCGCAGGCCGGCCGCTTCGCACGGAACGGGGCTCACTGACCGGCAGTATGTTGCGGCGCCGCGCGCGCGTTTTTTCCTGCGGGCGGGCTCGTCGGTCGATCTGCTGACGCTGGTCGTTGCCGAGGCGCTTAAGCGCCGCGCGGATAACACCGTTTGCCGGCTCATGGTTTTCACGGAGGCGCGCCGAACAGACGCCTGGAACAAAAACCCGCGCATGACGCGCCAAGCGCCGCAGAGCTGCCATGATCGAGATCTTCCTGATTGCCGCCAGCATTGAGACCGCGCAACGCATCGTCTTGCGGCTAGAAGAGAGCGGCGTGCATTACCGGCTGCACACGGTGTACGGTTCGGCCCGGCAACTGCCGATGCACGCGCGCACGATCCGCGAGGCAGACCTGCTGATCGTCGACGACGCCAATCTGAACGTCCGCGGACTCGACGGCATCGAGGAAACGCTCACCTGCGCGCCGACGCTCCATTGCATGCTGGTGACGCCGACACCGTCCACCGCGCTGATCGGTGCGGCGCGGCGCGTCGGCGTGCGGTATGTGCTGTCGTGGCCGCTCGATCGTCAAGCCGTCGCCGACGCGCTCGCGCAGATCGAAGTGCAGCGCCGCGAGCCTGAGCGGCGCGGCGCGCGCGTGGTGGCGCTGGCGTCGAGCAAGGGCGGCAGCGGCACGACGCTGATCGCGGTCAACCTCGCGTGCGCGCTCGCCACGCAACGCGAGCGGCGCGTGCTGCTGATCGACCTGGGCCAGCAATTCGCCGACGCGAGCCTGCTGATGGCGAACCGGCCGCCGCCGATGACGCTCGCCGATCTGTGCTCGGACAACGGGCAACTCGACGCGGCCCTGTTCGACGCGTGCAAGATGCACGTGCGCCCGAACCTCGATCTGCTCGCTGGCGCCGGCGATCCATTGAAGGCCGCCGAACTGCTGCCCGCGCAACTCGAGCGGATTCTGACGCTGGTGCGCGAGCGCTACGATGCGGTACTGATCGACGTCGGCCCGACCCTGAATCCGTTGACGATCCGCGCGCTCGCGCATAGCGACGCCATCTGCATGGTGGTGCGGCAGAACCCGCTGTATCTGCATGGCGCGCGCCGCATGCTCGAGATTTTTCGCGAGCTGGGGCATCCGGCCGGCAAGGTGCGGGTCATCGTCAACCAGTACGACAAGAACGCGCAGATCAATCTGCCGATGCTCGAACGCACGCTCGGCGCGAAGGTCGCGCATCAATTGCCGCGCGACGACCAGCACGTCAACGACGCGCTGAGCCGGGGCGTGCCGCTCGTCACGTGTGCGCGTGAAAGCGGGTTCGCTCAAGGCATCGTGCTGCTCGCGAACATGCTGTGGCCGGCGGGTGCCGAGCGCCGCAGGAGCATGCTCGGCCGGCTGCGCGCGACGTGGCCGAATGTACCGCCGCAATTGAAGCCTGGGGTCTAGTCCGTCCGCTTGCCGGCAAGCGCCTGCGCATTCTGCGTGACCGGAGTAAGGTGAAGTTTCGGGGGGACCCCCGGCCTGCTTGACGGCGCAGAGTACCGACGTCAGAGGTTCGAAAGCGTCGGGCAAGCTCGCGCCGTCCGGTCACTCCAGCGAGAAATCACGTGAGCGCACCACCGTCCATGCAAAGCGCGCAAGGTTTCAGCGACCTCGCGTCGATCCTGGCCAATCCGATTCTGAACACGGATTCGTACAAGGCATCGCACTTTCTGCAATATCCACCCGACGCGTCGGCGATGTTCTCGTACATCGAATCGCGCGGCGGACGTTACGAGCGCACGCTGTTCTTCGGCTTGCAGATGCTGCTGAAAGAGTACCTGTGCCGGCCGATCACCGGCGCGATGATCGATCAGGCCCGCGCCTTCTTCGGCGCGCACGGCGAGCCGTTCAACGAAGCGGGCTGGCGCTACGTCGTGCAGCACTACGGCGGCTATCTGCCGGTGCGGATTCGCGCGGTGGCCGAAGGCTCGGTCGTGCCGACGCACAACGTGCTGGTCACCGTCGAATGCGACGACCCCTACGTGTTCTGGCTCGCGTCGTATCTGGAGACGATGCTGATGCGCGTGTGGTATCCGATCACGGTCGCGACACAAAGCTGGCATCTGCGCCAGACGATCCGCACGTATCTGCTGAAAAGCAGCGACGACCTCTCGCAGTTGCCGTTCAAGCTGCACGATTTCGGCGCGCGTGGCGTATCGAGCGCGGAGTCGGCGGCGATCGGCGGCGCGGCGCATCTCGTCAGCTTCATGGGCTCCGATACGGTGCTTGGCGTGCTCGCGGCCAATCACTACTACCACGACAACATGGCCGCGTTTTCGGTGCCGGCGGCCGAGCACAGCACGATCACGGCGTGGGGCCGTGAGCGCGAATTCGACGCGTATCGCAACATGATCGCGCGCTTCGGTCGGCCGGGCGCAATCGTTTCGGTGGTGTCCGATTCCTATGACCTGTTCGCCGCGCTGAACGCATGGGGCGGCGAGCTGAAGCAGGCTGTGCTCGATTCCGGCGGCACGCTCGTGATTCGCCCGGACTCCGGCGATCCGTGCACGATCGTGCTGTACACACTGCGCTCGCTGGAGGCGTCGTTCGGATCGAAGACGAACAGCAAGGGGCGGCGCGTGCTCGACCATGTGCGCGTGATTCAAGGCGACGAAACGAACCCGGATTCGATCGTGGCGATTCTCGCCGCGATGGACGAGGCCGGCTTCGCCGCCGACAACATCGTGTTCGGCATGGGCGGCGCGCTGCTGCAGCGGATCAATCGCGATACGCAGCGCTTCGCGATGAAGTGCTCGGCGATCCGGCTAGACGACACGTGGCACGATGTATCGAAGGATCCGGTCACGGATCACAGCAAGCGCTCGATGAAAGGCCGGCTCACGTTGCTGCGCCATCGCCGTACCGGCGAGTACCGGACGGTCAGGTTGCCGATCGTGTGGGACGAGCGCAGCGTGGCGGGCGAGTGGGACGAAGCGCTCGAGACGGTGTTCGACGCGGGCCGCTTGCTGGTGGATACGTCGCTGGCCGAGATTCGTGGCCGGGCTTATGCGGACGAGGTTTGATTCACTTGTCCTCGCGCCGGTCCCCATTCGCGTCGTTTTCCTATATCGTGTGCGCGATGCCCGCCGCCTGCCGCGCGCGGGCTGTTTTTCCGGAGCGCGTGCACGGCACGGCGCGCTCCCGCAATGCACGACACGACATCAATGAGCCATCCCAATACCGAGCTGATCGAACGTTTCTACACTGCCTTCCAGCAACGCGACGCCGAGACCATGGTCGCCTGTTATGCCGACGACGTCGTCTTCAGCGATCCCGCCTTCGGCGAGCTGGTCGGCGACGAAGTGCGCGACATGTGGCGCATGCTCGTCAAGCACGCGCAGGACTTCACGCTGAGCTTCAGCGACATCCAGGCGGACGACCACACCGGCCGCGCGCAGTGGGTGGCGCGCTACCGTTTCGTGCAGACCGGGCGCGACGTCGTGAACCGGATCGACGCGCGCTTCGTGTTCCGCGACGGGCTCATCGTCGAGCATCGCGACCGCTTCGATTTGTGGCTGTGGATGCGGCAGGCGATGGGCGTGCGCGGCACGCTGTTCGGCTGGTCGCCGTTCGTGCAGCGGATGCTCAGGCAGCAGGCACGCCGGGGTCTGCTGCACTACCGCGGGCAGTTGAAGCGCGACTAGGCGCAAGCGGGCGCCGCGCCCGTTCCGCTTGCTATGATCGAAGCCGGACGCGTGCCCGCACTGCTTGCCGGGCCGCCGCACAGGAAGCGCTATGCGAGTCGTCAATGCTGCCTGGCAAGAATGGCTGAGCATCAATGTCGCGCGTGGCTGCACGCCGGGCTCGCTGATCGACGCGATGGTACAGGCCGGCTTTGCCGACGACGACGCCCGCGTCGCCGTTCACCACGCGTTCGATCGGCGCCCGGCCGACCCCGCCACGACGGCCACTGTCGCCGATCCCGTCACCCAGCCGTATCGATACGACCCGATGCCGGTCGCGCGCGGCAACCTGATTTGCGCCGACGAGCGCGACGTGCGCGTGCTGCTGCGCTGTGAGCGCCCGCAGCTAGTCGTGTTCGCCGACCTGCTGTCGGCCGGCGAATGTACTGAGCTGATCGAGCGCTCGCGGCATCGACTGAAGCGCTCGACGACGGTCGATCCGCTTACCGGCAACGAGGACGTGATCCGCAATCGCACCAGTGAAGGCGTCTGGTATCGGCGCGGCGAGGACGAGTTGATCGCGCGGGTCGAGCGGCGCATCGCGAGCCTGACGAACTGGCCGCTCGAAAACGGCGAAGGCTTGCAGGTGCTGCATTACGACGTGAGCGGCGAGTACAGCCCGCATTTCGACTATTTCCCGCCCGATCAGCCGGGCGGCGCGGTGCACACCGCGCAGGGCGGCCAGCGTGTCGCGACGCTGATCATCTACCTGAACGACGTCGCCGACGGCGGCGAGACGGTGTTTCCGGCGGCGGGCCTGTCGGTCGCGGCGCGCGCGGGTGGCGCAGTGTATTTCCGCTACATGAACGGCCAGCGCCAGCTCGATCCGTTGACCCTGCACGGCGGTGCGCGTGTGCTGGCCGGCGACAAGTGGATCATGACCAGGTGGATGCGTGAGCGCGCGTACGGCTGAGGCGGCGTCGAAGCTCGACGCAACCACGCCCGCCGATTGCGCAGACGTGTTGCGGCCTATCTGGCTTGAGAAGCCAGAGCCCGCGAGCCGCAGCCGCCAGCGCATGCCTTCGCCGCCTGCTTCGGAAGGATGTGATCGACCATGCTAACCGGGTTCGCCGCCATATGGCCGTGTGCCCACGCCCATGCACGACGGCGGGCCGTCGGTGGCTGTTGACGGTCGTAAACGCGAAAAGGCGCGCGACAATGGCGGGACTTCTTTTTAACCCGTCCTGAGCAATTGCCTACTCACTCAGTAGCCGTTTTACTTCATCAAGGAAGGAAGCCGTCGTGTAGCCCCACAAAACTGGATCGAACTGGCGGCCAAACCGCTCTTTAAACTCTGAGTCCAGCGTCTCTGGATAGTCGGCTTCGAATGAATTGATGTCAGATATGAGCGCGTCAATGTCACTCCTTGACATTTTCTCGGTGTAGGAAGAAACGAGTTCTTCTACTGAGTTTCCGAACAGGTCAAAATCTTCGTGGAAACGAGAACGGATCAGCCCCGTCAGATCGCCATATTTCTCATTGTCGGCCATACGATAAGCCCTCACTCCAAGTACGATGTCACGATATAGTACGGCATCCCGTTGTATGTCTTATGTCGGAGGATGACTACGACCTTCTGGGCCTCAACTCTTTTTCCCGTACTCCGGACAATCGCAAAACCAACATTTTTCCCGACGTTCTTTGACAGGTCCAAATCTCGTACCGGCGCTTTTGCCCAGGCGCTTATCCTCAGCGCGTTTTCCCTCATCGCTTCCGATATTGCCCATTCGGCGGCGTTCAGATTGTAGAAGGTGGACACCGTCACCCGTTTTGGCTCGTCGATCAGACGCTGCCGTAATTGCGCCTCCGTCCGTCCAACATGCTTCAAGATCGTGTGGCCGCCAATTCCGCGAAGCGTCTTTGCTTCATGCATGTTCAGGTTGATCTTGCCCATCGAGATGCGCGCAGCCCGCACCGCCTTGATTGACCCGGCAAAGCCGAACGGCACGACCATGTCAAGTGACAGGCCGATATGGTTCGCCATGTCAGGACTAGCCTTCATCGCCTCGGCCAGCTTCGTCGTACCTTGCTGGGTCAGTGTGGCCGTATCCTGGCCCGTCCAGGCCTGACGCAAACCTGCCGCCGCCGTATCAGAGCCATGTATGCCGAACACAACGCACCCTGCCTTGCTTAGCATGGTCGGTTCCGGGATCACACACAACGCACTTGCGCCGACCATTTCCAGCACGCCACCGACGATTTGCAACCCGCCCCATAGCCGGTTGGAAAGCATTTCCGTCTGGCTGATTGACTGTCTTGCCAGCACCGCCGCCAGTTGCGGCGCACTGAGCACCACGCGCACGCCATCCGAATCCTGTTGATACGACATTCCGAACGCCTCCGTAGCTGTTGGGGCTCCCAAGCTAGCAGGCGACAACAGGCAGAGGAATGGGCGACGGATGAAAATTGGGGATCTGCTCTTTTCAGACGTGCTGTTGCGTTGCTCCTACTTCAGACGTGGGACGCGCTGCGGTGGCGGCGAATCTGTGTGGCTGATGCCGCGCGTAGCGTGCCGATACTGTCTGAGTAAGCGGCCAACGCGTAGACCATGTCGAGGTCGAGATCGTCATTGCGGTTCGAAATCGCCAGATCGCCTGCTTGCATCGCGCGTCCCCCTTGGTCGCGTAGCACGTACCACTTATCCCTTCGCCGTATTGTCGCCGCTGCGCGAACCTCCGCCGATGCTCTGCCCAGCATTGCGCGCGAGCCCCAGATAACCGGACACGGACAGCAGCGTCAGCACACCGGCGAACAGGAACGCGAGGCGGAAATCGTCGAGCGTGAACACGTGGCCGGTCGTCTCGCCGTTGAACAGCGCCGCGACGCGCAGCGACACCGCGCCGAACGCGATGCCGAGACCGATCGTCATCTGCGCGGCCGCGCTCCACAGCGTGCTCGCCGCGCTCATCTGCGGCTGCGGGATGTCGGCGTAGGCGAGCGTCGCGAGGGTCGAGAACTGCATCGAGCGCGCGACGCCGTACACGAACACGACGATCAGCACGAACACGAGCGGCACGTTCGGCGTCAGCAATCCGCACGCGATGATGAAAATGCCGGCCACCGCCACGTCGACGATCGACACCATCCGAAAGCCGTAGCGCTGCAGGATGCGCGTGGTCAGCGCCTTCATGCCGAGGTTGCCGAGCGCGCTCGCGAGCAGCAGCAGACCCGAGCGGAACGCCGACAGACCGAAGCCGACCTGGAACAGCAGCGGCATCAGATAGGGCACCGCGCCGATGCCGATGCGCGTGAACGAGCCGGTGATGACCGTCACCGAAAACGTTGGCACCTTCAGCGTCGACACGTCGACGAGCGGATACGGATGTCGCCTCGCATGCTGGAACGCGATCGCGCCGACCAGCAGACCGCCCGCCACGACCGCGATCGCGAGCCACGGATTGGCGGCCGGCTGGCTCGCGAGTTCCGCGCCGTACAGGATGGCGGTCAGCGCGACGCCGCTCAGCAGCAGGCCGGCGACGTCGAGCGGCTTGCGCTCGGTGCTGCGCAGGTTCGGCACGATGGCGAGCGCGACGGCGATCGCGGCGAGGCCGAACGGCACGTTCAGCAGGAAGATCCAGCGCCACGACGCGTAGGTCGTGATGAAGCCGCCGATCGGCGGGCCGACCACCGGCGCGGCGATGGCCGGCCATGTGATCGTCGAGATCGCCTGCATCATGCGGGCTTTGTCGGTGCTGCGGACCACGATCAGGCGGCCGACCGGCACCATCATCGCGCCGCCGATGCCTTGCAGCAGCCGCGCGGCCGTGAACTCGGGCACGTTCTGCGACAGCCCGCACAGTATCGACGCGACCGTAAACACGCCGATCGCGCTGACGAACACGGTACGCGCGCCGCAGCGGTCGGCGACCCAGCCGCTCGCCGGGATGAAGATCGCGAGCGCGAGCATGTACGCGGTCATGCCGAGGCTCAGGCTGTTCGGGCCGACGCCGAACGAACGCGCCATCTGCGGCAGCGCGGTGGCGATCACCGTGGTGTCGAGATACTCCATGAAGAAGGTGGCCGCGACGATATACGGCAGCCAGCCGACGTGCGCGTTGCGGGTGCCGGCGCTGTTCATCGCGCGATGTCCCGTGCCGCTCGCGTGCGCGCGGAAAGACCATTGACGGGCCGGCGCGGGGCGCGTGAAGAGTATGACTTCATGGTGCTTGCGACTACCTTTCGATTGCGTTGGGTGTTTCTGCGGGCGTCCGGCAGAGCGGGCCGGCGAGGCGGCCGCGTTCGCCAGCCCTGAATCCTAACGCAATAAAGGGTCCCATAACGCCGAGGCGCGCAGCGCGTCGCCGCGCCGCCCCCGTGCGTCAGTCCTTCGCTGCGTACTCCTTGTCCAACCGGTCATACAGCGGCTTGTTGACGAGCCGCTGCCGCTCGCTGAACGGCGCGACGATCGTCGCGTCCTCGTCGAGGCGGCCGTTGCTTCGCAGCGTGCCGAGCGCGCGCTGCATGCCGAGCACCGCGCCTTGCAGCGCGGCGTTCGCATACAGCACGATGCCGTAGCCGAGCTTCGCGAGCGCATCGCGCGACTGCACCGGCGTCTTGCCGCCGATCACGATGTTGATCAACTGCGGCACCTCGAACAGCCCCGGCAGACGCTCGATGTCGGCGAGCGATTCGGTCGCCTCGATAAACAGGATGTCGGCGCCCGCCTCGATGAAGCGATGACCCCGCTCGATCGCGTCCTCGATGCCATGGACCGCGGCCGCGTCGGTACGCGCCATGATCTGCAGGTTCGCGTCTTCGCGCGCATCGACGGCCGCGCGGATCTTGCCGACCATCTCGCTCGTCGCCACGACTTCCTTGCCCGAGAAGTGGCCGCATTTCTTCGGCATCACCTGGTCTTCGAACTGGATCATGTCGGCGCCGCTGCGCTCGAGCACGCGTACGGTCTGGCGCACGTTCAGCGCGTTGCCGAAGCCGGTGTCGGCATCGACGATCAGCGGAAGCGCGACCGCGTCGCGGATGCGCGCGGTGTGCTCGGCGACTTCGGCGAGGCCGATGAAACCGAGGTCGGGCAAGCCGAGCGACATGTTCGTGACGCCCGCGCCGGTGATGTAGACCGCCTCGAAGCCGGCGTCCTCGATCACGCGCGCGCTCATCGCGTTGAACGCGCCGGGCACGAGCAGGCCCTGACGCTGATTGACCGTGGCGCGGAACGCGGCGCGGCGGGTGGCGGAAGTGGTGGTCATGATGCAGGTCTCCAGAAGGAAAGTCGGTGGTGGAACGCGGCCGACATACCGCAGGAAGCGTGCCATTAAACGGCGGTTCTCAGTCGTGCCGCTGGAACAACGGTTTGCGCGAAATCGGCTGCGCCTCGACGTTCGTGGCACAATCGTGGAACGTTTCATGAAACGTTTCGCGGAACGTTTCACTCAGGAGAGCCGTGTGTCCACATTCACCCCGTTCGTCGCGAATCCGAGTCCCGCCGTCGATGCCGGCCGCCCCGGGGTCGCGCTCGTCAGTATCAGCCGACTGCAGTCGCTTTGCGAGGCGGTAGCGCCGCGCTATGCCGGCCGCGCGAAATTCTTCACGGTGCGGGAAGGATACGGCGCCGCCGTCGCCGCGCTGCAAGCATACGTGGACGCGGGTTCCGTCGACGTCGTACTGTCCGCCGGCTCGAACGGCGCATACCTGCGCGAGAACCTCAGCGTGCCGGTCGTGATGGTCAAGGTGAACGGCTTCGACGTGTTGAACGCGATCACGCGCGCCACCGCCACGTGGCCGCGGGCGCGCATCGGGCTCGTGCTGCATGAAGCAATCGCGCAAGAACTGGCCGACCTGGGCCCGCTGCTGAACGTCGATCTGAGGCAGCGCGCGTACCGGTCGATCGACGAAGTGCGGCTGGCGGTCGATGAACTCGCGGCGCAAGGGTGCCGCGTGGTCGTCGGCGCCGGCATGGCTTGCGATCTGGCGCAGCAGGCCGGCATCGAAAGCGTGTTCCTGTATTCGCTGGCCGCGGTCGAGGAAGCGTTCGAGCGCTCGGTCGAACTGGCGCGCGTGAGCCGGCAGAAGGAATCGAAGCGCGGACGCCTCAACACGATCGTCGCGCATCTGCGCGACGGCGTCGCCGCGTTCGACGAAGCCGGCCAGCTCGAAGCCGTCAACCCGGCGATGCTCGAACTGCTTGGTTCAGGCGCCAAGCACGAGGTCCCGAAGGGCGACGAGGACACCCCCGCGCGAGTCGCGCGCGCGCTCGCGCCGCTGTTGCGCGAAACGCGCGCCGCCGACCAGCCGGTCGACGAACGCATCGAGCAGATCGGCGGCCGCGCGTTGATCGTCAACTGCGTGCCGATCGTCGAGCAGGGCGCGCGCGCCGGTTTCGTCGTAACCGCGCAGGATGCGCTCGTCGCGCAGCGGATCGACCGTTCGCTGCGCACCAGCCAGCGGCCGAGGCATCTGGTCGCGCGGCATCGGCTCGACGATCTGATCGGCGCTTCGGTGGCGCTCGAGCGCGTGCGCCGGCTCGCGCGCGCCGGCGCCGCACACGACGCGACCGTGCTGCTGTGCGGCGAAAGCGGCACCGGCAAGGAACTGGTCGCGCAGGGCATTCACAACGCGAGCCGGCGGCGCGGCAATCCGTTCGTCGCGTTCAACTGTGCGGCGCTGCCCGAGGGGCTGATCGAAAGCGAGCTGTTCGGGCACGAGGAAGGGGCCTTCACGGGCGCGCGGCGCGGTGGCAAGCCGGGGCTGTTTGAAATTGCGCACACCGGCACGATCTTTCTCGATGAAATCGGCGAAATGCCGGCCGCGCTGCAAAGCCGGCTGTTGCGCGTGCTGCAGGAGCGCGAGGTGATGAAGCTCGGCGCGGGCCGCGCCACGCCCGTCGATGTGCGCGTGATCGCCGCGACGCACCGCGATCTGCATGCACTTGTCGAGCAGGGTGCGTTTCGCGCGGATCTGTATTTCCGATTAAATCTGCTTCAGATAAAATTGCCGCCGCTGCGCGAACGCCGCGCCGACATTGCGCCGCTGGCGCGGTATCTGCTGGAGCGCGGCGCGCTGCAGTACGGTTTGTCGGCGGGGGCGCTCGAGCAGGCGCTCACGCTTCTCGGCCCGCTTTTTGCGAACTACGCGTGGCCCGGCAACGTCCGCGAGCTGGAAAATCTGCTGGCGCGCGCGGCGATTTATATCGGTGACGTAACCCGGGAGATATCCGGGAACCTGGCCTGCGACGGATTGCCAGACTGGCAGGCGGTGTTTCCCGAATTCGCCCGGATCAGCCCGGCTCAGGTCGAGCGGCTCACGCAGGCGTCTCAGGGCTCGGTCCGTGACAGCACGGCGCCCCGCACCACCGTCAGCCGTGAGGACGCGCTGCACGCCCTCGAACAATCGGGCGGCAACCGCGCCGCTGCGAGCCGCGCGCTCGGCATCGGGCGGACCACACTGTGGCGGCTCCTGAAGGGCTGAAACGCCCCACGCGTAAACCCGATAGTCTGCACCGCCGAAACTAATAGGGTCAGTCTATCGAACTCATTAACACAATCCACTTTACCTATTAAGCGCAGTCTGACATACTGACCTCACTTTCCAACCCCCTCAGAGAGGATTCAGCAAATGCCGATCATCAACAGTCAAGTCAAACCGTTCAAAGCACAGGCTTTTCACAACGGCGATTTCCAGACCGTCACTGAAGAAAGCCTGAAGGGCAAGTGGTCGGTTTTCGTGTTCTACCCGGCCGACTTCACGTTCGTGTGCCCGACTGAACTCGGCGACCTGGCCGATCGTTATGAAGATTTCAAGAAGCTTGGCGTGGAAATCTACAGCGTGTCGACCGATACGCATTTCACGCACAAGGCTTGGCACGACACGTCGGACACGATCCGCAAGATCAAGTACCCGATGCTGGCTGACCCGACGCTCGCTATCTCGCGCAACTTCGACGTGCTGATCGAAGAAGAAGGTCTCGCGCTGCGCGGCACGTTCGTGATCAACCCGGAAGGCGAAATCAAGCTGTGCGAAATCCACGACAACGGCATCGGCCGTGACGCTGGCGAACTGCTGCGCAAGGTTCAGGCTGCTCAGTACATTGCGAAGCACCCGGGCGAAGTGTGCCCCGCCAAATGGACGCCGGGCGCGCAAACGCTGACCCCGTCGCTCGACCTGATCGGCAAGATCTAAGGTCTTCGCAGCTCACGCTGCACCCCGCAGTCTGCATCTGCCGGGAGCTTCCCGGCGCGTCACCGCGCGAATCGCCTGATACGGCGCTTCGCGCGTCCCCGGGCCCAACACGTCCTATCCGGATGCGTGCGGCGCCGGGACCTCCACACCCTTCGTCACGGAATCGCAACGCCATGCTTGACGCCAATCTCAAGACTCAACTCAGGTCGTACCTCGAAAAAGTTAGCAGGCCTATCGAGCTCGTCGCCTCTGTCGACGACAGCGCGCAGTCCCAGGAGCTGCTGGCGCTGCTGAACGACATCGCGACGTTGTCGGAGCGCGTCACGGTGATCGAGCGTCGCGGCGACAGCGAGCGCAAGCCGTCGTTTTCGATTGGCGAAGCGGGCAAGGACACCGGCATCCGTTTCGCCGGCATTCCGATGGGGCATGAATTCACGTCGCTCGTCCTCGCATTGCTGCAGGTGGGCGGCCACCCGGTCAAACTCGACGATGCGGTGATCGAACAGATCCGCAGCCTCGACGGCGACTATCGATTCGAAACGTACTTCTCGCTGTCGTGCCAGAACTGTCCGGAAGTCGTGCAGGCGCTGAACGTGATGGCGTTGATCAATCCGCGCATCCGTCACGTCGCGATCGACGGCGCGCTGTTCCAGAACGAAGTCGACGCGCGCCAGATCATGGCGGTACCGACGATGTTCCTGAACGGCGAAACCTTCGGCCAGGGCCGCAGCGGCGTCAAGGAAATTCTCGCGAAGCTCGACACCAACGCCGGTGCGCGCGCCGCGAAGGAACTGGAGAAGAAGCCGGTGTTCGACACGCTGATCGTCGGTGGCGGCCCAGCGGGCGCGGCGGCGGCCATTTACTCGGCGCGCAAGGGCATCGCGACCGGTGTCGTGGCCGAGCGTTTCGGCGGCCAGGTGCTCGATACGCTTGCGATCGAAAACTTCGTCTCCGTGACCGAAACTGAAGGACCGAAGTTCGCGACGGCGCTCGAACAGCACGTGAACGCCTATGACGTCGACATCATGGACGTGCAGCGCGCCGAAGCGCTGATTCCAGGGCGCATCAACGAAGTGCGTCTGGCCAACGGCGCGGTGCTGAAGGCGAAGACGATCATCCTCGCGACCGGTGCGCGCTGGCGCGAGATCAACGTGCCGGGCGAGCGCGAGTATCGCAATCACGGTGTCGCGTACTGTCCGCACTGCGATGGCCCGCTGTTCAAGGGCAAGCGCGTCGCGGTGATCGGCGGCGGCAACTCGGGCGTCGAGGCCGCGATCGACCTCGCGGGTCTCGTGCGCGAAGTGACGTTGCTCGAATTCGGTGCGACGCTGCGTGCCGACGAAGTGCTGCAACGCAAACTGCGCAGCCTGCCGAACGTGACGGTCGTCACGCAGGCGCAGACCACAGAAATCACCGGCGACGGCAATAAGGTCAACGGTCTGGTCTACAAGGACCTCGCTTCGGGCGAAGTGAAGAACGTCGAGCTCGAAGGCGTGTTCGTGCAGATCGGTCTCGTGCCGAACACCGAATGGCTGAAGGGCACGGTCGAGCTGTCGAAGCATGGCGAGATCGTCGTCGATGCACGTGGCGCGACGTCGGTGCCGGGCGTGTTCGCCGCCGGCGACGTGACCACGGTGCCGTTCAAGCAGATCGTCATTGCCGTGGGCGAAGGCGCAAAAGCATCGCTCTCCGCATTCGACCACCTGATCCGCAACAGCGAAGAAGTCGCGGCGGCGAGCGAGGCGGAAGCGGAAGCTGAGGCAGCGGTTTGATCCGGTAGATCAGAGACTCAAACGGCGGCCCGCGGGTCGCCGTTTCGGTTTGCGCATGCAACAAGGCCCGCATTCGTGCGGGCCTTGTTCGTTAAAGGACGGAAATCGGTATCAACGCCGGTCGAACGAATATTTGCCGGGGCCGGTCACGCACAACAACAGCAAGCCGCCGATGATTCCAATGTTCTTGTAGAAATGAATCATGTTGTCGTACTGCATCGCGCCCGTCATGTTCCAGTAGTGATGGCCGATGATTGCGGTGCCGAGCGTATACAACGCTAGCAGCAGCGCGAGCGGTCGCGTGAAAAATCCCACTAGCAGCGCGACGCCCACGACCAGCTCCATCACCACTGCGATAACAGCCGACAACGCCGGCACGGGCGCGCCTGTCGATGTCATATAAGCGACGGCGCCAGAAAAGCCGATCAATTTCGACCAGCCGAACATCACGAACAGCACCATGAGCAGGATTCGAGCGACGAGAACGACGACGTCTTTCTGGTTTTCAAACAGCGTGTAGCGCATGATTTTTCCCGATAGCGTAGAGGGGCGAAGCTCGCTGGAAATCGTCGTCCAGCGAGCCGCGTTCAGATTAGCTTGTAGCGGTGCAAGCGGAGCTTATGCCCACAACGCCGAGGTTTCGATGTTGCGCAGATCGAACACCAGCACTTCCGCGTCGCGGCCTTGCGTGAACGTCAGCGCTTGTTCGCCGCGCACCCGCGCGCCGTCACCCTCGCCAAGCTCGACGCCATTCACCGTGACGCTGCCGCGCGCCACTTGAACATACGCATAGCGGTCGTTCGCGAGTTCGAGCCGCGCGGTTTCGTCGCCGTTGAACAGACCGGCGTACACGCGCGCGTCCTGCCGCAACTGCAGCGAACCGTTCGCACCGTCCGGCGACAGCACGAGCCGCAGCACCCCGCGCTTGTCGGCCGCGCCGAAGTGCTGTTGCTGATAGCGCGGCTTCGCGCCTTGCTCAGCCGGCGCGATCCAGATCTGCAGGAAGTGCACCGGCTCGCTGTTCGAATGGTTGTATTCGCTGTGCGCCACACCGGTGCCCGCGCTCATCAACTGGATGTCGCCCGGCACGATCACCGAGCCCGTGCCCATCGTGTCCTTGTGTTCGAGCGCGCCTTCGAGCACATACGAAAAAATCTCCATGTCGCGATGCGGATGCTTGCCAAAACCCTGCGCCGGCGCGACACGGTCATCGTTGATCACGAGCAGGTCGGAGAAGCCGTTCTGCTTCGGATCGTGATAGTGCGCGAACGAAAACGTATGACGCGAGCTGAGCCAGCCGTGTTCCGCGCGGCCACGTTGGTTGGCGTGTCTGACTTCGAGCATGCTGTTTCTCCTTGAGTTTTGTCGCGTGATCCGGGCCAGATGTTTGGCTGCGATCCATGAACGACAGTGTAGGTCAATCCAGATGGCTATAATCATGAAAAAACCGGAAACACTGTCGCGATGGGATGGACAATAGGATGCAACTCGATGACATGCGGATCTTCGTCGCGACCGTCGACGCCCACAATTTCACCGCCGCGGCGAACCGGCTGTCGCTGTCCAAACAGTTCGTGAGCCGCCGGGTGATGGCACTCGAGGAAGCGCTCGGCGTGCAACTGTTGATCCGCAATACGCGCAAGCTGGCGGTGACCGATCTAGGCCAGGAGTTTTACGAGCGCGCGAAGCGCATCCTCGGCGAGGTCGAGGACGCCGAGCAGGCTATGTCGCTGCGCCGCGCCGGGCCGCGCGGGCTGCTGCGCGTGAGCGCGCCGATGTCGTTCGGCATGATGCATCTGTCGCCTCTCGTCGCGGCGTTTCTGCGCGAGCATCGCGACGTGCGCTTCGACATGGAACTGAGCGACCGCGCCGTCGATGTGGTCGGCGAGGGCTTCGACATGGCGATCCGCATCGGCACGCTGGCGGACTCGTCGCTGATCGCGCAGAAGTTGATCGATGTGAAGATGGTCGCGTGTTGCAGCCCCGGTTATCTACGTCGGCGTGGCAGCCCGACCGTGCCGGCCGATCTCGCGAAACACGAGTGTCTGCTGTACGGTCACGGCGGCGCGGTGAGCTGGGAGTTCAGCATCGACGGCGCGATCAGGAGCGTCGAGGTGCGAGGGCCGTTGCGGGCCAATAACGGCGACCTGATTCGCGATGCGGCGGTGGCGGGGCTTGGAATCGTTCGGCTTCCCGATTTCATCGTCGCCGATGCGCTGGCAAACGGCCAGCTCGTGCCCGTGCTCGAAGCGTTCCTGCCGACCACGACGGGTGTCTATGCCGTCTATCCGCAGCATCGGCAAAGCTCGGTGACGATCCGGGTCTTCGTCGAGTTTCTGCGCAAGCATCTGAGGAAGAAGCTCGCGGGTTGATGTGCAAGCTGAAGTCCAGGCGGAAGTCGAACCCGAAGCCGAACCGCGGACACATGTCGTCTAAACCCCGTCAGCCATCGCGGAAAATAAAGCTGTACGCGCTCAACGCCGGCACACCGCCCAGATGCGCATACAGCACGCGCGAGCCGGCCGGAAATTCGCCGTTGCGCACCTTGTCGATCATGCCGTGCATCGACTTACCTTCGTACACCGGATCGGTCAGCATGCCTTCGAGCCGCGCGCACAGACGGATCGCCTCGAGCGTGCCGTCGTTCGGCAGACCGTACTCCGGGCCGCCGAAGCGCTCATCGAGCACGATGTCTTTCGCCGTGATGTCGCGGCCCAGTTCGACGCGCTCGGCGGTCCGCTTCGCGATGCGCGTGATCTGCTCGCGCGTCTGTGCCGGTTTCGCCGAGGCGTCGATGCCGATTACCCGATCGGCGCGGCCGTCCGCGGCAAAACCGACGACCATGCCCGCCTGCGTGCTGCCCGTCACCGAGCACACGACGATGTAGTCGAACCTGAAGCCGAGTTCGGCTTCCTGCTGACGCACCTCGTCGGCAAAGCCGACGAAGCCGAGCCCGCCCAGCGGATGATCCGAGCAGCCGGCCGGAATCGCGTACGGCTTGCCGCCGGCCGCGCGCACGCTGTCGAGCGCGTCTTCCCAGCTCTTGCGAAAGCCGATGTCGAAGCCATCCGGCACGAGCCGTACGTCGGCACCCATCATGCGCGACATCTGGATGTTGCCGACGCGGTCGTATACCGCATCCGAGTAGTTGACCCAGTTCTCCTGCACGAGCACGCATTTCAGGCCGAGATGCGCGGCAACCGCCGCGACCTGGCGCGTCTGGTTCGACTGGATGCCACCGATCGACACGAGCGTGTCGCAGCCCTGCGCGAGCGCGTCGGGGATCAGATATTCGAGCTTGCGGGTCTTGTTGCCGCCGAACGCGAGGCCGCTATTGCAGTCCTCGCGCTTCGCATAAAGCTCGACCTTGCCGCCGAGATGTTCGCTCAGACGCTTGAGCGGCTGGATCGGCGTCGGTCCGAAGGTGAGCGGGTGGCGGGGGAATCGTTGCAGGTTCATCGCGGCTCCGGTGGTGAGTGGTTTCCGTGAGTTCATGGTAAGAAAAACGGCCAGAAATGAGCTTGCGAAAAAAATGGCTTGCACGTATTTTTAGAAATCGAACGATGTCCGGTCCCTAACAAAACTTCGTAAATACTCCGATGAACGCAACAAAAGTTCGTGCTGGATCGAAACCTTCAGGCACAACCCAGACTCCTCCCGCATCGCCGGCCAATCCCCGCCACGGGCTGGACCGCATCGATCGCGCGATCCTGCGGCAGTTGCAAACCGACGCGTCGATTTCGAACGTGGCGCTCGCCGCGAAAGTGAAGCTGAGCGCGCCGGCGTGTTTGCGGCGCGTCGAACGGCTGAAGGAGTCGGGGTTGATTCGCGGCGTGGTCGCATTGCTCGATCCGAAGGCGGCCGGCGCGGGCATGCTCGTGATCATCGGCGTGGTGCTCGATCGCTCGACGCCCGAGTCGTTCGCCGAGTTCGAAAAGGCCGCGCAGAAAGTGGCCGGCTGCATGGAGTGCCACGTGGTGACCGGCGAGTTCGACTATTTCATGGTGATCCGCACGCGCGACAGCGACAGCTTCAATCGCCTGCACGCCGAGCAGTTGCTCTATCTGCCTGGCGTGCGACAGATCCGCTCGTTCATGGTGCTAAAGGAAATCCTGTCGACCACCAAATTTCCGCTGTGAGCCGCGCGGCCGCGGCCGCGCAGCCGGCGGCGAAAACGCGCATGCTGTCATAAACGCCGCGCCCGCGCGACCAAGCTTCGGCGCACCCGCATGCGGCCGTGGCAACACCGTGCGACGGCGGGCTGGCGTCGGCACTTTCCCGGAGCGACCATCATGACTCGCAACAGACGGCAATTCTTTACATCGTTCGACGACATCCCGAAACGCTCACGTGTGGCCGCGCTGTCGTTGCTGCTAGGCGTGGCCGCGCTCGCGTTGCCGCTCGCGCAGCGCGTCGCGTTCTCGGCCGAGAGCGCCGTCGCGATCGCGCCGCCCGCGCTCGACGAACCGATCCAGGCCAGCACTGCGCACGAGGAAACCGCCGTATTCGCGGGCGGCTGCTTCTGGGGCGTGCAGGGCGTGTTCCAGCATGTGCGCGGTGTCACGCGTGCGGTATCGGGCTACTCGGGCGGCTCACACGACACCGCGCAGTACGAGACCGTCAGCGGCGGCGAGACGGGGCACGCCGAATCGGTGCAAGTCACGTTCGATCCCGGCAAGGTGACGTACGGTCAACTGCTGCAGGTGTACTTTTCGGTGGTTCAGGACCCGACCGAGCTGAATCGTCAGGGGCCCGACAGCGGCACGCAATACCGCTCGGCGATCTTTCCGCTGAACGACGCGCAGCGGCGCGTCGCGCAAAGCTACATCGCGCAGCTCGACAAGTCGCACGTGTTCCCCGCGCCGATCGTCACGAAGACGGAGCCGTACAAGGGCTTCTATCCGGCCGAGTCGTATCACCAGAACTATCTGACGTTGCATCCCGATTCGGCCTATATCGTGTTCAATGACATGCCGAAAATCGCCAACCTGAAGCACCTGTTTCCCAACCTGTATCGCGACAAGCCGGTGCTCGTCGAAGCCGGGCAATGACGCCTGTGAGCGGCGGCGCCAGCCGCGCCGCTGCATCGCCCGAGCCGTCGTCGCGTTGCTCCTCGAGCGCTCGTCATCAATCCTCCACAGAGATGGCGCATATCTTGCACACCAATGCGACGTTGGCCATTGTCCGCGTCACCGCGGCGTGGTCACGCGGGCTCGCCGCGCCTCGTGCGCACCGCGCAGCCCGCGTCATTGGCTAGAAAAATTACACGCCGTAAGTAACAGTGCGGCGGTCGTCCGGGCTTTTGGGTCCGCACTGGACCCCGGACGGGAACCTACCTCTTCGCGACGAGTGAGATCGGAGGCTTCCGGTGTTGAACAGCCGTAGAAAGAAGCGGGGCGCCACGCCTCGCCACCAACAAACCGGCATCGCGGCGGGCTCGCTCGTCGCCGCGATTTTGGGAGCGATGGGCTGCGTGCCCGGTGTGGTTTTCGCGCAGACGCCATCGCCGCTCGGCGAATGGCAATACTCGGTGGGTATCCCGCTGCAGAAGATGTGGCAGCCGAACATTCCCGACTGGCAACTGCGCTTCGGCGTGGCGACGTCGTTCCAGCCGCGCTTCGAGGGATCGGACCGCTATCACGTCGTGGCCGGCCCGAGCATCGACGTGCGCTACAAGGATCTGTTCTTTCTGTCGAGCGGAGAAGGCCTCGGCGTCAATTTCGCGCAAGGCGAGAACTGGCGCATGAGTCTCGCGGCCGTCTACGACCTCGGGCGGCGCGCGCAAAACGATCCCCAGGAACTCAACGGGCTTGGCAACATCAATCCGGCGCCGGGTCTGAAACTGTCGGGCGAGTACGTCGTGTCGAAGGATTTTCCGCTCGTGCTGCGCGCCGATATCCGCCGCTATTTCGGCGGTTCGAACGGCTGGATCGGCGATCTCGGCGCCTACATGCCGATGCCCGGCAGCACGAAGCAGTTGGTCTGGTTCGCCGGCCCGAACGTGACGCTCGCGGACTCCAATTACATGAACAGCTGGTTCGGCGTCAATCAGGAGCAGGCCGCGCACTCGCAGTATCCGCGGTACCACGCGAGCGCGGGCTTCAAGTCGGTGGGGTTCGGCGTCAGCGCGATCTGGCTGCTCAGCAAGCACTGGTTCGCGACCGCCGACGGCGCGTTCGAGCAGCTCGTCGGCAGCGCGGGCAACAGTCCGATCACACGCAGCCGAGCGACCGGCGTCGCCGACGTGTCGATCAACTACCGGTTCTGACGCAACGCCGCTGCGCAGCATCTCGCCGCGACCGACGACCGACACTCATGCGGAATCGACTTGGCCCGGCAAACCCGCTTAGACTTGAGGTTTGCCCGTCGTCCCGCGCCGCGCCGACGACCGCGACAACAGGCCTGCAGAGGCCGTCTTCAAGGACCCGTCATGTTCGAGCATATTCCCGCCTATCCGGGCGACCCGATTCTGAGCCTGAACGAAGACTTCCAGCTGGACCCCCGCCCGAACAAGGTCAACCTCAGCATCGGCATCTATTTCGACGACGCCGGCAAGCTGCCGGTGATCGACGCGGTGCGCCGCGCCGAAACCGCGCTGCTCGACGCGATCGGCCCGCGCTCGTATCTGCCGATGGCGGGTCTGCCGCTCTATCGCGACACCGCGCAGGCGCTCGTGTTCGGCGCCGACAGCGCGGCGCGCGCCGAAGGCCGCATCGCGACGCTGCAAACGCTCGGCGGCTCGGGCGCGCTGAAGGTCGGCGCCGATTTCCTGAAGCGCTATTTCCCCGGCTCGCAGATGTGGATCAGCGATCCGAGCTGGGAAAACCATCGCGTCGTGTTCGAAGGCGCGGGGCTGACGGTCAACACGTATCCGTACTACGACCCGCAAACCGGCGGCTTGCGCTTCGCCGGCATGCTCGCCGCGATCGACGCGTTGCCGGAAAAGAGCGTCGTGCTGCTGCACGCGTGCTGCCATAACCCGACCGGCGTCGATCTGAGCCCGGCGCAATGGGCGGAACTGGTGCCGGTTTTGCAGCGCCGCAAGCTGATCGCGTTCGTCGACATGGCCTATCAGGGTTTCGGCGCGGGCCTCGAAGAAGACGCCGCACCGGTGCGCCTGCTCGCCGACGCGAACGTGCCGCTGATCGTCGCGAACTCGTTCTCGAAGAATTTCTCGCTGTACGGCGAGCGCGTCGGCGCGTTGAGCGTAGTCTGCAAGAGCGCCGACGAGGCGGCGCGCGTGGCGGGCCAACTGATGTCGGCGGTGCGCGCGAACTACAGCAACCCGCCGACGCACGGCGCGCGCCTGGTCGCCAACGTGCTCGCCGATGCGACGCTGCGCGCGTCGTGGGAAGCCGAGCTCGGCGCGATGCGCGAGCGCATTCTGGCAATGCGCAAGGTGATCCACGCGGGGCTCGCCGGGCGCGTCGATGAAGTGATGCGCGCGCGCTATGTCGCGCAGCGCGGCATGTTCACGTACACGGGCCTGTCCGAAAGCCAGGTCGAGCGTCTTCGCAACGAATACGCGGTGTACGTGCTGCGCTCGGGCCGCATGTGCGTCGCCGGGCTCAACGCGCGTAACGCGGACTATGTTGCGTCGTCGATCGCGGCGGTGGTGTCGGGCGCCTGAAGCCGTGCGGCGCTCCGGCCGCTGTTGCAACCCGCGTGAATAAGGGTGGGCGGCGCGCACCGGCGCGCCGTCACAACGACAATCATGGAGACAGCGACGATGGCCACGACCCTCGAAGCGCAACCGGCAAGCCCACCCAGGTCGGCCACGATGCATGCCGACGAATGGCAAGCTCGCGTGCAACTCGCCGCGTGCTACCGGATCTTCGATCTGCTCGGCTGGACCGAGATGATCTACAACCACATCACGCTGCGCGTGCGCGACAGCGTCAGCGGCGCCGGGCGCCAGTTCCTGATCAACCCGGCAATGATTGAAGCCATGCGTAAAAGAGCGCGGCAATCAACGCTGCGATAACCCCCCAACAGGCAAGGATTCAGGCGATGAAAGTAGCGATCTACGGCGCCGGCGCGATCGGCGGCTGGATAGGAGTGAAGCTCGCGCAGGCGGGGCATCAGGTCAGCGTGGTCGCGCGCGGCGCGACGCTCGACGCGGTGCGCCAGCATGGTCTGCGGCTGATCGAAGGTGGCGTGATCTACGCCGAGCAGGTGAAGGCGAGCGACAAGCCGGCCGATCTCGGTGTGCAGGAGCTCATCGTGATCGCGGTGAAGGGCCCGGCGATGGCGGCGGTGGCCGCGCAGATCAAGCCGCTGCTGGGCCCCGAGACGATCGTGCTGACGGCGATGAACGGCGTGCCGTGGTGGTTCTGTGACGGCCTCGCCGGCGAGCTCGGCGGCCAGCGCCTGAAGACGATCGATCCCGACGGCGCGATCGCTGCCGCGATCCCGGCCGCGCAGACGGTCGGCTGCGTCGTGCACGCTAGCTGCCTGACCGACGCACCCGGCGTGATCCGGCATCACCAGGGCAACGGGCTTATCGTCGGCGAGGCGTCGGGCCGGCCGAGCGAACGCGTCGAGCAGCTCGCCGCGCTGCTGCAGGCGGCGGGCTTCCATGCGACGGTCTCGGCGCAGATCCAGCGCGACGTCTGGTTCAAGCTGTGGGGCAACATGACGATGAACCCGGTCAGCGCGATCACCGGCGCAACGACCGACCGGATCCTCGCCGACGAACTCGTGCGCGGCTTTGTCACGCACATCATGCTGGAGGCGAAGGAAATCGGCGCGCGCTTCGGCATCCCGATCGACCAGCCGCCCGAGGACCGTCACGCGGTCACGCTGAAACTCGGCGCGATGAAGACGTCGATGCTGCAGGACGTGCAGGCCGGCAAGGCGGTCGAACTCGATGCGCTGGTCGGCGCGGTGCGCGAACTAGGGCAGCTGACGCGCGTGCCGACGCCCTATACGGATGCGTTGCTCGGACTCGCGCGGCTGCATGCGAGTACGTTGGGCTTGTATCCGAGGACCAGCTCGAAGGGCTGAACGATCTCGTCGCAACGTCCGTTCGGGTGCTGGCGCGTCGCGCCGATGGAGTATCTGATCCAGCGTCGCGTTCACGCGTCATGTCGGCCTGCCGCCGACGCAGTATGCTCGAGATGCAGCGGACATCGTTGCTCAATAGCGATTCAGATTCGATCCACAGACGTTTTCGCCCCGGCGCCCGCGTACGAGAGAAAGGGCAGCTTCATCATCGGTTGTGAGCAGGTTTGCTCCCACGAGCTTTTCCCTACACACGGCTGTAGCCAGGCTCTGACCTCGCTTCTGCATCAGCCATCGAATAGGCCATACCCGCGCGGTCTGATCCGCGGACGCGGTCACGACGCGCCGGCCGTCCGGGCTGAAGGCGGCGGAGAAAACCGCTCCCTGATGTCCGGTGAGCTTCGCGATCACCTCGCCGGTCGCCGCGTCCCACACCCGCGCGGTCCCGTCCGCGGACGTGGCCACCACGCGCTGGCCGTCCGGGCTGAAGGCGGAGGAGAAAACCGCTCCCTGATGCCCACCGAACTGGGCGATCTGTTTGCCCGTGGCCGCGTCCCACACCCGCGCGGTCTGATCCGCGGACGCGGTCACCACGCGCTGGCCGTCCGGGCTGAAGGCGGCGGAATAAACCAGATCCTGATGCCCGCTGAGCTGCGCGATCTGTTTGCCCGTGGTCGCGTCCCACACCCGCGCGGTCCCGTCCCAGGACGCGGTCACTACCCGCCGGCCGTCCGGGCTGCAGGCGACGGAATCAACCGGGCCCTGATGCCCGCTGAGGAGCAAGATCGGTTTGCCGGTGGCCGCGTCCCACACCCGCGCGGTCCGATCCCAGGACGCGGTCATCACCCGCTTGCTGTCCGGGCTGAAGGCGGCGGAGTAAACCCACCCCTGATGCCCGTCGAGCTGAGCGACCTGTTTGCCCGTGGCTGCGTCCCATAGCCGCGCGGTCCGATCCCCGGACGCGGTCGTCACCCGTTGGCCGTCCGGGCTGAACGCGGCGGAAAAAACTGCCCCCTGATGCCCGCTGAGCTGCGCGATCAGTTTGCCCGTGGCTGCGTCCCATACCCGCGCGGTCCTGTCCGCTGACGCAGTCACCACCCGCTGGCCGTCCGGGCTGAAGGCGGCGGAAATAACTGATCCTTGATGCCCTCCGAGCAGCAAGATGCCCATCGCCGCGTCCCATGCGCGCGCGGTCCTGTCACGGGACGCAGTCACCACCCGCTGACCGTCCTGGCTGAAGGCGACGGAATTCACCGGCCCTTTGTGTCCGGTGAGCTGCGCGATCACCTGGCCGGTGGCCGCATCCCACACCCGCGCGGTCTTGTCATCGGACACGCTCACCACGCGCTGGCCGTCCGGGCTGAAGACGGCGGAGCTCACCGGTCCGCGATGCCCAGTGAGCTGCACGATCAAGTGGCCGGTCGCCGCGTTCCACACCCGCGCGGTCCCGTCCGCGGACGCGGTCACCACGCGCTGGCCGTCCGGGCTGAAGGCGGCCGCGAAAACCGGTCCCCGATGCCCTATGAGCTGCGCGATGACCTGGCCGGTCGCCGCATCCCACAACCGCGCCGTCTTGTCATCGGACGCGGTCAGCACGCGCCGGCCGTCCGGGCTGAAGGCGGCGGAGCTTACCGGTTCCCGATGCCCGGTGAGCTGTGCGATCACGTGGCCGGTCGCCGCATCCCACACCCGCGCGGTCCTGTCCGCTGACGCAGTCACCACCCGTTGGCCGTCCGGGCTGAAGGCGGCGGAGAAAACCGGCTTCTGATGCCCGGTGAGCTGCGCAATCTGTTTGCCCGTAGCCGCGTCCCACACCCGCGCGGTCCTGTCCGCGGACGCAGTCACCACGCGCCGGCCCTGCGGGCTGAAGGCGGCGGAATAAACCAGATCCTGATGCCCGCTGAGCTGCGCAACCTGTTTGCCCGTAGCCGCGTCCCATACCCGCGCGGTCCGGTCCGCTGACGCAGTCACCACCCGTTGGCCGTCCGGGCTGAAGGCGGCGGAATAAACCAGATTTTGATGGCCACTGAGCTGCGCGATCTGTTGACCCGTGGCCGGGTCCCACACCCGCGCTGTGCCATCCCAGGACGCGGTTACGACCCGCCTATCGTCCAGGCTGAAGACGGCGGAATCAACCGCATTCTGATGCCCGCCGAGCAACGCAATTTGCATCGATGCTTGCGCGCCACGCATAAGCTCAAGCTCTGCTTCGACCGATCCCGGCAAGAGCCAACCCTTGCGCATCCCCAGCATCGCGAAGCGCATTGCGCGGTCATAAATTCCCGCGTCGTTCGCCGTCGTCGCGGCCGACGCCAACGCAAGAGAAGTCTCGCGTGCGACCGTCCGAGTCTGGTGAATGATCCACCCCGAAGTCACGATTAGAATCAATACGATTGCGCCAATCAGTATCTGGATGCGTCGCCGCGCGCCCTGTCCGTGCCTGCTGTTCCTTGACATGGGCTTGATCCTCAACGATTGGTTGCAACTGCGACTCGCCCGCCCCGGGCGATCGCGACGGCGCGCGTCCGTGGATCGCGTCCGTCGACGAGTGGCGGCACCGCGGCCGGGTGGCGGCGCGGCGCGAACGGATACGGTTTGAACGGGCGGGTCATGCGCAGGTCGCAGCAGCTTCGGACCGCCCTGGCTTCACCCCGCGCTGGCAGTCTGCGACGGCTGCCGCATGGCCAGCCCGCCGGTCGCCGCATGACATGCCTCGATCATCGAGCGGAACGTCGGCGAGGTATGCATCGCGCCGGCCGCATCGAGCTCGACGCTGGCTTCCGGCGCGCCGTCGACGCCGACGCCGACCACCAGCGTCGCGCGCGGCCGCCATTCGCGCGTGCGCCGCAGCATGTTGCGCAGATACAGCGGCGAGTCGGGCGCGTCGAGCGACACGATGCAGATGATCGACGTGTCCTTGAAGCTCGGCTCGTCGGCGCGCGCCTTGCGGTAGCCCGAGTGGGTCGCCATCAACGGCGCGAAGCCCTGGCGGTTCAGCAGTTGCACCGCGATCGCGGTCGTCACCTCGTCGAACGCGCCACGGCCGGGTACACACAGCACCGCCGCCTTGCCCGCTTCGTCCGGGTGTTGCGTGCGCGTCAGCAGGCCGCCGCCGTAGCGCTCCGTGGTACCCGCGCCCGGCGTCGTCCGATCCGGCGCCCCGGCAAGCAGCGCGCTACCCGGGTCCGCCGGATCGACAGGCGACAGCGCATCGCGCAGCCCTTCGGCAATGTCGAGGTTCTCGACGATATCGACGAGCGCGTCGTTGATCCGCTGCAACTGGTCGGGCATCAGCACGCCGCGCTGCGCGTCGTTGCGCGCGAGGCGCAGGCCTTCCAGCGCGACCTTGTCGTAGTAGTCGATCAACGACATCTCGCGCAGCAGCCGCTCGGCCTGCACGATCGCCTCGTGCGGATCGTCGGCGAGCAGGCGCTGATAGAAGTTCTGCGCGGGCGTCAGCGCTGGCTGATCGCCGAGCAGCACGGTCAGGAAGTTCAGCCGGTCCGCGTAGCGCCCGAGCGTGACGACGCACAGTGTGAGCGGCGTCGACAGCACGAGGCCGATCGGCCCCCACAGCCAGCTCCAGAAAATCGCCGCGACGACCACCGCGAGCGGCGACAGGCCCGAGCGATGACCGTACAGCAGCGGCTCGGCGATCTGGCCGGCGACCACGTCGACGACGATGAACAGGATCAGCGTGAGAACCGCCATCGTCCATTGCGGCTGGATCGCGGCGGCGAGAAACACCGCGAGGATCGCCGCGATCCAGATGCCGATGTACGGCACGAAGCGCAGCAGCGCGGCGATCACGCCGAACAGCAGCGCGCCGGGCACGCCGATGACCGCGAGCCCGATCGCGATCATGCCGCCCGCGCTCAGATTGACGCCGAGCTGCGCGACGAAATAGCGTGACAGGCGCCCGGCGGCGTCGTTGATCGCGGTGGTCGTGCGATGCAGGTCGCGCGATCCGAACAGGCTGATCAGCCGGTCGCGCAAATCCTCGCGCTGCAACAGAATGAAGATCGTTACAACGAGCACGATGAAGGTCGTCTCGATCGGCGCGATGGCCGGCGTCAGCGCGCGCTGCGCGAGTTGCACCGGCGTTGGCGCGGGCTCGTGCACCTCGACCTGTTGCGGCACCTGCGGCGCGTTGCGCGCGGCGCGGCCGGTCGGGCGCGGCGGCGCGGGGCGCGATGGCGCCACCCGCTGCAGCGCGCTGGCAGCGCTGCTCATCAGGGCATCGGCGCGGCCCACGGTCTTTTCCTGCACCGTTTCGATCTTCTGCTCGATCGCTTCCTGATACTGCGGCAGGTCGCCCGCGAGCTGCACGAGCTGCGCGCCGATCAGCGCGCCGATCGCGAGCAGCGAGGCGAGCGCGAACAGCACGGCGATGAAGATCGATGGCAACTGGCCCATGTGCAGACGCCGCAGCATCTGCACGAGCGGCGCGAGCAGGAAGCTCAGCAGCACCGACAACGTGATCGGAATCAGTACCTCCCGCCCGAAGTACAGCCCGCACACGACCACCACGCCGGTGATCAGCGACACCAGGCCATGCAGGCCCGGCGTGCCCGGCGGGTAAACGCGGTTCGGCCGCCCATGCGGCGGCGGTAGCGATATTTTCATGTGAACAGAATTCCGGTTGGGACGCGGTGACGACCGAGCGGAGCATGGTTCGTCAGCAAGACAGATGCCCGAATTGTAGGCGGTTTGGCGGGGTGGGGATGCTTTGCCACGTCGCGGCGACCGGTAAGAGGCCGATTCAGATCGCCGGCAGCGCATCGGTCGAGCGGTGGTCGTGCAGCGGTACGAGCACGCGAACACTTTGCGAGCCAATGAGCAGACCCGGCAGCGCATCGTCTGGTTCCTGGAAGGCTGGTACGACGTACGCCGCCTGCACAGTAGGATTGGCTACCGTTTGCCGCTCGAATTCGAGAACGCCAACACCCAACGGCGAGACCGTGAGCGAAGGGCGACGCATGCCAGGATCACCAAAGGCAACATGGCGTCAGCGGCTGTCGAACTTATCGACACATTCCGACATCCGACTGATGAACGCGTGCGCCGGTCACGCACCATGCATCGCGGGCTAGATCGCAATGAGCACTGCAACTAGCACAGCACAATGGTCAGAAGGCTGGAGCGGCCTTTTATTGCGTAGGCGGCAGTTCACCGGATGCGAAGGGGCGCTCGCGCTTTCGGCTATGACGCCGGTCTGCATCGAGGTCGAGCATGTCATTTAACAGGTACACGGACGACGCACAGAAAGAGAAAGAAACAAAGGCTATTGCGTCGGCGCTCAATGCCTCGACGTTGGCAAACCGGTGCGAGGCGAGAGGCGGCACGAAGATAAGGACATTCTTCACCCATTGATAGGCGAGGCGCGCATCTCTTTGATGACGAGCCAAAGGAGCGGTCTTTTGCTATCAAACACGACCGTTGCGTGATTGCCTTTGGAGGCCGCAGCCTGGATGCTTTTTCCTCCAACGACGATTGCCTTGCGGGCCTGCTTCCACACGGGCACGTCAGCGCGGGAATCGCCGCAATAGTCGAAACCCTACGCCGAACTCGACCGTCAAGGCGCCGGCTTTGCTAGCGCCTGATAGATTTCGCAGCTCGTTGCTCGCCATCACGCCTTTGAAGAAGCCGAAATGCGAAGCGATCTGCTCTGTAAAGCGTTGATCGCCTGAAGGTACAGCGGTCAGGAAACGGGTTCAGCAGACCTTACGTACTATTCTGTTTCGGTTTGTCGCGATATGAGGCGAAGCTCAGAGAATGCCTACCCGACGAACTGTGGTCCCTCGTCGAACCGTTGCTACCCGTGGGGGCGCTCGAAACAGCTTCCAAGCCGACAGAAGTTCACCGACTGAGTACCGTCACAGCGGGAAATCGCATCAGATACCAGGCGTCCTGACTGTCTCCCACATAGCGAATATCAAGCAACCTCCCCGGGCGAACAGGATCGGTCGCCACGCCGCGAGCAACCAGACGCTCCAGGACGTCATGACGCAGCCAGAAAAGCGTCCCATTGTAAATTGCGGGCAGATAGTCCGTCTGGAATTCGGCGACGGAGTATATCCCGCTGTTGCTGCTCCAAAGGCCATGTGTTTCGATGACTTCCGGACGTTCCTTGCTCAGATAGTCCGCAAACCCTGCATACCCGCGACGCGCCAGCGATGGGTTGGTCAACAGCGCCGAATCCAGAACGTCCAGATGTTCGCAGCACAGTGCGGCGCCACCAACGTCTGGCGTCATGAACTTGAGCGTCGGTTGCCCCAGATACTCGCGCAGATGATCAACCGAAGCACCCGTCATCGCGTAGTTCGCCGGCGTTATTCCGCGCCAGTCACCGGGGAAATCGTGCCACGCTCTTTTTCGGGCCGCGTCTCCCGCCGCATTCAGCGCAGCGGGCAGCACGCCACGCATCGCCGCACCAAGGATTACCGTGTCGACGTTGTCGCGCAGCAACGCAATGTTGAACAGGAAAGTCCCAGAAAGGCACAGCAAAAGCCCGCGAAATACATATGGTTGACGCATATTCGCAAAACGTTCTGCGAGAGAAAGGACGAAAAGGGGAACCACGGCCATGAACATCCGCCCGGTATAGCCCCAATTTTTTCCCGATACGAGCGCGAATACGGCAAAAGAAAATATTAGAAGTACAGACATCGGATCCAGACGGCGCTTTTTCTCTCCCTTCCGGCTCAGGTACATGCCAGCCAGAAACGCGGCATTCACGAAAAGGAAATCCTTGAGACCGCGCAGCTTTACCAATACGCCGTCCCAGCCTTTTTTACTGTAGGGCATTTGCAGCTTGGCCAGGATGGTATTCGGCAATAGCGTGCCGAAGACACGATACCTCCAGATTGTCATCAGCAGAAAGCAAAGCATGAGCCAGACGCACATTCGAATGGCATGCGGCCTATCCTGCGGGCAAAACACGACCATCCAGCCAAGCGCGAATCCCAGATAGAACACCGCCTCGAAGCGAGTCAGCATCAGAAGAGGCAACAGTGCATAGGCAAGTGTCGATCGCACGCGCCAGGAGAGCACGAACGCAAACAGCAGCAACGCAAAGACCGTCATTTCCATGCCATTGATGATCTCGGCCTGGCAGGCTGGCAGCAGTCCCAGCAAGCACACCACAATGAGGCGATGCGTTGGGCTCGGCAGGTACGCTTCAAGTGCGCGCCACACGAGCACCAGGGTAGCGCTCATTGCGATGAAGGAGAGCAACTGCGCCGTCATGATCGCATCCAGAAAGCCTGGATGCATCATCCACTGCCCTATCGCCAACATCGCCGTCATGAGCAAAGTTGACGTACCTTCTGCCGGCGCCGAAGCTGATGTCAACGCGAATACCCCGTGTCGCCCGAGTGTATGCGCATAGGCAATAGTGATGGCGCCGTCGTCCCAGCCATAAGGGCCGACCAACGCTATCGCTGTCAACGAAAGCGCCGCATACGCGACGACGAAGAGGAACCCGGTGGCTCCAACTCTTCCCTCGGCACTGTGTGTAAGGTTCTCGGACATAGCCAGTCGACGTAAGTAGGATGGCTGATAATACATCGGGCAAGCGGCGAGGGAACGTGGCCCAGACTACATGGACGCCGGTTGGTTCGACTTAATACGGCACGTCGGAAGATGAATGAGTTCCGTTTTGTACAGACCATTGTCCGATTTGCGCGTGACGAAATGCGAAATGATTTCCGAACGCGGCATGCACGAGTCAGAGAATTGCTCGATGCTTACTCCTTGATCGAAACTGGGATCGAAACCGCATCAGTGAAAAAGTACGACGTCCTTCGGCCGATCGACGGCATGGGAGACTACCGGTAGGGACCGCCAATCCGCACGCTAGCCCGCATGCACCCGCACCATCTCCAGCAACAGCGAGCTCACATACAGCAACAAGCCGATAAATCCACCGACGATCGTGCCATTGATCCGGATGTACTGCAGATCCTTGCCGATATTCAACTCGACCTGCCGCGACATCTCGTGCGCGTCCCAGTTCTTCACGGTATCGCTGATATGGCGCGTGAGGAATTGCGCGAAGTCCGGCGCCATCGCGCGCGCCGCTTCCTCGAGGTGGTCGTTCAGCGATTGCCGCAACGCCGGATCCTGCGCGAGTTCGCGGCCGACCCACGCGCCCATCGCAGCGACCCGCGCATGCAGCGCTGAGTCGGCGCTTTGCAGATCGCGCTTGAGCCATGCGCGCAGATCGCCCCACATATCCTTCACGTAGCTGCTGAACGCATCGCCCTCGACCAGATAGCGCTTCAGCGCTTCGCCTTGCTGCAGGAAAACCGGATCGGTCTTCAGCCGCACGATCAGCCTCTGCACCGCCTCGTCGAACTTGTCGCGCAGCTCGTGCGTCGGGTTCTGCGCGATCTGTTCGAGCATCCGGTTCGCGGCGCTCGCGATCGCTTCGGCGCCCTTGTCGCCGAGCCACGCTGATGGCAGGAACTTCTCCATCGTCGGATACTCGCCCTTCACCCAATCGACGATGCGCGCTGCGATGAACTCGCGCGCCGGCGCCTCGCGCAGCACTGTGATCAGCTGATCGATCGCGGTGTCGAGCAGTTCCTGATGACGGCCGCCGCGCGTCAGCGTGTCGAGAATCGCGCCGAGCGATTGCGACAGATCGACCTTCGCGAGCACGTCGCGCAACGCGTCCCTGATGAAGCTCTGGATGCGCGCGTCGTCGGCCACGTCGAGGATGCCGCCGGTGAGCCGCACCACGTAGTCGCCGAGGCGCGCGGTGTTGGCCGGCTCGCTGAGCCACGCGGTGATGGTCTGCGCCGGATCATGCCGGCGGATCAGACCGATCAGCGACGGCACGTCGAGAAACTTGTCCTGCACGAAGTGCGCGAGGTTATCGGCGATCTTGTACTTGTTGCGCGGGATGATCGCGGTATGCGACGACACCAGCGGAATCGGCACGCGGCGAAACAGCGCCGCGACCGCGAACCAGTCGGCGAGCGCGCCGACCATCGCGGCCTCGGCGACGGCCTTGATGCCGTCGACCCACAGGCCGCGCGGCAGGAACGCGGTGACGACGAAAACGCAGGCGGCCGCAGCCAGCAGCAGTAAAGGCGTGCGCTTGGCCTTCTTCAGATCGGTGGTCTTGTCCATCGGCTCGGTTGATCCTGTCGGGCGGCGGCTGCAGGGCGGCGGGTCAGCCGGTTCGATTGCAATGATGCGATACGGCCGGCGCGCGCGTCCAGCCTGGATACGCGCGAGCGCAATACGCGCCGGCGCAATACGCGCCGACGCTTCGGCAAGGTAACATTCGCGCTTGGACGCCTCGTCGAACCCGACGCGAGACGACGCAACGCAACGCAATAGCAATGGAGGCACAGTGATCAGGTTTCTGCACACCGCGGACTGGCAGATCGGCACGCAATTCGGTCAGTTCGAAGCGGACGAGGCCGCGCATCTCGCCCAGGCGCGCTTCGACACGGTGCGCCGCATCGCCGAAGCAGCGGCCGCGCGCAACGTCGACGCGGTGCTCGTCGCAGGCGACGTGTTCGATCTGCAGACGGTGTCGGACACCGTGATCCGGCGTTTGTTCGCCGCGCTGCAAGCGTTTTCCGGACCGTGGATCATGCTGCCGGGCAATCACGACGCGGCGCTCGTCGAAAGCGTGTGGACTCGCGCGCAGCGGCTCAATTGCGTGCCGCCGAACGTGCGCTTGGTGCTCGAATCCGGCGTCGTGCTGCTCGACGCATGCCGTTGCGCGCTGCTGTGCGCGCCGCTTACGCAGCGCATCACCTACGACGACACCACCGCGTTCTTCGATTCCACCGATACCCCCGCCGGCTATCACCGGGTCGGGCTCGCGCATGGCAGCGTCGGCGGCATTCTGCAGGAGGGCATCGATTCGTCGAATCCGATCGCGCCGACGCGCGCCGCCTGCGCGCGACTCGACTACCTGGCGCTCGGCGACTGGCACGGCCATCTGCGTGTCGATGAACGCACGTGGTACGCGGGCACGCACGAGCAGGACCGTTTCCGCGCGAATCAGCCGGGCTTCGTGCTCGACGTCAGCATCGGCGAGCCGGGCGCCGCGCCGCGGGTCGACGCGGTACGGGTCGGGCAATATCGTTGGCATCGCTGGGACGAGACGATTTCGGTGCCGACCGACGTCGACGCGTTGAAAACCCGCCTCGCCGAACTCGGCGCGCATGACGTGCTGCGCATCGAGGTTCGCGGCACGGCGGCGCTTGCCGATGCCGAAGCGCTGCATGTCGCGCTCGAAGAGGCCCGCGCCCGCGTGCGTGCGTTGCGTGCCGATCTGGGCAGCCTGCACGTGCTGCCCACCGCCGACGATCTCGCCGAACTCGGCGCGCAAAGCGGCTATCTCGCGAAGGTGGTCGCGCGGCTGCGCGCCTTGCAGGAAGACGCGCAGGCCGATCCGCAACAGGCGCGACGCGCGGCGGAGGCGTTGCTGCTGCTGGCGCGTTTCGCGCGCGAACAGCGGCAACGCGATTCTGATGCCGCACCCGCCGCGCAGGCGCGCGAACGGCAACAACCGGAACTGCCGCAAGAAGGAGCCTGCGCATGAAGCTGCAACGTATCGCGATTCGGGAATTCAGGCAGTTCGGCGGGCAGCTCGTGATCGACGATCTGCAGCCCGGCCTCAATCTGTTCATCGGCCCGAACGAGGCCGGCAAGAGCACGATCGCCGAAGCGGTGCGCACGGTGTTCCTCGAACGCTACAAGGCCTCGCATCTGAAGGACCTGTTGCCTTGGGGGCTCGCGAGCGGGCAGCCGTCGGTCGAGGTCGGCTTCGAGCTCGATGGTGTGGCGTGCCGTCTGTCGAAGCAGTTCGTATCGCGGCAGCGCTGCGAGCTGAGAATCGGCCAGACCGTATATAGCGAGGACGAAGCCGAAGACAAGCTCGCGGCGCTGCTCGGCTTCTCGCGCGCGGCGCGCGGTCCAATGAAAGCCGAGAACGCCGGCGTGCCGGGTCTGTTGTGGGTGCAGCAGGGTGGCACGCAGGAGATGCGCGATTCGACCGGGCACGCGGCGCAGTATCTGCGCGACGCGCTTACGCAACTGTCGGGCGGCCGCGAAGCCGGTGGCGAGGACGCGTTGATCGCGGCCGTGCAGCGCGAGCTGCGGCAACTGCTGACAGCGCGCACGCAGAAGTCGACCGGGCCGCTCGCGGAGGCGGAGCAGAAGCTCGCCGCGCTGGGCACGAGCCGCGACGAGCTGCAACTGCAACGCCAGCAGTTCGACGACAACATCGCGCGCCTCGCCACCCAACAGCAGGCCTTCGACGACGCCGAGCGCCGGCGTCCGTGGGAGCTTCACGAGCACAAGGCCGCGCTCGCGCAGCAACGCGCTGCAGAGGTCGAGCAACTCGAACGTGGTCTCGAAGGGCTCGCGCAGTCGTTGAAGATCGGTGAGGCCGAACTCGCGTTGTCGGTACAGCAGGAGCAGGGCGCGCTCGAACTGGAGGCGGCGATCGCGCGCGAGCGCGAGCAACTCGACGCGGCGCGCGCCGAGGTCGCGGCCGCGCAGACCGCGCACGCGCAGGCGGAAAGCCGGGTGGCGCAATTCGAGCAGGCAGCGGCCGAGGCGAACCGCGCGCTCGAACTCTCGAACGCGGCCGTCACCGCCGCCGATCTACGCAGCCAGGTCGATTTCTACCGGACTGAGAGCCAGCGGCTCGAAGCAACGATCGTCGAGGCGGACAAGGCGAGCGCGGCGGTGCTGCAGGCTGCGCGCGACGCGGCGGCGCTCGAACTCGACGACGCGCAGTTCAAGCGTCTCGTCGCGCTCGACGGCGAATTGACCGTGCTGCGCGCGCGGACCGAAGCGGCGATGACGCGCATCGAGTACCGGTTGAATCGCGAATTGAACGTCGGCGATCAGACGATCAGCGGCACCGGCGTGCTGCGCGTCGACGAAGAAAAGCGCATCGGCCTCGGCGAGCTCGGCGAATTGCGCGTGATCCCGGGCGTCTCGGATCTGTCCGCGCAGTTGTCGGAGCTGGCGTCGCTCGAAGCGAAGCACGCGCAACTGCTGCGGTCGCTAGGCGTCGCATCGGTGGGCGATGCGCAGGCGCGTCATGAGCAATGGAAAGCGCTGGTCGTGCAGCAGAAGAGCCAAGCCAGGATTCTCGAGGTGCACGCGCCGCAAGGCATCGATGCGTTGCGGGCGGCGCTGGCGTCGACGGCGGCGCGCTTGCAGGCGTCGAGCGAGCGCCTGGCGAGCCTGCCCGATGTCTCCGCGGCGGCGCCGCTCGACGACGCGCGCCGCAACGCCGATATCGCGCGCGACGCGTTGGAGGCCGCGCGCAAGGTGCTCGCGCAGGCGGCTGGCGCGCAATCCACCGGCGTCGCGAAGGCCGATTCGCTCGCGGCGCAACTGCAGCGCAAAGAAGCGCAGTTGAACGATGAAGCGTTTCGGCGCAACCGCGCGCAGTGGCAGACGCACAGCGTCGAGCAGCGCATGAAGGTCGACGCGTTGAAGAACCAGCGCGGCGAGCGCGAGCGCGAACTCGATGCGGCGCGCCTCGACGATCCCGTGGCTCAGGCGAAGCGCTATCGCGCATCGGCGGAACTCGCGCGCAATGAGCAGCGCGAGCGTCAGTTGCGGATCGCGGAGCTGCGTAGCCAGCTTCAAACGATGGGGGCATCGGGCCTCGGCGAACGGCTTGCCGCGATAGAAGCGCAGCTCGAGCAGGCCACGCGCCGCAAGGACGAACTGAGCCTGCGCGCGAGCGCGCTGAGTCTGCTCGACGAAGTGCTGGTGGACGAACGCGACGCGGCGCTCGCGCAACTGCGCGCACCGTTGACCGAGCGGCTGGGTCACTATCTGAAGCGGATTTTTCCGCAGTCGAGTCTCGCGCTCGGCGACGATCTGATTCCGGCGCTGCTCGATCGCGACGGCCGCGCGGAACTGCTCGACGCGCTGAGCTTCGGCACGCGCGAACAGCTCGGCATCCTGACGCGGCTCGCGTACGCGGACCTGCTGCAGGCCTCGGGCCGGCCAACCTTGCTGATGCTCGACGATGCCGCGGTACACAGCGATGCCGCGCGTCGCGACGCGCTCAAACGCGCATTGATCGACGCGGCGACGCGGCATCAGATTCTGGTGTTCACGTGTCATCCGGAGTTGTGGGACGACCTGGGCGTCAGGCAGCGGGCGGTGGAAGACCTGAAGGTGGTGTGAGCGCAGCGGGCTGCTACGGTACGGCCCGCTTACTCGTACCAGCGCGGCGTGTAAACCCACTGCGTGCCGTTATCGCCGCAAGCGAATCTTCGCGTCAGCGACGACCCGACGATCACCATCGTGCGCATATCCACGTCGGCCGAGCGAAGCTCGCCGAGCGTCAGTGTGCGCAGCGTGCCGCCGGGCCGGCCGATGTCGCGCCCCAGCACCACTTGCGTCGATGGCGCGCGATACTCCCGCACGATGTCGAGCGCCTTGTCGAGTTGCCACGGACGCGCGCGCGAAACCGGGTTGTAGAACGCCATCACGAGGTCGGCTTGCGCGGCATGGCGCAGGCGGGCTTCGATAATGGTCCACGGCTTCAGGTTGTCCGACAGCGACAGCATGCAGAAGTCGTGGCCGAGCGGCGCGCCGGCCTGCGCGGCGGTCGCGAGCGCGGCCGACACGCCCGGCACGATCGTTAGTTCGACGGCGGCCCATGCGTCGTTCCGGGAAGCGTCGAGCGCTTCGAGCACCGCGGCCGCCATCGCGAACACGCCTGGGTCGCCCGAGGACACCATCACGACCGAGCGGCCTTCGCTCGCTAGCTCGAACGCGTGGCGCGCGCGCTGCATTTCCTCGCGATTGTCGGTGCCGTGCACACGCTGATCGGCGCGCAGCGGGCCGGCCATTTTCACGTAGGTGTCGTAGCCGAGAATGTCGGTCGCTTCGCTCAACGCGGTGCGCGCGGCCGGCACCATCAGTTCGGCGCGGCCGGGGCCGAGGCCGATCACGCTCAGACGACCGCGGGCACGGCCGATCGTCGCGGGGTCGATGGCGAGCGGGCAGAGGGCGAGCGCGACGCTCGCGTGCGCTCCGTCGTGCAGCGTCTCGTGGGGGATGCGCAGCGCGGCGCGCAGGAGCGCCGCCGCGCCCGGTCCGCCATTTTCGGCGCTGGCATCGGCGAAGCGCAGCGGCACCCCGAGAAGCGTTGCCGCTTGCGCGAGCGCCGGGGCGGCCATGCTTGCCGATGGCGCGAGCAACGCCGCGAGCGAAAGCGCTGCGAAACCGCGAGCGTTCAGTGCCGCGCGCACGCGTGCGACGATCGTGTCGGCGGCAGTGGCGTTGGCTCGAGCGCACGCATCGTCGATGACCACCGCCGCCACCACACTGCGCGGATGGATCACGAGCTCGTCTTGCCGCCCATCCCACGCGCGCGGCGTCACGCGAATCGCGAGACGCGCCGATGCCGAGCGTGGCAGTTGCGCGTCGTCGAGCCACGGCGCGTCGCCTTCGATGCGCGTGCTTTCGCCCGCGAGCAGATCCGACACGAAGCGCTTGCCCTGGCCGAGGTCGGCGAGCGCATAGCCGTCGGGCGGATTGAGCACGCAGGTGCCGAAGCGCAGTTCGCCGCTGGTCGTGATCGCGGGCTGCACGGCCAACGCGGCGGCGATGTCGCGTGCCATCAGGTTGACGCCCGCGAGCCCGCCTAGCAGCGGCACGACCGCGCTGCCGTCCTCGGCGACCGCGAGCACCGGCGGCTCGGCGCCTTTGTTCGACAGCAGCGGCGCAAGGCAGCGAATCACGATGCCGGCCGCGCACAACGCGACGATCGGCGTGCCGCGCGCGTACAGCTCGCGCAGATGCGCGCCGAGTTCGGTGTACGAGACATCGGCCTCGACGCGGCCTTGCAATGCATGCACCCGGCAGTGCGCGGCAACGCCCGCCGCGACGTGCTCGCCACGTTCGACATACAGCGTCTGAATTCGCCGCGCGGTCGCGAGCGCGCCCGCGCCGAGAATCACAATGGCGGGCGGGTTCATCCTTGCCATTTTTGCCCCGGCACGACCAGCAACGAAAAATACGGCGACGCCATCGGATCGACTTCGGTGAGCGGCACGATGCGCTGATTGCGCATCGTCGCGCGTTCGACGTACAGCGCGCGCTGCGCGAGTCCGAGTTCGTCGAGCACGCGCCGCACCTTGTCGAAATTGCGGCCGAGTTTCATGATGACCGCCGCGTCGGCATCGGCGAGACGGCGGCGCAATTCGTCTTCGGGCAGCACGCCCGACAGCACCGACAAGCTCTGGTTGCGATACACGAGCGGCGCCCCGAGCACCGCCGCGCCGCCGAGCATCGAGCACACGCCGGGCACGACTTCACTGTCGTAGCGCGCCGCGAGCCGGTCGTGCAGATACATGTACGAGCCGTAGAAAAACGGATCGCCTTCGCAGATCACGGCGACGTCGCGGCCCGCGTCGAGATGGCCCGCGACGATCTCGGCGGCGGTGTCGTAGAAGTCCGCGATGATCGCTTCATACGACAGCGGCGGTTCGAGCGCTTCGGTCGTGACCGGATACACGAGCGGCAGTTGCTGCTGCGCGTCGTGCAGATGCGCCTCGACGATGCCGAACGCGTTGCCTTTCTTGCCCTTCGCGACGAAATACGCGACCACCGGCGCGGCCTTTAGCAGACGCAGCGCCTTCAACGTGATCAGTTCAGGGTCCCCGGGACCGACGCCGATGCCGTATAGCCGGGCGCGACGGGTTAGCTGGCTCGCCATTTATTCGACCTCCGTCGCGAGCGCATTGACCGCGGCGGCGGCCATCGCGCTGCCGCCGCGCCGCCCGTGCACGACCACGTACGGCACGCCACGGCTGTCTTGCGCAAGCGCCGCTTTCGATTCGGCCGCGCCGACGAAGCCGACCGGAAAGCCGAGAATCAGCGCGGGCTTCGGCGCGCCGGCGTCGAGCATGTCGAGCAGATGAAACAGCGCGGTCGGCGCATTGCCGATCACGACGACGCTGCCCGCCAGATGCGGACGCCACAATTCGAGCGCTGCGGCCGAGCGCGTGTTGCCGATTTCGCGCGCGAGCGCGGGCACGTCCGGGTGCGCGAGCGTGCAGATCACTTCGTTGTTCGCGGGCAGTCGCGCGCGCGTGATGCCTTGCGCGACCATGCCCGCGTCGCACAGGATCGGCGCGCCTTGCGCGAGCGCGCGGCGGCCCGCGCTACCGGCGCCGTCGCGGAACGCGAGGTCGTCGATCACATCGACCATGCCGCACGCGTGGATCACGCGCACCGCGAGTTTTTCGAGGTCGGCGGGGATGCGCGCGAGGTCGGCTTCCGCGCGAATCGTCGCGAACGATTGGCGATAGATCTGCTGACCGTCGCGAATGTAATCAAGCATGTGGAGTACTCCGGGCGAGGCGCGCGAGCAGCGCGGCGGCCTCGTCGATCGTCAGTTGCGGCGCGACGCATTGGCCGAAGCCGGGGCGGCCGTCGCGTCGATAAAGGTCGTAGCGGCCGGGCGCGACGGCGAGCAGCGTGTAGGGCGCGCGATGCGCGGCCGCGCACGAGCGCGGGCAGCCGCTCAGATGCACGTCGACGCCGGCGGGTAAGCACTCGGCGAGTCGCAGCGCGTCGCTCCTGGTGTCGGCGAGGCCCTTCGCGCAGCCGGCCGAACCGGCGCAGGCGATCACATGCGTGATGGCCTGGGCGGGATCGCAGGCGAGCTCGAGCGCGCTCAGCTTCGCGAGCACCGCGGGCACCGCTGTCGTCGCGATGTCGGGCAGCAGCACGCTTTGCCACGGCGTGGCGTGCAGCATGCCGTTGCCGTGTTGTTGCGCGAGCGCGGCCAGCTGGCGCAGCGTGGCCGCGTCGATACGGCCGAGCGACGGTTGGCCGCCGACGTGCCACGTGCCGTCGTCGCGCTGCGCGTGCGCGCCGAGCCGCAGCGACGCGTCGGCGGCGATGTGGCGCTGCCAGTGGCTCAGCGATGCGTCGCGCGCGAGCGGAAAATCGACGTAGCGTTGCGCGTGCCGCAGCAGCGCGTCGGCGGAGCGCGTGGCGAGCAGGTCGCGCATGCGGGTCGCGTCGGCGGCGGCGAGGTCGAGGAACGTGTGCAGCAACGCGCGCACGAGCTCGGGCACGCGCGACGGCGGCACGGCCGCAAGCGCGCCCGTGCCGTTGGCCTCGCGATGCTCGCCGACGCTTGCGTTGGTGCTGTTGGTTGCGGTCGCGCCAGCCGAACCCGGACACCCCGCGAGGCCGAATACGAAGCGCACACCCGCTTCGTCAGGCGACGCCGCGAACCACACGTCATGCGGATGATCGACTCGCGCGAGTTGTTCGCCGCCGTCGAGCAGCAGCGCGAATTTCGGCGACAACGCGACGAAGCGCGGGTCGCTTTGCAGCAGCGTGAGCAATGCTCCGCACAGCGGCGTCGTGTCGATCAGCGCGTGCGGATCGCGGCCGGCGGCGGGGCTGATCATCACGTTGCGCACGTCGTCGGCGCAACTGAGTGCGGTGGGGTCGGTGGTATGTGGGTGGTTCGCGGTGGCGTGTGCGGAAGAAAGCTCGGCAGCCGGCCCAAGCCCGGCGCGAATCAACGCCGCGCTCAACGCCGCTTCGTGTCCGCTGCGCACGCCGCGCAGTTGCAGGTTCGCGCGATTGGTTAGCTCGGCGGCGCCGTTCGCGTGCCGTGTGCTGGCATCGGCGATCGCGCGTGCCTGTGTCGCGCTTAGCACGCCGCCGGGCAGTTTGATGCGGCAGATGCCGCCGTCGCGCGCGGGGACGATGCGCAGCAGCCCCGGACATGCCGAGGACCGCGGTGCCGTGACCGCGTGGGCCAAAACGGTGGGAGGCGAAGCTCGATTCAAGAGGACACCGGGTTTAGTGTCGCGCGACGGCATGGCTGCGGCCTCGCTTCATGCTGCCCGATGAGGGCCGGCGCGAACCGGGCGGCCGAACAGCGCTTCGGGCTGACCGTGAGCAAAGAAAGCGGCCATTATATCTTCAGGCTGCGGCCGCGGCGCCTGATTGTCGGCCATCGCGGGATGCCGCCGAGCCCGACGACATTGCGCCGCGCCGCGAACCCGCGGGGCGCATGGCGGCGGTATCATGCGGACTTTCGCAACCCGCCGTTCGACCCTGCGCGCAGCCGCATGCGTGACGCGGCGTGGCGCAATCGCTAAAGAATCGACGCAACCGATGAGGATGGATAGATGCCGGCATGGCTGACCGTAGTGGGCATTGGCGACGACGGCTTCGCCGGTCTGGGGCGGCCCGCGCGGCGTGCTTTGCTGGGCGCGGCGGTCGTGTACGGCGGCGAGCGCCATCTGGCGATGCTGCCCGCGCGGCTCGCCGCGCGCCGCGCCGCGTGGCCGCGTCCGTTCGATCTGGCGCCGTTGCTCGCCGAGCGTCCGCACGCGGTGTGCGTGCTCGCGAGCGGCGACCCGATGCTGTTCGGCGTCGGCGCGACGCTCGCGCGGCAGTTACCGGCCGGCGAGCTGCGCGTGCTGCCCGCGCCGTCGTCGTTGTCGCTGGCGGCCGCGCGGCTCGGCTGGCCGTTGCAGGATGTCGCGACCGTGTCGCTGGTCGGCCGGCCGCTCGCCGCGCTGAATGCGCATCTGCATGACGGCGCGCGCCTGTTCGTGTTGAGCGCGGATGGAGGTACGCCGGCGGCGTTGGCGGCGTCGCTCGCTGCGCGCGGTTTCGGCGCGACCTGCATGACCGTGCTCGAACATCTGGGTGGCGAACGCGAACGGCGTGTCGATGGCCGCGCGGATCGATGGCCGGCCGGCGAGATGGCCGCGCTCAATCTGATCGCGCTCGACTGCCGCGCGTCCGCGCACGCGCCGCGTCTGCCGCTGACCTGCGGCTTACCCGACGACGCCTTCATCCACGACGGCCAGTTGACCAAGCGCGACGTGCGCGCGATCACGCTCGCGCGCCTCGCGCCCGCGCCCGGCGAATTGCTGTGGGACGTCGGCGCGGGCAGCGGTTCGATCGGTATCGAATGGATGCGCGCGCATCCCACGTGTCGCGCGATCGCGATCGAAGCGCACGAAGCGCGGCAGCGCTTCATCGAACAGAACCGCGATGCTTTGGGCGTGCCCGGGCTGCAACTCGTGGCCGGCCGCGCGCCGGACGCGTTACGTGGGCTGCCGGCGCCGCACGCGGTGTTTATCGGCGGTGGGGTGACGCAGCCGGACCTGCTCGACATCTGTTGGGCCCAACTGCGCGACGGCGGCCGGCTCATCGCGAACGCGGTGACGCTGCAAGGCGAGGCGGTGCTCGCCGCGTGGCGCGAGCGGCATGGCGGCACGTTGACGCGCATCGCGCTCGCGCACGCGCAAGCTCTCGGCGGCTTCGATACGTGGCGCCAGGCGTTGCCGATCACGCTGCTCGAAGTGACGAAACCCGCGCAACTGTCGACCGATTCGTGATGCGTGACGAGACCCCCGAACAACCGGCGCCGCTGCGCAGCGGCTATACGACCGGCAGTTGCGCGACCGCGACCTCGCTGGCGGCCGCGCGTCTGCTGCTGGCGGGCGAGCTCAGCGGGGTCGCGGAGATCGTGTTGCCGAAGGGCCAGCATGTGACCATGCGGCTCGCGTTCTGTCGTCTCGCCCCCATCGATGGCGAACGGGTTGCCGAAGCCGGCACGATCAAGGATGCCGGGGACGATCCCGACGTGACGCACGGCGCGCTCGTGTTCGCGCGCGTGCGCCTCGTGCCCGAGCCCGGTGTGAGCTTTCGCGCGGGGCCGGGCGTCGGCACGGTCACGCGCGCGGGTCTCACGCTGCCGGTCGGCGAGCCCGCGATCAACCCGGTCCCGCGCCAGATGATGACGCAGCACCTCGTCGAACTCGCCGCGCGCCACGCGTATCGCGGCGGCTTCGAAGTGACGATCGGCGTCGAAGGCGGCGAAGCGCTCGCGCTGAAAACGATGAACCCGCGACTCGGCATTGTCGGCGGACTGTCGATCCTCGGCACCACCGGCATCGTGCGGCCGTTTTCGTGCTCGGCGTATATCGCGTCGATCCATCAGGGCATCGACGTCGCGCGCGCGAACGGCTATACGCATGTGGCCGCCTGCACCGGCAACGCGAGCGAGGACGCGATGCGCGCGCACTACGGCCTGCCCGATATCGCGCTGATCGAAATGGGCGATTTTGTCGGCGCGGTGCTCAAGCATATGAAGCGCGCGCCGGTCGAGCGTCTGAGCATTTGCGGCGGCTTCGGCAAGCTCAGCAAGCTCGCGGCCGGCCATCTCGATCTGCATAGCCGCAACTCGAGCATCGATCTCGAACAGCTCGCCGGCTGGGCCGCCGCGCATGGCGCCGACGCCGCGCTGCAAGCGGCGATGCGCGCGGCCAACACGAGCCAGCAGGCGCTCGCGCTCGCTCACGCGCGGCAGGTGCCGCTCGGCGATATCGTCTGTCAGCACGCTTTGGCCGTTGCTCGCGATATCGTGCCGCCGCAGGTCAGCGTCGAAATCTTCGCGATCGACCGGCAGGGCAACATCGTCGGAGTCGCGCGATGACGCGCATCCTGCTGCTCGGCGGCACCGGCGACGCGCTGAAGATCGCGCGTCAACTCGGCCCCGCGCATGTGTACAGTCTCGCGGGACTGGGTAAGGTGCCCGACGACCTGGCGTGCGCGGTGCGTGTCGGCGGCTTCGGCGGCAGCGAGGGCCTTGCGCGTTACCTCGCGAGCGAAGCGATCGGCCTCGTGATCGACGCGACGCATCCGTACGCGGCGCGGATCAGCGCGAATGCGGCACAGGCATGCCGCCTGGCGAGTGTCCGTTGCTGGGCGCTGCGGCGTCCAGCGTGGCAGCCGCAAACCGGCGACGACTGGCGCATGGTCGGCGACTGGCACGAGCTGATCGACGCGCTCGCGCCGTTCAGGCGGCCGCTTTTCACGCTCGGTCGCGAACCGCTCGCGCATCTCGATGAGATTCCGCCGCATCAATTTTGGACCGTGCGCGTGCTCGATTCGCATCCGGACACGGCGCGCTCGCGCGTCCTCTCGGCGCGCGGACCGTTCACGCTCGACGGCGAACGCGCGCTGTTCGCGCTGCAGGCGTTCGACGTGGTCGTCAGCAAGAACAGCGGCGGCGGCGCGACCGAGGCGAAGCTCGAGGTCGCGCGCGAGCGTGGCTTGCCGGTGATCATGTTGCGACGGCCGCGGTTGCCCGCTGTCGATCGCGACTTCGCCACCGTTGCCGATCTTGTCGATGCGTTGCGCCCAGGGGCGCATACCGATTCAGATAATTGAGCCAATCTCGGAGTGCTGAATGACAGTGTTTTTTATCGGCGCGGGTCCGGGCGACCCGGAGCTGATCACGGTGAAAGGGCAGCGCCTCGTGCGCAGTAGCCCGGTGATCCTGTATGCGGGGTCGCTGGTGCCGGCGGCGGTGCTCGAAGGGCACAGCGCCGAACAGCTAATCAACACCGCGGAACTCGATCTCGACCAGATCGTCGCGTTGCTCGCGGCGGCGCACGCGAACGGGCAGCACGTCGCGCGCGTGCATTCGGGCGATCCGTCGCTGTACGGTGCGATCGGCGAGCAGATCCGCCGCTTGCGCGAACTGGGCATTCCGTATGAAATCGTGCCCGGCGTGACTGCGACGGCCGCGTGCGCGGCGGCGCTCGGTTGCGAGCTGACGCTGCCAGGCGTGTCGCAGACGCTGATCCTCACGCGCTATGCGAGCAAAACGTCGATGCCCGACGGCGAACGGTTGGCCGATCTCGCGCGGCATCGCGCGACGCTGGCGATTCACCTCGGCGTGCGGCATCTCACACGCATCGTCGATGAATTGCGGCCGCATTACGGCGGCGCGTGTCCGATCGCGGTGATTTATCGCGCGAGCTGGCCCGACGAGGAGAAGATCACCGGCACGCTCGACGATATCGTCGCGAAAGTGCAGGGCAGCGCGATCGAGCGCACCGCGCTGATTCTGGTCGGGCAGGTGCTGGCAGCCGAAGGGTTCGCCGATTCGACGCTGTATGGGAAGGGCGGTTGACCGCGCCGTGAAAGCCTGCCAACTGTCAGTCAGCCGCGTGCGTTGTCGATCATAGTGTGACGCAGCGCGCGAACGGGCCGCCCGCCTGCTGGCAAAACGCGAAGGCGCGAACACGCAAAAGTCCGCAAGTTCTGCACCGCCCCGCGCCGCGCAGACCGCTATCGTGGCGCTTGACGGTGTCGACGACGCTCTCGCCCATGGAGCGCTTCTGCACGTCGCCCGAAGCCGATGCGATCTGCTCGCCGCCCGAAGCCGCGAGTCTCGCGCACGAAGCGGGCGCGCCGGCGCTGACGGTGGAGAGGCTATCGGCCGAAGCGAACGCATCGCGTGCGCATTCGGGCGACTCGTATCGCGATCCGCGCATCAAGGCCGCGTTCGCGATTGCGCCGGCGCTCGGCGAGGCATTCAACAGCTCGTCGTTCAGGGAAGTGACGATTCCGGTCGCGCTGCTCGCGGGCGAGGCCGATACGACCGCGCCGGTCAACACCAACATTCACCGCATCGCGGGCTTCATGCCGCAAGCGACGGTGACGATGGTGTCGGGCGCGTCGCACTATACGTTCATGGATGTGTGCGAGCCGGCGGCCGTCGAGCGTCTGGCGCCGATCTGCAAGGACGGGCCCGGTGTCGACCGCGCCGCGATTCATGCGCGAACCGCCGCACAGGTGCGCGATTTCTTCGTGGCGACGCTGCCGGCAAGCGGGTCGTACCGCTCGCACACGCGCGCCGCTCACTACGCCGCGCGACTCGAACGCGTGAAGACAAGGCCGCGGGACATGAAGAGCGTAGTATCGGTATGTTGAGCGCGTCGGCGGCCCGCTGGAGGCTGTGCCGCGACGCATCAACGCGGCCGCGCGTGGCGGCCGGTCAGGCGTATGCACCTTGCGGAGAATGCGTGCTCGCGCCCGGGCAGTTGGCCAGCCGGCCAGTATGGGCACGACCATTGCGTATTCTGGTTTCCCTTTGACACATGGAGGACCATTATGAGGATCGAATTCACCGGACGCCGGGAAGCGGTGGCTGCTGCGCGCGTCGCTTTCGAAGCCAATGTGGACGGGACGGACGTATGGTGCAGCGTGTCGCTCGACGCGCTCAATGACCATTTCGGCAACGGCAACCTCGGCAACGGCAGCCCCTCGGCTCACGATCTGGTGGGAGCGTTCGAGGCGAACCGCGCCCGCATTGAAAATGCTACGCGGCGGGTGCTCGAACGAAATGGGGGACGGTCCGTGGAACTCGAGACGCGCGACTTCGATTGAGCGACCCGCTCGATTTCATCGGGTAAAGCCATTGCGGTCGCGGCGGAAAGGACTCTTCCACCGTGGCGTCTGTATTCGCCGCGCCGGCGCGCCTACAGTTGTGCTGCACGCACCGATTCAGGTGAGTGAGCGAGAGAGTTGGACCCGGCTGCCGGCAGCCGGGTCTTTTTTATGGCGCGTGCAAGCACGCCATGATTGCGCTGGCAATTCGCCGCAGGCGCGTCCGGCGCTTAGCACGGTGATTCGCGCGACGATTGAAAGGCTGCGGTATAGTCGCGGCAATTTAAATCCGTCTCTTCGATTCTCTGGAGAATATCGTGCAGGAAATCATCGAAGGTCTGATCCGCTTTCAACGCGAGGTCTTTCCGCAGCAAAGCGCGCTCTTCAAGCGTTTGTCGACCGCGCAGAATCCCAGCACGCTGTTCGTGACCTGTTCGGACAGCCGCGTGGTGCCCGAACTGCTGACGCAGTCCGAGCCGGGCTCGTTGTTCGTGATTCGCAACGCGGGCAACATCGTGCCGTCGTACGGCCCGGAACCGGGTGGCGTGTCGGCGACCGTCGAATATGCGATCGCCGTACTCGGCGTGACCAACATCGTGATCTGCGGCCATTCGAACTGCGGCGCGATGACCGCGATCTCGGCCTGCACGAATCTCGAGCACATGCCGGCGGTCGCGAGCTGGCTGCGTCACGCGGATGCGGCGAAGGCGATCAACGCGTCGCGCCACTATGGCTCGGATGCGGAGCGTCTCGCGGCGCTGGTCGAGGACAACGTGATCGCGCAGCTCGCCAATATCCGCACGCATCCGTCGGTGGCGGTCGGGCTCGCGAACAGGACGCTGCGGCTGCATGGGTGGATCTTCAATATCGAAAGCGGCGACATGCTCGCGCTCGATGGGAAGACGGGGAAGTTTTTGTCGATTACGGCTAATCCGGAAATATATGCGGTTTGAAGCGGGATCAAAGCGGGTTTTCAGGGGTATCCGTATTCTATTTCCCGGTTGACAGGCTAACTGTCCGGGTAATTTGGTGGAAAGGGTTAAGCCGCCATTGGCGATATACGGTTAGCGTAATGGACCTTAGTTCGAGAGAGGAATGTCGAATCAAACTGTCGCGCTGCTGTTGACGATTGACGCTGACAAGGCGACGCTCGAGGCCGCGCGCCCGCTGCCGACCCACACCGTTGCGTCACTGCGCGAGAAGCTGACGCTGGAGTGGACGTATCACTCGAACGCGATCGAAGGCAACACACTGACGCTGCGCGAAACCAAGGTGGTGTTGGAAGGCATTACGGTCGGCGGAAAGTCCCTTCGCGAGCACTTCGAGGCGACGAATCACCGTGACGCGATCCTTTACGTTGAGGAAATCGTCGCGAAGCATGAGGCGCTGAGCGAGTGGCAGATTCGCAATCTGCACTCGCTTGTCCGACCAGACGCCGACATTACCTGGGCGCCATTACGCGCAGCACGGGATGTCCGTCAACGTTCTTCAGCGGGAAAAATGCGTGATGGGTGGCGGGGTCGATAGCGACCACGTGCGCGTTCGGCCCGAGCCGGCCTTCGCCGATTTTGGTGACATTCGAGCCTTTGACACTGAAGATGGAAACGATGCCGGCTTCCCCGGCCACATACAGCCTGCCCAGTGCCGGATCGAACGCGAGCACGTCCGGGTCTTTGCCGATGTCGAACGACTGCACGACCCGCCGTGCTCCCATATCGAACACGAGCAGCTTGTGGTTGCCCTGACAGGCGACGAAGGCAAGCCGGTCAGGTGAATCGATCAACAGTCCATGGTTCTGTTGGGCTCCCGGGAGCGCATGACGGGCAACGATCCTGTCGATCGTCGGGTCGATTTCAACGAGTTCGTTGCGTGTCTGAACACTGACGAAGATGTGATGCGATTGCGAATCGTATTGCGTATTGCCAACCTCGCCACCAAGCGGAATGGTCGCGACACGCTGGTTGCTCTGGACGTCAACGACTGTCTCGGTGCCACCGGTCTCGTCTGATGCGTAGAGTTTATGCACGTCGGGCGCGTAAGCCATCCCGTCGGGGTAGTGTCCGCCAGGCATGCGTGCGACTATCTTGAGCGTTGCCTCGTCGATTGCGACGATCTCGTCCGTTCCAGTCGCCGAAGCGTATATGCGCGACATGCCGGGAATGGCGAGCAGGCCGTGAACCGATGAAACGTCAGGAATTCGCCCGATCACGCTCGATGCATTCACATCAACGACAATCACCTCCCCGTCGCCGAGGTGTGCGATGAACAGCAGGTGGCGATCGGGATCGTAGCTTTCGTAGTCCAGCCGAGTCGCGCGACCCGGCAACGGGATATCGGCGACGTGCGCCAGCGGCAGGTTATTGATTCCCTCGTCCGCGGCAGCGTGCGGCACCGGATGGACCAGCCCGCCTGCAACGGCAGATAAAACGAGAAGGACGAGGTACGTCAGGACGGCCGGGTGAAATCGGCTGCGTTGCAAGGTTTTCATGAAACCCTCCCACGACATGATCGCCACCGCTACGCCGAGCCGCCGGCATCCTCGCCGCTACGTGTCGCGGCGCAGCAGGCGACAAAGTGATTGGATTCCCGGATTTGCCAGAGCAGGGCGCGCGAGTCACATGCGAGAGCGTGCGCGAGCGCGGGCATGATCCTGTTTCCAATTACCCATGCTCGCAGCACCCTCCATGCCGCCCGTCGTCGCCGTCCGCCCGAGCGCCGTACCTTTGCGCAGCGTCGCGCTGGTCCTGTTTGAACAGAACAATGCCCGTCGATTTCGGACACATCCCCGACCAGATCCGCCGATTCCTCGGATGTTGGGTCTAAAAGGAAAACACTGTGATTCGGATCGCCCACAATTTGATCCATGGGTCGGTCGGATGCGCGTGCGTGTTGGAATGGGGAGCGTGCCTTGTATAGCGAACCGAGAATGATCGTGTTGACGGGCCTCGTCTTCGGCGCGGTGACGATTGGGGCCTATGTGTCGCAGCTCGACAACGACTGGTCGTCCGGCCAGGGCGCGAGCTTCGCCGCCGACACAGAGCGCGGCGTCAGCACCACGGACGGGGCGGCGGGACAGAGCGAAGGCCGGGCCGGCGCGCAGGCCACGCGCCGCCATGCGCTGCGCGATGACGTGACCGCCTTGCGGGCTCAGCCGGCCGCGTCGATTGGAGCACAGGCGGGCGACGCGCTGGCCATCGCGGCGCTACAGTTCGCGCGGGAGGCGAACAAGGCGCAAGTGCAGCCGCGGCCGCAGCCACAGCAGACGAATTTGCCGCCGCAGCCCGCGGTGACGGCGAACCGCACACAGGCGCCGGTCCCGACAACGACCGGCCACGCCCACCCTGGCCGCGTGGCGTCGGGCGAGCATGGCAAAGGCGCGTCGGGCGCCACGACGAAACCGCGCTCAGCGCAAAGCATTGCGACCACATCGGGTACACATCATGCGCGCGGCGGCAGTCACCGCAAAAGTTCCACCGCCGACCGGTCCGCGAAAAAAGCGGCCGGCGTCACGCCACACGCATGGCCGTTGCCGCAGTACGCCACGCAAGGCGTCGAGTCGCCATGGTCGATGCAGCGCTCGGACCAGGCGACGCAAACCGCGACCGCGGTTTCCAGCAACGCCCCCAAGTCCCGCGCCGAGGTAGAGGCCGAACTCGTGCGCGCGCGTGAGAACGGTACGATGCCCGCGTTCGGCAGACCCGAGCCAGCGGGATCAGGGGCGCACTGAATCAGGGCCTCGCGCCGCGTCTCCAGCAGCCGTCAGCTCAACGACGCGGCGAGCCGCGCGAAGGTGGCTTCATCGGTGCGATCGAACGCGAGCGGCGTGACCGATACGCGACCCGCCGCGACCGTTGCCGTTTCGCTGTCGGCATCGTTGTCGCGGGGGCCGCGTTCGAAGCGCAGCCAGTGATACGGGATGCCGCGCGGATCGACTTCCGCCAGCACCTCGATGTCCCTGACGAGCCCGACGCCTTGGCGCGTCGGCGTCAGCGGACCGGCGTCGGCGGCATCGACGTCCGGAAAGTTGATGTTCAGGCAGGTCGGCGCCGCATGCTCGATCGCGAGCAACTTGCGGATCACGCCGGGCGCGAGCGTGCGCGCGGTGTCCCAGCGCACCCGCTCACGATCGCTGAACGCCTGGCTCAGCGCGAACGACGGCAGCCCGAGCAGCAGACCCGTCATCGCCGCGCCGACCGTGCCCGAGAACATCGTTTCGATGCCGAGGTTGCCGCCGCGATTGACGCCGGACAATACGAGCGACGGCGGCGCCTCGCGCATCAGATGACGCACGCCCATCACGACGCAATCGCCGGGCGTGCCGGTCACGCCGAAACGGCGCTCGCCCTGGCGGCTCACGCGCAGCGGCGAATGCAGGCTGATCGAATGCGACGTACCGCTCTGGTCGTGCTCGGGCGCGACCACCCAGACTTCGTGCGCGAGCTCGGCGGCAACGGCTTCGAGCACGGCGAGGCCGGGCGCGTCGATACCGTCGTCGTTCGTCAGCAGCACTCGCGGCACCTTGGATTCGTAAGCGGACATCGCGTCAATCTCCTGTGGGTCGGGGAATCAATCGTACGGAACGGACGCCCATTATCCGGTTTTCGTTCGACGCGCGTACGATGACGGTGAACCGCCCACTGAGCCAGGACGCCTCATGCAGATCCACCCGTTTGAGATTGCGATCGCCGATCAGGACATCGACGAACTGCGCCGCCGCATCCGCGCCACGCGCTGGACACCCGCGACGCCCGCGCCCGCGTGGCAGCAGGGCGCCGACCCGGCCTGGCTGCGCGAACTCGCGACCTATTGGGCCGGGCAATTCGACTGGCGCGCGGCCGAACGCAGGTTGAACCAGCTGCCGCAATTTCTCGCCGACGTGGACGGCCAGACCGTGCACTTCGCGCATCGGCGGGCCGCCAGTGTCGTGCCAGGCTTCCAGGCTTATCCGCTCGTGATCACGCACGGCTGGCCCGGCTCATTCTTCGAGTTTCACGCGCTGCTCGATCAGTTGTGCGATCCGGCCGCGTTCGGCGCCGATCCCGCCGATGCGTTCGACGTCGTCACGCCGTCGCTGCCGGGCTTCGCGTTTTCGCCTGCGCCCGCGCAGGCCGGCACGTCCGCGTTCCAGGTCGCGGACCTGTGGGTGGCGCTGATGCGCGGGCTCGGCTACGAGCGCTTCGGCGCGCAGGGCGGCGATCTCGGCGCGGGCGTGTCGATCGCATTGGCCTCGCATCATCCGCAGGCGGTCGACGGCATCCATCTGAACTTCCTGCCGAGTTCCTACGAGCCCGCGATCGGCGCGGCGCAGCTGGAGCTGACGTCGGCCGAGCAGGACTATCTGCGCGAGAAGAACGACTGGGCAGCACTCGAAGGCGGCTACGCGCATCAGCACAGCACCAGGCCGCTGACCATCGCCGCATCGCTGAACGATTCGCCGGTGGGACTCGCCGCATGGATCGGCGAGAAGTTTCGCGCGTGGAGCGACTGCGGTGGCGACGTGGAAAGCGTGTTCTCGAAAGACGATCTGCTGACCAATATCTCGCTGTACTGGTTCACGCAGTGCATCGGCCCGGCGATGCAGATGTATTGGGAAAACCGCCTGCAGCCGATGCGTTTCTCCGACGGCCAGCGCATCGACACGCCAGTCGGCTTCGCGCTGTTTCCGAAGGAGATCAATCATCCGCCGCGCAGCTGGCTCGAAAGAACCTTCAACGTCGCGCAGTGGAGCGAAATGCCGGGCGGCGGGCATTTCGCGGCGATGGAAAAGCCCGCGTTGCTCGCGGCCGAGATCCGCAAGTTCTTCAGGCCGTTGCGACAGAAAACGCGCTAGGCGCGCAGCGCAACGCGTCACGCTGCTTCTCTTCGAGCTGGAAGGTGTGCTGTCGCACGGCGATCGCGTCGCGCGGCGTTCCACAACGCGAGCGACCCTATGGCTCAGCTAAGGCAGCCTCGTCAGACTGACGGCAATCCCTTTCACTTCGGCACGAGAACACCATGAACAAATTGCCCGCGCCCCGATTGGATGACTGGCTCAACAAAGTCCCGGAAGTCACACTGTCGTTCTGGATCATCAAAATCATGTCCACAACGGTGGGCGAAACGGGGGCCGACTTCCTGGCGGTCAATGCGGGGTGGGGCCAGGGAATCACCCGCTCGGTCATGGCCGCCCTGCTGGCGGTCGCCTTGCTCACGCAGGTGCGCACCCGCCGCTACACCGCGTGGATCTACTGGCTGACGGTCGTGCTGGTCAGCGTAGTCGGCACCCAGATCACTGACCTGCTAACCGACGGCCTGGGGGTCAGTCTGTATGTCAGCACCTTCGTGTTCGCGGTGGCGCTCGTCGCGATCTTTTCCGTCTGGTATCGGGTCGAACGCACGCTGTCGATGCACGACATCGTGACGCGCAGCAGGGAGCTGTTTTACTGGGCCGCCATCCTATGTACCTTCGCGCTGGGGACAGCGGCCGGTGATCTGGCGACCGAGGCGTTGGGCCTGGGCTTCAGCTGGGGCGCGGTCGCGTTCGGTGCGTTGATCGGCGTTGCCTTTGCCGCCTGGCGCATGGGGGGCAACGCTGTGCTGACCTTCTGGATCGCCTACATCCTGACTCGTCCGTTCGGTGCCGCGCTGGGCGATCTACTGACCCAGGCCAGGACCTACGGCGGCCTCGGCATGGGCGCCATGTGGACCAGCGCCCTGTTCCTGATGGTGATCGTCGTGCTGGTGGCCGTCGCGCAGTTCGGCATGACTGCAGGCCGATCGGCACCAGCGGCCGACTAACCCTCGTTCCACTTCTCCAGGAGAAACCATGCGCAGTGCGCACCCCATCGCCCGTCGTGTCGCCGTCGTATCGGCGGCCGTTCTCGTCGCCCTGGCAGCCGGTTGTTCCAGGTCTGCCGACCACGTTGGCCCGGGCACAGCGCCGGCCACATCCGCGCAGGCCGCCACGGCATCGCAGGACAAACTCGTCTCCAGGCTCGGCGACCTGTCGGCGTTCCGCAACATCGCCAGCGACGTGGCAACCATCGTGGACAATGGCGATCTGCCCGCAGCCAAGGCCCGCATCAAGGATCTGGAGGTGAGCTGGGACTCGGCCGAGGCTGGGCTGAAACCACGGGCTGCCGATGACTGGCACGTGCTCGACAAGGCCATCGACAAGGCCTTGGCAGCACTGCGCGCGGATACGCCGAACCAGCAGGATTGCAAGGCAGCCATCGGCAACCTGGTGAAAACCTTTGACACACTCCAAGGCAAGGTCTGACCAGCGAACCTGTCCGATGAAAACATCCTCTGAACGCGCGCTGGCCAAAGTCCCCGAAGTAACGCTGGGGTTCTGGCTCATCAAGATCGCCGCTACTACGCTCGGCGAAACCGGCGGCGATGCCGTCTCGATGTCCATGAATCTGGGCTATCTGGTCGGAACCGGCATCTTCGCGGCAATTTTCCTGGTCGCCGTGATCGCGCAGATCAAGGCCAAAGGATTCCATCCCTTCCTTTACTGGACCACCATCGTCGCCACCACCACGGTCGGCACGACGCTAGCCGATTTTGCGGATCGCTCGCTCGGAATCGGATACGCTGGCGGCGCGAGTTTGCTGCTGGCCATGCTGCTCGGATCGCTGTTTGTTTGGCATCGCACGCTAGGCTCCGTGTCGGTGAGCACGATCAGTTCGCCCAAAGCCGAAGCCTTCTACTGGGTGACGATCATGTTCTCCCAGACCCTAGGTACGGCGCTGGGCGACTGGACGGCCGATACGGCGGGTCTGGGCTACAGCGGCGCGGCCATCGTATTCGGCGGGCTGCTCGCCCTGGTCGCGGCCGCTTACTACCGGACCAGCGTGTCCCGCACGCTGTTGTTCTGGGCGGCGTTCATCCTGACCCGCCCGTTGGGCGCCGTGGTCGGTGATTTTCTGGACAAGCCGCCGAGCGCAGGTGGTCTGGCCTTGAGTCGCTATTCGGCGTCGGCCGCGCTGCTTGGCTTGATGCTGACGGCTATCCTGCTCTTCAGACAGCGGGCAGCCAGGACCGCACATTGAACGACGATTGAACGGAGGGGGAATGCGGGTATTGCTGGTCGAAGACGACCCCATGATCGGTGAAGCGATCCAGGGTGCGTTGAAAGATGCGTGCTATGCGGCGGACTGGGTGAAGAACGGGCGGACTGCGCTCACGACGCTGGCTTGCCAGCACTATGACCTGGTGTTGCTCGACCTGGGCCTACCCGGCAAGGATGGACTGGACGTACTGACCAGCATCCGCGCCAGCGACAACCCGGTTTGCCTGCTCATCATCACGGCGCGCGATGGCCTGGATGACCGCCTGCGCGGCCTGGACGGCGGGGCCGATGACTACGTGCTCAAACCCTTCGAGATGGCTGAACTGTTGGCCAGGATGCGTGCCGTGCTACGACGCAAGGCAGGCAGCGCAGCGCCCGTTCTTAGCAACGGCGTGGTGTCGCTCGATCCGGCCACGAGAGAGGCCAGCGTCAACGGCGGTTCTACAGTGCAACTGTCCAACCGCGAATTCTCGTTACTGCAAGCGCTGCTGGTTCGGCCGGGCGCTATTTTGTCACGCAGCGAGCTGGAAGATCGCATCTACGGGTGGGGAGAAGAAGTCGAAAGCAATGCTGTCGAATTTCTGATCCATGCGCTGCGGCGCAAGCTGGGCAGCGAAATGATCAAAAACATCAGAGGGGTTGGATGGATGATTTCAAAAGGCGCCTGAACGAGTCGGTTCAGCTCAAGCTGTCGGTTGCCCTGTCGGTGGGCATTCTTTTCGTGGCTTTGGTAGCGGGCGTTTTTTCGTTCCTGTCGGCCTTCGATGAAGCGCACGAACTGCAAGACGATGTGTTGCGCCAGGTGGCGCAGCTCATGGATCGGCAGCGCCTGTCGCCATCCCCTCCGGATTCCGGTACCCGCAGCAAAGACGGCGATGAAGAATCGCGCGTGATCGTTCAACACCTGGGCGACGCTAATCCGACCTCGGTAGCCGTGGATGACGGTGGACTGCTTGCCTTGCCTGCAACGCTGGCTGATGGTCTGCACACGCTGGATGTCGGCGGCGAGACATTCCGCGTGCTGGTCAAGACGATGGCTGCTGGCGAGCGCATCGCCGTGGCCCAGGAGTCTGGTTTCCGCAATGAAATTGCTCGCGTTGGTGCGCTGCGCACCGTGATGCCTTTCCTGATCCTGGTCCCGGTGCTGCTGCTGATCGTCGCCGACCTGGTGCGCAAGATGTTTCGGCCCATCGCGGCACTCTCCGAGGAAATCGATCAGCGCGCCGAGCAGGCGTTGCATCCCATCGAAGATCGCCACCTTCCCGTCGAGGTACGGCCGTTCGTCGTGGCGATCAATCGCCTGCTCACGCGTGTGGGTCAGTCCATGGAGTCTCAGCGCCGTTTCGTCGCGGATGCCGCGCACGAGCTTCGCTCGCCGCTGACCGCCCTGTCCCTACAAGCGGAGCGCCTCGCAGACACGGAAATGTCCGTCCCGGCGCGCGAACGGCTGACTGTTCTATGCCAGGGAATCGAACGAGGCAGAAACCTGCTGGATCAACTCCTGACGTTGGCCCGCGCGCAGTCGGTGGCCGAATCGCCGAAGTCGCCGATATCCGTCCAAGGTATCTACCGCCGCGTGCTTGAAGACCTGATGCCGTTGGCCGAGGCCAGGCACATCGACATTGGGGTCGAGGGAACTCAGGACGCGCACGTGTGGGTCGGTGAGCTGGACATGATCGCCGTAGTCAAGAACCTCGTCGATAACGCCATTCGCTACACGCCTGAAGGAGGACGGGTCGATCTTTCGGTGAGTATGGAGGAGAGGCGTGCTGGGCTGCACATCAAGGACACGGGCCCTGGTATTCCGTTGGCGGAACGGGGCCGGGTTTTTGATCCGTTCTACCGCACTCTGGGCAGCGAGCAGATTGGTTCGGGGTTGGGCCTTTCTATCGTCCAAACCATTGCCGATCGCATCGGTGCCGAAATCCTGTTCGACTTCTCCGATCAGCAGAAGCAAACCGGCCTGGACGTCACCGTCCTCTTTCCAGTGACTGTCCCGGCCCATGCAACCCAACAGTAGCCCGCGGGAATAAAACCCGCCGCACGCCAGTCATGCCTCACGAACCGGGTTCGGTTCGGCGAATCCCTATCGTGAGGTCATCATGTCGTCACAACATTCATTCGATCCGGCGCGTCGCGGCGCGCTGAAGTGTCTTGCGTTCGGTGGCCTTGGCACCGTGTTCATGATGTCGGGCGGCGTGCTGACGCCGGTCGAGCTCGCGCTCGCGGCCGACTCGAACACCGCGCCATCCGCGGCCGGCGTGCCGCTTTTCCTGCAGATCAGCGATACGCATATCGGCTTCAACAAGGAAGCGAATCCCGATGTCGCGGGCACGCTGAAACAGACGATCGACTACGTCAACGCGATGCCGGCGCGGCCGCCGCTCGCGATTCACACCGGCGACATCACGCATCTGTCGAAGCCGTCGGAGTTCGATCTCGCCGCGCAGCTGATGTCGGGACTGAAGATCACCGAGCTGCATACGGTGCCCGGCGAGCATGACGTCACCGATGGCCCCGGCACCGAGTACTTCAGCCGCTTCGGCAAGGCGTCGGATAACCGCGGCTATTACAGCTTCGACCACGAGGGTGTGCATTTCGTCGGCCTCGTCAACGTGATGCATTTCAAGCCGAACGGCCTCGGCGGTCTCGGCGACGAGCAGCTCGAATGGCTCGAAAACGATCTGAAGGGCCGCTCGTCGAGCACACCGGTCGTCGTGTTCGCGCACATGCCGATGTGGACGATCTACGAGCCGTGGGGCTGGGGCACCGGCGACGCGGGACAGGCGATGAGCTATCTGAAGCGCTTCGGTTCCGTGACGGTGTTGAACGGTCACATTCATCAGATCGTGACGAAGGTCGAAGGCAACATCACGTTCCACACGGCGCGCTCGACCGCTTATCCGCAGCCGACCGCCGGCAACGGCGATGCCCCGGGGCCGCTGAAGGTCGCGAGCGACCAGCTGCCGAAGATGCTCGGCGTGACGAGCGTCAGCATCGCGCGTCATCCGCTGAAGGCGACGCTCGACGACACGACGCTCGCCTGACGGCACGCGCTACTTTTACGCTTCAGGAGATCAGTGATGTTGACCAATACGATGGGCCGCGCGCTCGCGATTCTGTTCGGCAGTCTCGCGATGCTGGCGGTGTCGGCGGGGCTCGGCTTCGCGCAAACGACGACGCCGATGCAGATGCCGATGAAGGCGCAGCAACAGACCGTCGCGTCGACCCCTAACGCGATCGTCATCAAGAACTTCATGTTCACGCCGATGGAGCTGACCATCAAGGCCGGCACGACGGTCACGTGGAAAAATCTCGACGGCGAGCCGCACACCGTGGTCAACGACGCGGGCCTGTTCCGCTCGGCCGCGCTCGATCAGGACGACACCTATCAGTACAGGTTCGATAAACCGGGCGTGTACAAGATCTTTTGCGGCATCCATCCGAACATGAAGGCGACCATTACCGTGCAATGAGTCGTCCAATGAGCCACGCAGTGAACGGCGCAACCGCGCCGCTCACGCGGTATGCAGCTCGCTCAACCGGCACAACAGAATTCCGTAGCCGGTCAGATGCCCGAGGTACACGCTCGTAAATATGTTCGACGCGGGCAGGTCCCCGGTCAGCTGACGCAGGTCCTCCAACTGCAACGGCGGCGCCGCGAGCGGCGCTCGCTCGCGGCGCAGGTCCGCCGCCTCGGCCAACTGCCGGTGCGCATTCACGAGCTTCGCGAGCCGCGCGAGAAACGCTTCGCGCCACGCGGCGTCGAGCGCGGCGAACTGATCGTGAAACGTGTCCATCGTTTCGAGAAAATTGACCAGCGAATCGAAGGTCTCCTGATAGCTCGCGAACAGCGGCAGCCGTGCCGCGTTGCGCTTCAGATGCGGCGACACCCACGCCTGCTCGATGTCGGTCTTCAGCAGCAGGTGCGCCTGCTTCAGGTTCGTGCTGAGCGTGCGCAGCTTCGAGGCCGCCGGCTTGATCTGCGCTTTATCGAGCCGACCCGCGGCCAGTTGCGCGACGACGTCGGTGGCCTGTTCGTTGCCATCGTTGACGAGAGCGACGGCCGCAGCGCGACGATGCTGAAGATCACGAGCGGCAGCAGCGCCGCGCCCATCCACAGGTGCGGCGCGGTCAGCCAGATCAGCAGCGTGCCGATCGGCATCGCCACCACGTTCGAAAACACGCGCTAGTGGAAGTAGCTTCTGGCCGCCGAAATCGAGCTACCGAGCGCCAGTGTCAGCATCGTCGAACCGGCGAGCGGCACGGCAGCGTCCGGGTAGCCGAGCAGATACGGGAGACCGAAACCGATCCACAGGCCGAGCGTCAGCTTCGTGTACTTGGCGGTTTCCGAAAGAGAAAAGCGCGCGAGCGCGCGGCGCAACGGCGTGAGTGGCTTGTGCTGATACCTGTTCGACATGGTTTCTATGCTGGCGGATAACAGTAGGCCCGGCCCCGCGCGGCGGTCGCGACATGCGCGGACCTGACCTTACCGGTCCACCGCCAGGCGCGGTTATTGCGTGCGAGACAGCGACCGCGTTGGCGCGTTTTGCAGGACCCGCGTCGCATCGAGCGTAGCGGCCGACGTCAGGCGCATGGCTGCCTGTCTGGGGTTCTAGCTGGGTGGGCGTTTTTTACCAGCTTTGCACACTTTTTTTGCCAACTCGCGCAGTATCGGGCGGCGTTTGTCTGGAGCACCACGGAAGCGAGGCGGAAACGCAACGCTGCTGTGTTGTCGCGCGTACGCGACAGGATTACATTCGATGAGAAGTGCGTGCAAGCGACAGCCCGCGAGCGCGGCCTATCCGCGCGCTCGTCGATTGGTCAGCTTGTAGCAGGAAGTGGCATACCCGGAGCGTATTTCGATGGCTACCGATCCCGACGATACCGACTTGCGTGATTTCGCAGCGGACGGCCGGTACTCCGGCTTCAATCTCGACGGCCCCAACGAATCGGGCGCGCCACCGCCGCGCTTCGGCCGCCTCGCGCTGTGCCTCGCGGCAGCGGGCGCGCTGACCTTCGGCGTGATGGGCACCGTCGCCTACGGCGTGTGGTTCAATCAGGATCAGCAGACCTATGCGGATGCCATCGCCGGCGCGCGCCAGGCGCTCGGCTCGTCGGCATCGGGCGGGGTGCCGACGGTCGCCGTCGCGCACGCGCCGCAGGACGTCGCCGCGCCGTCGGCCACGCCGCCAGCTATACAGTCGGTCACAAAGTCAGCCGCGCAGCCCAACGCGCCGGATGCTGCGCTCGAAGCGGCCGGCGTGAAAGGCGGTTTCGAGGACACCAACCCGGCCGTCTGGTCCGGGCAGATTCGCCCGATTGCGCCTGACCCGAGTCTCAACGCCACGCTGGCCGATACGCCGGTCGATACCTCGGTCGATCCGTCGGTCGATAGTTCGGCCGACCCGCCCGCGACCCCGATTGCTCCCGCGTCACCCTCGCGCTCCACCCGGCACATCAGCAGTGCCGCCGGTTCCACCGCGGCCGGTTCCACCGCGGCCGGTTCCACCGCGCAGCCCGCGGCCGGCCACGGCGCGAAAGAAACGCGGCTCGCGCAGCAGGAGCGGCGCGCGTCGTCGAAGCACAAGAGCAGCAGTCTGTTTGCGCGGATCGGACAGTTCTTTCGACGCGTGAGCTATCGTCAAAATGACAACGGCCGACAGCAACGAGATACCTACTCCCATCCCTGAGGGAGCGGCCGTCGGGGCGGCAGCGCCAGCCGGGCCGCGCGGCGGCGCACTCGCGCGCATGCCGGTGCGGCCCTTCCGGCCGGGGCCCGCGAGCATCGCCGTGGCCGCGCTGTTGTGTCTGCTGTTCGGCTTGCTGTACGTGGCGATGCAGATCCGCACGGTGTTTTCCGATCAGTTGAAGCAGGAGTACGCGGGCCTCGTGCTCGAAGCCGCCGGGCGCGTCGACAGCGCGCGCGAACAGTTGGCCGTGTGGCAGCGCATGGCCAATGCTCCAGCGAATCACGACGCGTCGTTCGTGCCGGCCTATGACGCGGCGCGCGCCGAACTCGCGCGGCGTTTCGCATCGCTCGCGGCGCTCGTCAACGCGAGTCCGTCGCCGGCGCCGCCCATTCCGTCGATGTCACCGACGCAGGCGGCGCCCGAAGCCGTCGCGACCGTGCTCGGCAGCGTGTCCGCCTACTGGCGCGCGCAACGCGACGCCGCGAGCGCCGACGTGCGGCTGCGCGTCGCGCACGTCGCGCGCACGCTGATCGCGCTCGCCGCGCTGCTGTTCTGCATGCTGATCACGGCGCTCGGCATGTACGCGAAGCGCAACCGGCAGCTTGCGGGGCAGTCGCACGAGTTCGAGCACGCGTCGCTGCACGATCCGCTGACCGGCCTGTCGAACCGCCGCAAGCTGCTGGCCGCGCTCGACTCCGCCGCGAAGAACGCGCGGACTTCGGTCGCCGAGCAGCGGCTCGCCGTGCTGTATATCGACCTCGACGGCTTCAAGCAGGTCAACGATTCGTTCGGGCATCGCACCGGCGACGAATTCCTCGCCGCGGTGTCCGCGCGGTTTCGCGCGTCGGTGCGCAAAGGCGATCTGGTCGCGCGCATCGGTGGCGACGAGTTCGCGGTGCTGGTGCGCACATTCGCGGGCGATGACGAACTGGCCGAGATCGGGCGCCGGCTGATGGCCTGCGTGGTCGACACCGACGAGCAGATGGGAATCGGTGGCGTGCGCGCGAGCGTGGGCATCGCGAGCTATCCCGACGACGTCGACGATCACCGCCGTCTGGTCGCCGCTGCCGATGCCGCGATGTATCGGATCAAGCGCACCGGCAAGAACGGCTTCGCGTTCGCGGCGCGGACGGGCAGGGAAGCGACGTTGTGAACCCGCGCGAGCGTCACTGATCGTCGTTGCGCCACTCGGTCAGCTTCTCCCGCTCATTGAGTTCGATAAACGCGGGCCGTGCGCGCAGCCTGCGGATATAGCTCGCGAGATGCGGCCAGCCCTCTGTCGCCGGGCGCGGCATGTTGCGGGTCCAGCGCATCAGCACGAGCGCGAGCAGGTCGGCGGTGCTGAGCTTGCCGCCCGCGAGGTAGCCGTGGCCGTCGGCGAAATGCGTGTCGAGCCGCGCGCACGCCTGCTCGATGCGGTGCCGCGCGAGCGCGCGCACCGCGTCGGCGCCAGCCGGGTCGCCGTCGCTGCCGGCGTAGAACCAGTCGCGCATCGCGGGCAGCAGCGTGTTCGCGAGGTAGATCATCCATTCGAGCCATTCCGCGCGTGCGACCGACCCCGGCGCGGGCGCAAGGCCGGCCTCGGCGTGGCGCTCCGCGAGCAGCATCAGCAGCGCGGCCGATTCATGCCGCGGCTCGCCATCGACGATCAGCGTCGGCACGCGGCCGGCCGGATTCAGACGCAGATACTCGGGATCGTGCTGCTGGCCGGCGTCGATATCGACGAGCCGCGCTTCGAACGGCACGCCGATTTCGAGCAGCATCCAATGCACGGCCATACTGGCCGCGCCGGGCGAGTAGTACAGAACGTAGGACATTCAATGCACCGACGCGTGCTTTTCCTGCTCGGCCGCGCTCGGCTGTGTAACCGCGCTGACGATCGCGAACACGATCACGTTCACCGCGAGCGCGACGAAGCCGATGTTGACGTCCTTCAACGCATCGGGCAGGAACGGCATCAGTTGGCCGACGCTCCAGTGCAGCGTCGTGCTCAGCGTAACCACCGCGACACCCGCGACGATGCCGCAGAACGCGCCTTGTTTGGTCGCGCGGTTGCGTGGAAACAGGCTGCAAATCACCGCCGGGAAAAGCTGCGTGACGAAGCTGTAGCCCATCAGCAGTAGCGCGACGATGGTTTCGCCGCCGTTCAGGGTGAAGCCGACCGCAACCAGCGCCACGACCGGCACGAGGACGCGCGCGATCGTCGCGACCGACGCATCCGACGCGTTGCGGTTCACCATGCCGCGATAGACGTCGTTGGCGAGCAGCGTCGATGCCGCAGTCAGGATCATCGAGCCCGGCACCAGCGCGGTCAGGATACCGGCCGCGCCGATCACGCCGATGAACCATGGATCGAAGGTCTGCAGCGACAGGCGGAACAGCGACAGGTCGATGTCGGCGCCCTTCAGGCCCGGCACGCGCAGCGTCGCCGCGAAGCCGACGAAGAACACGAACAGCAGGATCAACTGATAGAGCGGCAGGATCGCGGCATTGCGGCGGAAGATCCGCTCGTCCTTCGCCGTGAAGATCGAGCCGAACGTGTGTGGCCACATGAAGAAGCCGAGCGCGGTCAGCAGCACCGTGGACTGGAACCACACGACGCTTGAGCCACGCGCCGGGAAGGTCAGGAAGCCAGGACGCGCGGCGTCGATCGTGCGGAACATCTCGCCGAAGCCGCCGTAGTAATGCAGCGGCAGATAGATGCCGAGGAACAGCACGATCGCGAGAATCAGCAGGTCCTTGACCACCGAGTTCCACGCGGAGCCGCGCACGCCCGACACGATCACGTAAGAGGTCACGACGATCGCGCCGATCCAGATCGCCGCTGTCGACGTGATCACACCGTACGACGCGGTCGCAACGATGATGCCGAGGCCCTTCAGTTGCAGCACCAGATACGGAATCAGCGCGGTCACGCCGACCAGCGCGACCAGCGTGCCGAGCGCCGGACTATCGTATTTGCGCGTGAAGAAGTGCGGCTGCGACACGAGGTGGTGCGTTTTCGCGTAGCGCCAGATCGGCGGCAGCATCCAGTACGACAGGATGTACGCGAGCGTGCCGTAGGCGAGGATGTAGTAGACCGGCGCGCCCTTGCCGTACGCGAAGCCGCTGCCGCCGAGGAACGTGAAGGTCGTATAGATTTCGCCGGCCATCAGCAGGAACACGAACGCGGTGCCGAAGCTGCGGCCGCCCACGCTCCACTGCTCGAGGTTCATGTCGTGGCCGCGCCTTGCGCGCACGCCGAGGAACAGCGCGAACAGCGTGACCGCGGCGATGATGACGAGTGCGCTCATGAGCGAGCCTCCTCGGCAGCGGTGGCGACGTGTCGGTTGGTCGGATCGAGGTGGTAGATGATCGCCATGATGATCGCGCTCAACACTACCCACATGACGATCCAGGCCAGCACGAACGGCATGCCGAGCACGAGCGGCTCGACCCGATTGACAAACGCAATGCCGACCAGCATGCCGATGAACGGCAGTGCGGCAAGAACTCGAAGCAGCATGTGGGCAACTCCTCGAACCAGTAGGTATGTGTCGTTGAAATTCCGGGCTTCGCTGACGACTGTATGCCGGATACTTCGGTCCCGTAAAGCAGGTCAAAATAAATGTCAGGACTTCGACCGTTGCAGATGCATCTTCCCGGCCCGGGTTGCTGCACCGCAAGGCAGGACGCGCGGCGGCGCGCAAGTTGCGGCGCGGCCTTTTTGCAAGGATGACGGGCGCGCCGCGATATCATCTGCGAGCATTGCAGCATTCCCGGACCGCGCGATGGGTGCCGGCTTCATCACTGTTAGCGCGAACCCGCGCAAGCGCACGCAGACGCACGCAGACAAACACAGACGCACGGACACGCACATGGTCGAAAGTCTGATCTCGGACATTCTGTTTGGCTTCACCGGCTTGATCAGCATCATCAATCCGTTCGGCGGCGCGTTTGTGTTTCTGGACCGAACCGCGTCGTTGACCCTCGACGAGCGCAACGCGCTCGCCCGCAAGATCGCGATCAACGCCGCCTGCGTGCTGCTGGTGGCGTTCTTCATCGGCACGCCGATCCTGCATTTCTTCGGTATTTCAATGGAAGCGCTGCGCATCGGCGGCGGGCTCGCGCTTGCGGTGGGCGGCTGGCAGATGCTCAATGCGCCCGATACGCCAGCGCTCGAGCAAACGGGTGTCAAGCGCGTCGACGCCGAGAACGCGATGTCGCGTGCTTTCTTTCCGCTGACCGTGCCGCTGACCACCGGGCCCGGTTCGATCGCGACCGCGATCGCGCTTTCCGCGAATCGCACGCACAAGCTGTCGGCGTTCGTGATGTCGAGCATCGCGTCGGTCGCGATCACGTTCGCGGTGGCCGTCACCGTGTATCTGATCTATAGCCGCGCGACCGTGTTGGCGCGCTATCTCGGCGTCGAGGGCACCAAGGTCGCCTTGCGGGTGTCGGCGTTCCTGCTGCTGTGCATCGGTGTGCAGATCATCCTGACCGGCGTGTCGGAATTCCTGATTCCGATCGCGACGATGCCGCGGGCGGCGCGCTAGCGCCGCGTCGTCCGGGCGCGCTCCATGTATCGCGCACCTTCCTGTACGGCACGTTCGGCTACGTGCGCAACGGCAGCAACTCGAACTTTTCGCTCGAGGCCGCACCGCGCGATTCGACGACCAACCAATACGAATCCGCCCGTCGGTGAATCGCAGACCGGCGCTTATGTCGGGATGATGCATCAGTTCTGACGAGGCGCCGTTTCGCGACGCCGATCGTCTCGCGATTTCAGCGCTTGATATTCGACGCGCGGCGCACGCCGGCGTCATGCGCGCACCGGCGGCGGCGCCTCTGGCGGATCGCCTTCGGGTGGCGGGTCGGGATTGCCGGGCGGATCGTCGGGGACCGGATCGGGGTCGATGTTCGGCGGCGGCGTCTTCGGCGGGATGTCGGGGTCGACTTCGGGCGGCATCGGCGTGTGCAGATGCAAGGTCGTGTCAGGTAAATCCATCAAGCTCTCCATCGGGTCTTCGTTGATACGCGCAACGCTCGTGCCGCGGCGTAACGGGCGTCGTACGCGTGGAACGGCAATTGCTGACAGCGGGCACGCGCGCCGCATCGCGATGACCGCGCGCGCGCCGCTCACACCGGACATCGCCCCCGCAAAGCACAGCACGAGGAACGCATATGGCCCGACACAAGGCCGACGTTGCTGACGACGAGTTCGAGATTTTCGCCAGCTATCACGGAACAGGCGACGGCCGCTACATAGGTGGATTGAAGGTAGTGAGGAAAGCGGACAGGAGGATCCTTTTTCCGTTCGACGGTGCTCCGCAGATCGGCCCCTACGCGACCGCCGACGAAGCACGGCGCGCCGCGATCGCGTACGGCCGTGGGATCGTCGCGGCCGATCGCGCGGCGCCGGAAAGCTGAGCCGGCAGAGCCGGCCTCGCGCTTCTCGTGCGAGGCGCGCGGGCGTCATCAAGGCATGCCGCCGAGCGACGGCGAATTCGTGCTGCCGCGCGCAGGATCGTCCGGATGTTCGTCGGACACGCGAATAGTCGCGATGCTCATGAAGTTCTCCTTTCGGTTCTCCTTTTTTACAAAGACACCATGCGATGCGCCTGCATTCGACGTCGCAACGGCCGTGCCCGTCGCGTCGTGTGCGCGCTTCGCGGCTGAGGCGCGATTGTTGCTGCATGAACCAGATGCCCGTTCGACGCAGCGTGCAACGACGCGAATCGACGGCGGAACCAACGAGGAGGGCGTCATGCAGAATCCCCGATCGACAGACTCCCGGCAGCAGGGCGTGGCGGCAGGCGGCAAGCAGCCCGCGCCGTCGGACAACCGCGGCGGGCCTCCGATGTCCGACGAAGTCAAAGCCCGCAACAAGCCGAGCGGCACGCACTACGTCGAGCCGAGTCCGCTCGGCATCGAACCGGTCGAGCAGACCGGCGTGGACAAAGCGACCAATCCGCCCCGTTCGAGCGAGCGGCCGCGGCACGGCGCCGAAGTGCCGCTCGGCACGGGCGAGCACGCCGAGCCGCCGGGCGGCGGCGGGCGCGAATCGCATCGCAAGCAGCCGGGCGAGCAATGACGCGCCGCGTTGCGTGGCAGCCCGTGAATGAAATCCATCAACACGTAACCGGAGAAAGCGCATGCAACCGGACAATCCTACCGAACCGATGAACCCCGGCGACGAAGCGCCACCCAACACGCCGGGCGCTGGCGAAGACCTGTGCCGCGCGTGCCACGGCACCGGCAAGGTCGAGGGAAGCCGCTGCACACTATGCGGCGGCACGGGCAAAGTGCTGCAGGGCATCGGCGGAGGCTAGCCGTGCGGTCGACGGCAAATTCGCGGCAAGCGCATCACAGGCGAGGAGCCAACCATGTTCAATGAGTCCAGGCACGGCTTCGACGCCGCCAAGACCGAATTCGAAGCGTTCATGCTGGAGCCGCACGACTGGGTACCGAACAACAGCAAGTTGCCGGTCGTGCTGTACCGGCGCGCGCTGTCACCCGGCAGCGGCAATCTGGCCGCCGCGTTCGAAATCCTGTTCGAGCGCAATGCATGGCCCCCGCAATGGCGCAACAGCATCTTCGACTTCCATCACTTTCACGCGACGGCCCACGAGGTGCTCGGCGTCACCGAGGCCAGCGCCGAGGTGATCGTCGGCGGGCCGCGCGGACGCGTCGTGACGGTGCGCGCGGGCGACGTGCTGCTGCTGCCGGCCGGCACCGGCCATTGTCTGCAATCGTTCGAACGGCATTTTCAGGTGGTGGCGGGCTATCCGTTAGGGCAGCAGTGGGACATTCGCCGCGAAGCGCTGACGCAGCAGGAAACCGCCGAGATGCTGGCGTTGCCGTTTCCGCCGCTCGATCCGATCGACGGCAAGCATGGTCCCGTGGTCGAGCTTTGGCTGCATGCGGCCTGAACTTCGTCGTTCGCGAAGCAACTTTCTGGTGGCGGCGCTGCGTGCAGAGTTGCGCGGTTAGGCGCATCATCGGTGGGCTTCGCCGCGTTTTTCCCTCGCGCTTTCGTCCGCGCGCCACGCGGCGCGTGCCGGCCGTCTTCCGAATCGCCGAACAAGGAGCGTCCCATGCAAAACGATCCCGCCCTCGATCAGTTGTGCATCAACACGATCCGCACGCTGTCGATGGACGCCGTGCAGAAAGCCAATTCCGGCCACCCCGGCACGCCGATGGCGCTCGCGCCGCTCGCCTATCACCTGTGGCAAAACCATCTACGTTACGACCCGGACGAGCCGTTGTGGCCGAATCGCGATCGCTTCGTGCTGTCGGTCGGGCATGCGTCGATGCTGCTGTATTCGCTGCTGCATCTGGCCAATGTGAAGGCGGTCGACGAACATGGCAAGCCGACCGGCGCGCCGGCCGTATCGCTCGACGACATCGAGCATTTCCGCCAGATCGACAGCAGGACGCCTGGCCACCCCGAGTACCGGATGACGACCGGCGTCGAAACCACCACGGGACCGCTAGGGCAAGGGCTCGGCAACAGCGTCGGCATGGCGATGGCCGGGCGCTGGCACGAGAGCCACTTCAACCGCGCGGACGCGCCGCTGTTCGACTACCGCGTGTACGCGCTGTGCGGCGACGGCGACCTGATGGAAGGCGTCTCGCACGAAGCGGCCTCGCTCGCCGGGCATCTGAAGCTGTCGAACCTGATCTGGATTTACGACAGCAATCGCGTGACGATCGAAGGCCATACCGACCTCGCGTATAGCGACGATGTGGAAAGCCGCTTTCGCGGCTACAACTGGCACACGCTGCACGTCGACGATGCCAACGACGCCGCCGCGCTGGAAAAGGCGCTGGTCGAAGCGAAGAGCGTGACCGACCGGCCGACGCTGATCGTGGTCCGCAGCGTGATCGCCTGGGGCTCGCCGAACAAGCAGGACTCGGCATCCGCGCATGGCGAAGCGCTCGGCGTCGAGGAAGTCGCGCTGACCAAGAAGGTGTACGGCTGGCCGGAGGACAACTTTTTCTACGTGCCCGACGGCGTGCACGAACGCTTCGCGCAAGGCATCGGCGCACGCGGCAAGGCGGCGCGCGAACAATGGCAGACGAAGTTCGACAGCTATCAAAAGCGGTATGCGGATCTCGCGCGCGAGTTCGCGCAGATGCAGGCGCACGAATTGCCGCAGGGCTGGGACAGCGACATCCCGAGCTTCGACGCGGACCCGAAGGGCATCGCAACGCGCGAATCGTCGGGCAAGGTGCTCAATGCGATTGCCGCGCGCGTGCCGTGGATGATCGGCGGCGCGGCGGACCTGTCGCCGTCGACGAAAACCAACCTGAAGTTCGAAGGAGCCGGCAGCTTCGAGGCGGATAACTACGGCGGCCGCAATCTGCATTTCGGCATTCGCGAACATGGGATGGGCGCGGTGGTCAACGGTCTCGTGCTATCGAATCTGCGCGCGTACGGCTCGACGTTCCTGCTCTTCAGCGACTACATGAAGCCGCCGATCCGCCTGTCCGCGATCATGGAAGTGCCGGCAATCTACGTGTTCACGCACGATTCGATCGGCCTCGGCGAAGACGGTCCGACGCATCAGCCGATCGAGCAACTCGCGTCGCTGCGCGGCGTGCCCGGCCTGACGCTGCTGCGTCCCGGCGACGCGAACGAAGCGGCCGAGGCATGGCGCGTCGCGCTGACGCAGCCGCATCGGCCGGCGTGCATCGTCTTGTCGCGCCAGCCGCTGCCGACGCTCGACCGCAGCCGCTATGCGCCCGCGAGCGGCGTCAAGCACGGTGCGTATGTGCTCGCGGATGCGCCCGCTGGCAAGAAGCCAGAGGTGATCCTGATGGCGACCGGCAGCGAGCTATCGATCTGCGTCGATGTGTACGAGAAGCTGAAGAGCGAGGGCATCGCGGCGCGCGTCGTGTCGATGCCGTCGTGGGACATCTTCGAGCGCAAGGACAGCGCGTATCAGGAGTCGGTGCTGCCCGCGGATATCGAAGCGCGCGTCGCGGTGGAGCAGGCCGCGTCGCTCGGTTGGGATCGGTATACGGGGCGGCTCGGTGCGCAGGTCGTCATGCATACGTTCGGCGCGTCGGCGCCGATTGCGGATCTGAAGAAGAAATTCGGCTTCACGCCGGACGCCGTGTATCAGGCGGCCAGGCAGCAGATCGAGCGAGTGAAGAAGGGCAAGGGCGCCGCCTGATTTGCTGCGCTAGATGCGGTGGTGAACCTTTCGCCCGGTCAGACAGAGTTCAGCTCTTTCTGGACGTTTTTGGCACAAATGGCGTGGGTATGTGCTGAACCTGCTCGCTTCCGCATTGCGGACAGGGCGGATGGGCGGTTTCATGCTCGGCAAGATGCTCGGCATGTTCGAACGTCTGACCGCACTTGTCGCACCTGTACTGGTAAGTCGGCATGGCATTCCTCCAACGAGAATCGTGCGCGTCGTACTGGCCAGATACTGTCTACGACGCCCGGCAATAATCCATTCTACGTGTTTCAGCGGGAAATATGATGAGCTTCCGATCTATTGCACAGCCGGCGGCGCAGCGGTCGACATTGACGAAACGTTTACCGGCGATGTTCGACGCGACGAACCGAGTTTGTGAACGCAATCCCCTGATTGCAAGCGGAGGATTAAATGGCTAACTCCACCAGGCCGCGCGTCATCGGCTTCAACCACGTCGCGCTGGAAGTCGGCGATATCGAGCAAGCGCTGGCATTTTATGGCCGCATCTTCGACTTTCAGTTGCGCGGCAAGAGTAAAACGATGGCCTTCATCGATCTTGGCGATCAATTCATCGCGTTGCAGGCCGGGCGCAAACAGGCCGCCGATGACGGCCGGCATGTCGGCCTCGTCGTCGATGACAAGGAGGCGGCGCGCGCCGCCCTCGAGGCGGCCGGCGTCGAGACGATCGACGGTCCGTTTCTGGATTTCCGCGACCCCTGGGGCAATCGCATCGAGATCGTGGGCTACGACAACATTCAGTTCACCAAGGCTCCGAACGTTCTGCGCGGCATGGGCCTGACGCAATTGACCAAGAACGAGAGCGCGAAAAAGGAACTGGCGGACAAAGGCATGGCGGCGAGCTAATCCCTTGTCGATGATGGTCTCGTGCGGGCCGGATTGCGGTCCTTCAGTCACGCTCGTTGGATGGCCGCCTCGCGCCACCAATACCAACCGATGCTTCGGCGTATGAGACTAATGCCCTTTGAAGACGGGTGGCCGCTTTTCGAGTGTTGCTGCGAGCGCTTCAATATGGTCGTCGGTGTTGTGGCACATGCCCTGGAAGACGGCGCAGTGCTCAAGGAAGTCCGCGAGTTCCATCCGCTGTGCGGCCTTCATGAGCCGCTTGGTCAGGCGCAGTGCGCGAGGCGGCTTGCCGGCGAAGCCTTGCGCCAGACGCTGCGCGGCGTCGAGCAACTCGTCAGGTGCCGCAACGTCAAGGACAATGCCCATCGCCTTTGCTTCTTCGCCGTTGAAGGTGCGGCCCGAGAACGTGAGCTCGGCCGCGCGCTCGTACCCGACGAGACGCTGAAGGAACCAGGCGCCACCGTCGCCCGGGATAATCCCAACGTTGATAAACGTCTCGCCCAGAATGGCGTCCGGCACCGCCAGCCGGATATCACACATGCAAGCGAGGTCGAAACCAGCGCCCACGGCAGCTCCATTGATTGCGGCAATGGACGGCACTTCGAGCTTCTGCAGGGCCAGCGGAATTCGCTGTACCCCGGCACGATAGCGGTTCTGAACCTCGTAGACGTCACCGCCGAAGCTGCCTTCACGGTGAAGCATATGCTTGATATTCCCGCCCGACGAAAACGCCTTGCCGGCTCCGGTGATAATCAGGGCCGCCACATCTTCGTTCGCGTTGATCCACGCGACTGTCCTTTCTATGTCGTCGACCAGTTTTGTGCCAGTCAATTCGTTGCGAACGTCGTCACGATTCAGCGTCAATGTCACGACGCGTCCACTGCGCGTGACGATCGCGTCCGTCAGAGTTGGGACCAAGGTCATGTCGGGCTCCCTTTTCGATCAATGGCTGCCGTCTGCGACGCGGCATCGAGCAGAATCCGTGCATCGAGAATGCTGACTCCCGACGGGTAGGCCATCACCGGGTTGAGATCCAGTTCCTCGATTTCTGGAAATGCCGTACACAATGCCGAGATGCCTAGCATCAACTGGACCAGCGCGTTTTTATCGGTGGGAGGTGCGCCGCGAACGCCGTTCAGGATCTCGGCCGCCCGTATCTCTTCGAGCATTTGATGCGCGTCACCTTCGTTCAGAGGCAGTGAGCGGAACACGACATCCTTGAGCACTTCGACCAGTATTCCGCCGAGTCCGAACATCATGACTGGGCCATAGGTTGGGTCGCGCACGACACCGACGATGACCTCGACTCCTCCCTTCGGCGCCATGGGTGTCACGAGCACGCCAGTGATGTCCGGGTCCTGGATGAATTGACGGCTGTTTGCAAGAATGACGTCGAAGGCCTGCCTGACCGCGCCGACATCGCCGACCTCCAGTTGGACGCCGCCTGCGTCGGACTTGTGAATGATGTCGCGCGACACGACTTTCATTGCGACCGGGACTTCGCCGAGCTGCCGGAATGCCTCTACCGCTTCATCAGGGCTGCGTGCAAGGACCGCTTTCGCCGTCATCGGAACACCGGCGTCGGCCAGCGCCTGGCGTGCCTCGTGTTCGAGGACGACGGTGCGGTTCTCGGCGCGGCAGACGTCCACGATCCGCGCGAAAGTGCTCGACCGTTTGGCTGGAATCGGTGCCTGGCGTTCGGTTCTGGTGTGAGCTTCGCCGACCTCGGCGAGCGCCTGAAGACAGCGGACGGCCATTTCCAGCGAGTCGTAGACCGGAACCCCCGCCGTGCGAATCGAGGCCAGAGGGGCTGGACGCAAATCGGCATACAAGCTTCCGTAGAGGCTGTGAACCACCACCGGCTTGCCCGATTCGTTGTGAATCCGCGCGATCCGGGCGGAAGTTTCCATCTCGATGGGCGTCAGCGACTGCGAAAAACGCACGCCATATCCTCCATAGAGCCCTGTAATCAGCAGACCATCGACATCCGCATCGTCAAGGAGAATTTGCGCACATTCGGCGAATACGGCGGGGTTTGAATCGGTGCCGCCGGCCACGTCGACGGGGTTCGCGGTCGCGGCCGCAGGCGGCAGGAGGGCCGCGAGGCGTGAGCGCGATTGCGGGGACAGCGTCGCCAGTACGAGTCCCGATTCGCTCAACGAGTCGGCGGCAATCGTTGCGTGTCCTCCACCGTCGGCGAGCACCGCCACGCGACGCGACCTGAGCGGCTTGAGCAGCGCCAGCGCTTCGGCCAGCGACATGATTTCGTCGGATTTCGTGGCCAGCACGGCGCCGGCCTGGCGCAGAACGCCCTCGCTCACTGCATAGTCGCCGGCAAGTGCGCCGGTGTGCGATTTCGCCGAAACGATGCCGGCACTGGTGCGGCCCGACTTGTACAGCACGACTGGTTTCTTGCGGGTGATGCGTCGCAACCCTTCGAGAAATTCGGCGCCGTCTTTCATTCCCTCGACGTACGCAACCAGTACCCTGGTGTTCTCGTCATCCGCGAAGTAGTCGAGATATTCGTGGAACCGGATGTCCGACTCATTGCCGATACCGACATAGGTCGACAGGCCGATCTGACCATTCGCCTGCGCCTCGGTCACCAGCGACAAGGCCATGTTGCCCGACTGTGACAGGAGCCCGATGTCACCCTTCCTGAGGTTGCTGAAGCCAACGATGTTGCAGTTCCTGTGGGTGTTGAAAATACCCGAAGTATTAGGTCCCACGATACGAACGCCGTGCTGGCGCGCCACGCTGACCATCTGTTCCTGAAGCAGTCGGCCGTGCTCCCCAGCCTCCGCGAATCCGCCGGCGAGCACCACCGCACCCTTCGCGCCTTTCTTCCCGCATTGTTCGATCACCTCTGGAAGTGTCTTCGCCGGCGTGCAGACGAGCGCGAGATCGAAAGCCTGTGGAATCTCCTCGATACTTGCATAGCATTTCAAACCGAGAATTTCCGATTCCTTCGGATTGACCGGATAGATTGTGCCGGGGAAGCCGTCTTCAAGCAGCTTATGGATGGACCGGAAGCCGCGCTTGGTTTCGTCCTTCGAAGCGCCGACCACGACGATGGAATCCGGGTAGAACACGTCACGCAAGTTACGGGCTGGCATGCTTACTCCCCCTTGAAAACCGGTGCACGCTTTTCGGCGAACGCATCGACACCTTCCTGCCAATCCCGCGTGGTGGAGCAGAACATCATGCCCTCGAGTTCTGCGGTCAACGCAGCATCGAAGGTCCGTTCACCCGCGAAGTTGAGTTGATCCTTGGCGAGCCGCATCGAGTGCGGCGCTTTACTCGCGACCTTGCGCGCGAATTCCCGGGCGTGCTGCAGGAATCCATCATCCGGAAAGACCCGATTCGCCAGGCCGATCCGCGCCGCTTCCACGCCATCGATGCGCTCGCCGAGAAAAACGAGTTCGCGCGCCTTTGCCAGTCCAACGAGGCGCGGCAGAAGGTACGTGATGCCGCCGCCGAGAAAATTCCCGATGCTGATTTCCGGAAGCCCAATCTGCGCGCTTTCGGCCATCAGAACGAAGTCGGACGCAATCGCGATTTCCGCTCCGGCGCCGAGCGCGAAACCATTGACCGCAGCGATCACGGGCTTGCCGAGCGTGAGAAGCCGCTTGCAGGCCACCTGCTCGCCGCGCAGGTACTCGCGGCGCTCGAAGGGCGTGCGGCCGGCCTTGTGTTCCTTGAGGTCGGCGCCCGCGCAGAATGCCCGGCCCTCACCCGTAAGCAGGGCAACCCGCACGCCGCGATCCGCCTCGACCATGGTCAACGCTTCGCTCAATTCGTCGTAAAGCTTTTGCGTCACTGCATTCAGACGGTGCGGACGGTTCAGCCGGATTTCGGCGATCCCGTCCTGCACGCCATAAAGAAGCGTTTCAAATGCCATCGGAGACTCCATCGGTGAACCGGATCACAACCACGAATTGACACAACGTATGTTGCTATCAATATAGGCACAAGAAACGAATGTTGCATTGTGGCGTTTACCCGCAAATCGCGCCGTCGCCGTACCGGCTGTCATTTTCAACGAGGGTTTCCCACGACTAAATTCTTATTGACGACTGTTTTTGGTGTACTAGTATTGGTCGTGACAACATATGTTGTGCATCGTAAGAATATTGCACCGCACGTTGCAATGCACCCAGGGTGTTGTCGCTCGTACCCCGCCTCCCGGAGGGGCATCGTCAATCACTGCGGAGAATATCCATGGGACGTCGTTCCTTCCTCATATCTGTCGTCGCCATTGCCATGTTCGGAACGAACCTCGCGCACGCGCAAAGCAAAGAACTGATCGTCGGCACTGACACCTCTTTCATGCCGTTCGAATTCAGGCAGGGTGACAAGTACGTCGGCTTTGATCTCGACCTGTGGGCCGAAATCGCGAAGGACCAAGGCTGGAAGTACAAGGTCCAGCCGATGGATTTCAGTGGCCTGATTCCAGCTCTCCAGACCCAGAACATCGATGTGGCGCTGTCGGGCATGACCATCAAGGAAGAGCGCAAGAAGGCCATCGACTTTTCGGCTCCCTACTACGACAGCGGGCTCGCTGCCATGGTCCAGGCCGACAACACCAGCATCAAGTCCATCAACGACCTGAACGGAAAAATCATCGGCGCCAAGACGGGTACGGCGACAATCGACTGGATCAAGGCACACCTGAAGCCGAAGGAAATCCGCCAGTTTCCTAACATCGACGAAGCATACCTGGCGCTGGAAGCAGGCCGCGTCGATGCGGCAATGCACGATACGCCGAACGTCCTGTACTTCGTGAACACCGAAGGCAAGGGCAAGGTGAAGGTGGCGGGCGCCCCGGTCAGTGGTGACAAATATGGAATTGGCTTCCCGAAGGGCAGTCCGCTGGTGCCGAAGGTGAACGAGGAACTGATAAAAATCAAGGCGGATGGCCGCTACGCCAAGCTGTACAAGAAATGGTTCGGTTCGGAGCCGCCCAAGTCGTAACCGTCCGCAATGAGGGCGCGGCGCCAGTCGCCGCGCCGTTGACGAATCAACCAGGAGCGATTTGTGGAATTCGATTGGTCAGCCATCTGGGCTGCACTTCCGGACCTGCTGGAGGGAGTGAAGCTAACGGTATTCATTGCTTTTGTCGGGCTCATCGGTGGGTTCATCGTCGGCATGATCACCGGCATGTTCCGGGCGTACGGCCCCCCCGCACTGAACGTTCTGGCCCAGATCTACATTGAACTGATCCGCGGCACGCCGATTGTGGTGCAGGTCATGTTCCTGTACTTCGCACTGCCGTTGCTTGCGCATATCCGCGTCGACGCCCTGACAGCCGCCATCATTGCCATCACCGTGAACTCGGGAGCCTATCTGAGCGAAGTCATACGTGGCGCATTGCTGTCAATTTCCAGAGGTCTCACGGAAGCGGGTCTGGCGATGGGTCTGTCGATGCCCCGGGTGCTGCTGAAAATCGTTGGACCACTGGCGTTCCGCCGGCTGATTCCGCCGCTTGGCAACCAGTGCATCGTCAGCCTGAAGGACACGTCGCTGTTCATCGTCATTGGTGTGGGTGAACTGACGCGCAAGGGGCAGGAGATCATTGCCGGGAATTTCCGGGCGGTTGAAATCTGGACCGTCGTGGCACTCATCTACCTGATCCTGACGGGAGTGATGACAATCACGCTGCGTCTCGTTGAAAGAAGGATGCGCATACTATGAGCATGATCGAATTTCACGGTGTATCGAAGAGCTTCGGCCATGTGCCCGTGCTCAAGGACATCAATCTGAGTATCGACTCTGGCGAGGTGGTGGTCGTGGTCGGGCCCTCCGGGTCGGGTAAGTCCACCATGCTTCGATGTATCAACGCGTTGGAGAAGATCTCAGGCGGCGAGTTGCTGGTGGATGGTCAGAGTGTCAAGGGCAACGCGTCGGTCATTCGCAACATCCGGCTGGAAGCCGGCATGGTCTTCCAGCAGTTCAACCTGTTCCCGCAGATGACCGCGCTCGAGAACGTCATGTTCGGCCCCATCCAGGTGCGCGGAGCCTCGCGGGCCGAGGCCCGCGACCAGGCGATGGCGCTGCTCGACAAGGTCGGTCTCGAATCGCGGGCCAATCACTTCCCGTCCGAATTGTCCGGCGGACAGCAGCAGCGTGTGGCGATTGCGCGGGCGCTCGCCATTCGACCGAAGCTGATGCTCTTCGACGAGCCGACTTCCGCCCTTGACCCCGAACTGCGGCATGAGGTGCTGAAGGTTATGCAGGACCTGGCGACTGAAGGCATGACGATGATTGTCGTCACGCATGAAATCGGATTTGCGAAGCGCGTCGGCACGCGCCTGCTTTTCATGGATCAAGGCGGGATTGCGCAGGATGGCGAACCGATAGAACTGGTCGAACGGCCGCCTACGCCGCGGCTTAAAGACTTTCTCAAACACGTCGCCTGAGCGAGATCATGTTCAACATGCAAGCATTCGCACCGACGGTCATCTCCGGTTCGCCGTATGAAATTGGTCTTGCTCTTGGCCAAGCCGCGCGTCCGGTGATCGACGCGTACATGGGACAGAGCTCCGCCTGGCGGGCGGTCAGACAGTGGCGCGGGCATCAGTTCGTGCAGGACCTGCGCCAGGCCGCCGAAGCCACGCACCCGGATCAGGTCGTCGAAATCGATGGCATGGCGGTCGGCCTCGGCTGGCCGGCGGAAGACGCATTCATCTGGAACTGCCGCGGGGAGCTGATTCACCATGCGCCAGACGGTTGCACTACGCTAGCGGCAAGCACGCCAGACGCACGCTTCATTGCGCACAACGAGGACGGCGACCCCTACCTGCGCGACAAGTGTTGCATGGTGGACATCCGGCCAACCGGCAAGCCCGGGTTCGTCAGCTTTTACTATCCTGGCTCGCTGCCAGGACATACCTTCGCCGTCAATCGTGCCGGTCTTGTTCAGGCGATCAACAATCTCCGCATCAAACAGCCGGCAGTCGGCGTGCCCCGCATGGTCCTATCGCGCGCCGTGCTCGACGCGGCTTCGCTTGATAACGCGGTGCATGTCCTCAATAACGTACAACGAGCAAGTGGCTTTCACCATACGCTGGGCTGCGTAGGCGATGAGCGGCTGATGAGCGTCGAGGCGACAGTCAAACGCTGCTCGGTTTCGCAAGTCACCGGTAGGTCGGGTCATGCGAACCATCTGATCCATGCAGGGTGCGACGCTGAGGCGCAGATTGTCACGCGCTCGTCAGGCGACCGCCAGGCGCGGGTCGATCTGCTGCTTGCGGCCGGTGGCGACATGAGTGGCGCGAGCCTGCTGCAGGTGCTGTCGGACAGGGCTCCCACGGGCCTGCCGATATATCGCGACGACCCGGCCGACCCTGACGAAGAAAACACCCTCGCGACGGCGCTTTTCATCCTTACGGACGCCGGTGTGAACTTCGAGGTACGCCAGCAGGGCGAACTACGGTTCAGCCAATTCCTTACCCCTCAGACGCACCCCTGAGTCGCGTCCTGAACACACCGAGGCAAGGCAGTACGGCGAACCCGATCCGTGCGGGCCGGATTGCGGTCCTTCAGTCACGCTCGCGGGAACTGCACACTTGCTGCGCCTCAGCCGTCCAGACACGCGCGCAGCGTTCGCGCGAGACGGCCTGCTTCACCCGCATCGGCGATGTTCGCGAAGCCGATTACGAGGCCGCGCGGCGTGCGCGGCGCGCGGCCGTTCGCGTACCAGATCGAAAGGGGCAGCACCGCGAGTCCGAGCTCCCGGGCGCGCGCGGCGACGGCGACATCGTCGGCCGGGCCATCGGGACCTTCTGGTAATTGCACCGCGAACTGAATTCCACCGGGCGGCAAATCGACAATCAGCCGCTCCCCGAACGCCTGCTCCAGCGCATGGACGATCAGCATGCGCCGCTCTGCGTACAACGCGCGCATCCGCTTCAGATGCCGGGCAAAATGTCCGTGCCGGATGAAATCGGCCGCGGCCGCCTGCAGTAGCGTCGGCGAGCCGGCGTTCATGCTGTGTGCCACCCGCGCCACACGCTCGACAGCTCGCTCCGGGACCACCGCATACGCGAGCCGCAAACCGGGAAACATCACCTTGCTGAACGTGCCGCAATAGATCACGCGATCGCGCCGGTCAAGGCTTTTCAAAGCGGGCAATGGCCGGCCCGCATAACGGAACTCGCTGTCGTAGTCATCCTCGATGATCCAGGCAGACGCCTTTTCTGCCCAGTCCAGCAGCGCGATGCGTCTTGCCAGCGACAGCGTGTGTCCGAGCGGGCTCTGATGCGACGGCGTGACCAGTGCGAAGCGCGCCTCCGGGTCCAGTCGAGTGCCGCGCTCGATGTCGATCCCTTCGCCATCCACTGGCACCGGCACGAGCTGCACGCCGGTTTCGACCAGAAAACCACGCGCGAGCAGATAGCCCGGATCCTCGAACCACATGCGATCGTTCGGGCGCGCGAGACTGCGCAACACGAGCTCGAGCGTCGCACGGTAGCCGCCGGTAATGAACACCTGTTCCGGCACGCAGGTCACGCCGCGCGACAGCCCGAGATAGGTGGCGATATGTTCGCGCAGCGGCCGGTAGCCGGCCGGGTCCGGGTACGCGAGCATCGCGCGTCCGCCGCTGCGCGCGCGCTGCGCAACGAGCCGGTCCCATACCTTGCTCGGGAACGCGTCGAGCGCGGGCAGCCCGGGTTGCAGCGGTCGCGGCTCGCCGCTCATGGCGACGGCGATGGCCAACTGGCGCGGCGCAGGTTGACCACCGCGCGATGCGTCTGGCGAATTCAGCGGGCCCGTGCCTTCATCGCCCGGTTGAGCTTGCCGGTCCTGAGGACCTTGCCCACGCGGCGAGCGCATTACCGATGCCGGCAGCGTCGGCGAGACGAACGTCCCCGCCGCGCCGCGCATCTGCAGGTAGCCTTCGTCGACGAGGATCGAGTAGGCCAGTTCGACCGTGCCGCGCGCCGTGCTCAACTGCATCGCGAGGCCGCGCAGCGCCGGCACGCGATCGCCGGGACGCAGATGCCCCGAGGCGATCGCGGTCCTGAAACGCTCGCAGATCTGCAGATAGATCGGCAACGGCTGCTGCCGATCGATTTCGATGATCAAAGTGGGAGTCGGCAAGGTCATGACGGTCTCGCGGCCAACGGAAGCGGAAACGACATGGACTAGTCGGATCGGCAATTCTTGGCACTTATCGGTAGGGCATGAGTCTCCCACAATAGCCTCACGCGATGGGACGGCCGCGAACACTTTCACGCAATACGACTCCCGCCAGGCGTACCCGCGCATTCATTGTTCATTGTTCATTGTTGTTGCTCTGGAGAATCTGCCATGAAGATCGTCGTAATGGGTGGTTCCGGCCTGATCGGGTCGCGTGTCGTCGCGCTGCTCAACGAGGCGGGTCACGAGGCGCTAGCCGCGTCGCCGCGTACCGGCGTGAACGCCGTGACGGGCGATGGACTGAGCGACGCGCTCGCGGGAGCGGACGTCGTAGTGGATGTGACGAATGCGCCGTCATGGGAGCCGCAGGCGGTGCTCGATTTTTTCCGCGCCTCGGCGCGCAACCTCGGCAAGGCTGAAGTGGCCGCAGGGGTACCCCATCACGTCGCGCTATCCATCGTCGGATGCGACCGCACGCCGGAGAACGCCTATTTCGTTGCCAAGGTCGCGCAGGAACAGGTGATCGAGGCGGCGGGCGTGCCGTACACGATCGTGCGCGCGACCCAGTTCATGGAGTTCATCGGCGCGATTGCTGATTCCAGCACGGACGGCGGCACGGTGCGCGTCGGCGACGGGCTGTTTCAGCCGATCGCCGCGGACGACGTCGCGGCGAACCTCGCGCAGATCGCGCCTGGCGCGGCGCTGAACGGCACAGTCGAGATCGCCGGCCCAGACCGTGCGCCCTTCGCGGAGATCGTCGCGCGTTATCTGAAGTCGGCAGGCGACGCACGCCCGGTGGTGACAGATCGCGACGCGCGGTACTACGGTGGCCGCGTAGAGGAACAGTCGCTCGTGCCGCTCGGCGACGCGCGCATTGGTCGCGTCAGTCTCGACCAATGGCTGGCACAGGCTAAAAAGGGTTGATTGAAGGGCGTCGTTTCGCAAGCTCGATTGCAACTCGCCATCACCGAAATGGAAAAGCATTCGCGCGGCCACGTGGTGAGCGTCACCTCCAGCACCGCCGACGCCGCGATCAGTGGCGTGTATTCAGTACTGGCCGCCTGACGAAGGGTGGTCTGAACGCCGCCACGAAGTCGCTGGCGATCGAGTATGCCGGGAAAGGAATCCGCGTGAATGCGGTCGCGCCAGGGATCATCAGGTCGCCGATGCACGCGCCGCAAACCCACGAAGCGCTGGGCGCCTTCCATCCGCTCGGGCGCATGGGCGAGATGAGCGATATCGCCGACGCGATTCTATTCCTCGACTCCGCACCGTTCATCACGGGGGAAATTCTGCATGTCGATGGCGGGCAGAGCGCCGGTCGCTAACAGTCGTCGGGCACCGTAAGCCGGTGCCCTTTCGTGTATCCGTACAGTCGTCGTTCGTCGGCCAGGAGCGCCGCGTCCGGGGGATTAACACATGCCCCTATCCACAACGAGACAGAGGTGGGTCCGTTCACTGAATGAATCGCAATTCAATGAACAGGAATTGCCACGTTGAAAATCAGCACCATGATCAAGCCCACCACGGCCACGATGGATTGAACCACCGAGATCGTTTTGGTGGCTTCGCCCATGGTCATGCCAAAGGATTCCTTGACCATCCAGAAGCCGGCATGGTTGGCATAGTTGAAAAACAGCGAGCCGCAGCCAATGGACAAGGCCAGCAAAGGCAAGCTCAGGCTGGGATCGGCGCCGGCCAGCGGCGCGAGCAAGCCGGCTGCGCCCACGATACCTACGGTGGCCGAGCCGGTAGAGACGGAGAGCAGCATGGCGATCAGCCAGCCAAGAATCAGCGGGGGAAAGGCGAACTGCTGCGTCAGATGCACGATGGCATCGCCGACCTTGGCACTGGTCAGCATTTGCTGGAAGGCGCCGCCTCCGGCAATGATCATGATGATGGAGGCAATCGGCTTGAGACTCTTGCCTAGTGCGTCGCGAAGCTTTTCGGCATCGCCTCCGCGCGCGAGGACCAAGGCCACGGCGGCGAACAGCACACCCAGCAGCATGGCGATCAAGGGATCGCCCAGAAAGCTGGCCACATGCAGGGCCGGCGTGCCCTTCGGCAGCGCCATTTCGGAGACGGCATGAACCAGCATCAAGATCGCGGGCAGCAAGGCTGCCAGCACCCCGAGCCCGACGCCGGGCCGCTGGCCACCGCCAGTCTTCTCGGTGAGGGTGAATTGGTCCAGCAAGGCCTGGTCGGGCTTGGTCCTCATGCGCGGCGAGATGAATGCGCCATAGAGCGGGCCGCCCAGAATCATGGCCGGAATGGCCGCCAGAAAACCGTACAGCATGGTGGGGCCCACCGAGGTTTTAAGGGTCGCGATGGCTGTCAAAGGGCCAGGGTGAGGCGGCACCATGCCATGCATCGCGGCGAGAGCCGAGATCACGGGGACGCCGACGTACACATAAGCCGAGCCTTTGAAGCGAGCGTGGCTTTCCAGCTTGCGCGCCACGCTGAATATCAAGGGCAACATGACCACCAGACCCACTTCGAAAAACATGGGAATACCCACCACGAAGGCCACCAGCGTCATGGCCCAGGGAATCAGCCGATCCGAGGCGCGACTCAGAATGGCTTCGGCGATTTGCTCGGTGATGCCAGCATCGGCAAGAATCTTGCCCAGCATGGCGCCCAGGGCGATCACGATCCCCACCGCGCCCAATGTTTTGCCCGCGCCGTTGATCAGGTGCTTGACGATGCTTTGCGGCTCCATGCCGGCTGCAAAGCCCACGCCGATGGAAACGACGAGCAGGGCTAGAAGCGGGTGCATCTTGATGCGCGACACGATGAGTGCGACCAGCACCAGCACGCTGACCAGCGCTGTCAGCAACAGTTGTATATCTAGATGGGTCATGAATGAATTTATGGTTTTGACCGAGTTCTACCGACGCGCATTTTGCATCCGATCACGTCTGCCAAATAAAAAGGACATGCACGTTCCAGCTGTAGGCTGTTGCGTCGGCGCGCGGCAAGATTGATGAGGAAAGGGCTGTTTGCGACAGCTGCAGTTATGTTGTTACCTGATCGTTGAATCGTCACCTAAATATCGTCGAACATGTAGATGCTGGCTGGTGTGCCCGCCAGAACCACGCTGCGCTCTTCCTCATCCGGAATCAGTGCGCACAACAGTTGTAGCGCACGGGAAAAATGCTCGCGTGCCTCGAACTGCGTATGTGGCCAGTCGCTGCCCCACATCATGCGATGCACGCCAAAGGCCGCTTTCAGGAGACGGAACGCCTCGTGCATCTCCTTGCCACCCCCGTTATCGTCCGGCCAAATCCGGTATGCGCCCGATACCTTGACCCACACGCGCTGTGTGTGAGCCAACTCGAGAAGACGGCGAAACCCGGGGTCGCCTGCACCTAGGCCAGAATCGGGCCTGCCGAAATGGTCCACGACCACGTTCATTTCGGCCTCCAGAAGCGGCTCGACGATACTTTGCAGCCTCGCAGCTTCCGCGTGCACTTCGACGTGCCATCCCAGTTTTTTAACATGCGCTAGCGTGCGCGCGCTAACCCAGCTGTCGAGCGGCTGATCGGCACGTCCGATAAGGTTTAGCCGGATTCCCGCGATGCCTGCTCGAGCCATTTCAGTCAGGGTATCGGTTCCGCAATCGCGCTCGATCACCGCGACGCCGCGTAGCCTGTCAGAGGCGCGACGCAGCGCACCGAGCAAATAGTCGCAATCGGTGCCAAGAAAGCTGGGCTGCACGAGCACGCCGCGCGATACCTGGTTCGCGTCGAGTTGTGCGAAGTAGGTGTCCAGTGGCGCATCGTAGTCGGGCGCATAGCGGTGCTGCTGGGCGAGCGGCAGCCCGCGCTCGAATACATGGGCATGCGTATCGATCGATGCGATGCGGGCCGGACGATGCGCGCCCTGCTGGCGACTCGCGGCGGTCCACGACTTATCCGTCATTCATATTCCTTCATCAACAGTGTTGCGCGGCTCGCCCAGCGCGTTAACGCGTTTGAGCGTGAGAGAGTGGACCGCGGATGTCCATATCGAGAGCCGCTTCGCCTAGCACGCGGCCTCGTGTCTCCGGCAGCATCAGCACGGACAGCACGACAATGGCGTAGGCCAGTGCTGCATCAATGCCGATCGCCGTTCCGAGCGACATACTCGCGGACATATGCCCGACCAGCACAGGGAATCCCGCGGATACGACGCGGCCGAAGTTGTAGCAAAACCCGACACCCGTGCCGCGCATCCCGCTTGGATACAGTTCGTTAAACAGCGCGCCCATGCTCGCCGGAATGCCTGCTGCAAAAAATCCTAGCGGAAAGCCGAAGAACAGCATCGCGGTATTGCCGAGCGGAAGAAACAGATAGGCGATCACCGTTATTACGCAGCAGATCGCAAATGTGAGAATGGTTTTGCGGCGTCCGATGCGATCCAACAGTTGCGCACTCACGAGGCAGCCGCAGAAAAAGGCGATGATCACCACAGCAAGGTAGCCGCCGGTACTTAGAACGGACAGATGGCGCTCGCTCTTCAGGAACGTCGGCAGCCAGGTCATCAGCGCGTAATAACCGCCATGGGCGCCGACGCCGAGCAGCGCACCGATCAACGTTATGCGCAGCATCTTCGGCGAGAAGATGCCGACGATCACGCCAGATGCCGGCTCGTCGTGACGCGCGCGCGTGTCACGCGCCGGGGTCGGCTCCTGCACGCCACGTCGAACGTACAGGATCAGCAGCGCGGGAACGAGGCCAATCCCGAACATCACGCGCCATGCCGTTTCTACGGGCAGCAGCGAGAACATCAGCGCGTAGAGCATCACCGCCGCGCCCCAGCCGACCGCCCATGCGCTCTGCACGCTGCCCATCGCCTTGCCGCGATGCTCGTTGCGGATAGTCTCGGCCATTAGCACGGCGCCTGCCGCCCATTCTCCGCCGAAGCCGAACCCCTGCAGCGTCTTCAGCACGAGAAACTGCGGATAGTTCTGCGCGAACGCGCACAGGAACGTAAACACGGCGAAGAACGCGACCGTCCACTGCAGCGTCTTAACCCGTCCGAGCCGGTCCGACAGCATACCGGCGATCCAACCGCCAAGCGCCGACGCAACCAGCGTGACGCCGCTGACCAGGCCCGCCTGGGTGCGGTTGATCGACCATTCGGCGATGATCGCCGGAATCACGAGGCTGAACATCTGCACGTCGAGCGAATCGAGCGCCCAACCGCCGAAGCACGCCCAGAATGTCCGACGTTCATTGCCCGAAATCTCGCTGAACCACTTAAACATTGCTGTCTCCTCCTCGTCGTCCCATGCTGAGAACAACGCATTTTTGATGGCGCCAGATCGCTAGCGGATCTCCGCCTGGTAGATGAATTCGCTGGCGGGTCCGCGCGAGCGGCGCCATTCGAGCGGCTGTCGGTCGTAGCCGTACGCAAGACGCTCGATTACGACAGCCGGCGTGCCCGGTGCAATGTGTAAGAGCCTTGCGTGCAGCGGGCCAACGGCCTCGACGGTCAGGGTTTCCGTGGCGGACGCCACAATCTGGTTGCATTGCGCCTCATACACCGGGTACAAGAGGTCACCGACTTCGTTCAGGTCCATCTGCGCAAACGCCGCGAAACGTACGTAGGGCAACCAGATTTCTTCAACGAGCATCGGCACGCCGTCGATGAGTCGCACGCGCGACATCTGAATCACGCGCGCGCTACTCGAAATCTGCAAGGTCGCGGCGACAGCCGACGGTGCGTCGACCACCTCGCGGCGCAAGATGCGGCTCTCTGGAATGCGGCGTTCGCCTTGCCGCGTCTGGAACCGGAAGAAGCGAAACAGGGAACCGTCGAAGTTCGCGCGGCGCACGAACGTCCCTCTACCCTGAAAGCGCTCAAGCAGACCTTCCGCAACGAGCAGATCGACGGCCTTGCGAACTGTCCCGATGGCCAGGCCGTAGCTATTGGCGAGCGCCTGTTCCGTCGGAATCGCCTCACCGGGGCGCCAATGGCGAGCCGCGATAAGAGCGACAATTTCGTCCCGCAGGCGCTGGTAGCGGGGCAATCGGGCATTGACGTCCATCGTCGTCTCCTTCAATTCATCTATATGATTGCATGTTTACGCCGCCGGCGGAACGGGGATAACCCGTGGTATCCATTGATCTGCCGAGGTCGTTAGCGTCCGTTGCGGACAGAGCGTCCGATCGTACATATATATGAATCTGTTCGAGACGGGATTGGGGCCGACCCATGCCTGCCGAGCAGGGTGCCGTGAAGAGCTTCACCTGGCCGGTGCCGCTAGTGATCTCTTTCGAATGACGACCGATCGAGCGCCGGGCCTTTTATTCACCTCTCAATTCGCCGGAATCGTCACCACCGGCGCCTTGCTGCTCGTATCGGCCTCCGCGAGCGCCATCAGATTCTGCACGACCGTAAACGCGTATTTCGAATCGAAGTCGTTGCGCTCGACCCAATACACCGACGGTCCATACGCGATCGACACATAAGCATCGGCCGGCGCGGCCTGGCCCGAGTGCACGATGATCGTCGGCCGCGTTTCCCCGCCGATCAACCCGACGGTCGGCTTCGTCGAACCATCGCTGATGCGCTCCCGCGGCACCTGCACCTGCGCGCCGAGATCGCTGAGGATGCCGAGCACCGAGCGCGTCACCATCGGAATGCGCTCGCCGTTCTGAGAACTCGACGACGGCCCGTACACGATTTCATAGCTGCGCGTCTTGGCCGACAGATGCAGCAGCTTGCGCACGCGCGCGACATCGGCCGCCGTGCCCGGCGAGCCGCCGCTCGTCGTCGCGCCGATCGACAGGAACACCGCCAATGCGGGGGTCTGGCCGCCTTTCAGATCGGCCTTCGTCTCGAGTTGACGCGTCTCGACGTTCAGTTCGCCGGCCGGCCATTTGCAGACGACGCAACGCCTGCAGCAATTCGAAGAAGCCCGGCGCGCCCGCGCTGTTGTCGCCGCCGAGTACATTGCCGTTCTGCAGACCGCCGATCGATTGCGCGGTGATGCGCAACAGCAGATCGATCGGCACGCCGCCCTCGGCGAGCGGCAGCACGAGCGCCGGCGCGAGCGGCCGGATGTACGCGGAGGCGAACGCTTCGCCAGTGGTTGGCGTGAAAGTGAAGGTCGGCCGATTCGAGTACGACACGCTGCCAGTCGCCTGCGCGTAGTTCGGCATGCTGCCCGAGCCGGCGTTGACTGTCGCGCCGCCGGTGGTGTCGAACGTGTAGGCGGCGATGATGCTGCTGACGCTCAGGAAGGCCGGCGCATCGCCGTAGCGCAGACCGATCACGGCGGCGAGGATCGCACGCTTCTTCGCGTCGCCGAGCGCGCGCGCATAGTCGACCTGATCGGCCTTCAGACGCGAGGGGCCGATATGCACACAAGCGGACATCAGGCAGGCCGCGCACAACGAGGTGGCGAAGGAAGCGGTTCTGCGCATGGGCGGGCGCGAGCGGAGGCAATCCGCTGAATAGTGGAATCTGCGCTCGGCGGTAGCAGAAGCCATTCCCGCGCAGGCGGCGAGCCGCACCCGGGGCCGCTTGGTTGTCGGTCCGACGCATGGCCCAGCAGCGCTGTGGCGCGCGTGTCGGCGTGACAGGCCCCTGGCACGCTTTACCGTCGCTTTGCAAGAATTGCAGAAATCCGCGCGGAGCAGATGCGGGGCTATCAGGCTTTTGCGTCGATGCCGTCTGGCGCGTTGTCCTCGCCGCGTCGCAGCGCGCGACCCGCTGCGCGCGCTTCGAGCGGCCGGCCCGCCGCGCCTCGTCGAACCGCTACCGCGTCATTTGTCCCGATGCCCCGGCAGCACGGCACCGAGCACCTGCTTCGCCGTTTCGACGACCACGTTGCCCTCATCGGGATCGCCCTTGAGCAAGGTTTCGGTGAACGCCTTTGCCTGCGCGAGCGTGACGTGCGGCGGCAGCGGCGGCACGTTCGGATCGGCCTTCACCTCGATCACGACCGGGCGATTCGACGCGAGCGCGTCGTCCCAGGCGGTGGCCATCTGATCGGGATTGTCGACATAGATGCCCTTCAGACCGATCAGCTCCGCGAAGCGGTGATACGGCACGGACGGAATGTTCTGCGAGGCCTCGAACTTCGGATCGCCTTCCATCACACGCTGCTCCCACGTCACCTGATTCAGGTCGCCGTTGTTGAGCACCATGCAGATCCAGCGCGGATCGCTCCAGCCTTGCCAGTACTTCGCGACCGTGATCAGCTCGGCCATGTTGTTCATCTGCATCGCGCCGTCGCCGACGAGCGCGATCACGGGCCGCTCGGGATGCGCGAACTTCGCGGCGATCGCATACGGCACGGCCGCGCCCATCGATGCGAGCCCGCCCGACAGCGAGCACATCATGCCGCGCTGCACCTGCAGATCGCGCGCGTACCAGTTCGCGACCGAGCCCGAATCGCTGGTGACGATCGCGTTCGATGGAATGCGCTTCGACAGCTCCCATACCGACAGCTGCGGATTGAGACCGTCCTTCGCGGGTTCGTGCGCGCGCTTCTCGAGCGTCTTCCACCAGTCGGCGACCCAGCCTTCGATGCGCTCGCGCCACAGACGATCCTTCTTGTCATCGAGCAGCGGCAGCAGCGCGCGCAGCGTCTCGGCGCTATCGCCGACGAGGTTCACTTCCATCGGATAACGCAGGCTCAGCATGTCGGCCTTGATGTCGATCTGCACGCCGCGCGCGTCGCCTTCCTTCGGCAGAAACTCCGAGTACGGGAAGCCCGAGCCGATCATCAGCAAGGTGTCGCAATGGGTCATCATGTCGTAGCTCGGTTTCGTGCCGAGCAGGCCGATCGAGCCGGTCACCCACGGCAGATCGTCGGGCAGCGCGGCCTTCCCAAGCAACGCCTTCGCGACGCCGGCGCCAAGTTTCTCGGCGACGGCGATGACTTCGTCGGTCGCGTTCAGCGCGCCCGCGCCGACCAGGATCGCGACCTTGCGGCCCGCGTTCAGCACGTCGGCGGCCTGGCGCAACTGCGCGTCGCTCGGCACCACGCGCGGGCGCGCGTAACCGATGCCCGAATGCAGGGTGCCGTGCTTGCGCCCCGGCGGCTCGTACGGAATGTCCTGCAGGTCGTTCGGCAGTATCAGCGCGGTGACCGCGCGCTCGGCGAGCGCGATACGCACCGCGCGATCGACCAGATGACGCACCTGCGCGGGCATCGTCGCAAATCCGACGAACGAGCCGGCGACGTCCTTGAACATCGCCGGCAGATCGAGCTCCTGCTGATAGTGCCCGCCGATTGCCGCGCGCGCCTGCTGACCGCTAATCGCCAGCACCGGCATGTGATCCATGCGCGCGTCGTAGAGGCCCGTCAGCAGATGCGAAGCGCCGGGCCCCGAGGTGGCGATGCATACGCCCAACTCGCCGGTGAACTTCGCATGCGCGGAGGCCATGAACGCGGCCATTTCTTCGTGACGGACCTGGATGAATTCGATCGGGCCCGGCTGATCCGTGCCTTTATCGCGTTTTCTCGCTTCGGCTTGTGCGCGGTTCAACGCGCCGAACACGCCGTTGATGCCGTCCCCCGGATAGCCGTAGATTCGCCGCACACCCCATGCGTGCAGCCGCCCGATGATGAAATCGCCGACGGTTTCAGCCATGATCCTCGCTCCTCGATAGCCAGTCGATGCCGCCCTGCGAAACGGGCGGCCGTCGTCGGTATCGGCGAGCAAGGGTCGTTCCTTTTGAGTGGCTTGCTACCCGGTCTTGATCCTCGGCTGCGGCGCGTCGAGCGGTTCGTGCCCGAAGCGCTCGTATTGCGATATCACCTGCGCGCCGAACAGCAGCAGTGTCGCGAGCCATTCGAAGCTGAGCAGGATCACGATCGCCATCGTCAGCGAGCCATAGACGACGCTGACCTGCGACAGCGTGGCGAAATACCAGACCAGCACGTGCCGCGTGATCTCCCACAGCACGCCGGCCACCACGCCACCGATCAGCGCGTGTTTGAGCGACGGACGTCCCACCGGCATCACCAGATACACCGAGGTCAGCACGAAGATTTCGCCGGCGAGCCCGAACAGATACAGCATCACTCGCGAGAAGCCCTGCAACGACACGTGGAGACTAAACAGTCTGAGTCCTTCTGCGCCGATCGTGTCGAGCGCGCTCGACACGAACGTGACGATCAGCAGTCCCACGCCAAGAAACAGGATGTAGCAGTACGGCAGCAGCGCCGAGATCAGGAAGTGGCGCCGCTTCACGACGACCCGATGCACGAAGATCAGCGACATCGCGTTTTCGAGCACGGTGAACGCGAGCGAGCTGAAGAAGATCATCGTCAGCAGCAGCACCCAGCCGATCACCGCGCGATGCAGCAGGAAGTTCGACAGCTCACGCACGAGCGCGGCCGATTGTCCGGGCACGAGCCAGCGCAGCAGATGCGCAAGCGCGTCGAGCACCAGCTGCTGCGGCACCACGCGCGACAACACGATGACGATCAGGATCAGCAGCGGCACGATAGACAGCAACGCGTAGTACGCAACCGCGCCCGCTAGCAGCAGCCCCTGGTTCGCGCGAAACGCCTTCAGCGTTTGCAGCAGGAAGCGCCAGGGATGTCTGGCGATATGCAGCGCTTGCTGGTCGAGCAGGATCGGCATGGGACCTCGCGGTGCGCGCCGGGCACTGCCGGATGGCAGCCGCTCTCGACACGCCTGTGTGCTTTATATACCGTAAGCAGAAACGGGGCCATCAATGGCGCGGCATATAGTTTGCGTGGCCGCGTTCGGAAGATCGCATTCCATTCCCGAGGACAGCCAATGGATCAGCCGCTGCGTCAGACCAACACCGCGCCGCAAGCCGACGATCTGGTGGTCGCGCGACCGGAGGGACTGTATTGCCCGGCTGGCGATTTTTACATCGATCCGTGGCGGCCGGTCGAACGCGCGGTGATCACGCACGCGCATTCCGATCATGCGCGCTCCGGTCATCAGCGCTATCTGGCCACGCGCGCGGGCGCGACCGTGCTGCTATCGCGCCTGCCCGGCATCGCGCTGCACACGCTCGACTATGGCGAGCCGTTGACGATCGGCGCGGCGCGCGTGTCGCTGCATCCGGCCGGGCACGTGCTCGGCTCGGCACAGGTGCGCATCGAACACGCGGGCCGTGTGTGGGTCGCATCGGGCGACTACAAGCTCGAAGCCGATCCGACCTGCGCCGCGTTCGAACCGGTGCGCTGCGATACTTTCATCACCGAATCGACGTTCGGTCTGCCGATCTATCGCTGGGACGCGCCGCAAACCGTGTTCGATTCGATCGATTCATGGTGGCGTCGCAACGCCTCCGAAGGCCGCGCGTCGGTGCTGTTCTGCTATTCGTTCGGCAAGGCGCAACGCGTGCTCGCGAGCGTCGATGCGGCGATCGGGCCGATCTTCTGCCATGGCGCGGTCGAGCCGCTCAATCGCGCGTATCGCGACGCGGGCGTGCGTCTGCCGCCGCTCGGTCTCGTCAGCGAAATAGCCGCGAAACAGAAGGCGCTATTCAAACAGGCGCTGATCGTCGCGCCGCCGTCCGCGCAAAACAGCGCGTGGCTGAAGCGCTTCGGCGATTACAGCGATGCGTTCGCGTCGGGCTGGATGCGCCTGCGCGGCACGCGTCGCCGGCGCGGCGTCGATCGCGGCTTCGTGCTGTCCGATCACGCGGACTGGCCGGGTTTGCAAACGGCCATACGCGAGAGCGGCGCCACGCGCGTGATCGTCACGCATGGCTCGATCGAACCTATGGTGCGCTGGCTCAACGAACAGGGCCTGCAGGCCAGCGCATTCGACACGCAATACGGCGACGATACCGTCGAGGCCGATGCGGCGGGCGCCGACGAAGCGCCGGCGACGAGCCAATCGTGACGGGCATCGTATGAAACGCTTCGCGGCCCTCTACACCGCGCTCGATGCCACCACGTCGACGCACGACAAGCTCGCGGCACTGACCAGTTATTTCTCGGTGGCCGAGCCCGCGGACGCCGCATGGGCGTCGTACTTCCTCGCGGGCGGCAAGCCGCGGCAACTGGTGCCGACGCGATTGCTGACCGAACTCGCGCGCGAGCGCGCCGGCTTGCCCGAGTGGCTATTCGCGGAGTCGTATCACGCGGTGGGCGATCTGGCCGAGACCATCGCGCATATCCTGCCGCCCGCGCAGCGCAGCTCGGAGCTTGGCCTCACGCAATGGATCGAGCAGCGCATGCTGCCATTGCGCGGCCTGCCGCCCGACGAATTGCGCACACGTCTGCTCAGTTACTGGGACGAACTGGACTGGGGCGGCCGTTTCCTGCTGACCAAGCTGATCGGCGGCGGCTTTCGGGTCGGCGTCGCGCGGCAACTGGTGGTGCGCGCGCTGGCGGAAGTGGCCGGCGTCGATCACAAGCGGATCGCGCAACGGATGGTCGGCTGGACCGATTCGCGACAGAAGCCCGACGCGGCTCGTTATCTGCGTCTGATCGCGCCGCAGGCCGACGACGATACGCAAGCGCACGCGCTCGAATACGACAGCGACCTCGGCCTGCCGTATCCGTTCTTTCTCGCCCATCCATTGCAGAGCGATCCGGCGACACTTGGCGATCCGTCGCACTGGCTGATCGAATGGAAGTGGGACGGCATTCGCGCGCAACTCGTCAAACGCGGCGGCCGCGTATGGTTGTGGTCGCGCGGCGAGGATCTGATTACCGATCGATTCCCCGAAGTCGCGGCATTGGGCGAGTCCTTACCCGAGGGCTACGTGATCGATGGCGAGATTCTCGCGTGGGAGCCCGGCGCGGCCGCGCCGTTGCCGTTCGCGCGGCTGCAACCGCGCATCGCGCGCAAGACGCTGACGCGCAAGATACTCGCGGATTCGCCGGCCGCGCTGCTCGCGTACGACCTGCTCGAAGCGAACGGACAGGACCTGCGCATGAGCCCGCTCGCTGAACGGCGCGAACAGCTCGATGCGCTGGCCACCTCCGTCGATAGCACGCTCGCGGGTGGTCTGCTGCGCGTATCGCCGCTCGTCCCTGGTGCGGACTGGAGCGCGCTCGCGGCATTGCGCGACCAGAGCCGTGCGCGCGGCGTCGAAGGATTGATGCTGAAGGAGCGCGGGTCGATGTATGGCGTGGGCCGCACCAAGGCATCGGGTACGTGGTGGAAATGGAAGATCGAGCCGTATGCGGTAGATGCCGTACTTGTATACGCGCAGCGCGGTCATGGCCGTCGCGCGAGTCTTTACACCGACTACACGTTCGCCGTGTGGGACGAAGCCGACGGCGTGCGCACGCTGGTGCCGTTCGCGAAGGCCTATTCAGGGCTCACCGACGAAGAGATGCGTCGGGTCGATGCGATCGTGCGCAAGACCACCGTCGATAAATTTGGCCCCGTGCGCAGCGTGACGCCGACCCTCGTGTTCGAGATCGGTTTCGAAGGAATACAGGCCAGCTCGCGCCACAAGTCTGGCGTGGCCGTGCGCTTTCCGCGCATGCTGCGCTGGCGTACGGACAAACATATCGACGACGCCGATACGCTCGCGATGCTGAAGGGCTTCATCGATGATCGTGCGGGATAACCCGCAGAGCACAAACCCCTAACATGTCGCGCATTTTTTATCGGGCTTCGTCGCTTATCCTTTGGGTATGACCGCGTGATCGATCCGCGCCATCAAGAGCGCTAGCGGCATGCATTGCGTCATCCCCTCAATCCGTCGAAATACCAATACCGTGCGACGCCCCTGAGCGAGGCGGCTGCACGAAGACAGAGCGCCAACCGATGTTGCGCAAAGCGCGCATCGCAAGCGCCGTCATTCAAACGCCGCGTTCAATGGGCACGCTGAGCCCGCGCATTCCAGCTCGTTGCAACGCTGGAATGCGCGACGAAGCGCGTTGGCCGCGGCATTGCGCGGACGAAGCGGGAATCGCGAAAACGGGCCGTAGTCTGGCCGACGCAATGGGATCGAATCTTGCGCGCGTGGCGCGAGATGCCCTTTAGGGCGAATGGAAAAAGGGCGACAAATAATGACTGTGTTCAACGACAGCGTGGACAGCAGCGACGACGTGCTCGTGTGGCGGCCGATTCGCTACGCGATGGCGGCGCATCGTCGCGTGCTGGTGGTCGACGATTACCGGGAAGCAGCCGAGGCGCTGCAAATGCTCCTGATGGCCGATGGCTTCGAATGCCGTGCGCTCGACGATCCGTTTGCCGTATGCGAGACCGCGCGCGAATGGCAGCCGTTCGCGGTGGTGCTGGACATCAAGATGCCGGGACTCGACGGGCTCGAACTCGCGCGCCGTCTGCGCGCTCATCCGCAGACTTCCCACATGTTGCTGGTTGCGTGTACCGCGTTTGCGTCGCGTGAAGATCGCGCGCTCGCGAAGGCCGCCGGCTTCGATGCGCATTGCGCGAAACCGTTGACGCCCGAGCGTCTGTTGCGCGTGCTCGAATCGGCGGCGGCGTTGCACGCGGCGGGGCCGTCATGACCAAAGGTGGACGCTACCCCGCGATCATCTGAATCACGCTGTTAGCGAAAACTGACTGACAGTGCAGTCATTTCTGCACGGTCGTCGCCAGAAAATCGCACTCGGCGCTGTGCGAATTCTGTTTTGTCATCTACCTGACATCTGTCCGCCTCGGTTCTGTGCGTCGCAGTTCGCCGCGCTCGCGCACGCAGGCCCACTCGTTGCTGAAGGACCGAATGACGCGGCGCGTTCGTGCGCGCCGCCCATGATCATTCGCAACAGGGGATCCGTCATGAGCGACACACAACGTCCGGCACCGCCGTTTCCGAAACAGCAGCAGAATCAGACGCCCGGCCGCACCGCCGACATGAAACCGCAACCGGATCACGGCGAGAAAACCTATCAAGGATCGGGGCGTCTCGCGGGGAAGGCGGCGATCGTGACGGGCGGCGACAGCGGCATTGGCCGCGCGGTGGCGATCGCGTTCGCGCGCGAAGGCGCCGATGTGCTGATCGCCTATCTCGACGAACACGACGATGCGCGCGAGACCGCACGCTGGGTCGAGGACGCGGGCCGCAAGGCGGTGCTGGTCGGCGGCGATATCCGCGATCCCCAGCATTGCGAAGCGATCGTCGACAAGGCGATCGAGGCATTCGGCCGGCTCGACGTGGTAGTCAACAACGCCGCGTATCAGATGAGCTATCCGTCGCTCGACGCGATCAGCGACGAAGAATGGGACAAGACCTTCGATACCAACATCGGCGCGATGTTCAGGATCACACGCGCGGCGGTGCGCCACATGAAGCCGGGCGGCGCGATCGTCAATACGTCGTCGATCAATGCCGATCATCCGAATCCAGGCCTGATCGCGTACGCGACCACCAAGGGAGCGATCCAGAACTTCACAGGCGGCCTCGCGCAATTGCTCGCGGAAAAAGGTATTCGCGCGAACTGCGTGGCGCCGGGACCTATCTGGACCCCGCTGATTCCATCGACGATGCCGCCCGACAAGGTCGAGCAGTTCGGCAAGCAGGTGCCGATGAAGCGCCCCGGCCAACCCGCGGAGCTCGCGGCCGCGTATGTGATGCTCGCGTCGGATCAGGCGAGCTACATTTCGGGCGCGACGATTGCCGTGACGGGCGGCGCGCCGATCATTTAGCTCGTCGAACTGAAGGCGGCGTGGCCGCCAGCGATCGCGTACGAGGTTCGCGCAGTGGGTTTTGTTAACGTCATCAGGGAGAGTGTCATGAAGATCGATCTATCCGTCAAACTGGGCGCCGCGCTCGTTTCGGGCTGCCTCGCGCTAGGCTTTGCGCAGGCGAGCTTCGCGCAGACCGGCTCCAATCCGTCGATGCAAAAGAGCAAGCCCGGCGCGCAACCCGGCGCCGGCCTGGAAGAATCGCGCACGCCGGATACGAGCAGCGCGAACGATGCGAACGGCAATGTCGGTGAGTCGGGGGGCGCCACCAATGGTGTCGCCGGCAGCGGGAATGGCAAAACCACTAACAAGCGCTTCAAAGGCGCGACGCCTCCGCGCGCGGGGAGTGGGGCGGGGCAATAAGCGATCCGTCGAGCGCGTCGGCGTGCGTTGCGTTGAGCTGCGTTGAGTTTCTTCGCGTCGCGTTACGCGACCCTTTGTGAGGAGAAAATCCGATGGCTACTCCCGAAGCTGAAGCCGCGCGGGCCGACGCGCCCGTGTCGCATGCATTGACGTTCGAGATCAACGGCGAGACGCGGTGCTTCGACGTCGAGGCGTGGACCTCGCTGCTCGATCTGTTGCGCGAGCACGCGCGTCTGAGCGGCACCAAGAAGGGCTGCGATCATGGCCAATGCGGCGCATGCACGGCGATCGTCAATGGTCAGCGGATCAATACCTGCCTCGCGCTCGCGGTCGTGTACGACGGCGCATCGATCACGACGATCGAAGGTCTCGCGAGCGGCGACACGCTGCATCCGCTGCAGCAGGCGTTCATCGATCACGACGCGTTTCAGTGCGGCTACTGTACGCCGGGCCAAATCTGCTCGGCGCACGCGATGCTCGAAGAAGGGCACGTGCGCTGCGCCGCCGACGTGCGCGAGCAGATGAGCGGCAATCTGTGCCGCTGCGGCGCGTACACGAACATCGTCGCGGCGATTCTCGATGCGGCGCATCTGGCCGACGCGGATGACACGCAAGCCGTCCCGCTCGCGAATCAACCCGGAGCGCGGCCATGAACCGCTTCTCGTACATGCGCGCCGATGCGGTGCAGGACGCGCTCGAACGGCATCGGTCGGACAAGCGCGCGGCGTTCATCGCGGGCGGCACGAATCTGGTCGACCTGTTGCGCGAAGATGTTGCGCGGCCCGCTTTGCTGGTCGACATCAACCGTTTGCCGCTCAGGCAGATCGAGGCGTCGGAGCAAGGTGGCCTGAAGATCGGTGCGCTCGTCACCAACAGCGCGCTCGCGTATGACGATACCGTCGCGACACGCTATCCGCTGCTCGCGAAAGCGATCCTCGCGGGCGCGTCGCCGCAGATTCGCAACGTCGCCACGGTCGGCGGCAATCTGCTGCAACGCACGCGCTGCTACTACTTCTATGACGTGGGCACGCCTTGCAACAAGCGCGAACCCGGCAGCGGCTGTCCGGCGCTGCACGGCGTGAACCGCATTCACGCGATCCTCGGTGCAAGCGAGCACTGCATCGCCGTGCATCCGTCTGATATGTGCGTCGCGTTGGCGGCGCTCGGCGCCACCGTGCATCTGATCGGCAGCGACGGCGCACGCACGCTGCCGTTCGCGGAGTTTCACCGGCTGCCCGGCGACACGCCGCATATCGATACCAATCTGCGCGACGACGAACTCGTGAGCGCGATCGAACTGCCGCCGCAAGGCTTTGCCGCGCATCACGCGTATGTGAAAGTGCGCGACCGCGCGTCGTATGCGTTCGCGCTGGTGTCGGCCGCGGTCGGTGTCGAACTGGACGACGATTCTCGAATCGTCGACGCGCGTTGCGCGCTCGGGGGCGTCGCGCATAAGCCGTGGCGCGATCCCGCCGCCGAAGCCGCACTGCGCGGCGAGACGCTGAACGCGCGAAGCGTGCGCGATTTTGCGGCGGCGCTGCTGCGCGATGCGCACGGTCGGCGCGACAACGCGTTCAAGATCGAACTCGCGGCGCGCGTGATCGTGCGCGCCTTCGCCGAGGCCACGCAACACTCGTTCGAGGAGGCCGCGCGATGAACCGTGCCCAAACCTTGCCATCGACCGGCAGCATCAAGCCTGCGACCGGCGCGCCGCATTCGCGCGTCGATGGGCCCGCCAAAGTGACGGGCGCCGCGCAATATGCGGCCGAATTCTTCGCCGAGGGGCTCGTGTATGGCGTCGTCGTGTCGAGCACGATCGCCAGCGGCAACATCGTATCGATCGATACGTCGGCCGCCGAGGCGTTGCCCGGCGTGCTGCTCGTGCTCACGCATCGCAAGCGCCCGGCGTTGCCGTCGGACGTCGACGCGTTCAAGGACATGATCGCGCCCGGCGGCACGCCGTTGAGGCCGCTGTGGGACGAGCGCGTGTGGTACAGCGGGCAGCCGGTCGCGCTGGTGGTCGCGCGTTCGCTCGAACTCGCGCGCTACGCGGCGTCGCTGGTGCGGGTGCGCTACGAGGCGACTTCACATCAGACCGATCTCGAAGCCGCGTTGATGAGCGCCGTGCCGCCGTCGACCGACAAGGGCGGCTTCGATCCGCCGCCACCCGCGCGCGGCGACCCACGCAAGGCGCTGGCCGATGCGAAGGTGCGGGTGGACGCGTTCTACACGACGCCCGTGGAATATCACAATCCGATGGAAATGCACGGCTGCACCGTAGTGCCGGACGCGCAAGGACGCTTGACCGTCTATGAGAAGACTCAGGGCGTCGTCAATACGAAAGGCTATCTGACACGCGTGTTCGGTCTGCAAGACGACCAGGTGCAGGTGGTGTCGCCGTTCGTCGGCGGCGCGTTCGGCTCCGGCTTGCGGCCGCAATATCATCTGGCGCTCGCGGTAATGGCCGCGCGTGAACTCGGCAAACCGGTGCGCGTCACGCTGACCCGGCAGCAGATGTTCACGTTCGCGCATCGTCCGCAAACGGTGCAGCGCGTCGCGCTCGGCGCGTCGGCGGATGGCCGCCTGCAGGCGGTAATCCACGAGGCGGTGTCGGAAACCTCGCGCTACGAGGATTTCTGCGACGCGGTGGTCAACTGGGCGGGGCAGCTATATCGATGTGAGAACGTGTCGATGGGCTACAAGGTGGCGAAGCTCGACGTGCCGACACCAGCCGACATGCGCGCGCCCGGCGCGACACAAGGGCTGTTTGCGCTCGAAGTCGCGATGGACGAACTCGCCCAGGCGTTGCGGATGGACCCGCTCGAATTGCGGCTCGTCAACTATGCGGAGCGCGACGCGAACAGGAACCTGCCGTATTCGAGCAAGGCGCTGCGCGACTGCTATCGCGAGGGCGCGGCCCGCTTCGGCTGGGCCGGGCGGCCGCTCGAAGCCCGCGCACGCCGCGAAGGCAACGAGTTGATCGGCTGGGGCATGGCGACCGGCGTGTGGGACGCGATGCAGAACGAAGCGGCCGCACGCGCGGTGTTGACGCGCGATGGCCGCGTCGAGGTGTCGAGCTCGACCGCCGACATCGGCACCGGCACCTACACCGCGATGACGCAGATCGCCGCCGACGCGCTCGGCATGCCGCTCGGCGACATCTGCTTCGAACTCGGCGATACGCGGCTGCCGAAGGCGCCGATCGAGGGCGGGTCGTGGACGGTATCGTCGGTGGGCAGCGCGGTCGATGCCGCCTGCACGCGCCTGCACAATCGTCTGGTCGAACTGGCGCGCGAACATGGCGGCGCGCGCTTTGCGTCGGTCGCGCGCGAAGACGTGCGGCGCGAGCGCGACCGGCTCGTCTGCGGCCCGCACGCGGACGACTCGATCGAGATCGCGACGCTGTTCGAGCGCGCCGGTCTCGACGAACTCGAAGAGCAGGCGAGCGTGAAGCCGCACGAAAAGCAGCAGGCGTATTCGATGGGCACGCATTCGGCGGTGTTTGCCGAGGTGCGCGTCGACGAAGCGCTCGGCACCGTGCGCGTGACGCGCGTGGTCAGCGCGGTCGCGGCGGGGCGCATCGTCAATCCGAAGACCGCGGGCAATCAGGTCGCGGGCGGCGTGGTGTGGGGCATCAGCATGGCGCTGCACGAGCACGGCCTGTTCGATCACGCGCTCGGGCGGCAGATGAACCACAACCTGGCCGAATATCACCTGCCCGTGAACGCCGACATTCATGCGATCGACGTGCTGTTCGTCGACGAGCTTGACGACATCGTCAATCCGCTCGGCGTCAAAGGCGTCGGCGAAATCGGCGTGGTGGGCGTAGCGGCAGCCGTGTGCAACGCGATCTGGCATGCGACCGGCAAACGCATCCGCGATTTGCCGATCACGCCGGACAAACTGCTGGGCTGAACGCCTCTGCCTGCGCCGCTCAATTCGCGTATTTGAACTCCGGCAGCGCCTCGAGCGATTTCTTCGTCGCCTCGGGCAGCACGATGCGCCGGTTGTCGATCTGCAGATCGTTGAACGGCACCGCGACGAGATGCTTGCCCATACCGAGAAAACCGCCGACCGACAGGATCGCGTACGTGGTGCGCTCGGTGCCCGGCGAGACGATCAGATCGTCGAGCGTGCCGATGTCGTCCTTGTTGCGGTTATACACGTCCGCCCCCGACAACTTCGACGCGCGATAGCCGCTCGCGAGCTGCACGACGTCCGTGCGTTTTTCGGTGATCGCCTAGGGCGCGCCCTGCGCGAACGCGCTGCCGCACGTGGCAATGGCGGAACTCAGCGTGATGGCGGCGAGAAGCGATGCGGAAGCGGCCAGCGGTTTGATCTGTAGGTTGCGCATCATTTGGGTTCTCCCTGTTTGCTGTCGTGGCTTGCGGCGGCGCGCAACGCGTGCGTGCGTTAGCCACTGTGCTGCAAATCGCGTGCCGCGGCGTTAATCTGAAGGCGCACCCGGCCGGGCCCGTAAGTTGCTCATCAAGCCCGCTTGCTGCGTTGCGCGTACACTGGATCACGCGCTGCACGCTGCAAGAAGACGTGAAAAGCCAGTTGAAAAAAGCACCTCACGACCCGGAACTACCCACACCTTTGCGTCCACAGAGAACGCTTATGTCATCCCCAGCCAGCTATTCGACGCGCATTTCCGAAGGCACGCCGTTTCCGCTCGGCGCGACATGGAACGGCAGCGGCGTCAACTTCGCGCTGTTCTCCGCGCACGCGACTAAAGTCGAACTGTGTCTGTTCGATGAAACCGGCGAGCACGAACTTGAACGGATCGAGTTACCCGAATACACCGACGAGGTATGGCATGTGTTCGTACCGAATCTGAAACCGGGTGCCGTGTATGGATACCGCGTGCATGGACCTTACGAACCCGAGAACGGGCATCGCTTCAATCCGAACAAGCTGCTGCTCGATCCGTATGCGAAGGCGCACATCGGCGAGCTGATATGGGCGCCGGAAATTTTCGGCTATACGCTCGATTCGGAAGAGGCCGACCTGTCATTCGATGAACGCGACAGTGCGTCTTTCGTGCCGAAGTGCAAGGTAGTCGATGCGAATTTTTCGTGGAGCCATCCGGAGCGCAACGCGCTGCCGTGGGAACGCGTGATTCTCTACGAGACACACGTGCGCGGCTACACGAAACGTCATCCGCAGGTGCCCGAGCGTTTGCGCGGTACCTTCGCGGGTCTGGCGCAGCAGCCGGTGCTCGACCACATCCGCAGCCTTGGCGTGACCTCGGTCGAACTGATGCCGATCCAGACCTTCGTCAACGACAGCCATCTGCTCGACAAGGGCCTGACGAACTACTGGGGCTACAACACGATCGGCTTTTTCGCGGCCGATCCGCGTTTCTTCGCGTCGTCGACCGAATCGGTCGGCGAGTTCAAGGAGATGGTCGACCGCTTTCATCAGGCCGACCTCGAAGTGATACTCGACGTCGTGTACAACCACACCGCCGAAGGCAACGAACGCGGGCCGACGATCTCGTTCAAAGGCATCGACAACGCGTCGTACTACCGGCTGATGCCCGACGAGCCGCGCTACTACATCAACGACACCGGCACCGGCAATACGCTGAACCTGTCACATCCGCGTGTGCTGCAGATGGTGACCGACAGCCTGCGCTACTGGGTCACCGAGATGAAAGTGGACGGCTTCCGCTTCGATCTCGCAACGATCCTCGGCCGCGAAGATCACGGCTTCGACGAGGGCGGCGGCTTTCTCGACAGCTGCCGCCAGGACCCGGTGCTCTCCAGCATCCGGCTGATCGCCGAGCCGTGGGATTGCGGCCCCGGCGGCTATCAGGTGGGCGGGTTTCCGCCGGGCTGGGCCGAATGGAACGATCGCTTTCGCGACACCGCGCGCGCTTACTGGAAGGGCGACGAAGGCACGGCCGCCGATCTCGCGACGCGCGTCACCGCGTCGGGCGACAAGTTCAACCATCGCGGCCGGCGGCCGTGGGCGAGCGTGAACTTCATCGCCGCGCACGACGGCTTCACGCTGAACGATCTGGTCTCGTACAACGACAAGCACAACGACGCAAACGGCGAGGACAACCGCGACGGTCACTCGGACAACAGGTCGTGGAACATGGGTGTCGAAGGACCGACCGATGACGCCGACATCCGCCAGCAACGCGAGCGCCAGAAGCGCAATCTGCTGGCGACGCTGCTGCTGTCGCAAGGCACGCCGATGATCCTCGCCGGCGACGAATTCGGCCGCACGCAGCAGGGCAACAACAACGCGTATTGCCAGGACAACGAGATCAGCTGGGTCGATTGGGATGCGATCGACGACGACGGCCGCGCGCTGAGCGAGTTCGTGCGCAATCTGACTACGCTGCGCCACCGCTTGCCGGTGCTGCGGCGCGGCCGTTTTCTGACCGGCGAACACAACGACACGCTCGACGTGACCGACACGCGCTGGCTATCGCCGGACGGCACCGACATCACCGACGAGCAGTGGGCCGATCCGGCGATGCGCTGCTTCGGCCTCGTGATCGACGGCCGCGCGCAGGCGAGCGGCATTCGCCGTCTCGCGTCCGACGCGACGTTGCTGCTGGTGCTGAACGCGTATCACGATGTCGTCAACTTCACGCTGCCTGACATTCCCGAGGGTGGGCTCTGGACCTGCCTCGTCGACACCAACATGCCGGTTCGCGCCGAGCTGCCGCAATTCAGCGCGGGCGATGCCTTTCAGGTGACCGGCCGCTCGCTGCTGCTGTTCGCGCTCGAAGCGCCGAGCCGCGCAACGCAGCGCGTGTTCGATCGGCTCGAAGAGCAACTGACTTCCGACGAAGGCGACGTTTCGCCAGGCTAGTGAGCGATGCCTGTTCCGTTGCAGTAGCGGGCCGCAACCCAGGTACAACGTTTGCTCCCTCTGTGGGTGACGACACGCACGCGTCTCCGATCTTCGTCACGGCAGGCGCGCGCACCCAAACAGCCAGGCCGGGGTGAACAAATGGACCAGGAACCGAGCATCGACGAGATGATCCGCATGCGCGCCTACTATCTTTGGGAGCAGGCGGCCGAGCCGAAGGGCACGCCCGAGCAATACTGGGAACAGGCGCGCAGTGAGATCGAGAAGGAGGCACCACCGGTCGAGAGCGGGCCGGTGCCGGGCGATACGCTGAAATAGGCATGACTCGATAGTACTGAGTGATCAGACTCTGAGCCGGCGCATCGCGCGCGGCTCGGAGACGGTATTCCCATGCCCGAGTTTCGCTCCACAAGATGAACGACACACCCGAGTCGCGCGGCACGAGACCCACCGCACGCATTCCCGCGGCATCCGCCGCAATCGGTATCGAGGGCCTCGTCACGTTCGGCGTTGCCGTGATCGCGGTCGCCTGTCTGTACTTCGCGAGCGCCGTGATGATTCCGATCACGCTCGCGATCCTGTTGAGCTTTCTCGTTGCGCCGCTCGCCGATGCACTGTCCCGGCTCAGGCTCGGCCATGTCGCGTCGGTGTGCGCGGCGGTTCTGATCTCGGTGTCGATCATCGCGCTGCTGTGCGCGGTGATCGCCACCCAGCTGACCGATCTCGCGGCCGGCATGCCGCGCTATCAGGCGACCATCGCACACAAGCTCGACACCGTGCACAGCCTGACGATCGGCAAGCTGAACCGTTTCGCGAGCGAGGCGGGACAGGCGTTGCAGCGCGCGACGATCGAGCCGCCGCAACCGCAAGCGCCGAACGGCGCGGCAGCCGCGGCGAGCCCGCATGCATCGGCGGCGGTGCCGGTGGAAGTGCGCGAGCCGGTGCCGACGCCGTTCGAGCTCGCGCGACGCGTGCTGTCGCCGGCCATCAGTCCGTTGGCAACCGCGTTCATCGTATTCGTGGTCACGATCGTGATCCTGCTGCAACGCGACGACCTGCGCGATCGCGCGATCCGGCTGTTCGGCTCGCGCGACCTGCACCGCACGACCACGGTGATGGACGAGACCGCGCGCCGCCTGAGCCGTTACTTCGTGTCGCAGCTAGGCGTGAACACCGGAGTCGGCGTCGTGATCGGCGCGGGGCTCTTTCTGATCGGCGTGCCGAGCCCGATCCTGTGGGGGATTCTCGCGGCGCTGCTGCGGCTCGTGCCCTACGTCGGCATCTGGATCGCGGCGATGCTGCCCACCGCGCTCGCCGCCGCGGTGAGTCCCGGCTGGACGATGGCGATCTGGTCGCTAGTGTTGTTCGTGGTCGCCGAGCTGACGGTGGGGCAGGTGATCGAGCCGCTGTTGTACGGGCGCAGCACGGGCCTGTCGCCGTTTTCGGTGGTGGTCGCGGCGATCTTCTGGAGCTGGATCTGGGGGCCGATCGGCCTGATCCTGTCGACGCCGTTGACGCTGTGTCTGCTGGTACTCGGCCGGCATGTGCGGCGTCTGGAGTTTCTCGACGTGCTGCTCGGCGATCAGCCCGCGCTGACGCCGGTCGAAAACTTCTATCAACGCGCGCTCGCGGGCGATCCGGACGAAGCGATCGAGCAGGCCGAAGTGCTGCTGCGAGACCGCTCGCTATCGGCTTACTACGACGAAGTCGCGATCAAGGCCTTGCGGCTCGCGGCCAACGACGTGACGAGCGGCAGCGTGACGAGCGCGCAGCTCGCGCGCATCGAGTCGACGACCAACGACCTGGTCGACGGCCTCGACGGTTATGAGGATCGCGTGCCCACGCCGCTCGGGCCGCTCGGGCCGCAGGCGAACTGGGGCGCGGTAGGGCCGATGGCGCCGCCCGACGAAACGCAGGCCGCGCGGGTGATGCCACAATCGGTCGACGCCGCGAATAGCAGCATGAGCACCACTACGGTCGCGCCGGAACCGACCCACGGCCGGGAACCGGCGGCGATCAGCGAACCGTCCGTCGCGGCGCCCGTGTTCGCCTGGCATGCGCCGACGAGCCGCGTGTTGTGCCTGCCGGGCCGTGGCCCGCTCGATGCGCTCGCGACGGTCATCCTGCTGCAGTTGCTCGCCAAGCGCGGCTTCGCGGCGCGCTCATTGCCGCACGAGGCGGTGTCGCGCGCGTCGATCGACAGCCTGGAGGCGGACGACGTCGGCATCGTCTGCATTCTGTATCTGCAGATCGACGGCGTTCCGTCGCATCTGCGCAATCTGGTGCGGCGCATTCGCGCGCGCTTGCCGAAGGTGTCGGTCGTGGTCGGCCTTTGGACGCCCGAGGATATGCGGCAATGGAGCGCCGATCAGCAAGACTCGCTGGAAGCCGAGTGCTCTGTGACGTCGTTGCAGCAGATGCTGGCCGCGTGCCGCCGCATCGATGCGACGCGAACGGTGATTGCGGAGCCGCAGTTCGAGCATGGCTGAAGCCGCGCGGCATCGCGGCCTGTGATCCGCCACTGCCTGGCGGCCTCGCCACGCCGGTTGCGCGCGCCGCATCGGCATCGCTCTGCCAGCCGCCTGACTTCGTTGCGAGTCGCGAACCACCAGACGAAGCCGACGAGACCAATCAGGATTACGACCGCGCCGAAGATGATCAGCGGCTTCTTGCAGGGCTTCTTGTCCTTCTTGCCGCCGTTGCCGTCGCCGCGATCATCGCGGTGCGACGCATCGCGCCCCGATGCTTCCTGCCCGGTGCTGGCCGAGCCGGTCTCGTCTGACATGATCAGTCGTTCCGTCGTTCCAGTGGGTCGAGAATGGCTGAGCGCAACAGCTGCCATCCGCGGCCGCCCGCGATCACCGCGAGGGCCCGGGCGCTCGGAAGGCGCGTGGCAACGCGAACCGCGCTGCCACGCGTCTATTGACCGGCGGGTTTGTCGTGCCCGGCCTTTGCCTTGTCCTGCTCCGGCTCGATCCTGGTGGTGCCGCCCGTCGAAGGCGGGTCGCTAGCCGGGAAGCTGTCTTCGATCTGCGTGTCGATCTGCTTTTCGCTCTTTTCGCTCTTTTCCGAGTGCGGATGCTGCGGATGCTTTTCCTTGTGTGTCGTCATGTTGGCTCCTTCCTTCAGGTTGAACGGCAAGACATCGGATCGCGCTGATCCACGTACGCATCGTCACGACGTGGTCGGTTCCGGCGCGCCGCGCGTCGTTGCATCGGGCGCCGCCGCGCCGATGATGGCGAGCGCCTCGGCGCGCGACAGCCCGCCGCGCATCGCGTCGGAGAGCCGCGCGGTCAGCGCTTCGCGCTCGCAGGCAAGTAACGCGTCGACGTTGCCGTCGCGCACGTACAGCGCGATGAACTGGTGATGATCGAAGTCGCCATCGACGACGATCTCGTCCCACTCGCTCGCATGGCCGAGGTATTCGAAGTTCTTGCCGTAGTGATAGGTCCAGAAGAACGGCACGTCCAAATAGCGATTGCGCGCGCCGCACATGTTCTGCGCGGCAATGCGCGCATGCTGCTGCGCGACGCGCCAGTGTTCGATACGCACCGGCTCCTGGTTCTCGCGCAGCGAGAACACGGCGATATCGCCGGCCGCATACAGACCGCACGCGGCGTGCATGCCGGCATTGACGATCACGCCGCCGTCCTGCTGCAACGGCAGACCTTCGACAAACGCGGTAGCCGGCGCAACCCCCGTGCCCAGCAACACGACATCGGCGGGGATGGCCTCGCCGCCGTCGAGCATCACCGCATGCACGTTGCCTTCGTCGCCCTCGAGCGATGCGACCTTGGCGTCGAGATAAAACTTCACGCCGTTGCTTTCGTGCAGCGCGCGAAACATCTGGCCCGCGCGCTCGCCGAACTGCTTCACGAACGGCACCGTGTCTCGCGAGATCACGGTGACGGGCACGCCATGCTTGCGCAACGCGGACGCGACTTCGAGGCCAATGAAGCTGCTGCCGAGAATCGCGACGCGGGTTTGCGCGGCGTCGTCGCCGAGCGCGTCGATCAACGCGGCGGCATCGTCGAGGTGCCGCAGCACGTGCACGCCGCCGAGCTCGCAGCCGGGAATGTCGGGCACTGTCGGCACGCTGCCGGTCGCGAGCAGCGCGGTGTCGTAGGTCAGCGGCTCGATGCTTTGCTGGCTGCCAGCCGCGCCGGCCTCGAAATGGATCGTGCGCGCGGGCACGTCGAGCCGCGCGACCTTCGCGACGATCCGCTCGATGCCGTGCATAGTCAGCCAGTCGGGCGGCAGCAGCGGCGGCACGTCGGCGGGCGCCATTTCGAACGACGGTACGAACTTGCTCAGCGAGGTGCGGTCGTAGGGCGCGTGCGCTTCGTCGCCGATCAGCGTGATGCGGCCGTCGAAGCCGAACTCGCGTAACGCGGCACAGGCGGCGGCGCCGGCCGCGCCCGCGCCGATCACCACGTAGTGTTTTGCCGGTGCGGCGGCAGCGTCCGGTGGCGTGTGCGGCGCCGGCTCCGGACGCGCGATTTTTTCCGCCGACACGAGCACGTCCTCGCCATCGAGCGTGACCGGGTAGCGATCGAGCGGCAGCAGCGCGGGCGGCTCCAGCACGTCGCCGGTCGCGACGTCGAACGTGCCCTTATGCCACGGACAGATGATGCGACCGTTGCACAGCGCGCCCTCTTCGAGCGGGCCCCCGGCATGCGGGCAATCAGGTGAATACGCGCGCACGGTGTCGCCATCGCGCACCAGCAGGATCGGCGTGTCGTCCACGGTTACGCGCACGGCACGATCCTCCGGCAATTCCGATAGCTGCGCGACGCGGCGGGCAGACGTGGACATGGTGAGGCCTCGCGAAAGGAAGGGCTCGTGTAGCGCACGCGAAGGCATCGCGAGCGGTGGCGGAAGTGGGATTGCCATCGAGCAGCGATAAGACAGCAACCGCTGTGCCTGCAAGCGTCGGCGAAGTGATGGTGGCAACCCACTTTGGAAGATAGGCCGAGTTGGGGTAAATTCCGAGACAGGGGAATTAGCGCGCGAACAGCGACGTGCGTAGCGGCGTGCGAATTCGCAGGCAATGCCTTCCCTGACCGTATGCAAATTTGATGGAGCAGGTGACCGTGCAGCGTGCAGAACGTGCCGCAGTCGATGTGCCGATGCCGTCGCGCAACTTCGCGGCGACGCGGCGCGTGCTGCTGATCGTGCTGGCCGTGTCGATGGTGTTTCCGTTGGCCTGCCTCGTGGGTTACGGCTACTTCGACTACCAGCGCCGAATCTCCGATGCGAACGATATGATCGACCGCCTCGCGCGCGTGGCCGAGGAGCAGGCCGTCAAGGTGCTGGATCTGAACCGGCAGATGGCCTCGCGCGTGATCGAGCTGCTCGGCGATTCCGACGATGCGCAGATCCGCGCGCGCGAGCGTGAATTGCACGAGCGTCTGCAGACCATCGGCGGCGATTTTCCGCAGGTGGCATCGATCTCGCTGCTCGGCGTGAACGGCGAGCTGCTCGCGTCGAGCTTCGCGTATCCGGCGCCGGCGATGACGATCGCCCAGCGCGACGACTTTCTGAGCGCGAAGGCGATGCGGCCGCAGCCGTATTACTCGCTGCCGATGTTCGCCAGGCTGTTGAAGATCGACGTGTTCACGACCGCGATCGGCCGCTCCGATGCCGACGGGCGGTTTCTTGGCGTGGTCACGGTGGAGCTGCGCAACGAATATTTTTCGCACTTCTATCGCGAGCTGACTAACGGCGATCCGTCGCTCGCGCTCGCGCTATACCGGCAGGACGGCAATCTGCTGGTGCGCTATCCGTCGTGGCCGGCCGGCGCGCGGCCGTCGATTCACAGCGCGTTCATGTCCGCGTTGCGCGACAAACAGCTATCTGGCCACGTGCGTCTGGATTCGACCGTCGACGGCGTCGAGCGGCTGCTCGCGTTTCGCCGCGTCGGCGACTATCCGTTGTATGTGATGAGCGCGTACGCGACGTCGTCGATCATGGCGGCGTGGCGCACGCACTTCCTGCTGATCGCGGCGCTGACGGCGCTGCCCTGCATCGCGATCTGGGCACTCGTGCTGTATTCGCTGCGTCAACTGGAAGCGGAGCGGCGCGCGTGGGAGCGCTGGCAGGGCGAGGTCGCGATGCGGCTTTCGGCCGAGGCGTCGAGCCGGCAGCTGCAGCGCATGGGCGCGCTCGGCAATCTGGTCGCCAATGTCGCGCACGATTTCAACAACCTGCTGATGGTGGTGTCGGCGAACACCGAGCTTGCGCGGCTCAAGCATTACAACGATGTCGAGAAGGAAGTGCATGCGGTCGAGCGTGCCACCGCCACGGCCGAAGCGCTGACGCGGCGTCTGTTGAGCGTCGCGCGCAAGCAGCCGTTGAAGCAGGAGCCCGTCGAGCTCGCGCGCTGGCTGCCGGGCGCCGCGCCGCTGATCGACGCGGCGCTCGGCGACACGATCGAGCTGGCGCTGCGCGTGCCGGAGAACCTGTGGCAGGTGCTCGTCGATCCGACCGATCTCGAGTTCGCGATCGTGAACATCGCGATGAACGCGCGCGATGCGATGCCGCGCGGCGGGCACTTCGTGATCCGCTGCCAGAACAATCGGCTGGTCGGCAGCGACACGCTGCTGCCGGACGGCGAGTACGTGCTGATCGCCTGTTCCGACGACGGCGAAGGGATGCCCGAATCCGTCGTGCGACGCGCGTTCGAGCCGCTCTTCACGACCAAGCTGCGCGGCTCGGGCACCGGCCTCGGGCTCGCCCAGGTGCTGTCGATGTCCGAGCAGGCCGGCGGCACTGCGAAGATCGACAGCGTGCCGGGCAGCGGCACCACGGTGCGGATCCTGCTGCCGCGCTATCGTGAGCGCGACGCGCTGGCCGGCGCCGACGCGCGCGAGCCGCTGCCGATCGCGGCCGGGGCGGTGCTGCTCGTCGAGGACAACGAGGACGTCGCGGCCGGCGTGACCGCGGTGCTCGAAACCTTCGGTTGCGAGGTGCGTCACGAGCCGACCGCCGACCAGGCGTTCGACGTGCTGAGCGCCGGCGAGCGCTTCGAGCTGGTGCTGTCGGACATTCAGATGCCGGGCAAGCTGAACGGTATCGACCTGGCGGAGAAGATCCGCAGCGCGTGGCCGTCGCAGAAGATCGCGCTGATGACCGGTTACGCCGACGAGCTCGAGCGCGCGCGTCGGCTCGGCATCGCGATACTCGCGAAGCCGTTCAACATCGACGAACTGCATGCGTTGGTGGCGTGCGGCACCTGAAGCCGCCGCGCCGTTTCGCGCATCGCGTCCATCTGCTTTTCCTGTCGTGCTGTGCTGCGGCACAACACTTGCTGAAAGCAACGCGAGGTATGCGCGTGCGGCCACCGCGCGCCCACTTCTTTTCGACACTCTCGACACCCAGGAGAAACGCCATGAAGATCAGACACGCAGTGCTCGTTTCCACGTTGCTCGCGGCTTCGTCGCTCGCGATGGCCCAAGGCGCGGGCGGTGGCGGCGGGGGCCCGGCCGGCAACGACCCGAACACCAATGCCGCGACCTCGAGCCGCGAGGGCGGCGATGCGGGGCCTGCGGCGACCGCTACGCCTTCGACCCACCATCACATGAAGAAGCATTCGAAGATGAAGAAGCCCATGAACGACACGACGAATATGCCGGGCGCCGACGCGAGCAGCGATACGAAGGGGCAGTAAGCGCAGCGTAGTCAGGCAGTAGGGCGGCTGACGCCGCGCGTCGGGCATCGTCCGGCGCGTCGGCGCCGGCCGTTTTTTTGTGGGCAGCAGTTCCCGCCGGCGTGCGGTGCTGTCGGCAGCGGGACAGGGGTTTTATGAGATGGTGTCTTGTTGCACAATCGGGCCTCGTCAATTGATTGTAAGGCACGATGACTTCACTTTTTCCCGGTTCTCACCTCGACGTCCGAGAAAGACGCTACGGACACTTCTTCTGGCAGAGCGTTCGCAAATCGATCTACCTTCACATTCAATCGCCCCGCATGTTTGACGCGGACCGGTGGTTTCATTTTGCGCTGCACGCCGGAGCACCCCGCGCGAGAAGCGACGACCTGGCGCAAGGCATGGAGGAAGCGCGCGCAGCGTGGCTGCGACACGCACTCTCAATGCTGCTGTCCCTCCAGTCGTACGAGTTGCGCGACGTGCTTGGCCGAAGCGACAACCGATTCGAGATGCGCAGGATGGACGACCATGAGGTTGCCACGGCCCTTTACAACGAAGTGCAGAGCGGCGCGCTGCTCTTTGTGCCGGAACGGGAGGATATGCGCAAGTGTGTGCATGCAATACGCGAGCAGCGCGAAAAGGGTGCCAAGCCAGCGCACGCGTGCACACAACAGCCAGCCGACGCGGACATGGCAAAGCTTCTTTATAGCAACAGCTCGCGCGTGCCGCAGGTTCTTGCCAATGCAAAGCCGTTCGAGTACATACCCGACCCGGTAAGCGGCGTCGTTGATGTACTGGCGGGCGGCGAGGGAATGCCGGGTAATAATCAGGCGCAAAACAGGCAGACTCGTGATGTGGCAACTGCCTTGGGCCTCAACAAAAATCAGGCCCAGCAGCTTCATCGGGAGATTGGCGGTCGCGGTCTCGGCTATCACGAAATAATGGAACGCGCGAAAGATATGTTCAACTTGTGGTAACGCGGCCAACAAACACCGGGATTATCGAATGATCAACACACGAGAAGAGATTGAGCGCCGCCTGTCAGCGATTGAAGGACTGTCGATAAGTGCGGTACACCATGCAGCAGGCACACTTACGATGCAGTTTGGCTCGCTACGACCGGTAGCCAGTTTCAAAGGTGCGCTCAGGCACGTTGGGGAGTGGTCGTTACACGTTCAATGCAACTGGAATATAGAACAGGCTGGCACTGCTATTGCGACGCAAGACGATCTTTTCGGGCCCGACGAAAAAGCACACGGTTCGGCGCAGCGCATCGACGATTTGCTGGTTAAGCAGGGCCCGGCAATCGTGAAGAGCGTATCGGGAAGCGAAGAAGGTGGCGCGGTCATTTTATTGTCCGGTGGATTGCGGCTTGTCATTACACCGAACAGCGCACCTGATCAGGAAGACTGGCGCTTTTTTGACCCAACCTCCGAGGCAAAGCACTTTGTCATCGAGGGCGGCAAGGTTGATCCGTGGTCTTTATCGTGACCGAACGCGAAGTCACAAGCGCCGTGATATGGGCAGCGTGGATTTTGTGCGCGGACGGGTTCTAACCCGGAAGCCTTTGACCGTTGCTCCCGGGTACCTGCGCCCGCGCGCGGGTTCAATCCTTTTCCATCGCCGCGTCATACTTGCCGAGCGCGGCCGCGCCATTCAGGCGCGCGCGCTTGAGCAACGCCTGCTGCGCTTCCTTCACGTTGCCCGGCTGACCGCGCCACGCCTGCAACGGCGGCTCCTGCAACGCGCGCCCGTACGAAAAACTCAGATTCCACGGCAGCGCGCCGAGCCGGTTCATCGCGTCGAGATTGGCGGTCGCCTCCTCGGGCGACTGTCCGCCCGACAGGAACACGAGACCGGGCACCGCCGAAGGCACCGTTCGCTTGAGCACGCGCACGCTTGCCGCCGCGATATGCGCCGTGCTCGACTGCTGCTGATGCTCGGAGCCGGGCAGCACCATGCTCGGCTTCAGCAAGATATGTTCGAGCACCACGCGATGCCGATGCAGTGCATGAAACACCTCGTGCAACACCGCCTCGGTGACTTCCGCGCAACGCTCGATCGTGTGATCGCCGTCCATCAGCACCTCGGGCTCGACGATCGGCACGATACCGGCTTCCTGGCTGATCGCCGCGTAGCGCGCGAGCGAATCGGCATTCGCTTCTATCGCGAGGCGGCTCGGCAGGCTCGACGTGATGTTGTAGACCGCGCGCCACTTCGCGAAGCGCGCGCCTTGCCGTTTGTAATCGACGAAGCGTTTGGCGAGGCCGTCGAGGCCTTCGGTGATCTCGTCGCCGGGAGCGAGCGCGAGCGGCACCTTGCCAAGGTCGACCTTGATGCCGGGCACGACGCCGTTCGCCGCGGCCACTCGCGGGAACGGCGTGCCGTCGTCGGCTTTCTGGCCGAGCGTTTCCTCGTAGAGGATGACGCCACTGACGAACTCGCCGAGACCGGGCGTCGTCAGCAGCAGGTTGCGATAGGCACGGCGGTTTTCCTCGGTCGATTCGACGCCGATCGTCTTGAAGCGTTTGGCGATGGTCGGGCCGCTTTCGTCGGCGGCGAGAAGACCTTTGCCCGGTTGAACCATCGCTTTGACGGTGGCTTGCAGTTCGCTACGGGTGTCCATGACGTGTGCTCCGTTGGGTAGGCTCCGTTCGATGCGGTACAGCTTCCTTTGCGTGACGCGTGAATGCGATAGCGGACTTCATTCGCCGAGCAGATGCAACACGATATCGCGCGGCTGCGGGTGACGCCGATGTTCGAACAGATACAGTCCCTGCCATGCGCCGAGCACCATCCTGCCGTGCTCGACGGGCACCGACAGTTGCGTCTGCGTGAGCGCAGTGCGCAGATGCGCGGGCATGTCGTCGGGGCCCTCGGTGTCGTGCTCGTAGCGCGCGGCGTCTTCGGGCGCGAGGGTCTCGAAGTAGCGCTCCAGATCGCGTCGCACCGACGGATCGGCATTCTCCTGAATCAGCAGCGACGCCGACGTGTGCCGGCAAAACAGCGTGAGCAGACCGGTACGGATGCCCGTATCGTCGACGAAGCGGCGCGCGTCGTCGGTAAATTCGACGAGGCCGCGCCCGCGGGCCTGGATGATCAAATGATGGATAGCCTGGCGCATGACGGATGTCGACTCTCAGAGCGACGCGAACGCATCCTCGATATCCTCGACGCCGCGCGGCCGCACCACGCGCGCGAGCTCGGCGCCATCGCGCATCAGCACGAGCGTCGGCCACAGCTTGATTTTGAACGAGCGGCCGAGCGGGCGGCCGGGGCCGTCTTCGATCTTCAGATGCCGCAGGCCCGCGTGCGGCGCGAGCGCCTGCCGGATCGATGCCTGCGCGCCCTGGCAATAGCCGCACCAGTCGGTGCCGAACTCGACGACTGTGACGCCGGGCAGGGAGTCGAGCTCGGCGCGCGTCGGGGCTTTCGTGGAATAAGCGGTCGGGGAGGTCATGCCTGCTTCGCTCATGATGATGATCTGCCAAGGGTAGCAGCTATGCCGCGGATCGTCAGCGAGACGGCTTTGGGCCGTCGATGCGCGCAGTGTCGCCGCGGCATGTTAAAAAGCGGTGCGCGCTCGCTCGACCGATCGACGCGCCGCGTCATCCACGAAACCCCGCGCACCAAACCTCGCGCACGGAACCTCGCAAAAAATGAATGCACGAATCTTTCTGCAACATCCGCAGCACAAGGACGCTATCGCGGTCGCCACCGGCTTTAGCTGGGGCGCCTGCCTGCTGGGCTTTATCTGGGCGCTGTCCAAGAGAATGTGGTTCGCCGCGTTCGTGATGCTCGGCATCAACGTAATCCTGCTCGGCATCGGTTTGTGGGGCGAGACGGCCGATCTGATCGGCTTCGTGCTGTCGATCATGTTCGCGTTCGCGTGCGGCGCATATGGCAACCGGTGGCACCGCTGGACGCTCGAACAGCGCGGCTACGTCGCGGTGTGATGCGCTCGCGCTGGAGCGAGGATTGCTGCGCGCAGGCGTGTGATCGAGGGCGAGTTCAATTCGTCATGGAGGCGTTTCATGCTCATTGCATCGGCAGTCCCTAGTCTCTCCGGTAATCGTTTCCCGATGCGCGGCGCCGCGCGCCGCGGCGTGCCTGGAGTCGCGCTGGCCGTGTCGTTGGTCATGCTGGCGATCGCGCCGCTCGCCCACGGCGCCGACGCGGCGCCGGCCCCCGCCACGGTTGCAGCCACCGCAGCCACGCCAGCCTCCGCCCCGCCGACGACACCTTCCTGCTGACCATCTTCCTGCGCCACGACGAATCGAAGCCGCTGCCGAAGATCAACGATCAGCTGCGCGCGCAGGGCTTCTTCAAGACCTTCCCGCCGCCCGGCATCGAAGTCGTTTCGTGGTACGTGATGATGGGCATCGGTCAGGTCGTGACGCTGCGCGTGCCCGCGAGCCGGCTGCGCGAAGTGAACCGCGCGATCGAATCGACTGCTTGGGGCGGCTACCACACTGAGTTCTATCCGACCTACGACTACAAGGCGCAGGCGCAGCAAATGCGCGCAACTGAGGGCAAGTAGCAGCGAGCGCGCGATCAGCTTGCCGCTAACGGCACGCATCGCCACAGCACGGCGGGAGCAGCCCGATGCACCAGCGCGCGTCCCACGGAATTGGGACAGCGCTTCGCGGGTTTACGCGGGCCGCGCTCCGGGTCGATAATGCCCCGGTCGTTCCGGCCCCGAACCTGCGGCGCCAATCGTGCCTTCGAGCGCATTGTTGCGCATCGCGGCTCGCCCCACCTGACCCACCGTCCCCGTGTTGAAAACTGCGCGCTTTTTCGACCTGCTTCGCATTCCTGGCTTCAAGCCGCTCGCCGCCGCCACGCTGATGCTCGGTGTGGCGATGTCCTTCACCGCACCGTATCTGTCTCTGTTCGGCATCGAACGCGCCGGCATGACGCCGTTCCGGCTCGGCGTGTTCATGACGCTGATCGCCGCGAGCGGCGTGCTCGCGAGTACGCTCGCCGGGCGGTGGAGCGACAGGAGCGGGCGGCATCGACCGTTATTGCTGGCGGCGCTCATCGCGGCCGCGCTCGGCTACCTGAGTCTGTGCGTGGTGCGCGATTACCGGCTGCTGCTCGTGGTCGGCATCGTGTTCATCGGCGCGGGCGGCTCGGCGATCTCGATGGTGTTCTCGTTCAGCCGCGCGGCGCTGCCGGTGCCGGACCCCGCCGAGCGGGTGTTCGCGAGCGCGACGCTGCGCACGATCCTGTCGGCCGCATGGGTGTTCGGGCCGTCGGTCGGCGCGCTGGTGCTCGCCGCCACGAGCTTCACCGGGCTGTTCCTGTTCGCGGCCGCGAGCTTCGCGACCTGCGGCTTCATCGTCTGGCGCATGCAGGAGCCGCGGAGCCATCTCGGTGACCACACGGTCGAGGACACCGCGGCGGAGCCGTCCGCGTCGATCACGGTGCCACCGCTGAGGCAGCCCGGCGAGGACGCGCACGAAACACTGCCGATCGCGTCGGCGAACGACATCCTGCGCTCGGTGACCGCGCTGACCTTGCTCGGCCTCGCCGCGAACGCGACGATGATCGTGCTGCCGCTGTACATCGTGCACGGTCTGAACGGCACGCATCTCGATGTGTCGGTGATGCTCGGCCTCGGCGCGCTGACCGAAATCCCGATGATGCTCGCGCTCGGCGCGAAGTCCTCTTCGCTGCATAAGCCGAACTGGCTTGCCGCCTGCGCGGCCGTGCATGCGGTGTACTTCGTCGCGATGTCGCTGGCGGGCACCGTCAGCATGCTGATCCCGATGCAGATGTTGAACGCCTTCGTGGTCGCCGTAACCTCGTGCCTCGGCATGACCTATGTGCAGGATCTGATGCCGCATTCGCCCGGACGCGCGACCGCGCTGTTCTTCAATGCAGCGCGGGTCGGCTCGATCCTGTCGGGCGTGCTGTCGGGGCTGCTCGTGCAGGCGTTCAGCTATCGCGGCACGTTCCTGTTCTGCGGGCTGCTGGCGCTGTGCGCGCTCGTGCTGTTCGCGGTGCCCGGCTATCGCTACCCGCTGATGTGGCGCGCGTTCACGCGCTTCGCGGCTGCGCAATACCTGAAGCTGGCCGCGCGCCGCGGCGTACGCGTGCCCGAGCGCGGCGAATGACGGGGGCGCCGGCGCATTCGCGTTCGAGCGGATGCGCCGCGCCTCCAGCCGCCCGGAGCTTTGAGCCGCGCCGCGCCTCTGCAAAAAAGTGCGGCTTCGTTCGACACATTCGGCGTTCCTCGCGACACAGCGCCTATGCTTAAGGGCAGCCACGCCGCCGCACAACACGACGACCAGAGAATCTCACAGCGCAACGCAGCATCTTTCGGAGCGAGCCATGCAGCTAGGCATGATTGGATTGGGACGGATGGGTGCCGACATGGTGCGGCGCCTGTCGAAGGGCGCTCAGCAATGCATCGTCTACGACGTGCAGCCGGCGGCGGTCGACAGGCTCAAACAGGAAGGCGTGGCCGGCGCGAGCTCGCTCGAAGATCTCGTCGCGAAGCTCGACAAGCCGCGCGCCGTTTGGCTCATGGTGCCCGCGGCCGTGGTCGACGCGACGCTCGACAAGCTCGTGCCGCTGCTGGAGCCGGGCGACGTCGTGATCGACGGCGGCAACTCCTACTATCACGACGACATTCGCCGCGGCCAGCAACTCGGTGCGCGCCAGCTTCACTATGTGGACGTCGGCACGAGCGGCGGCGTCGCGGGGCGCGAGCGCGGTTACTGCCTGATGATCGGTGGGGATGCCGAGATCGTCAAACGGCTCGAACCGATCTTCTCGACATTAGCGCCGGGCGAGGGTACGGCGAGCGCGACACCGGGCCGCGCGGCGGGCGCCAGCACCGCCGGGCCGGGCTTCCTGCATTGCGGCCCGCAGGGCGCGGGGCATTTCGTCAAGATGGTCCATAACGGCATCGAGTATGGCCTGATGGCCGCTTATGCCGAGGGTCTGAACGTGCTGCGCCACGCCGACGCCGGTCGGCACGCGCGCGAAGCCGACGCCGAGACGTCGCCGCTGCGCCGCCCCGAGCTGTATCAGTACGATCTGAATCTCGCGGATATCACCGAAGTATGGCGGCGCGGCAGTGTGATCGGCTCGTGGCTGCTCGACCTGATCGCCGGCTCGCTTGCAAGCGACACCGAACTGAAAGGCTACGCGGGCCGCGTGTCGGATTCGGGCGAAGGGCGCTGGACCGTCGCGGCGGCCATCGACGAAGGCGTGCCGACGCCGGTGCTGAGCGCGGCGCTGTTCGCGCGTTTCAGTTCGCGCGGCGAAGCCGATTTCGCGAACCGCGTGCTATCGGCGATGCGGCACGATTTCGGCGGCCACGCGGAAAAACCTGTCGCCCCGGACGGCGGGCTGAAGTAGCCGAGCCGTTCACGAGTCCGCTATCACGCCGATCCGGCGAACCGTCCCGCGAACCGCCACCAGGAGCCGCGATGCCAGTCACTTCCGCTACGCCGCACGACGTCGTATTTCTGTTCGATTGCGACAACACGCTGCTCGACAACGATCACGTGCTGCAGGATCTGCGCGCGCACATGATGGGCCAGTTCGGCGAAGAGAACAGTGCGCGCTACTGGGAAATCTTCGAGAACCTGCGCGCCGAACTCGGCTACGCCGATTACCTCGGCGCGCTGCAACGCTACCGGACCGAGCATCCCCGCGACACGCGCCTGCTGTTGATGTCGTCGTTCCTGATCGAGTATCCGTTTGCGAACCGGCTTTATCCGGGCGCGCTGGACGCGCTGCGGCATGTGGGCAAACACGGGCCGACGGTGATCCTGTCGGATGGCGACGTCGTGTTCCAGCCGCGCAAGATTTCGCGCTCGGGCCTGTGGGACGAAGTCGACGGGCGCGTGCTGATCTACATCCACAAGGAGCTGATGCTCGATCAGGTGATGGAGTGCTATCCGGCGCGCCATTACGTGATGGTCGACGACAAGCTGCGGATTCTGAGCGCGATGAAGAAGGCTTGGGGCGCGGAGCTGACGACGGTGTTCCCGCGCCAAGGGCACTATGCGTTCGATCCGAAGGAAATCGCGAGCAATCCATCCGCGGACGTGACGCTCGGGCGGATCGGCGAGTTGGCGGAGATCGACGTGCAAACCCTGTTGCGTAGCGCAAAGGGCAACTAGCGGGCGCCGCTGCGCCGGGCGCCGCCGCGCTAGCCGTGGCCGAACAGCTTGACCAGCAGCCCGAACACACCAATCGGGATGGCGACCGCCACGCACAGCACCACCAACGTAAGGACCAGGACCACGAGCACTTTGATCGCACTGGGAGATGTCGACATAACGGCCATTGACCTGAGACAAAGGAACCCGAAAGGAAAGCAGGTCGCGCAACGCGAATGCAGTACGAATGCCACATTCGGCGCGACATACTGTGACAGGTAGCAGGCATTCGCCACCGTTTGAGCAGCTTAGTACATTCGACTCGCGCAACACGGCTTCGTTTCGATTGCATCGAATCATCCTCCGCCGATTCGTGCGAGCGCATCACTCATCCACTACCGCATCATCCGCCAACCCGCTTGACAGTCGTTTTCGAGGAGTGACGCCATGGCCGAAGCAACCTCGCAACCCACCCCGCCGCAAGTGCTGGACCACGACACGCTGCGCAACATGGATCGCTACTGGCGCGCGTGCAATTACCTGTCGGTCGGCATGATCTATCTGCGCGACAACCCGCTGCTGCGCGAAGCGCTGAAGCCCGAGCACATCAAGAACCGGCTGCTCGGCCATTGGGGCTCCGACGCCGGACAGAGCTTCGTGCTCGTGCATCTGAACCGGCTGATCCGCAAACTCGATCTCGACATTATCTATCTGTCCGGTCCCGGTCACGGTGCGCCCGCGAGTCTCGCGCACTGCTACCTGGAAGGTCATTACTCGGAGATTTATCCGGATCGCAGCGAGGACGAAGCCGGCATGCAGCGCTTTTTCCGGCTATTCTCGTTCCCGGGCGGCATCGGTTCGCATTGCACGCCGGAAACGCCGGGCTCGATTCATGAAGGCGGCGAACTCGGCTACTGCCTGTCGCATGGCTACGGCGCCGCGTTCGACAATCCGGAGCTGATCGTCACGGTGATGATCGGCGATGGCGAAGCGGAAACCGGCCCGCTCGCCACCTCGTGGCATTCGAACAAATTCCTGAACCCGATCCGCGACGGCGCGGTGCTGCCGGTGCTGCATCTGAACGGCTACAAGATCGCCAATCCGACGCTGCTCGCGCGCATTCCGCGTGAAGAACTCGAAGCATTGATGATCGGCTACGGCCATAAGCCGTATTTCGTCGAAGGCGACGATCCGGCCACGATGCATCAACAGATGGCTGCGGCGCTCGAACAATGCATCGGTGAAATTCGCGCGATCCAGCAACATGCGCGGCAGAACAATGACGCGACGCGGCCGCGCTGGCCGATGATCGTGCTGCGCTCGCCGAAAGGCTGGACCGGGCCGAAGGAAGTCGACGGTCACAAGGTCGAAGGATCGTGGCGCTCGCATCAGGTGCCGGTGGCCGATGCGGTGACCAATCGCAAGAGTCTGAAAATCGTCGAGGAGTGGCTGCGCAGCTACGGCCCCGACACGCTGTTCGACGCGAACGGGCGGCTCGTCGAGGAACTGCGGGCGCTTGCGCCCGAAGGCGCGCGCCGCATCAGCGCCAATCCGCACGCGAACGGCGGGCTGATGTGCAAGATGCTCGACATGCCGCCGTTTCGCGATTACGCGGTGGCCGTGAAGAAACCGGCAGCGGACTATACGTCGCCGACGGCGGTGCTCGGCACGTTCCTGCGCGACGTGATGCGCAACAACATGTCGAATTTCCGGTTGTTCGGTCCCGACGAAACCGCGAGCAACAAGCTGCACGCGGTTTATCAGGCATCGGGCAAGACCTGGGTCGCCGGGCTCGAAGCGAGCGACGCCGACGGCGGCGACCTGTCGCCCGATGGCCGCGTGATGGAAATGCTCAGCGAGCACACGCTCGAAGGCTGGTTCGAAGGCTATGTGCTGACCGGTCGCCACGGACTCTTCGCGACCTACGAGGCGTTCGTGCACGTGATCGACTCGATGTTCAACCAGCACGCGAAGTGGCTCGAAAAAGCCAAGCGCGATCTTGACTGGCGGCAGCCGGTGCCGTCGCTCAATCTGCTGATCACGTCGATCGTGTGGCGCCAGGACCACAACGGCTTCACGCACCAGGACCCCGGATTTCTCGACGTGGTCACGAACAAGAGTCCGGACGTCGTGCGAATCTATCTGCCGCCCGACGCGAACTGTCTGCTCAGCGTCGCCGATCACTGCCTGCGCTCGCGCGACTACGTGAACGTGATCGTGTCCGACAAGCAGCCGCATCTGAACTACCTGGACATGGATGCGGCCGTCACGCATTGCACGAAGGGCATCGGCATCTGGGACTGGGCATCGACCGATCAGGGCGTCGAGCCGGACGTCGTGATCGCGTGCGCGGGCGACATCGCGACGATGGAAGCACTCGCCGCCGTGCAGATCCTGAAGGAGCATTTCGCGACGCTTAAGATCCGCTTCGTCAACGTGGTCGATCTGTTCCGCCTGATGCCCGAGCATGCGCATCCGCACGGACTGTCCAACCGCGACTTCGATTCGCTGTTTACGACCAGCAAACCGGTGATCTTCAACTTCCACTCGTATGCATCGCTCGTGCACAAGCTGACGTATAACCGCGAGAATCACAAAAATATTCACGTCCACGGCTATCGCGAGAAGGGCAACATCAATACGCCGCTCGAACTCGCGATCATCAACGGGATCGACCGATTCACGCTTGCGATCGATGCGATCGACCGGGTGTCAACGCTACGCGGCGTCGGCGATCATACGAAGGAGTGGCTGCGCGGGCAGATCATCGAGCATCTCGCGTACGCTCACTCGGAAGGGATCGACAAGGAGGAAATCCGCGACTGGACGTGGAAAGGCTGAGCGAGGACGCGCCATGCATAACCACGATCAGGAACGGACGATCCTGGTGCTGAATAGCGGCTCGTCGTCGCTGAAGTTCGGGCTTTTCGTGCACTCGGCCGACGACGAACAGCTGCTGCTCGAAGGGGCGGCGGCCGGGGGCATCGGCCGCGACGACGGGCGCTGCGGATCAAGGCGGCCGATGGCCGCGTGCTGTTGCAGCAGCAGCGCAAGCTCGAATCGCAGTCCGACGCGCTGCAGAAGCTGTCGCAGGTGCTCGTGCAACAGCATCATGCGCGCCCCTGTGCGGTCGGGCACCGCGTCGTGCATGGCGGCCCGCATCTGCGCACGCACCAGCGCATCACCGGCGACGTGCGCCGTCAGTTGCACGACGCGCTGCACTTCGCGCCGCTGCATATTCCGCCAGCACTCGCGCTGATCGACGAAGCCACGCAGATTTTCGGCGACGCCGCGCATTTCGCCTGCTTCGACACCGCGTTTCATGCGACGCTGCCGCCGCGCGCCGCGCAACTCGCGATACCGCGCCGTTACGCGGACGCGGGCGTGATCCGGTATGGCTTTCACGGGCTGTCGTACGAATCGCTGGTCACGCAGATCGGCGCGGCGTTGCCGTCGCGCGCGGTCTTCGCGCATCTGGGCAACGGCTCGAGCATGTGCGCGCTGCTCGATGGGCGATCGGTCGATACGTCGATGGGCTTGACGCCGACCGGCGGCATTCCGATGGGCACGCGGTGCGGCGACCTCGATCCGGGCGTGCTGCTGTATCTGATGCGCGCGGAACGGCTCGACGCCGATGCGCTCGAAACGCTGCTCAATCGCCACAGCGGTCTGGCTGGTTACGCGGACGGCGAAAGCGACATGCAAGCGCTTGAAACACGCGCGACGGCTGGCGACGCGCAGGCGTCGCTCGCGCTCGATGCCTTTGCGAGCGCGGTGCGCAAGACGATCGGCGGATACGCGGCCCTGCTTGGCGGCATCGATCTGCTGGTTTTCACTGGCGGGATCGGCGAGCACAGCGCCGAGGTGCGGCGACGCGTGTGCGATGGGCTCGCGTTCGTGGGGCTCGTCGAAAACGATCCGACGGGCAAGGTGAGGGTGCTGCACACCGAGGAGGAACGGCAGATCGCGCGGCATTGCCGGGCATTGCTGCAAGCGGGCGAGGGCTCCGCCCGGTCCGTCTGAGCCGCCTGATCCACGTTAGGGCGTTCGGACGACGGTCCGGTCCGCGATCGCCGTGACGCCGAACAGCCGCGTCACGTCTTCGAGCATCGCGGCGCGCTGTGCTTCGCGCTGAAGCTCGCCCGACAGCGTGATGCGCCCCCGCGCGACTTTCACGCACACGGCGTGCGGCGGGACGGCCGAGTCCCACGCGAGTCGGCGCGTCGCTTCGGCGGCGATCTGCGCGTCTGTCAGGCGGGGAGATTCGCTCGATCTCGAGCTTGCGGACCGCATGGATGCTCCACGAAAACAGAATGCTGATCCATTCACACTAGCAGATGTGGCGGGTTTTGCCCGCGTGCGCGCTTTGCCCGCGCTTCGCCGCTACCGCCGCGCAATCGCGGGTATGCTCACGATTCGTTCCGCCACGTTTATCATGGTGCCCACCTGACAGAACGCGCTGTCGAGCCGTGAACGGCGCGCGCATCTTCCACGAGACCTCGCATCCCCATGAATTCGACTCCCGACGCTCCTTCCCGACCCTCGCCGCGCGCGCTGACCACGCTCGAAGGACGTGTTCTCGGCGTGCTCGTCGAAAAGCAGCACACGGTGCCTGACAGTTATCCGTTGTCGCTGAACGCGCTGACGCTCGGTTGCAATCAGAAGACCGGCCGCGCGCCGGTGCTCAACGCGACCGAGGCCGAGGTGCTGAGCGCCGTCGATGGATTGAAACGCCTGAGCCTCGTGTTCGAGGGCAGCAGCAGCCGGGTGCCGCGCTTCGAGCACAACATGAACCGCGTGCTCGGGCTGCCGGGACAATCGATCGCGCTCTTGACCACGCTGCTGCTGCGTGGCCCGCAAACGGCCGCCGAATTGCGCCTGAACAGCGCGCGCCTGCATGGCTTCGCCGATATTTCGTCGGTCGAGGCGTTCCTGGACGAGCTTGCCGCGAACGATCCGCCCCGCGTGATCCGGCTGCCGCGCATGGCGGGCGAGCGCGAGCCTCGCTGGATGCATCTGTTGTGCGGCGAGCTCAGCATCAGCGAAGCCGCGCAGTCCGCGATCGCCGAGGACGACAGCGTGCCGCCATCCGCATTCGAGGCGCTGAAGGCCGAGCAAAAGCGTCTCGCCGATGAAGTGACCCGGCTGCAGACTGTCGTGCGGCGCATGGCGACGGAGCTGGGTATCAGCGCGGACGATTTGTGATCTGAACCGGCAACGAAAATCCGACCGCCTGTTTCACGCATCCCGCCGACGCGGGCCTGTCCGCCAGCAACGTGCGCTGCGTGCGATAGAAGATCCGCGGTGGCACGTTCGGCGAGTCCTCGGCGAGCCGGTCGAGTTCGGTACGGATCGCGCTCAGGTAGTGCGTTTCGCGAGCATCGGCGTCGCCGGCAAACACCGCTTCGAGCCGCCGGCGCACCGCACCATAGCGCGCACCGGCCGCGCGATGCTTCTCGGCACGCTCCGCATAGCGCAGGAACGTCTGCAACGCGGCCGACATCGCCGCCGCCACGCTGACGAGCCCAACGACAATCCGCATCCCGATCGACACCGGCGGCGCGCTCAGCGAGGCGAACACCGCCGTGCCGACGAAGGCGGTCAGCGCGGTCACGAGCCACCCCATGCGGCGCTCGCGCGCCGACAGCAGATCCGCCATGTCGTAATGGCTCATCTGCGATTCGCGCGCGCGGCGAATCCATTTCAACAGCAACTCGGTTTCGTCGACGGGCGGCTCGTAGGCGGGCAGGGTCGTCATCGCTCAGCCTTCGGCACGCGCATCAATCGTAGGAAAACGAGCTGCCGAATTTCTCGATGCGCTCCAGCGCCATGCCCGAACCGCGCACGACGCAGGTGAGCGGCGCCTCGGCGACGAACACCGGCAAGCCGGTTTCCTCGGCGAGCAGGCGGTCGAGGTCGCGCAGCAGCGCGCCGCCGCCCGCGAGCATGATGCCGCGCTCGGCGATGTCGGCGCCGAGTTCCGGTGGCGTCTGTTCCAGTGCGATCTTCACCGACGACACGATCTGGTTCAGCGGATCGGTCAGCGCTTCGAGGATTTCGTTGCTCGACACCGTGAAGCTGCGTGGAATGCCCTCGGACATGTTGCGACCTTTGACTTCCATCTCCATGACCTCGGAGCCCGGAAAGGCGGAGCCGATTTCCTTCTTGATCGCCTCGGCGGTTTGTTCGCCGATCAGCATGCCGTAGTTGCGGCGAATGTAGTTGACGATCGCGTCGTCGAACTTGTCGCCGCCGACGCGCACCGAGCCTTTGTACACGATCCCGCCGAGCGAGATCACGCCGACTTCGGTCGTGCCGCCGCCGATATCGACGACCATCGAGCCGGTTGCGTCGGACACCGGCAGGCCGGCGCCCGTTGCCGCGGCCATCGGCTCCTCGATCAGATAGACCTGCGAGGCGCCCGCGCTATGCGCCGCCTCCTTGATCGCGCGGCGCTCGACCTGGGTCGAACCGCACGGCACGCAGATGATGATGCGCGGCGATGGAGCAAACAGCCGCGACTCGTGCGCCATCTGGATGAAGCGCTTGATCATCTGCTGGGTGATGTTGAAATCGGCGATCACGCCGTCTTTCATCGGGCGGATCGCCTCGATGTTGCCCGGCACCTTGCCGAGCATCTGCTTCGCTTCGCGGCCGACGGCGAGGATGATCTTCTTGCCGTTCGGGCCGCCTTCCTGACGGATCGACACGACCGAGGGCTCATCTAGCACGATGCCCTTGCCACGCATGTAGATCAGCGTGTTCGACGTGCCGAGGTCGATCGCGAGGTCGTTGGAAAAGTAGCCGCGCAGAAAACCGAACATGCGTATTCCTGTCTTTGCGTAGTCGGGCGCTTGAGCGCCGCCGGGAGGCTGTCGGGGTCTGCCGCTTGCACGCGGCGGGCGGCCACTGCGGCCGCGCGACAGCAAGAATAGCAGTTTATCGACGGGCGCGGCCGCGAAGCCGCACTATATCGTCGGCTATCTCCCGCTCGCCGGCCGAGCCGCGCCGCGATCGTGCGGCATGCCGCAAGCAGCGGCTCGACACGCAAATAGCCCCTAAATCAAGGCTTGCGCGCGCAATCTGATCGAACACCATCTTTAAGCCTCCTTTAAGTGGAGGCCACTACATTACGCACCCACCACGTAACCCTCGGCAAAACTCCCTGACTATGATCACCAAAAAGTATTGGCGCGGTAGCGCTGCGATCTGCGTTGTCCTCGCAATCGGCGGCGCGTATGCGCTCAGCCAACGCAATGCCGATGCGTCCGTGAGCGACGCGCAGGGCCCGACGTCGTCGCCGCATGCGGCGTCGGATATCGTCGGCTCGCGCACGTCGGCCCCGGACTTCTCCGGCATCGTGACGCGTTATGGCCCGGCGGTCGTGCACATCGGCGTCAAAGAAGCCGCATCGGTCGACGAAAACGGTCAACGCAAAAGCGGCGGCGAAGCGCTCGGCTCGGGCTTCATCATCAGCCAGGACGGCTTCATCCTGACCAACAATCACGTCGTCGACGGCGCGACCAGCGTGAGCGTGAAGCTCACCGACGGCCGAGAATTCCGCGCCCGCGTGATCGGCAAGGACAAGGCCACCGACGTCGCCGTGGTCAAGATCGACGCGACCAATCTGCCGACCGTGAAGATCGGCAATCCGGACAGCAGCAAGGTCGGCGAATGGGTCGTGGCAATCGGCTCGCCGTATGGCTTCGACAGCACGGTGACCTCGGGCATCATCAGCGCGAAATCGCGCTCGTTCTCCGACGATAGCCCGATCCCGTTCATCCAGACCGACGTGCCGGTCAATCCGGGTAACTCGGGCGGCCCGCTGTTCAACCTGAACGGCGAAGTGATCGGCATCAACTCGATGATCTACTCCCGCACCGGCGGCTTTCAGGGCCTGTCGTTCGCGATTCCGATCGACGCGGCGATGCACGTGAAAGACCAGCTCGTGAGCACCGGTCACGTGAGCCGCGGCCGCATCGGCGTGGCTGTGCAGCCGCTTAGCGCGGACAAGGCGAAGGCACTCGGTCTCAACTCGGCGGGCGGCGCACTGGTGGGCTCGGTCGATCCCAACGGCCCCGCGCAAGCAGCCGGTCTGCGCCAGGGCGACGTGATCGTCGGTGTGAACGGCAAGCATATCGGCAGTACGACAGAATTGATCGGTCAGGTCGCGCAGCTGTCGCCGGGCAGCGCAGCGACGATCAGCGTGTGGCGCAACGGCGGCGAACGCAAGCTGTCAGTGGCGGTGGGCGCGCAGCAAGCGTCGGACGTGGCATCGGCCGCGCCGCGCGAGGAGCAGCAGCAACAGCCGCAGCAGCAAAACCGTCCGCGTCTCGGCGTCGCCGTCCGCGCGCTGACCCAGGACGAACAGCAGCAAGCGCAGCTGCCGGGCGGCGTGGTGGTGCAGCAGGCCACCGGTCCGGCCGCCGAAGCCGGCATTCAGGCGGGCGACGTCATCATTGCCGTCGACGGCAAGGTGATTCACGGCGTAGAGCAGTTGCGCCGCATGATCGCTCAGGCGGACGATAGCGTGTCCGTCACCGTCGTACGCGATGGTGAAGAAGCGTCGGTCAACGTGACGCTGGGCTGATCGGTTGGGCCCGCCGGTGCAAAGCCGGCGGTGGGCACGGCGCGCTCAGGTAGCGCGCGTGCCTCAGTTGGACGGCTGGACCCCATCCGCGTGAGACGTGCGTTGCGATACGTCGCGCGGCTCGTCGGGTCCGCCTCCCAGCGCGACATAAAGCGATACGCCATTCTGCAACGCCGTCGCCCGAAGCTGGATCAGTTGCTGCTCGGCGGCAAACTGATTGCGTCGCGCATCCACCACCTCGAGATAAATCGAGATTCCGTTTTCGTAGCGCAGCTCCGCCGTTTCGGCGAGTTGCCGCTGCGCCTGCACCGCCTGCTCTTGTGCAGCGATCTGCTCCTTGTAGCGTTGCCGTGCGACCAATGCATCGGACACCTCACGAAACGCGTTCTGCACCGTGCGCTGATAATCGGCGACCATCTCGTCGCGTCGCGCGCGCGCCTGCGCCAGCTGTGCCTGGCGCTGTCCCGCATCAAAGATCGGCATACCGACCAGCGCGCCGAACGACCACGCCTGCTTGGCCGGCACGAACAGATCACCGAGTTCCGGCGATACATAACCGAAGCTGCCGGTCAGCGCGATGCGCGGAAAGAAGTCCGCGCGCGCGGCGCCGATGTCGGCATTGGCCGCGCGCAGCTGCTGCTCGGCCTGCCGGATGTCCGGCCGGTCGATCAGCAATGCGGACGGCAAGCCCGCATCGAGCTCGCCGAACTGTGCGGCGTCCGCGATCGGCGGCGCGTGCGGTAGCGCCTCGCCAAGCGGCCCGCCGATCAGCACCTCGAGCAGATGGCGCTGCTGCGCGGTGGTCCGTTGCAGTTCCGCCAGCTGCGTCTGCGCCTGCGTGACCAGAATCGCGGCCTGGTCGTAATCGACCCACGATGTGACGCCCGCGTCGAGCCGCAGCTTCGCGACTTCCAGCGCGTAGCGGCGACTGTCGAGCGTCTGTTGCGCAAGCTCGATGCCTTCTTCGCCCGAGCGGATCGCGTAGTAGTTCGACGCGACATTGCCGATCAACGACAAACGGAACGCGCGCTGCGCCTCGGCGCTCGCCAGATACCGGCGCCGCGCCGCTTCGCTGGTGTTGCGCACGCGTCCCCAGAAGTCGAGTTCGAACGACGTGACCGCAGCCTGAACGTTGTACTGGTTGAACTGGACCGAGATATCCGTGTTGTCGAACTCGGGATCGATCGAGCCGAGCGGCGCCTTCGTGCGGGTCGCGCCCGCGTTCGCATTGACCTGCGGTAGACGCGCGGCGTTCTGGATGCGATAGAACGCGCGCGCCTGCTCGATGCGCGCAATCGACGCCGCCAGATCGCGGTTGTGCTCGAGCGCCGCGTCGATCAGCAGCTTCAGTCGCGGATCGGCGAAGAAGGTCTGCCAGTCGACTTCGCTTGCCAGATGCGCGTTGGCCGGATTGGCGGTCTCCGTCGTGTCGAAGTGATCGGCGATCGGCAGTTGCGGCTGCTGATACTTCGGTGCGAAATTGCAGGCGGCGAGCGAGCAGCAGAGGAGGGGCAGCAGGCTCTGACGAAAGCTCTTACGCATCGCGCTGACCTCCACCCAATTCGCGAGGCGTAGCCGTCGGCCGATCGTCATCGTCGAGATCGATGCTGCGTTTGTTGCGACTCAGCCAGCGGCGCGCGGCCACATAGAACAACGGCGTAAAGAAGACGCCGAACAGCGTCGCGGTCAGCATGCTGCCCATTACGCCGGTGCCGACCGCGCGCCGGCTCGCGGCGCCCGCGCCGGTTGCGAGCACGAGCGGCAGCATACCCAGCACGAATGTGACGCTGGTCATCAGAATAGGGCGAAGACGCTGCTGTGCGCCGCTTTTTGCGGCGGCCAGCGCGTTTTTGCCTTCGGACTCTTCCTTGATCGCGAACTCGACGATCAGAATCGCGTTCTTCGCGGCAAGGCCGATGATCGTCACGAGGCCGATATTGAAGTACACGTCCGCGGACAGCCCACGCAGCATCGTCAGCAACACCGCGCCGATCACGCCGAACGGGATGATCAGCAACACCGCCACCGGAATCGCCCAGCTCTCGTACAGCGCCGCGAGCAACAGGAACACGACCACCAGCGACAGCCCTAGCAGCATGCCGATCTGGCCGCTCGCCTGTTTTTCCTCGAGCGCGGTGCCGGTCCATTCGTAGGTCAGGTTGCCGGTCAGCACGTGCGACGCGATGCGCTCCATCTCGGCGATCGCCGCGCCGCTCGAACGGCCGGGCGCGGCCTGGCCGGACAGCGTCGCGGACGGAAAGCCGTTATAGCGTTCGAGTTGCTGCGGCCCGGAAATCCAGCGCACGCGCGTGAACGCCGAGAACGGCACCATCTCGCCGCGGCTATTGCGCAAGCGCAGCGAGGTCACGTCCTCGGCGCGCATCCGTTGCTCGGCATCCGCCTGCAACAATACCCGCAGCACGTTGCCCTCGAACACGAAGTCGTTCACGTAGTTCGAACCGAACGTCAGCGCGAGCGCCTGGTTGACCTGGCCGATCTGCAGGCCGAGCGCGCGTGCCTTCACGCGATCGATCTCGACGTAGAGCTGCGGCGCCTCCGGCATGCCCTCGGCGCGCACGCCCGCGAGAAGAGGGCTTTGCGATGCTTCGATCATCACGCGCCGCGCGGCCTGCTGCAGCGCTTCGCCACCGACGCCGCTGCGATCCTGAATCTTGATCGTGAAGCCGGTCGCGTTGCCGAGCGACGGAATCGCCGGCGGATCGAGCGCAAAAATGATCGCCTCGGGAATCTGCCGGAACGCGGCATTCGCGCGCCGCACCAACGCGCTCGCCGAATTGGCCTCGCCCGAGCGTTCGTCCCACGGCTTCAGATCGACGAACGACAGTGCCGCCGATTGCCCCTGGCCGAAGAAGCTGAAGCCCGTCACCGACGCGACGTTGCGCACCTGCGGCTGCTGCCGCAGAAACGCCTCGACCTGGTCGATCGCGCGCTGCGTGCGCTGTTCGGTCGAACCCGGCGCGCCGGTGTACGTGATGAAGATGTGCCCCTGGTCCTCGGTTGGCAGAAAGCCGGTCGGTAGCCGCGTGAAGAACAATGCGGTGATCGCGCAGGCCGCGACGAACACCAGCAGCCAGCGCAGCGGCGAGCGCAACATCGCATCGACGCCGCCGATATAGCGGGTGGTGCCCGCATCGAGCCCGCGATTGAAGGCGTCGAACACGCGGTGCAGTAGACGCGCCGCCGGATTCTTCGGCCGCTCGTTGGCCGCTGCCTCGCTGCGCAACAGCGCCGCGCACAACGCCGCGCCGAGTGTCAACGCCAGCAGCGTCGACAGCAGGATCGACACCGCGAGCGTCACCGAAAATTGCCGGTAGATGCCGCCCGTCGAGCCCAGAAAAAACGCCATCGGAATGAACACCGCGACGAGCACCAACGTACTCGCGATCGCCGCGCCCGCAATCTGCCCGATCGCCTTTACCGTTGCGCGCGGCGCGCTGAGCCCTTCCTCGCGCATGATGCGAGCGACGTTTTCGACGACGACGATGGCGTCGTCGTTGAGGATACCGATTGCGACCACCATGCCGAACAGCGACAGAATGTTGATCGACAGCCCGAACAGATACAGCCCCGCGCAGGTGCCGATCAGCGCGATCGGCACGACGATCGTCGGAATCACGGTCGCGCGCCAGTCCTGCAGGAACAGGAACACGACGACGGTCACGAGCAGCAGCGCCTCGATCATCGTGCGGATCACGCCGTGCACCGAGGTCGTGATGAACGGCGTGGTGTCGAACGGCACGGTCCACGTGACTCCGCGCGGGAAGGTCGGCTGCAATTCGGCCATGCGCTGGCGCACCGCGCTGGCGACCGCGAGCGCGTTCGCGCCGCTCGCGAGCTGGATCGCGATGCCGGCCGACGGCTTGCCGTTGACGCTGAGCCGATTGCCGTAGCTGTCGTTACCGAGTTCGACGCGCGCGACGTCACCCACACGCACGGTCGAGCCATCCGGATTCGCGCGCACGATGATGTCGCGGAACTGCTCGGGCGTCGAGAAGCGGCTTTGCGTGACGATCTGCGCGGTGAATTCGGCGCCCGGCGCGATCGGCTGATCGCCGAGGCCGCCGCCCGCGGTCTGGCTGTTCTGCTCCTGGATCGCCTGCAGCACCTCGCTCGCCGACAGGCCGAAACCCGCGAGCTTGCGCGGATCGAGCCAGATCCGCATCGCGTACGACGAGCCGAACAGCTGCACGTCGCCGACGCCGTCGATACGGCGCAGCTCGTTGACGATGTTGTTCGACGCGAAGTTGCCCATCGCGACGGCGCTGGTGGTGCCGTCGGTCGCCTGCAACGCCAGCAGCATCAGAAAGCCCGACGACGCCTTCGTGACGCGCACGCCGACCTGACGGACTTCGAGCGGCAAGCGTGGTTCGACGCGACTCAGACGGTCTTGCACCTGGGTGCGCGCAATGTCGAGATTGGTGCCGGGCTTCAGTACCACGGTGATCTGCATCGTGCCGTTCGCGCGACTCACCGACGACATGTAGAGAAAGTTTTCGATGCCGTTCATCTCGTCTTCGACGATCGACGTGACGGTACGCTCGAGCGTGCTCGCGTCCGCGCCGCTAAAGGCCGCGCTGATGCTCAGCGACGGCGGAGCGACGTCGGGGTACTGCTCGACCGGCAACAGCGCAAGCGCGATCGCGCCGAACAGCACCGTGAAGAGGGCGATGACCCACGCGAAAACCGGCCTGGCGACGAAGAATCGATTCATCGGCGAGCCCGTCAGTGCGCAGCGGAAGCGGCAACGGGCGACGCGGCCGAGTGTGCCGTTGGCGACGCCTCGGGCGCGGGCCGCGCGTCGACACGCTGACCCGGCTGCACCTTCTGCCATCCATCGACGATCAGGCGCTCGCCAGGCTTCAGGCCATCGCGCACGGTCCAGCGTCCTTCGCCCTGCTCGCCGAGATCGATGTTGCGGCGGACCACGGTGCCGTCGTCGGCAACCAGCGCGACGCTCGCGATGCCGTGATCGAGCTGCACCGCGCGCTCGGGAATGCGGATGCCCTGCAGATTGCCCGCCGCGATGATGCGCCCGCGCACGAACTGCCCCGGCAACAGCGTGCGGTCCGGATTCGCGAACTGCGCGCGCACCGTCTGCGTGCCGGTGGACGGATCGACGACGAGGTCGGCGAAGTCCAGAAAGCCGCGTTCGTTGTAGACCTGGCCGTTGGCGAGGATCAGCTGCACCTCGACATGCTTCATGCTGGTCGGCTTGCGAGTGCCTGACTGGATCTGCTGTTCGACATCGAGCATCGCGGTATTCGACTGCGTGAACACCGCGTTGATCGGCGTCAGCTGGTTGACCTGGGTGAGCAGCGTGGCCGCGCCCGCGCTGACGAGCGCGCCTTCGGTGACGAGTGCGCGGCCCGCACGCCCGGCGATCGGCGTGCGCACGATGCAGCGATCGAGCCGCAGCTGCGCGAGCGAAACGGCCGCCTGCGCATCGGCCACGCTGGCCTGCGCCTGCTGCACCGTCGCGAGCGCCGCGTCGTATTCCTGCGCGCTGACCGCATGACGGCCGACCAGCGGCTTGAACCGGTCGACTACCGACGCCGCGTTGTCACGCACAGCGGTCGCGCGCGCGAGCGCGGCCTGCGCCTGCTGCAGCTGCGCGCGATAGTCGCTCGCGTCGATCTGGAACAGCGGGGCGTTGGCCCGCAGGTCCGTGCCTTCCTGATACAGCGTGCGCTCGACGATGCCATCGACGCGCGCACGAATCTCGGCGGTACGCACGGCCTCGATACGACCCGGCAACTCGACGACATCAGCGACAGGGGTGGTGGAAACCGTTTCGACGAGCACGGGGAGCGGCGGCATCGACGCGGCGGTGGGGGCCTGCTGGCGGTCGTTGCAGGCGGCAAGCAGAAGCGGCAAACCGGTGATCAACAGCGATATGGCACGACTACGCAGGCGGAGTGCGGAGCGAAGCAAGAGAAACTCCTTTGATCAAGGCAGTCTTTTTTGCGCGTGAGATCGGTGAAAGCTTTAACGGTTTGCGGTCGAATTAACTATTGAAAACGTGTGGGCGCGTTAACGCGCGGAAAAGATTTCCGTCGATGCTACCGTGTCTAGATGGCTTGTCAATTTATTCTTGGTCGTGTCGCGTGGAGTGGCGTCGCAGCGGGCAAGTGGCGGATCGGGCGGGCATGACCGGTGGCTTTCCGCTCGCAGACGACACACATGTTGAATGGCAATTGTCAATCACATGTCAATTACGATTCAACAATGCCGCTATTTAAAGTTCGACGTCCGCGCTGGCCGACGATATCGGCAATGGTTTTGCGTGCCATGTAACCGGTAGCGGCCAATGATGAGTCGTCCCTTTCAAATGGTGATCAGGCGCGAACCGGCTCGACTGCTAGCGGCTCGTGGAGCACGACCAAAACATCCGTTGCCGCGCACGGCAACGGCCGTGAAATCCGCAAGCTTTGTGGGTGGCGATGCGGCAGCACCGTCGCGGGTTTGCACGGCATCAGGCGTGCCGCGGCGTCGCATTTGCGCGCTTGCGGAATAGGCGGTGAATCGTCGGCGACTCGATGATTGCGAGGCGGGCCTCAGCCGATGCGCCCGCGCCGCAGCACGGTGCTCAGACCGAGCGAGTGGCCTGGGTCGTAGTAGTGAATCAGCAGGGTGCGCCGCTGGCCGTTTCGCACGTCGAGGTTCGCATGCTGAAGTGCGAAGCCGTTGAATTCGTAAACGCTGCCGGGTTTGACCCGAATGCGCCTGCAGTGACCGACACGCAGATCATGTAAGGTATGCCAGGTGCGCCAGCTGAGCGGCAGGCTGTGCAGCAAGCCGTGGCGGATCTTGCAGATCACGTTGGTCAGCGTGGTCACCGACAGGCGCGGCTTGCGGTACATCACCAGGTCGCCGTTGTGAACCCCGTCGGGCGCGAGCTGAAGCGGAATCAGCAGCGTCAGCAGATGCGAGTCGTAATGGCGGCAATGGCTCTCCGCCAGCGAGGTGTTGCTGGCACAGCGCAGCACGGGGAACGCCTCGGTCGGTAAATCTGTATGGCCAATTTTCGCGGCCATCGCGCGCGTATTCGCGCAGATCGACTGCTCGAGTTCGCGAAAGACTAGACCGCGACGCAGCAGGTCGGCGATTCTCGCGCCGGACTGCGAACGCTCTGGCGTGTCGCCGAACAGGTGGTCGATGAACTCGTTGATTTCGGCGATCGTCTCCAGTGGAATCACGTCATCAAAAGACTTCAAAGCAACATTTCTGCCGATTCGAATCCGCCTGGAAAGAATATGCCCACGCACGTCTGTCAGGGTGTCCATCGCCCAAATTTCCATTCGTTTATTGCTCTGCGACCGTAATGAAAAATATGCTTTACGAGCCTCCAGCAATGTGCGCCAGCGTACACAAGATGCTCGGGCGATTGAGCGAGGTCATCGAATCTTAAGTCGATTCCCCAGTCGAATTTGTTAAATATCGTTGGAGGAATTTGAAACGGCTGCGGCTGCGACGATGTGTGCGCGAGTTCGGCAAAATGCGGAAATAATGGGTCGAATTCGAAATCTTCCTTGTCGATGTCGAGGCCATTCTGAAACGTCGTAGCGGCAGCAAAGTAGAAGTGTCGCGGTTTGTGTCCTTGTTATCTCTTTGACGAGGTTTTGAGCCGTGCTGCTCCAGATAGCCGCGCGTTGCCTCGAAATAGCTGAAGGTCGATTCGGTCGCCGTGAAGTGCAGCGCCATCAGCCGGCTGGTCGCATCGTCGATGTACACCAGCAGCGTGCACGCCGGGGACCGTTCCTCGAACCAGCGATGATCGCTGCCATCGATCTGGATCAGTTCACCGAGGCACGCGCGCCGGGCACGCGGCTGGTAGATCTTCGGCGGCCGCTGCCGGCGTGGAATCCACAGCCCGGCCTCCGTCATCAGGTGACGCACCGTTTCCTTGGACAGCCCCAGCCCGTGACATTCGCGCAGCTTCTCGCACGCCAGCGTCGGCCCAAAATCCGCGTAGCAGTCCCGGATCAGATTCAACGCCCGTTCAGCCACGCCATCGGCCAGCTGATAGTTGCTCGGGTGCCCACGATGTCGCGACAGCAGCCCCGACGCGCCCTGGCTGCGATAGCGCAGCACCAGACGTTCAACCTGACGGACGCTCAACGCAAGGGGGTCCGCTGCCTGGCCCGGCTTCAGACGTCGCTCGCAAACAGCCTGTACCACTTTCAACCGGTCCAGCTCGGTCATCGTCATGGTGATCATCCCGGACGTCCTCACGCGAGCCTCCCATTCAATGGTCAGCCAGCATGACATGCGACGCTTCAGCTTTGCCCAGGTACGACATTACAGCTTTGCCCTAACATCCGGTGTCCCCGCCAAGTTCAAATGTCGTGGCTCCAGCTAAATAGAAATGTCGGGTTTTGCCGTGCGTTTTCTTATGTTTTTGGGTTGGGGCGGCGCAGCCGCCCCCCGTCCCCTGATTGCCTTTATGCTGACTTCACGGATAACTTCATTGATGTCGGCAACCTCAATGGACCGCTGTTTCTTCAGCCCGACCAGCGCCTTCTTTGCCCGAACCGCTTCACCCACATGCGTCCGCGATGGCGAGCCTGCAGCCCGACGATCGTCACGGATCGCCTGCACGCACCGGGCAACCTCCAGCACGCTCGCCAGCCGTTTGTTCTCGACCTCGGCACCCTGGTCGACACGTGCAATGCGATCGTATTGCCGGCAGGGCAGCACCACGCCCTGGGCCTGTACCTCGATCACGCCATCTGGATACTCGACCACCTCGACGTATTCGTGCATCAGCGTGCGGGCAAACGGCGTGTCCGTCAGCAGGTACATCACGCGATCGTACTGCACGGTCAGTGCGTTCGATATCCTGCGCGGGACGCGATAGGCCAGTATCTGCCTCAGATCCTCATCACCGCGCAATGGCCGGTGCCCGTCGTGTTCACTGCGTGGGGGTCTGCCGAAACGGCGGTTAAAGTCAGCGATGAAGGAGGGCGCGTACGCGTTGGCCGCCTCCCGCGTGCTGATGCCACGCAGCCGCAACTCCTTCACCAGGCGGTCCTGCAATGTCAGGTTGGCGCGCTCCACACGGCCCTTGGCCTGACTCGTGTTTGCGCAGAACGCATCGATGTTGAGCTCATACAGGGCACGGCCAAACTGTGTCACCCCTTTGCCCGCCGTCTCGGATCGGTGCTTCACGTAAAAGACGCTGGCCTTGTCGCTATAGAACGCGACGGGCTTGCCATGCGCCGCCAGATACTTCTGCAATGCCTCGAAGTAGCTGAAGGTCGACTCCGTGGCCGTGAAGTGCAGCGCCATCAGCCGCCCGGTCGCATCGTCGATAAACACCAGCAGCGTGCAGGCCGGCCCACGGCCCTCGAACCAGCGATGGTCGCTGCCATCGATCTGCACCAGCTCGCCCAGACATGCACGACGGTTGCGCGGCTGGTGCACCCGCGGTGGACGCTCCTTGCGCGGGATCCACAGCCCGGCTGTGCGCATCAGCGTGCGCACCGTCTCGACCGCCAGATCGATACCGTGACACTCCCGCAACTTCTCGCAGGCGAGCGTCGGCCCAAAATCCGGGTAGCGCTCGCGGATCAGCGCCAGCGCCCGCTGCGCCTTGCCGGCCGGCAACTGGTGGTTGCTCGGACAGCCTCGTTTGCCCGATACCAGTCCCGCCACACCGGCCGCCTGATAGCGCAGCACCAGCCGCTCGACCTGACGCACGCTCAGCCCGAGCCGCCCGGCGGCCTGGCCAGGCTTGAGCCGGCGCTCCATCACCGCCTCGATGACCTTGAACCGATCAATCTCGCGCATCGTCATCGTGATCGTCCCAGTCGCGTTCATCGCCGGCTCCCAGTGCAGATGTCCGGCGCTCAAACTACCAAAACACGACATTTCTATTTAGCGGAAACCCGACATTTCTATTTGGGACCTACATCCGGATTGTTGATTCTTGGCACCTCGGGCATCGTGTTGCGAAGGTTTGTTCTTCAACTCTCCCTTTATCTATAGGGGGGAAGTTATCCACAGACGCCGCTATTCGCTGAAGGGCTGTTGCATCACCGAAGTGC
>NZ_VZQQ01000080.1 GCF_014397785.1 Paraburkholderia podalyriae
AGATCCAGATAGATCGTGGCCACGATCATGGAACGATCTTCACGTGGTCTACGCCGGACCTACCCACGCTCTCACATCATGCCCCACGCGCGCGCGAATCGGGGACCGGCCCTGCCGAGCCGCTTACGCTTCGTACTCTGCATCGCTCCATCTTATGCGAGTAATCCGCCGACGCGACAACGCTCATCGACCCTGATGTTTAGCGGGCCGCCTATGATAGACAAAAGAAATGGCGAATAACGTGTCGAGTTCTCGGGTATAAAACTGATATCCAGAATCACCATAGCGATAGTGACATCAACCGTGCGCAGCCGTTTCCGGATGCGCCCTTGATAACAATTCTTCTGTAAGCGGTTCTTAAAAAGCGCATCCGAAGGTTCAATAAACTTGCGCCCGCAACAAGATTGTGGAGTGAGCGATGAACGAGGCGACAAATGAGATGAAAAACCCAAGACCTCAAGGCGAGGAATCGGCCTGGTATGCGGTGACCGCGGAGGAGGCTGCGAAGCAGCTAGGAGTGAATACGCAATCGGGCCTGGGTATTCCGGAAGCAGCTGAGCGGCTTCAGAGATACGGTCCAAACCGCTTGCCGGAAGCTGGTAAGCAGAGTCTGTTGATGAAGTTTCTGGGCCAGTTCAACAATATTCTGGTTTACGTCCTGCTAGGCGCCGGCTTCGTCAAGCTGATGCTCGGGTTGTGGATTGACGCGTCAATCATCCTCGGCGTCGTCGTCATCAATGCGTTGCTTGGGTTTATCCAGGAAGGCAAAGCCGAGAAGGCACTGGACTCGATTCGCAACATGCTGTCCGCCGAGGCGAGAACCCTGCGCGCAAGCGAAACCCGCATGATCGCATCGGACCAGCTTGTGCCGGGCGACGTCGTGCTGCTGGAGTCAGGCGACAAGGTTCCTGCCGACCTTCGGTTGACTGACGTCAAGAACCTGCGCATGGAGGAAGCGGCGCTGACCGGAGAATCGGTACCGAGCGACAAATCCGTCACCCCCGTCGCTGCCCATGCGACGGTCGGGGATCGCCACAGCATGGCCTACTCCGGAACCCTAGTGGTGTCCGGACGTGGCACAGGGCTTGTCGTTGCGACAGGAAGCGAAACCGAGCTCGGGCGCATCAATCAGATGCTGGCCGCGGTCAACTCGCTCGAGACGCCGCTGCTGCGCCAGATCAAGAAATTCGGCTACGCCATTACCGCCGTCATTTTCGTGATCGGCGCGCTGGTGTTTGCCTACGGCCGATGGGTCGAGGGATTGCCGTTCGTCGAAATCTTTCAGGCTGTCGTCGGCATTGCGGTGTCGCTCATTCCGGAGGGCTTGCCTGCAATCATCACGATTACGCTCGCCATCGGCGTTCAGCGCATGGCGCAACGCAACGCCATCATCCGCCGGCTCCCAGCAGTGGAAACGCTGGGTTCCGTATCGCGGATCTGCTCGGACAAGACCGGCACCCTGACACTGATGGAAATGATGGTCGTGTCGGCCGTCACCGCCGAGACCACCTATCAGGTTGAAGGCGATGGATATGCACCCGATGGGCGAGTTCTGCGGGACGGCGCACCAGCGAATCAGGACCCGGTCCTCGACCTGATGGGGCGCGTTTCGATGCTCTGCAACGACGCGGAGCTGCGCAAGGAGGAGGGCGTCTGGAAGGTCGAAGGCGATCCGACGGAGGGGGCGCTGTACCCGTTCGCGACCAAGATCGGCCTTGAGCGGCAGACACAGCAGACGGCTTATCGTCGCGTCGACGCGATTCCCTTCGAGTCCGAGCACCGCTTTATGGCGACGCTGAACGAAGCGGCGGACGGCGGCCAGTTTCTCCTCGTCAAGGGGGCGCCCGAAGTCATCCTCGAACATTGCGACCGGCAACAGACGAGGGACGGCCCGCAGCCGATCGATCTTGGCCATTTTCTGAAGGCCTCGGACCAGCTTGCGGCGCAAGGCGAGCGCGTGCTGGCGCTCGCGTGGCTCGAACATCCGGGGCTGGCGGATAGAAACCTGTCTCCTGTGGATCTCCCGAAGACGCTCGTTCTGCTGGGGCTGGTCGGTCTGCTCGATCCACCGCGCAAGGAAGCCATCGAGGCGGTGAAGGAATGCCATGCTGGCGGTATCCGCGTCACGATGATCACGGGCGACCACAGGATCACGGCTGCTGCGATTGCGAAGATGCTGGGCATCGGCGACGGCAAGACAGCGCTGACTGGCGTCGAGATCGAGGCGATGAACAACGCGGCGCTGCAGGAGGCGGTCCAGAAGGTTGACGTATTCGCGCGCGCAAGCCCGGAACACAAGCTTCGGCTCGTCAAGGCGATCCAGGCGAACAACCAGGTCGTGGCGATGACGGGTGACGGGGTGAACGATGCACCGGCCCTCAAAAAGGCCGACATCGGTGTAGCGATGGGCATCAAGGGCACGGAGGTCACCAAGGAAGCCGCCGAGATGGTGCTCGCCGACGACAACTTCGCGTCGATCACCGCCGCTGTCCGCGAGGGGCGAACGGTCTACAACAACATTGAGAAAGCGATTCTCTTCATGTTGCCGACCAACGTCGCACAGGCGGCCGTCATCATGGTGGCGATCCTGGTGGGCTTCACCATGCCGATCACGGCGCCTCAGGTGCTCTGGGTCAACATGGTGACGTCGGTTGCACTGGGTCTTGTCATTTCCTTCGAGCCACACGAACTGGACGTCATGCGCCGTCCGCCGGGAGTAGCAGGTCGTCCCATCCTGACCAGGTTTGGGATCTGGCGGGTGATTTTCGTCGGGTTGAGTCTGCTGGCTCTGACGCTGTGGTCGTTCTTCTGGATGAAGGCGCAAGATGCGCCAGACGAGCTTGCGCGCACGGTTGCGGTCAACACGCTGACGATCGGACAGATTTTCTATCTGCTCAATACCCGTTACCTGGTCGATTCCTCGCTGTCGATCAAGGCGCATCTTGGCAATCGATATCTGCCGATGGGGATCGGTGCGCTCGTCGTCCTCCAGCTTATGTTTACCTATGCGTTGCCGCTTCAGGATCTGTTCGGCACGATGGCCATTCCACTTCGAATCTGGCCACGGCTGTTTCTCGGCGGCTTTGTGTTCTTCCTCGTCGTCGAGGCCGAGAAATGGATCATCCGCAGGTGGCGTGCATCGAAGCCGGCCCTGGCGACGACGTGACCGATGCCGCACGCAGCGGCCTGAGGTGCAGGGCGGGAAACCGGAAGGATCGGCACCCGCCCGGCGATGTTCCTTTTCAGGAAGGCGCGACATGACAAAAGGCGAAGCAAGATGACTCCTTCACCCGCGGAAGTCGAACTGGCCAAGCTGAACCTGGTTCAGATGTTCGGGCTTCTGATCGGTGGCCTCGCGCTTTTCCTTCTCGGTCTGGAGTTCATGACGGGCGGCCTGAAGGCCATCGCCGGATCGAGACTGCAGGCGCTGCTGGGCATGCTGACCGCGAGCCGGTTTCGCGGCGTGCTGGCCGGCGCGGTCGTGACCGCGCTGCTGAATTCATCGACCATTACCACGGTCCTGATGGTCGGGTTCGTTTCCGCCGGGTTGATGACGTTGGCCCAGTCGGTGCCGATGATCATGGGCGCGAACATCGGCTCGACGGTCACCGCGCAGATCATCGCGTTCGACGTTTCGAAACTGACGCCGTTCATGCTGGCCCTAGGCTTTCTGCTGCACGCGTTCGGGCGGCGCGACCTGCTGCGGCAGTTGGGCGGTGTGATTCTCGGGCTGGGCCTGCTGTTCCTAGGCATCCAGATGATGGGCGACGCGACGCGCCCGCTGCGCACGTTCCAGCCTTTCATCGACGCGATGCAGGACATGGAGAACCCGCTGCTGGGCATCGTGGTGGGCGCCATCTTCACCGCGGTCGTTCAGAGCTCCGCGGCGACGCTGGCCATCGTGATCGCGCTGGGGGCACAGGGCCTGATGCCGCTCGAGGCAGGCATCGCCCTGATTCTGGGCGCCAACGTCGGCACGTGCGGAACGGCGCTGCTCGCCGGGATTGGAAAATCGGCCGAGGCGGTCCAAGTCGGCGTCGTGCATTTCATCTTCAATATGCTGGGCATCCTGTTCTGGGTGTTCTTCATCCCGCAGATGGCCGATCTGGTTCGGCATATTTCGCCGTCCTACCCTGAACTGCAAGGGGTGGCCAGACTGGCGGCCGAAACGCCGCGCCAGGTCGCCAACACCCACACGATATTCAGCGTGGTTAGCACGTTGATCCTGATTTGGTTCACCGGGCCGATCGCGCGGCTTGCCCAGTTCATCGTGCCGAAGCGGGCGCAGGAGGCCAAACGGGCAGGCGATCCGGTCTATCTGGACGAATCGTCCCTGACGGCGCCTTCGCTCGGGCTTCAGCGGGTACGCCTCGAGCTGACGCGGCTGGGTCAACAGGTTCTGGAAGTCGTTCGCAGCGCCTCGAACATGATTTCTAGCGGAACTATCGAGGAGATCAACCTTCTGCTCGACCAAGACAAGGAAACCGACCGGCTGGCTGCCGAGATTCTTCACTATATCGGCCAGCTTTCGCAGGTGGAGCACTCGGAGGAAGAAGGCCAGCAGATGGTCAGGCTCACGCAGATTGCGTCCAAGCTGGAAAGCATCAGCGGCATTGTCGGGACCAATCTGGTGTCCGTCAGCCAGCAAAGACTGACGCACCAGATCGACCTCACGCGATTGCGTGATGAGGCGACGGTGCGATTTGCGGATACCGTGATCCGCAACCTCGAACAGGCCATCGGAACGATCATCGATCCCGAGGCGAGCGAAGCGGCAGAGGTCATTGCGGCGAAGGCCGAGATTGAAAGGATGGCGGCCACGGCGCGCCAGGTCGTGCTGGCCAAACTTCAACTGGCTGACAAATCCGACGTGCTGAGTTTCCGGCTGGCGATGGACCTGATCGAGCACTGCAGGCAGATTGCGCAGTTTGCGAGGGCGATAGCGAAGACCGCGGAAGAATTCCGCTAGTACATTCAGTTGATGGTGAAATCATGGGCCAGGGAAAAGACACGAAGTCCAGCCGGCGCGAAAGTCCACAGTCGGCGGCGAAGACGAAGCTCTCGCGGCAAGAGTATGAAGCGAAGATAGCGGAGCTCCATGTCGAGCTGGTGAAACTGCAGTTCTGGGCGAAGCACACAGGAGCGAGGATCATCGTGATCTTCGAAGGGCGGGACGCGGCTGGCAAGGGCGGTGTGATCAAGCGGATCACGGAGCGCGTCAGCCCGCGCGTGTTCCGCGTCGTCGCGCTGCCGGCACCGTCGGAACGGGAGCGCACGCAGATCTATTTTCAGCGCTACTTCGAGCATCTTCCCGCGGGCGGGGAGATCGTGATTTTCGACCGAAGCTGGTACAACCGCGCGGGAGTCGAGAGGGTCATGGGCTTCTGTACGGACGACCAGTATCATCGGTTCCTCCGACTCTGTCCGGCCTGGGAAAAGGACATCATCGATGCCGGCGTGACCCTGATCAAATACTGGTTCGAGGTCAGCAAGGAAGAGCAGACCCGCCGGTTCTCGGAGCGCATTATTGACGGCCGCAAAACCTGGAAGCTGAGTCCGATGGATATGGAGTCGCACCGGCGCTGGTACGACTATTCGCGCGCACGTGACGCGATGTTCGCGGCCACCGATACGAAAACATCACCCTGGTATGTTGTCGAAGCCAATGACAAGCGGCGCGCCCGCCTGAACTGCATCGCGCATTTTCTGGGCCTGATCCCCTATGAAGAAATCGAGCTTCCCCAAATCGATCTTCCCCCGAGGCAAAAGGCCAAAGGGTACAGGGAGCCCGATTATCCCTATAACCGGATTCCGGAAAAGTACTGAACGGCTATATTGAACCGTACGAGACTCACAACGGCCGTAGGTGACATTCGCGCGCGTCGATGATGATGGTCTAACGGCGAGATCGGGGTAGATCCTGTCCGCGATCCCTAATCATGGACAGGATTTATCTGGATCTCCCCGGATCACCGTCCTTGCGTGGCGCCGATTGGTGGATCGGCGCGATTTGCGCAACCTGTCTGCGACGTTCCCTGGCAACAGTTCGTCGATGCGATTGACCTTGTGGTCTGCGATGTGACTTACATTCCGCACGTCGAGGACACAATTTGGCGCGAATTTCGTCGCTAGTCTGGCGGGCGAAGGGCGTCGTCCGGGTAACTGCTGATACGAAAAATCGCGTCGCAGGAATGCGAGGGCGTGATCATCGCCAACATCCTTAACCTGTGGAATTCCTTCGTAGACCTGTTTGTGTCAAAAATGCATGGTTGCGTCGGCGGCAAGCAGGGTCACACCTTCCGAAGAAAGCCAGGCGGAGGAATGAAGCGCGAGGGGAGGCACCCGCGGTCCGCGCCTGTTGTTGGTATGTCCAGGTAAATAATGTGTCGAATGGGGGCTAGACGTTTGCATCGCCGGCGCCAGCGCGTCGTTGTGTGTTCTGGCGTCGCCAGGTCGATACGCTGCAGCCGAAGCGGTTGCCGAACCAGCGGGAAAACGCGCTCAACGATGAAAATCCCACCAGCGTGGCCACTTCAGACAGGGGCCGGTCGCCGCTACCGACATAGCGCATTACCAGTTCAACCCGCACAGCGTCGACAATCGACAGATAACCGTCGCCTTGATCGGCGAGGTGACGATGCACGGTCCTGCGATCCACGCCCAGGTGCTGTGCTATCCGGTCGACCGAACAGGCACCAGACGGCAGCAGCGCGATGACCAGCTTCCTGACCTTGTCGGACATCGTCGCGTTGGACTGCAGCAGCATCGAATCCAGATACTGGCGCACCTGCTGCGCCATGACCGGATCGTAAGCAGGAATGGCGGCGTCGAGATCGGATGCGAGGCACACGATGCCGTCGAAATCCTGGTCGAACTCGGCCGGAGCGCCAAATACACGTGTGTGCATGGCGAGGCTGGCTGGAGCACTGTGCGTGAAACAGATGGTGCGGGGCTTCCAGCTGGCGCCGAGCACCATGCTCAGCACCCGGTACAGCACGGCGAGCACCAACTCTGTTGCCTGGCGCATCGAGCCGGGCACAACGCCCATGAGGTCTTCGCGGATGATGGCGAGCCCTTCCGTTTCCTCGACGCGCATGACGACCGCTTCGTTCTGCAGCCTCAGGTAGTGCGCCATCGATCCGAGTGCGCGGCGCAACGTCGGCTGCTCACGCATCGCGAAGCCGAGCGGACCAAGGTTGGAGAGCTGGCGCGTTTCGGCCATGCGAAGTCCAAAATCCTCGATCGCAGCGGCCCGTGCCGATCTCTCCAGCAACCGCGCTACCGCCTCGGCCGGAATCATGATGTCGGGGTCCAGGAGCACTGACCGGTTGATTCCCGCGTCACTTAACTGCTGATACGGATCCACGCCCACGGAACGGGCCACTTCAACGAAATTGGTCAAGGCCGCACTGCGAAGCAGATAGGACATGGTTTTCCCTGTTGTCCCAAAATGTAAATTATTTGTCCCGGTTTGTCAAACGGCAATTTCCCCCGTCCCGGATACTTGCTTCCGTAGACGCACGACGCCGCGATGCGCCGAACTTTTTCAGAATGTCGAGGAGAGGAAACGATGAGCAATGAGATGAGCCGCACCGCAACCCCAGTCTGCGATCAATTGCGCGCCACGGGTAACTGGAATCCCGCCTGGGACGCAATCGCGCAACTCGATCCCATCTGGGCCGAGAAATTCATGGCGATGGGCATGCACCCCGTGATTTCGGGCGTGCTGGAACCGAAAGTGTTCGAGTTCCTCGCTATCGCCGTCGATGCGTCCTGCACGCATCTGTATGCGCCGGGCACACGCCGTCACATCCGCAAGGCGATCGAGCTGGGCGCCACCCAGCAGGAGATCGCCGCGGTGCTGCAAGCGGTGAGCGTCCTCGGCATCCATTCGAGCAGCCTCGGCGCGCCGATCCTGCTGGAAGAACTGGCCGCCTTCGAGAAGGCAAAGGCCGATGGCATGCAGTCCGCTGCGTGACGTCAAGCCTGCCACTTCACAAATTTCCTAAGAGGAAGACGAACCATGCATTTTTTAGACGATTCCCTGCTGCCTGAGAACCAGGAAAAACTTGTGATTCAGGTCGCGCCGTATGGCCCGCAATGGATTCCCGGCGATTCGGACGATATTCCGGTCACGATGGACGAACAGGTCCAGAAAGCGGTCGACTGCTACAACGCAGGCGCGACCGTGCTGCACGTGCACGTGCGCGAAGAGGACGGCAAGGGCAGCAAGCGTCTGTCGAAGTTCAACGACATGCTTGCCCGTCTGCGTGAAGCAGTGCCCAAGATGGTGCTGCAGGTCGGCGGCTCGATCTCGTTCGCGCCGGAGAATGAAGGGGAAGCCGCCCAATGGCAAAACGACGACGCGCGTCACATGCTCGCCGAGTTGAACCCCCGTCCGGATCAGGTCACCGTCGCAATCAACACGAGCCAGATGAACGTGATGGAACTGATGACCGAGGCTGACATCGCGGGCACCTCGCTCATGAATCCGGCGCTCCAGGCTGCCTATCGCGACATGATCGTGCCGTCCAATCCGTCGTGGCACGTCGAACACATCAGGCGTCTCGTCGCCAACGGCATCCAGCCGCAGTTCATGCTGGGGAATCTGACGCAACTCGAAACGGTCGAGCGTCTGATTCGCAACGGTGCCTATAGCGGTCCGCTGAATATCAACTACGTGGCAATTGGCGGCGGCGCGGCCGGGTTGCATCCCGCCGACATGATCGAGTTTGCCCGCCGCACCCCGGACGGCGCGGTGCTCACGTTCGAAACGCTGAACCGGAACGTGGTGCCGGTGAATACGCTGGCGATTGCGCTGGGCCTGCACGTACGGGTCGGTATCGAAGACACGCTGTTCGGCCCGAACGGCGAGCGGGCGACTTCAGTGCAGCAGATCCAGAAGATGGTGCGCATTGCGCGTGAGCTCAACCGCGATATCGCGAGCGGTGAGGACGCACACCGCATTTACCAGATTGGCACGCAATGGGGTTCGGTCGACGAGACGCTCGTCAAGCTGGGCATGGCGCCGAACCGCAAGTCAGTCCAGCGCGACGTACCGGCACGCAAGGTCGCCTGATCGGGGATAACGAGGCGGACTGCGGCAGCGTATCGCATCCCGCCTCGCTTGCAATGAACCCCTCAGGCATGGAGACAGATGATGTTCTGGAAGAAAAGCCCCCCTGCAGTTCTGGTGTCGCTCATGGTGATCCACCTGCTGGCGCACATCGACCGCAATATGCTGCTCGGTTTCTCGCCGCAGATTGTCAAGGATCTGGCGCTCAGCAATGCGCAATATGGTTTTCTGGTCGGTGCAGTATGGGTGATGAGCTTCGGCGTGATGGCGATGGTGATGGGTTCCCTTGCGGACCGCTTCAGCCGCCCGCGGGTCATCGCCGCCGGCGTGCTGATCTGGAGCGCGTGCACCTTGGCCTCGGGTCACGCCCAAACCTTCGAGCAGCTGGCGATCGCGCGCTTTTTCGTAGCCAGCGGCGAGGCGGCACTGGTACCTGCTGCCGCGGCCCTGCTGACTGAACTCTTCTGCGAGAAACGGCGCGGCACCGCCATGGGGCTGTTCTTCATGGGAATTCCTCTAGGCGTCGGTTGCAGCTTCCTGCTTGCCGGCAGCTTCGGCGCCACGCATGGCTGGCGGACCACGTTCTATGTGCTGGGGATCCTCGGCATTGCCATCGCGTTGCCGCTGGGGTTTCTGAAGGAAGACCGCAGCAAGCTCGCCCCGCATGAACGCGGCGCGCCCTTCGTGGCGCAGGCGCTCGCGGTGATGCGTACCGTCAGCAGAGATCGGGCACTGTGTTTCACGATCGTCGGCTTCGTGCTGGTCCACCTGGTGTTTGCCAGCTTCTCGTTCACGCAGTTGTGGCTGGTCAACGAGCGTGGCATGAACGCAGCCGGCATTGCGACCCGGATCGGTGCGCTGCAACTGACGTTCGGCACGCTTGGCGCGCTAGTGGGCGGTGCCATGGCCGATCGCCTCGCTGCGAAATTGCGGGGAGGACGCGCGAGCTTCATGGCGCTGCTCGTCGTGACCTGCGCACCGATGATGCTGGCGTACCGTTTCGTGCCGGCCGATTCGCCGCTGTTCTACATCGGCATGTGTGCCGGTTTCTTCCTGCCGCTGGCGGTATATGGCCCGGCTGCTGCTGCCATCACGAGCATGGCGCCGCAGAAAATGCGATCGACGGTCTTCGGTTTCACGATGCTGTCGATCAATGTCTTCGCTTTCGCCATTGGCAATGTGGTTGTCGGCATGGTCGCCGACCATTTCATTAAGGCTGGGGCCACCGCTCCTCTGACTGGCGTGCTGATCGCCACCGACGTGCTGGCGATCAGCTCAGCCCTGTTCTTCGCACTCGCGGCACGCGCCACAGGCCGGCAACGCGCGGCTGCGATGAAAAACATACAACCTGCGAGGTAATCAAGATGCAAAACCAACGTCAGAATCTGGAAGGGCGTGTGGCCCTCGTCACCGGTGCCGGCCGCGGCATGGGCGGTGCGATCGCCATCGACCTGGCCCGCGCAGGTGCGCGAGTCGCTATCTGCGATATCGATATGCCGGCACTGGAACAGACGCGCGCCGCGGTGGAAGCAACCGGTGCACAGTGTCTCGCGCGGCGCTGCGACGTGTCGTCCAGCAGCGAAGTCGCCAGTCTGTTCGCCGCCATCGCCGAGCGCTTCGGCACGCTGCACATCCTGGTCAACAACGCTGCGCTCGTGCCCGGGAGACCAGTCGATACCGAGCGCCGCAGCAGGCATTACGCGTATCTGACCACGCCGGTGCCGCGCCAGTCGCTGGGTTTCACAAGCAACATCAGCGATGAAGAGTGGCATCGCTACTGGGACGTCAATGTGCACGGCCTGTTCTATTGCACGCGCGAGGCGCTCAAGCTGATGGAGCCGCAGCGCGACGGCAAGATCGTCAACATCGCGTCGATTGCCGGTATCTCTGCGATGAGCGCGCATAGCCCGCACTACAGCGCGACCAAAGGCGCGGTGGTCGCCTTCACGAAGTCGGTTGCGGCCGAAGTGGCTGGTGCCAACATTTTCGTCAATGCGATGGCGCCGGGAGGCGTGGCCACTCCCGAGTTCACGAAGTACTTCGAAGCCGCCGGCGAGGAAAAGCGCAACCAGTTCTGGCAAGTGTGCCCAGCTGGACGCCTTGGGACGATGGAGGAGTACGCGTCGATGGTGACCTACCTCGCCGGCGATCACTACCTCGTCGGCCAGGTAATCAGCCCGAACGGCGGCGCAGTGATTTGACCGCAAGCGCCGCATGACCCCAAGCGAAGCCGTTGGAAATCCCTGCATCAATATTTGCAGGATGGACCAGAACAATAAGTCCTGCAAAGGATGCTGGAGAACGCCCATCGAGATAGGCCTCTGGGATCAGATGAACGATCTGCAAAAGGCCGACCTTGCTGAATTGCTTGAATGCCGTAGAAGCGCAAAGGTGCCGCAGGCGGGGGCGCCCTGCGCGCCTCTTCTAGAGAATGGACTGACGAAATGAACGGTTTGATGCTTCAAAAACGGTTGTTGATTTCCTCGTTGATCGTGCATGCCGATCGTCACCATGGCGATACGGAGATCGTGTCGCGCCGGGTAGAGGGTGACATCCATCGCTACACCTTCCGCGACTGTCACCGCCGCTCCCGGCAGATGGCCAACGCGCTCACCCGTCTCGGCGTCAAGGCGTCTGACCGCATCGGCACGCTGGCATGGAACGGTTATCGCCACATGGAACTGTACTACGGCATATCCGGCATGGGAGCGGTGATGCATACGATCAATCCGCGCCTGCATGTGGACCAGATCGCCTACATCATCGACCATGCGGAGGACCAGTATCTGTTCTTCGACCTGACCTTCCTGCCACTAGTCAAGGCCATTGCCGGCCGCTGCAAGACGGTCAAGGCGTTCATCGCGATGACCGACCTCGCACATATGCCACGGGATACTGACATCGTCAACCTGCTGTGCTACGAGGATCTGCTCGAGCGGAGTTCTGCCGCGTACGAGTGGCCGAACTTCGACGAGGATACCGCCTGCACGCTGTGCTACACGTCGGGCACGACGGGAAACCCGAAAGGCGTGCTGTACTCCCATCGCTCCGCGCTGCTGCATACCTATGCCGCGGCCCTGCCGGACGCGCTGAACTGCTCGGCGTGTGATGTGATCCTGCCGGTCGTGCCGATGTTCCATGTCAATGCATGGGGCATCCCCTACATCGCGTGCATGGTCGGGGCCAAACTGGTATTCCCCGGTCCCGGTCTGGACGGCGGATCGCTGTACGAGCTTATCGAATCGGAGAGGGTGACATTTTCAGCCGGTGTGCCAACGGTATGGCAAGGCCTGCTGACCCATCTCGAACAAGCCGGACTGAAATTCTCGACCATGAAGCGCACCGTTATCGGCGGCGCAGCCTGTCCATCCACGATGCTGCGCAAGTTTCAGGATGAATATGGCGTGGAGGTCCTGCACGCATGGGGCATGACCGAACTGAGTCCGCTCGGGACTGTCGGCGCGATGAAAGCCAGACACCTGGCGATGAACCCCGAAGAGCGCTGCGCCGTGCAATCAAAACAGGGGCGTGCTGTGTTCGGCGTTGACATGAAGATCGTCGGTGCGGACGGTAAGGAACTGCCGTGGGACGGTTTGACTTCTGGCGAACTTATGGTGCGCGGACCATGGGTAGTGCGCAACTATTTCCGCAACGAAGGCGGAAACCCGCTGCGCATCGACGCAGAGACACACGGCTGGTTTCCGACCGGCGATGTCGCGACCATCGACGCTGACGGCTTTATGCAGATCACCGATCGCAGCAAGGACGTGATCAAGTCGGGCGGCGAGTGGATCAGCTCGATCGAAATCGAGAACATCGCCGTGGCGCACCCCGCAATAGCGAGTGCGGCCTGCATTGCGGCAAAGCACCGTAAGTGGGACGAGCGGCCGCTGCTGCTCGCCGTGAAGCGGCCTGAGGCACAGGTGACCGCAGAACAACTGCTGGCGTTCTTCGAGGGAAAAATCGCGAAATGGTGGACCCCGGACGCAGTCGTGTTTGTCGATGCGGTGCCGCTTGGTGCCACCGGCAAGGTGTTGAAGAATCAGTTGCGTGATGCGTTTCAGGACTATCTGCTGCGCTCATGAGTGGGCAGGCAGCCTCTGTTTTGTTGGTTGTCGATGCAAGTCGTTACGGGCCTTTTAAAGCAATAAAACTGGAGACGCAATGAAGTTGAACTGGATCGCAGCGGCCACGTTCGCTGCAATGGGAAGCACCACTTATGCGCAATCGTCGGTGACGCTGTACGGCGTCGTCGACTCGGGGCTGTTATATCAAAGCACCGCTGCGGCCTCGTTCAGTCCGACGGCGAAAAACCTCGGGGCGGTCTATCGCTACAAGGATGGCGGTATCTACTCAAGCATCTGGGGCATGAAGGGCACGGAAGACATTGGCGGTGGCTATTACGTGAACTTCAAGCTGCAAGGTTCCTTCGACAGCGGCACCGGCAAGCCTGGTCTTGCCGATACGGCGGGTGCCACCGCGATCTTCAACCAGGTGGCGACTGTCGGCGTGTCCAGCCCGTTCGGCTCCATCAGCGCGGGTCGGCAGATCGTGCCGATGGCCTATGCAATGGCTGAAACCGACGTCCGCTCGGCGAATTACTTCGGCAGCATCCTGACCGCGTGGATCGGCATGAATACTGCGGCAGGCTGGCAGGGTACCAGCACCAATGGGCCGATTGGCGCGCTGTACGACAGCAATGCGATCGTCTACGAGTCGCCGAAATTCTATGGCGTGTCGGGGTTGCTCGAATACGCGCCCGGCGGCGTGCCCGGCAGCTTCCAGGGTGGCACGCGCGAATCGGCCGTGCTGAAGTACTCGAACTATGGTCTCAATCTGTCGGCCGTGTATTACACCGGGCATGACACCAACCCTGGGCCGACGACGGTCGCCACCGGGCTGAACAACAACCGCTACTGGTATCTGGGCGCGAAGTATACGACGCTGAATGGCATCTCGATGTCCGCGTCATACAGCAACGGCGCGAACCCGGCTGCGAAGAGCGCAGCGAATCCGTTCGGTGGTACGAGCCTCGACCTGTATTCGGGCGGCCTCGGCTATCAGGTCTCGTCCGCGGTGAAGCTCACCAGCGGGATCTATTACCTGAAGGACCGGAACAACTCGAAGAACAAGTCGCTCGAGGTTGCTGGGGGTGCCGAATACAGCCTGTCCAAAACCTCGCTGGTTTATGGCCAGGTGGGTTGGGTCAACAACCACGGTGACATGACCCAGACGATTACGTACGGCCAGCCGGTAGCACCTGGCATGGGCACAGTGGCGGTCATGCTGGGTCTGCGTCACGCTTTCTGATCGATCGCAAGGCCGGCTCGCGCGAAGCCGTTGCGCGCGAGTCCCTGGTGCCTGCCCAACCATGCAGGATCTTCCGCGGATCTGACCGCGGACAGGGGCCGCGGACTGCCTGGACAGATGCCGTGGTTGTGTTCCTTCATCATTAAGTACGGTGCGATTCCCTGTATAAGCAGGCAGCGAGATGAAGTTCATTATTACCTTTGGTGCGCTCGGCGTGACCACTGCGGCCCTCTGGCTATCCATCGATACTCTTGAGCAGAGCAGCAATATCCCTTTGGCAACCACGTTCACTGCTGTCAGAGATCTCGTTGAACGTTGAGATAACGCGGACCGCATAGAGCTACGGCCAATTGTTCCGCTACATGTCGAAGGCAAAGCCACCCTGACGTCACGCTCGAAACCGGGGCGGCGCCCCAGTGTGAACTTCAACAACACACTAGAATAGGTGTGCGCGCCCCTACAACTCCGGGCGCGCACCGTTCGATGCCATGTTCAAGAACCTCACTATCCGCACCGGGCTGAGCGTCACCATAGCGGTCTACACGATCGCGCTACTCGCATCAATCCTGACTGCTGCCGTCGGCGTCCATCGGCGCGACGTCGAACTCGAACAGATGTACAGCAATGACACGGTCGCGCTGGTGGACCTGAAAGCGAGCGCCGAGCGCCTCTTGCAGGCACGCCTCGCATTGAACGACGTAGAGACGTCCAGGCGCGTCGGGGGCAATGCGGAGCAGGTGCTATCCAATGCCCGAAAAATGCTGGACGAGAGCGAGGTGCTCCTCAGCACTGGCCTGTCGGGGCATCCGGTGGATGGTAACGAGCGGGCACTCGCTGACACGCTGCGGCTTAAACGGGATGCGCTCCTGACCAGGGTAATAGCCCCGCAGATAGCGGCGCTGGAACAGAACGACATTCTGACCTCTCACGCCATTCAGGCGCAGGCGGGAAACGCAGCGTACGCGGACTACCGCAATGCCAGTGGCGCGCTCGAGTCGTATCACACCGAGCGCCAACGGCAGCGCTATGAAGTGTCCGCGAAGCGATTCGAGCTGGGCCTTTGGGTATCTGCCACGACCGGTATTGGCGTTGTCCTGCTGGGCCTCTTCGCGCGTATCGCGCTGGCCGCTGCGATCGGGCGGCCGGTCGACACGACCATCCGGCACTTCGCGAGGATTGCTGCGGGCGACCTGACCGGTCGCATCGAAACCGGTCGACGCAATGAGATGGGACAGCTCGCTACAGCGCTCGGCCGCATGCAGGGCGGACTGGTCAATACAGTAGGGCAGGTACGCAGCAGCACGGACGCAATCGGTCATGGCATTCGCGAGATCGCGGCCGGCAACAGTGATCTGTCCGCGCGCACCGAACAGCAGGCCGCTTCGCTCGAAGAGACAGCCGCGAGCATGGAGCAGTTGACGGTGACGGTCAGACAGAATGCCGAAAACGCGCGAGAGGCGAGCGCGCTCGCGGTCCGGGCGTCCGGTATCGCGCAAAGGGGCGGTCAGGTCGTGGGTGAAGTGGTCGGGATGATGGACGGAATTTCAGCAAGCTCCCGGGAGATCGTCGATATCATCGCCGTGATCGAAGGCATCGCGTTTCAGACCAACATTCTCGCGCTCAATGCCGCGGTGGAAGCTGCGCGGGCGGGAGAAGAGGGGCGTGGCTTCGCGGTGGTGGCAGGCGAGGTACGGAGTCTGGCGCAACGCTCGGCGACGGCCGCCCGGGAGATCAAGGAACTGATCGGCGACACGGCGGCCAAGGTGCAAAGCGGCAGCGAACTTGTCATCCGCGCCGGCAGCACGATGGACGACGTTGCGCTGGCGGTGAAGCATGTGACCGACATCATGAGCGAAATCAGCGCCGCGTCGGATCAACAGTCGTCCGGCATCGAGCAGGTCAATTGCGCGATCGTGCAAATGGATCAGGTGACGCAGCAGAACGCGGCGCTCGTCGAACAGGCGGCGGCCGCCGCAGCCGCGTCACTTGCGGAGCAGGCGTGCCGGCTGCAAAGCGCAGTGGCGGCCTTCCGTGTTTGCGCTCAGGCGGAGCAATAGCTCGAAGTACGTTGCAGTCGGCGCTGCGTGCGGACCCCACGCACGCGAGCCGCCTGCAACGATGGATCAGGCAGCTTCATGAACGCAAGGGGTAACACAAGACGCTGATTGCGATTGCCAACAAGCACGCCCGTATGCTGTGGGCGATGCTTGCAAGGAGTGAGCCTTACGATGCCGATGCATGGCAGCGCCGCCCGCTGCATCCACCGCTACCGCCCGCTGCTGTATGACCGATTGACCTGCTCGACGCGATAGCAAGACGAGGTCGGACCGAACGGGAGAAGAACCCGACGACTCTGTTGGTGAGGCATTAAGGCATGCAGCGTATCGCTGCATGCCTGTTCGCCGGTTTTCAAATGGGGTTCTCTTGTGCGGCTCATATCGTGGCCCGCGCCCGACACGCTCGGACAACAAGGCCGTTTGCAAAGACGCAGTCTGTTCCTGGTGTTGTTTCGTCGCAAAAGAGCGGCTCATCAAGTGGTAAACATCATGATTCCACCAATACGCGATCGACCGTATTTCCGGCGCTGCGTATGCGGCGCGCACCGGAAATCAAAGCCCGCGATCTTGACTCTCGGCGGAAGTCCTTGCAAACAGAATCGGCGGTTCCCGGAAATTCGCCGGCCGCTCAGGTCGAACGGCGCACAGGACACGCGTTTTCGCTCATTTCGCAGGCGTCGCCGAAAGCGGTTCGAGCCCGGTCCTCGAAATCGCGCGGGCGCCGCGTCCGACGACGACAAAAAATGGATCAGCGCCTCTGCGCCGGCCGGATTTTTCGCATTGGTGGCGATGCCCCCGGAGAACACCGTGTACCTCTGCACTTCAGCGGGCAAACTGCCGACCACCGTCACCCCTTTCACCGGCAACAGTTCGACGACCTGCTGGATTCCAATCTCAGCTTCTCTATTCGCGACGACATCGGCGACCTGCGCGACAGGAATCGTGCGGCTCTTGCTCTCCGTCCGCCCCGCGATGCCGAGACGCCGGAACAGTTTGCTGCCGACGTAGATGCCAGTCGAGCTGTCCGGATAGACGGTCGACTTCGCTGCGAGCAGCACTCGCTGCAATGCTTCGGCCGAGCTGATATCCGGCTTCGGCGTCCCCTCGCGAACCACCATGCCAATTGCCGAGCGTGCGAAGTCCACCTTACTGTCAGGCGGGACCTTGCCGGCATTGATCTGTTCGTCGAGTGCATACCCAACCACGATCGACACGTCGGTCCACTCACCACGCGCAAGCCGCACAGGGATTGCATTCGCGGCCGTACCCACCGCGGGCCCCCAGACAGTGATTAGCTTACGGCCTGTCGCCTCCTCGAATTGCGGGCCCAGTTCGCGATAGGCCGACGCAAACTCGCCCGAAATCATCACCTTGACTTCGTCTGCCACTGCGGCCCCGCTGCCGAGTAACGCGCCCGCTACGCAGAACGCAAGTGCGCGAATCCCCAGCTTGCCGATGGTCACGGCCCCGCATGACCCAGTCCGGATATGCATCGAGTCCGGATGCCAGTCATCACGTTAGCCGGCATCGCGTGCGGCAGCGAGACTGCCGCACCGGTCAGCTTCATACTAGCGCCGTCGACGGGCGCTGCTCGCCCCTTCTCGGCTGTTCGTAGAGGATGTGTGAACGCCTGAAGTCTGGAGGCGTGCTGCAGATCGCTGCCTTCCGAGGTTCATGCTGTGCATGCCCACTGCATGAGACGGCACCGGCCAGAAGCTGTCGTACGCAAAATTGCCTGTAAGCGAACCTTAGACGGGGCGTAATCTGCTCGGCGGCAGAGTATTTTGCAGGCCGGTCTCCGGAAAGATTGAGGGCGGCCGTCGGACCGGCGGTGGCGAGGTTGCGTTGCCGTCGCGGTGGCTGTCACTTTGCAGCGCTTTCCGCGGCTGAAGGTGTGTTGGCGGACTGATCGACAAGGTGGGCCCCTGCGTCCTTTAGCATCTGCTGCAAGTCGGGCGAATCGAGGATGATCTTTCCCGCGGCGGCGCGCAGGCGGTCGACCGCCTCGTCTGGGAGGACCAAGGATGTCGGCAAATTATTGAGGTAGTGGCGCTCGGTCTCGTCCTTCAGTGCCTCGAACGACACATCGATCACATACATGTTGGCATTGGGTGAATTCGCGAGGCGGGCCATTCGGCGACCCTTGCCGTTGGTCAATGCGAAGGCGTCGCGGAACTCGCGCATCGTCTTCCATCGGGCGTTGATGTCTTTCAGCAATTCGACCGATTCGCTGGAGTAGCGGTTGATCGGTACCCCGGCCGCCGTGGTCAGGGTCGCGAGGATGCCGGGCGGATTCTCCGACATGCTCCATTTGTTGGATGGCGACGATACTGAATTGACCACGAAGATGATGATCCGGTGCACATGATCGAGCGGCGTCGGTTGGCCGGCCGCCCGCAACGCCTCGAACGCTTCCATGAAGTCGAGCACGCCACGCAGGCCCAGATTATCGGAAAAGGCTCCGTCCACAAGGTGGAAATACGGATCGCGCTGGGCATCACCGAGTTTCCGCAGTTCCTGCAGGCGGTTGCGGAGACGCTCTGCCGGCCGCTGCGAGTTGTCGGTGTCCGTCGACAGGCGAATCCACTCTGGTTCGTGATAACCGCACGTGCCGCCATAGTTATTGATTGTGATGGGCGAAAGTACGACTGGCACCGCCGCCGACGCCGCAGCGGCGCGCGAGAGCCTGAAAGGGCCAAGCTCCGCGCACATGACATCGAAATTCAGCGGAATGAAAACGACGCGCGACCCGGTCGAAATTTCCGTCGCACTTACCGCGATCGCCGGCCCATTCGCGCGCTCGAGGTCTTCGAAGGTGGCGCCGTTGAACAGTATTTCGTCATAAAGTTGAGCCGCTAGTTCGGAGCGCCCCCAGCCCTTCGAAGACAGGGCGGGCCAGTTCAGCGGGTTCAGGATGCGCGCAATCAATTCACCCTGGATGTTGCGCTTGAGGAAACCCTTTTCGTATATGTCGAACAGTTTCTCGCCATACAGGCCGTAAGCCAGCGCAGTGAAACTGCCACCAGAGACACCGGAGATCACGTTGACCTCGTCAAGCAGACGGGTCTTGTCGCCAGACTTGCTGACGATTTCGATGCGCCGTAGCGCTTCGAGCACCCCGTACGAAAACGCGGCCGCGCGCGTGCCCCCGCCGGAGAAAGCCAGGATAACCAGATCCTGCAGGTTCCTCCGGCCATGTTCCAACCTTTCAAACTCGTTCCCATGGTTCGGGGCGTATTGAACGATCGGTGGATTGACGGGCCGCGTGGCACAGGCACCCAGCAACACCAGCGATGCTACGACGAACGCCAGGGATATGCGCGAGGAACGCAAGTGTCTATTCTCCAGGGCAATGACGCTTCCCCCTCAATCGCGGGTCCGCATGCAAAAAAATGTCCTGCCGGGAGCGGGGCGCAGAGAATGCGCGCGGGCGGTCCGGACCGCCCGCGCGCACGACTCCGCCAAAGTACCCTAATTGGCTACAAATGGAAATCGTACGTTGGTTCAGTTCACGGCCAGGGAACTGGCTAACGTGGCTCAGGTCGACGTGGAATTTTCTGGTGGCAGTCGCCGGGGTTGTAATGAGATGGACCTGGCGCCTCCCTTCGGGAGACACTGACGGACGTCAACCTGACGTGTGGAGGTTCATCATGGAAATCGATATTCTCGGCATCGATCTCGCCAAACAGGTCTTCCAGCTCCTGCCGACCGGGGCGGTTGTGACGCACACGCCTCGTGAATAGTAACCCTGACTAACAAAGGTGTAGTAGAAATATCTACGGACGTAGTATTAGAACTGGAGAGAAGGTTGTAGCGGCCAGACTTATGCACCGGGGATTCGCCTCGGAACCACGATGGAGGACGATAATGAACAGACGGAACTTTGCACTGAAAGCCGCGGCTGCCGTTGCCGCGGCGGGTCTGACGCTAACTGGCTGTACGATGACCTCTGGCAGTGGCAAGAGCCCGGAAACCGATGCATCGAAGCGCCAGGCGATCGACGCGAGCGTGGACGGAGCGTTGTCGCGGCTCTTTTCGACGGTAAATGGCTCTCGTGAACTCGTATCGAAGGCTCAAGGGGTTTTGGTGTTCCCGTCGGTAAAGAAGGCGGCCTTCATCGCCGGCGCCGAGTACGGAGAAGGCGCATTGAGAGTTGGCGACACTACGGTTGGCTATTACAGCACGGCCTCGGCTTCATTTGGATTTCAGGCCGGCGTGCAGTCAACGGCAATCATCTTCCTTTTCATGACGAAGGACGCGCTCGACAAGTTCCGCAATTCCGCCGGTTGGTCGGTTGGCGGGGACGTGGCGGTTTCGATCGTGAAAGTGGGCGCGAATGGTGCAATCGACACGACATCAGCCTCCTCGCAGGTCGCAGTCATCGTGCTCACCAATACCGGTCTGATGGCCGACGTTTCACTCGCCGGGACCAAGGTGACACGGCTCAACCTGTGAACGAGAAGTCCGGTTTGCCCCGAACCTGCCAGACGGCCTGACCGCTGTGGGCCGGTGAGGTGCGTGCTCCCCGCTGCATGCGGTGTTGCCTGGGCACAGTCATGCTGACGCGACCCGGGCGCTCTCGAGCTCGGCACGAGGCGAACTGGGCACGAAGCTCTGCGCAAAGTGCTACATCAGTCCGAGAGTCGCTCTGGGCATCGATGTACGCGTGACGACGTATACGGGGTCGTCTCAAGATACGGAAATTTGCGCACGTTAAGCGTTTGCGAACTGTACGATTCGAATGCCGCTAGTCGACCCGTTACAGACGCCCGGAATCGCCTTGAGAATGTCCGTTTGTGCGTGAGCAAGTGACCGTCCACGATGGCGAATGGCGCCATCTCCTACGATTGCAGATTTCATTTCCGCATTCGGCCCCGCTGCTATGAGTCGTCACGTTCTACTGCCTTGGTCCAGGCAGATATCCTTCCGTCAGCAGGCTCAGTTGCGGCAGATCGAGCTCATTCAAATTGCGGCGACGAATGGCGTCTGCCGATCCGTCCTGCTAACGAGGTAAGGGCCGCTCGAGGCAATTCTTCAACCGAAAGCGCCCACAGCGAATACGCGACGCTGCGCTGGAACAACAAACCGACAGCGGCGCGAAGCTCGCCCCTGCCCAGCGCGCGCACCGAGTCAGTCACGGCAATGGCGCCGTGCATCAGGACGCTGGCATGCCGGTAGCACCCCATCATGCAGTCATTGCAGGGCTCCCGTTGATCGGGCAGGCGGTCGAGGTCGAAGACGGAGCCCATTGGCTCAGGCCACGCCTCGCAACGCCAGACATCGAGGTTCCAGTCGATATAAAAATACTTGCTGCCACCGATACATGGAATCAGTTGCTGTTCGCCGCGCACGAACCGCGCGACCTCGGCCAGCGCAGCGCTCGGGTCCATCACACGAAAGCGCTTTTTGAGGCGGGCGATTGCGCTCAACGCTTCGAGTAGTTCGTCACGGCTCAGGTCGACGAGCGTCGAGTTTTCGTCGTAAACCAGCGATGAGGAACCGAACGCCTCGCGCCTTGGATAGGAAAAAACGACGGCATCGAAGCCAAGCCGGTGGAGCGTCTCTGGAAGCGACGCGTAACGGACCAGACGACTCACCGTAACCGATGCGCAGACCGGGGTGCCGAAGGTGTGCGCCTGAGCGATGCCCTCGCGGATGCGGGCCTCCAGACCGCGCAGGCCGCGATTAAGCTCGTGCTCGCTCATGTCCGCGCTATCGATTGATATCAGGAGACGCTTGAGGCCGGCCGCCGCCAGTTGCTTGATGTGGCGGGGGAGGAACCAGCCGTTCGTGATCAGGCCGCACTCGATGCCGGCTTTCGTGGCCGAGGCCACGAGCGATTCGATCTCTGGGTGAACCAGAGGCTCGCCCCCCTGCAACGTCATGTAGCGAATCCGGCGTCTGCGCAGGATCGGCAGCGCACGCGCGAACTCATCGGGCTCGAGATAGCGACGCGGGCCTGCCAGTTTCTTGTCGCGCGAGAACCCGCAGAAGTCGCATGCGGCGTTGCAAACGTTCGTTACCGATACGTCACAGACCGCAGGCAGTGGATTCCTCGGCTCGCTGCCGACACCGTCTACGTGCCGCAGATTGCGCCACTTGATGTTCCGCTCTGTTGCATCCATGGAACCCTCACGGTCTTCTGACGAATTCGGCACGAACCATCATAGGATACGCTCCACACGCTAGACGGTGATCCATTTTCGCCCTTATTGCCGGTCGCGCGACCGGCAACTCCGGGTCCGTAAGCGGCAGCGGAGTGGCCGCTCAATTTGGCATTGGCGGCTGTCCCTTGCCGGCCGAACCCACCCCTTTGGTGCGGTACGAGGGTTGCGCGAACGAACGTTTGTGCAGCAATGCTGCAGACAGACTGTGATCTTCAGCTATATGGCGGGAAATCTCCAGCGCTATGTGACGCCGATGACGAGGTTGCTGCACACCGCTCCTGGCGGCAGGCAGTGAGCAGACCTTTTCCGCGCAAGCGGATGTGCCGACCTACTGGTGGACGCGCTTCGGCTCATTGGCCATCGACAGCGCAGTCGACGAAGCGCTGACCGGCAACGCAACGATTGAAGGCGCGCAGGCTGCGCTGCGCCAGAGCGAAGACGAGATGCGCGCGGGCGCCGGCGTGTTTTTCCCACAGGTGGACGCGGGTTTCAGTGCGTCGCAGGTGGTGCTGAGCGCCTTCGCGCAGGTGGCGGACACATTGCGGGCGCTCGAAAACGACGCGCATGCGCTTGACGCGCAAACCCGCGCACGGGGCGCCGTGGCGGAAGCGCTTCGGCTCGTCAAAGCCGAGTACGTCGCCGGCACCGTGGGCTATGTGCAGATACTGATCGCGGACAGCCAGTTTCATCAGGCGCGCATTGCGTGGCTACAGGGCGTGGCGCAACGGCTGCAGGATTCGGTCGCGTAGAGGTGGCGCCGAGAATCCGGACAGGTCGGTAAGTGGAAAAGCTGGGGCGTGAGTCGGTCATAATGGCCGGCAACAAGGAACCAGAAGATGACGAAACGCAACCGACGGACACACTCACCGGCGTT
>NZ_VZQQ01000081.1 GCF_014397785.1 Paraburkholderia podalyriae
CTCAATACCGCGCTCGGCCATCATTTCTTCGAGATTACGCAAACTCAGTGAGTAGGCGACGTACCACCGCACGCATAGCAACATCACATCGAGCGGATAGTGAAGGCGCTTTAGCACTCGGGTGATGTCCGCAGCAAGCGTCTTTCGCGGTGTTTGGGTCTTCTTCATCGGCCAGCCAAAGCATATTTGTCAGGCTCGAATACTACCTCTCCCGTCTTAACGCGACAAAACCCTTCCCCCTTCCCGGAAGGTTGTAGCACGAGCCATGATGGCACCAGACGGTGTCGATCCTGCAATCGGGGAGGTCCTTACCAATTCGTAGGCTCCGCACAGGATGCGGTTATCTTCGCGGAGCAGTTCGGGTGTGGCGACTTCCAGAAGCTTCGTCGTAGACGCGCTGACGACTGTCTGTGGCATCCAGCAATCGGAGCCGCGCCTGATCAGCACGACCTTCGTAGCGCCCGTGGCGGCGCGCACCATATCAAGCGCAATCGACGCCACCGACTCGGCGCCGTCGAGCACGGCTTCTGAAAGGGTTTCAAGCGCGTGCGCTACCGAGGGTGAGGTCGCGTCCTCGCCACCTTGATGTGAGTAGAGTGCCACGATGTTTGTCGGTGGGGGTACCACCTCCCGCTCGTCGGGGTTGCTCATGACAACGTCTCCTTGCTATTGCGTACCTTGCTGCACCCCGCCACGTCGTCCGCAACCTTTGCGCTGAATGAGCGGTTGGCCGGCTGTTCTGGGAGTGCCCGGCATCCGGTCGGAGCGATCACGTTTTTCCTACGTCCGTGCGATCGGGATTGCGGGCAAAGGACGGCCACCGGAACACGCCGCGAAACGGTCAAATATGGTGCGGTGCGGCAACGTGGAACTTTGCATTGCACAATCCGGCGCTCATTCCCATGCAGGTTCTGACGATCGTTATCCCTGACAAGTCATCTGGGCTCCATTATCGTTTTCCCGGTAGATGCACTAGCGGCTCGCGGTATTGCATATTGACAGTGAACCTAGGCACCGAACTATCCCTTACGGATAAAAATGCGGCGTTTATTCGTCTGGGGCGGCTATACAGTTCTCGGTGCCCGATGACTAGAATTTGTCTCAAGCGCTGCCTCCTGACGAGATCTGTAACCCGCGACGAGGAGTCAGCGCTGCGGTAGCACGGCGGGGGCGAGATCGCCCAAATCTACGGAAGCGAGGTTGAGGGAGGGGATGATGGTCAGCTCGGAAAGATCCTTGCGCCTGATGGTTGAGAAGTGGCTCACACCCAATTCGGCGATGCTGGTTCGAGTAACGAAAATCAGGCGCTCGCGCTCGGATCATGGCCGCACGGTGCGCATCGAAGCGTCGAGAGCTGCAGGCCCGATCGAACTCTTCTTCTTTCGTCACAGTGACGGTACGTGGTGCGTGTTCCCGCCCGAGAACGAACGGCCGTCGATGAGTGCGTCATGGCGCGCCGCGTGATGGCGGCGGTTGGGGGAAGTCTGAACCGGCCGGTTCCACGAATGATCGGAAACACTTATTCGCTTTCGCGCTCCCGTCGACAAGGGACAGCCGGGCGGAACGCGACCAAAGACCACCGTACCGCAACGAATCCCAATTCATCAAACTGGCAGGAGACACGATGATCAAGGCCGAAGATGCTCAGTTCCACACCGCCGACGCTGACAAACCCAACTGGGCGGAAACAAACTACTTCGGCTTCTACTCAGCCGAGGCGAATCTGAACGTCGGCGTCTACGCGCTGTTCAGGCCGAACCTGGGTATCGTCAATTCGACGATCAGCATCAATTCAAGGCGCGCGCTGACGCCATGGGAGGCGGACTACAACGACCTTCAATCGCATCTTCCGATCCCGGAGCCGCGAGACCTGCTGGATTACCAGCTCGCCAACGGCCTGAAAGTCAAATGCCTTGTACCGAACACGATCTGGACGATTGACTACGACGACGGTCACGGTACAGAGATTCACGTGAAATACTCCGCCTTGATGAAGCCTTTCGACATCCATGACCCGGACATGGACCCGATCGTGGCTGCCCAGGCAGAACAAGGGAAGTTTGCGTGGGGCACCGCTTACAACGGTCATTTCGATCAGACGGGCCATGTTGCTGGCGAGGTTGCTGTACGCGGCCGGCGGTACAGGATCGACTGTGTCTCCACGATGGATCATAGCTGGGGGCCTCGCCCGGAGAGGGGTGCGCCGAACATGAGTTGGTTGCATGCGCATTTCTCAGAACGTTTCGTCGTCCATGCCATTTTTTCCTTCGATGAGACCGAAGGTGGGAGGACATTGTCGTTGAGCCACGGCTATGTCCTGCAGGATGGAAAGGTTTATGGACTCAAGAGTGGTACGGGCGCCACCGTTCGCACCGAGGATCGATACCCAGAGCATATCCAGCTTGCGTTGACGGATATCGATAACCGGACCTGGGAGTTACGAGGCGACGCGACCACGACGTTTCCCTGGCAATGCTGGCCCAATATGGTGGCGTTCAATACGCTGTCGAAATGGCAGTGCCAGGAGCATATCGGATACGGTGAAGTCATGGATTTCTTCGAAGTACCGTCACTGACCCGTCTGAACGCGACACCGGAGACCGCGGTCTTCATCAAGAACCGGGGATGACCGTGTCCTTACGCATGATTCTGTTTGACCTCGACGGAACGCTGGTTCAGACCAGGGAGGCATCGTGGCTTGTGTTCGAACAGGTCAACCGGCGCTTCGACCTCGGAGTGAACTCGCCCGAACAGTTCTACGCATTGTCCGAAAGCAATCTCTTCAAGGCATTGGGTGATGTGTGCAACGACGCTCACCTGGAACAGGAGGTGCGGAGCTATTTCTTCGAGCTACTTCGGGAGCAGTACCGCCCGTCGGTCATACCTGGGATGCGGGGCGTCGTCCGCAGTCTCGCACGCCGGTATCCACTGGCCGTGTTGTCATCCAACGCGATGGACGCGATCCGTCACGTTCTTCTGGGTGCAGGCATCGCGGAATGCTTCGGACATGTCTTTTCCGGAGACGTTGAGCCGGACAAGGCGGACACGATCCAGCGCATCCTTGAAGACCCGAGTTATGGCCTTGGCCGTCGAGGTACGCCCAGCTACGACGAGCGGTCCGGCCATCTAGCGGGAGACGTCGTTCTTGTCACGGACACAGTCGGTGACGTAAGCGCTGCAATGAGCGCCGGAAGCCGCGCAGTGGGTGTGGCGTGGGGCATGCATACGCCTGCGCAGTTGACGGCTGCCGGTGCGGAGTTTGTGGCGGTCTGGCCGGAGGAGTTACTAACGTACTTCCGCGCACCGGCTCAGGGTATCGCCGAGCGGTGAGTCAATAGGCCAGCCGGTTCTGTTTCGCGGAATCGATCCAGCTACCGTTCGTGTGCGAGCAAGGTGTTGCGGACAGAACAGCGAGAGCAAACGGGCATCGGATTTTTATCGGTCAGGGATAACGAAAGTGCCGACGATATCGCCTACCATTCAAATCGAATACACGGTTTATGCAGCAACGTAGCAAAGCGTTCTGACACATTCCCGCAGGGGAACAATTTCAATATCAGGAGACAGCCATGACCGTAGTGGCAGAAGGGTACAACGCGTTTGAGACTGACAAAGAACCGTCAGGGACGATCATCTATCTGCCCGATCCGCAAGCGGTGGTGAAGCTGATTCAGAGCGGAAAACTGAAGGATCACATCCTGCTGGTGCGCGGCGGAACGACCACGTTCCTGGCGCCGGCTCTTTCGATGGGCGCCATCGGCGTCATTACGATGTCCGGCGCGCCAGAATCCCACCTTGGCATCCTGTCCCGGGAGTTCCAGATCCCCTGCATCATGACAGCGCATCTGAACAACAGTGACTCGCGGTACGAGGTAGGAAGCTCCTCGCAGGCCCACTTCGACGAGATCATCAAGGAACTCAGCGATAAGCAGGTCACGCTGAAGTGTTCCGATGCCCGGGTGGGACAGGTCGTTATCTAACTCGATCGCTAAAAGAGACAGGAGACAAAATGGACACGGCAAAACGCAGCACGTACAAGCAGCGATACGAGCAGAACGACGACGGCTTGCGGTTCCAGCAGTTGCTCTACACCGGCAACTACGCGGATCTTCCTCCAGTCCCGGACGGCATTGCCGGCGATCGTGAGATGCGCAAGCGCATGAAAACCGGCGTGATGGAAAGGGTCTCGCGCGAGGACGTGCTGAAGCCTGAGTTCACGATTGATGAGCTCAACGATCTGAACAACTATTTCGCGTGGAACATCTGGGATGTGCTCGTCATGCGGGCAACGGAAGGCGTGTCCGGAATGATTCCCCGCCAGGAATACGAGATCCTGTCGTTCATGCAGGAGTTTTACCGATATCCTCAGTTCATGCGTCTCATCACCGACCAGCTCGGTGCGGAGGGGGTCATGGAGATTGGCGCCAGTGCGCGCAAGGAGATCGGCACCAAAATCAATTGCGTCCACGACTGGTGTCTCGGTGCGGTAGCTTTTGGCATGGGCCGTTGCGGCCTTCTCGCGCTCGAGGCGATTGGCCCGGACGATTACGTCGAGGAAAGCAACACGATCCTGAAGTTTGCCCAGCGGGTTTTGTGGGGCAAACGGCAAGACGGCTATATCCTCAATTCGCAGGACCGCTACCGCTGTCAGATCCACGATCAGGATCTCATCGATCGTCTCGTTTCCCAGTGTGAGAATTTCGAACACGGGTCTGAAAAATATGGGCAGTTGACCAGCTTCAATGCAGCCGCGGAACTGCTGGCCTTCTTTGACCACTACGACTGCCGTCTGGGCCTGGGTGACACCGGGCCCTACGAGATGAAGGACGGAAAGATACTCATCATCCGCGATCTGTTCGTCAACGAGGATGTTTATCACTGGAGCGATGTGTGCGAAGGACTGCCTCATTGCTACACGCTTGCGTTGCTGATCGACCCGGAACAGCTGGCGCTCGAAGAAATCCGGGTGAATGACATTTCGACGACGTTCACCATCCCGAAGAACTATATTCCGGCGATTTGCGGCGCCGCGGTGTTTGTCCGTGAGACGTGGGATACGCCGATGGGCGAGGTCTATTCGGTACCCATCAAGGATCTCGGGTCCCACCTCGACTGCATCAAGGAAGCGACTTTCAAGTTGTACAAGAAGACGCTCAAGATGCCGCGCCGCGAACTGTGCACGAACGGGATTTACAGCTACTACGTTGGCATGCTCCTGCCTCATCTGCGTAAGGCGGGTTTGTACGACTACGTGAACGAGAAGCTCAATTTCTGGGAAATCGATCAACGCGTCTCGAACTACTACTACGAGATCGGTAAGCGAAACTTCGTGCAGTCTGTCGTGCCACAGAAAATCTTCTCCGGGTCGGGATATTTACCGTTTTCAGAGAGTGCGGACATCCGCAGCTCGAAGTACGCCTGGCTGTAACCCGAGGGACGGAGTGGGTAGCCATTCCGTCCCGCTCACGGTGGAGAAGAGACGATGTTGACGGAAACTGCTTTTCTTGTGCTGAACGCCCTTTATCTGAAGAAGATGGGTGATCTCAAGGCGGTTGTGGAATGTGTGCGCCTGCCAGAGGATACGGTGCAGAGCGCATTGGCGCAGGCGGTGGAGAACGGCGAAATCCTGCATATCAATGGCGAATATCTTCTCGACGTGAGCGGTCGTCGGGCCCGTACTCGGGTACTACGAAGTCGCCTATCGGGAAAAGCGTACTGCAGTGAACGACTGGTATGAAAAATTCGAAATTCTGAACGCCCAGTTTTTGCGCCTTGTGAGCGAATGGCAAACGTCCGATGGCGATGGCAGGGTGCTCGCCCAGCTCCTGAAAGTGGTGGAGCGCCAAATGGTGGCGCTGCGCAAGATCGAGCCGGAGATTCCGCGCTATGGCGTGTACGCGGACCGCTTCCAGACGGCGACCGAGCGCGTCGATCTGGGTGATACTTCTTTTGTGACCAATCCACGAGCGGACTCGATTCATAACATCTGGTTCGAGTTTCACGAGGATATTCTTGCGGTGGTCGGTCGTCCCCGCGAAACCGTTGAGGACGTGCACTAGCCATGGCCACAAATACATTCCTGTGGGACGTGGACACCATCGACGCCAGCGATGCGGAGCGGTTTGGCGGCAAAGCCACCGGATTGGCCCGAATGCGGCAGATGGGATTGCCGGTTCCACCTGCGGTCGTCATCAGCACGGAAGCATTCCGCGCGTTCCGCGAAAATGGTGGACGCTTGCCAGACGAACTGAAGGCGGAAATCGAAGGCGCGATTCAACTGCTCGAGCAGAAGACCGGTAAGGCGTTCTGCGGACCGGGCCTGCCTTTGCTCCTTTCGGTCCGGTCCGGTGCAAAGATCAGCATGCCGGGCATGATGGACACCATTCTCAATCTCGGTCTCGACGCCCGCTCGGCGTCCGAGCTGGTGGCCGTGTCGGGCAACAAGGGCTTTGTGGGCGACACCTGGCTCCGGTTCTGGGCAATGTATGCGGATACTGTGCTCGGGGTCGACTCGGAGAACCTGCACGAGGACTTCAGAAAGAAGCTAAGCGCTTCGAAAGCGCCGGTCGCCGAGACCTTTTCGTCACTCGAGAAAGAGCTGCTTGGCGCTATCGAGGCAGAATGCGGGGAGATGCCTCCCGTGTCTCCTCGCGGTCAGCTGGACGCCGCGGTGACAGCGGTCTTTGAATCGTGGGACTCTCCGCGCGCCAAAGCTTATCGAAAGCACCACAAGATTTCCGACGATCTCGGTACGGCCGTCGTGATACAGGCCATGGTATTCGGGAATCTGGATCTGGACTCGGGTACCGGTGTGGCATTTACTAGGGACCCCATTACTGGCGAACATCGCCTCTTCGGTGAATATCTTGCTGGCCACCAGGGCGAAGACCTAGTGGCGGGCACGAAAACGCCCGAATCCATGGGTGCGCCGTCTCGGGAGATGAGTCAGATCGCAGCTGAGGTTGCCGGCGTTGGGACCCGTCTGGAAGCACTTTATAAGGATGCGCTGGACATTGAATTCACCGTTGAGCGAGGCAAGCTCTATCTGCTTCAGGTCCGATCGGCGAAGCGCACTGCGGCCGCGGCCGTGCGAATCGCGGTCGAGATGGCGAACGAAGGCCTTATTTCCCGTGAAGAAGCCATTCGTCGCGTCAGCGATGAACAGCTTCGGCAACTGGTCCGGCCGGGCTTTCTTGCCGAGGCATTAGACGCGGCCAAGGTAGACGGAAGCCTGTTCGTGGAAGGGGTGCCGGCGTCGCCTGGCCACGCTACCGGCGCGGCCGTACTAGAAAGTGACCGTGCCGTCGAGCGGGCAGCAACCGGCGAGAGCGTCATTCTGGTTCGTCCGACGACCAGTCCGCTGGATGTCAGGGGCATGCTTCATTCGCACGGCATTGTCACGGCGCGCGGCGGCTCTGCAAGCCATGCGGCAGTGGTCGCGAGAGCTCTGGATAAACCGTGTGTGGTGGGGTGTAGCGCACTTCAGATAGACACCGAGGCGAGAACTTTTCGTGTCGGTGGGCGGCAGTTTTCGGAAGGCGATCAACTGTCCATTGACGGCAAGACCGGGCAGATCTATGCGGGCGTGATCCCGATGGACGTCACCGGCGCAGCGAATGCGCAACTCTCTCAGCTTCTGCAGTGGGCGGACGAATGCTCGAAAGCCTCGATCTGGGCGTCCATCCGGATGACGGGCGAACTGGCCTCGCTCGATAAACGCAAGCCCGCTGGCATTGGAATCGTCCCTGCCGTGGACTTGCTGATCGCGAACGGGCGTGCTGACGGGCTAGTTGAAGCAGTTCAGGCGCTCAGTGCCAACGCGTCGGCGCCTGTGACCCAAATTGAAGCGCGTTTCCAGGGGCCGTTTACGGAAGTGTGCCGCGAATTTCTTTCTGCTGCTGGCGGGCTTCCTGTGGCGATACGCCTGCCGCGCCTCAGTGGCACGCGGGCTCGGCACATGGTGGAGGGATGGGCCACGCTGGATCCGCACATGCTGCTGCCATTGGGCGCCCCCCGATTGAACGCGGCGTTTGTGAAGGCCATTGGCGACGCCGCGAAAGATGCGAATCACGACGCTGTCACCGTTCTGTTGCCAGCCGTTTGCGACGTCGCGGAGATGGTGGCGTTCAGGAAAGCCGTAGACCGACAGTCAGGTGTTCGGGCTGGGGTGCTGGTGCAAAACGCCGCACTGCTGTCGGACCTTGCCTCGACACCGGTTGAGGGTGTCGATGTCTGGATCGATATCCCTGAAATCGTCCGGACTTTCCAGGGCTGGCCCGATGAGTTGTCCTATTCCGCTGATCTTATCGACCAGTATGCGGCGGCCGGGAATTTCTCGCATTCCCCGCTTCGCACGCTGCATGGATTCCTGCGCCAGTCGTTGCGTGAGCTGGCAGCAACGACTCGGACGCGTGAGGAACTGGTCGGCATCGATCTGGGCGCTGCTCCGACGGTGGAAATCGTCAGTGAACTCCAACGTCTGGGGTTCCAGAGATTTGCTGTGCCAGTGGAGCGATTCGAGGTGTTGAGGCTCTCCCTTGGCCATGCGAGCACACGCGTGGCATGTGCCTGACGCAGCGTGCAGAAATTTTCCAGGCGGGTTTTGCTCCCGCCACGCCGACCGGTATGTTCCATGGAACAGCGCAAATGACCGGCGGTCCGTTACCCAAATGCTTGAAGGGGACCATCATGGAAATCAAGGCAGCGATTGTTAAAGAGAAGTCCGGTCGGTTTTCTGTCGAGACCGTGACCCTGAGCGACCCTCGCCCCGATGAAGTGCTCGTGCGTATTGTCGGTTCGGGAGTGTGTCATACCGACCTCGTCGTGCGAGACCAGTATGTTCCTATTCCTCTACCCATCGTGCTAGGTCATGAAGGTGCCGGTGTTGTCGAAAGTGTTGGCCGTGACGTCACGCGATTCAGGAAGGGAGATCGAGTGGTGCTCTCCTATCATTCGTGTGGTCATTGCCCGAGTTGCGAGGAGGGCGCGCCCGCCTATTGCGATCACCTCATGGCGAACAACTTCAGTGGCAAACGTGTTGACGGGTCACCTTCTATCACCTTGGCAGGCAAGGAGATAAGCGCCAACTTTTTTCAGCAATCTTCATTTGCGACGCATGCGCTCGCGACGTCGCGCAACGTAGTCAAGGTGCCTGACTCGGTATCGCTCGAAGATTTGCCGCTTTACGGGCCGTTCGGATGCGGGATTCAAACGGGAGCGGGCGCGGTGTTGAACACGCTGAATCCGCGAGCCGGTACTTCGATTGTCGTTTTCGGTGCGGGGTCGGTCGGACTCTCGGCTGTGATGGCCGCCCGGCTCGCGGGGTGTACCACTATCGTCGCGGTCGATCTGAATCAGGCACGGCTGGACCTGGCGTTGACTTTAGGAGCGACGCATGTCGTCAACGGAAAAGCAGACGATCCGGTCGACTTCGTGAGGTCGATAACGGGCGGCCGTGGCGCTGATTATTCGCTCGAAACGACCGCGGTTCCCCGGGTCCTGAGACAGTCCGTTGAGTGTTTGCATGCGCGTGGAGTCTGCGGCTCGATCGGCCTGCCGCCGGCGGGCACGGAGGTGACGCTCGACATGCTTTCTATCCTGTTTGGCAGGACGCTGCGCGGAATCATTGAGGGTGACAGCGTGCCCACTATTTTCATCAATCGCCTGATCGCACTGCATCAGCAAGGCCGATTTCCCGTCGACAGGATCATGACGCACTACCGGTTCGACGAAATCAACAAGGCCGTGGAAGAAACCGAGAAAGGTCATGCGATCAAAGCGGTTCTTCACATGGAGTGATTGATCGTTGCCGCAGAGTTCGAGTTCGTGGTGGCGGTTCGCCCGCATATGCAATGGAGACGAGAATGGTGAAGGCAGCGACAGTTTTGAATCAGGAACACTCCACATACGATTTTGCAATGACGATCAATGGGAGCCGCGTCCTGACTGACGAGTTCGATGTTGCGATCAATCCAGCAACAGAACAACCGATTGGAAGGTTTCCGGTTGCGAACCGGCATCATCTTGATCTGGCTGTTAGCTCCGCGCGAGCCGCGTTCCCCGCATGGCGCGATTCAGAGGTTTCCGTTCGACAGCAGGCCCTGACAAGTCTGGCCGATCTGATTGCGGAAAACATGGAGGCATTCCTTACGCTCCTGACGACCGAACAGGGCAAGCCTCGTGAAGGCGCGGAGTGGGAGATCGGCGGCTCCATTTACTGGCTGCGGGAGATTGCGAAGCAATCGCTGCCGGAGGAAGTCGTGCGCGACGACGGTGAGAATCGGGTGGTCACCCGCTTTACCTCTATCGGCGTAATTGGAGGTATCACGCCGTGGAATTTCCCATTGCTGCTGGCCGTCTGGAAAATTGCGCCCGCGCTCGTGGCCGGCAACACGATGGTGTTAAAGCCGTCGCCGTATACGCCGCTCTGCACGTTGTGGTTCGGCGAGCTCGCGCAGAAGGTGCTTCCACCCGGCGTGTTGAACATCATCTCCGGCGGAAACGACCTGGGGCAATGGATGACGGAACATCCGGGCATAGGGAAAATCGCATTCACCGGGTCGACTGCAACCGGCAAGAAGGTCATGCAGAGCGCGGCGATTAATCTGAAGCGGCTCACGCTCGAACTGGGCGGAAATGACCCGGCGATCGTTCTTCCGGACGTCGATCCAAAGGCAATCGCGAAAGACCTGTTCTGGGCAAGCTTTCAGAACAGCGCGCAGTTTTGCGTTGCGACAAAGCGCTTGTACGTGCATGAAGACATCTACGAACCGTTGGTGTCCGCCCTCGTCGACTATGCAAGGAGCGTGCGGGTAGATAACGGGATTCTGCCTGGCAGCCAGCTGGGACCGCTTCAGAACAGGATGCAGTATGAAAAAGTCTGTGATCTGCTGGAGGACTCTGTGTCTCAGGGGCACCAGGTTCTTGCCGGCGGCGCTCCGCTCGATCGACCTGGGTACTTCATTCCGGTGACCCTGATTAACAATCCACCCGAAGATTCGCGGTGCGTTGTCGAGGAGGCGTTTGGGCCGGTTCTTCCCATTCTCAAGTACCGCGACATCGATGACGTCATCAAACGCGCCAACGACACGGTTTATGGTCTGGCTGCCTCCGTGTGGGCAGCGGATGTCGAGAAGGCGAGGGCGGTGGCGCGGAAGATCGAGGCCGGGACCGTGTGGATCAACCAGGTGCACGTGTTCGGCCCTGATATCGCATTCGGCGGCCAAAAGCAGTCGGGGATGGGGATCGAAAACTCGCTGCATGGACTGGCGGAGTATTGCGACATGCAAACGATCATGGAGAGGCCGCTCCAGCAATGAGCGTTCAAGAGGTGTCCTGCTGTTCGTTATTGAAGTGAATGGCGGCGCCTCCTGATCATGATTAGACGTCTGGCACGGCCGCGACGGTCAGTTTTTACCGCGGCTGTGCGGATGCCACGGGAAGTGCCATCATGGAGGTAACGTGGAACAGTCAATCGGGGCGCTAATAGCAGCCTCTGCGGGCAAGTACGGCGATAAGACGGCCCTTGTAGTCGGTGACAAGCAATGGACGTTTCGTCAGATCGACAGACTGTCCTCGCAGGTGGCACAGAGTCTCGAACAGCATGGCGTTACGTCTGGTGCGGTCGTGTCGATCTATTCGCCGAATTGCGCGCAGTGGGTTATTGCGTATTACGGGATATTGAAGTGCGGTGGTGTGGTCAATCCACTCAACCTCATGCTGACGGCCCCCGAGGCAGCGTATGCGATCGAGGACTGCAACGCGGTCGCGGTATTTGGGCAAATTGAAAAGCTCACTGCACTTCAGCAGTCGCTCGCCGATAACGAGAGGATTCTAATCTCATTCGGAAACTCGGCACCAGGCATCAAGTGCTTCGAAGAGTTTGTTTCGGGTGAGCCTTCTGCGGCCTATCCCGTCGCTTCAATCGAGCCGGAGCATGCTAGCACCATAGGTTATACGTCCGGGACCACCGGTAAGCCAAAGGGTGCCGTTCTGTCTCATCGCGCCATTCTTCTAAACACGGCGATGACTTCGATATTTCATGTCAGAACCGAGGCGGATACTGTCGTCAGTGCGCTGCCGTGCTCGCATGTGTATGGAAACATCGTGATGAACAGTGCGATGGCGTATGGCATGACACTCGTATTGCATCCTGCATTCAACGAAGAATCCATTCTGCGCAGCATTGAAAAATATCGGGCAACCCTCTTTGAGGGCGTTCCCACAATGTATATGTACCTCTTGAACTCGCCTCACCTTGACAGGTACGACTTGTCGTCGTTGACCCGATGCACGATTGGCGGTCAAACGATGCCGCTTGCAAAGATGGAGCAGGTTGAAGCCCGATTCGGTGCACCACTGATCGAGCTATGGGGAATGACGGAACTCGGAGGGCTAGGTACGACGCATTGCGCGTATGGGCCCCGCAAGCTGGGTTCAATCGGGATTCCGTTACCGTTCCTGCAAGCCCGTATCGCCCAGCCTGATTCCAGCGACATAACGCTGCCACCCGGAATGGTCGGCGAACTGCTGATCAAGGGGCCGGTGACGATGACGGGCTACTATCATCGTCCCGAGGCCACAGCCGAAACCGTCGATGCGGCCGGATGGCTTCATTCGGGCGATCTCGCCTATATGGATGAGGATGGTTTCATCTTCCTGGTCGATCGTCTTAAAGACATGATCATCACGGGCGGCTACAACATCTATCCAGCGGAACTCGAACGCGTTCTTTGTGAACACCCGTCTGTCGCCATGGCTGCGGTTGTGGGAATTCCGGACGATATCAAAGGCGAGCTTGCAAAGGCCTTCATCGTCGCGGTAGAAGGTTCATCATCGACTCCTGAAGAAATATTGACTTTCTGCCGGGAGCGTCTCGCCGCCTACAAGTTGCCTCGCGAAGTGGAATTTGTCAGTGATCTCCCCAAGACGAGCTCTGGGAAGATCATGCGGCGTGCTCTTCGAGAGCAGGCGCTATCAATAAGTCGCGCGGCGGGGTGACGGCGGTTCCTCTTGCCTGCGGCAAGGTTCTCAATAGGCCTATCGCGGGAAGCTAAAAATCGTGCCTCCGTTTGATCGCGTAGAGCAATAGCTGCTGCGGGCCTCATCGGCTACTGTTACACCATAGGAGCGGGATGCATCGGATCAAAAGGATAGACTTAACAAGAATAATTAGGCATGCGAAATGATGTCAAGGATTCGTGTGTTGCTAATCCGCAGTTGCTAATTATTCTAAAAAGATAACCAGGAGACAGGCATGAGGAAGTTGATTATTGTAGCGATTCTTTGTGCGACGGCAACGAACGCAAGTGCTCAGAGCAGCGTCCTGATATATGGAATATTAGACTCAGGAATTCTGTATCAGAACAAGACTTCGTCGAATGGGCGGAGCGGCGTAAGTTTTCTTGATGGTGCGTGGTCACCGTCGATCTACGGGTTCCGCGGGTCGGAAGACGTTGGGGGCGGCTATAAGATCAATTTCAACCTGCAGGGCGGCTTTTCCACGGGCACGGGCGCGCTTGGCGATTCCAATGGCGGTATCTTCGGGCGCGCTGCGACGATCGGCGCGTCTGGCCCGTTTGGTCAGGTCAATTTCGGGCTTCAATTCTCTCCGTTCTTCCTCGCCGTAACCGGCGGTGATCCCCGCGGGATGCCCCAATTCGGCAGTCAACTGGTCCAGTACTTTCAGCAGTTCGGGATTACTGGGATTTTCGACAGCAACGCGATTGTGTACACAACACCCACCTGGCTTGGCTTGACCGGCGCAGTGGAATATGCAGTTGGGGGTGTTCCCGGCTCGACAAAAAACGGCCGGCGAATGTCGGCGTCACTGTCCTACGCAGGAGCGGCGTTTTTCGCCAACGCTGCGTATTACACCGCGGCCGACCCCACATCCGGGCAGACAGTCGCAATCGGCAAAACGGCAGCGATTGGATACACGGTGGATTCTTTGAGTGTCAAGGCGGACTGGGTGAACTATTTGAATCCTTCTTCCAGCGCTGCACTGTCGAATGTGAATGTTTTCGGCCTGGGCGCGACTTATGCCGTGACGGCAGCGATATCCCTTGACGGCGGGGCGTACTACGCCAGCAACAAGGGCGCGAGCGAGAACCGGTCGATCATGTTTGCGGCGGGCGGACAATATTTCATTTCGAAACGAACCACGCTGTACGCTCAAGTGGGCGTTGCGCACAACAAAGGGGCGTTTCAGACCAATCTCGCGGTGCTGGCGCCGAATTCCTTCGCGGTACCAATGGGCGCTACAACGACCGCTGTCAACGTCGGCATTCGCCACACCTTCTGACTGACTCGGGCGCAGTTTATCGCGTGCTGATTTCTGGAGATTATCCATGCTGGAAGTGCTTCACGACGAACTGTGCTCCGTACGAGGATTGCCGACGCAGGTCAAACTCGTTGAAGTCGGACCGAGGGATGGTCTGCAAGCAGAACCGGTTTGTGTGCCGACCGAAGTCAAGATCGAATTGCTGAATCGCTTAAGCTCAGCGGGTTTCGAAAAGATCGAGGCGTCGTCGTTCGTTTCACCCAAGATGATCTACGATCTCGATGGCAAAATCATCGAGGCCAACGACGCGTTTCTGCGCATCGTGGGTTACGACCGCGAGGACCTCATGGCGGGCCGGCTGCGCTGGATGGACCTCACGCCACCGGAATGGCTAGCCCGTGACCTGAGTCAATGGATACCACAACAGAAAGTGACTGGGCGCCTGGAACCGTTCGAAAAGGAGTACGTCCGGAAAGACGGCAGCCGCGTGCCCGTGCTGATCGGCGTCGCCACGTTCGAGGAGGGCGGAAACGAGGGTGTCGCTTTCGTGCTCGATCTGACGGACCGCAAGGAAGCGGAGCACCGCTTGCACGAGTCCTACGAGATGCTGCGGGAACTCACTTCCCATCGAGAGACGGCTCGGGAGGAAGAGCGCAAGCACATTGCGCGGGAAATGCACGACGAACTGGGACAACACCTCACCGCGCTTCGTATGGGGGCGTCGGTACTGGCTATGCAGCTTGGCGACGGTCACCCTGAGCTCGTTGAACAGGCCCGGGCATTGACCGCCCAGGTAGACACCACCATGCAGGTGGTCCGGGGCGTCATCGCGTCGCTACGCCCTGCAGCACTAGACGCGGGCATTGTGGCTGCGCTCGAGTGGCTCGCTGCCGAATTCAACCGCAATCCGTGCACGGTGTGTCGACTCCGCTTGCAGGACGAGACTCTCGTGCTGAGCGAGGACCGCGCTATCGTGCTGTTTCGCGTCGCCCAGGAGGCGCTGACCAACGTTGCCCGTCACGCTGCGGCCATGCAGGTGACCATCACGCTCGAGCGAACGCCCGATGCCTGTCTGCTGGAAGTACGGGATGACGGAAAAGGATTCGATCCTCTGGCGACCAGAAAAAGATCGTTCGGGCTGGCGGGGATGAAGGAGCGCGTGCTGATGCTGGGTGGTCAAATCGATCTTGTCAGTTCGCCGGGAAACGGCACCACGATCAAGGTATGTCTTCCCGTTCATAAGGGTGTGCCAACGTAGCCGCCCAGAACCGGTTTCTAAAAGGCTCCCGTGGCTACTAAAAAGCGCCCACGGGGTGTGCGGTTATGAAATGAACCGTTGCGACGAATCCGGCTCCTGGTTTTGGGTTACCTCGTTGATACCGCACCACGCAATGAATCTTGCCGCGAGATACGCGACGGACATGCTCTGCATATGAAGGTCCGGTGTCGAGGCCGAGGCGACGTTCGAACGTCCGTATGAAAGCTCGAGCGAGCGGCCGCAGTTGGCCGAACTGAGCCCGACGATCTGCCATGGGCTTATGGTCGAGCCCAACGTCCTACAAGTCAGTCGCCAAAGAGATCGGGCGTCGACCCGGGCTGCTGCAGTTCAGGAAAATCCCCGCGACGGATTTTCGCGAGCGTCGCCGCCACGTTTCTTCCATCGCGTCGATGCCACGCTCGATGATCTGCTGCAGGAAAAACGACTGATTGCGTCCCGTTGCCTCGGCGAGCAGCCGCAACCTGTGCTCGACTTGTGGATTGACGCGCACCGCTACCACCTTGAGCTTGTTGTCCGCACTTCTCTTCATTTCCCGTTCCGAGTCGCAAAGTCGCAAAGCGCATTGCCGCTGCGTGAGTTGCTATAGCAGCGAAGGATTCACGACCCAGCCGCCGCTGGTCAGTTCCAGAAAATACTCGCCGTGGTATTGGTCGTTCTCCGTTGAAAGTACCTCGACGTGCACTGGTCGCAGGACCGCCTCGTCGTCCCAACGGGGACGGTCAACAAGCTTCGCCTCGAATCTGACAAGGATCCTGTCGCCAACGTTCGGCTTGTCGGAGGCCGACGTCGCTTGGGCTATTGCGAGAAGCTTCGCTTTGCCGCGACAGATCTTCGATTCCTTCGCAGGATTTGCGGGGCGGTATGACTTCTTGCCCTCGTCAGTCAGCGCATAGTGAAAGCCGGGGACCATTCTGTGCGCCGAGCCGTCGTCCTGAACGCTGGTCGACTCCTTGGTCAGAAGACCTAGATTTACAAGAGGTTCGGCCGCCCGTTCCTCGTACGAGAATGCGCGGCATTGAACGGCACAGCGCCAACGGTTATACACACCGCGTCTTTACCGTCGAAATATGTCTGCATGGCCTTCGCGTAATTCTCTTTCGTTGGCGACGACTTGCCGTCACCGATATGGGTAAAAAAATTCTGGTGACTTGGAAGACACCGGACACAAACTTAAAAGGATTAGACCAGTACCCCCAATTCCCGCTGATGCCGAATCGATAACAACAGGACGTGCGTATCGGAATGCGCATACAGGAGGAGATAGGGATAGAGTACGTACTCGCGCAATTCAGGCAGGCCCGCTTCGCTAGCCAGCCGGATCACCCGAGCCATCCGCACCTGACCTTCGACGGACACGGCAGCGAGTCCTCCGGCAGGACGTCCGATCTTCGGATGGAGCGCGACGAGATCGCCGAAGCGCAAGATCTCACTCCATAGTTTCTCGATCCTGTCCGTCGCGGTCATCACATCCAGCATGAATTCCTGGATTGTCTCCAGTCGTTCCTCAAAGGTCCTCGCGAAATCGACATGGACCACTACCTGGAGCCAGCGCGACGCCGCATCGTGGTCCGCAGTTCGTCAAGCGGTTTGACACGACCAGCGAGCGCATCCCGAAGACCTGCCTCGGCATCGTCGAGCATCAGCAAACGCCCATGTTCGGCCTCGAGCGCATGGTAGTAATCAAGCTTTCGCGCGTCGACAAGCGCCACATATGCCGAACCATTTTTCGTCAGGACCTTTTCGGCACCCGCGACAACATCCTCTGCCAGTTCTGTCAGCCGCGAACGAGCCTCGCTGATGGGTACAACGTCCTGAGTGCGGATTGACATGACGCCACCTTTAACAAATTCGTTAACACAAGCGTACAAACGATCGGCTGAGGTGTCAAGGCAGGCACCTGTCAACGACGTCTTGAGTTCCTGACCGATAGGATATCGAAAATAATAAGGGTACGATTGATAATTTATCTTATGTCAACTCACCAGGGCGATTGACAAAAACTGACAGCCGTGTCGGCTTTGGCAACCAGACAAGGAGCATATAAGACGGCGCTGCACTGGCCATTGCGGGCGGCGAGTGCGAACTGAACTAGAAGCCACGTCCTAGTCATCTCCCTCGAGGAGCAAAGCGTCGAGGCGAGGCTAGCCGACCACCATCATAATCTAGGAATGTCCGACCGACGGCATCGCAAAGAGGCGTTCGTCCCACACCACGGGTTGCGGCTCGGTCACGGCAATCCGCGTCGCGTCGGGGTGTGCGGGATTGACCAGCACGTTGAACTCTGCACGGACGACGACGGAAGGTACGATCAGGAGCGCGGTACGCGACTCGGTCAGCCAAGCGTCGCCGAACTCCCTTGCCGCCTGCAGTGCTGGCGCATCCCATCCCCCCGGCAACGATTCGGCCGAATGGCGTTCGACGCGAATATCGTCGGGAACCGCTGCTTCAACCCATCCGTGTGTCTTCGGTACCTTGCCGATGCGCGCATGAACAAGAACCTCGAGCATCGCACCGGCGAAGGTCGACGCGGCGTAGATGACGGGTCGCCCCGGGCTATTGAAGCGGCCGCCCACCAGCATCGCGCCGGTGCCACTCCAGACCGTGTGTCGAGTGTCGGCGATTCGAAACAACTTCACGCCGGCAACCCATAAAACAGTTTCCAGAGCAGCTCTTCGACCCGGCGCGCGCCGAGCTCGGTCAGCGCAACATCGAGCGGCGCCCTCCCTTCGAGCTCCGGGTGCGGCGTCGACAGGAATTCCCGCGCGTCCTCTTCGTCGTTCCAGACGTAGGCCGTCGTCGCGACGATCCTGGCCAGCCGCTCAGTCTTTTCCGATTCGTCTGGCGTCAGCCGATCGCGACGCCGCTTATAGGTCGCTTCGGGGATGATGCGGGCAAGTAGCGCACGCCGGGCGTCGGTACCCTGCGTCGCATGTTCGACGCCCGCTCGCAGCGCGGACTTGGGCAGGCCGTCGCGGACAAGTGCCTCGAGTTCCGCGAGCGTGTGCGGGACCTGCCGCAGTTCCATGACCGCGGCCACTGCTTCAGGCGTAATCAGTGACATGCGACTCCCGACTAAAGTATCAGTTGATACCTAATGATAGCGCAATTGATACCGTCCGCAAACCCATCTTCAATGTTCGTCGTTCCAGCCCATGGCGAGCTGCATCACCTGATGCAGCTGCGCAATCGTGATCTGCTCGGGAACCAGGAGTCCCCGCCAGACCGGCGGGCTGACGCCGCGCAGACTGACTCGCGACTGGAGAACGGAAGCCGGATCGGAAGGGTCGGAGTCCATCGACCCACTATAAGCTCCGCATCGGCCATGTCGCTGGGATCCGACTTCAGCCCCAGCTTCGGCGCGGTCTCCTGGGAGGGCCAGTGTGCAGTGACCGGCGCTTACACCTTGAGAGCGCTGGTCGCGAGTCATGCCAAGCCATGGAAGGACAGCAGCGATGTAGAGAAGCTGGACCCGAGCAATGGCTTGCTGCTCGCGGGCACTTTGGACAAGGTCTACGACGGCTACCTTATGTCAGTCCACCCCAAGACCGGCAATCTGCTCTTCTCTGATGCGATCGACGAGGCGGAACGTGCCCGTCTGGTGGGTGACCATACCCGTCTGCGCAAGACGCCCAATGCAGAACAGGCGGTCTACCTGGAGGCGCACTACAAGCGCTTCCTCGAGAAGCAAGCAGAGCGCAGCTCCAAGCTGCGCAATGTAGCCTAGGTCTAGCGGGCTCCAGCGGGGAGCCTGTCGAGGCGGCCACCTCGACATCGTCCGTGCCTGCGAGAATCGCCCACATAGCATGACGGCACGTTACGGCCTACAGAAATCTTTCCTACACGAAACGCTCAAGCAATTAAGAATCCGCTGGCGACAGGGTGTCGCACTGCGCACGCGAATAAACCATTTATAGTGCACTGCACAAGCCCCGTCCGATCGGCAAATGCGATCTGACGACCGTTTCCGGCGTTGCCCGGTTGCGGACAGACATGCCGCTGCAGGTGATTCGACACGCCTGTCAGCTTCGCCGGTTCCTGGTTAGCCATCAAAATGAGGTCTCTGTGAAATACCTTCCCCGCATCGCCGCGTCCGGAGCGCTTTTGGTCGTCGCTCTCGGCGTCGTCACGTTCGCCCAGATCAAGTTCGCTCCACAGTCCGCAGAGGCCAACCCGGTCGCACGGATCGTCCTGAACGTCGAGTCGTGGAACGGCTGAGCGACTCCACCGCTGTATGTAGCCCGCGCCCCGCAGGCAAAGAAAAACCCGCCAGGCTCCGGAGAGAACTGGCGGGTTTGAGCTACTGATTTCGGATTCACATACCAGGCGATGGTAACGGAGTTGACGCCTGCTCACGCTCCTCCAGCGACCAGTCAGCCTCCATGTCCACGGCATCCAACACCTTGGCCAGGTCACCAATCGCCAATTCGAGACCCTTCATCGTGGCCTCGTGAGACAGGCAATCTTCCCCCTTCGACGTTTCGATCATCAGCAACTTGAAGAGCGTGTCGCCACACTGATCCAGCGCAAGCCAGCCCTCCCCACCTTGCGCAAATTGTCACCGCGCAACCTGAACGCATGGCCGAATCCAGAATTTGTGCAGCAGCCTCCTGCACAAATTGAAACCTCTTCGGCTCAGTAAACATAGGATTGCGAATTAAACGTCGATCATTCCTTTTATGTCAAATCGGCTGGCGCAGCCTCGCAGACTGCTTCGCCGGCCAGATCACGGACAGTCGTTTATACCTGCCCCCCTTGCGAAACTCGTCCCCGTAGATGATCAAAACGGGAGACTTCTGCAACGATCATCGGTCCGCAGGGAAGACCCAACGGCCCAGGAAAGAATCCTCAGGTTACGAATGCGGCCCGATCGACGGCGAGCGCTCACGGATCAGATTGGCAACGAACTCTGGCAATAGTGCCCGAGGCACCGTGACCGGTACATCGCAGATCATCTGCGATGGGACGTGCACGATGAAATCGTTCGGCGCAGACACGAGACTGTGCTCATAGATGATTCGATAGTCCATCAACTGGTTGCTAGTTTCGTGACTGTGCGGCTCGCAGGACGCCGGCGACATTCACGAACCTGCTAAGCAGGATGGATAGTTGCGAAAAATGACGTCTAGCGGGTTGATCAACAGGACAATATCTTCAGGAATGCAAACATAAATGGCGTAATTGTTCATGGCGCGCTGCGCCATTGATGAACTGCGTGCCCTAGGATGAAGCTTAGCAGTAGTGGCGCAGGTTGATCATCGTATAGGCGAGCGTTTTGAGCGCGTAGTGCACCTCACTGATGCGCTCGAAGCGCAGCAGCAGACGGCGAAATTTGTCCTCCCAGGCGAAGACGCGCTCAATGGTTCTGAAGCGCTCCTCGAAGATGGCCTGCTCGAAACGCTGCTTGCGACCGCGTTTTGTATTTTTGCGCCCGCGAGGGTTTTCCGGGATGTTGGGAAACATGCCGCGATTGAAAATCGCCTTGCGGTTGGCCCGGCAGTCGTAGACGCCGTCCAGGCTGACGATCGCGCCTTGCAGGTCCATGCCGATGGCGCGCGCTATCTGGCTGAGCCGGGGCAGCGCGTCACGCAGCAGGGGCGATTCGTTGCGGTTGCCGGGTGCGGTGATGAGCGGCGCGATGACGTTGCAGTGACGATCGCACAAGGCCACCACCTTGTCGCCTTTCAGATGTTTGTGGCCGCTGTAGCCGAGGTTATCGCCGCCTTTCTTCGCGGCCGTCGTCGTGCCATCGCCGTGAATGACCGTCAGATCAAGCAGCTTGTCATTATGGAGCCTGCTCACCGAGCCCGCAAAGATGGCATCCATGCAACCATCGGCCAGCCCGCGGCCCATCGCGCGGTAGATACGTGTGTAGTGGATTTCCGGCCGACCTTTGGCATTCCTTTCGATCGGAAACATCTTCCATTGACAGCCCATGTACAGCACTTGCAGGATGTAGTTGAAGATCTTGTGCAAGGCCAGCGTCGGGGGCGGTCCGCGCCGGCCCCGGCTCAGATGCGGCAAGACAAACTGCTCGAACTGCTCCAGGCTCAATTTCGTTGGAATCACTTGCCAGCATGGGTTCCCGGTCATTCGCTGTGTCCAGAAATCTGGACTCTAATCGATCTGGCTCCGCCCATCAGAAATCCAGCCCGGACGCGGCTCGCAGACAAATTCGATAACCTCGAAAAACTAACAACCAGTTGGCTGCAACGTGTGCGAGACCATTTCCGCTCATCAACAGAAGCGGGAGGCACCTTGCTCACGGCGGCATTTGGCGTCTTCATCGTCGGTCACATCGTTCGTCTCAAGGACGCTCACCATAGCAAATCGTCTTGTTGCGACAGAACCAAAATCGCCTTGCGAAATCCAGCAAAAAAACCGCATTCTCGCGTCTCTTCGAAATCGCATTTCGTGAGCATTCTGATTGGCCTCATCACGCCGATCATCCCCGGCTCGATTGCGCCGATCCGTGACAGCGTGCCCCTGCGTCTCGTCAATGTCCTTGGCCAAAGCCCGATGATCGCTGACGGGATCCGGCTTCGAGTGCGCATCGAAACGTGGTCGACCGAGATCGACTCCCTTGCATCAAGGTACTGAACGCGCGCCTCGCCGCCACGGCGTCGACGCTTGTGCTAACTTGGAGACGTCGAGCGTTCGATAGGGGGACGTCAAATGTCAGTGATCGCGCCGGACGAAAAAGCGGATTTCGTTGCCATCTTGCACCGTCACCAGCTTGCCGAGACCGACTTTATGCTTCAGGAAACCGACACGACCGATGTCGTGGACGAGGTCTACCCTCTTCAGGGCTATGTCACCATCATTCGCAAGTCGACGCTCAAGGAAAGGGAATACCAAATCGGACATGGCACCACGTGGACGGTCGAATTTGAGAAAGACCTGACGCAGGGTGCGTTCGGGTGAGCCGAATCGACTCATCCCGATCGCCAGCCAGCATTGCTGGGCGTGTTGACGAGCGGCTACTACGCGTGGCGCAAACGGCCGCATTTCACTCAACTGCGAGGAAAGATGCCGGTGAAAGCAACCGCAGCACGAAACTTCCGTGGGTCGTGACACGTGGGAGTTGGGTTCCAGACGGGAGTCTCTCCAGTCTTACGAGCCCCCTCTCCAGCAGTGCGCTCAGGTCGGGTTGATTCAACTCCACCTGATCTGGCGCAGATCTCACCAGGATCAAGGTTGCCAATTCGTGGTGGCTCAGCATCGTCGTCTCGCAATGATTTTCTGATGAGTAATTGTCATTTCCGTGCAAAATCGCAGATATCGTTTTTTTTGTAAGCGGCTCGGCAGGGCCGGTCCCCGATTCGCGCGCGCGTGGGGCATGATGTGAGAGCGTGGGTAGGTCCGGCGTAGACCACGTGAAGATCGTTCCATGATCGTGGCCACGATCTATCTGGATCTACCCGGTCAAACCGTGGACGTGAGCGGAGCGGCCAGCTTCAGTTTGTCGGCCACGTTCCAGGGAAGCAGTTCGTCGATGCGGTTGACCTTGTGGTCCGCAATATGAGTGAGCACGTATTCGAGGTAGGCACGTGGGTTGA
>NZ_VZQQ01000082.1 GCF_014397785.1 Paraburkholderia podalyriae
CTGCCAGCTTGACGAGTTCAGGATCGGGTTTTTCTCTTTTGTTGCGTTTCGCTACGGTCATCTGTGCTCCTGTTGCTGACAGTTTCCTGCCAAATGACCGTTTACACAAAAATTTTTACACCCTCGAGTCGCCGGCGAGAGTTCGCTCGCGCACCCCACGCCGCCCACGCCGGAAAAAATTAAAAGAGCCTGTCATAACCGGCCGCGCGGTTCGACAAACGTGCACATTACGATCGGAGCACGTCATGTCGACCGCGCACAGTCGCTCGATACTTCAGCGCTTTACGTCTTTTTCGGCGCCCGCCGCCGGCCTCGCGCTGCTTCTGCTGAGCGGTTCTGGCATCAGTGCGGCCGACGCGGCCGGTCCCCAGTGCGCCACGCACAGCCCCGCGCACAGGATGGCGCTCGTCGAGCTGTACAGCAGCGAGGGCTGCGACAGCTGCCCGCCCGCCGACCGCTGGCTCGGTCAATGGAAAAGCGCTGGCGCCGCGCACGGCGTCGTGCCGCTCGCGCTGCACGTCGACTACTGGAACAGCCTCGGCTGGACCGACCGCTTTTCACAGCATCGCTTCACCGAACGTCAACAGACGCTGACCCATCTCGGGGGCGCGCACACGATCTATACGCCGGAAGTCTTCGTCGCGGGCCGCGAGCTGCGCGACTGGTCGCAACGCGACAGTTTCGAGCGCCGCATCGACGAGCTCGTCGCCGAACCCGCGCAGGCGAGCGTCGCGCTCGCGCTGAGCCCGCATGCGCCAGGCGCGTTCGATGTCGATGCGCAGTTCAGCAGCACGGCCGCAGCCACCGCGGGTCCGTTGAGCGCCTATCTCGCGGTCTATGAGAACGCGCTGACCTCGCAGGTCGGCGCGGGCGAAAACCGCGGCGCGACGCTGCATCACGAGCGCGTCGTGCGTGCGTGGTTCGGGCCCGTGCCGCTCGTCGCGGGTCATGCGCGGATTCGTCAGGATATCGACGTACACGATGCGCCGGACGACGCGAAAGCCGCCCCGATCACCAACGTCGACGCCGCCGCCGGTCGCTTCGGCGTGGTCGCCTTCGTCGAAAGCGACGCGAGCGGCGAAGTGCTGCAAGCGACCGACCTTACCGCGTGCCGTTGATCGACATCGCGCACGCCGCATTTTCCACCGCTGCTCGAGGAGAGCCCCATGGCCATGCCCCACGCGTTGCGTCCCAGCGCACCCGCCGTGCCCGCCGCACCGAAGCGCGGCGTCATTCACCCGCTGTGGCTGCGCATCACACATTGGCTGAACGCGCTCGCCGCGATCGTGATGATGCTGTCGGGCTGGCGCATCTACGACGCGTCGCCGATCTTCCCGGCGTTCAGCTTTCCGGCCGCGATCACGCTGGGCGGCTGGCTCGGCGGCGCGCTGCAATGGCACTTCGCGGGGATGTGGCTGCTGGTGATCAACGGCCTCGTGTATATCGCGCTGAATCTCGCGAGCGGCCGTTTCTGGCGCAAGTTTCTACCGCTGACGCCGCGCACGGTGCTGCGCGATTTCGTCGCCGCGTTGCGCGGGAAGCTGTCGCACGACGATCTGCGCGTGTACAACGCGGTACAGAAATTCGCCTATCTGTTCGTGATCGCCGATCTGATCGTGCTCGTGCTGTCGGGGCTCGCGATCTGGAAGTCGGTGCAGTTTCCGCTGCTGCGCGAACTGATGGGCGGCTACGACAACGCGCGCGTCGTGCACTTCAGCGCGATGTCGCTGCTGGCCGCGTTTCTTGCCGTGCATCTGGCGATGGTCGCGCTGGTGCCGCGTTCGCTGCTCGCGATGCTGCGCGGACGTTGAGCCGCGGCCAATCCTGCTGATGCACAACCAAACGCAACGCGAACCCGTTACGGAGAGCGAATCATGGACAAGCCGATCGACAAGCCGGCGGGCCGACCCGCGCAGCGAGTCAGCCACACGCTCGACCGCGCATCGATCCTGCTCGACGCGAAGCGCGAACTGGCGATGCCGTCGCGGCGCCTGTTCGGCAAGCAGCTATTGACGCTCGGCGGCCTGTCGATGCTGACCGGCTGCTCGTTGAGCGACGACGCTTCCGTGAACCGTTTTCTCACCGCGGTGTCGCGGCTGAACGATCGCGCGCAGGCTGCGCTGTTCGATCCGAAGCAGCTCGCGCCGACCTACACCGAAGCGCAGATCACGCGGCCGTTTCCATTCAACGCGTATTACGGCATCGACGACGTGCCGCACGTCGACGGCTCGGACTATCAATTGAAGCTGAGCGGCCTCGTAACCGGCCAGCGCGTGTGGACGCTGCCCGAGCTGTACGCGCTGCCGCATGCGGAGCAGATCACGCGACATATCTGCGTGGAAGGCTGGAGCGCGATCGGCCGCTGGGGCGGCACGCCATTCAGCGATTTTCTGCGGCGCGTCGGCGCGGACACGACGGCGAAGTACGTCGGCTTCAAATGCGCGGACGACTACTACGAAAGCATCGACATGCCGACCGCTTTGCATCCGCAAACGCTGCTGACGTTTTCCTACGACGGCGAACGGCTGCCCGCGCAATACGGCTACCCGATGAAGCTGCGCATGCCGACCAAGCTCGGCTACAAGAATCCGAAGCACATCGTCGAAATATTCGTCACCAACACGTATCCCGGCGGCTATTGGGTCGACCAGGGCTACAACTGGTTCGGAGGCTCCTGACGCATGCGGGCGCACGCTCGCTTGCGGCAGCGGCTTCGGAAGCACGCCGGCTGTCGCCGGCTTCGATTCATCCACTACCAAGGAGTCATCCCATGAAGAAGATTGCAATCACCACGATCGCGTTGTTGATGCTGGCAAGCGGCGGCACGGCCTTCGCGCAGGCGAGCGGCGCGATGTCCAACGATGAGATGTCGAAGAATGCGATGTCGAAAGATTCGATGTCCAAAGACAGTATGTCGAAGGACGGCATGAAAAAGGACACGATGAAGCACGACTCGATGAAAAAGGGCGGCGACGCGATGAAGCACGAGGCCTCGGGCGCGATGGGCAACTGAGTGCGCGGCCACGGTGCTTAGCGCTCCTGCCGATGCGCGAGCGCGCATCGAAGGGATGCGGAACTGAATGCAAGCCGGGGATGTGTCCCCGGCTTTTCTGTTGCGGGAACACCAAAAAGTTACGATTCTGTCGCGCGGCGTACTCGGCGCTTACTGCATAATGCGGTGCGCGTCGCGGCTTCGCCAGCCTTGCCGCCGCGCATCGCGGCCGCGCCGCGTCGTGTCGTTTCGAGCGATGCTGCCGCCACAGCCGTTTCTGGCGCTTCCGGCGCCGCCCATCGTCTTACCGTTCCACCAACATGTCCGCCAGCCTCGCCCGTCCGACCGCATCGCCGATGCGGTGCCCGCCATCCCGCCCCAAAGGTATCGACGCAGGCTCGGCGCCTTGCGGGCATCGAGCGCATCGCGCGGGTCGAGTGGCGACGGCGGGCTGAACGCATGTCGCCGCAACGCTCAGTTTTTTCTCCGCGTGGCTGGCCGCTGCGTTTGCCGCAGTCGCGCAACGGGCAGATCGCGCTCGCGCTCGCCGTCGTTTATCTGGTGTGGGGCTCGACCTATCTCGCGGTGCACGTCGCGCTCGGCTCGTTTCCGCCGCTGCTGATGTCGGGCTTGCGCAACCTGTTCGCCGGCATCGGTCTGTTCGTGTTCGCCGCGCGCCGCAAGCCGATCTGGCCGGGCCTCGCTGAAATCCGCAATGCGGGCCTCGTCGGCACGATGCTGGTCGGTCTGTCGAGCGGCATGCTCGCGTACGGCATGCGCACGGTCGGCACCGGCACCGCCGCCGTGATGGTCGCGACCGTGCCGCTGTTCGCGACCGTGATCGCGGTCGTCGCCGGACGCAAGATCGGCCGCGGCGAATGGTTCGCGGTCGGGCTCGGGCTCGCCGGTATCGTGATTCTGAGTCACGGCGACAGCACGCCGGGCTCGGCGAGCGGCAGTCTCGCGATTCTGTGCGGCGCGCTGTTCTGGGCCGGCGGCGCGCATCTGGCCGGGCGGCTGAAGCTGCCGTCGGACCTGTTTGTGTCGACCGCACTGCAGATCGGGCTCGGCGGCGCGATCTCGGCGCTGGTCGCGTGGGTGTCGGGCGAGCGGATGCTCGAGCTGCATTTTCTGCCGCTCGTCGCGTTTCTGTATCTGATGCTGATCGGCACGATGGCCGCGTACGTCGCGTACGGTTTTCTGATTCGCCACACGAGCCCGATCATCGCGAGCAGCTGCATGTACGTAAATCCGGTCGTCGCGGTCGCGCTGGGCGCGCTGCTGCTCGGCGAGCCGGTCACGCGCTCGACGGTGATCGCGACGATCGTGATTCTGATCAGCGTCGGCCTGTCTTTCTGGTTCGATTACCGGAAGAAGGGCAGCGCCTGATAGCGGCGCGGGTTCCGGTCGAACCGCGCGCCCGCTTTCAAAGGCCCGCCGTCCCCGCTGATTGCGCAGACGTGTAAAGCCCAGCTCGAGCTCGGCGAGTCAGTATGGGTAAGACGTGCAGGGACCGTGTAAGTGGGGAGCCGCACAAACGTACCCCGCGCGCCGTGCCCGAGCGCCGACGAAAAATTCTAGATCCCGGTAATCCGTTGAACCGCAAGACGTTCGTCAGTTTCCGCACGCCAATGTTAGCGCCACGGCACAGCCATTGCTGATTGCGGGCGTCCACCAACAGAGACGCGCCAATCGACAAAACCCGCGCGCCTGCGGCGTGGACGGGAGGGGGCGAGCGCGAGGTTTCCCGCGCTCGCCCACGTGTCAATGGGAGATGGGCGTCATGCCCGACATAAAGACAGGTGAACACAATGAAAATGATCCGAACCATGGTGGCGGTCGTTGCGACCGCGGCGGTCCTGAGCGCATGCGGCGGCGGGGGCGGCAGCGATACAGGCAAGGAGCTTGGGTTGACCAATCCCGAGATCCACTTCATTCACGCGATTCCAGGCGGACCCGCGGTCGACTTCCTCGTCAACGGCAGCGCGCCATCCGGGCAAACCAACGTCTCGTATAAAGGCGTGACCAACCTCACCAATATCGACACGGGAGCGACGAGCGTCGCGTACGCCGCGACCGGCACGAAGACCGCGCTCGCGAGCGGTAACTTCCCCGACGTCGCGAAGGGCCACGTGTACACCGTGCTCGCGTTGCCGGGTCTGTCCGCGCCGGACATCGGCCTGATCGACGATCCGTTCGACAAGGGCCTGCTGTCCGGTAGCGCGCGCGTGCGCGGCTTCAACGCGTCGGCGAACGCGACGGACCTCGACCTCTACCTCGTCCAGGCCACCGCCACCAGCATCACGAGCGTGTCGCCGACGATCCCCGGCGTGTCGTTCAAGAACGCGGTGCCGGCGAGCGGCCAGGATTCGATCTACGTGTCGGGCGGCCAGTACGTGCTGATCGCGACCGTGGCCGGCAGCAAGACGCCGATCTTCCAGTCGAACCCGTTCTCGCTGGCGAACAACGCCGACTGGCTGATCACGTCGGTGCCGATCGCGGGCCCGCTGAGCCAGCTGGTGCCGGGGCAGATTCATCTGCTGATCGCGCAGAACGGCAACACGAGTACGCCGAGCGTGGAACTATCGAATACCTTGACCGGGCAATGACGAGGGCCGCCGATCGCCGGACGAGCGTCGTGGCCCGAGCGTCGATAGGCCGCACGCGCTAGCCAGACAATAAAAGGACTTCGGACGATCGGAAGTTGGGGGGGACGGCACCGCGATCCACGCGAGTGGGTCGCCGTTCTGTTTTACCGCGTTCCGACAACGCGTCGCGTCGAAAGCCGGCAAGCAAACGAATCATAAAAAAGGCCCGCCGCGGCATCCCGCGACGGGCTCTCCAACTCCTGCTGCCATGTGCCGGCTTATTTCGCTTTCTCCGCCTCGTTCGTGATGGCGTGGCCACCCTTCGAAATGTCCTCGCCCGCGCCCGCCATCGTGTTGCAACCCGTGACAAGCATGGCGGTTCCTGCGAGCACAAGCAAAGCGATCAGTCGAGTCATGAAAGTTCTCCTAGTCGAGAATGCATCGGTTGATGTCGTCCGACCGGGGCCATGCCAGTCGATGAGGTCTCGATCCGGTTTCGAACCGGCCTGATTGCATGGTAAAAAAAGGGCAGGGGCGGCGCTGTCGGCCGTGCCGCGATTTTGTTGTAGGCGTGCTCCGGTGTTTGCGTCGGCGCACTCCTACAGCGGCTCCGCGGCGCCGCGCCGGGACCCACTCAGACGGGGCTTTGCGACGAAGTGGTCGGCGCGGCCGGCGACGCCAGCGGCAGATCGACCGAAGGCGTCGCGGTGCTCGCGCTCGGCATCACGACGTCGATGTCGGTGCCGTTCAGCGCGCCACGGCGGATCTCGAAGCGCCCGCCATGCGCGGCGACGCGCTGGCGCATGCCGAGCAGGCCGTGCGTATGCGTGCGCTTCAGATCGGCCGGCATGATGCCGACACCGTTGTCCGCGATATGCAGCGCGACCTCGCCGTCGCCGACCCGCAATGCGATTCCGACCTTCGAGGCGCGCGCGTACTTCGCGGCGTTCGTCAGCGACTCCTGCGCGACGCGAAATAGCGCGATCTCGGTCTGTTCGTCGAGCTGGACATCGTCGGCGGGCAGGTGCAGCTCGAGCGTCCAGTTGTTGCGCTGCGCGGCTTCGTCGGCGAGCGTGCGCAGCGCGGTGACGAGCCCGAAATTGGCGAGCACGGTCGGTCGCATGTCTTCGATGATGCGCCGCTTCAACGCGATGCCCTGGTCGAGATTGGCGAGCGCGCGCTGCAGCTTGTCGGCGATGTCCGGCTCGCTGTCCTTCAGCTTGCGGCGCGCCCACGCAACGTCCATCCGGCAGGCGGTCAAAATCGCGCCGAGTTCGTCGTGCAACTCGCGCGCGAGCTGCGTTTTTTCGTTTTCGCTGACCGCCTGCAGATGCCAGCCGAGCGCTTCGAGCTGGCGCGTGCGCTCATTGACGAGCTGGTCGAGTTCCTCCTGCTGCGTAATCAGCTGACGCTGCGCGCGCGCCTGCCGGTCGATCTGGATGCCGAGATTGCGAAACAGCAGAATGAACAGCACGATGTTCAGCGCCGACAAACCCGCCGCGCACAGCGTCGACAGCCGCTGATCGGCGCGGCTCGCGGCCAGCGCGTGCTGCGCGCGACGCTCCTCGTTGTCGCGCAACAGCGTGAGCGTGCTGTCGATCAGCGACGCGTCCGCCGGATTGACGTCGCTCGCGGGCCCGCATACGCCGAGATCGAGCGGATGTGGCGCCGCGCGCTGCATCGCGGCGGCGCCCGCGCCGATGCGCGCGTCGATCAGCGCGAGAATCTGCGTGAAGCTGGCGAGTTCCGCGCCGTCCGCGCGGCCGCCGCGATAGAAGTGGTCCAGCTGCTGCGTGGTGTCGCGGATGCGCGTGGCGCTCGCGCAGAATGCGTGGGCGGACGCGTCGTCCTTCGTCAGAAGAAACCGGTTCTGTTGGGCGTCCAGACGCGCCAGGTCACTCGCGAGCGTGCTCAGTCGCACGGTGACGTCGCGCGCTTCGAGCGCGGTCTCGTACTCGGCGGTGATGCGCTGACGCGCGGTCTCGAGAATCACGAGGCCGCCCACCGTGATGACGATCGCCACCGTCATCGCGATCGCCCAGCTGCGATTGCGCATCCAGTCGGCGAGACGCGCCGTCGCGCGCGCGCACTGTTGTTCCGGCAGGTTCCGCACATTCGACACTTTCGGCTCCAGAACGGGCATCGACGCCAGCATCGCGCGAAACCGCGCGCGTAACGTCGTCGTAATCCAATGTAAGCGGATTCTCACACGAAAAACGGCGGACGTCGGAATGCGCGCGGCGCCGCGCATCGATAGCATGGATCCGATCGTTCATTCAATGTTTCGGGAGGCGGCCATCATGCTGAAGTGGGCACTGTTCTTCGCGATCATCGCGGTGATCGCGGGTCTTCTCGGCTTTACCGGCATCGCGGCCGGCGCGGCGGCGATCGCGAAGTTCCTGTTCTTCGTCTTTGTCGTGCTGTGCGTGGTGTTCCTCGTGCTGGGCTTCGTCGTGACGAAGAAAATGATCGATTAGCGCAGCCATCGCCGTGGTGGCGGGCCGCGCCTTGTTAGCAGGCGAGCAGTTTGCTTGTAGTCGATGTGAAGGCCAACAAAAGGGAGAAATGCCATGCTTCACTATGCCATCGTCTTCTTCGTGATTGCGATCATCGCGGCGGTGTTCGGCTTTACCGGCATCGCGGCCGGCGCGGCCGAAATCGCGAAGATCCTGTTCTACATCTTCCTCGTCGTGTTCGTGGTCACGCTGCTGCTCGGCGTGTTCCGAACCTAGCTGGACCGGTCTGGATGAACGCGATACATAGGCACGTAATACGTAGGCAGGCAACAAGGCGCGCGGACGCGAGGCGTTTGAATCTTCCTGATCGAGACGCCCGCGCCCGAAGCGCCGTCGGTCCCATCGGCGCATCTGCGTGATTCATGCCGATGCGCGATTCCCCGTACCGGATAAAGGAGAAGTTCGATGACAAAGCAATCTGGCGCCCATGGCACGGCATCGCAGTCCAGCGGCTCGTTCGTGATGGACTTGCAGAAGATTCGCGACGATGCGCGCAAGCACATATCGGACGGTCCCGTCACCTCGAGCTATGGCGCCGACCGCGACACCGTGCTCAAGCTGCTCAACGACGCGCTCGCGACCGAGCTCGTCTGCACGCTGCGCTACAAGCGGCACTACTTCATGGCGAAGGGCATCAACTCGGAAGCGGTGGCGACCGAGTTCGCCGAGCACGCGAGCGAGGAACAGGAGCATGCCGACCGCCTCGCCGAGCGCATCGTGCAACTCGGCGGCGCGCCCGATTTCGCGCCGGATCGCCTGAAGACGCGCGCGCATTCGGAATACAAGGAAGGCACCGATCTGACCGACATGATCCGCGAGAATCTGATCGCCGAGCGCATTGCGATCGATACGTATCGCGAGATCATCCGCTACCTCGGCGACAAGGACGTGACCACGCGCCGGCTGTTCGAGGAGATTCTGTCGGTCGAGGAAGAGCATGCCGACGATATGGCGGATCTGCTGTCAGGTCGGGAGTAGCAGCGCGGGAGTAGCAGCGCGAAGCGATAGGAGCGACTCCCTTTGCAACGGATACCCAACCGATGATTCGAGTGCTGATAGCTGACGATCATGCGATCGTTCGAGGTGGTTTCAGACAGTTCGTCGCCGACGAGCCGGACATGTGCGTCGCCGCCGAGGCCGCGACCGGCGAGGAAGCGATCGGCCTCGTGCGCGAGCAGGCATTCGACGTCGTGCTGCTCGACATCGCGATGCCTGACAAGAACGGCATCGATACGTTGCGTGTGATCAAGCAGGTGCGTCCCGAGCAGGGCGTGCTGATTCTATCGGGCTATCCCGAGAGCCAGTACGCGATCAATCTGCTGCGTGCGGGCGCGAACGGTTATCTGAACAAGGACTGCGAGCCGGAAGAAATCGTGCGCGCGATCCGCTCGGTCGCGCGTGGGCATCGCTATCTGTCGGAGGCGGTTGCCGATACGCTGGCCGACAATCTCGACAAGCCCGCCGCTGGGCGTCCGCATGAAGCGCTGTCGGAGCGCGAATTCCAGATCTTCCGCAAGCTCGCGGCCGGCCAGTTGCCGACCGCGATCGCCGAAGAGCTGCATCTGTCAGTCAAAACGGTGAGCACGTATCGTGCGCGGGTGCTCGAGAAGATGCGTCTCGCGAACAACGCGGACCTCACGTATTACGCGATCAAGAACGGCCTGATCGAATGACGGACGATCGAGACATCCCGATGAACAGCGAACCGAACCCCGCTACCGAGCCAGCCAACCGCGCGCCGTTGCGCGTGCTGCTGATCGAGGATTCGCCGCTGATCCGCCGCAGTCTCGTCGAGGCGATCGATGCGTCGGGCCTGCTGCGGGTGGCCGCTTACGCCGATTCGGCCGAGCAGGCGATCGCGTTGCTCGGCGACGAAGCGTTCGACGCGGTGATCGTCGATTTGCAGCTGAAGCAGGGCTCGGGCGTGCCGGTGCTCGCGCATCTGCAGCGCGAGGGGCTGATCGATTCGATGTTCGCGGCGGTGCTGACCAATCACGCGTTGCCCGCGTACCGCGAGCGTTGCGAGCAGTATGGCGTGCGGCACTTCTACGACAAATCGTTCGAGTTCGATCGCGTGCTCGATGCGCTGCATGAGTATGCGTTGGGGCGGGGCGGCGGGGTGTAAGAATCTGCGCGGGCGGATGTATCTAGTCAGGTTTCCACGCTCCGCGCTTCATCGCTTCTTCGAGCATCCCAAGGGTAAGCGAACGTCCACCCAGTAATTCTCGCGCGCTGGAACTGAACGGGGATTTCAATGCGGCGGCGACGATGTCGCGCTTTCGCATGTTGGCGGATGGAACGTGGTAAGCGACGTCGAAATCGCGCAGGTCCACATGGAAGCGCTCAGCCCATGCCTGCATCACCTCGACGATTTTCGCTGGCTCCCAATCCAGATCGTGATACAGATCCATGTCGCGGGTCAGCTTGTCGTCGAGAGGCAGCCCGGCGGGAGTGCGCATTTCGCGGATGAACTGGGCGAGATCGAGCCATACATCGTTCATTACAGACGATCCTCCGGTTTCACCAGGCGGTTATATGCATTAACCGTCTTGTAGCCGATTATTGCCACGTCAGATGCGGTGATTATCCACCCCACTCCGGGAATTGCTCGACCGACGAATACGCCCAGATGGCTCGTCAACTTCACGCGCAGTAGTACGACGCTGGTCCATGACGTGAAGGTAGGCAGAATTCGATGCTTTAACTCGAAGGGCAATAGCGAGCGGGATAGCTTCGACGCCACTGACGTGCCTTTTACCGCCCCGCCAAATTTGCCTCGCGTCGGAATGAAGCGCGAGCCTGCGACGATCATGGCGGCACCGACGGCATCGCTGATCCCGATTTCGGCCATGGTTTCATCCACGGCGATTAGAAGGAAAAGTTGCGAAGGGGTTAGTTCGCTGTGTATTCCGTAGTTATATGTATTCGACATACCGGCGTGCAGACTTGATCGGGCAGGGGACGACGCGTAACACGTCTATGAACAATGGCGCGAGTCTTCGACTCGTGCCACACCGGTCCGTTAAGCTATCCAGTAACGACGAATTATGAAATGGGCGCAGGATGATTCCGCGCGACGGAATGCGACAGGCGTTGCCAGGCTGCCCCCAGCGGTGGCAAATCGACAAGACGGTTCTTATCCGGCGCTGGTCAGCCTGATATCAATGCCCAGCCCGCGCCGGCAACCGCAAATGATTCCACGCGCCGAGCCCGGCAAACACGATCCCCGCGATACTGACGCCGATCCACCCGAACACCGGCCACACGATCGCGCCGACACCCGAGCCAAGCGCCCCGCCGATGAAATACGCGACCATGTAGACGGTATTCACGCGGCTGCGCGCATCGGGCTTCAACCCGTAGATGCGCGACTGATTCGAAATCTGCGCGGCTTGCACGCCAATGTCGAGAATGATCACGCCGACCACGAGGCCCGCGATGCTCTTTGCCGACGCGCCGAAAATCACGAACGCAATCACGACCAGCACCAGCGACACGGTGATGATCGCGCGCGGTCCACGCCGGTCGGCGAACTTGCCGGCGAGCGGCGCGGCCAGCGCGCCGGCCGCGCCGACGATGCCGAACAGCCCCGCCGCCTGCGGCCCGAGATGAAACGGCGCGCCCGCGAGCAGCAGCGCGAGCACCGACCAGAAAATGCTGAACGCCGCGAACAGCGCCGCACCGGTCAGCGATGCCTCGCGCAGCGCGCGATGCTCGGTCACCAGATGCCACATCGACACGAGCAGCTTGCCGTACGGCAGCGTCGAGGTCGGCTGGCTCTTCGGCAAACGCAGGATGATGACGACCGCGAGCGCGAGCAGCGCGACGACCGATGCGCCAAAGACCGCGCGCCAGCCGAAGTATTCGGCGACGATGCCCGCCGCGGTCCGCGCTAGCAAAATGCCGAGCAGCAGGCCGCTCATCACGGTGCCGACCGCGTGGCCGCGCTCGGATGGCGGCGCGAGTTCGGCCGCGAACGGCACGGCCTGTTGCGCGATGGTCGCGAGCACGCCGATTGCGAGACTCGTGACGATCAGAACAGCGAGCGTCGGCGCCGACGCCGCAATGACGAGCGCGACGCACATCCCGGCGATCTGCAGCAGGATCAGCAGACGCCGGTCGAAGCGATCGCCGAGCGGCGCGAGCAGCAGCATGCCGGCCGCGTAGCCGAGCTGCGTGACGGCCGGCACCGCGCCGACCCATGACGCGCTGCCCGGAAACGACCGGCGGAAGTTGTCGAGCAGCGGCTGGTTGTAATAGATGTTCGCGACCGAGACACCCGCGATCGTCGCGAGCAGCAGCAACAGGCCGCGCAACGACGGGGCGGAGGAAGCGGAAGTGGAAGCGTCGGAAGTGGACATGACAGAGGCGGATCGACGGACCGGCCCATGCGCGGTCCTCAAGCGTGCCGATCATACCGGAGTGGCGGGGTTCATGCTGACGGCCACGACGGCCCGCGGTGGCCTGCGCGAGCGCCGAAACGGACGCGAGCCGGCGAGGCTCCCCGCGCGTCCGGCATCGGGCTGGAGCGAAGCGTGTCGATCGATTCAGTCGATCAACGCGCCAGCGTCGTAGAACGGATAGGGGCCGTCGGCCGCGTCGATATACGCATGATGCGTGACGATGCCGGTCGCCGGATCATAGTCATGCAGCGCGTAGGCGGGCGGCTCCATCACGAACATCGACGGTCCGTCCTCGCGAAAATCGAGCGCCACCTGGTGCGCGGGCGCTGGAATCGCGCTCGCGATGGTGCCGCCGAAGCGCACGAACATCGACCGATGCACGTGCCCGCAAAGCACCCGCTCGACGTTGGGATGCCGGGCGATCAACGCGGCGAGCTGGTCCGACGCCGCCTGATCGAGCCGGATCTCGTCCATATGTCCGATGCCGCACGCGAACGGCGGATGATGCAGCGCGACCACGACCGGCTTGCCGCGCGCCGCATCGAGCTGCTGCGCGAGCCACGCGAGCCGCGTGTCACACAGCATGCCGGCGCTCGAACCGGGCACCAGCGAATCGAGCGCGAGCACGCGCAGCGGGCCGACATCGCGTGCGTACTGCACGAACTCGCCGCCGCTTAGCAGTTCTTGTCGCTCAGGAAACGCCGCGCGCAACGCATTGCGTTCGTCGTGATTGCCGACCATCAGGAAGTAGGGGATCGCGAGCGGCGCGAGCAGCGTCTTCAGGTGTGCGTACTGCTGCGGATCGCCCTGATCGACGAGGTCGCCGGTGATCAGCACCGCGTCGGGGCGCGGTGTCAGCGCATTGAGCGCATCGACGCAGCGCGCGAGATAGGCGGCGGTATCGACGCGGCGATACGCGAGCACGCCGGGTTGCTTGATATGCAGGTCGCTAATTTGAGCCAGCAGCATGACAGAGGTCCTTCGGGTTCCTTCGTGTTGAGCGCCAGGATGCGGCGCCGCTTTTACCTACGATAGCGCAATGAGTGCGTCCTGCCCGATCGAAATGCCGACCGCCGTGCCGCGCGCGAGCTCGATACGGCCTGCGACGTCGACGAAGAGCGGCTCGGGCGCGGCGCCGCCAATCGTCAGACGCGTGCGTTCGCCGAGGAACGCGGTGCTTTCGATCTGGCCGCGCAGCTGCGCGAGCGCGGGGTCGGTGAGCCGCGCGTCCTCGGGGCGAAAGAAGATTTCGTGCTGGCCACCGGGGTTCGACGCATGCGCGGGTAACGGCACGGCGCCCCCGGTCGTCGTCAGCATGCCGTCGCGCGGCTCGCCCGCGACACGGTTGATCGTGCCGACGAACTGCGCGACCGTGCGATTGGCTGGACGATAGTAAATGTCTCGCGGCGACCCGATCTGCTCGATCCGCCCCGCGCTCATCACGACGATGCGATCGCCGAGTTCCATCGCCTCCGCCTGGTCGTGTGTCACGTAGACAGTCGTGATGCCGAGTTCGCGCAACAGCACGTTCATCTCGCTGCGTAATGCGTCGCGCAGACGCGCGTCGAGGGCGGTCAGCGGTTCGTCGAGCAGCAGCACGCGCGGCTGCACCGCGAGCGCGCGCGCGAGCGCGACACGCTGGCGCTGGCCGCCGGACAGTTGATCGATCGGTTTGTCGGCATGCGCGGTGAGCCGCATCATGCCGAGCAGTTCGTCGACGCGTTCTCGCGCGGCTGCGGCCTGCACGCGTTTGATCTTCAGACCGTAGCCGATGTTGCCGCGCACTGTCAGGTTCGGAAACAGCGCATAGCTCTGGAACACCATGCCGACCGCGCGTTTTTCGATCGGCAGCGTGGTCACGTCGTCGTCGCCGAAGGCGATGCGGCCGCCTGCGTCGGGGGTTTCGAGACCCGCGATCAGGCGCAGTGTCGTCGTCTTGCCGCAGCCCGACGGTCCGAGCAGCACGAGGGTTTCGCCCGCGCCGATCGACAGATCGAGCGATTCGAGCACACGCGTGCCGCGAAACGTTTTGGCGCACTGCGTGAGCGTGATGGGAACCGATGTCAGTTTCATGGCGTGTCGATGGGCTTCGCGGAAAAGGTAGCGCCGCGCTTCCTCGACGCGTTGCGCTGGCCGGTCGCATCGACGCCGAGCCATTGCATCGCGACGAGCAGCGGCATGGTCATGATGAAGAACAGGATCGTGTACGCGCTGCCGATCTCGATGCGCATCGACGCGTAGGTATCGGCGAGGCCGACCGGCAGCGTCTTCGTATCGGGCGTGTGCAGCATCCACGTGAGGTTGAATTCGCCGATCGACAGTGTAAGCACCGCGAGCGCGCCCGCGACGATGCCGGGCCGCGCGTTCGGCAGCACGATCGTGACGAAGCGCGTGAAGAAGCCCGCGCCGAGGCTGGCCGCGCCTTCTTCGAGCGTGCGCAGATTGCTGCTCGCGCAGACCGCGGCGACCGCGCGCACCATGAACGGCAGCGTGAACACCACATGCCCGACGACGATGAATGCCGCGCTCATGCGAAACGCCGTGAAGCCGCCGTAAACCACCAGCAGCGCGAGCGCCGATGCGAGGCCTGGCAGCGCGATCGGCAGCACCAGAAACTCTTCGACGACGCGTGCGAAGCGGCTCTTGCCGCGCGCGAGCACATAGCCTGCGGGCACGCCGGTCAGCAGCGTGACGACGAGGGTCGCCGCGGCCACTTCGAGCGACAGCCACACCGAGTCGTGATACTGGGTCCACACCTCGATGAGCCAGCGCAACGTGAGCCCGCTCGACACGCCCTTGAAGTAGTTGACCGTCAGCCCCGCGACGATCGACATGACGACCGGCACGATCAGGAATGCGCACAGCAGTAGCGTGACGAACCATTGGCCCGCGGCGAGCCAGCTTCGCGTGGAAGGCCACGCGCGTCGCGTGTGCGGTCCCGCTGCCCGCTGCGAAGACGGCGAACGGGCGGTGATTGAGTTCATAGGCAGGGGGTCGTTCTGTTCGGGAACGCCGGGCTCCGGCAACGTGCCGCTCATGCGCTCGCCGCCACGCCCGAACCGCTCGCGCTGCGCGCGATCGCGAGCACCGCCCACGTGACGATGCCCAGCACGATCGACAGGCCCGCGGCCGTCACCATGTTCGCGTTCAGCGTGAACTCGGTATAGATGGTCATCGGCAGCACGTCGATGTCGGTGGCGAGCGTAAACGCCGTGCCGAACGCGCCCATCGCGGTCGCGAAGCAGACGGCGCCCGCCGCGATCAGTCCAGGCGACAGCGCCGGCAGCACGATGTCGCGCATGATGCGCCACGGCGATGCGCCGAGCGAGCGCGCGGCCTCTTCGAGCGATGCATCGAGCTTGCTCGCCGACGCCATCACGGTGACGATCACGCGCGGAATCGAGAAGTACAGGTAGCCCAGAAACAGGCCGCTCATCGAATACGCGAACACCCAGCGATCGCCGGCGAGTTTCATCGACAGTGCGCCGATCAGCCCCTGACGACCAGCGAGCATGATGACCATGAAGCCCACGACGACGCCCGGAAACGCGAGCGGAAACGTCAGCAGCGCAAGCAGCGTGCGCTTGCCGGCGAATTCGCGTCGCGCGAGCAGCAGCCCCGCGATCACCGACAGCACCAGCGTGGCCGCCGTGACCGCCGCCGACAGCACCACGGTCGCGCCCAGGCTCGACATATAGCGCGGATTCGTCACCATCGCGCGATAGGTCGCGAATCCGTGGCCGCCGCCGGAGAGCTGCGCGAGCGCGCCCATCGGCAGCAGCCAGAACGCGATGAACACCGCGAGCGCGGGCGCGAGCAACGCGATGCGCCAGCGCAGCGGGAACGTGACGTCGTTCAATGCATCACCTGCAGATAGCGCTCGCCGAAGCTCGACTGCTTGTCGGCCATCTTCGCGAAGTCGACCGGCTTCGCGCGCGCGTACTCGCTCGCGGACAGGAACTGCGCGGCCGTCGCGGCACTCATCGCGCTCGCGCGCACCGGCCGCAGATACGCCTGCGCCCACAGCTTCTGGCCTTCGTCGGACAGCACGAAATCGAGCACCTTCTTGCCGTTCGCTTCGTGCGGCGCGCCCTTCACGAGGCTCATCACGTACGGCACCGAAATCGTGCCTTCCTTCGGAATCACGAACTCGACGTTCGCGTGATCCTTGTACTTCGCGCGATAGGCGTCGAAGTCGTAGTCGAGCAGGATGGGAATTTCGCCGGACAGCACGCGCGCGTACGCCGTCTGCTTCGGCACGATCGGCGCGTTCGCCTTGAGCTTTCTGAACCAGTCGAGGCCCGGCTCGAAGTTATCGAGCGTGCCGCCGAGCGCCTGGTTGACCGCGACCGCGCCCGCATAGCCGACGAACGCGCTCGACGGATCGAGGTAGCCGATCATGCCTTTATATTCGGGCTTCAGCAGGTCGGCCCACGAGCGCGGCACCGGCTTGCCTTCGAGCGCGTCCTTGTTGACGAAGAAGCCGAGCGTGCCGGAGTGGATCGTGAACCAGTAGCCTTGCGGGTCTTTCAGGCCGGCGGGGATGTCGTCCCAGTGCGCGGGCTTGTACGGCTGGACCACGCCCTTGTTCTTAGCCTGGAAGGCCGACGACACGCCGAGATAGACGACGTCGGCGACCGGGCTTTTCTGCTCGGCCATCAGTTGCGCGATCGATTGTCCCGAGTTCTTGTTGTCGAACGGCACGCGAATGCCGGTATTTTGCTGGATCGCCTTGATCTGGCTCGCCCAGTCGGCCCATTCGGGCGGGCAGTTGTAGCAGATCGCGGTTTCGTCGGCGCGCGCGGTTTGCGGCGCGAGCGCGACGAGCGCCGCGCCGGCGACGAGCAGGCTCGCCGGCAGTACGGTCGCGGCGGCGTGCGAGAGTTTCTGCCACAGCGGTTTGAGCGAGGATGCGAACCGTGAGGGTGAGCGGATCACTGCGGGTCTCCTGGGTCGGATGGGTTACGCGAGTTGGTGATGACAGCTGGGCGCGCGTATGCGCGTGCCTTCGTTTGGCTTCTTATGCGAACGGCTTTTCCGTGGCTGCCGCAGCGCTCGGCGGGTGGGCCGGCGACGCTCCGTCGAGATTCGGGTGCGAGCCGAGCGCCGCGATCGTCGCGCCTTCGCGCACGCTGTGCGGCAAGGTCAACGCGAGCGAGCTTGCGGAGAACGCGCGCTGGTCGCGCGCGCCGCCGATCCGTGCAAGCAGACGCTGCCACGCCGCGCAGCCGATCTCGCGATTCGGCGCGCAGATGCTCGCGAGCGCCGGCGACAGCAGTTCGCCCATCGCGAGGCCGTCGAAGCCGAGAATCGACATGTCCTGCGGAATCTTCAGACGCGCGCGGCGCAGGCCGCGCATCACGACCATCGCGAGCAGGTCGTTGCTGCAGAAGAGGGCGGTCGGACGGTTTGCGCCGTGCGTCAGGTGCGCGAGCACGGACGGCGCGAGTTCCTCGGCATTGAAATTGACTTCGAGCGCGGGCGCGGCCGTGAGGCCGGCCTGCTGCATTGCCTGCGTGTAGCCGAGATGCCGCTGGCGCGCGCGATCCGACGCGGCGAACGAGCCGGCCAGCATCAGGATGCGGCGATGGCCGTGCGCGATCAACCGGCGCACGCCGTCGTAGGCGGCGAGGCGATTGTCGACCGACACCGACGGGCGGCGCACCGTGTCGTTGTGCATCAGCACGTACAGCAGGCCGTCGCGGTCGAGTTCGTCGAGCAGCGGATGCGTGTCGGCATCGGCGACCGTCAGGATCAGCCCTTCGACGCGATGCTCGCGCAGCGTTTCGATCGCGTGACGTTCGCGGTCCACGTCGTACTGTGTGGTCATCAGCATCAGCCGATAGCCTTGCGCTGACGCGAGATCGTCGATGCCTTGCAGGCATTCGGCGAACACCGGGTTCGCGAGCGTCGGCAGAACGACGCCGACGAGGCGCGTGCGCTCGCCGCGCAATTGCCGGCCGAGCGGGCTCGGCCGGAAGTTCAGCGCGTCGATCGACTGGCGCACCTTGTCGAGCGTGACGGGGTTCACGGTGTGCGGCGCGTTGATCGCGCGCGATACCGTGGCGATGGAAAAGCCGGCGTGGGCGGCGACATCCTTGATCGTCGGGGTCATCGGTTTTCTGCCCGCTGTAATCGTTTACGTGAGCGGATTATCGGAAACGTTTATGACTTGGGGATGAATGCGGGTGTCGGGCGCTTTTTGGGGCTGCCGCGACGCGATGGTAGAATTCGCGTCCACGCGCGATTGCGACCCCTGCCGGGGTGATGAAATTGGTAAACATAGCGGACTTAAAATCCGCCGCCTTCGGGCCTGCCGGTTCAAGTCCGGTCCCCGGCACCAAGAAGTATTCCACTTGATTCCTGTAAATTCCTTGAACCCTTGATGCAGCAATGCTTCGAGGGTTTTTTGTTTCCCAGAAAATTCGCGGAGTTCCATTGACATCCGGGGGCATGTGGGGGCATCTTAGGGGGAATGTTGGTGAGTAGCCGACGTCCTTGCAAAAAATGCCCCCAGGAGGTCTTCATGCCCCTGACTGACATTGCTGTGCGTAGCGCAGCCCCTCGCGAGAGGGCCTATCGACTGACTGACGGTGGCGGGATGTATCTGGAGATTGCGCCGTCGGGAGGGAAATACTGGCGCCTCAAATACCGATTCGGTGGTAGAGAACGACGTTTAGCGCTAGGTGTGTACCCTGACGTATCGCTCGCGGCAGCGCGCAGGAAGCGAAGTGCGGCGCGTGAGCAACTGGCGGCCGGGATCGACCCGAGCGACGTAAAAAAGGCTGATAAGCGCGCCGCAAGGCTCAACGCCAACAATTCATTTGAGGGTGTAGCCCGCGACTGGCTGGAGGAGCGCAAGTCGGTTGTGCAGATCGGTCAGCACGAAAAGACACTCGCCCGTCTGCAAAATGACGTATTCCCCTGGCTGGGCAAGCGTCCTATCACCGAGGTCGACGCGCCCGAGATTCTGGTGGTGCTCAAGCGGATCGATAGTAGGGGTGCGCGATATTCAGCGCACCGGGTACGCAGTGAAATCAGCCGCGTTTTCCGATATGCGATCAAGGAAGGCAAGGCAAAGAGCGATCCGGCAAAAGACCTGATCGGGGCGATTCCGCCTCCAATAGAAAAGCACTTTGCTGCGCTCACCGAACCCGCCAAGGTGGCGGAAATGCTCAGGGCCTTCGATGGCTTCTCGGGGACGTTTCCCGTGCTCTGCGCGCTCAAGCTCGCGCCGATGCTGTTCGTGCGGCCTGGGGAGCTTCGTCGGGCCGAGTGGACGCAATTCGACCTAGATAAGGGGGAGTGGCGCTATCTAGTGACAAAGACGCGGACTCAGCATCTGGTGCCGCTTGCAACCCAGGCAGTGGCTCTCCTGCGGGAGTTGCAAGCACTCACCGGCAAGGGGCGTTTTGTTTTTCCCGGCGCTCGTTCGACGTTGCGTCCAATGAGCGAAGCGGCGATAAATGCCGCACTCAGACGACTGGGTTATGACACCCGAACGGAAATTACCGGCCACGGTTTTCGCGCGATGGCCCGTACCATCCTGCACGAGGAACTGGAGCAGAAACCAGAGGTGATCGAGCACCAACTTGCACATGCCGTACCGGACAATCTTGGCTCGGCGTATAACCGGACTAAGTTCATCAGGGAGCGCCGAGTGATGATGCAGTTGTGGGCGGACTATCTAGACAAGCTGAAGGCGGGCGCAAAGATCATTCGTATTGGTGGCGTGGCAGGCTGACTCCGAATCGGTGTGAGTTCGAGCGACAGTATGGGGTGCAGGTGGTCGGAGGTTCAAATCCTCTCGCCCCGACCAATAGATATAAGGCTCTCATGGCTTCGGCTCTGAGAGCCTTTTTCGTGTGCGCCCAGCATGGGCGCACTCCTGGAGGTGCAAGTCCTCCCATAAGCTGACCACAGCGAATGAAGTGAAGCGCAACTGCGTAAGGGTGACCGAGCGTGGGGAGGAAGCGTGGAGCAAAGCCGTGAGCCGATGGACAAGAACCGGATATGAGGCGGCACCGATCAGGGCGAGCGGGCACGAATCTGCGAAGCTCTTGTGGTCAAGGATTGGTGCCGTAAATCCGGCGGTTGTGCGGTGAAGGAGTGCGTTCTTACCTGGGGAGATCTCGCCTCATGCCTGAAAGGGCAACGGTGTCGAACCGGAGCGAGAAGTCAGCCGAGGTCGTAGTAGTCACAGGACAGGTCGGCAAGGCTGAAGCTGGTGACGAAGGACCGAACGGGAAGGAGTGTTCAGGGATATGCCGATGCGGCAGGCAATGCGTCAGATGCCCGTGCAAACGGGGCGAGCGGGAGCAGCGCGTGGTGAAGCTGCGCATGTACCTGTGAGCGACGAAGCCGGCTGCCCGCGGCATGAACCCGGGAGCACAGGGTCAGCGTTGCTGGAAGCGGCGTTGACGAGAGAGAACCTGAAGCGGGCGTTCAAACGGGTGCGGGCCAACAAAGGAGCCGCTGGGGTGGATGGTCTGGGCGTTGACCAGACTGCGCGCCATCTGGTGACGGCGTGGCCAGCGATTCGTGAACAACTGCTGAAGGGGACGTACCGGCCCAGCCCGGTACGGCGGGTGACGATTCCGAAGCCGGACGGAGGCGAGCGCGAGCTTGATATCCCGACGGTAACGGACCGGTTGATCCAGCAGGCTCTGCTGCAGGTGCTGCAGCCGGTTCTGGATCCCACCTTCAGCGAGCATAGCTACGGCTTCCGGCCCGGACGGCGTGCACACGATGCGGTGCTTGCCGCGCAGTCGTACGTGCAGTCAGGCCGGCGAATCGTGGTGGACGTTGACCTGGAGAAGTTCTTCGACCGGGTCAACCACGACATCCTGATCGACCGCCTACAGAAACGCATTGGAGACGCTGGTGTAATCCGGCTGATCAGGGCGTATCTGAACAGCGGCATCATGGATGATGGAGTGGTTCAGCAGCGAGCCCAGGGCACGCCGCAAGGCGGGCCGCTATCGCCGCTGCTGGCCAACGTGTTGCTGGATGAGGTGGACAAGGAACTGGAGCGGCGGGGCCACTGCTTTGCGCGCTACGCCGACGATGCGAACGTGTATGTTCGTAGCCGCCGCGCGGGCGAACGGGTAATGGTGCTGCTGCGACGTCTGTATGGGCGATTGCGCCTGAAGGTCAACGAGACCAAAAGTGCGCTCGCGAGTGTGTTCGGTCGCAAGTTCCTGGGTTACAGCTTATGGGTGGCTCCAGGCGGTGTGGTCAAGCGCAAGGTGGCGGCCAAACCGCTGCTGGCGTTCAGGCACCGCATTCGTGAACTGACCCGCCGATCTGGCGGGCGCAGCATGAAGGACGTGGTGGCACGGTTGCGGACTTATGTGCAGGGCTGGAGGGCATACTTCCGGTTGGCGCAAACCCCCAGAGTCTGGCGTGAGCTGGATGAGTGGCTGCGCCACCGACTACGCGCCATCCAGCTTAAGCATTGGCGCCGTGGCTCAACCATCTACCGGGAACTGCGCGCGCTGGGCGCGTCATGCTCTGTGGCACAACAGGTGGCGGCGAACAGTCGCCGCTGGTGGTGCAACAGCGGCAAGCTCCTCAACAGCGTGCTGACCATCACTTACTTCGATCAGCTGGGTGTGCCCCGACTCTCCTAACCTCAACTTCCCGAACCGCCCGGTGCGGACCCGCATGCCGGGTGGTGTGGCAGGGGCGCAGCCTCAGGCTGCCCCCTATGCCGATTTGGGGCGATTTTGCCCCCACGTTTGCCCCCACAGGACGGACGGCTCTCGCGGGAACAAAGCGGAATTTTGGGTCGCGTCGAGGGGCCGGCCGCGTTCGCTGCTCACGAGATTGAGACTCGTATATCAATGCGCGAACTGTGCTCGCGACAACCTGTTTACTGGTAACGCAGTCACATTTCTGACGGCTCGGGGGCTGCCAGCGGTCCAACTGTAGGGCGGCGGAGCAGCAGTTCATTCGCTTAGGAAAACCAGGAATGCGCGTTGGATACCAGTACGGCCTATCGATAACAGCCTGAGGGAATCTCTATGAGGACACTGCAAGGTGGTGGATCGCTGCTCAGATCGAAACATCGATTAGGCTCCTATCTTGTGATTACCCACTATTTTCACGCCCCAACGAGTATCCAATCTGGATGTCGACAAGACGATGCATGCCGCGCCAGATGACTTTATTGCCGGGCGGAGGATCGTTGGCGCGTGCGAGATAGCCGCCCAGTTGGGCGAGCTTGATGAGGCTACGTGACAGAGGCGGCGCCTGTGCGGTGCGCGCCGTATCTCTGACGAGTTGATCAAGAA
>NZ_VZQQ01000083.1 GCF_014397785.1 Paraburkholderia podalyriae
ACGGAAAACAGACTCTCGGTGAACGTGTCGGTGCCGCGCATGATCTCCAGGGGGCGGGTGAGGTCCTTACATCAACGCTTTTGCTATCCGTCGCGATGACTTCAGCGCGAGGTATTTCCGCAGCCTGCTAGGAGCGGACTACTCATCAGCGTCTCGTAATGTTGACGGCCACGATTTCGTATCCGGGGTCGGCGTGCTCGTTCGCGACTTTGTTCGCTTCCTCATACGAGAGAAAGGACGTGGCTTCCTTAATCTCTGGTGCCATGCCGATATCGCCGCCCTCTGCGGTGCAGAGGAACTTCTCGCCAGTCTTCACGACGTAGACGGTCGTCATGTCTCCCTCCATGGCTTGCAGGGGAACTTCCAGTCTAGAGGGTGTTAGGAACTTTGAATTAGACCTGGTATCCTGGCGGGATGAAAAAACGCAGGCCATACCCAACGGATGTATCGGATGAAGAGTGGTACTTCGCCGCACCGTACCTGACCTTGATGAACAAGGACGCACCGCAGCGCCGCTACGAATTGCGTGAGATGTTCAACGCGCTTCGCTGGATGGTACGCGCGGGTGCGCCGTGGCGTTTGTTGCCCAATGATTTTCCACCGTGGGAACTGGTCTACCAGCAGACGCAACGCTGGATTCAGGCAGGCTGTTTCGAGGCCATGGTGAATTGACCTGCGTTCGATCATCCGGACCGCGCAGCAGCGCCGTGGTCAACCCAGCGCGGTCATTCTCGACGGGCGGACCCTGCAGTCGACCTGCGAGAGTGGGCCTCGCGCCGGTTACGACGGCTACAAACGCAAACGCGGCAGCAAGGTCCACATGGCGGTTGATACCTTGGGGCAGTTGCTTGCTGTGCATGTTACGCCGGCCAACGAACAGGAACGCGCGCAGGTCGGAGAACTGGCGCGTCAGGTTCAGCAGGCCACGGGCCAGACGGTCAAGGTGGCGTTCGCGGACCAGGGATATACCGGCGAAGAGCCTGCGCAGGCGGCACTCGACGAAGGGATCGAGCTTCAGGTAATCAAGCTGCCGGAGGCGAAAAAGGGCTTCGTGCTGTTGCCGCGCCGCTGGGTGGTCGAGCGCAGCTTCGGCTGGCTCAACCGCTTTCGCCGACTGGCCAGAGACTACGAGCGATTGCCCGAAACCTTGGCTGGCTTGCACTTCGTCGTATTCTCCGTGCTTATGCTTGTTCACTTTGCAGCCCTTAACAAAAGTTCCTAACACCCTCTAGCAGGCCGGAAGGGTTGCACACGGTTCGCTGAGTCGTTTCCGTAACGTCCTCGCCAGAGGCGTTCCGCCCTCCGATTTTTTTTGCGTCATTCCATAACTCTGTTCGCAACCCATCAGTCAAATTGATGTACCGTCATCCTTCAGCATCCCCGTCATAGCGGTTGCGTCATAGGCCATGTGCGGCCCCCTAAAGGCCAGCCCTTTCAAGGTCTTCCTTTAAGTCAGGATTCCTTGTATTTTGCGTGCTTGAGAAGTCGAGTAGTGCTGTGATGGGAACGGGCAGTTGCGCCATCAACGTAAGCCGTTGGCTTGTTAATCTTTGGGCCGCGTTTGCGGGTGCGCACCCGTACCGGGTCAACGCGGCCCGCCAGTTCGATCAGCTTGCTGGCAATCAGGGCGGGCGCAGTCTCGCTCCAGTGCGACCAGTGCTGAGCGTGCCGCGGGCAACAAGCTGGTCGTATTCGTTGACGAGGCGCAGCGCCTGGAACTTGAGCACTACGAATGGCTGCGCGATGTGCAGGACGAACTGGAGCGTCGAGGCGTGCGGATGTTCACGTTCCTTGTCGGTCAACCCGGCATCCTGAACCGCAAGAGCTCGTTCCGGCAGAGCGTCGATACCTCGCAGATCGTGTCCCGCTTCATGATTGACGAACTGCGCTTCGAAGGTTTCCATTCTGCCGACGATCTGAAGATGTCGCTCGGCGCGTTTGACACGTCAACCTTTCCCGATCGCAGTGAGTGGCCCTTTACGCGCTTTTTTCTGCAACGTGCATTCGATACCGGTTTCCGCCTGGGAAAGCAGCACGGGGTGTTGTGGGAAGCGTTCGACGCCGCGCATCGGCGCGCGCGGTTCGATTTCACGATGGAAATTCCCACGGAATATCTGGCCCGCACGGTGGAGATCGCGCTGACGGACAACATGCAGCAAGACGGTGCAGACTTCGCACTGAGCCCGGCCTGCTGGTCGCAGGCGGTGGAGGAATCGAATTTCGTCGCCGCACTCGAGGAGCTGCGCATCATCTTTGTCGACGAGGCGGCGTACGGATCATGACGCGCCGCTTTGATATCTTGGTCCCGCACCATGAACCGGAAACGCCCGGGCTGTGGTGCTGGCGTGATGACTGGCACGCCACCGGGCAATCTGCGTTCACGCTGCTCGCCAAATTCCAGCGGCTCAACGCGCTGTCATGCGCCGGCCTCGCGGACTGTTTTGGCCGCCGTGAAGGGCGGCGGTCAGTATCAGGGAGCATGGACCTGCGCGACGCCCGGCAATTTGATGTGCGGCGCCTGACGGATGTGCTTCGCCTGCCACTGGAAGACATCGCGCGCGCGTTCGTCATGCCGTCACATCTGGCGCGCGTGATCGCCGTGTCAACGCTGCGCTGGTGCGTACGCTGCGCGCGTGAAGGCGTCCACCTGACAGCGTTTCGGTTGCGGACTTGCCGTTCCTGTCCCGTGCATCACACTCCGCTGGAGGAGGGCTGCGCACAGTGTGGTCTGGAAATTCCCTTCCGGCTGAGACCAGACGTCTTCCGGGCGCCGTTCTCCTGTCCATCCTGCGGCACGCCGTGGATTGTCCCGTCACGCGGCCTCGATGACCTGCGGGTCGACGGTGCCTACCGGCGTGTGCTTTTGCGATGGGCCGCCGGCCAGCATCCTGCCATACAGGATGGTCCGCAATCCGATTCCCTGGACGCCGTGTGGAACATATGCAGGCCGGATGAAAGGGAAGTGGCCGGGTACGCATCGTGTACGCTGTTCCCTGATGCAAGCGATTGTGCCGATGAACTCCTGTCGGGAGCGCGCAGCTGCTACAAGGCCATCAGGCGCCAGATCACGCGTGAGTACAGTGGCCAGCATCAACCGTGCATTGCGTCGGCCGCCCACCATCTGCGCTGGAGGATGGATGGCCGTTCGACGACACCGTTCTGTCCGGTCGCCCAGGCGGTGCTGCGATGGCGCACGAAATGGGAGGGCTTTGGCGTTCCCGAAGCGCTGCTGCATCCCCCCGCTGCATGGTCCGCTCGGTATCGTCGTCTGGCTGTCTCGCTATGCGCCGATCGCGGGTGGCGAATGGAGCGAGACAACGAGCCGATGGCTGACGCTGCACCTGTTCGCGATCGCACGTCTCGACAGTTTTCGCACTTTCCTGCACGAAGCGCAGCTGGCACGCGGTCATGAGCGCATCGTGTGGTGGCCGTTTCCCGTCCACGATTTCCCGCGGCGCGAACTGGTCGCGCAGGGCAGGGACCGGCCGGATGATCCCGCACGGTTCCGGCTGACATCGTTCGAAACCCGGCAGGGTGTCGACGCCTCGCCCGGTGCCGTATCTGGCGGCCTTGCACATGAGAAACAGCATGCACGACTTTTGTTCGACAACAGGAAGCCGCGAGACGGATCGGCTCCGTCTCTGTCGCCTCGATCCACGCAGCACGACAATCAGCTGGCGGCGCCTGGATACAACGTTTCGGCTGTGCTGCAGCAAGACGAAGCCGGCCCGATCTTCACCCCCGCGAACACCGTCGGAGGTTATGCGAAACGTGTTGTCGTCGTGTGAGCTTCAACACCGGGGTATTCGGGAGAACCGCCAGTTCCCTCAGTTTCCTGACGATTGGAGAAGCCAACGCGCATTAAGCAAACCGGCGGAGGCGGGCAGGCACCCGAACGATTGCCCCAACGCAGCGGCGAATCGCTCGGCGGATGGACGGTCAGAGGCGGCGGTATCACCGGTACTGAACAACCCTGAGGCCTGCCATGTTGAGCATGCGCTCAGCGGTTTTTGCTAAGGAAGGTCTGCACAACTCGTTTTCTGAGAGCCGACTTATTTGCTAATTACTCATACGTCAGAAATATAGCGGACAGATTGATGCCTAAAAAATGAGCGAACAAGGCACGGATCGCGGCTAATTTGTGAAAGCTGCTCGTGAATTTTTGAGCCCAACTTTTCACCTTTTTGAAGTGGGCGTCGCGCGACGCCGGTCCGCTTGACGTGACTCCACACCAGTTCATCCGGATTGAGGTCCGGTGCGTAACCGGGCAGGAAATGTAAAGTCAACTTGCCCTGCGTACTAGCGGCATAGTCCTTAACGACGGCTTTCTTATGCGCTGGCAATCCGTCGACGATCAAATGAACCGCTCTTCTCCGATTGAACATCAACTTCTTGAGCAGTTCCACGAACAACTCGCCGCTAAGTGCCCCTTCATACGTTGCAAACCAAAAAAGCGCCCTTCGAATTAACAGCGGACGCGGCGCTCATGCTTTGCCGTTCGCCGGGCCGCTCGACCACCGGCGTCTCACCGCGCGGCGCCCACGTCCTGCCATGCACCGAGTCAGCACGGAAGCCCGATTCATCCCAGAAGAAGATGTCCGCCTTCTGCTCGCGAGCCTGCCTGGCAATGCTCGGATAGGTGTCTCGCTGCCAACGCTCGATAGCTTCCGGATCACGCTGGTAAGCACGCTGCAACGGCTTTTGCGGCGTCAGGTTCAGACGGGCGAGCATCGCACCGATCGAAGCCAGACTCAGCGTGACGCCGAATTTCTGTCGTACCAGCTCACGAACCAGGTTGCGCGTCCACAAGCCAAAATCAAACCCGTACTGCATTGGATTCTTGCCATTAACCCAGCGCATTACCCGCTGCTCCTGCGTCGCAGTGAGCGTACGTGGGCGACCTGTGCCCTTGGTCGAGCGCAGCGCTCGCACACCATGACCACGGCCTCGCGCCTGCGCCCTAATCTTGTACGCCCACGAGCGATGCATCCCAAATGACGCGGCAACATCATTTGGATGCTCGCCTTCAGCCATACGCTGAACTGCAAGGATACGCATCTCTTCGAGCGTGTTGTGAGCCAGACTCCGGCCATCTCGTTTCATGGGCGATGCTCTCAATAGCTATCGCTCAAGCATAGACCATCTGTCCGCAAAATTCCTGACTTATGAGTAAATCCTATGCGTGATTAGCGTCTGCTGGCATGGGCCGTCCGTCTTTTGAACCGTTACGGTCCCGGCCACCGAGGCTGTGGGCTTAAACAACCGATCGCTTCAGGCCTTGTGCAAAGCCTTGCGCGCCATCCACAGGTTGCCCAGCGCAAACAGGGTCGTAATCTGGACCGTGTTCTTCATCAACCCGCGGTACCGTGTCTTTGTGTAGCCAAACTGCCGTTTGAGGACACGAAACGGATGTTCAACCTTGGCGCGGATGCCAGCCTTCAGACGTTCGATTTCATCGTATATCGCGTCCAGCTGATCGCTCAGGTCCAGTTGTCTGCGCCTGCCTGGTTTCATCGCGACATGCCAGCGAACCGAATTCGCCTTGCAGCGCTTTTCGATACCCTGATATCCGGCGTCTGCGTACACATCCGCTTCCTGGCCGTGCAATAGCGCTTCTGCTGCATTGATATCGTGAACGTTGGCCGCTGTACCGATGACGGTGTGAACCAGGCCCGACTCCGCGTCCACGCCGACATGCGCTTTCATCCCGAAGTACGATTGATTTCCCTTCTTCGTCTGGTGCATTTCCGGGTCACGTTTGCCAGAGCCGTTTTTCGTCGAACTGGGTGCCGAGATCAAGGTAGCGTCGACCGCGGATCCTGTCTTGAGCATCAAGCCTTTTTCGCTCAGGATCTCATTGACCAGTGTGAACATCTGCGCAGCCAGTCCGTGCGTTTCGAGCAGATGACGGAACCGCAGAATCGTGCTCTCGTCCGGCAAACGCGTCATGCCCCCGTCCAACCCTGCAAAGTCGCGGTAAAGCGGCACGTCATAAAGCGCCTCTTCCATCGCTGGGTCCGACAGACCAAACCACTGCTGCATGAAATGAATTTGCAGCATCGTCGCAATTGGGAACGGCGGGCGCCCAGTCTTCCCAGCCGGATAGTGCGGTTCAATCAGCGCAATCAATCTCGCCCACGGCACAACGCGCATCATCTCATCGAGAAATTCCCGCTTGCGCGTGCGTTTCGTTGAAAGATCCAGACCAAGACCAAGCTGTGTCATCAAGACACTCCGTTAAACTTTCCTATCTCCCAGGATAGTCCACCCAAACGTCAACGCCAGGACTTTTGCAGACCTTCCCTAAAGATAACGAAAGATGTGTGCGGTGTCCGTGTTCAATCAGGTAGTCGCGCTCAAGCCTGCCGATGTGGCATCGGCAAACGCGGACGTCCGGGCGGAGCCGCCTCGCTCTGCGCGCGAAATCGCAGCCGGCCGTGAGATCCGCCCTCACCAGTCCAGACGATGCTTTTCTTCGGTCTCGCGGTGACGGGTGTCGTCGTCGCTATGAAGATAGATGCTCGTCGTCGAAATCGATGCATGCCCGAGGTTGTCTCGCACGAGTCGCAGATCGAGGTTGCCGTCGGCCATGTGGGACCCGGCACTGTGCCGCAGCCAGTGTGCGGATGCACGCTCGAGATGCGTAGCGCGCGCGGCATTGTCTTCACCGCGAAGCCTTAATTTGTCCGCTGCGCCAGCAAAGATGCCTTTGATGATCGAGTGCAGCGCGGCCCGCGTGAGAGGCTTCATGGATTTGCCGAGCGGCAACACCAGCGGCGTGTCCTCGTGCGAGGACGGGAGTGGCGCAAGCCCGCGCGCACGCCGGTAGCGCGCGAGTTCGACCATCCTCTCCGAGGAGGCGGGGACGAGTCGTTCCTTGTCACCTTTGCCAAGCACCTCGAGCCACCACCGCTCGTGCCCCTCGTTGTCCCGCCGGCAGAAAAACTTGCCCATCGTATTGCCACCGACCTCCGAGATGCGCAGGCCGCCCAGATAGAGCAGGGTAAAGAGCCATCGTGCGCGCCAGTAACGTTCCTGTTCCCGATCGCTGTCACGGGGCAGGCCGTCGATATAGACCTTGACCTCCTGCCAGAGATCGCGCTCCAGGTAACGGGTGATGCGCGGCGCCTGGCGGCGGGATCGCTGGCGCGTTAGCGAGAGTGGATTGCCGGCCAGGTAGCCAGCTTCGACAAGCCAGGCGAACAGCGCATTGAGGATCACCATCGCCTGGCGCTGGCTCGAGACTGCAAGCGGCCCGTAGAACGGCCGCCAGCGAGGATCGTGACGCGGGAACTTGCGCCCGCCATCCGACACCCAGCGCGAACGCGGTTGCGGATCGTCCAAAAAGAGCCTGTAGGTGAGCAGATCCTCGTGCGTGATCGATGACAAGGGCTTGCCCAGCTGCACGATGGACCACAACAGGAGCCGTTCAGCTTCCTTGCGGTAGTTTTCGAAAGTGGTCTTCGTGTCGACGACACGTGCGAGCCACGCTCGTATCGCGCTCAGGTCGTCTGCTGCGGTGATCTGCTTGCGACCGTTCGCCCGGTTGACTCCGTGGCGGCCGTCAAGGTCGGGCGGCAGGTCGAGTGCATCGAGCGGGCGCGGAGCGATCAGGGTCGTCGTCATGTTTTGAACGTGGATCGGTGGCAGCACATGTCACTGCGATTGTCGCACGCCGGGAAGGGCCTTTGACCCCGCAGGCTTGATACGTAAAAACCAACGAAAAATAATGCCGTACTGCGAACGAACAGGTGTCACCGTGCTTCCGTCAGGCTGATAACGGTCAGATCGTCGCAGTGAGCATGCCGCTGAATCTCCGCGTGAGCGCCCAAACTGCTCTGATCACCGCGCGCTAGTTCACGCTGCCCACCTTTACGGCAGATAGATCGCGACGACCTGCCGCGCAGACAAGCACCGATAGGCAGTGCCGCAGCGGCCAGCGCATGGGCACGGACGAACCCGATGAGGCGGCCCACGAGGAAGTGTCGAGCTCGCGCCGGTTTTCCTCATAGCGGGCGCGCGTTTGCTTTCCCATGGCCCTCTTCAGGAAGGCGACGTCTGAGCGCAGCAAACCGTGTTCAGCCGAAGACCGGCGGGCGCGGTGCTTGAACTGTGTTCACCGCCAAACCCGCGGCCTTTAGCGTAGAGGAAGCTGAGCCTATCAACACTTCACATCGCCTCAATGTGGGCAGCCTCGTCAATTGAATCAGCCTTTCGTTGGAATGTTAGGTGTTTAGGATTCCCATAAGAATGGCCATTGTGGCGTCGAGGTCGGCACTGATTTGTTGACGTGGAATTCCGGCACTCGCTTTAATAGCTACCGAATGAAGTGTTGCGATCAACAGATTTGCGCAACACCGCGCATTCACCGCAGCAGAGTCACCCGACAGGAACGTACTCGCCCATTTCTCGATGCGGCGCTCCTCTCGCTCGATAAGCTCTTTGAGAATTGCTCGTGCGTCCTCGTGGGCATTGGCCTCATCAGCGAGCACGCATGCGATGAGACAGCCGCGGGGCCGTTCGTGATCGTAGAAGAGGTGAACAATTGCTTCGGTAAAGAACGATGGATCGAAGCGTTTCCCGTGCGCCTCGTTGGGAAGACGAAGCATTGCAAAGTTTTGATAGTAACGCTCGACGGCCTTAAAAAAAAGGGCACGCTTATCGCCATAGGCGGCATAAAGACTTGGACGGTTGATCTCCATCGCGGTAGTCAGCGTGTCTAGATCGGCACCTTCGTACCCCTTTTTCCAAAAAATCTCGACGGCGCGATCGAGCGCCGAATCTACGTTAAACGCGCGCGGCCGCCCACGCCCTCTTTTTTTCTCAACTGTAAGCATGATCCCGGGGTTCCGATATTTTCTTACCGTACGATACACAAATCACTTGACAAGGGCAACTGCATTCATTAACTTACTGATCAGTACACAAAGGAGACGACACTATGGACAAAACCGCTGAACGTGCGGCGACCACCCCGACCAGGTACCTTGACGTCGATGGCGTGCGCTATGCATATCGGGAAGTCGGGCCCGACAATCCGGTGGACAAGACGCCTATCCTGTTCCTCCATCGGTTCCGGGGTACGCTCGACGACTGGGATCCGGGCTTTGTCGACGCATTGGCCAAGACCCGCCACGTCATTCTGTTCAGTGATCAGGAAGTCGGTTCGTCGTCGGGATCGGCAGCGACGAGCGTGGACGAAAAGGCCCGCAACGCCGCAGATTTCGCGAAGAAACTAGGCTTTCTAACCATCGATGTGCTCGGCTTTTCCATGGGAGGGTTCGTTGCCCAGGCGATTGCGATCAACGAGCCGACGCTTGTGCGAAAGGTGATCATCGTCGGCGCGGCTGGAGGCGGCAATCCGGAAGCGGCACCGCCGACGGATATCGTGTTTGAGATTGCTCTTCGTCCTGAATACTCTCTCGAGGATGTCCGGTATCTGTTCTTCGCGGAAGGGCGTGACGAGGAAACGCGGGCCTATCTCGATCGTCGAGCAACCCGGACTTCTAGCCAGGAACCTCCTGTAACGCCCGAGGTCATCGGCAAGATGGTGTCGCTCATCGGCGACTTCATGAGCGGGAAAACCGGTCACTACGAGAAGCTGAAGGACCTTCGTCAGCCCACGCTGATCGTCTCCGGCGACCGAGATCCGTTCTTCCCTTTCAAGAACATCTGGATGCTGTATCGCGAACTGCCCAACGCACAGTTGCTGGCCTATCCCAATTCGGGCCATGGGCCGCATCAGCAGCATCCGGAAGAGGTGGCCGAGAAGATCGAATACTTCCTGTCCACGACCTGATCGGCTCCAACTTTTTATCGGGCGGCTGATACGTTCCGCTCAGCGTGGGCCGGCCGAGATTCAAACAACACAGAAAATGGAGGCGCCAGTGGCATTCAGTGCTCTTCTGGCGACCGAACCCGGCTCGAAAATTTCGACGAATGTGGTCGGGCTGAATTACAAATACCTGATGGCCGGTGACGTAACAGCGTCGGTGACTGTGTTTTCGAAGTTGAATCTCTTCGCATTGCGGCCCTCAGGGCATTGGAGCACGCTCTGATCTGGCTAGATGAATTACGAACATAAAAGAGCGAAGGCGTCGGAAAAGCAATTCAGGAATAGACATAACAGTTGCTGGTTGCCTTCACACGGAAGGAGATGCTGCGATGACGACTTATACGGAGTTCTATCGGCGTTCGATCGACGAACCAGATGATTTCTGGGCCGAGCAGGCCTCATTGATCGATTGGGAAAAGCCGTTCGAAAGAGTTCGTGACTATGGGTCGCCTCCATTCACGAGATGGTTTGTCGGAGGACTGACAAATCTCTGCCACAACGCAATTGATCGGCACCTGGCCAATCGTGCAGATCAAACAGCACTGATCTGGGTCTCTACAGAGACAGGGCAGGAAGAAACGTATAGCTTTGGTGACCTGCACGCGGAAGTGCAGACAATGGCTGCGATTATCTTGTCCCTAGGCGTGAAAAGGGGCGACCGGGTGTTGATCTACATGCCGATGATCCCGCAGGCTGTTTTTGCGATGTTGGCCTGCGCCCGTATCGGCGCCGTCCATTCGGTTGTGTTTGGTGGATTTGCCAGTTCAAGCCTGGCCAGTCGCATCGAAGACGCCAGGCCCACACTGATTATCAGCGCCGATGCCGGATGCCGTGCCGGGAAGGTCATTCCATATAAGCCACTACTGGATGAGGCCCTTGAACTTGTGTCGACACGGCCTGCCAAGGTTCTCATCGTCGACCGGGGACTCGCGCCGACTCCGATGCGCGCTCATAGAGACGAGTCTTACATCTCCTTGAGGCAGGAATTTCTTGGCGCCACTGTCGCGTGCGAATGGTTAGAGTCCAGTTCTCCGAGCTACACGTTATATACCAGCGGCACAACAGGTAACCCGAAAGCCGTTCAACGGGACACTGGCGGATACAGCGTCGCGCTCGCGGCCAGCATGAAGCACATTTTTTGCGGCTCTCCCGGCGAGACGTTCTTCACAACGAGCGATATCGGTTGGGTGGTCGGCCACAGCTATATCGTCTATGGTCCTCTTATCGCGGGCATGGCAACCCTGCTCTACGAGGGACTGCCCACACGCCCGGATCCTGGCATCTGGTGGAGGCTTGTCGAGAAGTACAAGGTGACTACCATGTTTAGCTCACCGACAGCCATCCGGGTGATGAAGCAACATGAGAATGAGTCGCTTTTCGAGGCAGATCTGTCCAGCTTGCGAAGTCTGTATTTGGCCGGTGAACCTCTCGATGTGCCAACAGGGAAATGGATAAATGGCGCCTTGCGTAAGCCGATTATCGACAACTATTGGCAGACGGAGTCTGGGTGGCCAATCCTTGCACTCGCGAATGGCGTCGAGAGCGCGGATAGTAAATTCGGGTCGCCTGGGCTACCCATGTACGGGTTTTCTGTACGCCTGATTGACGATCAAACGGGTGAGGAGATAACGGTCGCAAATCGAAAAGGCATTCTCATCATCGATGGGCCGCTTCCGCCCGGGTGCATTCAGACGATTGCGAACGACGATGAGCGTTTTGTGAAAACTTACTGGTCCAAGGTTCGTGGACGGTATGTCTATTCGACCTTCGATTGGGGCGTCCGGGACGAAGACGGCTATTACTTCATCCTTGGGCGTGCCGATGATGTCATCAACGTAGCCGGCCATCGGCTCGGCACGCGGGAGATAGAAGAGACTATTTCTGGCCACCCGAACGTCGCCGAGGTCGCGGTTGTCGGAGTTGCCGACCCCTTGAAAGGGCAGGTCGCTGTTGCATTTATAACCGTGAAGGATCGAAGTGCTGTCGCTGCCAGTGAGGGCGCGTCCACGCAGAAACACGAGATTCTGAAACTTGTCGAGCTCCGCCTCGGTGCTATAGCACGCCCCGCACGGGTTCTTTTCGTTCCAGCGCTGCCAAAGACGCGATCAGGTAAGTTACTGCGCCGAGCGATTCAGGCGATCTACGAGGGCCGAGAACCAGGAAACATCACGACTATCGAAGACCCATCGGTACTGGGAGCAATTGCAGAGTCGGTCATTCCAACGTAAAGCGGCTCGCACGGCCGTTATAGATGGTAAGTGTGTGAGACAGCAAAGTGGTGGCCATCATTGCTGATCTGATGGGCACCCCCGTTGTCTTAATCAGAAGGGAAGAAGCCAGGCACCGGACGGGCGGCCAGAATCACGCCCGGAAGCCTGGTGAGGGATTGGCTGCAGCGGCTTGCGAACCGGGCGTATCAGTCGCGAAGCTGGCCCGGGAGAATGGCATCAAAGCGAAAATGGTGTTCAGCTGGCGAATGTACCTGGCCGAGCAGCAAGCTCGGCCTGCTTGGCTCATTCTGGTCGTATCGATAGCGACACGGCGACGGAAGCCGTTGCATCAACTCCCGTAGAACGGTGAGCGCAGGACAGTTACCTGCTCATCATCAATATCATGACAATGGATGGAGACACTAATGCAACTCAAAGATAAAGTAGCAGTTATCACCGGCGGAGACAGTGGAATAGGGCTAGCCTGCGCGCGTCTATTCCTTGCAGAGGGTGCCGACGTTGCGATCATCAGCAACAATTCTGAAGCCCTCAGCGCTGCTCAAAATCAGCTTGGTGCCAACGTAATGGCAATTCAGGCAGACGTCACGATCCCCAAGACCCTCGGCGCTGCGTTTGCAGAGGTTGGTGATCGGTTTGGCCATATCGATGTCCTGTTTGCAGGCGCTGGCGTTGCATCGACTACCCCTCTGGACGGCGCGTCCGTTGAGACTGTTGAACGCGTCCTCACGATAAATATTGCCGGCAGCTTCTACACCGTACAGGCCGCCCTTCCTCACTTGCGCTCTGGCGCATCGGTCATTCTCGTTGGCTCGGTCATGTCAACGATGGGATACGCCGGATTCGGTGTCTATGCCGCGAGTAAAGCCGGGATATCCGGGATGGCGCGCTCATTGGCTTCAGAATTAACACCTAGAGGCATCCGCGTAAACACGCTGGTTCCAAGCGCTACGCGAACTCCAATCTGGAACAGCCTGGCGCAAACGGAAGCCCAGGTGCAGGAAATCGAGCAGGGATTAATCAGAAGCATCCCGATTGGCCGGCTCAATAACGCAGAGGAGGTGGCCCACGCCGCGCTCTTCCTGGCTTCCGATCGCTCAAGCAGCATGCGTGCGGCGGAGCTGGTTATCGACGGTGGTGCCACCGGTGCCCCCCAAGGCGCATCGGTATATCTAGCTTGAGTCACCCTCTTATGTGACTTTGAGGATTGACTAAAGGTATGTGTCGCAGGCGAAGTTCGGCTTATGTTCTCGCCTGCGATCGGCATCGCAACCGCGCGACTCCCGATAACTAGATAGTCGGCGAACCAGGGCCAAAATACGGTCGATACTTACTTGCGCGGGAATGCGTGGGTTGCTTCCGTAAATGCCGATTTAAACGTACCGCATGTGGTGAGCCGCGCACACCAAAGATGCGTCGGAATTAATCAGCGTGCGCCCGAATTCATCTCTTTTTGCCGATCGTCGGCAGATCCGGTACATGGCGGCCTTGATCGAAATATCGGCACAAAGAAGCAAGCAGTATGAGTAATGACGTACTAATTAAGTATAACTAAATATGGAGATATAGGATGATGCGGAATGTGACGCTCGGCTTGGGCGCTCTGATGGTATGCGCGAGCATGGCATTAAGTTCGGTTGCGTTTGCCACGGAAGGGGGAAGCGATAACATCGGCGAAGGTGCCGAGGCGTTTTTCGCCGGCGCGTTGCCGCCAGCTGGCCTGTACGGCATCCTGTATTACTCGCATTACCATGCGTCGCACTTCAACGATTCGCACGGCAACAATTCGGTGCCGGGGTTTAAGCTCGACGCCGACTTGCTGATTCCTCGCGCCGTCTATATGTCGAATCTGTCATTGCTGGGCGGACGCTACGGGGCCTACGCGGTACTGCCCGTCGCACGGCTTTCTCTGAGTGCAGGCGGGATGCCATTCGACCGAACCAGTCTCGGCGACCTGCTCGTCAGTCCGGCATTGATCGCGTGGGGAACCGGCGCGCTTCGGACTGCGGCGGCCATTGAGTTCGTAGTGCCCACTGGTCAGTACGACAAGAACGCGGTTCTGAACACCGGCAAGAATTATTATACGGCGCGGCCGGTGTTCGCCGTGTCGTGGTTGCCGAACGAGAGGGTAGAACTGTCCGCGAAGGTGACCTACAGCTTCAATTCGCCGAACACCGACACGAACTACCACTCCGGGAACCTGTTCCACTTTGACTACTCGGCGAGCTATGCGGTCACGCCAGCGGCGCGCGTCGGAATTTCTGGCTATTTCATCAAGCAGATGACGGACGATGTACAAAACGGTCAATCGGTAGCCGGAGACGGATTTCGTGGGCAGGTCTTCGCGATGGGTCCCGGCTTACGCTATCAGTTCAGCAAGGTCAGCGTCGAGGCACGCGTCGTGAAGGAGTTTTTCGTGCGGAATCGTCCGGCCGGGGAGGCGGTTTGGGCGAAGATGGTAGTGGCATTTTGACGGAAAAGAGCGATATACAGGCTTGCGTATTACATAAGCATATGGAGACTTCGATGACGAATGCCAACTCAGAAACAACACGCGACAGCGCACTGCAGGCCTCGCCGAACCCGGAGTTCGACTTCGACTGGGCGATCGTCGGGTCCGGATTCGGCGGAAGCGTCGCCGCTCTCCGGCTGACCGAGAAGGGGTACCGGGTGGGCGTGATCGAACGCGGTCGTCGCTACGAGGACAGTGATCTACCGACTTCGACAAACGAGATCGAAAAGTTTGTCTGGGCCCCGGAGCAAGGGCTCTACGGCATCCTCCGAGATGTCGCGTACCAACATGTCGAGACCGCCTCGCAGACGGGCGTAGGAGGTGGGAGCCTCATGTACGGGGGCGTGCTCTTCCGTGCGCAGAAGGGGTTCTACAACGCCCCCCAGTGGCGAGGCCTCGAGTCCTGGGAGGCGGCGCTCGACCCGCACTACGCCAAGGCGGAGTTCATGCTCGGCGTGAGGGAATCCCCGTGGGACTCGGTCTCGATCCAGCTGACCAAGCGCATCGGCGAGCACTTCGGGGTCTCCGACGGCTTCAGGCTTGCGCCGACCGGCGTGTTCTTCGGCGAACCCGGCAAGACAGTGGATGACCCCTACTTCGGCGGCGAAGGACCTGCGCGGACCGGATGCAGACGTTGCGGCGATTGCATGATCGGATGCCGCACGGGCGCCGCGAACAGGCTGACGAAGAACTATCTCTGGTTCGCGGAGAAGCGGGGCGCCCGGATCATTCCGGAGCAGGAGGTCATCGACGTCCGGCCCCTCGGCGCAGCCGACGGCGCAGACGGGTACCGGCTGGTCGTAGAGCAGCGCAGCCCCGACGGGTCCCGCGCCCGCACTGAATACACCGCTCGCGGCGTCGTCTTCGCCGGCGGAGCTATCGCAACCAACGAACTGCTCGCAGACTGCAAGTACCGTGGATCACTACCACGGATCAGCGACAGACTCGGCCACCTGGTCCGCACGAACAGCGAGACCTTCCTCAGCGTCCAGCTCCCCCGGGATCTCGAGGCATGGCGCGACGTAACAGCGCCCAGCCGATTGATCTTCGACGGGGACACCCAGGTCGAACTCCTCACCGTCGGGAAGCATGCCGACGCATGGCAGGGCAAGTTCACCGTCCTCACAGGCAAGGGGAACATCTTCGTCCGTCGCGTCAAGTGGTTGACGAACGTCATCCTTCACCCGAGACGGTGGAAGGCAACCAAGCAATCCGAGGGTTGGAGCGCCCGATCGCTGGCGATGCTTGTCATGCAGCCTCGCGACAACGCGGTCCGGTTACGCGCGCAGAAGCACAGCACCGGCAACGGCTACACGCTCGTCAGCGAGATCGACAAGTCCCGTCCCGCCCCGACATTCCTCTCCGTCGGGCACAAGGTCGCCAAGTGGCTCGCCGAAGAAACGGGTGGGGTTGCGGGCAGCACCCTGACCGAAGCCTTCCGCAACGCCCCATGGACGGCGCACATCCTCGGCGGGGCGGTCATCGGCTCGGACGCGACCACCGGCGTCATCGACGCAGAGCTGAAAGTGTTCGGTTACAAGAACATGATCGTCTGCGACGCCGCCGCGCTGCCCGCGAATCCCGGGGTCAACCCCGCGCTCACGATCACCGCGCTCGCCGAATACGCGATGGATCGGCTCCCACGCGCACCCGCGACGACGCCAGAGCCTGTGGAGGGGTGACGCTACGCGGCCGAGCGCGAATCGGGCAAGAGCCGGAAGGCGGGCCCCGGCACGAGCTCGCGCATAGGAAATTTAACCGCCTCCATTGGGTGCGGCCCGAGACCGAGCCAAGACCTGCCCGGAGAGCATGAAGGGCCCTGAGCCTGGCGCGCCAGCCGCCGCCCCGGCCTGCGCCACCAGTTCCCGGCCGGCTCTCTGCATGGCTTTACCAACTTGCCTCACCAGGACGAACTTCAGGATAAGCGGCGATCGCTCAGAAACCAGTCGACGGGCTTTGGGTGAGTTCAGTGAATCGACGCCACGCGGCAAAGCGTTCGCAGAGTTGTTTGCGATACAACGAAGCTCGCAGCAGATGTCTCTTGGGCGCGAAGTGCTGCCGGATCGGACGAAAGCTCGACAGAGATTCCTCCGTGCGTTTGCGCTCACGCTCACGAAGGCCTCGCATGCGGCGCTCGCGTTCACACGTAGGCTGATGACTGTCTTCTGCCCGGTTGTTTCACCGGGCAGCCGCCTTTGCGAAAACACATGCTTGACGCTAGCCAGTTGGGGAATCTCCGCCTTTGCAGCTAGGTAGAAATTTCTTGCCAGTTGGCGCCGGCGCACAGATATGAGGCATGGGACCAATCTCACGCCTCATTGGACGAGTGCTAAAACGTGTATCCGACGGATACAAACGAAATGATCGGATTAACCTTGAGCTTCGCACTGCTGGTCACGGTACCGAGTTTCGACTGCGTTGTCAGCGTTGCCCGGACGGACAGCCACATATACGAAAGCGAGGCATCAACCGACCAATGTTGGGTAATGTTGTAGGCCAAGCCCGCGTTGATCACAGGTGCAAAAGAGTGGCTCAGCTTGACGCTAGTCGGCCCCTCGAGAGCGGTCCCAAGGGTTGGCGAATATAAAAGCGCGCCGCTGGCCGCCGCGGGCTCAGGTTTCACGCCACTAAACCAGACGTAAGCTGCGCCTGCAGCAAGATACGGTCGAAGGTTACTCGTGGCATCGTTGAAGTAGTACTTCAGCAATATTGTCGGGCTCCACTCATATGCTGAGCCCGCCCGCCCGAGAGAGCTGAGCGACCCGGTGCCGGCTAGTCGAAACTTGGGCGGAATGCCCCCTACCGCGGCGGCGGCGATGTGATCGGTAATAAAGTATGTGGCGGCGAACCCGACCGTATCGGCATTGTCAACCGACGTGCCGGTGCCCGGCGCAGTGACGTTGGTGCCGAGTGCGTTGACTGTGAGTGGTTCGCTGGAGTCCTGTGGCGCGAAATGGAACCAGCCTAAGTTCCCGACGAAATCTCCGGCGCTTTGCGCCTGGGCTGCAGTGCACGTTAGCAGTGCAGTGGCAACGGCAAAAATTCGTTTTTGCAACATCCTGTCTCCTCCGGTTTTACGTTTATGGTGATGAGGTGAAACGGCAAAGCAACTGGGAGGTGGGACGCGAGGGCGCTATCGAAGGCGCTCTGTCACGTCGCAAACGTCCTCAATAAAGCGGCCCCGACTCGAGCCGGCGGCAATTCGACTGCCTTCTGCGATGAAGCCTTCGCTCAGGGTGCCAAATAGCCAGCGATAGCACTCGATAACCTCATCCAGTGATTCGCACGCAGGCGGATCGTAGTGACGCACAATGCGGCGGGTTCCGGATTCGGTCGCGCGATACACGGTGATCTGGTGATAGTTGCCCGCTGCGATCGCTTGCGCGATAGAGCGTCCCTCTTTGACCATCATTGCCTCCTGTTTGGGGTTCAACGCTGACCAGCCTCTGATTCCAAGGCTGGTAGTCGAGGTTGTTTCTAGGGAGCTGGTGGCGCGTGTGGCTGTCGCTCCCGTGTCGCGGAGCTGGTTGTTTCCGCGAACAGACGAGAAGTCGCCAAAGCCGGGGCGATGATCCGGGCGCGGAGCTTAGGGCCGGAGAGAGCCAGCAACGGACACAGCACTGCGCATGCAGTGGGGCTGTGATGCCGTGAAGGGCCTCCTCGTTGGAAATGAACCGGATCGAACTTGATGCCGACTGGGAAGTCGGGATCTACCTGCCGCCGGATCTCGGCGTAAGTGGCCAGCACGAAGAGACGCTGCATTTCCGGCTCGTGGTCGTCGCGGTTGTGAGGCGGCGATAGGACCCGGCTGTCGAAAAAACCGTGCGCGCTGCGGATTTGCACGCCGCTGAAGCCGGCTTTCTTGCGGATGGCTGCATTGCTTTCGAAGCGCTGGATGATGTCGTCAATCTCGGCGATATAGGCTTCGGGTGGGATGCAGAAGTACGCTGTCATGTCGCCATCGAACGGGATGGACGATGGGAAGAGACTGCCGGGATTCAGGCCTTTCGGCGACTGCTTTCCAGGATGGTCGAGCTGAACGCGGATCACCACTGCCAGGTTGGTTACGCCGCGCACCCACTGCCGCCAGACAGGCAAATCGGCTTCATTCTCAATCACCACGTTGCTGGGTGCGCCCACCGCACGACGGTCGGTCGTCCCGCTCCCCGTGATGACAAATTCAACGCCCGCCGCGGACCAGCGCAGGTGCAGGCCGACGAGTTTCGATGTCGGACGATTGTCGTAGGTGCCCAGCGTCTCTTTCACGGACGCCTTGGCGAGCCGGGTTCGGAGTACGCTGCCGTTCGGCAGGCGCAGAGGCTGAATCAACGAATCTATGTCAAGCGGAGAGGATTTGCGCATGGTGCATACTCGGAAGCTTCGAGGAAGCGGGGCACCTGCCGGCCAGTGTCGGAATCACCAGATGTCACGCGCGGGCACGTGCATGTGTACAAGTCTGATAGCGAGGGCGGTCGAGATGTGATATACGAATCGTATAGTACTATAACTATACTAAACGTATAGTATGATAAACCCACAACCGACTGCCGGGGGCGAGCCTATATGAGCGCGGCTTGCCGCTCCGGCTCGGTAGATTACGGCCGGATCTTGTGATCCTGTGAATCAGGATGAGTGCCGAAATGCTCGACGAGCCTGCGCTCGATCGTTGGAGTTATTGAAGTTCTGAACGAGGTAGGCACGACGTCGCGGACCTGGATCCCTTGCGACTCCCCGGCCAGACTGTTGCTTCGACGAAGTTGCGCGCCCGGGACGCCAGGCTGGCGCATGTGTCCACAGCGGCGGTTCCCAAGATGGCGGCGACCGGGAATGCGTGCACCAATCTGCCCGCAATCACTTCACGACGAAATTGCCAGATAGATGCAGTTGAGTTCGCCGCCGATGCCGACCGTCTCCAGGCCGTGGACAGCAGCTTTTGCTCGGGCGGGTCGACATGCTCGATGCCGACATTGTTTGCCGGCATATGGAGTTTTTCGTCATTGCCCTGCAATGAACCTGAAAGCGCCCTCGAGCGGCGCAGCATCGCTAATATCCAGCGTCGGCGAAGCCGCCAACATGGGCCACAGTTTCGCTCCGAGTGCGTTCAATGCGGCGGGCTGAATATACGGCTGATCACAATTCGCCAGCAGGCGGCGGCAAAAGGGTACGCTGTTGCCCCTCTCGCGCCCGTGGCAAGGCAAACCTGCTCACGTGCGCCACGCCCGATTCGCAGTGTGCGGATGCAGGTAGGGCGAGGCAACGCATCAGGGCTTGTATTCGAGAACCTTGAATACCTGCGTGAACGCTTGCCGGCTTCCATGCAGCAGGGTTGCGCGCCTCTCGCGGAGCGCATGCGCAGGTGTGACCTGACGCAGGGCCAGCGCCATGAACGTTTCCATGTCGCACTGTATCTTGACGTCGGCGGACTCTTCGCTGGGACCAGAGCGGACCAGCACCTTCCCGTCGTTCACCGGGACATGGAAAACTTCCGCCCCCACATGGAACTCGTACAACGCTTGCAAACCGGCGCTTGACGCCGGATCGCTCGAGCCCGTCAAGCACAGTGCGATGAGTTCCGCACGGGCACTGGACGGATCGATGCGCTCATCGATCGGCAGGCGCAGACCCCAGAGCCCAAGCGCGATTACCGGTTTGCGCAATTGTTCGCCCAATTCCGTCAGTTCGTAAGCTGGCGCTGCGGCGGGCGCTGGCAACGTGGTCGGCTGGATGACATCGCTCTCCACCAGCATGGCCAGGCGCTCGGACAGCCGGTTTGCGCCCATGGCAGGCATGATCGTCAGCAGATCCTTGAACCGCTTTGGACCTAGCAGGAGTTCGCGGATCACGAGCAGCGTCCAACGATCGCCGAGGACGTCTAATGCCCGGGCCATTGGGCAAAGTTGACCGTAGGTTTTGTTTGGCATGTCACATTGTACAAGGCCCTGCTCAGGCGAAGCCGGGTGGAACACAACAGTCGCGGACGAGGCGGGAAATCTGCCGCGCAAACCTGATAGTGATCAGATGTGGCGGCGCCGCCTCGGGGGTTACCTGCATCAGTAGCACATCAAGCTCCCGGAAAAGTCGCGCCCAGCCATCGCCGATCTGCAGCCGGGCTGCGTTTGCTCACCCAGCCATGACCGGAGACTTCGCGGGGGGGCAACCCGCACGGTGTATGCGCGGGCCCGTCCGGGAATTGGCTGATGAGCCATGTTATCGGCGCCACAAGGAAATGGGGCATCCATCGTCGCGGTTACCGACGAAGAGGCGCGAAACCCACGCGGCAGCCCGCTCGAACGGCAGCGGTGCCTCGAAGTCCTGCGATGACAATGTCGTAACCGGGTCCATGCTTTTGCTTCCGATTTTAGGCTCGGAGTGCACATGTTTAACTATATCATTTGTATAGTCTATACACTATACAAAGTGTATAGTTTAATGCGTAATCGTAGCCTGAGGCTCGCGCATCTTTAGCCTTCGACCCGGGCGGTTTCCGCCCGACCTTGCTCCCAGGCGAGCACAGTGTGGTAGCGGGCCCGACTGTATGAGGCCTTCGCATAAAGTCTATGGAGACCCGAATGAGCAGAAGACACTGGATCCAGTCGTACGGCTCGATCCCCCCCGAGATCGACGCCGATCGCTATCCGTCCGTGACTGCGCTGTTGAAGGACGCAATGTGCCGGTTCGCTGACAAACCAGCCTTCCGTGTCGGTGGACGGACACTGACGTATGCCGATGTCGACCACTTCTCGTCTGCGTTCGCCGCTTACCTGCAGAAAGTGGTCGGCGTGAAAAAAGGCGATCGTGTGGCCGTGATGCTGCCGAACCTGCTGTCGTTCCCGATCGCCTTCATTGCCATTGCAAAAATCGGCGGCATCCAGGTCAACGTCAATCCGCTATACACGGCCCGGGAACTCGAGTATCAGCTTAACGACGCGGGCGCCGAAGTGATCGTGGTCCATAGCGCTTCAGCATCCACCTTTGCGCAAGTGGTTGGCAAGACGCGCGTCAGGAAGACGATTACAGCCGGTCCCGACGACGGAGGCGCTGCGGATCCAGGGCTCACGGTCGACGGGTCGCTGGGCGAATGGATCACGCTACAAGCTGCAATCGATCTGGGCGAGACGCTCGAATTCGATCCGGTGACCGTGATTTGCAGTGATTTGCTCTTCCTGCAATACACCGGCGGCACGACCGGGCTTTCGAAAGGCGCCGCGTTGTCACACCGTAATCTGATCGCCAACATCGAACAGTTCAGGGCCTTGATGCCCGATGCGCAGCAGCCTGGCGAAGAGGTTGTCGTGACCGCGATTCCGCTTTACCACATTTTCGCGCTCATGGTGAACTTCCTGACTTACTTCTCCGTGGGCGCCGAAAACTGGCTCGTGGCCTTCCGCCGGGTAATCGTAAAAGGCCAACAGGCTTTCCCGGTCCTTCTTCAACGTTTCGGTGGCTTTCGGATACTTCGCCGCGTAGACCGTCACGAAACGATCGAAGGCGGCGTATGCGTCAGCGCGC
>NZ_VZQQ01000084.1 GCF_014397785.1 Paraburkholderia podalyriae
AGGCCTCAAACTGTCGAAAAATAAGCTGGATTCACGTTGAAATTTCGTAATGCAGAAAATTGCGCGGCGGTAGCCGCGCAGAGCGATGGACGTTGCTTTTGGAGGGGTGTATTTCCGCAGCCTGTTAAGGCCCTGATATGCTGAATGCTTTAGTCTCAAGTTAGCTATTTTCAAATCACAATCAGTGAGAATTTTAGCGATATGTCGTTGCTCTGAAATCGGCGGGCAAGGAATAGGCGTTTCCCTAACCTGCTTGAGGCTAATTTGTGGATACGCCTGACCGGTCAATATCGCACCATAATACTTCGCATAAAAATCTTGCTTGAGGCATTGATATACATATTCAGCGTCGTAATCGTCTTTGATTCGGATGCGCGCTATATGCTGATTGATGTTGGCAATAGGGTAATCAGCCGATGCTCTCGCGACTCTGCCGATATTGCCGGTAATGGTCATAAGAACATCTCCTGGTTCAACCTGAGAGCGAATCATCTGTTGATGAGCCTCTGCCCGTATGAAATTCATCCCTTTAGGGTTAAATCCGTTGTCGGTCACGCACTCGCTTCGGAAGAATGGGATGCCGGATTCAGAGGTTGCCCAATCAAATCCATAGGTGGTCGGCGTCCCGCCTTTAGTAATAAACGCCGATGTACTTTCCAATGTTCGTATATTCCACGTCGCCGGAATGTGGCCAAACTCACTGTCCTTGAACTGAGCATGTGGAACCCACCGCTCATCCTCGTCTCGCATACCGAATCCCCGGCTGAATAGCGTCTGCATCAACCCGCGCTTGAGCGCCTGGGTGGCCTCAACCTGGCAGTCAACCACATCGAGCTTTGCGTCTACGGACGACAGAATGGCGGCGATTTTTTCTTGTTCGACGAAAGGTGGAAGTGCGATAGGGGTTTCTCGAACTTGCTGGAGACTGATTTGTGGGTAGGCCTGTCCGGTAAGGATGGCTCTATAGTGAGTGGCATATCCGTCATGCCTTAGGCAGTGGTATACATATTGCGCACTTGCGCCCCTCTCCTCCAGTATCCTGACGCGTGCGATGTGCTGATTGATATTGGCCGTTTCGTATTTCTCGGACGCCTTAGCAACGCGACCAACGTTGCCGGTAATGGTCATTAAAAGGTCCCCGGGCTTCACTTCAGAACGACTCATTTGAAGATGCGCTTCGACTTGGATGTAGTTCATTCCCTTTGGATTGAATCCGGCGTCAGTCACGCACTCGCTTCTGAAAAATGGAATTCCATCAGCTTCGGCAGCCCATGCAAAACCGTAGGTAGTTGGGGTCCCACCTTTCGTTATGAATTCAGAAATCGTCTCAAGACGCTTGATTTCCCAGCTGGCCGGAACGGGGCCGACAACAGTCTCGACGTACATCTCAGTCATTTGACTAGCCCCAATTCGGTCAAGTATTCATTTAACCTTGCATCAATCTCTGCCTCTTGTTCACCCAATGCCGCCAAATGCGCCAAAGTCGCAGCTACGTCAACAGTCTCCTGGGCTTCGCCGTTATCGATGTAGCGAGCGATATTGAGGTTGCCGTCGTTCTTTCGGATTTCATCCAACGTCACCGTACGGCAGTAGTTCTCCACCTCGGTCTGGTTGTCAAACGCAGCCTTGTGTGTAGCCACAATGCGGGTGATGTCTTCCGGACGCAGCGTGTTTTGCGCCTTGCCCTCGAGATAGTCGGAGCTGGCGTCGATGATGATGACCTTGCCCTTCAGCGCTGCCGGTTTGCGTTTGTTCAGCACCAACACGCAGGCCGGGATACCAGTGTTGTAGAACAATGCGGCGGGCAAGCCGATGACAGCTTCGATGAGGTCGCCCGGCAGGTTGCCGTTTGCGGAATCGGTGCCGAACAGCAGCCCCTCACGAATCTTGCCTTCCTCGCCGCTGCGGAACAGCACGCCGTGCGGCAGGATGACGCCCATTCGGCCATCGGCCTTCAGGCTGGCAAGCATGTGTTGCGCAAAGGCAAGGTCGGCATAGCCACGTGGCGGAATGCCGTAGCCAAACCGGCCATACGGGTCGCTCACCTGTTTGTAGTTGGGCGCCTTGGGCTTCTTCTCGCCGTCCTGCCCGGCTTCGGCGGCCAGCTCCAGCGGCGTCCACCAGGCCTTGGCCGAGAACGGCGGGTTCGCAATCACCCGGTCGAAGGTCTTAAGGTAGTCGCCGTCCAGGTGTTTAGGTTCGACCAGCGTGTCACCGCGTTCAATCTCAGCACGCATGTTGTGCAGGTAGAGGTTGAGCTTCGCGATGGCCCAGGTGCCTAGGTTCTTTTCCTGGCCGTAAAGCAGCACATTGGGCTTGTTGCCCATGAGCGTGCCGCCCGGCAGCCGGGAGATATGGTGGGCGCTTTCCACCAGCATGCCACCGCTGCCACAAGTGGGGTCGTACACGCTCATGCCCGGCTGCGGGTCGAGCAACTCGACGACCAGCTGCACCACACTCTTGGGCGTATAAAATTCGCCGCCCTTCTTGCCAGCGTCATCGGCGAACTGCTTGATGAGGTACTCGTAGGCATCCCCCAGCATGTCGGCCTTGTAGAGGTCTTCATTGCCGAGCTTGTACTGATTGAAGTGACGCAGCAGGCGTTGCAACGTGTGGTCGGACAGCACACGCTTGTCGCCATACTGAGTTGCTGTCAGCACATGCTGCAGGTCGGTGCCCTTCACGCCCGCTTCGATGTCGTGGAAGGCCTTGTCCAGGGCTTCGCCGATGTTCTCGGTGCGGGTAATAAGCCAGCCCCAGCGGGCTGTCGACGGGAAGGCGCCTTGGTCTTCACAGACCTCGGCGTCGGCTTCTTCGCGGCTTAGACCTTCTTCGGTCATCAACTGGTTCACACGCTCTTCAAATACGTCGTTAAAGCGCTTGAGGAACAAGAGGCCAAAGATGTAGTTCTTGAAATCGGAGGAGTCGATGGAGCCGCGCAGGATGTTCGCGGATTCCCAGAGCCAACTTTCCAGGGTGTCGAGTGTCAGTTGATTGGCCATGATGGTTGTTCGATTCTGAAGATGGTGCATGTGCGTTGACCTGTGAAGGGTGCGGCCGAATTCCGTGGACGCGCACCTTTCACAAAGCCTCAACGCTTGGCGACAGCGGACATTCGTATATCGCTCATTGAGCAAACCGCAATGAGCAGTCTCGGGCTGCATTTTACCTGTGGCGCTTCGACTGCCAGAGAAAATAGCTTGGCGCCTTGCAGCGGGACGGAAGAATCCGGGGCATTGCCCGTCCAGCTTGAAAATTCCCCTTTTGTTTGATTTCTGTAAACCAGATGCGGTCGTGACCACGATGGGTGCCGGCGCCGGTTGACCGAAGTACCCGGTCCGTACTATCGGTGTGTCGTTGACTGCATGTGCGACGAGGGCCGTCGCGAATCTTCGGACGGCCGTAGCTGCTCAACGTGAGCGCATTTTGAACTGGCAGTCAAATCGTCGTCGGTCATGACCGAATCCTGTGCGATGGTGGGCTAAGACTGGGGCGGTTTGTCCGAGAGGTGTCTGAACCGCACTCTAACGTTTCCGAAAACTGAGCGTTTCCCGATACACATCGGCCGCCGCCGTCTTTGCTCCTTGGCCCCCACTTCTCAAGAGTTCTCGCGATGTTTGAGAATTCTCAAGTCTAATGAGAATCCCAGGACGCAAATAGTTGGCAATCATTTTGTCCGATTTCATCGGCAATCACCGCGGCATTCTTGAGTCGGCGCCCGCTCTTTTGGGGAACGCGTTGTCACTGCGCTGAGACCGATTGTGGGCAGCACCTCGGTCCAGAACCTCTATCTGAATACGGGTCATGGCACGCTCGGCTGGACAATGTCGTGTGGTGCAGCGCAGCTGCTCGCGGATTTGGTTTCAGGGAAGCAGCCGGCAATTCGACACGATGACCTCAACGTTTCCCGCTACGCGAAGAACTCGCCCGCTCCGGCTGAATTCAACCTGAGCTGAGCGCGTTGCATGCATCAGCAGTGGCACCCGGCCGCACTTGCGTATAACGCGACGATTCGCCAGTTCGAGAATTAAGCGGCGGCGCTGGGAATGAGTAGCCGAACGGCCTCGACCAAGCGCTTGCGGTCGTTTTTCTTTTGACACTTCGAGGCACCGCTCGCTTGCGAGATGCCGAGCATGTTGTCCGCATCGCGCCGGGCCGGCGTTACTGGCTGTAGACCTTACTCACTCAGCAAAGATGTTGATGCACTGCGCCATTCGGTTTCGACTACCCGTGGTTATCAATCCAGGCACGTGCCCAAGCCAGGCCGGCGTGTTGCGCTTCCTCTTCTGTGTCGAAGTAAGCCAGGATGCCTGAGGCTTCGACCAGTTTGCCGTTCACGGTTATTGTCCCACTTGCCGCATAACGCTCGGGCTGGAGGATTTCCTCCCGCTGCAGAATTGCGTGCCCCCAGATACTGTGGCCCTGATAGGACTGCGACTCCATCAGCGGGCGACCTCAACCGATGCTCCGTGAGCCGTCACGCGAAGCACGTTGCCCTCGGGGGTTATCTGGCGCGGAATATCCGACATGTCTGGTTCGCTCGCAGGAACGGCTTCTTGCAAGTTGCGCTGCTTTGCCATGAGATTGGGCGACGGTGTGAGGGCACGCCGCGGATGCACGTTCACCGAATGCGGAGACACATGTCGATGAGATGCGACCTTCCGCGTAGCCCTGACGTGTTTGGGCATGGTCGCACGTGCCTCTGGCGGATTCCATACCTCTGAGTATGTGCCAGTTGCAAACGCAGCGGGCGCGAGGGTGGCCATCAATAACGCCAGTCCAATTCTTTTCAAAATTTCTCCTTACCGGCTGCTCGTTTCAGCCAATCCTTGCAACCAACACCCTGTCCGACGCATTCGCCGTCACAGCCGGGACAATATTGCCGGTCCCGTATGTCAGAGTTGGCACGCCAGACGTTTTCGCTCACCGGACTTGCTGTCCCAACGGCGCGGCCATTTTCGCATGCGTAAAAGACAGGCTCACCAGCTATTCCGCGCCTAATCGCATCGTCAATCGCCTCGTCTCCGAAGGCTGAACGCAGTTTTGCGACGAACATAGCCATCTCCGGCATCGGATGGTCGACCTGCCGAACGCGTGCATCCATGATTCAGCCCTTGTTAAAAAGTATCGGTTCACTCTTGAGGATTTGCGTGTACGATACTGTATAAATATACAGGTTTTTGAGCCTCTAATGTCCACTGCTACCGTCCTTGCTGAGGAGATACACCCGTCCCTGTGGCGGGCGTCGCAGCTCGCGCGCGGTCGCGGACGGGTTGTCGAGACTGGGTATCCGGTGCTGTCGGCAGAGCTGCCGGGGGGCGGCTGGCCTGTCGGAGCGCTAGTCGACCTGCTGGTCCAGCAAGCCGGTGTGGGCGAACTGCGACTGCTGCGTCCAGCACTCAGTGCCGCGGGAAATCGGCCAGTTGCATTCGTGCAGCCGCCTCATACCCCTGACGGACTGGGGCTGAATTACATCGGCCTTTCCTTGGACCAGGTGCTCCGTGTGAACGCACACAAAACTGCGGATGCGCTGTGGTCGGCGGAGCAAATTCTTCGTGCCGGCAGTTGTGGCGCGCTGATTTTCTGGACGCAGTACGCGCAGGCTTCGTCGCTCCGACGTCTGCACCTTGCTGCCCAGTCATCGGAAACGCTGTTCATCATGGTCCGGCCGCTGGCCTCTGCGCAGGATGCATCACCCGCGCTGCTGCGGCTGGCGCTCAGACCATCGGCTGACGGTCTGACTGTGGACATTGTGAAACGACGAGGGCCCTCTCGCGCAGAGCCCCTGTCGATTCCCCTTCAACCAACCCCTGTTCTGCTTTCCCGCCATGCGCGTCTTTCTCGCCGTTCGTCTGCCGAAGTTGCCGCTCGAGGTCTTCAGACCGAAGTGGTCACCTGAGCCTGCTCACGGCAGCGCCGTGCTCGAGAAAGACAAGGTTGTCATTGCGGATGCCACTGCCCGCACGGCAGGAGTTCGTCTTGGGATGAAGCGCGGCGGTGTGCTGACGCTGTCGCCTGAGACGCAAATGCATGAGCGCGACATGGGTCGCGAAGGCGCAGCACAGCGCGAGGTTGGCATCGCGTTGATGTGCTTCTCGCCTGAGGTCGCATTGCTCGATGAAGCAACGCTCGTCGTCGAGGTCGGCGCGAGTTTGCGCCTCTTTGGCGGCCTGCTTGCGCTGAGTCGCGAGGCGAAGGCCGTCCTCAGTGCGCTCGGCTTCACCGCGCGCATTAGCGCAGCGCCGACTCGCCAGGGCGCCTGGCTGCTTGCGAAGCATGGCAACCGACGAGTATTGAAACTTGCGTCGCTCGAGCATCGTCTCTCCGCGCTGCCAATGGCCGCCGTCCCCGAGGTCCGTCCGTTTTTCGACTGGTTCAATGGCCTTGGTTGCGAGACCATCGCTGACATACGGCGCCTGCCTCGCGGGGGGCTGCAACGCCGGTGTGGCGAACACCTTCTGGATTCTCTCGACCGAGCCTTCGGCATAGCACCTGAACTGTTCGACTCGCTGGAGGCGCCGCCAACCTTCTCCGCGCGCCTCGAAATGCCAGACCGGCTCGAGCACGCAGACGGAGCGATGTTTGCTGCACATCGACTGATTGTGCAGCTATGCGGATGGCTTTGCGCCAAACAACTCGCGGTCACAGGCGTCCGCCTCTCGCTTGAGTACGAGCGTGGCCGTGATGCAATTGAGCCAACCATTGTCGACATCGCGTTGGGAGAACCAATATGGCGCGAAGAGCACCTGGTCAGATTGTTGAAGGAACGGTTGCATCGTATTGAACTGGCCGCGCCGATGATTGCTCTGCGGCTTGACGCCACGAATGTGGAGACTGCAGCGCCAGCGTCCGACACGCTTTTCCCTGAACCGGGTGGTTCGAAAGAGGACCATCAGAAGCTGCTTGAACTGCTTGTCGCACGGCTGGGCGAGGAAAACGTCTTGCGGCCAGCGCCGACAGCGGACCATCGCCCGGAAATTGCGAACCGCTGGATTCCGGTATCGCAGAAGAAAAAGCCGGCCCCCCTCCCGGAAGGTTTGCCGAGGCCCACATGGATGCTCGATACACCCGTGCGCCTATTGATGCGTAAGCATCGCCCGTTCTATGGCTCCCCGTTGCGCATGGTGTCGCCTGGTGAGCGCATTGAAGCCGGCTGGTTTGATGGAGAACTCGTCACACGCGACTATTTCATCGCGCAGGGGGAGGACACGAGCTGTTACTGGATTTTCCGGGAACGCGTCAGCAGCCGCGATGCGGAAGAAGAACAACGCTGGTTCCTCCACGGCCTCTTCGGGTGATGTGTCGTGGACACGACCTTCAATATCCTTCCGGCGTATGCCGAGCTTTTTTGCCGGTCCAACTTCTCGTTTCTGCGAGGTGCCTCGCACGCAGAAGAGCTTGCTGAGCGCGCGGCGCAGCTGGGTTACTCAGCGATTGCCGTCACCGATGAGTGCTCACTGGCTGGCGTGGTGCGCGCTCACGTCGCCGCGAAGGCAGCGAAGCTTCCTTTTATCGTCGGCGCCTACTTCAAGCTGGTGAACGCGGATGGGGCGCCGGCATTCGGACTTATCCTTCTCGCGAAGAATCGTGAGGGATACGGCAACCTGTCCGAACTCGTCACGCTTGCGCGGACCAGAGCGCCTAAGGGTGAATATCGGCTCACCCCGCAGGACCTGTCGCGACCAGACAAGGATTATCGTCATCTGCTCGGCGTGCCGGATTGCCTCGCGATTCTCGTGCCGGATTTCCCTGCGAAAGAGGACGTTCTGGAAGCACAGGTCGAGTGGCTCGATGACACGTTCATTGGTCGCGCGTGGGTCGGTCTCGTTCTCCACCAGCGGGCGATGGACGACATTCACCGGGGTGCGATTGAGTTTGTCGCTCGCAACTTCGATGTTCCCGTAGTTGCGCTCGGCGACGTTGTCATGCATGTGCGCTCGAGGAAGCCATTGCAAGACACGATGACTGCCATCCGCGTCGGCAAGCCCGTTCACGAATGTGGCTATGACCTCGCGCCCAACGCAGAACAGCATCTGCGCTCGCGGTTGCGGCTGGCCAACCTGTATCCGAATGATGCGCTCGCCGCGACCGTAGACATTGCGAGTCGCTGCGCTTTTTCGCTCGATGAACTGCGCTACGAATATCCCGATGAACTGGTGCCCGCAGGCATTACACCGGCTGCGTATCTCCGGCAGGAGACATACATCGGCGCGCAGCGACGCTTTCCATCTGGCATTCCGCACAAAGTGCAGGAGCAGATTGAACACGAGCTGGAACTGATTGCCGACCTGCAATACGAACCGTACTTTCTCACTGTCTATGACATCGTGCGTTTCGCGCGGAGCCAGCACATCCTATGTCAGGGGCGCGGGTCGGCTGCCAATTCCGCAGTCTGTTACTGCCTCGGGGTCACCGAGGTGGACCCAGCGCGCGGAAACATGTTGTTCGAGAGATTCATCAGCAAGGAGCGCGGGGAGCCACCGGACATTGATGTGGACTTCGAGCACCAGCGACGCGAAGAGGTCATTCACTACATCTACCGGAAATACGGTCGTGACCGTGCAGCAATCGCAGCCGCAGTGTCGACGTATCGGCCTCGAGGCGCATTACGCGAGACGGGAAAGGCACTCGGCGTTGACCCGCAGATAGTTGACCTGGTCGCCAAGTCGCACCATTGGTTCGATAACAGCCAGGACCTCCTGAAGCGTTTCGCCGAGTCCGGCCTTGACCCGGAGAGGCCGCTTATCCAGGCGTGGGCAAGACTTGCGTCGCAGTTGCTCGGTTTTCCGCGACACCTGTCACAGCACTCAGGCGGCTTTGTCATCAGCCGCGGCAAGCTCACGCGCCTTGTTCCGGTTGAAAACGCAGCGATGGCAGACCGCAGCGTTATTGAGTGGGACAAAGACGATTTAGAGTCGCTCGGACTTTTGAAAATCGATGTGCTTGCGCTCGGGATGCTGTCGGCCATCCGGCGAACGCTCGACATCGTGTCGGAGCAGCGCGGCGAACGTTTCGAAATGCAGGACATCCCTGCAGAGGACCCGGCGACGTACGCGATGATTTCGACGACGGACACCGTTGGCGTGTTTCAGATTGAGTCGCGGGCACAAATGAGCATGCTGCCGCGCATGCAGCCACGCACCTTTTACGACCTGGTCATTGAAGTAGCCATCGTTCGCCCAGGTCCGATACAAGGTGGCGCTGTTCATCCCTACCTGCAGCGGCGGCAGGGCTTCGAGCCCGTGACCTATCCAAGCGATGCGCTGAAGACTGCGCTTGGCCGTACGCTCGGCGTGCCGATTTTTCAGGAGCAGGTGATGCAGGTTGCCATCCTGGCAGCTGGTTTTACGCCCGGCGAGGCCGATGGGTTACGGAGAGCGATGGCCGCCTGGAAGCGCAAAGGCGGCCTGGAAAAATACTACAACCGCATTGTGGTCGGCATGCAGGAACGCGGGTACGACCTTGCCTTCGCCGAGTCGATTTTTGAGCAGATTAAAGGCTTCGGTGAGTATGGCTTCCCGGAGAGCCATGCCGCCAGTTTCGCGTTGCTTGTGTACGCGAGCAGCTGGTTGAAGTGCCACAAACCAGAAGCGTTCCTCACCGCGATGCTGAACTCGCAGCCGATGGGCTTTTACTCGCCTTCGCAGTTGGTGCAGGACGCGCAGCGCCATGATGTGGAGGTATTGCCAGTAGATGTCGCCATCAGCGGATGGGATTCGTCACTTGAACACAGTGCTGGCGCGAGCCGACCTGCTGTCCGTCTCGGTCTGTCGCTGCTTCGCGGCATGAAGGACGGTGCTGCAGAACGAATCGAGAACGCTCGAGCGGTCCGGCCGTTCGAAAGCGTTAGCGACCTTGCCCGCAGAGCGCAGCTTGACCGGAAGGACCTGCATGTCCTCGCTGACGCAAACGCGTTGGCATCTCTTGCCGGAAACAGGCGGGAAGCTCTTTGGCAGTCGGTCGCGGCCGTGCCGGACAAAGACATGCTTGCCATCGCCTCGGTAGAGGATGAGACGCCGGAGTTGGGCGCGCCGACTGAAGCGCACGACATCGTCGCAGACTACAGGTCTGTCGGATTGACGTTAGGACGGCACCCGCTCGAACTGCTCCGGCCACAACTGCTCGCAAACCGGCTGATGCCCGCGTCGACGCTGCGCACCTATCGGGACGGGCGGCTCGCACGAGGCTGCGGACTTGTGACGGTGCGCCAACGCCCCGGAACTGCCAAAGGGGTCATGTTTGTCACCCTCGAGGATGAGACGGGCAATGTCAACGTTATTGTCTGGCCAAGCCTGCTGGAGAAGCAAAGGAAGGAGGCGCTTGGGGCGTCGTTACTTGCCGTGTATGGGACGTGGCAATGTCAGGGAGAAGTTCTACATCTTGTCGCGCAGAGGCTTGTCGACATGTCTCATCTGCTCGGCGGCTTAACCACTGCGAGCCGGAATTTTTGCTGACCAGACATTGCGTCCGAACTCATGACTGCCTGTATTGGAGAACGCGTATCATCGGAACACGAAACGGAGGCGTGCATGTGCTATTCGGCCCAGATTCAAGCTGATTACCGAAAATTCGTGCGCACCTTTGGTGCCATCATGGACATAGGCGAATTCGCTCGGCTGTTTTTCGAGCGCGCCGAAGGTATCAGCAAAGCGAAGGTGCCCAAGGCGATGGAAGATGCCTTCGCCGACCCACAGACTGACGACGAGCGCCGAATTAAAGCCGCCATCGACAAGTTCAATGCGGGCCAGACTTCGAAGCTCGAGCAGGACCTGTTCAAGCAACGTAAGCGACTGGCGGACGCCGAACGCACGCTTAAAACGAAGGTCACGAAGGCCGCCACCGAAAGTCAGCGAATCGCTACGGACAAAATCGGCTGGACGCTTACCAAGCTTGAAGACATACAGCGAACCGTGCCGAAGGCACGCGATTCTCGCATATTCCCGGGCCACTACGCGCCGGTCATGGTCATGGAAAATGGCCAGCGCGTCGTCAAACCAATGCGCTACCAGTGTCGCATTGCGGGCAAACCTGCAAGCTATGACGTGAAGTATCCGGGAACCTACAATGCTCGCCGCGACAATCTTGAGGGGTTCTGGAAGCCGTGCTTCGGGCACACGCACGGTGTAATGCTCGTTGATGTGTTCTACGAGAATGTCAGCAAGGCCAAGATGGAAGGGACACTATCAGAGACACATGAGCGAGATGAAAATGTTGTCCTCGAGTTTCGTCCGAGCAACGGTGAGCTCATGCTGGTCGCTTGTCTTTGGTCTCGCTGGTCAGCGCCGGGCGAACCCGATTTGTTGTCATTTGCCGCCATCACCGACGAGCCGCCCGCAGAGGTTGCGGCAGCCGGCCATGACCGATGCATCATTCCCATCAGGCTAGAAAACATCGACGCGTGGCTGAACCCGGACGCGTCAGACCTCGCGGCCTCGTATGCCGTCCTTGATGATAAGGAGCGACCGTACTACGAGCATCGCCTAGCTGCGTGACCATTCGCTCGGAACCCATTACTGTTGGCGCTTAAGCGCTCGCAGCGCAGACTGGCACAGAGCCTATACCTTTTCGAATTTCGGCTCAAGCCCTTCGAGGCGCAACCTGAATCCTTCGATGTAGACGGCCTCATTTAGCCCCCTGAGCGCTTGCGCCACTTTCACTTTGTCTCCGCCATATTCCTTCGGCGATGCCAGCCGTTTCAGGATGGCTGCTAGTTCCTCTCTTGAGCATTGCTTCAGGCAATCCAGCACCCACCAAACTCGCGTACTCCCATCGTGGACAAACCGCGGCAAGCCAGCCCTGGCGAAAAACGCCGTAAGCTGCGACGACGTTCGATATTGAGGATAGTCGTCACCGTTGCCACAAATGAAATTCGCGACTTTCTCCAGGGTGTTTTCATCCATTCTTTTTGCACCTACATTTGGGCAATCCGCAGGCGTCTGGTCGATTTATCGCTGGAAGCATACATCATTTACCCTCTTCCACTTAGCGAGGTCGGTAGTCACGTCCGACCACTATGCAAAAGGCATGGTGATGATTGAGCGTCGTTGCACATAGTACGACCGAAGAAGCGTAGAGGAGGCTTGCGACTAGGCGAACTTCGTTTTTGTTTTTGATTCGAAAGCCGCCGACGGTCTATGGGCTTCGCCGGCCGGACGCATTCTCGCCGGCTATCACGGCTGCTACGAGCATCGACTGCCAGCCCGAGCTGATAGATTTTTGCCGCACCATAGGACATTGAGGCTACGGGAATCGAACCGGCCAGGCCCATTGCGGCGCTGCTTCGCTAGCGCGACTCTGCGTCATTCCGGTAGCTCGGTGCGATTGTGCAGTACGGGTTTCGGTTGTTTCAGGAGGCCGCAAGCTGCGGAATCGGAGCCAAGTTTACCTAATGGCGCTAGTCGAGGCGAGCCATGGCTTCGGGCTGGATATGGAGCGAATTACGAAATTCGGCCGGATTGGTCCGGTTGTCTCGGGCATTTTTGCGGCCGCGAAGGATGGGCGACGGCGTCACGCTGCAGTTTTAATAGTTTCGCTTAAGCCTTGCTCCGGCTGGCTTAAGCGAAAACTTGTTCCCGCTTAAGTGAAACTTTTCGCTGGTCGGTAAGTGAAACTATTAGAAGCGGCTAACCCCAAAACGGTAAGCCGACTGCGGACTCCACCGTCACCGACTTCGCCAGATTCCGCAAGAAATCCACACTCACCCCGAGATTGGGCCGTAGCGCGGCCACCGGACGCTACCGACGGATACACCGTAGGCGGCTGGCTGCTACCTCACCCAGGTCCACTATGGATTCGGCTAGAATTCGGTGCCCGTCGCCGCTGCAGTCACGGCGGTGCTGCCATCGGCGGAACACGAACGGACGCACGAGCCGCGGGTCGCTGACGCCTGGTCGCCTGCCCGGGGGGCCGGGTTGGCCGCGACACCCTCGATATGACAGCCTGCGTAATCGCCCGAGGATTTGCCCGGGACAGCGGTTATATGGCTATGTAAAGGGCCCTGCGCCGGACCTGATGCCGAGGGCTACGCCGTACCGAACGGGCGCCCGTCCTCCGTCTCATTCAGCCCAGCCCCCCAACCGGCTATTGCGTGTGCCGGCGAGGTGTGCCAGAATCGCGTCACGGACTGCAGCCAAGTCCTTGATTTGACAGGCACCTTTTTATACTGGGCGCGAATCTCACCGCCTCCGCCAGATTCGAGGCAAAAGCCCCGTACAGTCAAAGATTTACGGGGCTTTCGTTTTTTTGACCCACAAAATAACCACGTCGCGGTCGGCAACCTCGATAAAGCGGTCTCGGTATGGGCGTCTCATCTTTCTTGGCATGCGTCAGTTTGAGGCAGCGCCGCCCGATGATGGAAGCTTGGGCGGCGCATATCATGAACTATCGATTAGCTGCTAATGCAACCGTCGATGATTCAAAGCCACGACATCTAATTTCCGCCCATTTCATCTGACATCATCTCAAGTTCGCTTGCCCTATCGAACACCGACCGCAACATGAAATCGAGGCTCGTTCCCCGAGTAGCACCGAAAGAGCCTGACACATGTTCGGCGAGAAAATTATAGTTATCATCCCGCCACGTGATCCATTCGTGCTGCACCTTGTCTAGATATGTCTTATCCTCGGGCGCGAGTTTTTTGGCTGCATTCGCGAAAGCGATATTTAGTCGCTTCTTTTGCACCGCAATCTCCGCAGTAACGCAATCAGCTTGCGCATCACTGCTGGATGCTACTTTACTGCATCGTGCGAATTGTTGTGAGTAATTTCGGTCCTCGGCATTGACGACAGCGGATAGCAACACGAAAAAAACACAGAGAATTTTCATATTTTTCATAAATCATTAAACCCCACTTTTTATAGAAAGCAATATGTCTCTGAGTTGGTTTGTCGACGGCATAAATGCGCGATTGGCCGAAGAATCATAATACGACTGGGTTCCATCCGATATTCTGCCACCTTGAATTGCACGTCCACTAGGCGCAGCAATTGACGCCCACTCTTTGGCTGCCGCAAATTGCGCATCATCCGCAGTTCCAACGCCGTTTTTCACAAATGCCGCAAGTGCGCCCCCTCCGGCCTTGCCTATCAAATACTCTCTGAACACACGCTCCTGCATATCCGCATCGTACTTCTCATCGCCGGTTAGATTCATTGCGACTTTTGCGTTGCGCAGGGTAGAAATAACCGTCTGATATTTCCCAGTTGCAAAGAGCCGATTGTGGTCAGTGCCTGACAAGGACTCGGTTCCAATTATTTCGTTAATCGTTTTGTCAGTAACTGCACCTGGCGACGGATGTCTGGGCGAATAACCAACCTTTCCACCGGGAACGTCCTTGGTGCCAGAATTATACGATTCGTAGCCACCTTCCCCACCAGAAATGATATCCCCGATTTTTCGAATTAACTCATCAAGACTGTTTGCCGATTTAAAGAAATTTCCCACCAGCCCAATTGGATTTATGTGATACACATCAGAGTCGGGGAACCCGGAGACACCAGCCGCCACCTCATCCCACCACACGAGTTTGGCGACGCGCTTCTGCTCTTCCTCGTGCTGCGGCTTGGGCCCCGTCTGCTTCTCCAACTCGGCGATCAACTGCTTCCATTTTTCCGGGTTCGCCCACTCGCTCTCGTGCCTGACGATCAGCCGGGACGCCGCCTGCATCAGCCACGGATACCCGCCACGCTCAGTCTGTGACAGCATGCATAGCTCATCAGCTGCCTGCTTCCCATCGCCTTTCCTGAACAGGGCGTCGTACACCTTGAGCATCAACGGACTGAGATTCGAACGCGAAGCGGGGTCGGCAACACTCGCGCCGCTCGCATAATCCACCCACTTCCGGGTGGTCGCAAAAATCGTATGCGCCGGATCATGGGCATCCGTCAGGCACTCGAAGTCGATCCACTTCTGCGCGAATTCCGGCGTCACCCGGCCGCCCGGGTGATTGAAGTCGCACACCCAGCCGTCGATTGGTTGGCCCAGTGCATTCACGCCGTCGACATGCCACCAGCTCACCGGCCAACCCGGATCGGGATGCGGATCCGGCTCGGGGACCCGTCGATTCGAATCGCGCGCCAGTTCGGCGAGCGAGTACACCTGAACGGTGTCCGTCTTTCTCGACTGCGGGTCAGCGCCAGGGACAAACCTGTTGTCCTCAGTACGTTGACACAGCACCGTGCCCGGTGCGATCCGCAGGATCGTCGGCCCGGATGGCAGGCCCACTGCCGCCCAGTCCTCCTTGTGCGGACCGTGCTGGTTGACCCACGCGCGGCCCTGTTCGAGGAACGGCTGGATGCTGTCGTCGCAGAACACCTCGATGTGCGCCATCCGCGTCCCGGACGTGCACCCGTTCAGCGAGTCATACCGGCCGAGGTGGCCGATCAGGTCGCCCGCCTTGATCGGGACGCCGCCTTGTGTTCCCTGAGGATCGCCCGGGCTGCATGTCTGATCCGTTGTGACAATCACACGGTCGAAATTCGATTCAGGGATGTGCTCTTCGGCGACCGGGCCGCCATTCTGCGTGCCCAGGTAAATCCAGCCATTGATAGCCACGGAAGGCGCGACATAGCCGCCTGCCTCAGGCGGATACAGCGTTGCTCCATTCAGGTGCGTTACCTGGCCCCATGCTGCACCCTGTACCGTCTCCGTCTTGCCTATGCTGACGCTCGCACCCTGCGGCAGGATGCCAAGAACGGAGCCGTTAGGCGTCTTGCGTACATGCAAACCGACCTGCGACGGGTCCGCGAGCTGACCAGCACGACCCCGCAGAGGCTTGTCCTGCGCGTGCTGCGTCACCCGCCACTGCCGCGACCAGTACGCCGGTTTCTGCCGCTTCGGGAAGTTGCTGTCGTAGTCGGCGTTCGACATCAGGTGCATGTACAGGCTGTAGAACGTCAGCTTCGTGCCGCGCGGAAACTCCATCTCGTGCCGCACGAGGGCAAAGCCCGTACTGTAGGGGGCTCGAAGCGGTACGTTACTGCCGTCCACGCTCACTTCGCTGATCGGATAGTCGCTGTCGGCGCGATAGGCGACCAGCACGCCATTTGCGATGCAGCGTAGTCCCGCGTCAAGGTCGAGCGCCTGCCCAGCGCCGGCCTCGGTGATGTGAATCCCGCCGTGCCACATGCCCTTGCGGCTGACGAGATACGCGCCGGACGGCTCGTTCAAGGCCAGCAGCCGGTAAATCTCGTGCTCATCGGTGAACTGCACTGAAGGTCGGGCATTGTCTTGTGCCTTGCGCAGGAAGGGAAAGACAAATGCCAGTTGCTTGAGGCTGGGCGGTGGTGGCGTTTGCGGGTGATGCGGTACCGACTTGCTCGTCATGGATTCGGTGCACTCCTTATAGATGAGGTCGCACCACCTTATGACGGATCGAGGGCCAGCATCAATGCGGCGCGCTCTGAATTTATGCAAACAATTGTCAAATGAAAATCTGCCGCTTCGCTGCTGCCGGTGGCCTTAGTTGTCCTCTACCGGTCGAGCTTGTATCGGGTCAAAGTCCGCCAGCCGTGCGCTACCCTTCTTGAGTTTTCTTTGCGCATCGTGCCGCCACGCTTCGTCAACAACATGTTGCCATTCGGTTGGTGTGGCTCGCGCTGCCGTTCCAGCGCTTCGGCAGCAGCTTGTCGCGGTGGCCGCGCACCGTCGCCCGGTCGAGAACCGGTTCGATGCGTCCGCGAATGCGCGACGCGTTTTGGGCTTTCGTCGCGCACATCGGCTCCAGCACCTTCATGACGAGCGCGGTTCGATAAGACGTCGCGCACGCGGCGACCGTCATGCCCCTTGCCTTTTCGACCTTCGCCGCCGTCCTCTCACCCTGCTGGGCGTCGAGCGGATCAACGCCGTCAAGTAGCTGGCGCCAGCATTCGCGCGCACGCTGGCGGGCGTCGGCCAGTCCGACAGTGCGCAGAGGTCCGAGACCCAGTCCAGGACTTGATGCGCGCCGTCGTGATTTGCAGATACAGGCCATTGCGGCCGCAGTAGTCGCCCGCCTCGGCGGTACGATTAACGAATGCGTGGGTAAGTCGGCAAACTGCCTTAGCCATGAGCCAGATTCCGTGGCACTCTAACCCCGTCACTTCTCATGAATGACGTGGCTTTGCTTTAGCGACTCTGAAAACGCTGACGGTTTCGAACGTGTTGAATTCAAACCGGCCGCCTGCTCAACACACTTCAGGCAGGCATCGAAAAGCGAGCGGAGATTCGCACATCCCGCTCCCGCCATCACGAGCTAAACCACCGCCACCGCCTCAACCTCAATCTTGAACCCATAGTGCAATTGCGGCACCGGCACGACCGCGCGCGCGGGTTTTGCGTCGCCGGCCCAGCGCGCGTAGATCTGATTGAAGCTCGCCCAATGTTCGACATCGACGACATACACGCGCACCTGCACCAGTTGCGCGACGCTGCTGCCGACGCTTTCGAGCGCCGCCTTCACATTGGCCAGAACCTGTTCGGCTTGCGCGTCGAATGGCGCATCGGCGAGCTTCTCGCCCTGCGCATTGATCGGCAGTTGCCCGGACACGAACACGAAGCCATTCGCCACCGCGACATGACTGTAGTGACCGCCGGGTTTCGCGAGCGCGGCGGGGTTGTCGGTGTGTGGCAATCGCGGGGCGTGCGTGCTATCGGTCATCAACCACTCCAGAAGTGAAAATCTCGGAGCGGTTCATCGCCGTGATGCTCACGGCGCAGCGCGCATCACGCGTCCGCCATCTCGAGCTTCTCGCGCGCATCCGCGCAGCGACGATTCAGATCGCGATGCATCAACTGGCTATCGAGCAATGCCGATACATCCGTCAAACCGTGATCAAAGCGCAACACGTATTCGATGTCGGTGTAATCGTAATAGGCGCCGCTGTCGGCTAGCCGTTGCGCTTCGGCGAATGCGGCATGCTGCCGTTCGCCGTTCATCAGGTCTTTGATCGCCATGATTGCCGCTCCGAGGAACAGTGGCTTCATCATAGCAATGCAAACTGCCGCGCACGGTGGTGCGCGCGCAACACCAGGTTTTTTCCGGAGACGGCCCGGGTGAACTCATGCGTTGACCGATCCTCGCAGCCGGGGTAGCACAAGCGTCATACACTTTTCACGCCGTTTTCACAGCGCTCACGCCGCCGCAACCGGCGATTTCGTCGCATGCCAGCGCCTCACGAACAAGCGTCCGACAAAGCACAGGCAGCCCGCGGCGCCGACCACGATCCCCATGCCCTTCGGGGTGCCGTCCTGCCACAGTCCGACCGCGAGGCTCGACAACGCGCCGAGCGCGAGCTGCACCGCGCCGAACACGGCCGCCGCGGCGCCCGCGTTGGCGGGGTAGCGATGCATCAGATCGGTCGTGCAGTTGGCGGACAACACGCCCACCACGCTGACGACGAAGAACAGCCCGAACACGATCGACCACAAGCCGCCCCACCCCGTCAGCGACACGATGGACACGAACAGCGACGCGACGAAGCTCACGGTGGCCGCGAACGAGATGATCGGCACCAGCCCGAGCCGGCCCACGAGCCGCGTGTTCAGGTAATTGCCGAACATGATGCCGGCGATATTCAGCGCGAACAGGAAGCCATAGTGCTGTGCGGAGACGTGGAAGTACTCGATGTACACGAATGGCGTCGCCGTGATGTACGCGAACATCGACGCGAACGCCATGCCGCCGCACAGCATATGTCCCCACGCGACCGGATCGCGCAGTAGCGTGCCGTACGCACCAAACGACTTCAGCAGCGCCGACTGCGCGCGCATCTCGCGCGGCCAGGTCTCCGGCACTTTCAGAAATGCGGTCAGCGCGCACGCTGAACCGAACAGCGTCAGCGCGACGAACACGGCGCGCCAGCCGCCCACCAGCAGCAACTGTCCGCCGATCAGCGGCGCGAGCAGCGGACCGATCGCGGTGACGATGGCGATCATCGACAGTACGCGCGCCGCGTCGCCCGGCTCGTGCGCGTCGCGCGCGATCGCGCGAGCGAGCACCGACGCCGCGCCCGCGCCCAACGCCTGCACGAAGCGGAAGCCGACCAGCGAGCCGATCGAGACTGACAGCGCGCAGGCGATGCTCGCGAGCGCATACATGATGATGCCGCCAAGCAGGATCGGCCGGCGGCCATACGTATCGGACAGCGGACCGTACAGCAGCATGCCGATCGAAAAGCCGAACATGAAGCTCGTGAGCGTCGATTGCGCGGCGCCCGTGCCGACCGCGAAGGCCTGCGCGATGGTCGGCAGGCTTGGCAGATACATGTCGATGGAAATCGGCCCGCACGCGGCCAGCGCGCCGAGCAACAGAATCAGCCGGCCATCGGGCCGGCGTTTGATGACGTGAGGCATGGGGAAATCCGGATGGAACGCCGCGCCGGCATCGGCAGCGGAACGCGTGAAGCGGGAACGGTCATCGGCTGACCGGCTCGATTGTACGCGACGGTTAATCCGCTGACCGCGCACGTGCCGCGCTGCGTTGAGGTCGCGCGACAACGCCGCGCGGCGCATCCATCGTCGATCGGTTAAGCTGCTGCCTGGCTATCCGGCGCACTTATCTATGCGCAGCTTGACGTCGCGCAACGCGTTTCCCCTGATCCCGTTCGAACCCGCGATGACTGCCTTCCTGCTGATCTGGAGCCCGAAAAAGTGGCCGTGGCCAGAGTTGCCCGACATCGCGAAACGCGTGGCGGCCGGCGACGCGGTGGCCGACGTGTGGGGCTGCGGCTTCGCCAGCGGCATCCTGCCCGGCGATCGCGTGTTCCTGCATCGCGTCGCGCAAGAGCCGAAGGGCATCTTCGGCTCGGGCTACGCGACGCGCGCGCCCTACGAAGTCCCGGACGCGTCGACCAAACGCGGCCACCGGCTGTGCATCGACTTCGTCGATGAATTTTAGTAACCAAATGGATGAGAAATCACTGCCACTCACGCGCCGCACGGGCCTCTCGCCTGATTGCACACTCCCCCTGTTGTGAAATCAAGAGGTCGAGTTCTCGGGTCAGTTCACTCAAATCGCTTACGTTGGAGGCGAAAAATTTCCTCTTGAGCTTCGCGTAGGTTTACCCTTAGGACGTTCAATTCGGATTCTCCATCCGAAACCGCCGTGTTCATTTCCGAGATTTTTGCCTTTAGTTGCTCGGCCTCGCGAAACAGTTCCCCGTTTTGTCCCATTAACTCGGAAATATGCGCGTTCTGCTTCTCCAATAAATCGGAGAGCTTCTGGAGGTCACCCGTTGCACTTTCACCCGTTGGCGGTCCATCGCTCACCGTTGACGTCTTACGGCGCTTATCTTTGATATCCGAGAGTTCCGTAAGGACCCAGTTTCGTTTAGGCGTATGTAGGAGCCGTAAACTGCAACTAGCCAACTGAGCAACAATTTCCTGCGTTGCTGGCAGGGTGGGGTTCTCACGCAATGTGCTTAGAGCGCTGTTCAAGCGCTCGGTCATTCCCGCATATTTATCACTTTTGTACTCTTCAAGACTCATTGTTGGTCAGCTTCCAGTTGATTGAGCATGCTTTCGTAGATAGCGACCTGCTCCAAATAGAAGTGCTTTGCGTGCGCAAGGGTCGGGTCGCTGGCCTTGAGCTTATTTCTTGCAAGCCTCTTTTCAATCGCCTCCCGATGAGTCGCCGGCACAACCGAGTTATCGCAATCTCGCGGGTTACAGTGAAGGTCGCCTAAACACGGTGGTGTTTCCAACAACTCGTTAGGAACTGCTAGATTCAAAGTACAAACCCCGACCCCGGACACAAAGATTGGCAACGGATTTTTGGCAAGCTTTTGGATGTACTCGCGTCTCGATTCGCCAAATAGGGCCATGCCTTGGAAGAAAGCCTCAACCCGCTTTTTATGTGCATCAGCCCCCGCTCCAGCAAAATTCTTGCCTTCGCCCCAAAGTCCGGAAGCCATCTCCATTCTTCCTCGCTCGACGGCGTCAGCCCCAGTGATTGTAGCAAGCAGAACTCGCGGTAAATTTCCGTAGCCAAGGGTAGACTTCGCCGGTATTCCTCGTGACATCGCTTGGGCTGCATAAGAGAGGTGCTTCAGCTGGACACTTATGTAGGACAGCCGTACCTCCATACGTGCCAGTTGGTCTACCAACCCTTCCCTAAACTGGTGGCAATGGAGGCGCCAATTAGAGAAGGCACCCGACTTATCTATGCTGATAAGGTACCTCTTCAACCGTAAGCGCCCGGCAATGTCACCTTGAACCGGCGGGTCATGAAAGCGACGATCGTGTCCACCTATTTTTTTAATGGACACGTGTACGCTATGAACGAAAATGAAGTGGGTTCTGAAGTGGTGCGGCCG
>NZ_VZQQ01000085.1 GCF_014397785.1 Paraburkholderia podalyriae
CCCCCCCCCGGGTCACGCTCGCTTCCCGGGCCCGAGCATGGTGCGGCGGCACCACCGCACAGGCACGCGTAGTACCGACACAGGTCACCATCAAGTGGCTCGTCCGTCTCCAGTCGGTAATCGATAAAGAGTTCGCCGCCAGCCGTAATGTCCCGGATCGCGTGGTTGAACACGCGCCCCGCCTCCTCAACTGCCTCGCAGTTCGCCGAGCAGCAGTGATTCAGCCAGCGCGCGCTGTTGCCCCCGCGGCTGCCGTCGATCACCCGGCCGTCCTCCAGCCCGAAAAAGAACGTGTGTCCCTCGATGCCGTCTCGCCGGTGCTGCGCGGGCGGCCCGTCGCCAGGAAATCACCTCTCCCCTGTATTCCAACACGCGCTCCCCCGCTTTCAGCGTCCGCAGCGCCAACACTCCTTTCCCATGCACCGGCGATCGCTGTCATCGGCGATCTGAAAGTCGTCAAAAACTGACAGTGTGAAACTCACTGCGTGGAACCAACTTTTCTTGGTTCATTTTCTTCGGGGCCCGGTTTATCTAGAGCCTCATTCTTCTTTATTTTTCCTCGCTCCATTCTCCTGCTTCCCGTGTGGTTGCCGCATTCTCAGCGGATTAGCCACTGAGGTCAGCCGCGGTCGCAGAGCCAGCTTGACTATTTATCCCGCCATCGCGCTATCGCTTCATCAATGTGATTTTCAAACCGTCCGTTTTCATCGAATTCCACGTCGCCGCTGACAATCGCCGGACTACCACCCGCCGCATTGCTTTCCCCCCATTATCCGAGCCGGATTCAGTTCCTGTTTTTCATGGATTGCCCTGTTCGGTTAGTGAAACCGCACCCTACCGGATCGCACAGCTCTCGGGCGAACGCAACGCAGGCTTGGGGCGTGACGACGGATGTCATCTGCCATGCCGTGCGATGAAATAGCAGCAGGGACCCACGTTCACCCAGCCTCCTGAAACAGCCCGTCCGCAAGTTCCGAAAGGCTGGCCGATTTGACTACGCTGCGCAACATCGCACACAGGGGTTCCTCTCATGCTTCAGCCTGGTCCGGCAGCACTTCGCGCTGCCTTGATATCTGATGAATGCAGGTCGACACCGGGCAGAACTGAAGGATCGCCCGGCGGCCTGGCGTCAATGGACGATGGCAAAATCTGGCGTCGGCATTTTTTGATTTGCAATCCTACTCATTGTCACAAATTTCACCTTTCCTCGGCGCACTTGAGAAGGCCGTCCTCTCATATCAGCTTGCCACATCGGCCGTACACGTAACGGATCTGCGCTCACAAGAACGTCGAAGGTTGTTGTAGGGAAAGAAAACTATAATGGCGCGGCCCATTCACTTCCGGATCGGCCGCATGATGTGTCCCTCTCATGCAGCGCAAGAGCATTGGGTGTCGTGGCCTTCTGGCGCCGGCCCCCTTCTCCGCTCGAGCCGGTCCAACCTATTCAGCCATGCATACCCAGTTCCGCTTTTCCTCCGCGGCTTTCGTGCTAGCGCTTGCGAGCGCACTGTCTGCGTGCTCGACACCGAAGCCGCTTTACCAGCAAGAACAGTTCGACGCAGGCGATAGCCCTTATATGCACAATTTCGCCGGGAAGGCAGAGCCCGCCTGCGAAGCCGCCCGCCGTGCGTTGCTCAGCCAGGGATATATCGCCAGTTCGACGAGGCCCGATTCGGTCGACGGCTCGAAAAATTTCCAGCCCACCGGCGATACGCACGCGGTGATTGAAATCCATGTGGTCTGTACAACCGACGACCCCAAAAGCAACAGCAGTATCGCGTACGTGAACGCAGTGCAGGATCGCTATGCGCTGAAGAAGAGCAACACGTCGGCGAGCGTCGGACTGAGCGTGTTCGGATCGCTGTCGCTGCCGATCGGCTCAAGCGATGACTCGATGGTGAAAGTTGCGAGCGAGACGATTCCTGCCGGCGTTTTCTATCAGCGTTTCTTTGCGCTAGTCGACCACTACCTGAAGGCCGACTCCGCCCAGCCGGACGCCGTCGCCGCCGCGGCAGCGCCGAAGGAGACGCTGCCGTCAATGAACGACGCCGTGCCGCCGATCGGGGCAGCCCAGACAGGTAATGATCCGGAGAAGGCGACGAGCGCCAGGTAAGGCGTCGACGGTATGGCGCGCCCGGATGTGTGCTCGAGCCGCGTTTGGTCCGCCCACTTTCCCGGCTAGCATGCAGCGACGAAGAGGCGAACAGCCTGACGTGCCATGTTGCCGTGTACGGACCCGCCTGGCAGCAGACGCGAGCCGCCGCAGTCGTCAGCTCGGTCGTAAACTTCGGCGCATAAACGGCGTCATGCTCGCGCTGTCCCAGTGCAGATCGGGCGGGCCTCGAAGTTGGGCCGCGGCAAGTGTCCGGAACAACGGTCAGGCCCGCATCATATTGGCTTGCGGGCTCATAGGGTGCGACATGTCAGTGAAAACGTGCGAAGGCCCGAAGAACGGAATCTCCGTCCTGCGTAATGCGAAGCCGCACGGCACCGCCGGCAAGCTGCTCCATGGCGACGAGCTGGCGTTCGAGCAACGTGCCAAGTTCCTGCCGCTCAGCAATATGGTCGGCCGAGTCCCTGACGAGCATTAATGTCGCAAATTCATGGGCACTGAGCATTCCTGTCTCCTGGTCGTTCGAGTAGGTGCCGTAGGGGATTGCACCGGCTACTGGCCTTTGGCCATGCCTGCCCGGCTAAGGTCGCTGTCGGCGACGCATTACCGATGGCGCGTCTGGCTGCGATTGGCATCGGGGAGTTGATGATTGAAGCAGGCTCGGGAGCGGAGCAATCCGGGTCGTCCCGCATATTGGACATGTTGAAGGTCTTCCGCGCGTGAAATAGCGTCACCCAGCTTCAACGCCGGCTGCCCCGTGCACAGTCGCGAGAGCACCCAACTGGCCTCACCTGATCAACCCGCCGCTCCACCGGTCACGGTCGCTCCAGAACGGACACCACGGACAGATTTCGCCTTCCGGATAGTCGGTGCCTTCCTCATGCGGGCACCCGATGATGCGATCGACGGCGACGACCGAACGCGCACCATGCTGTTCAATGAACCGGACGACTGCTTCGGTGATTTCCGGATCGGCTCTCGCATCGGACGTTTCACAGAACCACCGCTCAACAGGATCAGCATCCGCGCCTTCGTACGCGACGATGCCGACGGCAACCTTCGTCGCCCGCGTGTCATCGGGCCCATAGCAGGCCACCGTTGCGACCGGCTAGCCGCAGAAACCCTTGCGGCTTTTTTTCGCGAGCCTGTCCCGGTACCACTGCGCTTTCAATGTCATGTCGCCTCCGTGCCTCCGCGCGACTGACCGATGCGACTACGGCATCAGCGGTAATCGTGGCCGCCGATCGTCACACTCACCGGTGCTGCACTTTCCGTGTCGCCATGTAGGTGTCGAACAGGCCCGCATGCAGCCGGCTGAGCTCCTGGCGCAGCCCGATGAGTTCATGCTGGTCGCCTTCGTGCTCCCGGCGCAGGATCTCTGCGAGCAGGGCCGTCGCGCGCGATGCCACCTGGTCACGCTGCACGCGCGCCTCACCTAACCTGCCGGCGAGCGCCGGCTTCACCACCAGCAGCCATGCCGGGAACCACGCGTAGTCGTCGACCTCGCCGGTGCCAGGGAATCCGGCATCGAAGCGCCGGCGCAGCGCGTCCAGCGAAGCATCACTCAAGGTGGGCAACAACGCCACGAACCGTGCGGGCGCCAGCCACGCCAGTCCAGCGAGCAGTGGCCACGCGGCATCCAGACCATCAGCCCGGTAGCGCGCCTCCGTCATCCACGCGAAGGGTGCCTGGATGCGCCACCAGGACTCAATGCCCTCGACCGCTGCACGTGCAGCCGCCCAGTCGCCGGCCAGCAGCCAGAGCGGTGCGGCGTGGCTGTCGGCATGGTTCCCGGCACCGGCGCCACGAAAGGCCAGGGACGCGGCCCGCTGGGCGAGCGCTCGCCAGCATGGTGCGAGCCACGGCTGGACGCTCTGCGCGGGCAGCACGCGCCGGGCGGCGGGCACCACCCCGTCCTCCAGGTGACGGTGGGCGATGTCCAGCGCCGCATGGTCAGCAAAGGGCGCGGTCGATCCATTCCCGAGTTCGCGGACCAGCACGGTCATCGCGGGCAGCGCACCGTCGTCCGGGTATTCGCCGGCGAACTGCGCCAGTGCCGTTCGCGCGGCCGCCACATCGCGCCGCTGCAACGGCGCCAGCACGTCGTTGCGCAACATCACGTCACGGCTGTCGGCGAAGATGTCGAGCTGCTGCATGGTCCGGGTCATCCCGTTCAGAAGAGCTGATCGTGAAGAGCGGTCAGACTAGCCCATTTCACCATGCTGCGGAAGGTGCGGCCGTCCTCGTCCACCGATTCGATGATCACGCGCTGGCCGCTGGCTTCGGCGACCACCCGCACGATCCGCCCGCCGTAGCGCATCAGTGCGCTGATCGGCGGGCAAGCCGGGGCCTTGCGCCTTTTTCCCTGGCGGCTGTTTTTCTCCACCTCGCCTACCCCCGCCTGCGGCGCACCGTGGTCTTGCTGGTGGTCGCCGGTTCCGCCGGTGCTGCCGTTGCCTGACGCGACGTGCGTGTCACCGCCGCGCGGCCCGCAGTCGGGCGAGCAGGCGCGGACTTCGCGCGGGCCGGGCGGGCGTCGCGTGTATCCGCCTGCCGCAATGCCGCCAGCTGTTGCTGCAGCGTGACATTCGTGGCCAGCACGGCATCGAGCCGTCCCTGCAGCACGCCCGCCTGGTGACGCACGTCCCCGAGCTGCGCCTGCAGCGCCTCGACCGCCCGGTGATGGTCCGCCCCGCGACTGTCGGCCCGCTTCACCGCGGCATCGAGGTCCTTCTGCAGCTTCGCGGCCGCACCCCGCTCGCGGTCGATCTCCAGCAGCGCGCGCTTTTCCGACGCCCGCAGGCGCTCTTCGGCGCGCTCCGCGCTCTCGCGCAGCTTCTCGAGATCCCGCGAGAAGCCTTCGCGCAGCTTGTCCAGTTCACGGTCGCGCACGAGCGCCTCGGCCTTGAGCCGGACGACCTCGGCCTCGCACGCCTGCCGCGCCGCGTGGCCCTCGGCCTCAGCCTTTCCCAGTTCGCGCACCTCGACCTGCGCGGCAAGGAGCGCCGCCGTGCGCTGTTCGAGCGCGGTCTCGACGCGACCCAGGTCGTCGCGGGCGGCAACGACCGACCGTTGCGCCTCAACGCGTTGCGCCTCGACCTCGTCGCGCAGCGCGTCGAGCGCGGCTTCGGCAGCGGCGGTTGCGCGGGTCCAGAGCGCCGCGACCAGTTCGCCGGCAGCCGGCCCCAGGTCGGCGGGCAGGTCGGGATGGTCGATGCGCACCCGGCTCTTTTCGCGCAGTTCGGCCCAGAATTCACCGAGCACCTGGGTCGGCGTGCTCATGCTGCCGCGCTTCACCAGCTGGTAAAGGCGGTTGGCGGTCGGCGTGATCCCGAAGCGGAAGAACAGTAGCGCGCAGACCTCGCGGTACAGCTCGCGGGTCTTCGGGAATTCGCCTTTCAGGCGGTCGATTTCAGCGGCGAGACGGATTTCGTCAGGGAGGGCGTCGGCCATGGAAGCATGCTGGGGTGGTATCGGATAAATAATACAACGTAAACCGCTCCATATCTGACGCATCAAGGGCCATCTTTTGACATTACGTTTCTTTCGTCGTCCGGACGACAGCGGGAAGGATCGCTGGTGGCTCGAAGTGATGGGCAAAGGGGGCAAGGAGCGGCTGGTGCCCGCCACTACGGAAATGATGACGGAACTCGGCACCTACCGGCGAACCCGCGGATTGCCAGTACTCCCCTCGCCAGGCGAGGACACCCCGCTTGTGCTGCCGGTCGGCCAGTCACTGAAGCCACTCACGCGCGCCGCGCTGCACCGGATTGTGAAGGACGTCTTCAGCGGCGCCGCTGAAGCGTTGCGGGCGCGTGGCGACGACCATGCGCAGCGCGCCGACCGTCTCGGGCAGGCATCGGCACACTGGCTACGTCACAGCGCGGGGTCCCATATGGCGGACCGGCAGGTGGATCTGCGACTCGTGCGCGACAATCTTGGGCACGCGTCGCTGACGACGACCAGCCTGTACCTGCACGTCGACGACGATCGACGGCACCGCGACACCGATGAGAAACACCACATTGACTGGTGACGCACGGTACCCGGAGGACTAACGTCCGGCCTCGAAATCCCAGGTAGTGAGTCTGACGGGTTTGCCTGGATGCAGGCGGATTTTTCTTTCGGCGACCGCGACAATGCGAGGCCGTCCGTCAGCAAATGCCTTGAGCATGCGGACCTGATCAGCGTCTCCGGGCAACCAGAATTGCGCTTCAAGCGCTTCCCGCGTGATCACACAGGCGACCTCACTGCATTGCCCGGCCAGGCGAAACGAGATTTCATATCGGTCCGTCGCGACGTCGGGCATCAGGTCAATCATGTCCATTTTTGACACCTCGTGAGTTCAACCAGGGGCCTTTAAGCTGCTGTCGCCTGTCTTCAATTTTACAGAACAGACGGAAGACGGATTCGCCGCTGATTTCCGCCACGTAGATAAACCGTCGCGTAAACTCCGCCCCGCTGCCTTTGCAGGCAGGGTTTGGGTTTGGATTTTGATACGGATGCGATGAAGCCGGACTGTTAGTTGCATCCATATGGCTGAGGACTCAGGTCCTCAAGGTGAGCCTTTGCGGGACGCGAGCTGCACGCGGTAATTCGAAACCCGATCAGTTGGTCAAGCCACCCGGGGCTGGATAGTCGCGCGGGATGAAGAAGGCCGGGTTGGTTTTCGTTTCGCGTGGGGAGATCGGTTGAAGTCGACTCTGAGCCAGCTGCTGTCGAAACCTTGGAAACGGCCATTCGATTCGCGATGCAGAGTGTTGCTTGTCGGCCTGAGCCGACATTGGCGCGGATTGGATTCTTCGTCAGCAATGTGGCGGCGAATTGCCGACGTTGTCGGCATCGAGCAGAGGAACGGCAGCTTCCTCGATCACAGAACTCGCACTCACGACCCCTTTCCGCGGTTCGAGCCACCACTGCTTCAACGGCAGTTATCAGAATGGTCCGGCCATCCGGGCCGGTCCCTCACGAGCAACAGTTCGGCCTTTGTGGACGTTCGTCGATTGACGGTAAGACGATCTCAACGGTCCAGGCCCGCCACCCACGACGGAGAGCCGAAAATTAATATCTCAACGCCTTTCAGGCTCGCAGCACAGCTCGACACGGCGATATGCGCGGGTGAGCACCAGTGCTTCCGCACCTTGGTCGGAAACTGGAGAAAAAGCACTGGCGCGAATCGGAGTCATTCCAGTGAGTGCGACTGCCACAGATCCCGCTAGCAGCCCAGGCTTACTGCATAAACCCTGCGTGACGCAGCGCCTCCTCAGCGGCCTCATGGTCTTGCACCGATGTTCCGCCAGAAACACCGATGCCACCCACCAGACGCCCTTCGTGGAAGATCGGTACCCCACCGCCGACCGGCGTCAGCCGCGCATGGTGCGCCAGCGGGGCAACGGTGGGTTCGGCCATGTACTGATTCCATTGGTGCGTGGCCATGCCGAATGACGCGGCGGTCCATGCCTTGTCGATGGCGACGTCAACAGTCAGGAACGGGACGGAATCCGAGCGCTCGAACGCGCGCAGGTGACCGATACGCGGATAAATACCCGCCGCACCCAAACACTTTCGGCGATTCAGTGAAAATAATTCGACTCGATGACGTTCAGATCTTCGTGCACACGGTCGACTACGGGAGCTTCTCGGAGGCGGCGCGCCAGCTGAATATCTCGCCCGCACATGCGAGCGCGTCAGTGCAGCGGCTCGAAAAGGCGTTGGACACGCGCCTGTTCACGCGTTCGACGCGCAGCATGCAACTGTCGGAGGCCGGTGAGCACTACCTGCCGCATGCGCGGGTCATGATCGGTGCGCTGGAGCAAGGGAAGCAGGCTCTGGCAAACGGCCGGGGGGTGCTGTCCGGGCCGCTGCGGCTGTCTGCTCCGTCTGACTTTGGTCGAAACCTGCTGTTGCCGTGGCTGGATGAATTTCAGCACCTGCACCCTGGCTTGTCGCTGCACCTGAAAATGAGCGACCTTGCGGTCGACCTCATTCGCCAGCCGCTGGATGCAGTCGTGCGCTATGGAGCGCTGCCCGATTCGTCACTTCTGGCCATGAAGCTGGTCGACAACAACCGACGCGCATTGTGTGCCGCACCGTCATACCTCGAACGGCATGGCGCACCGGCCAAAGTTGAGGACCTGCGGCGACACAACTGCCTTCGGTACGTCTGGAGCGAGCAGATACATGAACGCTGGCGCTTTACCCCGCCTGGCGGCGAACGCACAGTGGCAGTCACGGGTAATCGCATCAGCGACGATGCCGATGCAGTTCGTCGCTGGGCGATAGCCGGGGAAGGCCTTGTCTACAAGTCGCGACTGGACCTCATCGACGATCTGAAGGCAGGTCGACTGGTGGAGTTGTTTCCGCCGGAGTATTGCGAGCCTTCGCCGCTGCACTTGATTTGTGCTCACCGTGCGCAACTGACACCGACGATCAGCGCGTTGAATGCCTTCCTGCGCGAGCGCGGCTCTGCATTGCTGGCCAGCTACCCCTCGGGAGGCTCCCGATCTGCGTAACGAAGTTCGCCCTTTCCTGATCGTCTCAATGAGTCGACCGAAGGCTCAGGCGCTAGCTCTGTATCTTGAACTGGATACCCGGATAGGTGAGTTTTGGCATCCTGCTTTCCAGGAAGGTGCGGAGTTCCTGCACCTGCGCCGCTTTGTCGGAATCTTCCGGTCTGGTGAGGTAATACGCGTCGCCACTTCCAACGGCGGTTTTAAACGGCAGCACGAGTTGCCGCTCGTCGATCGCGTTGGCGCAGAGCGCCAGATCGCCTGTCGAAATATCGTGCCCCGCTGCGGCCGCAGCGATTCCCTGCTCGAGCAGGTTGAAGACCTGGCCACGGGTGATGTCCAAGTTGGCGAGGGGTCGGGAGTGTGAGTTCACTGATGCAGGAAGCTGCCGTCTGGCTGCTCGATGCCGCCACCGTCAGCAATCCGCCGCCGCATTGCTGACGCAGAGCTTCGAAACTGATCATTCCCGCTTTATATGCAGCCGCCAGCATCCGACCTTGGCTCAGTGTGCCCCCAGATCATCTGCCGCCATGCGCCTCATCCGGCGTCGCCAGGAAGCCGGTGGCGCACCAAATTCGCGCTTGAATGCACGGTTGAACGACGCTTCCGAATCGTAGCCGACGCGCTGCGCGATACGGGCCAATGGTTCCCGCGTTTCCCGTAGCTGCCGCGCCGCCAGTGCAAGCCGCCAGCGCGTCAGGTAGCGCAGCGGCGGTTCGCCGAGCAGGCGTTGGAAACGGTCGGCCAAGGCCGAGCGTGACAGGCCGGATTGTGCCGAAAGTTCTTCGATGGTCCACGGATAGGCGGGACGCGCATGGAGCAAGGACAGGGCACGGCTGACGTGAGGACTGCGCAGGCCGGCGAGCCAGCCATGTTGGGAGTCCGGCAGCGAGGTTGTGTAACGGCGCAAAGCTTCGGCGAAGATCAACTCGGCCACACGCGACAGAATGACACTGCTGCCGATACCCGCCGAACTGGTCTCCAGACTTGCGAAACGCATCGTTTCCGTGATCCAGCCGATTTTCTCGGGGTCGCACAGTGGCACGATGACAATCGGCGGCAAGCTCTCCAGCAAAGGTCGGCACAAACGCGGGTCTCCCGACAGGAAGCCGCAGATGAAGCGCGCACGCGCTCCGCCCCCACCATAGGAAATGCGCATCATCCCGCAAGAATCCGGCGGCTGCATGAGGCTGGAAGACCGCACCGGCGCCAGATGCAGGTCACTGCCTATCAAGTGTGCTTCGTTACGTGGAAGGATGATGACGTCGCCGGCATTGAGGTCCCATGACTCGGAGCCGCCCTGCAGTCTGACTCTGCAACTTCCCTCGGTCAGCAGGTGAAAGAGAATAACGTGCTCCGCATCGGGCACGATGCGTTGAAGGTCTTCCTTGTCAGGAGTGGAGTTGACGCACCAGGGCGTAAAGAATTCGGCCTGGAGGAAGAAGCCGCTGGCCAGGCGCAGCTCGCTCAGCATTTCGGAAAGCGGATCCATGCGCGGTCTCCCCCATAACACGAAAACGGCTAAAAACTGCGGCGTTTCAGACAAATTTCTGCTGCATTTTGTCTTCACGATGTCTTCGTGCACAGATCATACGCTGTCACTGCAAAAGTCCATTCAATCTTACGGAGATATCTTATGGAAGCCATTGCCAACGCTGTCGATACAAGCCGCTATGCCAAGTGCATCGAAAATTCGAAACGTATCCGCTGGGATACGGAGCGCGATGTGATTCGCGGAAGAACACTGGACATGAGCTGCAAGTTTTTGCCCGATGGGCTGTCGCTTGTTGATCGGGTGCCATTCCTCGATGAGGTAGGCAGGAAGCTGTTCAGCCAAGTCCAAGGCCGTAGCTATGGGAATATTTTCGGCCTTGTCGAGCGTTTCATTGCCGCGAAAGTGCTCGAGGTCAGTCGCCACCACTGGACGGGTAACCAGACCGCGCTGGAAGCTCTTGTCCGCTTTACCGATGAAGAACTGAAACACCAGGAAATGTTCCGACGCATTGAGAAACTCGCTGCCGATGTCATGCCGGACGGTTATCACTTCGGGCCCGATGCGGATCAAGTTGCGCGCTTCGTGCTATCCAAGTCTACCTGGTCGGTATTGGGGTTGACCTGCTTTATCGAAATCTTTGTTCTAGTTCATTACAAGGAAAGCATTGGCAACGATCCGCAGCTGTCGCCACTGTGGAAAGATGTATTTTTGTTCCACTGGCAGGAAGAGTCGCAACACGCCATTCTCGATGAGATTGAATGGGAGGACGAGGACGCCCGTGTGACCGATGTTGAACGCGATGCCGCAGTCGACGACCTGATCGCTTTAGTCGGAGCGGTGGATGGGGTCCTCCAAATGCAGGCGGAGGCAGATGCAGACTATTTCCTCAAAATCAGCAGTCGCAAGTATGCTGCCAACGACACTGCTGCCATTCGCAAGACCTTGCTCGATGCATATCGCTGGCAATACATCGTTTCCGGCGTCAAGGAGCCGCGCTTTCAACGCGACTTGTTCGGCAAGATCAACGAGGCGCAGAAAGACCGCGTCCTATCGGCACTGGCTCCCCTGATGAACTGAGACCGCCCTGTTGAACGGCGCGGCGGAATGGATTGCAGCGAATCTTTCCGTCGCACCGCCGACATGATTCCGGAGGAGATCATCGAGTACAACGGTGAAGTGACCAGCTGGCGGCGCGCCGCTGCCCGTCAGCGGTCCGGGACCGGTCATACGTTCGCGTTCAGTCGTTCCGACGCAGCGTGATCGACGGCAGCCGCGGCGGCAACAGCGCCCGTTGGACCATGCCTGTATTCCCAACTGCCAGACAATCGAGACAGGCAATCGGGTATTCATCCACGCACTCACCGACATCAAGCCCGGCGAGGAGCTCTTTATCGACTACGGCCTCGAAATTGAAGCCGAGATCAGCGAGGACATCGGGTCTCCGGTATGCATGTCAGTGCGGCGCTTCCACCTGCGGTCAGTCCATGCTCGGTGTTGGTCGATTCGCACGAGAAGACCGGACTTCGGCCTTATGCGAAGCTTTCCATAAGGCAGAGTTGCTTCCATCGGGCATCCTGCCGGTTCCGAGGTGAACTCGCCGTAGGAATGACGACTTTGTGTGTTGCGCGAACGGCAACTCCTGGCCGACAGTACTCATCCACAGAAGCCGCCCGAAAGCGGCCGTCGACGATTTTCAACGGTCGCTCTACAGGACCTTCATTGAACTGGTGCTCTCGGCCAGGAAAGGACATTCGACAGTGCGTCGCGACCGGCCGTTGCGCGCTGTTCATCGGCCGTTGGGATACAACTAATAATTGCCGAAGTCTTCGGGACTGCCGCTTGGACAACGTAGTTCCGAGGTCCGTCGACACGACGTAGCCTGCTTCCCACTCTGGGCTGTACAACTCCGAACGTCAATCAGGAGATGACCGCGCAGGTCACTGCCGCAGGTCTTCGCGAATCATGCAATTGTCGAGCCCCGACCTGAAAAGATCGGCTGGCAACTGCTTGCCGATGAAAACGATCTTCGTTTCACGCTCGTCAACCCCACCCCACGGCTTGTCGGTGCTCGCACCGAACATCATGTGCACGCCCTGGAAGACGGTGCGACGGTCAACGCCATGGATGTCGAGCACCCCCTTGTAGCGCAGCATGGCCGGGCCGTAAGTGGCGACCATTTCGCTAAAGAACTCCTCGACCTTGTCCCGATCGAGCGGAACCTTGGTGCGGTAGACAAACGACGTAACGTCGTCATCGTGTTCGTGTGCCAGGTCCGCGAGGAAGTCCGGTTCAATGTCGATGATTGCGTTGAGGTCGAAACTTCGAATATCCGAAGGCTTCAGCCATTTCGTTCCCTCCATGACTGCTCCAGTTGCTTCCGGCTGGAGCGGTTGCCGGGCGGGGCTTGCACCCGCTGGAAAGCGCCGCCTTTGCACGGCGCACACCCGGAACAGCCTTTCAGTTCTACCCAACTGGTTGCGCGTTTCAAGCAGGCTCGGCGCAGCGCGGTTGGACAAGCCCTTGGGATGGGATGGAATCGCGGCGGCTAGGCCTGCGATGCGACCATGTGTGTTGTTGTGCGAAGGTATCGGCATGGTGCGGGCGAGTGTGACCACGGCGCGATGGCCGGCGATGAAACAAAGGTCTCGAAGCAAGTGATCAGCTTCGGCAGTAGTGCCGAAGATTGATCATCGTGTACGCGAGGGTTTTCAATGCGTAGTGTAGGTGGCTGAGTCGCTCGAAGCGCAGCAGCAGGCGCCGGAACTTATCTTCCCACGCGAACACCCGCTCGATCGTCCTGAACCGTTCTTTGAAGATGGCCGGATCGAACAGCGGCTTGCGCCCGCGCTTCGGTCCTTTTCTGCCGCGCGAATTAGGGTTGATGTTAGGCACCATGCCGCGATTGAAAATGGCTTTGCGGTTGGGCCGGCAATCGTACACGCCATCCAGGCTCATGACCGTGCCCCGCAGATCCAGCCCCACCGCACGGGCGATGCTCGTGAGCTGCGGCAGCGCTTCGCGTAACAACGGCGATTCATTGCGATTGCCCGGTGCTCTGACGAACGGCGCGATGACGTTGCAATTCCGGTCACACAGGGCAACCACCTTGCAGCCCTTGAGCTTCTTGTGGCCGCTGAAGCCGAGATTGTCGCCGCCTTTCTTCGCGGCGGTTGTGGTGCCATCGCCATGGATGATGCGCGTGTCCAGGCGATGATCGCCATGAAGCCTGAACACCGAAGCCTCGAAAATGGCATCAAGGCATCCGTCCGATTCCCAGCGCCGGAAGGCGCGATAAATGCGTGTGTAATCGATCTCGGGACGGCCATGCCAATCCTTCTCGATGGGCAACTCCTTCCACTGGCAGCCAAGATAGAGCGCCTTCAGGATGTAGTTGAAAATCGCATGCGCGCTGAGCTTTCGCGCGGGTCCGCGACGGCCCTTGCTCAAATGCGGCCAGACAAATTGCTCGAACTTTTCGACGCTCAATTTCGTTGGAATCTCTTGCCACGACTGACTTTCGGCCATTTCGACCTTCAAAGCATCGGGATTCTAGCCGATTCGTGCCAGGCGGGTAGAACCCAAGCCCTGGGGGCCTTTCAACCGATTCCGCCAGCTGGAAAAAACCCGCAACCAGTTGGATGAAAGGGACCGGCCGTACTGAGCATGGGCTGGCCGCGCGAACATTGCAGGACTGCTCGCAGCGTGTCTGCGTCAGCGAACGCCCCCCAGCGAACTCGCCCAAGGGCGACCCGATTTGTCTCCAGACACCGTGTTAGTTCAGCGCTACCGGGTGCCGAGAGTGTCATCATCTGTAACCAGCAGTAACTATTGAGCTTCGTGTGCAGGTCGAAAATTTGTGTGAAGACGTGGCGCGCAGCGAATGCGTAAATTACTAAATTAACTTTCATCTGCGCGCTATCAATACGACAGCGTGGTCCGCGTAGGCTGCACTCATCAATTTCCTCGACGGAGAATCCATCGTGAAAACTTCTCACCGTGCCGCTATCGCTAGCCTGTTGGTCGCCGCACTCGTCGTTCCGGTCGTTTCGTATGCACAGACCGATGCTCCCAAGACTCGCGCGCAGGTGCAGGCCGAACTGGTCCAGCTCGAAAACGCTGGTTACCATCTGGACGGCGGCGACGCCGCGACTTATCCGGCGAAACTGCAGGCCGCCGAAGCCAAGGTAGATGCGCAAGAACAGCCAGCCGCCACGAGTTACGGCGGTACGTCGAACGGAGCGTCGCAGGCTGGCGGCAGCCGCGTTTCAACTGCCGACTGGAACGCGATGTACAACCACCCGTGATGCCCAAATCCACCTAAGGTGCAGTCACGCAGTTGCTGCTTTGCTGCGTGCGGCTGCAGCAGAAAGACAGACTTTCTGCTGCTTCGAGTTTACGTCGTCACGACAGGCGTTTTCGGACAAAGCAAATTTCCTCTGCCGTAATGGGCGCTTCCGCCCATCGCGCTACTGGCGTTCGTGGCTGACCTTACTGATGTGCTGGTCGGATTGCTGCTGTGCCTCGCGATTGCGGTAACGTTCACGACGCGCGGGTCAGCACCGCTCTATATGCATCCCTATGATGCATGCAATACCGAATCTTCGCTCTGCAACTCTTTCTCCGGTTGTAATGAGATGGACCCGACGCCTCCCTTCGGGGGACACTGACGGACGTCAACCTGACGTGTGGAGGTTCACAGTGACGATCTTGCGCGGCACCGGGCTAGAACGCAGCACCCGCTTGAAGAAGCGTTTGGCCGCAGCCTTGTCGCGCCGCTTTTGCACCAGGATGTCGAGTTCGGCGCCATGCTCGTCGACTGCACGCCACAACAGGTACTGTTCGCCACGCAGCGTGACAAACATCTCATCGAGGTGCCATGTGCTACCAAGCTTGGGTCGAGCGGCTTTCACGCAGTGCGCAAAGCCCTTGCCGAACTTGTCGCACCAGCGACGGATTGTCTCGTAGCTCACGACCACGCCGCGCTCAAACAGCCACTCTTCGATGTCGCGCAGACTTAACTGAAAGCGGAAATACCAACGCACGGCGCAACTGATAACGCCAGCGGGAAAACGATGACCGCGATAAAGCGATTTTGATTTCTTCATCGCACCATCTTACGCGACGACCTCGCCAACCTGACAATGCCCGCGCGCGTACATGCTGATGACGTGGTCGTCGAATCCCGGCAGCCGACGCTGGTACTTGCCGACCAGTTGCGGCTCGAACGTCGCCTGCCGGTCTCGCGGGATATCCAGCGTCAGTTCGCCGTTGGGTGGGAGCACTGTTTTGCGGCTCGTACCGTTGCGGTGGTTGCCGGTGCTGCCTTGCTCCGCCTCGCTCTCCAGGTGATGCGCCAGCTCCGCAGCCAACATGCGCTCAGCCAGCTGCTTCTTCAGTTGCCCGGCCAGGCCCGATTCCCCGAGAACCGACTCGGCGTTCCTGTTCTGCACCTGCGCCACCAGTTGATCGATCAGCTCATCGGGGAACAGCTTCGGCACCTTCGGGTTCTTGCTCTTCCTGGTCACTGTTGTTTCGGTCATTGAACGTTATTTCCGTTATCGTCTCATGACCTCGACACACTGAAAATCTGACAGGCTCCGTGGTCGAGCAGGACCATCGGGCCATCAAACGCATCACCCGACCGATGCTGGCTTCAAGGATTTCCACTGCGCGCGCGTCATTCTGAGTGGCGTCGAATTAATGCACATGATCAAGAAAGGGCAGATAAAATGTCGGGGCGAGACACCCCTGTCTCCCGCACAGCAGTTCTACTCGCTCGTTTCATAAGCAATCCTCCGCATATCACCGCTGCTTGACCCGTTGACCTTACTGCGACAGAGCCTGCGCCAGCGCCATGTCCAGTGCTCGCAGCATCAGTTTGGTGTACAGATGACCGGACATAGGCGAATCAGGCCGCCGCTTTTGACAAAAATGTCCCGCTCAATCTCGAGCTGGCGAACCTTCGCCTCAGTCGCACCAGCTCCTCACGCTCGGCGGTCGTCACGCTTCGCCATGGTGGCAACTCCAGTTCAAAGGGATAGGTGTCCACGAGACCGGGTCAACCTCAGGAACGACGTTTGATACGTCTCCGTCAAAGGCACGCGCAAGTATCATAGGGATCGCTTCACCAAACGAGGGCGTTTCCGTGTATCGAGCGCCTTTTGGTCAGCGCGCTGTCAGGCCAGAATCGAGATGTGTCCTCACGGGACGCAAATCGGCCGACGTGCCGTGCGCAGGGCCGGTCTCACCTGAGAGAATCGTAACCGTGCAGGTCGTGCCTGCCGCAATCAGGAGGTTGCGAGGCATATCGTCGAGATGAATTCGGACAGGAACTCGCTGAGCCAATCTCACCCAGGTGAAGATCGGATTAACGTCGGCCAGCAGCGTCGAGTCCGGCGGGTTGTCACGATCGGTGATGCTGCGAGCGATGCTTTCGACATGACCCGCCAGTGGCGCCCCGCCGGACAGCATTCTGATCTCGACACGATCGCCGATCTTCACCTGAGGTAAAAGGCGGGTCGATCGATTCCGATATCCTGACTGCCCCGGATCTCGATGTTCAGACGTCGACATACGAGACGATCGTGAGCCTGCTCTGGTGGTCGAGAACCGGCTGATGGCGAAGTATCGACCTGACTTTATTTCTATGTCGCGACAGGCTTCGAAGCGCTTGCGGATACGCTTGCGAAGCAACGCGTGCTGGCATATCGCACGGGCGCTTACATGAGACTGTTCAGCTCTCATCCGTACATTTGGGATGCGCCGGCGCGTACAAAGCCCGCGTCCCGCAATACTTTCCAACTGGAGAATCCCTACCTCTCCGACGCGGACCGCAGAATTTCCGATGAATACCGGATGCTTTGACGGCGTCCCGGACGGTTTCCTGTTGTTCCTGCGTCAGCCGTGCGGGGTGCAACGTCGACGAGTTGGTCACCCAGACCGGACTTTTTGTTACCGGACGCCGCTTTCCACTTCGTCGGCGTCGTCGCTGTTTTCACCGCTTTCCTCATCGATCCATCGCCGCGCCCATTCGAGCGCATATTGCTGTGCTGTCTCGCAGTGTTGGAAGCTCGGACCGATTAGCCCCGAACGGGCGACTCGCCGTTCGTCCCGTACGATCTCGGCCCACCCGCGGAACTGGGCGTTTGCCAGCCGATCGGCGGCAACGTAGATGACATAGCCGTGCGGGTCGGATCCGGTTTGGCCTTTCGACGCGAGGCCCATCAACGGCGAGGCAGTCCGATGAATTTGATGGGGCGTCACCGGGGTGCGGAATTCGACGCACTCAGGTATGGCATGCGCAGAATTTGGGGGTTGCAGCGCGATTTTCCTGGACTGCCATGTGTCAGGCGGTGTCTGCCAGGATGCCTGGTCTCTCCAGAGCACCTGGCGCAAACCTTCAGACCGAGTCTGATGGTTACTGGTGCGCGAGGGGACATGGCGGTGTTCCAGCAACAGTTGCGGGCCGCAACGAAACTTGCGTCCGGTGTTCGAAAGAAGCCGGTACGTCTCCGCAAGGGCGCCGCTCGAACGCCACGTCTCGAAGCGGTGCCGGCACGTCGGCGCCGACGGATAATGGCTCGGCAGCATAGACCAGGATTCGCCGGTCGTCAGTACCCACAGCACGGCATTGGCCACGACGCGAACCGGTGCGCGCGGCCGGCCACGCTGCCGTTGAGGAATCGGGGCGTCCGCCAGGACGGGCGCGATCAGCAGCCACTCTTCGTCACTGATTTCGTTGAAGTGCACGCTGTCCTCCACATACCCATTGCATTGCGCGGGCCCGGGTATCTCCGCTCGGGCTACCAGCTGCTCATCGCCCACGCTGAAAGGGACGACGGAGCCAGCAGTTCCTCGACACAATCCGATAGCTCGCAGACGTCCCGAAACGCGGCATCGTTGGAATCATGCAGATGGTGCCGTCTGAGGTTCCGTAATGCGGTTCCAAGACGCCGGAGGGTCTCGGGATCGCTGTTCGTCAGCGGCCAGGCTCCTAATAGATACGTCAGCGGCACGACGCTTCTCGTTTCGCACCACAAATTGAAGAGGTGTAAGCACATTGCGTTGATATGCTCGATCGAATCTTCTCTCTCAGACAGATGGGGAACCATGGCAACACTCAGATAAAGGACGATCGACGTGCATTCATCGTATGCGACTAGTTTTCGTGTTGCTGTCAGGAGATCAAGAAAATAAGGGGGATCCATGCTGAATTTCCGGTAAGGGAATCCTTATGGGGGTAGTCGCACTCTTCGTAGCATTGTCGACTTGTTGGAGGGCGCGCAGGCGAAAGCGCTTAACATAAGGATCACTAATTTATGCGGCAGTGCGATCCAGCGATGTAGCTGCGGTAGCCGACTACGACGCCGATCATTTCAAGGGTTACCACAGCTGAAAAGCCAGCGATGACGAAACCGGGAAAGCCGGCTCGCGCGCACGCCCAAAACGACATCGGTATAGAATCAAAACAACACGGCAATGAGTATTTCCGTTAAGGAAGGTCTGCAAAAGTCCTGGCATCGCGCTGCTGCTGAGCTATCCTGGAAACGTAGCGAATTAGGTAAGGAGCAACGCGATGACGCAGCTTGGTCTTGGTCTTGATCTGTCAACGAAGCGCACGCGCAAGCGGGAATTTCTCGATGAGATGCGACGCGTTGTGCCCTGGTTGAAGCTGATTTCGCTGATCGAGCCGCACTATCCCAAGGGCAAAACCGGTCGGCCGCCGTTCCCGATTGCAACGATGCTGCAGATTCATTTCATGCAGCAATGGTTCGGTCTGTCGGACCCTGCTATGGAAGAGGCACTCTACGACGTGCCGCTTTATCGCGAGTTCGCGGGTCTCGACGGCGAAATGGTCCGCTTGCCGGATGAAAGCACGATTCTGCGGTTCCGCCATCTGCTGGAAACGCACGGACTGGCGGCGCAAATGCTGGCGCTGGTCAATGAAATCCTGACGGAAAAAGGCCTGATGCTTAAGGCGGGGTCGGCAGTCGACGCCACCCTGATTGCCGCGCCCAGTTCGACGAAGAATGGCTCCGGCACACGCGATCCCGAAATGCAGTCCACGCAGAAAGGTGGCAACTGGTACTTCGGGATGAAAATGCATGTCGGCGTAGACGCCGACTCGGGCCTCGTCCATACGGTCATTGGAACGGCGGCCAATGTTCACGACATCACCGTAGCCCAGGCGTTGCTGCATGGTGAAGAAACGGATGTGTACGCGGACGCCGGTTATCAGGGTATCGAAAAGCGTTGTGAGACTGACGCGGTTCGCTGGCATGTGGCAATGCGACCGGCAAAGCGCAGGAAACTGGATCTGACTGATTCGTTGGACGCGATCTACGACCAGATCGAACGCCTGAAAGCGGGTATTCGGGCCAAGGTCGAACACCCGTTTCGTATCCTCAAGCGGCAGTTCGGTTACATGAAGACCCGCTATCGCGGTTTGATGAAGAACACTGCCCAGATCACCACGCTGTTTGCTTTGGGCAATTTGTGGATGGCGCGTAGAGCTTTGCGCAAAGCTTGAAACACCGGGCTGATGAAGGCCATATGTCTGGTTGGCGCGCTCCGGCGTGCGGAAAAATCTTGCAATCCACGCATCAACAAAGATCTGAACGCCGAGGCTGCGCTTGATGTGAAAGCTAACGCTTCAAAAGCGGGTTGTGCAGACCTTCCTTAACAGCATTCATCGAAAGTAAACAGCCCCTTTGCTCATTTTGTTAAGGCTTCTAAGCGCCTTCCACACTCCGCCTACCCGATTTGGGAAGACCACGGTCGATGATGGCGAGTTACGAATGAGTCGAGGACGGTATTCATCGATATAGGCGTCGATTCGCTCTGCCAAAGCTCTCGGAAGTGGTGCGTCGTAGGGCGACTTGTTGGATTTCTTTTCATTCTTGAAGTCGGACGCTCCAAAGCGTACGCGCCACTGTCCGTCCTGACGGCGATAGAGTGCTCCGGTGTTGTCCTCGCACCAAGTCATCTGAGTGTAGTTCCGTCGGCGGAGCGGGTTGGACATCAGCATTGCTAGGAGCAGTGCATCGCGTTTGCGGAGCGCCTCATCAAGGCTGCCAATAGGCGCTGCTGCGGCGGCGGCATCAAGGTCTTTGATTGCACGTAGGACCGGTTCAAACGGCTCGGCGAGGTCAAGCAAGGGGCGAATAGGGTCCAGCGGGTCCCGGGACTTTTCGTTTGCATCTCTAAGGCGATGCTGCTCCCAATGACGAGACATGCGGTCTCCGATATCTCGCTCGTCAATCATCTTGCTTTTTGGGTCTGCCGCAGCGGAAGAGGGAACGCCCACCAGTTACATGGACTGGTCAGGGTTGTCTGTCTGACGTACTACTTGCAATGCACAGGCTTCGGTGATGCGCCTCTCCACTTGTACCGGCGTGCGGAGGCTGGACTTAATCAAGCCGGTGACAGAGCGCAATCTGCCGGCGTTTTGCAAGTGAGTACAGAACTCGCCGCCATTCTCGAAGAGATTTTGGCCATTCACGACCAGCAGTTGATGTCGGCCGCCACGCGGTATGTGATGGAGGCTAGAACCCGGCTTTTGAGATTCAGTGAAAGCGAGCTCGGATCGCCAATCATGGACGACACGCATACAGATCATTGCTCCAACGACTCCGGGCTCAACTTGTAGCCTGCCAGTGGGCCGGCCGCCCGGACCGAGGCCGCACTGCACACTAATGCAAAGGGACATGCTTTCCCTGCTCAGCGCTTGAAGTCGTCGATCAGCAAACGACGTCTGAAAATTCGAATAGCGCAGGCAGCCACCAGGAAGGACGACCGGCGGGGCACGCAACGCTGCAAGCCGGATTTGGTTGCTGCGTCCATGAAACCTTGCAGGCTGTCGGCAGGGCACTGCCGGGTCTGTCCGGCCGTCGACGATGATGATTCGGCCTCCACCGGACAGGTGTAAGCGACTCGGCACGACCGTTTCTCACTGCTGAATATTTCGACGCATGATGGGCGCGTTCAGCTTGATGGAGACAGTCAGCCATGTCGAACGCAGCGAGCCGTACGCATCCCCATCGCACGTATG
>NZ_VZQQ01000086.1 GCF_014397785.1 Paraburkholderia podalyriae
CCAATGTTGATCAGTGGAATATCAGTATCAGCCTGAAATTATGTCGTCATGGACGCGTCAACCTGGGAGGCAATACAGGGTCATCGAGAGACACCGCGACATTTTTTTTACCACACCATACTCGTTCCCCCTGCGCACGGCCACCGGACGGGGCTCGTAATGATGATGCGCGGCGAACGCGAGCAGCGTCGGGTTGAAGCGGATCGCGTCGCCCCGACGTTCGAGCACTGCACTTTTAAGATTGTCGTACAGGACGATACGTGGCAACCCGGACCATGCCGCCCAGGCCCCGGCGTGACCGGCCAGGAAGCTGTCCATGCGCGCATCGAGGAAGAAGCGCAGGTAGATCTGCCTGGACCACGACAGCACCATCACGAAGGCCATCAGGGGCCGGCGCGCACGCCCGATCTGCAGATGACCGAAGCTGGCCCAGTCGCATTGACCTTGTTCTCCTGGCAAGGTGCGAAGCCGAAGGTACGCCTCCGCCACCGGACGTGGACGATGGAGCGAGATCAGGTGTCTGAAGTGATCATGACTGCCCCGATAGCCGCGCTCATAGACCATCGCATACAGGCGACTGGCCGTGAGTGACGGAAACTTCTTCAGGGTCTCGTGAATGAACGGCAGGTAGGCATCGATCTGCGAGGGCCGCAGCACGGCGCCGACCCGGGGCAGTCCAGCCTGCGCCAGCACGCGCTGGACGGTGCCGCGGTGTACGTGTAACTGGCGCGCGATGGTGCCGCAGCGCCACTTCTCGACATGGTAGTAGCGCAGGATCTGCGCTTCGAGTTCAACTCCGATGGTCATGGGTCGCTCCCTGTGCAGTGAGTAGCAGTACGAACGTCACGGAAGACCCGACGGCGCAACGGCCCGAGGCGCACGAAGCCCGCACCGGCGCAGTGGCAGAAGTGGCAATTCTCAGGCAGAGGTGCGGCGGTGGTGGGTACCGGTGCTTTGGCCGCCGACGTCGTCGAAGTCGGTGTCAGTAGAGCATCGGCGGCAGGCACGGCGGAACCGTGATGCGTCACTTTATTCTGGCGGCTGCGATAGCGGCGCATTCGTTTGGCGTGCGCAAACCGGCCGTGGCGACTGCGCTGATAGCGCTGAGCGGCCTCGCGCAAGCTGGCCTGGCGCGAAACCTGGGAGCATCCGCTATTGCAATAAATCTGTCCGCGGTCGCAACGGCGGCAAACGATGACCTGCGCCCTGCAGCGGGCGCACACAAAGAGGCGGCCTGACGCCGACATCGGCAATCCCCGTCAATGCCGATGCGACATCGACAGGGCTAACGGGGCGTGCAATACTTCGCTGGCACCCGTACCCCGTCGTGCGCGTGCTGGGCTCGACACCGGATTGGACCTGCCAGTTTAGGCCGGTGTCGGGCCTGTTTCTTCGGCGGTAGGTAAGACCTTCTTCTACCGCATCCAGACTACTGCGTCACCCCCTCCTGAAACACACCGCGCCGGGTGCGTCTGCACTCGCCCTTCGGGCTCCTTTCGACGCACCCGATACCGCCCGTCGGCATCCCGACCAGTCATCACCAAACCGCTCTGAAGATCAGACTCGTTTCCCGTTTCTGATCGACACCGCCATCTGGTGTCGGATTCTGACCGCCGTTCACAATTGCCGCTATCCTTGGAAAGGAAACAGCCGACCGAGGCGCTATCCTCTGGTTCGACTGCCACGTGCGCGATCGACCCTGCGAGATCTTCAGCGCGGACCTCTATCATGGCCGGGCGCATACGATCGGGCGACTGTCACGCCACGGAGGGAGCAATGCTCAAAGGCCGCTGTTTTTGCAGAGAAGTCCGTTATGAAGTGCTGGATATACCCTTCGATTCCACAGTTTGCCACTGCGCAGACTGTCGCCGCGCATCTGCGGCCCCGTTCGTCGCCTGGTTTAGCGTCAAGCGATCCGAGTTTCGGTTCGTCCATGGCGAACCAAGGAGCTTCGCAAGCAGTAAAGCGGTTTTGCGAACTTTCTGCCCGGACTGTGGCACGCAATTGACTTATCAACACGACGATTTCCCCGACGAGATTGACATCACGACATGCAGTCTCGACGTGCCGGACCTGGTTCCTCCCGAGCATCACACTTGGACATCAAGGAAGTTGCCGTGGGTTCATGTATCTGACGCACTGCCGAAACACCAGGGCAGCTATTCCAAGACCTGAATTCAAATAGCACGGCTGCACTTTTGTGATGGTTATCGAAACGGGTTGCGCGCGGCCTGGGCCGCCGCCTGGTGGTTGGCTTATGCTCAGACACAAGGCTCGCAGGAAGACGGTTCTTCGTGGCCCATATCCTCGAACGTTGAACGGCCGCTTTCGGAAATGGGTAGCTCTGGGTCGTCTACGGAAGTTCGTCATGGGACCGGGTTCGGCCATCAGCTGCCGGTCGTAGTTTCAATTCATTTGAATGCCATCAGGCGTCGGCTATGTTGTATCCATGGCGAGAAAAGAAGCCGTTCTTGGGCAGAAGGGCATATTCGGTCACAACCAGTGAGGGTCGAAACGTGAGCGTACAGCTAAACCACACTATCGTTTGGTGTCGCGATAAGCAGAAATCGACAAAGTTCCTCATGGACATCCTAGGGCTGCCGAGTCCTATCGAGTTTGGGCAGATGTTGGTCGTTCGGCTCGCAAATGACGTCTCGCTCGACTTCTTCGAAAGCGACAGCGCGATTTCCATGCAGCATTACGCGTTTCTGACCAGTGAAGACGAATTCGAACAGGTCTTCTCTCGTATTCGTGACCGAGGGCTTCGGTACTGGGCCGACCCTGGCAAACAACGTGCCGGCGAAACCTATCTGCACAACGGTGGCCGGGGAGTGTATTTCGACGATCCTGACGGTCATTTGCTTGAGGTCATGACCCGCCCTTATAAAATTGGCGCCTAGAGGTTCAACGGGAATTGGCGCCCACACTTCGTCGCAGGCATGTCTATCGGCCCTGACGGGCCTCGGGCCACGCTTAAACGTTGAATGGCGGCTTTCCACAGGATTATCTGGCCGCTATATAGGTTCTGTCGCAATAAGAAAAGTGCGTTGAACAATGGCCGGCATGCTGAGGACTACTTATAGTGCTAACGAGTAGAACTGCTCCGCGGGAGCCTGTCCGATGCCGCAGTCTTTCATCTGCCCCTTGGCGATCATATGCATAAGTTCAATGCCGCTTAACAAGATGCGCGCACAACGAAATATCTTGAATCCCAACATGGGTCGGGTACGGCGCTTGATCGCCCGATGGTCTTGTTCCACGATGTTGTTGAGATACTTGACTTGGCGGATCTTGATGGGCGTCTCGCGCTCGGCGTTCACGGCGTGCAGCCCGGCCAGATTGGCACCACTCTTGTCGATGGTTACGGTTTCGGGCGCGCCATTCTGGTCGATGGCCTTCTCGAAGTACCGTCGGGCCGCTTCCTTGTCCCGCCTGGCTCGCAGCAGGAAGTCAACCGTGTTGCCGGCCTTGTCGACGGCGCGGTACAGATAGGTCCATTGCCCCTTGACTTTGATGTAGGTCTCGTCGACACGCCAGCTCTTGCCGACCGGGCGCTTGCAGCGGCGGAACGCCTTTTCAAGCACCGGCAGAAGCTTGATGGCCCACCGGTGAACGGTCGAATGATCGACCGCGATCCCGCGTTCGGCCATCATCTCTTCGAGATTGCGCAAGCTCAGCGGGTAGGCCACGTACCAACGCACGCACACCAACATGATCTCAAGCGGATAGTGCAACCGCTTCAGGACCTTGGCTACCGTCGGACTGAGCGCTTTCATTGTCGTTCACATCATTCTGTAAGGTCCCCCAGCATACCAGCCGCCGCTATTGCGACGGAACCGCCGAGCCTGCTCGAAACGCGCAACCAGTTGACGGAAAAGTGGTCGCTGCCAGCGGATGCGCGGATCGTCGTAAGGTCCGACACACACCGGCCGCCTGATACAGCTTCGCGGCGAGCACCTCGTTTCTCGTGACCGTGGTCAACTTTGGCACCTTGACGTACCGGGCCTGACCCGCCGGATCCACAAAGAAGCCGCCTTGCGACGCCGGGGCCGTCTTGCATAACGGCTACTCCTTCTCTGTCCGCGACTGCACCTTATTGCGCAACTCCATGTGCGATGTGGCATCGTGGAAGATGATACCGATGATCGGATGCAGTTCAATGCCGTTAGACGCGACACCAGTTTGCCCGTGTATGCGATCGAAGAACCCGACTCCGGTCACTGTCACCATCCTGCTCACAGTCTTGGGTTTGTCGAGTGTGCCGACAGACTTGTCAATGGTTTCTCGAACGGCTTTGATTTCGTTTTCGAACCGACTGCCCTGTGCGCAGTTAGGTGAGACGGACTCGACGATCATCGAGTTGCCCTTCTCGTCTTTGAGAACGACGTGATAGTCCTCGTCGGTCTCGACCTTAATAAATGTCATCCTGGCGGTGATTTCGTATACTGCGAGCTCGGTCGGAGCATAGCGGGTATCGCGCTTGATTGAGGGATCGATGGGGGCAGGAATCTGGGACAGCTGATTCACCGTTGCCGGGACACTCGTCGCAACGATGGCCTCCTTGTCCTTGTCCGTTACTGTCTTCACAGGCCAGCGCTCTGCGCCGCAGGCAAAGACGAGATTGGAAACCAGCGTCAAGCTGGCGATGGGTATTGCTATATGCGACCGCTTCATATCACATCCCCTTCATCGAGTTGACCGCTGCTTTCTTGTAGATGAGAACCGTTACGATGTGGATAACTACAAGCGCCGTCGAACGATTACCGTTCAAACACTCTCATCGCCAAACATAAGCTTTTGAGCAAGATTGGCAACAGGGAGCAGCTGTCCGCCCCCAGCACCCGGCGGATAGCTCAGCTGCCAGACACGGTCGAAGACAGATCCAGGCCAAGGGGCGACCGGCGGCTGACCACCCAATGCCTGAGTCAACGCAGGGATGGTGCCGTGGTGCCAGCAAATGAACCCGAGCTTCCCCGCGTATGTTCCACCCCCGAGAATTGCGCTTGCGAGCGCTGCATAGTCGGCGTCGGCATATTCGGAGTTGATCGGCAGCTCTAACGCGTGGGACAAGGGTGTGATTGTCTCAATGGGACGATTGCTGTGTTTCGACGCCTGGGTCGCAAAGAGAAAGGCGGGCGCGCCGAACGTCGCGATGACGTATGGTGCCAGCGCCGCTGCTCGCTCGTAACCCCGCGCGGACAGATCGATCCCGTCTGCCGGGCTGTCCGTCGCGGAATCGCCCGGTTTTTCACCATGGCGAATGATCAGAATGGTGCTGGGGAAGGAGGGTGTGCTCATTTGTTTACCTCAAGTTCCTGTCCATGAATGTCGCTGCATGTCGCAATGCATGGGGACCTACCCCCACCAGATCTTCGCGGTACAGCGCGAGCGCCGCCCGGATCTGTACCGGATCGGTAGTCGATGCTGGCAAACGATCCGGTCAGCGTCATCGCTGACCACGACCACACTGTTGTTCGAGTGCAGGTCAATTCCACTAAACTGTTCATGCCGGCTGTTAACAGAACCTTTTGTTCACTCCCATTTCCCCGAGGAGCGGGGCCTGACCTGCACCAGGCCGGCGTAGGTCCGGCCGCGAGATCGCGATATGCTTGTCTCTGGATTATTGCTGGCCACCGATCGACCAAGCGAACGATTCAAACACCCAGTGGCCGGTGCCGTCCTCCGCATAGCAGAGGATCGAATGATGACCGTTGTCCTCGATGTTGAATGTCTTCTGCGCGTCGAACGACGCCCGCTTGGTGTTTTTCGAATCGGAAGGATCGGAGCCATCTTTCGTGTAGTAGACCTTGGCATATTTGCCCGCCGGGCTGGCTGCGGCGATCGTCACATCAAAACCACTCGCGTATTCGCCGCTGGCCTTGTCTGCGGTCAAGATAGCGGCGCGGGCTGGGAGGGCAGCTAGCGGTTGCGCTGCTGTAGTAATACTCGGGACCTCGGGATTACGTACCCACTTGCCATTCACGAGGTAGAGCGTAATGACGGCGTTAAAGCCGAGCCGCAGCCCCCGCGACACATACTCGTCAACGGAAAGCCGGCTCGCGATGAAATGCTCCGTTAAGGTCGCGGTCTTGCTGTCCGTCCACGCGACACGCTTCTCGTACGCGCGGCTCACTACGGCAGAGGCAATGCCATTCGTATCGCTCGCGATAAACGATACTGTGGCCGTTCGGTTAATCGTTGCCACGGAACCAGCGATCCAGTGCTGGCGATCCGTGCTGTAATAGGGGGCGCCGCGCGTGGCGGACGCGGCCACGTCCAGGCTGCTCATAAACGGCGTCGCATTGTCGGTAAGAATATTGACCTCTGGCAGGACAATGCCTACCCCGTAAGTGCGCAGCACGTCGTTGGCCCCCTCGGCCCCGAACATCACTTCCCACATGCCATCAGTCGACAGGTTTAGGGATTGCCCGTTCGACAGCGTCCCGGTGTGCGTCTCGGACACGGCGCGGTTGATATAGCCTGCCTGGAACTGCTTGGTAAGGCGCTCTGCGGTATAGTGGGCCGTTACGGTGACCGGAGCAACTGTCACCGTAATCTGCAGCGCGGACCCATAGCTGCCGCTTTCCTTGTCTACGGTAACCTTTGCCGGCGCAACTGGAGGATTCTTGTTCAAATAGGCCTTGAAAGCGTCAAATACGGTTTGGCTTTTGATGATTTTTTCGTGCCCATCGAGACCGCTGCCGAGATTGAATCGCCTATTCAAGTCGGCACCTACCCGGCGTCCCGTATCGGGGTTCTGCACGTCGACGAAATCGGCCGCCGCAATAAAGGCAACGTAGGTGATTTCGTCATTGTCCAGTTCCGTGACAGCGATCCAACTGGTCACCGGAGCCTCTTGTTCGGCTGCGATATTCTCGCCGTCTGGCGAGTCGTCAAAGATAGCCTGGGAAGCGTTTTTGAACTCATGCGACTGCTGCTCAAACTCGGAGCCTGTCTTGAACTCGCTGATCGAGCCGGAGCCAAGTCCATAGGTGGCGCCGGCCAGCGACACAAATGTACTCGCGACCTCCAGCCGCTGCTGACTGTTATCCCATTGGCCGTTGCTTTGAAGGCCGCGCAGATAGGCGTTGACCATGCCGCAGCCGAGAGAGTGCGCGATAAAGTCCAGTTTATTGACACCCAGATAATTCCTTACCCCATCGACGAAGAGGCCGAATTGTTCAATGTGGTTGCGATGCGGGTCGCTTATATCCTGGGCGCTGTTGTTCTCGCCCAGATAGTCCATGGCCCAGATCTCGCAGTCCTGATAGCCCTCGCCTTTCAGGTACCCCTTCATCGTTACCATGCCCCACTTGGGGTGGGCCGAGTTACCGGCGTTGCCATGGACAAGGACGACTGGGGTCTTCTTAAGTAAAGCCCGATGCTGCGCTTGCGTCTTCGAGCGGTCGCCGCCAAATCCGGTCAGGGTGCTAGGATTCGAAAAGTCAGCAGGAAAGTCGTTCATCTAATGCTCCGTTAAAAGAACTGGCGGATGCGTGGCTTCCGGATTCGTGAACGCACGCAGGCCGTCCTGTCGAGCTTGCCCGATCCGGCAGCACTTCGCGCCCAAGCTACATCTATTACGCGCCTCGCTCGATCGCAAACAGCTCGCCGCACACTTTGGCGCATGGAACCGCTTCACTGCGCTCACAGAAGATCCGTCGGTTATCTGCAAATGCAGGTCCTCTCCACTTTGCGTCGCAAACGCTTCGACTAGACATCGCCTTGAAGACCAATGACGATCGTGGCCGAGGACGGGATCGGCACGACTGTCATCACTCGTCGCGACACTGTGTCTTGCAGCGGTTCAAAATGGGCCCCCGCACACGCGTGCGGACGTGTCGCGCTTCGGCCGCGCCCCGTGCTGCGGCGAGCGGCGCATCGTATTCCGGCAGGAGGTGTCAGAATTCCACGCCGCTCTTGAGCCACTGGTCGCGCGGCGTCCTGCGTCGCTCTCTGCGGGTTCCGACCTTCGCGCGCATCTGATAGGCCAACGGGTGGCCTTGTGCCGTGAGCTGATTCCAGCCGCCTCCCGATGTCACGTCGAAAGCGCCGATGTAACCGCCAGGCATAAGCGCGGGAACCGGCTTCTGTAGATGCTTTCGGTAGTCGAACTGCGTGCTTCCCGCCGGACGGAACGCCTCGAACCACGACGGAAAAACGAAGTCCGTAACCGTTACCCCGTTGATGTCGTAGCCCAGCTGGTCCGCCTCGCAGGCATCGCAGACTTCATACGCATAGAGTACGCCCTGCGTCGCGCTAGGCTGCACGAACACCGTGAGGTTGATTTCCGGGTCCGCGAGCATCTCCAGCAACTCGTGGCTTGCAGTCACCGTCCACTTGCTGTTGTATTGCTGGTCGGTCTTGGCAAAGACCTTGCCGAGCGGAAGCCCCTCGTTGGTCACGTCGTGGTAGCCGAGCGCGCCCGCCTGGTCCGAGTTGTCGAGGATGGTGAGCCACCAGGAGCCCGCGGCAGGCTTGCCCCTTTTGGGCACAAAGGTGAGATCCGCGTCGATTCCCCAGGCCGGCGCAAAATGCTGGTGAACCTGAGTCTGTAGCGCCGGCAGCGCAGCCTTGACCTCGTCGTCGGTCAAAACCGTGCTTGCATTGATCACTGAAACCTTGATGCTTGCCATGTTGCTCTCCTGTGAAATTAGCCGTTCTGCCGCATTGGTTCAAGCCTCGAAAAGAGTCATTACGCGCATCGGGTTCGAGCGCGGACCACTTGCCCTGCTAGACGTCCTTGTTGCCCTTCAATCCTAGATGTGACCTTGCACCGCTCCTCCGACGCTGCTGCGAACCGCTCAAGCCGTCGCGGCTATGCCGACGTCGGCGTGCTCCGCCCGACGGACACCGCCGACGTTATCTCCGCGCTTCTTCAACCGACCGGTTGTCCGCAATCCAACGGCATGGCCACGTCGGGCCGGAAACGCTCGTGTTCGCCAACTCATGGTCCTACCCGCAATGCAAAAAACGCAGTGCGGGACGGTGCCAAGCTGTCATGAATCGTTCGTAAACAAACACCGCGCGAACACTAGCGCTTGGTGATCGGCCTCGCCGTGAGCTACAACCAGAAAACGATCGGAGTGGGTAAATTTTGAGTGTTCGTCGGCGGCAACATGGCTCGCGCCGGTACTGATAATCATATAGCCGGCCTGCTTTCGGTCCAGCAGCGACGGCCAGCGTAAAGTCAAGGTCCAAACCGACTTGATGCACGGGAGGTCAGCATGGACAAGTTTGGCGGAATCGACTTGCACTCGAACAACAGTGTGGTGGTGATCTGTGATGAGGTTGACCGGGTCCTCTACCAGCGGCGATTAACCTGCTTTCCCGACAGACAGGTCAGCGGATGACCGGAGAAGTGATCAAGCATCTGAGCGACGAGCAGGTAACCACGCTCGGTTTTGCGCCTGATGTGACGCTCGCCATGAAAGCGGTATTGTCACGTTGTTTGCAGGTTGAGGGAGATGCGGTGACAATCTCAGGTATGAAACGAGATACATTGCCGCAGCGCGCGTCGGCCACCGACACCATTTCCTATGCGGGCTATCGCTTCCCGCCCGACGTGATCAGCTACGCGGTTTGGTTGTACTACCGGTTCCCGCTGAGCCTGCGCATGGTCGAGGAGTTGCTGGCCGCGCGCGGCATTGAACTCACGTATGAGACGGTGCGGCGCTGGGCGGTGAAGTTCAGCCTGGGCATTGCCCGGCGTGTCCGGTCCACCGCCCTGGCCGGGGGCGACAAGTGGCACCTTGATGAAGTGGTCGTTCCGATCAACGGGAAGAAACACTGGCTTTGGCGGGCAGTGGACCAGCATGGCGCGGTGCTCGATGTGCTGGTGCAAAGCCGGCGCGACCGGCACGCGGCCAGGCGCCTGATGCGCAAGTTGCTCAGGAAGCACGGGCGCGCCCCACGTGTACTGATCACCGACAAACTCAGGAACTACGCGGCGGCGAACCGGGATCTGGGGATCAACGTCGACCACCGCCAGCACAAGGGGCTGAACAACCGGGCGGAAAACTCGCACCAGCCGACCCGGGTGCGCGAGAAGGTAATGCGCCGCTTCAAGTCGGCGCGTCACCTGCAACGTTTCGCTTCGGTCCACGATCAGGTAGCCAATCTGTTCTCGCATTGCCGTTACCACACCGACGCCACGCCAAAGCGGGCGCTACGCATCCAGGCCTTCGAGGCTTGGGAAACCGTGACGGGCGCTCCGATGGTGGAGCGACTTTCCGCATAGGTTAGCTATCCTTATGTACTGAATGTTGGGCCGCACGACGGCTAACAAGTTGACAATACCCTCGGGGTCAAAGACATCGATCTTCCGGTGTGCAAAATCGGAAGAACCGCTAGAGATCCAGTTGTTCTCCGAACTCACTGAAGATTTATGGCACACGATACTCCCCGAAGCCATCGGCTGCCTCAACGAAGATCGGAGCCACCATGGACGAGTTCGCCAAGCTGTGACCGTTGTGAGAAAGCTGGGCCGGATGCGGATTTTGCGAGTCGACCGCACGTTAAAGTTGCACGGCAGAAAATAGTGTAGTTAACGATATTCGCCGGTGCCAGGCGAATATCCGACAAAACAAAGGTGAATTCCGAAACCCGGGAGCCAATGATGCCACTATCATCGGTGGCGCAGAACTCCGAAGCCTCACCGGTCCGCCAGCTCGAAATCGCGGATGACTCGCGTTGGAAAGCTGTCGTTGAGATGACGTCCCGATCAACGTCCAAAACGGGCCCAGAAAAGCCTTCGTCATGACCCTCGCGATCTTGTCCGGCGCGCGATTGGCATGCCCGGCTGGCGCCATCGCAACAATGAGATCGCTTCCTGTTTGCCATGTTGCACGTCATCTGAAGGAATAGGGCGTCGTGTGCGTTAAGTGTCGCTCGCAAGGTGATAAAAAATTTCCTTGGAATCGAGGCGCGCTTTCCTATACTTCGCGACATTCCCGCAGAAAAAACTTCAAAAAATTGAATCCGGATCGTCCGACGTTTACCTGACCGGCAACTTCGCAATCGGCGATTCACGAATCGCGGCGATTGGGGTGAGAACCCTTCGCATCGCTCAACGCACGTCGTGTCACGGATGAAGCACGAAAGGGTTCCGACTCAATCGTGTCGATAACCCGGTGTGTGTTCGTGCGCCCGTTTTTCGCTCCTGGCCCAAAGCGAGCACACCTCGGCAATGAATATGGAGATCTGCGATGAGCACAGTTGCAAAGAAGGAAGTCGTTCCCGATGAACCCCTTGCGGACGCCACCCCTTACGGGTACGGTCCAGACGATTCGATCAGCGATGCCACTGAAAATGCCGCGGTCACTCACCACACACTGAATGTCAACGGAAAGTCGATTGCGTACACGGCGCGAGCCGGTCACCTTGTGACGACCGATACCTACAGCTCACGGTCGGGCGCGAAACTGTTCTACGTGTCGTTTACCGCCGACGATGCGACGCCATCCACGCGACCTGTGACATTTTTCTATAACGGCGGACCGGGCTCGTCATCGGTTTTTCTGCTGTTAGGTTCTTTCGGGCCGAGGCGGATTAAAACGAGCATGCCGGAGTTCACGCCACCGGCGCCATACACGCTCGAAGATAATCCGGACAGTCTGCTTGATCTCACGGATCTCGTGTTTATCGATCCCGTTGGCACGGGCTACTCGACCGCGATCGAGCCACACACCAATAAGGATTTCTGGGGCGTCGATGAGGATGCAGGCTGTATCAAGCAGTTCATCAAGCGTTATCTGACTGTCTTCAACAGGTGGAACTCTCCAAAGTACCTGTTCGGCGAATCATATGGGACACCACGTACCTGTGTGCTCACGTGGATGCTGCACGAGGACGGCGTCGATCTGAACGGGATCGTGCTGCAGTCTTCGATTCTCGATTATTCGCAGGCAGGCAACCCGATTGGCATCTTGCCGACCTATGCGGCCGATGCATGGTTCCACAAGAAAGTAACCATGTCACCCGCTCCGGCGGATCTGCCCGGCTTCATGGAGCAAGTGGAGGCATTCGCGACGGGGCCGTATGTTGATGCGTTGAACGCCTTCCCCAATGTCGCACCTGACGTCCTTCAGACGATGAGCGACATGCTCGGCATTCCGGCAATGGTCCTGAAATACTGGAAGCTCAATCCATCAATGGGAAACGGTTCGGCGTTCCTGACGAGCCTTATGCTGGACGAAGGGTTGGTCGTCGGCGCTTATGACGGTCGCGTGACGGGCGAAGACACCGGCATTGCGGAGTTCATCGCGCCCGCCTCCGGCGGCAACGACCCGACAATGGCAGCGGTGAGTGGCGTCTACACGGCGATGTGGAACCTGTACCTCAACGACGAATTGCAATACACATCCGTTTCTCCGTTCATGGACCTGAATGATCTGGCTTTCGAAAACTGGGATTTCAGCCATGTCGATCCAACGGGAGCGCAAAGGGGTGGCGCTGGTCTCTATACCGCTGGAGACCTGGCTGCTGCGATGGCCGTCAATCCTTACCTGAGGGTGTTTTCTGCGAATGGATACCACGATGCGGTGACGCCATTCTTCCAGACCCTGATCAATTTCCAGAACATGCCGCTCGACAGCGCGCAGATCGAGAGCAATCTGAAGTTCAGTAATTATCCGTCGGGCCATATGGTTTATCTCGACAACGCGTCGCGAACGGCCATGAAAGGAGATCTTGCGTCGTTCTATGGAAATGCGCAGGCGCATGTCGAGGCGATCAAGGCAAAAGTCAAGACTGAGCACAAGGCCATAGCCGGCGCCATCAAGTATCGCAAACGTTCGAGCCGCACGCCGTACTGAACATTTCACAGAACAATCGGCATGAAAGTCGATCATTGATGGATATCTTGTGTCTGGGCGCGCTGTGACTATGTCGCGAACGTCAGGCGACTAATCCTGATGATCGTCGCACTGTTGCTTATGGGGCCGGGTCGGTCTGGCCGCGCTCAGCCAACGCAAAGGACGTTTCTGCCAAACGCCGTGATCAATGGCTGAAGCGCACCAGCGTGCCTGCAGGAGAATCATTATGGGCGTGGCACTCATCGCTTGGGGCCGTTTCGTGAAAGGCGGCGAGAAAGTCACGGTTCCCGCGCCGAGCACTGAACCGGGTGTACCCTGGCTTTGGGACTTTCTCGCAAGCGCGGCAGCGAACCTGCGTCGAACCGGTTTCACCGCCCTCCAACTGCCTCCCGCGAGCAAGGCGCAAGGCGGCGAAGGCGCCGGATGCGATGGCTACGGCGTTTTCGACCCGCGCGATCTTGGAGTTAAACCCCAGCAGGGAAGCATTTCGACCCGCTATGGAGGCGCCGACGCGTTGCGCCGGATGATCGCATGCTGTCATGCCGTCGGTCTGGATGTGTACTTTGATATCGTTCTTCACCAACTCATGGGTGAAAACGGTGGCCCCGGTACTTTTCGCTATCTGGGCGCGGATCGTCATACCTTGAACGGTCGTGGGCGGATGGAGCCGGGGTGCTTTCGCGGCGGCACCGGGAACCACGATCCCATCCCACCGTTTCGTCCCGAAGACGCCGTACCCGCACCTAAGGACGATTTCCCTTTCGGCAGGGAGAAGGTCTATCAGAATTGCGAGCCGCCCGGCTACACAATCAATGATGCGCTCGACTTCGGGGACTGGCTCTTCCGAACCACGGACGCGGACGGCATGCGATTCGACGACGTAAAAGGCACGTGGGCACCGTTCGTGTCGCAGTTTATGCATTCGGGGCCGATGGCATCGAAGTTCGCTTACGCAGAATACTTCGATGGCAATCCTGCGTTGCTCGACGCCTGGGTAACGCAACCGCCGATGCGGTCACGCTCGCTGGTCGCGGATTTCGCGCTGCATTGGGCTCTTCAGGCCGCGTGTGACGGTGCAAACGTTGCGGCGCTCGACGGCGCGGGCTACGCGAGCCGCAATCCTTTTCTTGCCTGCACCTTCGTCGATAACCCTGATACAGATACGACGCCGGGCGAGCAGATCATTTCCAACAAGATGCTCGCCTACGCGTTTCTGCTGACCACAGAGGGCTACCCGTTCGTCTATGGCAAGGACTATTTCGGCAATGACGTGTGGCCTGGTGCCTATGGTCTCAAGCCATGGATCGACAACCTGATCTGGATCCACGAGAAGCTTGCGTTCGGGAATACGGTCACGAGGCATCTGGACGGTCATGTAATCGTGCTCGAACGCACGGGCTATCCCGGCCTGCTCACAGCGCTCAATTTTGACCCGAGGAGCGGGCACACAATTGTTTGCGAAACTGCGTTTGACGCAAACGTGAGCTTGCACGAATACACGGGAAAGCATCCGGACATTCAAACCGATGCGCAGGGTCGCGCGAGCTTCGCGATCCCGTCCAACGCGCATCTTTCGGGACAAAGCTATCTTGTGTTTTCACGGTCGGGATTTGACGCTGGGTTTCAGTTCCAGCCGCGCGCGACGTCACAAACTTTTTTTGGAGCTGAAGATCTCGATATACCTGCTCTAAGAAACGGCGCAGTGAACGCATCGCGGGTCTATGCCGGGTTGCGCAGCCCGATACACGCGGTTCTCGAACCGAACGGGGCAGCGTGGGTGCAAGGCGCTTCGATAGCGCTCGAAATTGCCGCGCCCGATGGCGGCGTGATCGCGAGCAAGACTATCCACCATGGCGACCCTGCGGCGGCGCTCGTGGCGATCACCGGCCAGCAGGGATGGCACACACTGAGTGCGCACGCCTCGGGGCTTGCAGGTATGGTGCCCTATGAACTCAAAGTCACCTATCAGGGCGCGCAACATATGGAGGAGAGTCGGCCATGAATGTCTCCGTTACGACCCGATCGTTCGACGGTGCCCGCACGGGAGCACAACTTGACGAGAGCATCCTGACGCCTGAGGCAGTGCGCTCGCGTGGCATCAAGCAGGCGCACGTGCTTAAAACGCCGGACGATCCGCGGCACGAAGCACAGCCGCTCTATGTCGCCGGCGCGCATATTGCAGGCGGCACGCACGACACGATCTTCCAGGCAACGATGGGAAACTACGTTTACGCCTGGGATGCCGATACAGGGGCGCAACTCTGGAAGACCCATCTCGGCACGCCGATCAACGAGGCACCAGCAATCGACGAGCACCCGATCAACGTGCTCTGGGGCATTCTGTCGACGCCCGTCATCGATCTCTCGACGAACCGCCTCTACGTGTGCTACTGGTCGAGCGAAAATGGAAACTGGGCCGATGGACAGCACTACCTCGCATCGCTCGATATCGCGACCGGTCAGCAGACGCATTCCCCAATTGCTTTCGAGGGCGTGACGTTCGACGCCGGCCATGACCTGCGTCCGCTCCAGTTCAAGTCGCGGGAACGAAAGCAACGCGCCGCGCTTGCGCTGGTCGATGGCACGGTGCTCGTACCTTTCGGCACCGTTGCCGAAACCGACGAAGAAGCGCGCGGCTGGCTGATCGCGGTAGATACGCACACCTGGAAGCAGACGGCCGCCTGGTGCTCCACGGCGCGTGGGAGCGGAGGAGGGATCTGGATGAGCGGATCGGGACCGGCCATTCAAAGCGACGGCTCCATCTGGATCGTCACGGGCAATGGGGAGTTCGACGGCATCGTCGATTTCGGCGAGAGTGTAGTGCGCCTTCGCTATCTATCGCCGGCTGCAAACAAGGGGAACGGCACGTTCGAGGTGACCGGGTGGTGGACCCCATGGACGGATGATGGGCGCATGGGCAAGAACCCGGGCGGCGAAGCTGTCGCCGCCCTGTTGCCCAGGCGCATGCCGTCAAATTTTCGCGTGGGACCCTATCTGGCGAGCCTCGGGATGGAGGCTATGGACGAGACGTGGAGCGATCAGGATCTGGGTGCATCCGGCATTGTGCTCATCGAGGAACTCGGCGTCGCGCTCGTTTCCGGCAAGGATGGCATTCTTTACACGGTCCGTCTCGATCAGCCCGGCAATACGAGTCAGGCCGATCTCGCGTCGGCTCATGTGGCAGCGAATTTTGCGAAACTGGCCGCTCCGCCCATTCTCTATACCTACTACGATCCTTCGATCAACCCGGCGCCCACCGATCCGGCCGCGCTCAACGTGTATGCTGCGCACCGCAGTCACCATCTGCACGGCACGCCGGTCGTATGGAAATCAGCCACGCGCGGATGGATGCACTATTGCGGCGGCGAGAACGGCAACTTGCGCGCATGGCAACTGAATCCAGACAAGTTGTCGGTGTACCTCGCATGCAGCGAAGTCTATGCGTCGGCGCAGTGCACGGATCCTTATGGGGGTATGCCGGGATGGAGCATTGTGTTGTCAGCCAACGGCGGCGAAGCGGGCATCGTCTGGGCGATGGTGCCTTACGGGAATGCCAATACGACGATTACGAACTCGCGCCTGCTCGCCTACGATGCCGAAAACTTCGGGCGCTACGCTGATGGCAGCGGGCAGCTCGTACCGCTATGGGACTCGCAGGACTGGAACTGGAATCTGCTACACCCGAAGTTCAACCGGCCTATCGCAGTCGACGGCCGGGTGCTGGTGCCGACATACGGCGGCGAGCTGCTGGTCCTGACCCTGGCTTGACTGAACATCGTGCCGTTGTACACGTTCTCGGGAGCGAATCATGAACAACCCTGCGTCGATCTTCGTCCTCGGACTCGACAGCGCTGTCTGTTGCATCGTCATTGGCGTGACATCGCTGGCCTGGAGCACGAGGCTCAAACTCGCACTTGCGTTTGGTCTGTGGGATGCCTGTGCATCGGTCATGAGCGTTGCGTTTGGCCCCATGCTGCCTGCGTCTGCGACCGTGGTGGTCTGGCTATGTTGTGCAGCGCTGCTCGGACTCGCTGCGCGCCGTTATCGATTGTGGATCAATGTGGTGCCGGCAGTGCTCAGTCTCGACAACCTTGGGGCTGGCGTCGTACTGAATGATGTAATAGCCGACGGCGTCAGTAGCGCGACGCTTGCGTTATGCGGACTATCGGTCGGTGCGATCCTGTTTAGGCTCCTCTCGGGCGCCTGGCCATGCGCGCAAGAGACGGACATGTCGCAATGGTCCGCGCCTTGCCGGAGAACGCAGATCTGTCCCGCACCGTGGTAAGGGGCTCACCCTTATGACGTTGCTCGCGCAAAGCATGACGTGGCGGCGCCCTTGGCGGACCAGTCGCCGACCTATCCGTCGGCGAGTGCTTCGAGCTCACAGGTTGTGGCTTGTGCGGCATTCAGGCGTAGGCGCCGCCCCGAAGCGACCGCTGACGCCAGAACCGTGACAACCGGTACGTCAAGGCGAGGAACTCGTGGAAAAAAGAGCGGCAAATCGTTACGGTTCCTCGCCTTCGGCGTTCTATGAGAGCGGTTCAGAGAGATGCCTGCATGTCTTCACTTATAGTGATCGGCGCGCGCCTTGGCTGCGGCGGCTAGCGCTTCCTGATAGGCGGCTCTTTTTGCTTTGACCTCCGGCTTCAGCGCCAGACGTTTCTCATGGCTCTTATGATAGGTCTGGGACTCGATGAAAAGACGCAAACTCCCTCCCGTTGCCGGTCCGAGATTGTGCAGGACGGGTGGTTGGTTCGGATCAACCCAGAGTATCTGCTGCATCTCGTTGGTCGCCGGGTCCACCCAGCTGATGTAGCCGCCCGGCAAAATCTGTCTCGGACGCTCGACTGCTCCCGTAAAGCTGTACCGGGCGTCCGGGGCGACCTTGGGGTCATAAAAGTGCGGCGTAATGAAGTCGGACACCGCTATGCCATCAATCATGTAGGTGTAAGCGTCGGCTTCACACGGATCGCAGGCCTCAACCAGATATTCGAATCGACCCGTGCCATCCTGGATCTTGTCGTTTGCGATTTCGATCGAGTTCGAGGTCTGTAGCCGATTACCATTCGGGTCGATAAGCATTTCTATGGTTTCGTGACTTGCATCGACTGCCCATTCTTCGCTGCCAGGCGTGACAATGACTTTCGCGTAGGGCTGGTTATGGCGAGTCATATGAAAGCCCCCTTCGTCCGGAGGCAGGCTCTTGACCAGTTGGACGGGCCATACGCCCTGGGGGATCTTTTTGGGATTGGCCAGATATGAGACCGAGGCACTGACCGGCCAGAATTTCGGCAAATCCCGTGTCACCTGCACATTCAATGCCGCAGCCACCGCGGCCATCGTTTCAGTATCGACTGTACCCGTCGTGTCGACGAGCCCGACTTTCGTTGCCAACATAAGTGCCTCCTGTTCATTCGATTTAGCTCGCACGTAAGAGCCGTGTCGGGCAAGAATCTGCCCGGTCTTTCCGCATCGTCTCCGCGTGAGAACTGAGGCAAAGCGTGAGTCGAGCGGCACATACTCCTGAGCCTGCTCGCAACCGTACAGTGCAACGTGCAGCCCCAACGCACCCAAACACCACAAGCGATCGGCGCATAGAGGCATCCGATTTGCCCATGCCTGCCGTCTATGAAACGCCCGATGGACGGCGTGCCGGCAAATAGCGGCGCTGATCGGATGCCGGCCCGGGTTACACAGCAGCCATCAGCGCGGTCTGCGTGAATTTGCTCAAGACGGCGCGGGTTGCCGCGTGACTTCCTCGCGCGGTTGGCTTTCGCCCCCATGCTGTGACAGCTGCTGGCCCTGGCTTGCGTCCGACGGAAACAGCGTCGCCACGAGGCGATCCAGGAACTGGAAGAACCTGTCCGATGCGTAGCCGGCGATGAACGCGATTGCCAGTGGAGACAGCGTCTTTCCCTCCTGCACGATGTCGCTGAATAGTCCGATGGAGATGCCGACGATCACGGCAGTGATTACATGCGAACGATTGGCGACTTTTGAATATTCTGGATGAAAGAGGCACGCGGCGGTGTCGTCGCGCAGCTTGCGCAGGATCGCGGCGTTAGCGCCGAGCCATGCGTACAGGATCGGCAGCACGAAACCCGTCGTCATTCCGACCAAGGTCAGGATATTGTCCTGCGCATACTTCGCCGTCGCGCGAATCTGTTGGTAGACGGCGATTTTTTGAAAGCCCTGATTCACCGTGTCTTCGGGAATCACCGTTTTCTTGTCGGGCGAGAGTCCGATGTTGAACAATGGTATATCGATCTCCAGTGCGGCGCGCATGGAATCAGTCGAGCACTCCCAATTGGCGGACGGGGCAGACCCTCCGATGGCCGCGTTGCGGCAATTCTTCGGATTCGCATATTGTGCTCTCACCATGCCCCAGCCGTCTCCCCAATCTTTGCCGAGGCGCCTATAGAGCCACTCCCCAACCGCATTCGGCACCGAGAAGAAAAGCTTGCTGATGGTCCCCGTTCGTTGAATGTCGGAATAGAGTTGACGGTTGTTCGTCGCGAATTTCTGCAGAGTTTCCTTGATCGCATCTGCTTCGGGCGAATTCTGCACCTGCGCCAGTGCGTCGTGCGTAGGATTCTCGTTCGCCTTCTTGATCGCTGCGTCATAAGCCTGCAACTGATTGTGCATCATGAGGGCGATCGGGTCGTTGCTCTGGATCCCGACCTTGATATCGTCCGATATCTCCTTGATCGCGAACAGAAGGCACGAAAGCGCGAGCACGAGCAAAGTGAGCGCCGCCGCGGAGAACGAATAATTCCTGATCGCTTTGCGCGCGCCTTTGCGCGCTTCGTCACCGACCGTTTCACCGACGACCGGCGCGACCGCTTCGGTGATTCGGCTCATCGCATCATAGAACGGCACTTCGACCGTGGGAGACCACGTGAAATCTCTTTGCGCCTGGCGCGCGGCGGCGAGCGCATCGACATCCGATTGCGCGAGCTTCTTGCCGTTGAGTCCTGCGTGCGACACAACCTCCGAGCACCGTTTCAGATCGTCCGCGACTTTCGCGGTGGGATAGGGTGCTTTCGCCACGATATACGCCATCGCATGATAGAACTCGGACTCTCTTTCGGGGCTAAGCTCGCCTTGCTCCCGATCCGCGCGTGCTTTCTTCGCGGCGCGCAGGATGTTTTCGGGAATTCGCACGCCTGCGCGTGCTGCGAGCGAGATGCAGAGCTCGCAGCGGGCGATATCGTCTCTCAAGTTCAAACTCGAATTTTCGCCGTTGGTCGCATTCATGGGCGCCTCCGCGTCAGAATTCGCCTGCTTTGATCCCGTGTGATCACCGTTTTTCATGGACGGGTTGGCGTGCCCACCGCAGTTCGCGCTTACATATGGATTCCAAACTTATGGTCTGGTTGATGCAGAATTCCCGACGAAGCATCCTGCCGTTACGATCCGATTGGGTCGACGTGGACTGTTTTTATGAATGACGGTTGTAAGATCAAGATTGTCAGAGAAACTGCGCGGGTGCCGTCTTTTGTCGCTTCTCTACTATGGTTTGGCGATGGTTAGCAACGCGAAACGGCTAGGAGAACGTCTCGACGCGTCGTCGACGATACGTACTGCGCATCTATTTTTTGGGTGCATCGTGGAAGTTGTGGCAAACACCCTTGCCGCCGGCGCGTGGGAATGTCTAAAGACTTTGCCGATTGCCAGTAAGCTTTCTACGATCACTCCGGGAATGGAAAAAGCGCCGGCGCAGTTTCACAAGAGGCGGTTCGGGTGGCCGGAAAGGGGCTCTCGTACGGCTGGGTTTGCGGCGCTGCGCTTTTACGCCAGGATAGGTACGCCGCACGCTAATCGCGGCAGCGAACAAGCAAAGGGTGATCGGCGAGATTTGCTGCGCCAATCCGGCAGGCCCGATAGACTTTGCCGGAGGGCCGACGGGCCCGTACATTAGAAAAATTGCGGCGTCGCCGCGTCTTATCTGCGAGTGCTGCCGCGAGCATGCCCCGAATGGCAGAGCGCGTATCAACGAAGAGAAGATCATCATCAACGAAGCAGAAAAGCAGGTCGGACTTCAAGCGAACGACGGGAGCACGCTTCTTGAACGCAAATCCATCTGCCACGCCCGGTCTGAGCCAGATCATCGAGGGTGTAAAAATTTTTGTGTAAACGGTCATTTGGCAGGAAACTGTCAGCAACAGGAGCACAGATGACCGTAGCGAAACGCAACAAAAGAGAAAAACCCGATCCTGAACTCGTCAAGCTGGCAGAC
>NZ_VZQQ01000087.1 GCF_014397785.1 Paraburkholderia podalyriae
TGTTGCTGGAAGGCATTGCCTTCAGGGATGGCGAACCGGTGAAAGACGATCAACCGGTTCAGCAGAAACTCGCCGCCTGAAGTCCCTGCTCATCAAGTTGCCTATACACCAGTCTTGACGCTAGCTCGCGTCCTTGTTCATCAAGGTCAGGTACGGAGCGGCGAAATACCACTCTTCATCCGATACATCCGTTGGATAGGGTCTGCGTTTCTTCATCCTGCCAGGATACCAGGTCCGACAGAAAGTGCCTAACACCCTCTAACGATCAGAGAGAAATCGAGCGCCGCTTGTCAGCACTTCGCGGCTTGGAATGGAGCAGCGTCAGTCGTGCAGCGGATATGCTTACCTTGGGTTTTGGCCCGAAGCACGAAGAGAAAAACTTTTATGGTTTGCCCAGGCAGGTCAGCGCATGGGCTCTTCATATTCAGTGCGCCTGGACGCTGAGCGAGGCGGGCAAAGTCATCGCAACCGAAGAGTCTCTCAGGGGTCCCGACGAGGAGGCTAACGCATTTGCGCTGCGTCTGCGGCAATGGTTAGCGCGAAATGCACCCATCATCGTCGAGAGCATATCGGCCAACTCTGACTGCTGCCTGGTCGTGTCTTTGTCGCAAGCGTTGCGTTTGATTGTCGCGCCGGACGTAACATCGGATCACGAGAACTGGCGGTTCTTCGGGTCGAAGCGCGACGCGAAACATTTGGTGATTGAAGGCGGGACAGTCGCTCCCGAATCATTCGACTGTGCCGGCATGACGCGATGAAATGAAATGGAAGAATCAAATTACGCAAACGTGCGGGATATCCAGAATTTCCCAAGCTTCCACGATGCAGAGCTCTTTCGGATTGAGCATCGTCGCGACGAGCGCGAGTTCGAGCTTGGCTTTAAGCGCGTCAACGGTGAAATTGAGGTTCTGCTTTTCAAGCAGGTGATTTCCCTGCGGATGCTGGACTTCGCAGAGCAAAACGTTGTCTCACGCGTATTGCTGTCGCCGAAGCATTCATTTTCCGTCAGCGACGTGAGGACAATTATCGGATGGATCCGTAGCTGGCCGACTCCAAACCCGCGCTTGTATCTCACGAGCAGGCAGAAAAGATCACTCAGGACATACTGCCGCCCCCGCCACATCTTTTCAGACTATGCCCAAATGGACGATGGGCGTTTCGCGGGTAGGCTTTGAACCTTCATAGTTAAAGGTCAATCGATATGAGTCACGTATTAGCTAACGCGGCGATCTACAGCGGGAAACGCTTTCCCAATGCGAAAGGTCATACGGAGTGCGTTGAGTTCATTCGGCAAACCATGAACGCACCCAATACAGCGGTGTGGCGCGAGGGTACGAAAATCGTGAGGATAGCCCCCGGTCAAACAGACCCGATCCCGTCGGGAACCGCCATTGCCACGTTTGTGGGCGGCAGGTATCCGCACCACGGAAGTACCGGCAAGCACGCGGCTATCTATCTCGGACAGGACGCCACTGGTATTCACGTCATGGATCAGTGGAACAGCCAGAATCAGGTACGCCGGCGAACAATTTATTGGCATCCCCATTCCGGAGGCTTGGGCAACAATGCGAATGCTTTCTCGGTGATCGAATGGTGAAATCAAATCTCCCGGTAGTGGCGGTGATCGCGTCACTTGGCCTCTTTCTCACGAATCAGGCTTGCGCAACAGAATTGGCGTGCTTGACATCAATTTCAGTCAATGAGTCATTGAATCAACCAATATCCCAAGAATGGACGCCCCAGATGGATACGTCGCCTCGCTTTTTGCAGGGGATAACATTCTTCGATGACGATCCGAAAAAGAACGCAAGCATCGCCCCGACTAGCGACACCGCATTGTCGGGCCACGAGCGAATAGCCCGGTGGCGCTTTCGATCAAGCGGCGTCCCGATCTGGCTCGGGTGTCGATATGAAGGCACTGGCATCGTGCTTACAAGGCAACTGCCAGCTTCCTATAAAGAATGCCGGCTTGTTTATGGCCCCGGTGAGGTCGTCAAGAAGATTAGCTGCGACTAGTCAGTCGCTTGAAGTCGAACCCGAACCATCGGTTTAAGACACTCGCATACGGAAACCCGACCCCCACAAGTCGGCTTTTTTTGTGCCCACGCCCCCCACCTCCCGCTACGTCGTCTCCGTCAACACCTCCGCCACCGTCCCAAAGATCTCGTCGATCTGCGCGTCATCGACGATCAACGGCGGCGAGAACGCGAGAATATCGCCGGTATAGCGCGTGAGCACGCCCTTCTCGAAACAACGCACGAACACATCGTAGGCCCGCGCGCCCGGCGCGCCGTCGCGCGACGCCAGCTCCACACCGCCGACGAGCCCCAGATTGCGCACATCGATCACATGCGGCTCGCCGCGCAGCTTGTGAATCGCGCGTTCAAAGACAGGCGCCATCCGCGCGGCCCGTTCGAATAGCTGCTCGCGTTCGTACAGATCGATGGTCGCGCACGCGGCGGCCGCCGCAATCGGATGCCCCGAATACGTATAGCCGTGGAATAGTTCGATGCCGCCCGGCGCGCCGCCCACGATCGTGTCGTGAATCTTCGCGCTCGCCGCGACCGCGCCCATCGGCGCCGCGGCGTTGTTGGTGCCCTTGGCCATCGTCAGCAGATCGGGCGTCACGCCGAAGTACTGCGCGGCGAACGGTGCGCCGAGGCGTCCCCAGCCGGTAATCACTTCGTCGAAGATCAGCAGGATGCCGTGCTTGTCGCAAATCTCCCGCAAACGCTGCAGGTAGCCTTGCGGCGCAATCAATACGCCGGTCGAGCCCGCCACCGGCTCGACGATCACCGCGGCGATCGTCGACGCATCGTGCAGCGTGACGAGCCGCTCGAGTTCGTCGGCCAGATGCGCGCCCCACGCCGGCTGCCCCTTCGAAAACGCCGCCTCCTTCAGATTCAGCGTGTGCGGCAGATGATCGACCGCGGGCAGCAGCCCGCCTGAAAACGCCTTGCGATTCGGCGCGATACCGCCGACCGAGATCCCGCCGAAGCCGACACCGTGATAACCGCGCTCGCGTCCGATCATCCGTGTGCGCTGCCCTTCGCCTTTTGCGCGGTGATAGGCCAGCGCGATCTTCAACGCGGTATCGACCGCTTCGGAACCCGAGTTCGCAAAGAAGATGTGCTTCAGATCGCCAGGCGTATGACGCGCGATTTTCGTCGCCGCCTCGAAGGCCTTCGGATGCCCCATCTGGAAGGTCGGCGCGAAATCCATTTCCGCGGCCTGCGCCTGCACCGCCGCGACGATCTCGTCGCGGCAATGGCCCGCGTTCACGCACCACAAGCCCGCCGTGCCGTCGAGTACGCGGCGGCCATCGTGCGTCGTGTAGTACATCCCCTTCGCGCTCGCGAGCAGCCGCGGCGCGCTCTTGAACTGGCGGTTCGCGGTGAAGGGCATCCAGAAAGCGGACATTTCGGGTGGGCTGACGGCAGCGCCTTCGCTCATGTCGGGTCTCCTTGTTATGCGTCGGTGGTCTTTCAGTGTAGGCAGAGCGCGCGTCATGCACAAAGACGCGGCGCATTGATGCCGCCCATGCACCGCCGATGCGCCGCCAACGGTCCGTGTGAGCCAGCGGCGCTCCGCTGGCGGCGAAGTACGCTTCGTCGCGGCGCGATGCGCACCCGAACGAAGCGCGACGCGCGCGACTGCACCAGTTTTGCGCCCTGTCAGCAATTAGCCGGTTCGCCGCGGCGCGCCGACCGCCGCACCGCAGCGAGCATCGCACGTGCATCGCGTCGAATGTGTCACATGGCACGTGCCTTGCAGTAGACGAACGGCAAGTCGTGCGAGCTCGGCCCAGCTGGCTGAAATCGACGCTCATAAACAGTAACCATCACTGGCAAGGGGAAAGCACATGAAACGTCGCAGTCTGTTGAAGTTCGGCTCCATGTCCGGCGCGCTCGCGCTCGCGGGCCGCGTGCCGTTCGCGCACGCGCAGTCCGATAGCGGCCCGATCAAGGTGGGGATCCTGCATTCGCTGTCCGGCACGATGGCGATCTCCGAGACGTCGCTGAAAGACACCGCGTTGATGACGATCGCCGACATCAACAAGAACGGCGGCGTGATGGGCCGTCAGATCCAGCCGGTCGTCGTCGACCCGGCGTCGAACTGGCCGCTTTTCGCCGAGAAGGCGCGCCAGCTTCTGACCCAGGACAAGTGCGCGGTCGTATTCGGCTGCTGGACGTCGGTGTCGCGCAAGTCGGTGCTGCCGGTGTTCGAGGAGCTGAACGGCCTGCTGTTCTATCCGGTGCAGTACGAAGGCGAGGAGATGTCGCGCAACGTGTTCTATACGGGCGCCGCGCCGAACCAGCAGGCGATTCCCGCGACCGAATATCTGATGAGCGCCGAAGGCGGCGGCGCGAAGCGCTTCTTCCTGCTCGGCACCGACTATGTGTATCCGCGCACGACCAACAAGATCCTGCGCGCGTTCCTTAAATCGAAGGGCGTGCAGGAAGCCGATATTCAGGAGGTCTATACGCCATTCGGCCACAGCGACTATCAGACCATCGTCGCGAACATCAAGACCTTCTCGCAGGGCGGCAAGACCGCGGTGATCTCGACCGTGAACGGCGATTCGAACGTGCCGTTCTACAAAGAGCTCGGCAACCAGGGGCTGAAGGCGTCGGATGTGCCGGTCGTCGCGTTCTCGGTCGGTGAGGAGGAGCTGCGCGGGATCGACACGAAGCCGCTCGTCGGCAATCTCGCGGCCTGGAACTACTTCATGTCGCTGCGCAACCCGGCCAACGAGAAGTTCAAGAAGCAATGGGCCACGTGGGTCAAGGACAACAACCTGCCGGGCGGCACGAAGCGCGTGACCAACGATCCAATGGAAGCGACCTTCGTCGGCATTCATATGTGGAAGCAGGCGGTCGAGAAAGCGAAAAGCACCAACGTCGACAAGGTGCGCGTCGCGATGATCGGACAGACCTTCGCGGCGCCGTCGGGTTTCACGCTGGAGATGGACGGCAACCACCATCTGCACAAGCCGGTGATGATCGGCGAGGTGCGCGCGGATGGCCAGTTCAACGTCGTGTGGCGCACCAAGGGACCGGTTCGCGCGCAACCGTGGAGCCCGTTCATCGCCGGCAATGCGGGCAAGCCGGATGTCGTCAGCTCGATTCCGGCGTTCCTGCGGCGCTCGCGCGTCGCATGACGTGTCGGAGTGAGCCTTGCTGCGGCGCGCGGCGGCGCGCGCCGACGTCACGCTGAAGCTGCGGCGACGCCTCACGCGGCGCCTTGGCGCGCTTGGCTGGCTCATCGATTCAACCCAGTGCAAAAGGCCATCATGGCGTTTTCATTTTCGACTTCCGTCCGGCGGCGCGGCGCGGCGCTGCTGGTGCCGCTCGCGGTCCTCGCGGTCCTGCTCGCCGCCGCGCCCGGCGCCGCGTTCGCGCTGACCCAGGCCGACGTCGCGCCGCTCGCCGGCGACGACTTCGACGCGAAGTCCGCCGCGATCGACAAGCTGATCGCCGCGCACGATAGCGCGTCGCTCGCGGTGCTCAAGGCACTCGCCGACGACAGCGCGCTCGCCACCGACTCGGGCGAAGTGCTGCTGCAAGACGGCGACGCCACTCGCGATGCCGTCACCGGCCAGCCCGTCGCCGCGAGCGACGCACAGCCGCTCACGCTGAACAACCTGTTGCGCTCGAAAGTAGCGGGCGCGATGTCGGGCCTGCAACTCGCCTCACCCGACCAGGCGACACGCGCAGCCGCCGTTGACGCGCTGCTGCAGAATCCCGATCCGTCGCTCAAACCGCTCGTCGACGCGGCGCGCGCGAAAGAAACCGATCCCGCGCTGAAGAAACGTCTCGACACGCTGTGGGCGATGAGCGCCTTGCACGACCCGGATCGGGCGAAGCGTCTCCAGGCGGTGCAACTGGTCGCCGCGCGCCACGACCTCGACATGAACGAGCTGCTGCGCCCGCTCGTCGCGAAGAAAGCGGACGGCACGTTTGCCGAAACCGACGAACGCGTGCGCGTGGCCGCGCAAAGCGGCATTGATGAGCTCGATGCGATCCAGCGCCGCAGCCAGATCGCGGGCACGCTGTTCGCGGGGTTGTCGCTCGGCAGCGTGCTGCTGCTCGCCGCGCTCGGCCTCGCGATCACGTACGGGCTGATCGGCGTGATCAACATGGCGCACGGCGAGTTTCTGATGATCGGCGCCTACGCGACCTACGTCGTGCAGAACCTCGTTCAGCGCTTCGCGCCCAATGCATTCGACTGGTATCCGCTGCTCGCGATTCCTGCCGCGTTCGTCGCGGCCGCGCTGGTCGGCATCGTGCTGGAACGGCTGGTGTTGAAGCACCTGTATGGTCGCCCGCTCGAAACGCTGCTGACCACCTTCGGCGTGAGCCTGATCCTGATTCAGGCGACCCGCATGCTGTTCGGCGCGCAGAACGTACAGGTCGTCAATCCGTCGTGGATGAGCGGCGGCGTGACCGTGCTGCCGAACCTGATCCTGCCGTACAACCGGCTCGCGATTCTCGCGTTCTCGCTGATCGTCGTCGCGATCGCGTGGGCCGTGCTCACGCGCACGCGGCTCGGTCTGTTCGTGCGCGCGGTCACGCAGAACCGCCGCATGGCCGCGTGCGTCGGCGTGAAAACCGCGCGCGTCGATTCGTATGCATTCGCGTTCGGCGCGGGCATCGCGGGGCTAGGCGGCTGCGCGCTGTCGCAGATCGGCAATGTCGGGCCCGACCTCGGCCAGAGCTACATCATCGATTCGTTCATGGCGGTCGTGCTCGGCGGCGTCGGCCAGCTTGCGGGCACGGTGCTCGGCGGCTTCGGCCTCGGCCTCGTCAGCAAGGCGATCGAACCGTTCTGGGGCGCGGTGCTGGCGAAGATTGCGGTGCTCGTGCTGATCGTGCTGTTCATCCAGAAGCGTCCGCAGGGCATGTTCGCCTTGAAGGGCCGTAGCGCGGAGGCGTGAGATGACACCGGCTACTTCATCGGCAAAGCCGCCTTCCGCTGCGTCGTCGCGCGTCGGTGTTGCTGGCGCGGATGCCGGCGGCGCGCGCGAGTCCAACAGCGGCTTCGCGCTCGGCCTGCCAACACGGCCCGCGCTGCTGTCGCGTCGCGCGTGGCTCGCGCTGATCGCGTTGATCATCGCGTTCGGCCTCGGCGTGCCGTTCGCCGCGCTCGTGGTTCCGGAGACGAGCGCATTGCATCTGTCCGCGTACGCGATGACGCTGACCGGCAAATTCATGTGCTACGCGATCGCGGCGCTCGCACTCGATCTCGTGTGGGGCTACTGCGGCATCCTGAGTCTGGGTCACGCTTTGTTCTTCGCGCTCGGCGGCTACGCGATCGGCATGTACCTGATGCGCGCGATCGGCCACGACGGCAAGTACGGCAGCGATCTGCCCGACTTCATGGTGTTTCTCGACTGGCACCAGTTGCCGTGGTACTGGCAGGGCACGCAGCATCTCGGCTACGCGCTGCTGCTCGTCGTGCTGGTGCCCGCCGTGGTCGCATGGGTGTTCGGCTTCTTCACGTTCCGCTCGCGCGTGAAGGGCGTCTATCTGTCGATCATCACGCAGGCGATGACCTTCGCCGCGATGCTGCTGTTCTATCGCAACGAAACCGGCTTTGGCGGCAATAACGGCTTCACCGACTTCAAGCGCATCGGCGGTTTTCCGATCACGCATCAGGGCACGCGCGCCGCCTTGCTGTTGATCACGTTCGCGGTGCTGATCGCCGCGTTCGTCGGCGCGCGCGCGATCGTCACGTCGAAGCTCGGCCGCGTCGTGACCGCCGTGCGCGACGGCGAAACGCGGCTGATGTTCGTCGGCTACAGCCCGCTCGCGTACAAGCTGTTCGTGTGGACGGTGTCGGCGGTGCTGTGCGGCATCGCGGGCGCGTTGTACGTGCCGCAGGTCGGCATCATCAATCCGGGCGAGATGTCGCCGGGCAACTCGATCGAAATGGCGATCTGGGTTGCGGTCGGCGGACGCGGCACGCTGATCGGACCCATCATCGGCGCGTTCGCGGTGAACGGCGCGAAGAGCTTTTTCACGGCGAACTTTCCGGAATACTGGCTGTTCTTTCTCGGCCTGATCTTCGTGCTGGTGCCGCTGCTGTTGCCGAACGGCATCATGGGTCTCGTCGATCTGCTGACGCGTAAAAGGAACCGCTGATGAACCTGAACCCGATGGTTCCCGATCTGGATTTGCCCGAAGCACCGGCGCAACGCTCGTTGAGCGGCGTCGCGAACATGGGGCACGCGGTCGTGCCCGGCGAGATCGACGTGTCGCACGGCACGATCCTGTATCTCGAAGACGTGACGGTCAGCTTCGACGGCTTTCGCGCATTGAACGCGCTGACGCTCGCAATCGACGCGGGCGAATTGCGCTGCATCATCGGCCCGAACGGCGCGGGCAAGACGACGATGATGGACGTGATCACGGGCAAGACCGCGCCCGATCACGGCAAGGTGTTTCTCGGCCAGTCGATCGATCTGACGCGAATGAACGAACCGGCGATCGCTCGCGCCGGTATCGGCCGAAAGTTCCAGAAGCCGACCGTGTTCGAGCAGCATCCGGTGTGGGAAAACCTCGAACTCGCGATGAAGGCCGACAAGGGCTGGTGGGCGTCGCTGCGCGCGCGGCTCGATCGCGACGCGCAGGCGCGCATCGAGGAAACGCTTGCGTTGATCGGGCTGGAAAGCGAGGCGCGACGGCTCGCCGGCGAGCTGTCGCACGGCCAGAAGCAGCGCCTCGAAATCGGCATGCTGCTGATGCAGCAACCGGCGCTGCTGCTGCTCGACGAACCCGCGGCCGGCATGACCGACGACGAAACGATGCAGCTCGCCGAGTTGCTCAATCACCTGCGCGGCACCTGCTCGATGATGGTCGTCGAGCACGACATGGAGTTCGTCGCGGCGCTCGCGGGCGACACGGGCAAGGTGACGGTGATGGCCGAAGGACGCGTGCTGGCGCACGGCACGCTCGACGAAGTGAAACGCGATGAGACCGTCATCGAGTCTTATCTTGGCCGCTGACGGCGGCTAGCGGCGCAACCGCATCGTCAACTCGACAGGATGACCAGGCAATGCTCGAAGTGGACCGACTGAACCAGTACTACGGCGGCAGCCATATTCTGCGCGACGTGAAGCTGACCGTGCCCGATGGCAAGCTGACGGTGCTGCTCGGGCGCAACGGCGTCGGCAAGACCACGCTGCTGCGCTGTCTGATGGGCGTCGTGCCCGCGAAAAGCGGCGCGATGGCGTGGCGCGGCGCACCGCTGATGAAACTGCCGACCCATGCGCGCGTCGCCCAGGGGCTCGCCTACGTGCCGCAGGGCCGCGATATTTTCCCGCGCCTGAGCGTCGAGGAAAATCTGCTGGTGGGCGCCGCCAGCAGAAAGGCGCCGAAGCAAGTCCACGAGCGCATCTACGCGCTGTTCCCGGTGCTGAAGGACATGCGCAACCGGCGCGGCGGCGATCTGTCCGGCGGTCAGCAGCAACAGCTCGCGATTGGCCGCGCGCTGATGAGCGAGCCACAACTGCTGATCCTCGATGAGCCGACCGAGGGCATCCAGCCGTCGATCATTCAGGACATCGGCCGCACGCTGCGGCAGCTCGTCGAGGACATGGGCATGACGGTGCTGCTCGTCGAGCAGTACTACGACTTCGCAAAAGCGATCGCCGATCACTATTGGGTGATGAGTCGCGGCGAAATCATCGCGGGCGGCGACGGGGCGAACATGGACGCGGATGGGGTAAGGGGGTTGATTGCCGTGTAAGCAAGCTCAAGTTATCCGCCGCGCAACCGTTACACAGGCTAGGCAGCGCCGCAACGGTTCGATCAGGTGGACACCATGGACGACAAAAAGCAGGTCAGACGCGAGTTCTACAGAAACCCCGCCTCCTATTGCAGGGTGATGAATGTCGTGTCGGCGGTCACTTTTGGGCTATTCGAGGTGGATAGCGGCGGTACGGTCGGCATGCTGTCGGTGCGCTGGGAGAAGCTCGGCAACGAACTCGCGCCACAACTGCACGCGTACTACGACAGCTGGCACGTGCTCGCGTCGTTCCCCGACGTTCTCGCGAGAATGGCCGACACAACCGGTCCGTCGTGTTCGCCGGAAGCATTCTGTCAGCTTTTGCTCGAATGCGGATTCATCAATCGCGCGGAACGGGGTGTGGACGATCACGCCGAGCCGACACCCGCACGTTAGGGTCTGTTTACATATGGAACGCACGTGCGAATGCCCGCTATCGGTCGTCCCCCAAGGGGACTTCCTTCGGGGCGCAGGGCAAGGAGTAAGGAGCGCTGCGTGGCCGCGCCACGTGAGCGACGCGCGACGCCGCCATGCGGCCGATAGCGGGCATTCCCCTGAAAGAAATCCAGGCAATGGGGTTGCCGCGAGAAGGGCCGCTCGCTGCGTCATGCTCCTTGCGAATACGTCGAGTATTCGCGGCGTCGCAGTCCTTGCGAGCGGCCCTTCTCGCGGCAACGCACGTGCGTTCCATATGTAAACAGACCCTAAGCGCGGCCACGATACGGCCCGGCTTAGCAACACAACATCGATCGAGAAAGGAGAAAAGCATGTCCGTGACGGTTCACGTCGAGTATCAGTACTGCCAACATGGCAAGAAAGCAGTCCAGACAGGCAGCGACTCGTTGACCGTCCAGGAGAACACCCCCCGCGCGATTCTTGCGTTGCTGCGACTGCTGCATCCGCATTGGGAGGGCATCAAGGTGCTGTCAGTGACCGAGGCTTCGCCTGAAGACACCGCGTCGTAGTCCTACCGTGGGTTCCGCGCCTGGACACGCGTGCTATCCTCGCCGCACGCCGATTCCACCATCTATCCGCATGTCGCTTCACGAAAACCACGCCACGCTCGCCGCCGCGCCCCCGCCGTGGCGCGCGCGTCTCGAACTCGGCTTCGTCGGCGACGGCGCTCGCACGACCCTCGCGCACCGGCTCCACGATGGGCCGCTGCGCGTGCAACGGCCGCTCTATCCGGAAGGCCCGGCGATCTGTCACGCGGTGATCGTGCATCCGCCCGGCGGCGTCGCGGGTGGCGATCAGCTCGACATCGACATCACGCTTGCCGCGCACACCCATGCGGTGCTGACGACGCCGGGCGCAACCAAGTGGTACAAGTCGAACGGCCGGGCGGCGCGGCAGCGCGTCGCGCTGCAGGTCGGCGAACACGCGAAGCTCGACTGGCTGCCGCAGAATAACCTCGTGTTCGATCACGCGAACGCGCAACTCGATTTTTCGCTGACGCTCGCCGACGGCGCGAGCGCGATCGGCTGGGACGCGACGCAGCTCGGACGGCAGGCGGCCGGCGAACGCTGGTCGGCGGGTAGCTTGCGCACGCTGTCGCGCATCGTCGGCGCGAACGGCGAGCTGCTGTGGTTCGAACGCGCGAGCCTCACCGCCGACGATCCGCTGCGCGACGCACCGCAGGGCCTCGCCGGCTTTCCGGCCTACGGCACGCTGTGGGCCGTAGGCGCCGCGTGCGACGACGCGCTCGCCGAATCGCTGAGCGCGCAACTGCCGTTCGACGACACGTTGCGAGCGGCCGCCTCGTGCGTGACGAACGGCGTGCTGCTCGTGCGCGCAGTGTCGCGCTCGATGGAAACGCTGCAGCACGCGCTCACGCACTGCTGGCTGCAATTGCGGCCGGTCGTGCATGGCGTTGCGGCGGTGCCGTTGCGAATCTGGTCGACCTGAGCGCGCGGTTCCCCGTTTTTTCTTGATCGCATCCTTCGCGCACCAGGCTGGCGCAACCGTACGCCCCAACACTGTGCACGGGCCGCCGAAGCGCGCCGCCCGCCTCAGCGCAGCGCGATGGCACATAGCTTGCGTGGCATTCGCCACTTCGCGGCCGGCCGTCATGAAGCCAGCGACGACCCGACACCAACGACACCCCACCACCGCTCACGCCCCATGATCCGTACTCTCCCCCGCCCCGCGCGCCGCGCCCTGCTGACCGCCTTGCTCGCCCTGCCCATCGCCGCCAGCCTCGCGTTTCATGCGGCCGACGCGCGCGCCGACACGCTCGACAACATCGCGAAGGCCGGCGTGCTGAAGGTTGCCGTGCCCGAGGACTATCCCCCGTTCGGCTCGGTCGGCCCCGACATGAAACCGCAGGGCTACGACATCGACACGGCCGCGCTGCTCGCCCGAGCGATGAACGTGAAGCTCGAACTGGTTCCGGTCAACAGCGCGAACCGCATTCCGTATCTGCAAACAGGCAAGGTCGACCTCGTGATCTCGTCGCTCGGCAAAACGCCCGAGCGCGAGAAGGTGATCGACTTCTCGAGCGCGTACGCGCCGTACTACCAGGGCGTGTTCGGTCCCACCGATATCAAGGTCAGCAGTCCCGCCGACCTGACCGGCAAGACCGTCGGCGCGACGCGCGGTGCGCTCGAAGAAATCGGTCTCACACAAATGGCGCCGAACGCGACGATCAAACGCTTCGAGGACAACAACGCGACGATCGCCGCGTTCCTGTCCGGCCAGGTGCAGCTGATCGCGGCCGGCAACATCGTCGCGGCCGCGATCCTCGCGAAGAATCCGCCGCGCCGTCCGGAGCCGAAGTTCGTGATCAAGAACTCGCCGTGCTTCGTCGGCATGAACAAGAACGAGCCGCGCCTGCAACAGAAGGTCGATGCCGCGATCGCGCAGGCGAAAAACGACGGCACGCTCGCCGCGATGTCGAAGAAGTGGTTCGGCGCACCGCTGCCCGCCGATCTGTAATGTTGCGAGCGCGGTTGCAAGCGCGGTTGCAAGCGTCGTTGTAAGCGCGCCGTTAGCCGGGCTTGATAACGTGACCGGCTGATGGCGCGACGCGGGGACCCCGTCACCGCGTCGCCACACGCCCACTGCGCCACGCCGCCACGACACATCAACGCCGAGACCCACACCCGATGAAGCTGACACCTCGCGAGAAGGACAAGCTGCTGATCTTCACCGCCGCGCTGCTTGCCGAACGGCGCCGAGCGCGCGGCCTCAAGCTGAACTATCCGGAGGCGGTCGCCTTCATCACCGCCGCGCTAATGGAAGCCGCGCGCGACGGCAAGAGCGTCGCCGAGGTCATGCACTACGGCACCACGCTGCTCACGCGCGCCGACGTGATGGAGGGCGTGCCCGAGATGATCCCCGACATCCAGGTCGAAGCGACGTTCCCCGACGGCACCAAGCTCGTGACCGTCCATCATCCGATTCCCTGAACTCATCACCGTCAAGGCAGGCCCATGATTCCCGGCGAACTCCTCATCGACGACGGCGAGCACGAACTGAACGCTGGCCGCGCGACGCTCACGGTGGTCGTGTCGAATACCGGCGACCGCCCGGTGCAGATCGGCTCGCACTATCACTTCTACGAAGTGAACGACGCGCTGTCGTTCGATCGCGAAGCGGCGCGCGGCTTTCGCCTGAACATCGCGGCGGGCACCGCGGTGCGCTTCGAGCCCGGCCAGCAGCGCACGGTCGAACTCGTCGCGCTGGCGGGCGAGCGCATCGTCTACGGCTTCAACGGCAAGGTGATGGGCAAGCTGTAATGCGACGCCCGCGCCCTGGAGTTTCGACCGCCCTGCTCCCCGTGCCTTGCCTGTAGCTCATTCCGGACCCACACCATGACACTACGCATTGGCCGCCGCGCGTACGCGGAGATGTTCGGCCCCACCACCGGCGACCGCGTGCGCCTCGCCGATACCGAACTGCTGATCGAGATCGAACGCGACTTCACGACCTACGGCGAAGAGGTCAAGTTCGGCGGCGGCAAGGTGATTCGCGACGGCATGGGCCAGTCGCAGCGCGTGCACGCCGATGTCGTGGATACCGTCGTGACGAACGCGGTGATCCTCGATCACTGGGGCATCGTGAAGGCCGACATCGGCATCAAGGACGGCCGCATCGCCGCGATCGGCAAGGCCGGCAATCCCGACATCCAGCCGAACGTGACGATCGCGATTGGAGCCGCCACCGAAGTGATCGCGGGCGAAGGGCTGATCGTGACCGCGGGCGGCATCGATACGCACATCCACTTCATCAGCCCGCAGCAGATCGAGGAAGCACTCGCGAGCGGCGTGACGACGATGCTCGGCGGCGGCACCGGCCCTGCGACCGGCACGAATGCGACCACCTGCACGCCGGGGCCGTGGCATCTCGAACGCATGCTGCAAGCGGCCGACGGTTATCCGATGAACCTCGGCTTTCTCGGCAAGGGCAACGTGAGCCAGCCGGCACCGCTCACCGAACAGATCGCCGCGGGCGCGATCGGCCTGAAGCTGCACGAGGACTGGGGCACGACGCCCGCGGCGATCGACAACTGCCTTTCGGTCGCCGACGATACCGACACGCAGGTCGCGATCCACACGGACACGCTGAACGAAGCGGGCTTCGTCGAAGCGACCGTCGCCGCGTTCAAGGGCCGCACGATCCACACGTATCACACCGAGGGCGCGGGCGGCGGCCACGCCCCGGACATCATCAAGGTGTGCGGCGAGGCGAACGTGCTGCCGTCGTCGACGAATCCGACGCGGCCCTATACGGTTAACACGCTCGATGAGCATCTCGACATGCTGATGGTGTGCCATCACCTCGATCCGTCGATTGCCGAAGACATCGCGTTCGCCGAATCGCGGATTCGCCGCGAGACGATCGCCGCCGAGGACATCCTGCACGACCTGGGCGCGCTGTCGATGCTCTCTTCGGATTCGCAGGCGATGGGCCGCGTCGGCGAAGTGATCATCCGCACATGGCAGACCGCGCACAAGATGAAGGTGCAACGCGGCGCGCTGCCCGGGGACAACGCGCGGCACGACAATTTCCGCGCGAAGCGCTATGTCGCGAAGTACACGATCAATCCGGCGATCACCCACGGCATCGCGCATGAAGTCGGTTCGCTCGAGCCGGGCAAGTGGGCCGACCTCGTGTTCTGGGAGCCGGCGTTTTTCGGCATCAAGCCGTCGCTGATCCTGAAGGGCGGCATGATCGCGATGGCGCAGATGGGCGACCCGAATGCATCGATTCCGACGCCGCAGCCCGTGCACTATCGCGAGATGTTCGCGACTCGCGGCGGCGCGCTGGGCCGCACGTCGCTGACCTTCGTATCGCAACTCGCCGCCGATGCGAACGTCGCCGAACGCTACGGTTTGCACAAGCGCATCGTCGCGGTGAAGAATTGCCGCAACGTGACGAAGGCCGACATGATTCACAACGCGTGGCGCCCGACCATTAGCGTCGATCCGGAAACCTATCAGGTGATCGCCGACGGCCAGTTGCTGACCTGCGATCCAGCCTCCGTGCTGCCGATGGCGCAACGCTATTTCCTGTTCTGATCATGCGTACACTGAACAAACTTCTCGCGCCGCATCTGAAGATTGCGCCGGTACTCGTCAAGCGCGCGCCGAGCTTGACGCTCGCGTTCGATGAACGTCGTAGGAGCCGCTTTGCCGCGACGCTCGATAACGGCGAGGAAGTCGCATTGCTGTTGCCGCGCGGCACGGTGCTGCGTGACGGCGACGTGCTCGTCGCCGATGATGGCGGGCTCGTGCGTGTGGTGGCGGCGCATGAAGCGGTGCTTTACGTACGAGCGCCGGATGCGTTGACGTTGACGCGCGCCGCGTATCACCTCGGCAATCGTCATACGCCAGTCGAAGTGGGCGCCGATTATCTGAAGCTCGAATACGATCCGGTGCTGGCCGACATGCTGGCGCGCATCGGCGCGACGATCGAGCAGGTGTCGCTGCCGTTTCAGCCTGAAACCGGTGCGTATGGTGGCGGGCATAAGCATGGGCACGACGAGACGTTCGCCGAGGACTATGCGATCGCGCAGCAGGTGTTTGGTGAGCATCATGGGCAAGAGCATGCTCATGCCGATGCGGGCTCCTCGCACTCGCACTCGCACGATCACGATCACGATCACGATCACGACCATGGCCACGTGCACGACGAATCGTGCGGACATGGGCATCACCCGTATCGTCATGCGCATCGCTGAACTGACCGCGCTGCTGCATCTCGCGTCGCCGGCGCTGCCGATCGGCGCGTTCAGCTATTCGCAGGGTCTCGAAGCGGCGATCGAAGCGCGCTTGATCACGGATGCGGACTCCGCGCGCATATGGATCGAACGCGGCCTGACCGACGTGCTCGCGCGCGGCGAGTTGCCGTTCCTCGCGCAGCAGATCGAACGCTGGCGCACGCACGACGCCGTGGAACTGGCCGACGCCAACGCCGAATTCCTCGCGAGTCGCGAGTCCGCCGAACTGCGTCGCGAAACCGAGCAGATGGGCTGGTCGCTGCGACAGCTATGCGTGTCGCTCGAATGGGGCGACGCGGCAAGACGCGCGACGCTCGCGTCGCTCACGCCGCTCGCGCAGCCGAGCGCGTTCGCATTCGCCGCCTATGCGCACGATGCTCCGGTCGATGCCGCGCTCGCCGCCTATGCGTTCAGCTGGGTCGAGAACCAGGCCGCCGCCGCGTTGAAGGCGGTGCCGCTCGGCCAGCTCGCGGGGCAGCGCATCATCGTCGCGCTGCGCCAGCCGATCGACGCAGCCGTCGCGCGCGCGCTCGCGACCTCGCGTGACGACCTCAACACGTTCGCGCCGCAGCTCGGCATTCTGTCGGCGCGCCACGAGTCGCAGTATTCGCGGCTCTTCCGCTCGTAGCACGATTCCCACGATCCATCATGAACGCACCTCATCATTCCGCTTCCGCTACCCCGACCCGCACGAAGAAGCTGCCACCGCTGCGCGTGGGCGTCGGCGGCCCGGTCGGCTCGGGCAAGACCACGCTGCTCGAAATGCTTTGCAAGGCGATGCGCGACCAGTACGACATTGTCGCGATCACGAACGACATCTACACGAAAGAGGATCAGCGTCTGCTGACGGTCGCGGGCGCGCTGCCGGCCGAGCGCATCATGGGTGTCGAGACGGGCGGGTGCCCGCACACGGCGATCCGCGAGGACGCGTCGATCAACCTCGAAGCGGTCGACCGCATGCTGACGCGTTTTCCGGACGCGGACATCGTGTTCATCGAATCGGGCGGCGACAACCTCGCGGCGACCTTCAGCCCGGAACTGTCGGACCTGACGATCTACGTGATCGACGTCGCGGGCGGCGAGAAGATTCCGCGCAAGGGCGGACCCGGCATCACGAAGTCGGACCTGCTGGTGATCAACAAGACGGATCTCGCGCCGATGGTGGGCGCGAACCTCGATGTGATGGCATCGGACGCGAAGAAGATGCGCGGCGAGCGGCCGTTTGTGATGTGTAATCTGAAGGTGCTGGAGGGGCTTGGCGAGGTGGTGATGTTTATTGAGAAGAAGGGGTTGTTGATGGTGTGAGTTTGGCAATGCCTGTTATCGCGAAAATGGGATGCGCCGGATCGTGGTCTTCGCTATGACGTTCGAAATCGGTCCAGCTTTGGGGACACTCGCGGGTCACGCCGCCGCCGAGTCGCACACAAAAGTTGACGCATCCTTTGAGATCAAATGGAAATTTGGGTTAATGCGGCGCTTCCTGTGACCATAGGTCGAGTATGCGAACGTATTCTGTTGAAGGATACCGATGCGTCGACTAAAGCAATCGGCAACCCAAGCATGCTCCAGCGCCGACACCCGGATCGGAATTAGCAATGGCCGTAAGTCCGGGGTCGGTACAATGAGATCATTTGTAGCCCCATTCAAATAGCTGACGTTTTACCGCTGATGCGTTCTTATATCTGTATATTAAGAGTTGTCCTTCGCGCGTACCGTCGAAGCCAACGCCAAAGCGGTTGGACAGTCCTGTATCCTGTTTCAACTTCGGCAATGGCCCGCCTTGTTCGATCCGTTCGTCGTAGACAAACACCTGATAAACACTTCCGCCGGTTCCGATGGATGGATTATCGGCAGCCCATGCCACTATGATAAAAAGCTTCTTCGGATTTTTGCCAGTCACAAATACGCTCTTGATTTCCGGGGTGACTCCACCCTCTGCTTCATACAGATCAACAAAAATACTACCTGTTTCTCTAATACCTGTTAAATATGCCCGGACTCCGTCTCCATCTTCTCTCCGCTCCGATCTAAACTCGATGCTTGCTCTATCATTAAAAAATGGAATTCGATAACTCAACTGTTCGATTGCGTTAGATAAACCGGACCAGAAAAAGGTGAGTCCCAAATTCAGAACGAACATTCGCACAAATGTTGCTGAAACATATCTTCTCATTGGCTGACCTGACTGAATATTCCGTTGTTCCATATAGCATGAAAGTTGCATTTTTTCGATGAAAGGGTGATATCAATCAGTCACCCGCAATCAAATTTCAATGACGCTCGCCGCAAGAATTGACGGTTGTCGTTATCGGCCGAACTTCCTTCCCATCATTACTAAGATAGAAAATTCTTTCCCGACATTCTTCTTTAGATGTTGCACTTCGATCAATATGATATCGCGCGACCAACATCTTGCTATTGGGTCGACTAACGAGACTGGTTACATAATTTCGTCCATCATTGGTTTTTTGAGGGGGCCCTCATCATTCGAAAACATATCAAGCGCGTTTGATTCCGATCCGCTTACCAAGTTCGAAAGCGTATAATACCTACAACTCGCCCCACAGCTATGAGTTCCGATATAATATTTACGAGCAAAATTTATCCCAATTGGGGCGACCGTTTTTCCCACATCATCACGCCACGCGTCATCCACTTTTTTATAGTAAGTCGGAATCTTTAGCGTGCCATGGTAAACATCAATGGAATAGTCCGAAAAGTTCGGCAGCGCCCCGTTGTCAGCTGCGTGAACAAAGGCACATTCACTAGCAAAAAAAACCATCAAGACTCGAAATATAGCTTTCATTTTCGTCTCACTTAATCAAATCATCGATGCCACCGATCGGCACAGCCAAATCACTCTCTCCAGCCAACTCATCTTTCAGGGTAACCAGGATCGGGATGCGGATGCGGCTCGGGGACCCGTCGATTCGAATCGCGCGCCAGTTCGACGAGCGAATGCACCTGAATTTACGCAACAACGCCCCCTTTGGGTGACGAAGTGCTAGCCGAATAGACACACTCGGCCAGCACCCGGTAAATCTGGTTAATTATCTATACCAGCAACCGGCGGAGCTGTTCGTATTCCGCGGTATGCTCGCTGACTTAGCCGTTGATAGATCCCATCACCACAAGTTAGATTCGAAACAAGCTTCCCTTTCTTTTTTATGTATAAGCCACCAGGGAAACCTTGGTAGATAACGTAGTTGTATTCTCCAGATTTGAATCTTACGTGCGTATAGCTCAAACTTCCCTCGGAAATATCGCTGATCAAAAAAAGACTTTTTGGTGGATATGGCTTATCGGGATATTGAAGCTCAATTTGATCGAGCGTACCAAAGCGATACTGAACGTATCCATTGTTGGACGATATATTACCGGAAGCGCATAATGAGATTATCTTATTGCCAGCTGTGCAGCTGAAATATACCTCTTCGTGTGATTGGCATAGAGTAGTTTCGCCTGCATGCGCATCCACCCCAATGCTCACTATAAACAAGAGGGTTACCAGGCGCGACATCACTCTGGATAAAATGTGTCTCAATTTAAATCTCCGAGGTTAGTAATCTTCTCAAAGTTCGCAACCCGTGCAGCATAGCTGTCAGTGTGCAAATTGACAATTGCCGTAATCGCATTTACTTGATTTCCTGTTGCCCCTCGGTCGGCTATCTCAGGAAGGCGATTCGCCACCCAAAAATAAGCTGCTGATCTTGCGGCGTACTTGGGTTGCGTCAAGAGATCCGGATTTTCTTCGAAATTTGCAACGTCCTTTGGCCATTCATTCTGGTGACCTGTATTCCAATTTGTAAACCGGCGATAGTTGGTACGGCCCGTGAGCTGCTTCATACCTCTTCCTCTGTATTTCCATCCATCACCACTTTCGTAGTCCCCATTGCCCAATTCAGCGCGTCCGCCATAGGCGCCGTTCGCGATAGCCTCGAAATCCTTTTGCGTCATTTGAGTGCTGTCCGCCTTGATTGGCCTCACTTTCTCGTAGCCGTGAGCTATAGCCTGTTTTGGATTTCGTTTGAAGTAAGAGAAACTAGAAATCAAGGAGCTTGCTTTCCAAACAAATCCTTCCTCTAGCGTTAGAGATGGCCCCGTCTCTTGCATTACCTGCGCAAAGAAGTGAGCTCTTCGGAGAGGCGAATCTAATTTGTAAATATCGATGTGTGCATTGAATTCATCGACCAAGCCTTGAAGGTCTTCTATTCGAGCTTTGGGGAATAGTCGTTCCATCATCTGCAGGGTGAATCGAAATTTGCTTCCGTAGAAATTTCCAACCAGGCCGATAGGATTGACATGAAAAACTTCCGGCCTTGGGAAGCACGGCACTGCTGCCTTCACCTCATCCCACCACGCAAGCTTCCCGATCCGCTTCTGCTCTTCCTCGTGCTGCGGCTTGGGCCCCGTCTGCTTCTCCAGCTCGGCGATCAACTGCTTCCATTTTCCCGGTTTCGCCCACTCGCTCTCGTGCTTGACGATCAGCCGGGACGCCGCCTGCATCAGCCACGGATACCCGCCACGCTCAGACTGTGACAGCGTGCATAGCTCATCAGCCGCCTGCTTTCCGTCGCCTTTCCTGAACAGCGCGTCGTACGCCTTGAGCATCAACGGACTGAGATTCGAACGCGAAGCGAGGTCCGCGACATTGGCGCCGCTCGCATAATCCACCCACTTCCGGGTGGTCGCAAAAATCGTATGCGCCGGATCATGGGCATCCGCCAGGCA
>NZ_VZQQ01000088.1 GCF_014397785.1 Paraburkholderia podalyriae
TGTCCGATCAGACGCCGGATGAGGCATACTTCGCGACGCTGCCAGCGATCAAATCGGCAGCTTGATGACCCCGGCGCTTCCACTTATAAATTCGATCTGACTGTCCGAACCAACGGCGCCACCTCTTGACCGCTAGCATGGGCAAACTTCGGGTCGAAATAGACGAGATTGATTGCGTGTTTGATAAATGCGTCGGGAATGCCGTCGCTCGCCCAAGTATCGCCAGCTGAAGGATTTTCTTGGTCGTTTATCGAATCGAAGGCCTGTTGTGGAGACAGACCTTTGTCTCGATGAAATGCGGCAGCGACGTATATCCTCCCTTCGTTAATGCATCCACCGTGGGCGTATGTCGGTGGCGACAGCAGAATGAGAATGGAGAGCGCAGCGAGAAACCTTTTCATCACGCATTCCTTATTGAAGAAGTTCACCTCTTGACCTACTACTTCTCGTCCGTTCCCGGCAGTCCCTTCAAGTTCTTGCTTTCGATTCTAGAGCCTGCTGTGCGCTAACCCAACACGTTCCGGTTCCCTGCACGTCGCGCCGCACACCCTCAAGGACCTTCGCCGCTATGGCGGGGTGTCCCTATGCTTCGCGAGCGATTTCAAGCAGCGGCGTCCACGCGTCCTTGCCGTTTTCCGATTCGTGAATCAGTTTGCGCGAGCGTAGACAAGCGCCGCACAACAGCTAATGTAAGAGACGACGTTGGACATGCGATTGCTCGAATCGAACTCGTTGAGATCGACCTTGTAGCCTGTCAGCGGAGTGAGCGTTCGCTCCCACTCCAAGTGATGTGTAACCCACGTGACCGCTGCGCTTTCGTCGTATCCAACCGCATCAATTTCCATCGCAACGTCAAGGTCACTGACAACATGATGCGTACCCTTCAGCCGACTCCCGAACACCCACAAGCGTCGAACGTGGGGCTGGGTCTCGGCCCATGAGCGAAGCGCGCGCATCGCATCAAACAGAGCGTCTTCGATCATCGTGCTTTTCCGTTATTCAAATGGGTTCAACAGACGAACACCCGTCGCCGAAAAATCGTCAACGTTCCGCGTTACGACAACTAGATCGTGAATCAAAGCCGTTGCCGCAATCAACTTATCCAAGAGGTGCTCGGGATGCGGCACACGAAGACGTCCCCAAACCTGTCCAACGTCCTCGTCAATCGGGAGGATGTTCTGCGCGTACTCAATCAAGATCGTTTGAAGCCAGGCTTCAAGCAACGCCGCTTGCGCGACGTCGCCCCGGTGCCTGACGATTTCAACGCCCCGGCGCAGTTCCCCGACAGTCACGACTGACATGTAAATCTCCGCGTCGCTCTTTGCCGCCTGTCTGAAAAACTTTCTGACGCCGCTGTTCGCGCGATCGCGCTTCCTTGCTTCACTGATGACGTTCGTATCAATCAAATACACGCGCGACCTCACCCGCGTCGTCAACGCGCTGGAAATCCGCGTCTTCGCCCACATCGGGCATGGCCATCAACACTTCCGCAAAGCTCTTTCGCTTCGGTCGCCGCAGCGCTCTGGCAAGAATTTCCCTGTGCTCAGCCTCCGAGCTGCGGCCATGAGCAGCCGCCAACTCGCGCAAGCTTTGAACAAGCGCGTCATCCACTCCACGTACCAAAAGGTTCGCCATATCTACTCCTTGCTCAGTTGCTATCAATGATAGCATGCCAGGCAGAGATTGCAAGCAATGATAGCGAGACGGTCACCAATGCACTCATCAAACACGCCTCCAAACTACCGCAGGAGCTCTATAAGTCGCTGACATGGGATCGGGGAACGAAGATGGCCGGGCACAAACGCTTTACCGTGGCCACTGATATCCAGGTGTACTTCTGCGATCTCCAGCATCCATGGCAGCGCGGCTCGAACGAAAATACGAATGGGTTGTTAAGGCAGTACTTCCCCAAGGGCACCGACCTGTCAATGTATTCGCAGGCCAAACTCAACGCTGTGGCAAGGCGACTGAATGAGCGTCCAAGGAAGACGCTGGACTACGAGACGCCCGCCGAACGATTCCATCGAACTATTGCATCCACCGGTTGAATCCGCCACCCTATCGCGCCATTCGACCGGGTGGCGGGTGGAACTTTTGAAGTACAGCGGGAATATTTGAAGTACAGCGGTCGTTTAGCCTTCTCTGGCGCTAATTCGCGGAGCAATTTCTCACCAGTTCGACGAAGGAGGGTAGACATGTCTCAGGTCTCTAGGGGTCTCAAAGCGGCGGCCATGATTGTCCTCGCCGCCGGTTTCACAATCGCGCATGCCGCCGCTGACGATGCCTATGTCGTCACACCGCTCGTGTCCAACGTCGCAGGCGCTGCCCCGAAGGTCGACGGGGTACTGCAGAACGCCTGGGGTATTGCCTTTAGTCCGGCAGGAAGTCCATTCTGGATCAACGACAATGCCACAGGCTGCTCCACGCTGTATGACGGCGAGGGGACAAAGGTGACGACGCTGCAGGTGTCCATCCCGCTGCCAGGCAACGTCATACCGGCCGGCGCCTGTCATCCGGTCCTTCCCAAGAGTCCACCGAATCCCACGCCCGCGGCGCCAACCGGGATTGTATGGAATCCTTCGTCGGCGTTTCTCGTGCCAGGTACCAAGATCCCGGCCGTATTCATCTTCGCAACGGAAGACGGCACGATTTCCGCGTGGGCCGGCGGGTTGAATCCGGCGAATAACGCCGTGATCGCGGTCGATAACTCGTCCTCTCCGTCCGCCGCGAGCGGGGCCGTCTACAAGGGGCTCGTCTTCGGTGTGAACGCCAAAGGCGGATTCCTCTTTGCGACGAACTTCCGCTCAGCCCGGATCGATGTATTCGGGCCGAGCGGCACGAACGGCCTGTTCACGCCCGCGACGACGGACGGCGGCTTCGCGGACCCGGACATCCCAGCCGGCTACGCGCCGTTTGGTATCGCGAACATCGATGGCGACCTTTTCGTCACGTATGCCAAGCAGGGCGATCAGAAGCACGACGATGATGCGGGCCGCGGTCATGGATTCGTCGATGTGTTCGATACAGATGGCCACCTCTTGCGCCGCTTCGCCAGCCGAGGGCCGCTCAACTCGCCTTGGGCGATCACGCGCGCGTCGTTTGCATTCGGCCGCTTCAGCGGCAAGATCCTGATTGGCAACTTCGGCGATGGCCGAATCAATGTCTTTGACAATGACGGCAGGTTCGTCGATCAGCTGGAGGATGCGTACGGCAATCCACTGGCTATCGACGGGTTGTGGACTTTGACTCTCGGTGGCGGCCGCAATTCGAGTTCAGACACGCTGTACTTCTCGGCAGGTCCTAACAAAGAGACCAATGGACTGTTCGGTACCATAACTCCAACAAGCGCCTCCAAGGCACATGAGCACAGGCAATAGCCGGCAGTCACGCGTGGCTCCCTGCGCAGCTTCCTGGCGGCGACCTCGTGACCGCCAGAAAGTGGATCGTGCAGCGCAAAGGGACTGTGGGTGTCCTCACGAACATCGAGAGCGTAGACCTCTCCCACATTGATCGTCGTACCCACCGCAGACCGCGGCCTCGTCCGGGAGTCGCGAATGCGACGTTTGCCGTCAGCTGGAGATCTCGAGCCTGGAAGCCGTAAGGGTGGCTACTAGGCTTAGCAGGTTGCGGAAATACCTCGCGCGGAAGTCATCGCGACCGATAGTAAAAGCGTTGAGCGGACAGCCAAGAATCGCTGGTGAGTGGCTGAAGATGTTCTTGCAGGATGCCTGCCATTGCGCGCCGTGTCGGTCAACCGCGTCCCGATTCAATCGTTATGACCGGACACGATGGCGGCGTTCCTGGATGTAGCCGATGAAACCTCTCCGGTCTTCCGAGCGGCCTGACCTCCCCGGAACCCGTTTGCCGAACAGACACGTTGGCGACTCACTTCGAGCGACGTATAGTGTGGAGAACGCCAAACAGGCTCGCGGAATTATCCCAGCGGACGCTTCCATGAGGCCGAAAATATTTACCTCCAAGCCGTGTGCGATCCGGTGCCTGTCACGTGCAGACCCCGCGAAAGGATCATCATGACTTTCGACATGCGAAGCGCTCTCCATGCTGCGCCTGCATTCGTATACGGGTGTCTTGTTCCCGTCATTGCGTTTGCGCATACGGGCCAAGGCGACATATCCGGTGGCTTGCTCGCCGGATTCAAGCATCCGATTTCTGGCCTGGATCATGTCGTCGCGATGGTTGCAGTTGGATTGTGGGGTGCGCAGTTGGGGAAACCTGCGATCTGGGTGCTGCCGATCACCTTCCCGATCGTCATGGCCTTCGGCGCTGTTCTCGGCGCCCTGGGGGTCCCGATTCCGGGGATCGAGGTCGGCATTGCCTTGTCGGCACTCTCGCTCGGTGCGGCGGTGGCGCTTGCGTTGACTCCGCCGCTCTGGCTTGCGGGTCTGCTGGTTGCCGCGTTCGCCATCTGCCATGGACACGCACACGGCGCGGAACTGCCTGGATCCGCGAATGCGATGACCTATGCGATCGGCTTCGTCGCGGCCACCGGCACACTTCATGCACTTGGCATCCTGATCGGCACGATCAATCGCTGGAAGGTTGGCGGCTACGCGCTGAGAACAGGCGGAGCCCTCATTTCCAGCTGCGGCGTGTATTTCCTCACGTACGCGATTCGGGGAGCGTGACGCATGCGTGCGTTGCGCCGGGTGGTCTGGTCAGCGGCTTGCGGTCTGATTGCGCTGATGTTTGTTGCGTCAGCCGAAGCGCACGCTGTTTATCAAGGCGCGGGCGACTTTTACGCCGGGATGCTGCATCCGCTGATGTCGCCGGAACATGTATTACCCATGCTGGTGCTCGGCGCCTTGGCAGGGCAAAACGGCCTGAAGCGATGCGAGTTCGTGCTTTGGGCGTTTCCGGCAGCAATGGCGGCCGGCGCGTCCACCGCCCTTTCCTTTCCGGACTTGCACGGCATATTCCTGTTCAACCTTGTCTCGGCCGTACTGCTGGGTTCCCTCCTGGCGGCTGCATTTACGCTTCCGTCATGGCTGATCCTGATTTTAGCGGTCGTGTTTGGCCAGAGCCACGGGTACGCAAACGGGTCAGCAATTATTGGCCAGATCCGCCCAGGCGTTTTCATAGCGGGCATGGCGTTCGCGAGCTTCATCCTGACGGCCTATACGGTTGCTGCGACGTCCTTCTTGCTGCGGCTACGGCCAACCTGGATCGCCATCGCAGTGCGCGTCGCGGGCAGCTGGGTCGCGGCGATCGGTCTTCTCGCACTCAGTCTCAGTCAACGCGCTTTGCTGCTTTCGTGAGCGGTCACGTCCATGGCCGTCGCGGGCCTCTACAGTGCAAGCACTGTCAGCCCGGTCGTTCGTTCATAAATCCACATTGTTGCGAAAGCGGTGATGACTGCCGATCCGCCGTATAGCGTTGCCAGGCGAAACCAGAGACTCGAACGATAGATGTAAAGAATTGGCAATAGCAGCAAGACCAGCGAGATCTGTCCCATTTCCACACCAATATTGAAACCGGCGAGGGCTGCCGCCAGATGGGGCGTGGGGAGGGCCATGCTGGTCAGCACGCTCGCGAAACCGAATCCGTGGATCAAGCCGAAAGCAAACGCGACCAGCCAGCGGCGCGCCCGCACCAGCGGCACAATATTGTTTAGTGCGGACAGCAGAATCGTCATCGCAATAGCGACTTCCACCCACCGAGACGGCAACGCGACGACGTGCAGCGTCGCAAGTGACAGCGTGATGGCATGCGCGGCAGTGAAGGCGGTGACGAGCTTCAATACATCGATCGCGACCGCACGCGGAGAGTCGGCAGGGCGCCATTTTTTTCCATGCAACACGCAAGCCGCCGGCAACATCAGTGACAGGAGGAACAGGGCGTGGTCGACGCCGCGCCAGATATGCCACATGCCCTCCCCGACGAAATCGATGAATGTGCGGCCGAGCCCCTTCCCGCGTATGTCCAGGATCTCACGCGGATGATCAAGTCCAAGAATAGCTGTGGTGGTCGCGCCTTTGCTCACGACGTGCACGAGACCTTTGTGGAGCGTGTCCACATCAGCAAACAAACGATAGTCAATGCCAAGCTGGCTCGGACGAACTGGACAGTTCGCATTGAATTCCAGCACCGCGTATGCGCCGTCGCTGTGGTGGTCGATCAGCATGTTGCCGGGATGAATCACGCACGCCTGTCCGTCACCCGTCAACTTGATCCGCGTGAACGCATACGACTTAATGTCTGCTTCGCGGATTCGGACCTCGCCCCACGTCAGCTTGCCGTCCCCGTTGGCGTCGAGAATGAGTGGATTGTCCAGGTCGCGAAGTGCGATATCCCATCGGCCCGCAATCGTTTTGTCGTCGACTGTAAGCGTTAAGTAACTGTCGCTGGGCTTGTGGGCGTGCACCGCAGGGGCCCAGCACAACATGAAGAGAGCAAGCCACGCGAACGCTCGCCGTCTCATGCGACAGAGTCGATGTGCGTCGCCAGCATCGCGAAGCGGGCCCCGAAGACAAGGCTAGCCAACCGCGCCTGGAGTCTCGTCAATTCCGGATCGCGCAATCGCGCGGTGTTGAGCCACAGCATCGCGGGAGCGGCACGGGCAGGCTGCCGCGCGGCGACCGCCGCCTCCATCAAGATCCGGCAATCCGCGACCTCCTTCTGCACCTGCCAGTCGGCCTCGGCCAGGCTGAGCGCTTTTTCCGGATCATCAAGGAGTTTCAGATTGAAAATGGCTTCCTCGCGCAGATGCACTCGATCACCCCGTTCGGCGGACGCCGCGAAGCGGCTTGCCAGGTCTTCGACATGACGCGCCAGATCTTCATTCAGCCCTGACTGTTTCTCTGCGAGTGCCAGGCGAAGGAGCAGGTTGTCGTTGCGGATGTCGCCCGCTAGCAGGGCGAGGACCTCCTTCGGCCGCTTCCGGTCGAGCAGAAAGTCAGCCCAGGCTGCTTTAAGGTACGCGTCGCGCGGATTAACAGCCAGCGCCTTGCGAAAAAACTGTTCGGCAGCTTCCTGCCTGCCCATCCAGACCGCCATTTCGGCTTGACTGACCAACAGCCAGTGGTAGAGCGGATCTGCCGGCGGTATCTGCGCGGCAAGGCGTTGCATGAGGAGAGAAGCCTGCTCGGGCGTGCCGCTGACGGCCGCTACATTGGCGAGGCAGATCCCGGCGACGACGGTATTCATCAATATGAGGCGGCCGCAACTCTGCCTGGCGTCCAGATAGCGGCCTTGCACCTGCAGGATATTCGCACGGATCAGCCACGCCTCCACGTTGTCGGGCTGGGCGCGAATTGCACGGTCGAGATCATCGATTGCGCTCGCAAAGAAATGATTGCTTTGCCGAACACTGGCGCGCAACACCAACGCGCGCGGCGGCGGGTCTGGTTGCCGGAGCCACGGTTCGATTGCGGCTTCGGCCTGACCGAGGTCGCGCGGATCCTGATCACGCCGAAATCGCTCCAGGTGGCGCTTCGCGAGTTCGGCCGCAAGGTCGAAGTTGTAGCCGTCCGCGACCAGTGCCCCGTGCATGCTCACAATGGACGAATTAAGTGCATCGTGCGCACGGGGCGGGAGCGTCTCCAGAACCTGCGAGTCCTGTTGCGGTCTCACGGGAGCCGCGTCAACCGACGCACCTGCAAACCCAGCGAAGAGACACGCTCCCCAAAGAACGCGTCGTATGGTGACTCGAACTGACTTATACAAGTTGCGCCTGGTCTGTCATCAATTTATCGCACCAGGGATCGGCGTGGTCAGATAAGGGAAAGCATTGTCGAATACGCCGTCGTTGATTGCTGCGCCGTCTGTCAGCGGCGCCGCTCCGGCTGGCGCGTCGGAAGGCGAGCAGCCAAAGATTCGGGGATTATTGACTGTACACAGCACGCCTATCACGACCCTGAGGGACGCGGTGACGACGTCGTCCCCTGGCCGTCGTCCGTTTGGAAAGCCCGCATTGTCGCCGGCCAGGACGCCCAGATTATTCTGACTGCCTTTGGGTGTGGGCGGAATGGACGTATTCAGACGTAACATTTCGGACGGCGTGACCGTTCTTAGCTGATTAAGTCCCTGAAATCCTGTCAGGAACGTGAAAACCAGGTCGAGGCGCGGGAAGTTGGTAGGCGCTTTGGCCTCGGGGAAAAGGCTCTCTATCAGCGCCGGAAGCGTGGGATTCGTCACATAGTCCGCAAACTGCCCATCGTTTGCCGGCTTCGAATTGTTGAACTTGTCCTTGTCCTTCAGGCCGATCACGAGTTCGTTGACCAGTGGCATCCCGAGCCGGGAAACTTGCGTCCAGCCCCCCGCTGATGTTTCTGGCGTGTGGTTCACGCTACCTGGATTTAAAGCAAGCAGTCTCTCATGGCGAATGCTTGACGTCGTCCAGCCACCGATGACCGGGTTGCGGTGGTCGCCAGTCAGACAATGGGTCGGCAGCTCGAGCGCAATCGAGGTGATGTTCTTGTCAGCCAGATCGTTCTGGTTCCCGTTTCGGGGACCCAGAGGATTAAGGTTAAGCAGGTCGAACGTCTTGCCGAGCGCCACCGCAAACGATTCCTTTCGCTGGCCCACAAAAACGCGACCGGGAGCCCCGCACCCGGGAATGTTGATCGTGTAAACATATTGCCGCGCGTAGCTGGCATAACCACTTACACTGCCAAACGTCTTGGTCCCTATAAAGTCCGTTGGTTTGGTGAACGTCGTAATGCCGCCCGGGCCCGTGACCACTTCCCCAGACTCGTCGTGATCGGTGCCACGCAATACCTTGAGCGTGTACGTTTCGTTGACGTTCAAGTTCGATGAATCGCCCACAGACACCGGGCCCGCCTGAACGAGAGGAATTGCCACCTGCTTGCCGCCGACGTTCAGTGCTTTATTATCCACCGTATTCTTGAAACGAAACCGAAACGTCAGGTGCTCTCTCCCATCGCCCACATTGTCGATGTGAATTTCGTATAGTGCATCGGGGTCGAGGGCGAAATAATTCGGGCCGCCGTAGGCATCCTCCAAAGGCGAGTAATTGGCGATCAGCGTCACATAGCCGCGTCGGTTCGGTTCGTAGCTGTTGAACATGTAGAAGTCAGTGCCATCGACCTTCGGCATCGTTGCGATCAGCGGCGCCTCACGATGGCTCGATGCGTAGGTGCCGCCCATGGCGCACAAAAGTAGTGCGGCGCCAAGCACCTGCCTTGACGCGACGTAGACCGGCCGATCTTTAAATCTCGAAGTAAGCATGGCAGCCCCTCAAAGATATGACGTCGCAACCGTTTTGCCCACAGGGGACACTGTCAATATAGGAAAGATTCGACGCAACGATGTGGATTTGGTTTAGGTACAAACCCCGCATGCGCGGGTTGATGGCGCGCGTTCAACGATCTGCATATTCGTTTAAATAAAAAATACCTTGGACCGGTTGAGAATGGGGTATTCACGATCCTGCTTTCTCAGACGAGGTGCAAGAAAAGTTGGCCGACACGACAAAAGATTGAAACAGGCGATCGCCGCTGTGGCTGGATTCGCAGCCGAGGCTGTAGTCCAGGAACCTCATGCTGAAAAAGGTTGTTGGGCTGCAGCTACAACGCGCAGGTCGAACATGGCCGCGGGCAGCATGCGGAGGCAATGAAGAACGCGGGCCACCACCAGCCGCCAACTGTTTGCTCAGCATTCTCTTGTAACTTTCCAGTTTCGCTGTTTTTCCCGATTTCGAAGACGACTCACACTCACGACCCGTTGCAGCCGGTGGGCATTCGATCGCCAAATGACTGATCATCGTCGAACTCCGGCTGTTGGAATCAAGGGGCTGATCCGTTCGACCAGAGCCTTTCCCACGGGCGTTGCAAAGTAGCGCGTCGCTATCGATGTGCTGCAACGACGGGACAATTGTGCTTCGCCTCAGCGCGCAACGACGAACGATGTGTGCATGCCCATCTCATAGTGCCCCGGCCGGTTGCAAATCAGCACGTAGCGTCCTGGCGCAAGCTTCAATGACAGGCGCTTGGTCGAACCTTTCGCCAAGTCTTCCACCTCGCCCATTTTCTTGAACCGGCTTTCCGTAACCAGGCCTTTGTGGACGGGCAGATGCGCGTCGTCCACGTCTGTCCTCAGCACCACGAACTCGTGTTCGGTATTGCCGTTCGCTGCGTTGTTCACCTCGAACGTGACGCTTCCGGCCTTCGCTGTGCCGGGATCGAGTTGAATCGTGTTGTCCGTTAGCTTGACATGGATCGTTTCATCCGCATGACCGCTCAGCGGCACAACGCCGAGCGCAATCGCCGCCAGCACGAACGCAGTATGGTTTCTGTCGATCATGATATTTCTCCTCGAAAGGGCCGCGTTGCCGCAAGACGCGTTGAACCACGGTGCCGGATTCGCCGGCTCCGAAGGCTAGTGGAGCAACTGTTCTCTCGATGACCGTCGCGCCTCAGTAGGCACGTTCGCCAATATGCATGGTTAGGAACCCTCGTCATCGTCGTGGCCGCTTGAGACCACTGTTCGCGGCGCACATCGCTTCGCCTTCACGCAACGGTGCAAGCAGGCTTGCACGCATTGCGCGCGTGAATTCATCGCGGATGAAGGACCGTGCTCGCCAGTGCAGGCGAACCTCGGTAATAGAACGTGAGTGGGCTTCGAAATATTCCGCCCGATGTCGCGTGGGAAGTCGCTTTCCGGCGCGCGCCGTGGCGGAGAACACAAACGATTCGAACGATCGGAGTGGCTTCCCGGTTCACCGACGTGCTGCCTGGCTCGCCAACGCGCTACTTTCCAGTCGCGCCCCGCGGCCATCATTCGACGTGGCGAAGCTCGCGGCGAAGAATCTCTCCGACGCTTGACGTCAGCCCGAGATCTCGCGTCTGGAGCCCGAAAGGGTGGCTACCAGGAGCCTGTCGGACTTCAGCGCCCGCCAAGCAACGGCCTGAACGTCGGGCATATTTCGCGAGCTACAGGACAATCAAAGAGTTGCGCATCCCGTTTTTAAATCGTCTCGGGCGATTGTCGTTGCATCGACCGCGACCTTTTGAAGGTAATGCGTTCGATATCCAAAAACCTTGTCCCGGAAGCAACTGGCCTTAGCGATGTCCATTGGGTTGTCATGTACCTCTGCCAACGGTCACGAACAGTGGCGTTATGGCATGCTCCTCTATGACGCACTCTTTACATGGTGCAAGGACGATGCGCATACCTCGATGCACAGCCAAGCGAGCAGTCAGGGCTCGGCTGTCTACATTGCTCCGTCCCGAAGGCGTCGACCCCGGCGCCTCGATCCTGCTTGTTGCCCGTGGACTGCGCGGCATCTGCGATGGTTTTATCGCGGTGCTGCTACCCGGATATCTGCTGGCGCTCGGCTTTGGGCAACTGGCTGTCGGGCTCATCAGCACGACCACGTTGTTCGGATCGGCCGTTGCGACGGCCCTGGTGGGTCTCGTAGGCAATCGCTTTGCACAGCGGGGCCTGTTGCTCTTCGCGGCGGTGTTGATGACGGCTACAGGTCTTTGTTTCGCAGGCCTGTCTTCGCTGTGGCCGCTACTCGTCGTCGCGTTCATCGGCACGCTGAACCCGGGTTCCGGCGATGTCAGCCTGTTTCTTCCGCTCGAGCATGCAAGGATCGCCGAATCCGCAACGCGTGACGCACGAACCGCCCTGTTTGCACGATATAGCCTCATCGGCGGACTGTCCGCCGCAGTCGGCTCCCTCGCGGCTGGCCTGCCCGATTCGATCAGCGTCCACTCGGGCGTTTCGCCACTCACGGCGATACGCGCGATGTTCACCGTCTACGCGACGGCAGGATTCGTGATCCTGCTCCTTTACCGGCGTCTGCCGGCACGCGAGTCCAGGATCGACACGCCGCGCGTGCCGCTTGGGCCTTCACGCGGAATCGTCACGTGCCTTGCGCTGCTCTTCAGCGTTGACGCCTTTGCGGGCGGACTTCTCGTCAACTCGCTGCTGACCTTGTGGTTGGTCCAGCGGTTCGGCCTTTCGCTCGGCGCAGCCGGCCAGTTCTTTTTCTGGGCAGGGCTGCTTAGCGCCGGCTCTCAACTGGCCGCGGCACCGTTGTCGCGCCGGATCGGCCTGCTCAACACGATGGTGTTTACGCATATCCCCTCGAGCGTATGCCTGATTGTCGCAGCGTTTTCGCCCTCCCTCACGCTGACCCTCGCGCTGCTCCTCGCACGCAGTGCTCTTTCACAGATGGACGTGCCCACGCGCAGCGCCTACGTGATGTCGGTCGTCACGCCCGGGGAGCGTCCCGCAGCGGCGAGCTTTACCGCGGTTCCGCGAAGCCTGGCTGCAGCGCTCGCGCCCACCCTTTCAGGAGTATTGCTGGGCCTTGGGTGGCTCAGTGCTCCGCTAGTGGCGTGCGGCGCGCTGAAGATTGCCTACGATCTTTCGTTGCTCGCCGCATTTCGTCACGTCAGGCCCGACGGAGATTCGTCATGAAAGAACATATCGGCACGAACCGTCGCCGGGCTGCGATGTTGCTCGTCATTCTTTTGATGGTCGAAATTGCGGCACTGGTCGTCCATCACAGCGCGACCGCTGCCGGCACTCCACCCACGGTCGAACTACCGTTGACGCACGTCGCCGACATCCCGCTGCCAGGTCGCGCCACCCGGCTCGATTACGAGAGCTACGACCCTGACCGGCATCTGCTGTTCATCGCACACCTCGGCGACAGCGAAGTAATCGTCTTCGACACGCAGAACTCACGTGTTGTCGCCCGCATTGGAAACATTGCCGCCGTTCATGGCGTCCTGGTGGTACCGGCACAGTCCCGCGTGTACGCGTCGGCGACCGGCACGAACGAAGTTGTTGCTATCGACGAGGCCACCCTGAAAATCACCGCACGTATGCAGGGTGGCGTTTATCCGGACGGAATGGCATATGCACCGGACACCCGGAAACTCTATGTATCGGACGAGACAGGTGGGACTGAAACTGTGATCGATACCCAATCCAATCGCCGCACCAATGCGATCCCTTTGGGAGGCGAAGTCGGCAACACCCAGTACGATGCAACATCCCGTCACATCTTCGTCAATGTCCAGTCGCGAGGACAACTAGTCGAAATCGATCCATCGACCGACGCAATCGTCGCCCGGATCGACCTGCCGGGCGCACGCGGCAATCACGGCCTCTATATTATTGCGCAACGACACCTCGCGTTCGTCGCGTGCGAAGGCAACCACAGACTGCTGACGCTGAACCTGCTCACCAGGCATGTCGTCCAGTCATTCGACGTTGGCGGTGATCCCGATGTGCTCGCCTTCGATCCAGGTCCGGGCACGCTCTGTGTTGCTGGCGAAGCAGGCATCGTGTCGATGTTTACCGTGGGTCTCTCAACCGTGTCGAAAATCGGCGAAGGTCGCATCGGGCCCAACGCGCATGTGGTTAGTGTCGATCCATCAACGCATCGCGCCTATTTCCCGCTGAGGAACGTCGACGGACGTCCGGTGCTGCGCGTCATGGCGCCCCGGCGGGTTTTGCCGTCGCTGTGAAACGATGACGGACATAGGAGCATCGACACAAAAATGCGCTCAATCCTCGCGGGACTTTTGGCTGCTACCTCAGCCCTCGCTGCTGCTCCGACGTAAGCGATCGCATGCTGGCCGACAGGACAGGATGACTTTGTATGCGTCCGACTGATACGGGATGCCCGACGCGAACTCTTACGAAGGCGATTGCGAGAAAAACGTACCATCGTCGCTCGCGACACCTGGTGACAAGCCTTCTGTCGCTCCGACCATGCTGCGGGCGCCGCATGGTGGATCGCAGTAGGAATTCAAGGGAAATCCCCTCTTTCTCGGGTCAGTGGCACTACGACTGGCCGTTTCCTGGCACACTTCGGCCACTGGGTGCGACGAGGCGACTGTCCCTTCTCGGGCCATTCAACGTCACGCGGACTCGACGTCCGCTTACGAGGGCGGATTGAACCGGTCGAACGGCACCGCAACCGCGCTGGCGAATGTCGGCTCGAGCCGCGTCAGGACGTATCACCCATTCTGCCGCAATCACCGTGGCTCTCGAATATCGATCAAGCCTATTCATCTATTGTCACCGCACTGAAGCGTCTTTTACCGTTTGCTCGAAGCAAGCTGCTGGTTCCGCTCAGTGAGAAACTGGATCAGACCGTCCATGCCGCTTTGCTTGATCTTGTCGCTGAACTGCTGCCGATAGGTTTGGATCAGCCAAACGCCGAGGACGTTCAGATCATATAGACGCCACCCTTCCGGGGTCTTGTACAAACGGTAGTCAATCTCCGCCGGCTGTCCGTTCCTGTCCGCAACTGTGCGCACCACCACATCCTCATCGGTCGGCGCGAAGTGGGAAGGCGGATAGTCGATCCGTTGATCCGCACGGAGCTGACCCACGGCACCTGAATACGTGTAAATCAGAAGCATCTTGAACTGCTTGACCACCTCTTGCTGCTGCGCAGGCGTCGCCGTTCTCCAGTAACGCCCCATCGCGAGCGAGGTCGTGCGTCGAAAATCGGTATAAGGAAGAATGTCCCGGTTCACGATATCCATGATGCGGGGGATATCGTTCGGCTGGATCGCCCGGTCCCGCACCTCGTCGAGTATCTGCTGCGTCGCAGTCTTGATCAGCGCTCGCGGGTCTGACTGGTCGACTTCCGCATACGCCACGCCGAGCAAGAAAAACGCCGCGCAAAGAGGCAACAGAAAAAGATTCTTCATATGCGCAAACCTTGACTGATCCTTCACTGCACGCAATACATGGGTGCTCTGCCTACGTCCAGTCATGTCGCGCCGCGTCGGGTCAATTTCGTGCCGCTAGCCGATCGAACGCCGCGCAGAATTATCTCCGTGCTCCCGCCCGACAGATGCGGTAGAAAGATCAGGTAACCGCTGCGGAACTCATGAGTGCTGCAATCCGCCGATTGTTCACGACCTTCGTCAGACACCCTCGACGAGTACTGCGCGAAAGCGCGCCGCCTTGAAACGGTGCTGTGTAACCTCCTGATACGCCGGGCTGTCATACCATGCACGCGCAGCCGCCGTGGTCGGAAACTCCACGATTACGACACCCTCCGGCGAGTCACCTTTAAGCACCTGCTGAGGTCCGCAGGCAGCCAGAATCTTGATTGGGTGACCTTTAAAGGTCTCGCCGACCGCACTTAGGGAAGTGCCGAGCTCGCTTTGATCCTGCATGCTTTCTCGCGTGAAGACAATATAGGTTGCCATGGCATGCGCTCCTGCAGTAGGAATGGTGCAAGAGATGATGACACGAGAGTTCCGAAGCGGCCCCCTTTCTTTGGGGGACGACCATAACGATCGGCCCGTCCGTGCCCCGGTGCCACGTCTTTCGATGGAGCCGCGCTGTTTGGTCGAATGCAGTAAGACGGTTGATCAGCGTCGCCGGCAGACCCAGGAAGCGGGCGGTCGCGAACTCTGGCTGAGCGGCCGTCCCTAGCCGAGGCCGATCTCATGACGGTAGACGTTAAGGGTTATTCGACGTCTGCCCTCATTCACATGGCTGTGAGTGCGCCGCGGCGCGTGTGGGCAGGCGTCGGATAAGCATCGAGTGAGGACCCAATAACAGTCACGTTTGCCGAAAAGAGCAGCGGCCGAATGTGTACAGAAGATTTGCCCCGGGTGGCAGGCGTATGACTGATCTGCCGGGTACGTCGACTGGTAACAGACGAATTGCGACGCTCCGGCGCCAAGCGCCACCTGCAATACTTGAATCGATGCGTCAGCATCGCACCACATCGGTTCAAATATGCACTGATTGCGTGCATATGCTATTCATGCGCTTCCGCGGCGGACCGAAGTTCTCGCGAGCTCGTTCGCAATCGCGATCTGCGCCAAGGGTTCGCACCAACCCATGCGGACAAAAACGTTGGTGCATTTTTTGCTTTAAAATATTGTAAGGTGTGGGCAGGTGCAGATCTGGTGTGACGCGAGGAAGATGCAAACTACCTATCCACTATTGCTGCAGGCTTCAGATTCGCGGGTTGCTGCACAGCGCCCACGAAGGTGCTGCCCGACTGATTCAGCACGGTTGTGGCGCTGCTCGAATCATCGGGCAGACAGCTGCGATTGTCGTGCCTAGGGCGGACCGCCAGGTCGCCGGTCAAGCTTTGAGAAGGAGTGAATGGTATGCGTTCCGGAAGATCGCCGAAGGGTGCCGCGCGAGGCTTTATTATCCCTATTGGCGGCGCGGAAAATCGGGTTAAGAACCCGGTTATTCTGCGCCGTTTCGTGAAACTTTGCGGTGGGTCGCGCGCGCACATTGCGGTCATCCCCACTGCCTCCTCGCTGGATGACACGGGGGATCTCTATGAGTCGGTGTTCCGCGATCTCGGCGCTGACCGAGTCAGTATCCTGCCATTCAAGACACGCCGCGACTGCGAATCGGACAGATACCTGAAGGTGCTCGATCGCGCCGACGGGGTCTTCATGACCGGGGGCGACCAGGTACGCCTCGCCGAGATGCTGAGCGACACGCCGGCGGCGGAGAAGCTTCATAGCCGTAACGCACACGGCATGCACGTAGCCGGGACCTCGGCCGGGGCCTCCGCCATGTCAGCTGCCATGATTGCCGGGGGGAAGAGCGGGGCCACGCCCCGCGCCGGGATGGTCGACCTGGCACCAGGCTTGGGGCTCATCAGCCGTTTTGTTATCGACCAACACTTCGGCCAGCGGGATCGGCTCGGACGCCTGCTTACGGCAGTGGCTTCGATCCCGTTTGGGGTGGGCATTGGGCTGGACGAGGATACGGCTGCGTTCATCGGTCCAGACGAAATGCTGGAGGTGGTAGGCAGCGGCGGCGTCACCATCATCGACGGGTCGAATCTGCGCAACTCTGCAGCTGATTCCGTTCGCCATGACGACCCGGTAGGCTTGACCGGAATACGTCTGCATATCCTGGTTGATGGCAATATGTATCATCTCGGGACGCATAGCCTGGTAGGCGGTACGTTGTCTGCGCGGAGTTACGTCCCCAGTAGATCGAACGCTACTGCTCTGACCTGATCGGCTAGAAGAGGCAAAAGCCGGATCATCCACGAAGCGGGGCAGCGCGTATCTGTGCTGCCCCGCTCCACGTTCCGCTTGCCGATATAAAATCGCATATCATGCGTCAACCCCTCGAAGATGCGAAGATAAGACGTCAGCTGATTCGAGCCCGGCAGCAACAAAAGCTCCGGCCGGAAAAGTGGGTTACGTGGTGGCTGCACGAGACTTGGGCTACTTCAAGATTTGGCCACTCTATCGGAGTGAAAGTTGAGTCGTGCAAAGGCGCCCATTGGCGGTACACGAGGCTTTATCGTCCCCATCGGGGGCGATGGAAGGCTAATACGAAACGCTGCCATCCTGCGCCGCTTCATCGAGATTTGCGGCGGCTCCCGCGCGCATATCGGCATCATCCTTACGGGCTCCGCGACCAAGGACGCCGGCCGCCGTTATGAAAGGGCGTTCCGTGATCTGGGGGGGGATCGGGTCAGTGCCCTCAAATTTGAGACCCGAACCGACTGCGAGGCGAAGCGAAACCTGGACATGCTCGATATTGTCGACGGGCTTTTCCTCACGGGGAGCGACCCGGTCCATCTTTCCGAGACGCTAGGTGGTACTTCGATGGCGCAGAAAATTCGCAACCGGAATGCACAGGGTATGCACATGGCCGGCACCTCCGCTGGCGCAGCGTTCCTGCCCGGGCAGATGATTGCGGCCGGTGAGAGTGGCACTACGCCGCGTGCTGACATTGTTCAATTAGCGCCGGGCTTGGGCCTGATCGAGCGGTTGATCATCGATCAGCACTTTCGCCACCAGGACCGGCTCGGGCGTCTGCTCATGGCCTTGACTTACAACCCACTTGCCATCGGCATCGGCCTGGATGAAGACACGGCCGCCTTTATCGGTCCGGATCATAGGCTGCAGGTCCTGGGCAGCGGTGGCATCACCATTGTGGACCCCTCCCAACTGCAACACTCCGCCATACATCCGGATCGCCGCCATGCCCCAGTAAGCGTAGTTGGCCTGCACCTGGACATACTGGTTGAAGGCAGCCTGTATGATTTAACAGCGCATATGGCGAGCATACGGCGCTAATTTCGCATTCATCCCGTCAGGGAGCGACTAGTGCAACGAGGCCTCCCGGAGAATCTTGATCTGAATGTCAGGTACAAAAAAGTCCGAATACATCAGATCGTTACCGACCTTTTCCCAGGAGTCGGGCCTGCATATCTCGCACATCTTATCCGTCCTGCTGTTTTCTATATAGATCCACGACAGAGCGCCAAAAAACCTTTCGTGCCTTTCCGGCAGATTGTCCGATGAGCTTTCCATAGGTACCCATCCTACCGCGGGGACATAGAACTCTACCCACGCATGATCATAATCCGGCACACAGACCGAGTTGACCCTTGCATATCTCAGTTTGTATTCGGGAACCTTGAAATCCCCGACCGGCCTGCATGCCACCCCGCAAAGCCTCATTAATCCTATCAACAGTTCCATGTACTTTCCGCAAGTCCCTTCGCCGCTTCTCAAGGTCTCAACGGGACTTGTATACGCGTTGTTGTAGCGGTACGCCAATCTGCTATAAACATATTCGCGCACGGTTTTCGCAATCTTGACTACATTTCCGCGCTCTTTTCTCGGGATCGCCGAAATCAGGTCCGCAGCAATGCGCCTTAACTCTTGCCTATCCATATCGTACCTGAGCTCTCTCTTAAGAAATCGCGTCTTAATTTCGTCTGGATAGCCTGAATCCGGGACATTCAACTTGAACCTTATCCCATATAGTTCAATTACGGCGCTGTAGCCGAAGTAACGGCGTTCTTTATCAAGCTCAACGCCCCTGAAATCGAATTCCGCAATCTCGTTGCCGCTTTCGTCCCTTCTTATAATCCCAGGAACATCTCCAATAATTTTTACTGATTTCACCTTCTGCCTTCGCGTCTCGACCGGAATCGACAACCTGACGCACATCTTGACGCCCTTGATCCTTTCCAGAATATCATGGGCAGGCTTGAGCATTTCGGCATAAGAAAATTCCACTTCGTAACCATCCGAAAGCCCGAAATTTCCAGCCATACCAAGCCCCATTATTTTATAATCAAGTTTCTCTATAAAGCCATCTGAAATGTTCCTGTTGAGTTTTATATTTGGACTGTTGTCGACAGCCGGCTTCGCGCCCGCATCATCAAAGACGTCCCAACTTTTCTGATTGTAGTATATATAGATGCCAGATCTTTGTATATCTGATGTTTTAACTGAAGCTATTCCCGACGCCCCCTCATGGGGTGTCGTCAGCGATGCCAAATGAGTCCCGTCAAGACTGTATATATAAATGGCCCGACTAATGTCACTCAATATGAAGAGGCGATCCCCATGCAAGGTAATGTCGTTTATTCTATTGCCCACATCCACTGACCGTATTGGCCGATCCCCATCCAGAATGAACAGGATCCCGCCACTGTCAGCCACGTAATATCTACCGCCTTTCCAATATAGACCGACAACATCTTTTGCGTCAGGGATTGTGACGGTGTCCATAACTTCATAGACCATCCCATTTTCTATCCCGAGCGCATAGATTCTATTAAAACGCGAATAATTTATAATGCCATCCGGTCGCATACATATGGCACCTGCCCCCTTGAATTCGTTGAAGCTTTTGAAGTTGACAACTCCTTGAAAGAATCCCGTCCGAACGTCAATTCTGCCAAGAGCCCCAAGCTCCGGATCTACGACGAAGATCGCATCTTCCTCATTGCTATCTATAGAGGTGATGTTCTTTGCAAAGAGCGGTTTTATCGAGGTGATCACAAATCCCCCGGATCATTCTGATCGGTGAGGCATGGGCCGGGCATACGCCCGACCCATTCTCTCCAAGTCTTGTCGGAGGCGGCGCTTGAAACCGCAACAGAGCTCCTTGAGGGTGTGCGCTGCGCCTTCTGCGCACAAGCGCACCAAGACCGCTAATGCTGTCGGCCTCTCGACGTTTCCCGCTCCCTGCCTCTCAGGTTTTCCCGCTCCCTGTTTCTCAGGTCGTCTCGCTCCCTGTCTCTCAGGTCCTCTCGCTCACTGCCTCTCAAGTCTTCTTGCTCACCACCTCTCAAGGCCTCTTGAATAAAATCGGCAAAGTCCGAGAGATGCCTTAGATTTGAATCCAGGGGATTGCGCGAAGACCCGCTCATTGCTTCATGACGTATCAGGTCCAGGGCGATTTCGACGGCCATCCTCCGCTTCGAGGAGGCATCCAGCGTGGCGTCGTTATCGTTGTAGAGAAGAAATTTCTGTTTCTCATCCATTTTGACTCTCCAAGGTATTGAACTCCATGAAGGATGGACCTCACGCTTCATCCGCCCTGGAGCCCTGTCACCAGGTCCGCTTGCGACCGCCTGGCAGGTCGTCGTAACCACGGCGAACAGTCATTCAGTCTTCAATCTCTCGCGCCAACCGCACGCCGCGCTCGTCACGAATGATCTCCATGCTACTACTGTCCCACCCTAACC
>NZ_VZQQ01000089.1 GCF_014397785.1 Paraburkholderia podalyriae
TCTGCCAGCTTGACGAGTTCAGGATCGGGTTTTTCTCTTTTGTTGCGTTTCGCTACGGTCATCTGTGCTCCTGTTGCTGACAGTTTCCTGCCAAATGACCGTTTACACAAAAATTTTTACACCCTCGTCGCATCCAACCCGGATTCAAGGTCCCCAACGCGGCCGGCCCACCCTCGTCAACGACGAAGTCTCTCTTCCGGAAACTGGCGGTGCTTGTCGAGCGGCCGACAATGGTCCATGCGAAGCGCCGAATGCGGCTTCCATTCCGTCTGCATTCCGACAAACGTGCTTCGTTATGCCGCCGATGCCAGCGCGACGCACTGACCCTCAAACCTTCTGTGGCGCAACACGCTACCGAGGGGCGACATGACGGCGAGGACGCGCCGTTGAATCTTCCAGCTCAGCTAAACGTATTGGTAACCACGCGCAATGAGGCACCCTTCCACCGCCGGTGCCGGCGACCAACTTCGCGAGTCGGCCGCCTGATGAGGCCTTTGACGCTGGGTCAATGCATTGACCCAGCCCCGGGAGGCGTGCGGTTAATGGTGACGCGTCGTGCGGTCCTTCGCCGCTTCCCTGGCGTCACCGACGTCTTTCCTGGCTTGTCCCGCGGCTTGCTCAACATCGCCTTTCAGTTCCCGGGCCGGTCTGCCCGTAACCTTGCCCATTGCCTCATTGACCTTGCCCTTCATCTTTTGAGCAACGCCTTTGACCTGGTCCTTGTTCATGATGCCTTCCTCCGAGTATGCGACCGACGTCGCGTTAACCAGATTGCGATAAAAACAGTATAGGAAAAGCGGGGCGTTCGTGAAGCGGAGGGCGTGCACGAACACCAGGTTGCACGATTCGCGTATGGTAAATCGCCGACAACAAAACGCTCACGTGAGTAGCCCCGGGGCTGGCGCTTGCGATGTGCGTCCTGCGGACGCGGAACGGTTGAAGCAATAGCGAATGAGGTTCTCGTTGCGCTCGATAAACGCGAGACTCGCCAACTCCTTCCTTCGCGCGGCGTGCCCCTTCACCAAGACAACGCCTGCCCAGCACCGGGGGAACGTGTTCTGAATTCGATGGGACCTCACTCACTACGGCCCCTATAGCAGAGCGGCCCGGTAAGCCTCATCCCGCCTACGTTCGGCCGGACAGGTGACGGGTCGACAGGTCGCCGCGAGCAGGACATCGAGCCCTTCGCCCATCCCTCAGTTCCTGCATTGCGCACTACTGGCCGTTTTGCCTTGAGCCGCTCGGTCCGCTGTTTGACGTCGCTGTTCGCGCCGCTACGTGTCCCCTTGAATTTCCCTGTCGCTCCGCTGACTCGAGCCAGGCTTGTGGAACAGGAATGTCGTCGGGCCAGACGTCCTTGCCAAAGCAAGACTGGGCCGCCTGAGAGAGAGGCGACAGGGCAAAACTTTTTTGCGCCATCGAGAGCCTCCGTATAGAGAGAATCACGACTCTCCACTTTGAAGGGGATGCCGGGGTTCTCCCCGTAGAGCTTGCGGCTTGCCCCCACCCGCTACGTAGCTGAGTACAAGTCACAAGGTGTTTGAGAAGTGCGAGCTACGGGCGATATGAGCCAGGAACGACAGCAGCGCGGTGACGTTCACATCCTCATCGATTAGCCTCCGGAAGAGGAAACCAGTTCGGCGGCAATTCGGACAACCTGACCGCCATAGAGGTCTGGAAGCAAACGCGCATCGTCGAAACGTCAGCGGCCGCACCGCGCGCGTTGACAGCGTCTAATGGCTTCGCCACCATCTGACACAGCACAAGAAAACCCGCTTACTTCCTCATGGCACTGACGACGTGACCCAGACTGTCCGAAATTCCCGCCCCCGTTTTGTCACCCGGCGTTCGCCGGTGCATGGCCGCGGGCTGTTCGCCAACCGCGCCATCGCCGCTGCCGAACTCGTCTGCGAATACAAGGGTGCGCGTGTCACCTGGCGCGAAGTGCTGCGCCGGTGCGCCCGCGACACCTCAGAATCGGACCATACATTCTACTTCGACCTGGACGATGGCACCGTCATCGATGGCGGCGAAGGGGGCAATAACGCACGATGGCTCAATCACGGGTGCGTGCCGAACTGCGAAGCCGAAATCGTGGACCGACGCGTGTTCATCCGCGCGTTGCGCGATATCGCGCCGGGTGAAGAGCTGACCATCGACTACGCGCTGTCGGTCGAAGGCCGCCACACCGCTGAACTGAGGGCGCGCTTCCGGTGTCACTGCGCGGCCCCCGGCTGTCGTGGCACCATGCTGCAGAAGCGAAGAACGGGCCGCCGGAAGGTCGTCGCAAACGACGCCGTCAGGAAGACAGCGTCAGACCCGCAGGCAGTGGGTGCTGGTGCACCGCGCGGCGCAGCAGGTGAAAGCGCGGTACAACAACAGCGTCAACATGCCGCTCCCACGGTACGGATAATGGAGAGGCCGGACACCGGCTCAATCGTGGTCACATGGCGGGAGCCCGGACGCTGCTGCTATACAGAGCAGCTCTGGAAACTGACTAGAGCGCCATCGCATGGCCAATGCGCGTTCTCGGGAATTCCGGTGCATGCGGGCGACTGTGTTTATATGCCATGCGGAGACCCTCGACCGGTCAATGCCGACTCACTGATTACTGAAGAAAGCATTGCAGGCATGACAGTCGGCGACGGCTGCGCAGCCTGAGGTAGCGCTGTCGCCAGGAATAAAACGGCGCGGGGACTGGTGGCCTGGGCCGTGCGGCGATGTACGCTCCCGCCGTGTTGCGGATTCCGCGTGAGGTCGTCACAGGCACGGGGAAAGCATGTGGAAATCCTTACAATTGCGGCGGTATTGTTCACAGTGGCGTCAGCCGCGTTTGCTGATGGAAGTGTGTCGAAGTCTGGAACCCGCCTGAAACTCGCATGGTACCCAACGGACACCGGCACGCTACTTCTCCGAAGCCTGCGAAACACGCGTCGGCGCCCCGTTCGACTAAACGCCCAACACACGTAGTAGTCCAGCCGCTAAGCGCCGGTGTCTCTGCCGCCGGAAATCCGGCGACTTCGGGCCGTGACGGACCGAAAGCGCCACCGGACCCTGCCGGTATCCCACGAATAGTTGGCCCGGACGGCAACGTTCTTCGCGTCCGGCTTGATGTTCTCGGGATAGGCGTAGGCAAATCCGCGCCGTCAACTGAAAGACGACTCATGCAAGAGGTTCACACACTCACGCGGGACCAGATGGCGACACTGCTTTGCTATCTTGCCATCGCCGAACTGGCGGCGTTCGCATTGCAGGGCGCGTGGCTGTCGGAGGCAAACCTTGTCGAATCAGCTCGCATATGGGTCTGCACGCAACCACCTGGCGACGGGCTGGCTTGACCGTGTGACACTCGCGCGACGCGCTCACGCAATTGCGCAGGATGCGGTGCTGCTCGACAAGGTCCAGTTGACTGCCATCATCCCGGCGCGGCTGTTCACCGACGCGATGACGGTCAACTACGCCGATTCACTGGTCATGAAAATCTGGCACAGATGTCTGGACGCGACCCAACATCGTGAAGACTGGCGCCGCTCCTGACGCATCAGAGAATGGCACGCAGAGCTACACCATCGTGGGACATGTCATCGCCCGGAACGGTCGACATGCCGCTAGCGATAGCTAGCGTGCAGGGAATGAAACTTATCCAACGGTTCCGGCATCATCGCCACGTCGGTGGAGTTGCTGCTGCTCCTCCAGATATTTGACTGCCCTCTTCAACGCATGTGGCTCATCGAGCTGGAAAGCCTATTCGCGGAGTAAAGTTTCGCGCGGTCAAGCGCATATGGTTTCCGCGCGGCCGATGTGCATCACCATCGTGTCGACGGCGCCGTCGAGCACCCCATGCAGTCCCCTCCAGTATTGCGGCCACGTCCCCTCAAAAGCGCCGGACGCCCTTCAGCCGCTCGAATTCCGCGGGCCGTGTATATGACCGGTAGAGCTCGCTGACGGAGCCAAACGCCAGCGCTGGTTTGAGCGTTGCGCCGGGGAGCGCCTGCGACAACCACTCAAACGCGTTCATGTCGCGTCGTTCTTCCTGCATTGCAGAGGTCAGTGCTGCCAGCGCCTTGTCGGGCGAGTGACTGCCAAGGTCCACAAATAATTTTTCAAAGGGGTGTCTCGTACGATTCGGGGAGCGCGAGATGGTCAACATCCTTCTCCTGCACGGTTGGCTCTCCTTGCTTATACCAGCTCTATGTGACGTTATGTGAAATGTGGGAAGCTCGTCTGCGGCTACGATTCGGCTAACTCGGAATCTCGGGCCAGCGGTCACAACGTGCGCTGTGCCGTAAGCACGCCCGTCCCTGACCCCTGCTGGTAATGGCCGCCCGGTACGTGAATGCAATTTGTTGCGAACGTCTACAATTGGCTAGGTAGGAAACGTTATGCATGAGCGCAAGACAACGTGCTCCACATCACTATCCCTAATTGAATCTGGAGGAGCTGTGAGTCGAACCGAGACGGCACTGATTGTTGGCGCAGGACAGGGGCTGAGTGCCTCCCTTGCTCGTCTGTTTGCAGGAGAGGGCATGCAGGTTGCGCTCGCCGCCCGCGACACAAGTAAGCTCGCGGACCTGGTAGACGAGACAGGCGCCTTGGCCGTGAGTTGCGATGCTGGTCGACCAGACGAGGTCACTGCGCTTTTTGACCGCGTAGAGAACGCATTCGGCGCTCCCGACCTTGTTGTCTACAACGCGAGCGGCCGCTATCGCGCAGCGGTTGAAGCCATCGACCCACAAAAGCTTGAGGATGCCATCAGAGTGACGGCCCTCGGTGGATTTCTGATTGCTCAGGCCGCCGCAGTTCGGATGGTGACTCGCGGCAGCGGCACTATCCTGCTCACCGGAGCTACGGCTAGCGTGAAGGGCCTACCCGGTTCGACACCATTTGCGATGGGGAAATTCGCGCTGCGAGGAATGGCGCAATGTATGGCGCGAGAACTTGCCCCAAGGAATATTCACGTCGCGCATTTTGTTATTGATGGCGGCATCGCTAGTAGTCGAGTGCAACCGGACGGGGGCAACACCGACGACAAATGGCTGGAGCCTGACGTGATAGCCAAGGAGTATCTTCATATTCATCGGCAGCATCGGAGCGCATGGACGTGGGAAGTCGAACTGCGACCTTGGGTGGAAAGGTTTTAACGCGTGTATCGCCCGAAATACGAGGGAAGGCTCACTTTTAAATATCGCTAATGGCGTCGTCCACCGAGACCGCATGCGTTAAAGAGATGCATCAGCTATGCCGTAGTTGCAGTCAGCGGGTCTTGCGACTCGCCCTATTCCAACAATCAAAATCGAGGACATAGATGGCAGCAATTAACGGGTACCTTCCGCAGCCGACAGCGTTGATGTTCGAAACGGACGAAGGCAAACGCATGGCCAGCGGCCGACAGGTGTATTGGCGTCAGCGTTTTTTCGCGATGATTCCACCCTCCGAACTGCAAACATCGCAGTCGCGTCATCGGGTCCAGGCGCTTGGGGGCGCCTAGCAAATTTGGTGACAAGAGACCGGCGGCTCGCGATGCCCTACGGGGCTGTGGCGCGAGTCGCCGAAAAGCAATTTATTGGGTTGAGCGGACAATCGAAATTGCCCTTCTGCGCGAAAGAATGATAAAGGTCGATAAATAGCTTTCTAGACGTACAGGCTACGCCTATACGTCAAAGAGTGTTACTCGGCCGGGTCAAAGAAGCTCGCGACCCCTGGATAGGTGACGGAATCCAGTTCCGCGCTTCCCAGTTTTTTCAAAGCGTAAAGGCGACGGTCGTTCAGCCACCGGTCGCTTCCTGCGTCGCGCAGGATTAGGCGGAAGGCGCGGACGTCCTCCTTGCTCGCAAACAACTGCTCGATGTACTGGTCGCCGTCAAGGATGCCAGGTTCGGCCGCTGCTGCGAGGCTGTCCATCGCCCAGACTAAGCCGGGATTGCCCGGCATTGTTAGCAGGGTCTCCGACAGCCAACGACATCAGTCGGCATTGGCGCCATCGAACTGTGTCGATGGATTTCCCTCCGGCGTCAAAACTTTGCTGAACGCACATCAACGGTTTGAAGGCATAACCGGCCTGATTCGCGTGATGACCGAATCAGATGGTACAGGCCGATTTTCTGCAGGGTGGATACTCGCGCGCGCGCCGAGCGGTCTCGTCTCTATCGTCGTGCGGGAGACCAGCAGAGTCACTGCTGGCGAGCTCGCGGCAGATGTAAACTTCGCAGTCGAACAAGCGAAAAGGTACTGCGCTTCTTCCGCTGTCGTTGTCGAGCAAGAACTACGGACAAGCTACACGGGACAGCAGGGGGATGTCTCGGAAAAAGCATTCGGAATTAGCAACGCGAAGCCCGACCTCCTCTATGCAGTAAGCGCAGTTTCCGCCGTTCCGGTCTGGTTCGCCGGACTGTCACCACGAAATCCGTAATCGCCAAAGTTGCTGCAGTTTGACGCCCCGCACATCTGCATCCCGTGGCGTCTCCTTTGAACACCATCGACGGCATAGGTCTTGTCATCGTCCTCCAGGCATCACCATTGGCCCAATCAGGAGCGACACAAGCAACTGGTCGCTTACCTCGAACACGCGCGCCGTGGCGTTTTCTGCGTCTTGCGAATCAGCTTCGCCCCACCCATCTCCGCATTCGCAATCAATGCTGGTAAGCTGACGGTATTCAGTATCCATACCGACTGTCACCATGCCCGCGAAACTCTTGAAAATTCAGGCCCGTACGGATTACGTCGATGAAGTCTACCGGGTCCTCCTCGACGCCATCAGCGAGGGTTCAATCGCACCGGGAACGCGAATCGTCCAGGAAGACATTGCCGAGCAGTTGGCCGTTTCCCGCTCGCCGGTACTGCAGGCGTTCCGGATGTTGAAGAAGGACGGACTTGTAGAGGATGCGCCGGGCCGTGGGCTGCAGGTTACGCCATTGGACGCCAAGCGAATTGGTCATCTCTACGAGCTTCGGGGAGCCCTCGACGGTCTGGCGGCACGCCTGGCAGCGAGACAGCGAACAAAGATAGACAAATCCCTCGTTACAACCGGCCGAAAGCTCGCCAAGGGCAACGACATTCGAGCCATGATTGACGCTGACATGGCGTTTCACATCGCCGTTTACACCGCATCCGGAAATCCGCTCATTCTTGAGAATGCGCGTCTGCACTGGTTGCACCTGAGGCGTGTGATGGGCGCGGTTCACCAGGTGGTCGGACAACGAAAGACCGTCTGGGATGAGCATGCTGCGATAGCTGAGGCCATTGCGCAGGGTGACGAAGAGCTCTCGGCTAAGCTCAGCGTGCAGCACACTGAATTTGCGCGCGAGAATCTTCTTCGACATATGAGCCAGGCTGTCGGAACCGAAGCGGACGCTCAACGTTCCGCTAGCTGATGCCATTTTTAGAACTCACCATTCCAAAAAGTTGTCCGCCGGCACCATTCTGACAGCGAGTGCCGGCGAAACCAACCTGGTCCAACCGCCTAGCGGCGTCGGTTGTTGACTAGAGCTGGAGGGACCAGCAGCACCAGCAGCCCTCCAATCACCAGACTTACCGAGAGCACCAGCACTCCGGCGCCAGCCGAACCGGTCGCGGTCTTGATGACGCCAATCAGCGAAGGGCTGACTACGCCCGATATGCTTCCGACCGAGTTTGCCAATGCCAGCCCAGCGGCAGCGGCAGCTCCGCTCAGAAAAGCCGGCGGAAGAACCCAAAATTGCGAGATGGTCGTCATGACACCCATGGTCCCAATCGTCAAGGCAATCATCGCAAGCACAGTCGAGTGAGCAAACCAGACGCTCAACCCGAGCCCGAACGCGCCAGCTAGACCCGGGATAATCAGATGCCAGCGTCGCTCGCCCGTGCGGTCTGAACTCCGACTCACGACAACCATAGCGATGGCTCCAACTGCATAGGGAATCGCTGTAAGCAGACCCACATTGAGCGGGTCTGAGACGCCACTTGTTTTAATCAAGGTTGGCAGCCAGAAGCTGACCCCATACAACCCCATTGTGTAGAAGAAGTAGACCGCACTGACAAGGAGAATTTTTGGATTCAACAGGCCGTCCCTGACGGAATGAAGACCGTTCTCAGGCTCTTCATCTTTTAGCTTCTGCTCAATCACAGCCTTCTGTGAATCGGTCAGCCAGTTCGCGTCCTGCACCTTGTCATCAAGATAGAAGAACGCGACTACGCCGAGCACGACTGTTGGGATGCCCTCAAGCAGGAAAAGCCATTGCCATCCCGCCATCCCATGAGCACCCGCCAGTGCCGTCATCAACCAGCCAGAGAGCGGCCCGCCAATTACGCCAGACATAGGAATGCCTGTCATGAATAGTGCTGTCACTTTGGAGCGACGTGACGATGGAAACCAATAGGTTAGGTACAGAACAATTGCTGGAAAAAAGCCGGCCTCGGCGACCCCGAGCAGGAAGCGCATGCCATAGAACATTACAGGCGTCTTTACGAACATCATGCCGGCTGAGATGAGCCCCCACGTAACCATAATGCGTGCAATCCAACGACGTGGGCCAACCCGCAACAGCATTAAGTTGCTCGGAACCTCGAACAGAAGGTATCCAATGAAAAACACGCTCGCGCCGAACCCATAAACAGCCTCGCTGAAGCCGAGGTCATTCAGCATCTGTAGCTTCGCGAACGCTACATTTATTCGGTCGAGGTAGGCGGAAAGGTAGCAGAGGAACAGGAAGGGTACTAGCCGCCACGCCGCTTTCGCAAACGCAGACGACTCACCAGCTTCCAGATATGCGGCCGGACTAAGGGAACTCATTTGTTGTCTCCTGAGGGACTTTCTGTTAACGGCGTGCGCTGTTTGTGCTTTTCTCCGCCTCTGCTCACTCGCAGCGACACCACGCACTGGCATCGCCGCGTATCTGGGTTGGTCAAACTTGGTTAGTCGAGCATGTCCGGCTGGGTCGCGATGAGGTCGTTCCAGATGGTCTGGAAGTGCAGCCAGCCGATGTAATCGCTACCGACGTGCTCCCGGCTGTAGCGCGCACGGTCTGGCGCCACCTCTTTTGGTGTGGCTCCCGTAGCCTCAATCATCAGCTGCTGTTGGCAGCAGCGCTCAAGCGCGATAAACCAGAAAGCTGCGGAGTCGATGCTGTGGCGGCTTGCCGTGAGGAGGCCGTGGTTCTGATGAATTGCTGCCTTCGCGCCAGCAAAGGCATTGGCTACCTTGTTGCCGCCTTTCACTTCAACCGCAACCCTTCCCGCCTCGTCACCGATGACTACGTGGTCTTCAAAGAACGCAGCCGCATCCTGGGAGATTGGAGCCAGCGGCTTTCCAAGCGCCGCGAAGGCGGTACCGTAAACCGTATGCGCATGGCACATTGCAACGATGTCGGGATGCTGCTCGTGCACCGCAGCGTGCAGCACAAAGCCAGCGCGGTTAATCGCATACTCTCCTTCGACCACCGTTCCAGTGTGGTCTGCGCAAATGAGATTCGAAACCTTCACCTGCGCGAAGTGCACGGCCATCGGGTTGGTCCAGTACAGACCGGGGTTTTCCGGGTCGCGTACAGTCAGGTGACCGGCGAAGCCGTAGTCAAAACCTTGCAGGGCAAACGCACGGCATGCAGCGACAAGATGCTCCTTCAGATACTGACGATGCTCGGCAGCCGTCTTGAACGTCGGCATTTCCGGAAAAATCAGCCCTTCCTGGTCCGGCTGATAAATCGAAACCTTGCCGGGCTTCACAATCGATTCAACTTGAGATTCAGCGACGGTGGACATGATGTCTCTCCTTTAAACAAAAAATGGTTGGAAACATGGTGCGAACTTCGTTCGCGCTCTGGAAACGTATGTTTTCACGCTTATCAGCGAACCCACACCAACATGGTCAGTCCCGACAACGGAGTTGACAAACAATGACTGTTCATACCACCATGAATCAGGTTCATACATCGAGATAAGCATGAGACGAATTCCAAATTTCGTACTACTTAGAGCTTTTGAAGCAACGGCACGGTTGTGCAGCTTTACGCGGGCCGCCGAGGAACTTCACCTAACCCAATCGGCAATCAGTCACCAGGTTCGAGAACTTGAGGACTATTTCAGGCGACCTTTACTCGTTCGTCGCAATCGCATGGTGGAAACGACCGCAGAAGGGTTACGTCTACAGCAGAACCTTTGTCGCGTCTTCGACGTCATCGAAGCCGCATGCAATGAGGTAAGTCTCGGTCCGACGGAGCAAGTTCTCGCCCTGCATAGCGCCCCGAGCTTTGCCGCCAAGTGGTTAGGGCCGCGCCTACCTCAATTCATGCGCGACAATCCCAATATCACCATCCGGTTGTCATCCGGAGCACCGCCAATTGATTTGGTCCGCGCCAGAGAGATAGACGTTGCAATTTCCTACGGAAGTGCTATCCAGCCGGCCGGCATCATAGCGGTGCCACTGGGCGCAGAGCGAATCGCACCAATGTGTTCACCGTCGTTGTTACGGTCAAGAACCGGACCTCGCGAATTGATAACTGGCCTTACACTTATCGAATCTCAACTGAGCAGAATCACCTGGTCGGACTGGTTTGCCTGCAATGGCATGGCGCTCCCTATCAAGCCACGTCCTTCTTTCGACCGCGCTGCGCTTGCCCTTTCGGCAGCAGTTGACGGAATGGGCGTCGCACTGGAAACAACGCGCCTCGCAGAGCGTGAATTGTCCCGTGGAGACCTTGTGATACTGGGTGATGAAGAATTTGTCCCACTCCATCGAGAAACTCATTTTCTCTCCTTTCGTGCAGACGAAGCTGACTCGTACAAGGTGAAGCAATTTCGAGACTGGCTACGCGCAGCGGTAGGGCTGGAAACCTCTCGGTAATCAACGTGACTTCTCCGACTCGAATCACCCTAGAAGTGTGATTCGAATCGACCTCAGGCGTGCGCACCGTCGCCTTGCGCTAACGACTCGGGTACGGGGCCGTTTGCCTTCAGCACGATTCCGAGCTCTGCGACGAGATGCGCATGAGCTCGTCGTGTGTGCAACTCCCACGAATTTCGTACAAGTCTCCAAGCCACTGCAGGTCCAGCGGAGCAACGATTACACCCCTGCCCGGCGCATCCTGAACAAGACCGTCTTTCTTCAGCAGCCTCAGAGCCTGGAGTACCGGGGACCGCGAGACCGAAAGCTGCTCCGCAATCTCCTCTTGCGTCAAGCGCGTCCCAGGAGCTAGCGAGCCTTCGCAGATGGCGTCAACGAGGACCTTATACACCTCGTCGACGTAGTCCGTCCGCGACGGAATCTGAAGCAACTTCGATGTCATGATGTACTCCGTTGCTATCCGCGTTTACGCGCTGGCCGAAGATTCACTCGGACCAGCGCGCGTTGCTCCTTCGTTCAGTTTTTGGAACGGTCGACAAGCGCTTCCTTGCCAATCCACGGCATCATCGCGCGTAGTCTTGCTCCCACGGTTTCAATGGGATGGTCTGCGGTCAAGCGCCGGCGCGACTGAAGTGTCGGCGCACCAGCCCGATTTTCAAGAATGAAGCTCTTGGCGTACTCGCCCGTCTGAATGTCATGCAGAACCGCCTTCATTGCGGCTTTGGTCAAATCCGTGACGATACGAGGTCCCGTCACGTATTCTCCGAATTCGGCATTGTTTGATATACCGTAGTTCATGTTCGCGATGCCGCCCTCGTAGATGAGGTCCACGATAAGCTTCACTTCGTGCAAGCATTCAAAGTAGGCCATTTCCGGCGCATAGCCTGCCTCGACGAGAGTCTCGAAGCCCGCTTTGATAAGGTCGACCAAGCCGCCGCACAGAACAGCCTGCTCACCAAAGAGGTCAGTCTCAGTCTCCTCAAGGAAACTGGTCTCAATGATGCCCGCCCGGCCACCGCCGATGGCGGCGGCGTACGCGAGCGCAATATCCCGAGCCGTGCCTGAAGGGTCTTGGGCGACCGCGATAAGGTGCGGAACTCCGCCGCCCGAAACGTATGTGCTGCGCACTGTGTGACCTGGAGCTTTTGGCGCGACCATCATCACATCAAGGTCTGCGCGAGGTGTCACCTGACCATAGTGAATGTTGAAGCCGTGCGCAAAGCCGAGGACCGCACCTTCGCGAGCGTTCGGTGCCACTTCCGCACGATAGACTTCTGCAATTCGCTCGTCGGGCAGAAGCATCATGATGATGTCTGCCTCCTTGACCGCATCGGCAATACTCTTCACGTGCAGGCCCGCCTTCTCGGCTTTGTCCCAGGACGTACCCTTGCGCAATCCGACGCAGACATTGATGCCGCTGTCCTTGAGGTTCAGCGCGTGAGCGTGGCCCTGCGACCCATAACCGATGACCGCAATGCTGCGGGTTTTCAACAGGGTGAGGTCGGCATCTTTTTCGTAGAAGACTTTCATACGATTTCCAGTTTCGTGCGCCAAGGGTGTTTTTCGCGACACGCGAAGAAGGTGAAGGTGCAGGCAGGGTTTTGCTGCCCGCCGGTGGTTAAGCGTGAAGTAGACGTTACAAATCCAGCACAAGTGTTTTGTTGGCAGGCCTCGAGACACAAACCGTGAGGTACTCCTGTCGCTCGTCTTCGCTCAGAATGAAGTCATTGTGTTCAACTTCGCCCTCGAGATAGCGGACCTTGCACGTGGCGCACAGGCCCGCACAACAGGAGGTTGGTACAGCGACGCCGGCTTCATTGAGAACGTCCGCAAAGTTCTGGTCAGGTGCGACGTGGACAACCTTGCCAGTACTAGCGATGGTGACATCACAGCCACCCTCGCTATCCGTGCTCACTGGCGCCCGCTTGGCTTGCTCGGGTGCCTTGAAGTGCTCGAAATGCACTGTGCCTTTCGGCCAATGGCTCGCCGCGTCGCTACAGGCGGCCATGAAGCCAGCGGGACCGCAGTAGTAAACATGAGTACCGGGCTCTGGGGTTCTTAGAAGCTCGCGGAGGTCCAGTCTGTTACCGAATCCGTCGTCGTCGAAGTGATAGTGCAATTTTCCTGCGCGCTTGATATCCGCAAATTCTTCGCCGAAAGCAGCAGCATCCGGGTTGCGCGCGCAGTAATGCATCTCGAAGTCCACGCCCTGGATGTCCAATTCATGCGCCATCGCTTTAAGCGGCGTCACTCCAATTCCTCCGGCTATCAGCAGCACTTTTTTGGCGTCTTTGGCCAAGGCGAAGTGATTGCGCGGTTTGCTGATAGTGAGGATGTCTCCAGCCCCGATGCTTTCGTGAACAGCGCGCGAACCGCCACGACCATTCTCGTCTTTGAGAACAGCGATGACATACCGGTTGCGCTCGGCCGGTGAGTTGCAGAGGGAGTACTGCCTGATTACACCGTTTTTCAGATGGACGTCGATGTGCGAGCCTGCTTCGAACCGCGGCAGGGCATTACCGCTCGGGCTCGTGAACTCGTAGGAATTTATGCCTTTGCCTTCGTACCGAACCTGCCGCACGCGGACATCGAGCGTTCCAGCCTCGACCTCCTGAACTGCTTCTTCCCGTTCCAATAAGGTATCCATGTTCCTTTCCCCGCTGGCGAGCCGCCAGCCCTCCTGCGAGGCTGACTGGCACCGGTGCCGCGCCCACGCCAGAGAGCGTGACGCGCGTGTCCCATTTAGCGCTTCAGCGACTGCTCAAGCTCTTCGAATCTGCTTCGCACGAATTCGCTCCGCTCGCTACCCTTCAACGAGTCGCTCTGGGTCAGAATTTCCACCACCGTCTTCAGCACCTTGCGGCGTCGGACAACCTCTTGTTCCACGGTCTCGCCTTCCGGAATCTCGAAGACGTTGCCCGAGCAGTAGCTGTTCGGGGCGCCGCCAAGCTCACGTAACCACTCTGCAAAGCCATGGGCAGACGACGCGGGATTGGTGCCACGAACCGCGTCGCGCAGCATTTTGCGAAACTGGAAGAGACCTGCATCGAAGCGTGTCGGGTTCTCGAGCGCGTGCACGGCGATGGGTCGCTGGCTGATGATTGCCTCGTAGTCGCCGGGCGCATACTGCGCGTCCTTGTAACCCGCGCGTTCCCGGTGGTTTGGCGGAATCGGCGGCAGGTCCTCGAGCTTGTATTTCCCGAAGCGCTCCGGCCGACGCATTGCGACTTGTCCTTCGAGGAAGTCGATGGTTTCGTATCCGACCATTTCCTTATTGCCGACGCCACGTGTGTCGATGCCCGGGCCCATGACACGCCAACCAATCATCTTGCTGTTCTCGTCGTCGACCGGGACTGTCCAGCGAATGATGTGAAAGCGGCTAAAGTACTTCTTGGCCGACCCGTCCTCCGACGTGTATGCGTGCAGACTGAGATTTGGCAACACCTGATGCTGTACGCGGACAAAGAGCTTGTGCTTGTCGACGCGACGCGCACCTGCGCAGGCGAGGCTGCGGCCCTTTTGAACCGGAACGAAGTTCATGTCGGGTGCCACTTCCATCGACGCGGCGCCGACCTCATCGAAGGTCGTCCCCTGATAATGGCCCCCTACGACGCTCTTTCCCGCATGCAGGGCAGTCGGGTGATAGTTATCGGCCGCATTGTCCTGGACCTGCAGCCAGTTGCAGTGCTGAAAATTGCTGTACGGGACGAGCTCGTCGCCTTCCATCACCGTAAAGTCGCCTTCCCACTCGGGGAACGGCGGCTCTTCATCAGGCGGCCCCATATAAGCGAAGACAAGACCATTACGCTCAACTGCCTTATAAGCGCCTTGGCGAATCGAGCACGCAAACTTTTCCGCTTCCTTTTCTTCGCCCTTCGGAAAGGGCACGTGCAGACACGCACCGTCGACATCGAACACCATGCCGTGATAGCAGCACATGATGCCGCGCTCCTGGATTGCGCCGTATTCAAGGGATGCGCCCCGGTGCACGCAATGCGCATGCAGCAAGCCCACACGACCGCTGCCGTCGCGAAAAGCAACCAGCTCTTCAGTGAGGATTTTGAGGAAACGCGGCGTGTCTGTCAGTTCGATGGACATGCACACTGGATGCCAGAACCGGCGCATGAATTCGCCCATCGGCGTACCCGGGCCAGTCTCGGTCAATTCCGGGTCGTGGTCCGGCACCTTATTCGCGTAATAGCCCCCGAACGGAATCAGTTTCTTCACGACCGCGCCACCGCCGCCGGTGCCCTTCTGGTCGTCCATCTTGTCCGATTTCACGCTCATGATTTCCTTCCTCCAATAATTGATAGGACCACCGCATCTGTTCGTGTTCTGAACTCTGTATACAGAGAGTAGTATTCGGAGTTCAAATTGTCTGTATGGGTAAACGCTGATACGAGGGAGGGGTAGATGGCGCGAGAGAGCCAGGCGCACCGATTGATTGCAAGCGCAAGGCCGGCTGAAAGGTCGTCGCAAAGACGTCAGGCGGCGTGTCCGTCGAACTCAGGAACGCTGGAGGCGCGGCGTCTGCGGCGTTAAGGAGATGAACGGTGAGAAACCGTCCCGTTACCTGAACGGAAAACCTGCTGGAGCGGAACATGAAAACACGAACGAGCAGTCCCTGCGTTGTCAGGTCGAAAAGTGGCTCGCACCGGCGCCCACGATGCACGTTCATGTAACCAGATTCAGTCGCACCGCAGGGAATGGGAGACGCTACATGTGCGTCGAAACGTCGTCACCAGCCGGAGCGCGCGGGTTGTTTTTCCTCAGGAACGGTGACGGCAGGTGGAGCGTGTTCCCGCCCACTGCCAACAGGCGGAAGTCAACTGCAGAGCCCCCTCTCGTGCAGGTGGCCGCCGCCACGTTTTGATGACGGTCACGAGTTTGCCGCGCTCACTCCCGGCGCTCGGGATTCAAACGATGCCAAGGGCTTCGGATTTATCACGCCGGACGACGGCGGGGACGACCTGTTTGCCCACTTCTCGGAAATCAGTGGGCAAGGTTTCAAGTCGCTACAAGAGAATCAGAATGTCAGCTTCGACGTCAAGATGGGTCCGAAAGGCAAGCAGGCCGCGAATATCAAACCGGTCCAGGAGGAAATCTGTGTGCTGGTGGCGCACGATTCCCGGTCCGTCGGACATCGCATTTTCAGGGCAGAGTCGGCGCAAGAGTGCCGCCCGGCACCAAGCGCCGAGATTCCGCGTCACGCGAAGCTTGGTATAGGCGGCGCCTGGCTGGACTGTCGTCGCGGTCGCACGCAGCGGCAACGAAGGAACACCGCGCCGCCGTGCAATTCGCCAGCAAGAGGAATGTAATGGCCTGGGTTATGGCTCGGCCACGCACTCAACGGCGTGGCGACGCCTCAGTCCCTAGCCGGTTTTCGTCACCCCTGGCAGCCGGCCCTTCGGGCCGTCTCCGTTGCCGTCGGCTTCCGATTCTTCCTCATCTATCTGAAACCGCGCTTGTTCCCAATACTCGTCAGCGCGTCCCTCCGGGCTGCCGTCTTTTTCCCAGAGCTGATAGGCTCTTTCACGAATCTTCTCTTCCCGCGAATCGTTATCCATTGCATGGCTCCTGGTAGGTTCCCCACGACCAGCTACTCATCAATTTGTACAGCGACCCTTTCGATGGCAGAAGACGCAGGCGCTGACGACAGAACAGACCAACTCAACGTCGGCGAATATGTGAAAGCTGCCGGCATCTGACGTTCCGGACGCTCTCCTGCGTTCCCCGGCAACCGGCAGCATAACGCTCCCTGACCGGGAGCCTGACCATGCAGATTGCAGGGTACGCCTCAAACATCACCGCCGTTAATAAGCCTTCTTCATTCCGCCACTGTCGGAGGCTGGCGCAGCCATTCCCCCCTTTTTCTGCATCTTCGGCTTCATCTGCTTTTGCGACATTTCACCTGACTTTCCCATAGTGTTTGCACCCGACGCGCCAGATGGTGACTCTGTCGTTCCGCTTGCATTCGGGGTTCCCATTCCAGTGCCACCCTGGCCTGCACCGGCGCCCCCGCCACCAGTTGTTCCCGCACCCTGCGCGTAGAAGGCGCCCGACAGACTCAACATTAACGCCGAAGCAAGCAAGATTCCTTTCGTAGCAACTCGCATGATGGGCTCCTCCATGTGCAGAGCGACCGGCTGCGACCCAGGTCGGTGCAGTCCGTGTCCTGGTTACCGCAATTCCCGTGCCGCTGGTAGGCCTGGCATAGGCTCCTCAGTTTCACCATCGGCCGTCATGAACTAAACTGCCGCGCGCACAGCGACGTTGTTCCGCGCGCTAACACGCATACGCCGCTGCAGCGCGTGAAGGGAAATCCGCCGCGCGATTTTCCGTTTGCAAGGTTGCAGTCCGGCGGGACGGTGAGACTTTTAGGAAGCAGTGTGGAATCATCCAGAGGAGCGCATTGCTAGCGCTGGGATTTATGTCGTCGCTATCGGCTCCAACCATATTCTGGAACATGAACGTCACGCCTGTGCAGAGGATGTGTGCAGCCTGGTTTCTGAGCCGCTGACGGGCCCAATTTGTTTGCTTTTTAGTTCGAACCTTCTACTCTTCGATTGAAGCCCCGCCCGCCAATATCAAGGGAAGCTTCGCGTTCCGCTGAATTGGTATGTTTTGCGTTCCGAGTCGGTAGGCCCGCCGCGTGTGGCCAGTGGTTCCGGCGCCGCGATGCACGTTTGCCTTACTGAACCGGTCGAAGAAAAAGGAGGAGCAAATGAAGGCAACAAGGAACACTGTCGTCGGACTGTTATCAGCTTTTGCGCTGGTATTCGGGAGCGGTACGGCCCGGGCGCAGGAGACTGGAGCGCCGAAAATGGAACAGAAAGTGTTTCTCGATAATGAAAGAGTGAAAGTAGCCGAGAACACTTTCAAGCCGGGAGCGGAAAGTCCGAGCATCGCTCGCCCGTTTCGGGTCGTGCGCGCTATCAAGGGGGGCAAGTTCCAGCGTATTTACGCCAACGGCAAAAAAGAGGATGGCCAGTACCGGACTGGCGATGTAAGGACCCTTGATGCCAGCCCCGCATACATATTCAAGAATGTGGGAGACGGTGAGCTCGTGCTGTATGTCGTGTACATCAAGAAATGAGAATCCCGCTTTGGTCAGCCGAGATGGGACGGTTGTTCAGTTGCCCCCCGGTACGCACCACGATTCATTATGGCAGCACGTTCAGTATCCCGAAGGGCGTGCTGGGCCACAAGCGGTGACTATCCCGAAGGATGTGACGCTTCTCATCACGATGGGTTCGTAGGGCCTGCCAACCGCGAGTACCACTCGGGTCGTAACGTCATCGGGCGGTGCCGAGCAGCGCCGCATGGCCAAGATTGGTCTGGCTGCTTGCAGGCCTTGGTAGTTGCCAGTAGCGGACTATGCTGCTGCCACTAGGTCGCCAACCAACACGTGCTTAAAAAGGAGGAGGTCATGCTTCCACGCACAGGTTTTTGGCGCGCTGTCTTCAATGCGTTCTGCCTACTCATCGCTCTGCTGCCGGACACCGTACACGCACAGGCTGCGCGCATGGAAGTCATCCCCTTTGAGTCGCTGACACTGACCGACCAGGAATTCTTGACAGGCCGCGAGGAAGGCAAGCCGGTGACCATCGCCGGCGAACTGCGCCTGCCGCGCGTGGGCAACGAGCGATTCCCGCTCGTCGTTCTGCTGCATGGGGCGTGCGGCGCCTGCGGCCTTGTCCTCGATTGGGAGCGGGATTTCCTTGCGATGGGCGTCGCGACTTTCGTCATCGACAGCTTCACGAGTCGCGGTATCGCCAACACGAACGACGACCCATCGCGGCTCGGCCAACTGGCGCAAACGGAGGATGCCTACCGCGCGCTAGCGCTGTTGGTAAAACATCCGAGAATCGACCCAACGCGTGTCATGCTGATGGGTTTCTCCAGAGGCGGCCACAGTACGCTTTACGCGAGCCTCACGCGATTTCAGCGCATGCATGCAGCTGCGTCAGAGGCCCATTTCGCAGCCTACGTTGCTTTCTATCCGAGCTGTAACTTTCGGTACCGCGACGATGACGACCTCACTGCGCAGCCAGTGCGTGTGTTTATGGGGACTGCCGATAACTACACCCCGATTGGGGCATGCCGGGACTACGTTGACAGGCTGAAAGCCAAGGGTAAAGACGTTCACCTTATCGAGTACCAGGGGGCTGGACATACATTCGACGCTCGAGCGTACAATCCGCCGCGAGTGCTGCCACAAGCGCTGACGACACGAAACTGTCAAGTGGAGGAAGCAGACCACGGGCAGTTCGTTAATGCCAAAACCAAGCAGCCGTTTTCATACAACGACCCCTGCGTTGAACGCGGCACGACCCTGGCATACAACGAGGCAGCAGCGACGCAAGTTAGGAAGGACATGGCTGAATTTGTCGCCATGACGCTCAAGCCAACGCGCTCGCCATAGCTTTTTGACCCACGCGATGGCCGGAGCGCCGGCGTGCGAGCTGCCGCTTGAGCCCGAGGCTAGCCTCGCTTGGCCTTTAGAGGCGCCCAAGCCCTTCGAACTCCGCGAAATCGACCCGCATCACTTCCCGGGAGAAAAACGCCGCAGTGATTTCTGGAATTCTTCTTCGGACTGCACCTTGTCCGCAAGCGCGGCCTTGAGACCCTCCTCGGCATCGTGCAACAGGACGAGCCGACCGTGCTCGGCTTCGAGAGCGTGGTCGTAATTCAGCTTTCGGGCGTCGACAATCGCGACGTATGCCGAACCATTCTTCGTCAAGACTTTCTCGGCACCTGCGACGACGTCTTCGGCGAGCTCCGTCCGTCGCGAAGAGGCCTCGCTAATGGGAATCACATCTTGAGCGCGCGAGCAGTGCTCGATTCTCGGAATCAAAACCGTCGACATTCGACGTCGTGGTTGCCATGTGTTCCTCTTTGGCTGCTCGACGCGGCCAGGTTCGCTCAACAAACCGTGCTTGAGTTATTGCGCGGAATGGCCACCATCACTTATCGCCATGTTTTGTTGGCAAAGATGTCATTCAGGTCGTCAGCCGGCGGTAAGCATTCAAATGACGCACCAGGCCCTGCTGGTCGCCACGTGTCTCGAGCAGTATTACCAGATTGTGATGTGCGTCCGCGTATGACGGATTAAGCTCGAGACATCGTTTATAACTGCGCTCTGCGTCATCAAGCCGGCCTAACAGGCTGCGGAAATACCTCGCGCTGAAGTCATCGCGACGGATAGCAAAAGCGTTGATGTAAGGACCTCACCCGCCCCCTGGAGATCATGCGCGGCACCGACACGTTCACCGAGAGTCTGTTT
>NZ_VZQQ01000008.1 GCF_014397785.1 Paraburkholderia podalyriae
TGTATAAGAGACAGGCGCAACGCCGCCCGCCCGTCACCACGGCAACCTGAGTTTTACGTTTGTCCCCCCGGCCCATGTCGCGCTATCGTGTCGTATGCGCGGCGACTTCGCCGTTCCGACGTGCTGGTTTGCCCGCATGTGCCGTGCTTGTCCGGCCCGCCGCGTTGCAGGCGTTGCGCCGGCGATTGGCACGAACAATGCGTTGTATGGTTATCGATGACGATCTATCCGACCGGAGACGACATGAAGGAAATCGAACCCACCCCGTGGTTTGACCTTGCCATCCATACGCCGGTACGCAAAGGCTGGTACGAGGTGCAGTTGGCGAGCGGGGACACGGCGTTTGCGAAATTTGGCGATGGCGTGTGGACGGAAAAGCCGTTGCTCGTATTCACGCATTGGCGCGGCCTGTCCGCCGATCCGTCGAAAGCCGCCGATGGCGCGGCCGGGTCGGTCGGCGCTGAAGCCACTGCGGCGCAGGGCGTGCGTGCCGCCTGGAACGCGTTCTTCCCGGGGCTCGGCGAAGAGCAGCACAAGCCGCTCAATGCGGTGCCAAACGGCAAGGCGCCGCATTGAGGGTTTGTTGAAATTCGCTTGAAGCCTGGTCGGGCGGCGGCTCGTGGGCTTCTTCGCGATGGGCGAAGCGTTCGAGGTGGCGCCGGTTGCGGCCTGCCCGCGGTGAAGGCTTAGGCGTTCCGTTCGGTTTCGCCTTCGGCGAATGCTTTGAGCGCATCGCCCGCGAGACGGTAACGCACCCATTCGCTTTGCGGATTCGCGCCGATCGACTTGTAGAAGCCGATGGCCGGCTCGTTCCAGTCGAGCACGCTCCACTCGAAGCGGCCGCAGCCCGTTTCGCAGGCGATTTGCGCGAGATGGCGCAGCATCTGTTTGCCCGCGCCGCTGCCACGCGATGTGGGCGATACGTACAGGTCTTCCAGATAAAGTCCCTGCTTGCCGAGCCACGTCGAATACGAAAAGAAGTACACGCAAAAACCGACGGGCTCGCCGTTCATTTCGCAGATCAGCCCTTTCGCGGGCGCGCCCGCGGAAAACAGGCTCTTTTCGATGTCTTTGACGCCGGCGACGACTTCTTGCTCGGCTTTCTCGTAGACCGCGAGTTCCGTGATGAAACGCAGGATCAGGGTGGCGTCGGAAGCGGTGGCGGGGCGGATGTGGATGGTCAAGGCTGAGTGCTCGGTGAGTTCGGTGAATCGTAGCCGGCTGGCGGGACGCGCCAGATGCGTCGGCGTTGGAACAGACTCACATCGTAGCAAAGAGCCAAAGGCCCCGTGCTTCCCCAGATGGAGCCACGCGCTCTATATTCTTGCGGTTAGCGCGTCGCCCCTCCTCAACCCTCCGGCAACAAAGACTTGCTCCGCCGCTTTCTCGGCTTAGGCTCCACCCCCACTCGCGGGTCCCGCTCCAGCACGAGCGCCGTCAACTGTTCGACAGTGTCTTCAAACGCCGGATGCTGCTGCGTCACGTAAAGCCATTTCCGAAGCACCGGGTGAGGCCCCAACGCAGGCAGATCGGCAATCAGAGCAGCATGGCGTTCGTGCGACGTACAGACGAGCAGTCCATTCCATGGCTTATCGCGGTCGGCGGCAACCAGACACAACAGCCCATCGATATACGCAGCGTCGCAACCGAACATCCGCCGACGCACATAAGTCGGATCGCGTTCGAACGCGTCGAAGATCCAGAGGAGCGAATTGCTGATCGAAGAGGGCATCGGCGGAAAGTCAGGAAGCGCGGCGGATGAATGAGTTTACGCAAATTCCGTGGGTTCGGCAGCGAGCCGATCGAAGATCGAGCAAGTCCTGCTAGGTAAGATGTGCCCAACCTCGGCGAGCATATCGGAACTCGCACACTCCAGACCATGCAAGCTTGCCCATACGCCACCGCTGCCTACACGATGCGCTTCGAAGCCGTTCTCGCCTATATCGATGCAAACCTCGAGGGCGATCTGTCGGTCGACGCGCTAAGCCGCATCGCAAACTTCTCGATGTTCCATTTTCATCGACAGTTTGTCGCGTATGTCGGCGTGCCCGTCGCACGTTATGTGCAACTGATGCGCTTGCGTCGCGCGGCCCGCCGGCTCGCGTCGCAAGCGTCGTGCTCGGTGCTCGATGTTGCGCTCGACGCCGGCTTTGACAGTCCCGAAGCCTTCAGCCGCGCGTTCAAGCGGGCGTTCGGCGCGGCGCCGAGCGTATTCCGCCGGCATCCGACATGGCAATTCTGGAGTGCGAGTTTTATCGTTCCCTACCTTTCGAGGAAACTGACCATGCAAGTGCAACTAGTCGATTTTGCTGAAACCCGCGTTGCAGCGCTCGAACATCGGGGTCCGCCTGGACTCCTCAACGAGAGTGTGCGCAAGTTCACCGATTGGCGTATTCAAAGCGGACAATCGCCGGTGGCGTCGAGCAGGACCTTTGGCATTCCGCACGGCAATCCGGACTGCGGGTGGGGTGCGGAATGCGTTTCGTGTCACTGCTGACCGCATCGGTATTCATTGCATCGAAACGATGAATGCCTTGTTGTGTATTCAGTAATAAATGCAATTCCGAAACGCAAATCGGCGTGAAAAACTCAAAGGCGATTTTCGCGGTCTGCACCTCGCTTGATCGCCGGAACCACCGAATACACCAACTGTCGAATGACAGGTATCACGTGTCCATTTCCATTTGGGGAGATTTCAAATGGCTGACGCGCAACCGGGGCCAATGTCCCTCTCCGATGATGAGGCCCGGCGTCAGTTGCGCCGAGCTGTCATCGCCAGCACGATTGGTACCACGATCGAATGGTATGACTTCTTCCTGTACAGCATAGTCACGGGTCTCGTCTTCGCGAAGCTGTACTTTCCGGAATCGGACCCGCTCGTCGGCACACTCCAGGCTTTTCTGATTTACGCGGTCGGCTTTATCGCGCGGCCGGTGGGCGCGGCGATTTTCGGTCATTACGGCGATCGCATCGGGCGTAAAGCCACGTTAATCGTGACGCTATTGCTGATGGGACTTGCGACGTTTGCCGTGGGCTTCGTTCCGACCTACGCGACGATCGGCATCTGGGGGGCAATCTTGCTCACGGTGCTGCGCTTCATTCAGGGCGTGGGCGTGGGCGGCGAGTGGGGCGGCTCGGTGCTGATGTCGATGGAATGGACACGCACGAACAAACATCGCGGTTTCGTCGCGTCCTGGCCGCAGTTCGGCGTACCGGCGGGATTGTGCATTGCGAACCTGGTGGTGCTGGCCACAAGCCAGATCTCCGGCAGCGCATTCATTACGTGGGGCTGGCGGGTGCCGTTTTTCCTCAGTATCGTGCTGGTCGCGATCGGCCTTTATATTCGCTTGAGTATTCTCGAGACGCCGGTCTTCGCGAAGCTCCTCGCTGAGCGCAGGATCGAAAAGGCGCCGATGCGCGAAGTATTGCGCCGGCAGCCGAAAGACATTCTTCTGTCGGCGCTTGCGCGCATGGCCGAACAGGCGCCTTTCTATATTTTCACGGCCTTTATATTCACCTATGGCGTGATGCGGCTGGGCGTCACACGCGACCTGTTGCTCACGGCGGTGCTGGCCGCAGCGGTGCTGGAATTATTTACGATTCCGTTCTTTGGTCACATGTCCGATCTGATCGGGCGGCGACGCATGTACGTGATCGGCGCCGCTGCTGCCGGGCTATTCGGTTTCCTGTACTTCTTCATGCTCGGCACCCGCAACCAGGCATTGATCTTTGTCGCCATCGTGCTTTCGCTGGTGCCGCATGCAATGATGTATGGTCCCCAAGCCGCGCTGATCGCCGAGTCGTTCACGGGGCGCTTGCGCTACAGCGGTGCGTCGATGGGCTACCAGTTGGCTTCCGTCATTGCTGGCGGTCCCGCACCGTTGATTGCGACCGCGCTGTACGCTTACTTCCATTCGGGCTTTGCGGTGGCGTGGTACGTGTTCGCGTGCGGGGTGATTAGCGTGGCCGCCGCCATGCGCCTGGGCGATCGCACGAATAAAGATATTTCGCGCGAATACGACGACGCGCATGCGATGCCTGACGACAGGCATGCCACTCCATGATCGATCAGGCGGATAGCCGGTCACAGCGGCCATCCGCCCAATTAACCATCAGCTCTTCAACGGCAACCAGACTTCGACTCCACCCATCCCCGTCACCGGATCGAACTGCTCGCCATACCGTTCGAAATGCGGTGCATCGGCAGGCACATGCCCTGATGCGGGCAACCACTGATTCCAGATCGTATTCATCGTGCGGCGAATGCCCGAGATGTGCTCGCGATGATTGAACACCGCATAGCGTTGTGCGGCGATGCGTACACGACTCAACTCTGGCGGCAATGCCGAAAAATCGCCGACTTCGACGCCGCACAGGTAGTCGAAGTTGCCCAGTTCATCGGCGTTGTAGTTAACGCCATAGGCCACCCTGCCGACCTGTCCCGGCACCTTGCCGTACCAGGCGCCAAAGCGCTGCCACTGCGATGGTATCGCCTTGCTGGTCTCGCATGTATAGCGCTCGGTGAGTCCAGCGACTAAAAACGGCTTGCCGTCTTCGAAGCGCGGCGGTTCCAGATGGGTCAGAAGGGTTTCGTCCATTTTGATCGGCTCCACGATGCTCAGATTGTCGAGATGACCCCGCGCGCGCAGCGCGTCCGGCGTGAGCCCGAACAGCTCGCGAAACGCGCGCGTGAATGCTTCGTGAGAGCCGTACCCGGCATCGATGGCGAGCGCCAGAATGTCGGGCGCGCCGTCGGCGAGACGTTGCGCGGCAACGCTCAAGCGACGCGCGCGCACATAGCGCATCACCGAAAGCCCGGTCGCCGCTTCGAACGCGCGCGCCAGATGAAAGCGCGACACGCATGCGCAGCGGGCGATATCGTCGAGCGTCAAGTCGCCGGCGAAGTGGCTTTCGATAAACCAGAGCGCTTTTCCAACCGGATTCATCTCGGCTCTCATGTCAGCATGAAGCCAGCATAGTCAGCGGCGAACTCACGCATTTGATCGCACTTGCGGTTTTGCAGTCGCGGCGGTGGGCCGAGTCGAATCCGCCGCCTCACCATGCACGCCCGCAGCACCACCCGCCTGCCCCGGCCTCAAACACACCCCGCCCACCACGCCGGCCGTCGCCGCAAAAGCCGCCCCAAACAGAAACGCAACGTGATACCCGCTGTTCAGCGCAGCCGCCGCACTCGACGACGCCTGCATCGCCTCGCTACGCGCCGCGGCAAGGCTCGCCAGCACCGCGAGCCCGAGGGCCCCGCCCATCATGAACGACGTGTTGACGATGCCCGACGCGAGGCCCGAATCGGCGGGGTCGACGTCGCTCATTGCGGCCAGCAGCAGCGGGTTGAACGCGATGCCCGCGCCGAAGCCGAGCAGCATCATGCCGGGCAATACGTCGACCACGAAGCTGCCGTCGACGGGCGCGCGCGCGAATAGCGCAAGCCCGCATGCCGCCAGCAGCAGGCCCGCCGCGAGCGGCCGACGCAGCCCGAAGCGCATCACCACACGCGCCGACACGCCCAGCGAAAAGAGTCCCATGATCAGGTTCGCGGGCAGAAACGCAAGCCCCACCTGCAACGGCCGATAGCCGAGCACGCGCTGCAGATACAGCGCCGAAATAAAGAACCACGCGAACATCGCCGCCGCCCACAACACGCCCACTACGTTCGCGGTTGCGACATTGCGCAAACGCAGCAGACCGAGCGGCATCAACGGATGTTCGACTCTCGCCTCGATCGCGAGGAATGCGGCGAGCAGCGCCAGCGCGGCGAACAGCAGGCCGAGTGTCTGCGCTGAAGTCCAGCCCGCGTCGTTGCCGTTGACGACCGCGTAGACCGCCAGCATCAGCGATGCGGTCACGCTGAGCGCGCCGGCCACGTCGAGCCGTTCGCCGTGCGCGTGTCCGCGCGCGGCGGGCAGTAGCGCGACGCACAGCGCGTACACCGCAATGCCGATCGGCAGATTGACCAGAAAGATCCAATGCCAGCTCAGCAGGTTGGTGAGCAGTCCGCCGAGCAGCACGCCGATGCTGCCGCCGCCCGCGCAGACGAAACCATACACGCCCATCGCTTTCGCGCGCTCGCCGGATTCAGCGAACAGATTCATGATCAGCGACAAGGACACCGCGGAGACGATCGCCCCGCCCAGGCCCTGCACGGCACGCGCGGCGACGAGCAGAACTTGCGAATTGGCGAGGCCGCAGGCGAGCGAAGCGAGCGTGAAGAGCGTAATGCCGCAGAGAAACAGCTTGCGGTGTCCGTACAGATCGCCAAGCCGTCCACCGAGCAGCAGACAGCCGCCGAACGTCAGCATGTATGCATTGACGACCCACACGAGTGAGGTTTCGCTAAAGCCGAGATCGGCGGCGATGGACGGCAGGGCGACGTTCACGATGGTCGTGTCGAGCACGATCATCAGCACGCCGAGGCAGAGCACGATCAGTGCGAGCCAACGTTGTTTGCCGTGGAGGGAATGGGTCATGCGGGTGCCCTTTACGCGGATTCTGGCGATTACCGACAACGGGCTTTCGAGTCTAGCACCGGCGCATTTCGCGTCCAACTACGAAATAGTGGTGTGTCGAGGCGGGGGTTTAGTCGGTGCCTCTATACACGAAGAAGCGCCATCGATTTGCATCGCGTCAGGCAAAGAAATGCTTCGAAATCCAAAGTGACGGTGCAAGCTCGAATTCGGCAATTCGATCGCAGAAACAGAAAGCAACCCCCGCTTTTTATTATCGTATGGGACGTATGAGCGGATGATGGTCAGACTTTCATCGAGTGGTTAATGAGCTTTCGGTGTTGCATGCCGCCGTCAATACGCGCTGCCAGCGCGAGTCATGCAGATGACACACCGCGACGGCAGCACCCCTTCCCTTAAACCTTCGACTTACCCCCCATCAACCCATTCGACGGCAACGTCTCATCCAGCAACTTCCTCGCACTTTCAATCCCCGCCAGCGGCAAGCCCTCGGGATTGAGCAGCCCCACCTGCACGAGCACCGAAGCCTGATCCCAATAGATGTGTTCGTTATAAAGCTTGTCGCCGCGGAAGCACACCACGGCGAGCATCGGCACCTCGAAGTACTTGCCCGTCGGCGCGACGCCCGGCAGCAGCCAGTCGATCTCGCAGCTATGCGTGCAGCTGAAAATGAATTCATCGACGACGCGGTCAGAGCCGATCGTGCGCGAAATCGGAATCAGCTTCGTGTCGGGCGGATTCGAGTTGACGAAATGATGGGTGTAAAAGCGCTTCAGATTGTCGTGCCCGACACCGCCCGTCATCGTCGGCACGTGATTGACGTAGGGCTCGGCGACCATCGTCGGCATCACCGCGTCGACGTCGCGTGTCGCGAACTCGTGATAGCAATGCGCCTCCCAAAGCGCGTTCAGATCGTAGAGCGGACCGAGCACCTTGCGCAGTAATGCGAGCGTGCGCGAGTACGCCATCATCGCGGCGGGCTTGTCGTACTGCTTGCGCTGCGGCGCGGCGAACGCGTGATCGCAGCCGGGATACACGTATTGCTCGATTTGCGGCCGCGTGCGCAGTGCGGCGCCAATGCGCTCGCGCGTTTCAGGCGGGCAGTGCGCGTCGTTTTCGGGGAAGTGAAAGACCATCGGGCAGCGGATTGCCGATACTTCATCGAGATGCGCTTCGAGGCCCACGCCGTAATAGCTGACCGCACAATCGACGTCGGTGCGCGCCGCGCTCAGAAACGCGAGCTTGCCGCCGAGGCAGTAGCCCACCACGCCCACCTTGCCGACCCGCTCGGGCAGCTCGCGCAACGTGGCGATGGTGGCGGCGATGTCCTCGACCGCGACATCAGCGTCGAACTGGCCCAGATAGCCGAGCGCCTGTTTCATGTCGGCGTCGCCATAGCCAAGCGAGATACCGGGCTTGATACGCCAGAACAGATCGGGCACGAGCACGACGTAGCCTTCGTCGGCGTAGCGATCGGCGCTCGCCTTCATCGTGTCGTTGACGCCGAAGATTTCCTGCAGCAGCACGAGCCCCGGGCCCGAGCCCTGCGCGGGGCGCGCGACGTATGCGTTGAAACGGCCGCCATCGTGGGCGACGACTTCGATGAAAGAGCCGGCCATGCAGTCTGCCTCCAGTCTCACGAAAGATAGGGGTTACGTCATCGCGCGCAACTCGAAACGTTTGAGCTTGCCGGTTTCGGTACGCGGCAGCGCGCCGACGAACGTGATGACGCGCGGATATTTATACGGCGCCACGTTATTTTTAACGAAATCCTGCAGTTGCGCGACCAGTTTATCGTCGGCCGTGTAGCCGGGGTTCACCACGACGAAGGCCCGCACGATCTGTCCACGCGTTTCGTCGGGCACGCCGATCACGCCGCATTCGGCCACCGCCTCGTGCTGCATCAGCACGCTTTCCACTTCAGGACCGGAGATGTTGTAGCCGGCCGACACGATCATGTCGTCGGCGCGCGCCTGGTAGAACACGTAGCCGTCCGCGTCGAGATAGACGGAATCGCCCGGCAGGTTCCAGCCGTCGCGCACGAAGCGCAACTGCCGTTCGTCGGCCAGATAGCGGCATCCGGTCGGGCCGCGCACCGCGAGTTTGCCGATCGTGCCGGGTGGCACCGGTTGCATGTTGTCGTCGACGGCTTGCACGACGTAGCCCGGCACCGCGCGGCCGATCGCATTCGGGCGGATCTGCGCGCCTTGCGACGAAATGAAGATGTGGATCAGCTCGGTGCTGCCGATGCCGTCGATCATGTCGATGCCGGTCGCCTCGCGCCATAGACGTCGCGTCGAATCGGGCAGCGCCTCGCCGGCCGACACGGTCTTCTTCAGCGACGTTACGTCATGCTGCGCGACGAGCGGCGCCATCTGCCGATAGAACGTCGGCGCGGTGAACATCACCGTCGCATCAAAACGTTCGACCACGTCGAGCAAGGTTTGCGGCGAAAGCTTTTCGACGAGCACCGTCGACGCACCGACGCGCAGCGGAAAGCACAGCAGCCCACCGAAGCCGAACGTGAACGCGAGCGGCGGCGTGCCGCAGAAGATGTCGCTCGCGGACGGCTTCAGCACATGACGCGGGAACAGATCGCACATCGCGATCACGTCGCGATGGAAATGCATGCAGCCTTTCGGCGCGCCGGTCGTGCCGCTCGTGAACGCGATCAGGCACACGTCGTCGGCGGCGGTGTCGCATGCGGTGAAGTGTTCGGGCTTGTTGACGGCGAGCGTGTCGAGCGAATCGGCGGAGTCGTCGTGAAAGCGGCGCGTCTGCTTCAGCACCGCGCTGTAGCACTCGTCCCGCGGATTCGTGCAGCGCTCGAGTTCCACGGTCAGACGCGCGTCGCAAAGCGCGGCGCTGACTTGCGCTTTGTCGATGATCTGCTTGAGTTCCTTCGCGCGCAGCAGCGGCATGGTCGGCACGACGACGAGCCCGGCCTTCAGCGCCGCGAGCGCCGTAACGGCCATCTGCAAGGTGTTCGGTCCGCGCAGCAGCACGCGGTTGCCGGGCCGCAAGTCCATTTCATCGACGAGCACATGCGCGCTGCGGTTGACCAGCGTGAGCAGTTCGCCGTATGTGGTCGCCTGCGGCTTGCCGTCCACGTCCGACCAGATCGCCGGCCGCTCGCGATGCCCCGTGTCGATGGTCCGTTCGAGCAGTTCGGTCGCGCAGTTCAGCCGCGACGGATAAGCGACGTCCGGATTGTCGAGCAGCAAGACGGGCCATTGATCCTGCGGCGGAAGATTGTCGCGCGCGAAAGTATCGACGTGTGCTGACGGTTCCATCATGGTCTCCGAGGCGTTGCCTATGTGTTCGCTACCTGTACGAGGTTCAGTGCGGAATCACCGCGGTGGCTTCGATCTCGACCTTCGCGCGGTCTTCCATCAGCGCGACGACCTGCACCGCGCTCATCGCGATGTCGTAGTCGCCGATCAGCTCGCGAAAGGCGCGGCCGATGTCCTTCAGCGACGCAAGGTACTCGCGCTTGTCGGTCACGTACCACGTGAGGCGCACCAGGTGTTCGGGCTTGCCGCCCGCTTCGCGCAGCACGGCCAGCAGATTCTTCAACGCTTGCTCGGCTTGCCGCGCGAAGTCGTCGGTGTGGAACTGCGCCTGTTCGTCCCAGCCGATCTGGCCGGCGATGAACACCTGCGTGCCGGTCGCCGCGACGCCGTTCGCGTAGCCGCGCGGTTTGACCCAGCCGGCGGGGAGGAGAGCTTTCTTCATCAGCGGTGCGCCTCGATGGAGGACGATGGGGCGTACGCCGCGAGCGCGCTCGCGATGTCGCCGGGAATAGCGATCGATTTGCCGCTGTCGAACGACATGAACACGAGCACCTGTTTCGAGCGGAAACGCGTTTCGCCGTTGCAATGACCGTGAATCTCGATGCCGATCGAACTGCGGCCGATGGTAGTGACGCACAGCGTGAGCAGGATCGTCTGGCCCATCTGGCTCGGCCGCGAGAACTCGCAGTCGAGTTTGACGATCGGCAGGCCGATGCGGCGCTGCGCGATCATCTGCGCGTAGTCGATGCGCAGGCCCTCGTTGAACCAGTCTTCGACGAGCACGTTGGTCATCACGAGGTACTGCGGAAAGTACACGATGCCTGCGGGATCGCAGTGCGAGAAGCGAATGCGTACGGGCCGCTCGAACGACGTGCTCATTGCGCGTTCCCGTTCGCGGCGGCATGCGCCTTCAACAGATCGCGGCCGACGATCAGCTGTTGCACCTCGGTCGCGCCTTCGTAGATGCGCAGCGCGCGGATCTCGCGGTACAGCATTTCGACCGCGCTGCCGCTTTGCACACCCATGCCGCCGTGGAGCTGCACGGCTGCGTCGATGACCTGCTGCGCGCCTTCGCTCGCGTGCCACTTCGCCATCGCGGCTTCGCGCGTGACGCTTTCGCCCTGGTCGCGCAGCCACGCGGCGCGATAGACCAGCAGCGCACTGCTGTCGATCGTCAGCGCCATCTGCGCGAGCTTCGCTTGCGTCAACTGGAAGTCGCCGAGCGTCTGGCCGAACATCTTGCGCGACGCCGCGCGCGCGAGGCCTTCGGCCATCGCATGGCGGGCAAAGCCGAGCGATGCGGCCGCCACCGACGTGCGGAAGATATCGAGCGTGCGCATTGCGATCCTGAAGCCTTCGCCGGGCGCGCCGAGCATCTGGCTCTTGGGCACGCGCGCGTTCGCGAAGCGCAGGCGCGCGAGCGGATGCGGCGCGATCACGTCGATGCGCTCGGCGATGCCGAGGCCGGGCGTCTGTGCATCCACGATGAACGCGCTGATGCCGCGCGCGCCCGGCGCCTCGCCGGTGCGCGCGAACACCACGTAGAAGTCCGCGATGCCGCCGTTCGAAATCCACGTCTTCTCGCCGTCGAGCACGTAATGGTCGCCCTCTTCGCGTGCGGCGAGCGCCATCGCCGCGACGTCCGAGCCCGCTTGCGGCTCAGACAGCGCGAACGCGGCAATCGCCGTACCGCTCGCGACGCGCGGCAGATAACGCGATTTCTGCTCATGCGTGCCGGCGAGCGAGATCGCGCCAGAGCCGAGGCCTTGCATCGCCAGCGCGAAATCGGCGAGCCCCGAATAGCGCGCAAGCGATTCGCGCAGCAGGCACACGGCGCGCGTGTCGATCGTGTCGCCGTGGCCGCCGTACGCGAGGCCGCCGACGCCGTATTTCAGCCAGCCGGCCTGGCCGAGTTCGCGCACCAGCAGGCGGCAGGTGGCATCGGTGTCGCCATGTTCTTCATGCGTGAGATGCGTGCGGCACCACGCGTCGATGCCTGCCGCGAGTTCGCGATGACGCGGCTCGAAAAACGGCCACGCGAGCGGGCTATGCAAATCGATCGTGGTGTTCTGTTGGTCGGCGCTCAACTCAGTCTCCTTCGAACACGGGACGCGTCTTCGCCGCGAACGCGTTGTACGCGCGCTCGAAATCGCGGGTGCTCATGCAGATTGCCTGTGCCTGCGCTTCGGCTTCGATTGCTTCGTCGATGCTCATGCTCCATTCCTGGTGCAGCATCTTTTTCGTCATGCCGTGCGCGAAGGTCGGGCCAGCCGCGAGATCGGCGGCGAGCTTCTGCGCTGGTTCGAGCAGCGCGGCCGGGTCGCACAGGCGGTTGTAAAAGCCCCATGCATGAGCTTCGTCGCCGCTTGCCGAGCGGCCGGTGAACAGCAGCTCGGCGGCGCGTCCCTGGCCGATGATGCGCGGCAGCATCGCGCATGCGCCCATGTCGCAACCGGCGAGGCCGACGCGCGTGAACAGGAACGCGAGTTTGCTGCGCGCGGTGCCGAGGCGCAGGTCGGAAGCCATCGCGAGGATCGCGCCGGCGCCCGCGCAGACGCCGTCGACGGCCGCGATGATCGGCTGCGGGCAATGGCGCATTGCCTTGACGAGCTCGCCGGTCATGCGCGTGAACAGCAACAGCTCGGGCATCGGCAAATCGATCAGCGGCGCGATGATGTCGTGGACGTCGCCGCCCGAGCAGAAGGTCTCGCCCGCGCCGTGCAGCACGACGGCTTTGACGTCGGTCGCATAGGCGAGGTCGCGAAACAGGTCGCGCAGCTCCGCATACGATTCGAAGGTCAGCGGGTTCTTGCGCTCGGGGCGGTTCAGCGTGATCGTCGCGACCTTGTCGGTCACCGACCAGCCGAAATGCTTCGCCTCATAGCCAGCCAGGGTCAGGCGGTTGCCGGCCAACAGTGCGTCGGCATTGGATCGTGTCATGGATTCCTCCAGTGCGAAGTCAGCCTTTCAGGCTGTCGAGCAGATGTTGTTTTAGCTTGCCGAGATCCTGATGCGTGTGCATCTTCTCGTCGAGGCTCAGGCCGCCGAACATTCCGACGACCCATTGCTCATGCGCGACGGCCATCCTGTCGAACGCCTTGCGGCCAGCGGGCGTCAGGCACACGCTGATCGAGCGGCGGTCGTTCGGGTCGGTATCGCGCGCGACGAGCCCTTCTTTTTCGAGCTGATCGGTGATGCCCGTGACGTTGCCCCCTGTCACCATCAAACGGCGCGACAACTCGGTCATCTTCAAACCTTCGGGATGTCGTTCGAGCTGCGCCATCAAATCGAAACGCGGCAACGTGGTGTCGAATTCGGTTCGCAGACGTTTGCGCAGTTCGGCCTGCACGAGATTGGTGGTGGTCAGCATACGCAGCCATAAACGCAGGCCCATGTGGCTGTCCGCACCGGTGCTCATTTCGAGGTCCACGACGTTCTCCGCGGGTTCGGCGATGCCTTTGCGCGACGGTTTAGCATCCGCTGCCGCCGCCGACTTTTTTGCTTGCGTTGATTTGCTCACATCACTTCTCCGCCCGAAATGGAAATGGATTGCCCCGTGATCGCATCCGAGCCGGGGCGGCACAGCCACGACACCGCGCTCGCGACCTGCTCCGGACTCACGAAGCGGCGCTGCGGGTTCGAGCGCAGCAGCGTTTCGCGCGCCTGTTCGTCGGTGCGCGACGTCTTGCTCGTGATCTGCTCGAGCGATGCATGCAGTAACCCGGTTTCGGTATAGCCGGGGCACACCGCATTGACCGTGATGCCGCGCGTCGCGGTTTCGAGCGCGAGCGAGCGCGTGAGACCGATCACGCCGTGCTTCGCGGCGCAATACGCGGCGACGTATGCATAACCGATTTGACCCGCGGTGCTCGCGACATTGACGATGCGGCCATAGTCACGCTCGAGCATGCCGGGCAGTACAGCGCGAGTGCCGAGGAACACGCCGGTCAGATTCACGTCGAGCATGCGTTGCCACAGCGCGATATCGGTGTGCGTGAACGGCGCGGCCTGCGCCTGCCCCGCGTTGTTGATGAGGATATCGACGGCGCCCGCCTGATCGAATGCGCGCGCCACCGACTCTTCTTGCGTGACGTCCACGCCGATACACGCGACCTCGCCCAGCGCCGCGCATTGTTCGCGCTGAGCGTCGAGGCGTTGCAGGTTGCGGCCCATCAGCGTGACGCGCGCGCCGGCGCGCAGCAGCGTCTGCGCGATGGCCGCACCGATGCCGCTGCCGCCGCCGGTGACGACCGCGTGTTGTCCGGCAAGAGGGGTATCTGACATGTTCACACGGTTCCTTCGGCGCGTTGCGCGCGTTGTTGCGCCGTGAGGCCGGCGTTGGCGATGGCCTGCGCGCGCTCACGTTCGAGGTTGCGTTCGAGCTGCATTTTCGCGGCGGTGTAGGTCTTCGGCCAAGCGACGTCGAGATAGCCGATCTATGCCGCTTCGTTCAAGGTCCACGACGGATTCGCGAGATGCGCACGCGCGATTGCGCACAGATCGGCGCGGCCCGCGGCGATGATGCTGTTCACGTGGTCCGCTTCCGAGATCGCGCCGACCGCAATCGTCGCGATGCCGGCTTCGTTGCGCACGCGATCGGCGAACGGCGTCTGGAACATCCGGCCGAAGACGGGCTTTTCTTCCTTGCTGACCTGGCCCGACGACACGTCGATCATGTCCGCGCCCGCCGCCTTGAACGCTTGTGCGATCTTCACGGCGTCGTCGGGCGTGTTGCCGCCTTCGACCCAGTCGTGCGCGGAAATCCGCACCGAGATCGGCTTGTCTTGCGGCCACACCGCGCGGATCGCGTTGAATACGCGCAGCGGATAACGCAGACGGTTTTCGAGCGAGCCGCCGTATGCGTCGGTGCGGTGATTCGTGAGCGGCGACAGGAAGCTCGACAGCAAATAGCCGTGCGCGCAGTGCAGTTCGAGCCAGTCGAAACCCGCTTCGATCGACATGCGCGTCGCCTCGACGAACTGCTGCTCGATTGCGCGCAGCTCCTCATGCGTGGCTTCGCGCGAATGCTGGCTGATACCGCGCAGATACTGCTGCGGCGACGCCGAAATGAGCGGCCAGTTGCCTTCGTCGAGCGGCTGGTCGATGCCTTCCCACGCGACGCGCGTCGAGCCTTTCGCGCCCGAATGGCCGAGCTGGATGCCGATCTTCGCATCCGATTGCAGGTGCACCAGATCGACGATGCGCTTCCACGCGGCCCGATGCTCGGGCGCATACATACCGGGACATGCCGGCGTGATGCGCGCTTCGGGCGACACACAGGTCATCTCGGTCATCACGAGCGCGGCGCCGCCCATTGCACGCGCGCCGGCCACGCCGTCGACCGCCGAGTACTGCGCCATCGGCGACACCATCACGCGATTTTTCAGCGTGACGCCGCGCACCTTGAATGGCGTGAACTCCGCTGTGAGATTAATTTAGGTTTTGATAGTTTAGATGTCAAGTAAATTTCGAAGCGAAGGGTCGCGAGGGGCAGGCGAGTTGGCTTTATATGTCAGAAGAAGTCTTCGATTGAAGAAGATGTAAAGACATATCTAGCGAATGGCTTTATGCGTGCGAGCGCACGCTTCAGGTTCGCGACTCGCGCAGTTGTCAGTCCGTCTTCGCGACCGGTGCGCTCCCGGCTTCGTCCTGCTTTCGCGCTCTGTCATTGACCGAAGGCTTCGCGTTCGAGTTGTTCACGGGAAACGTGGCGCACGTCCTTGCCCTTGACGACGTAGATGATGAATTCCGCTATGTTCGTCGCATGGTCGCCGATGCGTTCGATGGCCTTCGCGATGAAGAGGTAGTCCAGTGCGCTGGAGACGGTTCGCGGGTCATTCATCATGGACGTCACCAATTTCCGTACGACTGCACGAAACTGGTCATCGATAGCGTCGTCGTCGCGGACGATTTGTGCTGCGGCACCGGTGTCGAGGCGCGCAAATGCATCAAGCGCACGGCGGAGGATAGTCATGGCCATCTCACCGGATAATGCGATTTCCGTGATATTGATGGTCGGTGCATTGTGGTCTTCAGCAATTCGTCGGGTCCGCTTCGCGACCTTCCGCGCTTCATCCCCAGCACGCTCGAGGTTCGTGACGGTCTTCGAGATAGCCATCAGCAGACGCAGGTCGCGTGCAGCCGGCTGGTACCGCGCAATAATGTTGACGCACTCTTCATCAACTTCCGCTTCGATGGCATTGAGTCGACGCTCGTCGGCAAAGATTCTGTCGACCAGGTCCAAATCGAGGTGGTTAAGCGCCTGCATCGCATTGACGACTTGCGATTCAACGAAGCCGCCCATCTCGAACACCTTGGACAATACGTGGTTGATGTCAGCGTCGAATCGACTGGAAAGGTGCTCGTCTGGCATCGGAATCCCCTTCAACCGCCCCGGCTATTTGCCTAATCGCCATTCGGTTTCGTGACCGCGGGGTTTCGTGACCGCGGTATCAGTTTAGGGTCGAGTCGTAGGGAACGGTGGTCGAAGCTCCACGGAACATGCAGGAGCATCCAGCGAAGCACAGCGGCGAACCCCGGTCCGCACGGCAATCCGCTCGGACCGTGGTACAGCTATGATTTTGCTGGTCGACCAGTCTTGACGGTTTCGACCGCAGAAACAGCTGCCAGCAGACCCTCGATGGTGGGCGCCGAGTCCAGCAAGAGCAGACCAGCGCGCAGAAGCTCGCCTTTTTTCACCGAGACGCCGGCGTCGAGACACTTCTGTTTCAGTACCGCGATTTTCTCGTAGTCGGACTTCGGCATCGTGAAGCTGTCGCGCACCACCTTCTCTTTCTTCGCGCGTTTCGCTTTCACCTCTGCTGCTGGACTGACTTGCGCGGCCTCAACGGGTTTCGCGCGCTTCTGTTTGTCGGCCTTCGTCGGAGCCGGCTGGGCATCTGGCGCTGCGGCTGCGGCCATACTCTTCTCATCCGCTGGCTTCTCATCGACTTTCGCATGGCCGTTGGCATTCTTCGGGAAGTGAAAGGCCTTCTTCGTCGGCTTCCTCACGCTGGGTTCACTCATGACCATCTCCAGACTGATTAACGGTATAAACAGTATATACCGTTAATTTGCGATTACCAGACTGCATTGGAGATGCGCCCTCGGGCCAGGACCATCAAGTTGTCCATACAATCACGTCCCGGCAACGCAGCTTTCGTGCCGCCGCCGCCCGACGAGGTGTTGGAGTGCATGAGCAAACTCGAACTGTTTCTGCACGACCAGCCCCAAACGACGCCCGCGTTGGTCAAGGCTGCTCTTTCACATGTTCAGTTCGAGACCATCCACCCGTACCTCGATGGCAATGGCCGACTGGGACGTTTGCTGATCACTTTATTGCTATGCGAGCAGCAGGTACTGCGCGAACCGATGCTGTATCTCAGCCTCTACTTCAAATCCCATCAGCTACAACAGTTACATCGAGATCATGAACCGGGGCACCGAGCTTCCCGGGGCATAAGAGCGCCAATCAACAAAAAGTCCGCGATCTGCCCCGACGGAAGACCACCTGACGACAGCGCAGCCGGATCAAGAATCGATGCGCACCGACACGCCGGTCGATGAATAGATGGGCGTCGCCTTATGGCCGTCGACCGTGATCGTCGTGAACTGCTTCGTCGTGCCATTGCCGTCGATCAGATCGATGGTGTCGCCGACCTTGGGCGCATAACCGTTCACCAATTTCACGTGTAGCGTGCCGCCGGCGATGGTCAACTGATTGCCAACGCGCAGATGGCCGGCGCCGTTACCGTCGATGTCGAGTTCGAGCGTCGTGCCGGCGAGCTGCGTGTACTTGCCGGCGATGGACACGGGCGAAGACGCAGCAATGGTGACGCCGCCCGCTCCCACATACACGTCGCCCGTGCCGAACGCATTCGGGGAATCGGCCTCGAGCACACCGCCGCTGACCTGGGAACCGCCCGACCAGCTGTTGTTGCCGCCGAGCTTCAACGTACCGCTACCCTGAAGCGTCAACTTCCCAGCACCCGATATATCGTTGCGCCACAGATCCGACGAGTTGAATCCGCCTTGGGACGCATCCATCGAAACGATGACGCTGCCATCGAACGCACCGTATCCGTCCCCGGCTGCGAACATGTTCAGGCGGCCCCAACCTTCCGCATCATCCATGACGGGATAGCCGGAAGGCAGCTCGGTCGTTTTGAGCACCACGCGGCGCTGGGCAGCGCTCAGATACGGAAAGCGCGTCTCCAGTAACACTTCCGCACCCTTCGGCACGACGGGAGGCGCATTGGTGGATTCGATCGGAGCGAAGCCGAACGTCATACGGCGAGTGAAATCAGCTTTGTTCGTTGCATAGTCGGCGAAGCGGTCCGTCGCTGTCGTGCCGGAGTGGGCGAAAGCAGCGAAGGTCGTCGAATTGGTGTTCGTCGATTGCATCAGCGCTGCGTGCGCCTGGCTAAATGCGCCGCTCTTCAACGTGGCGTTGTTCGGATCGGAAAGATTCGCAGCAGTCGCTGCAAGCGCAAACATTCGACCAGAAATGACGTCGAGCGGCGAATGCATACCGGCGAAAATGCGATTTTCGCCAAGTTCGAGGCCGCGGCTTGCCATCTCCTGGAACCGCTCCGGCAGCACGTAGGCCATCGTCATCGCATCGCGCATGGCCTCCGCCTGGTGACCGCTGATATATCCGCCATCGGTCGAGGGTGTGGTGCTCTCGGCAGGCACCAGAGTCGGATCTACCACGACACTCGTGCTCCAGCGGTATGGCCGCGCGTATTTGTAGAAGCGCTTGGCCGGCTCGGTGGACGCGTTGTTGCCCATGTTGTTGAGCAGGTCGACAACCTGGCCGAAATTGGTGTTGCCGCCACTGCTGCCGACGCCGATGTTGTTGCCGCTGTCGTTGTACAGAACCGTCGTTGCATTCGCCGGAATCGACGTAATCGTCGTGGTCTGCTGCGCCGCCGCGCGCCACGCACCGGTGAGCGGTCCCATGCCATCGGTCACGCTATAACCCTTGCCGCGCCGGTCGTCGTAGTAGGCTGCATCGGCCTGTGCCTGAGTTCGGTTGGTCGTTTCGGTGACCACGAATTGAATGTTTGCAGCATGGACGGCGCTGTTCACGACAGCCCCACCCGGCGTGCCGTCATTCGGTAGTCCAGTCCACGTGGACTGCACGACAGCCGGAAAGGAACCATTGGCGGTGGCGGACACGCCCGCGTCGACAATCTCGGTCAACGGTTGCCAGATGTCGAGGAATCGCGAGACGACACGCACACCCGCATTCGTGGCGAGCGTCGCATATCTCGCATCGCCGCGCTGGTTGGTCGCAATCGTGTCGACGAACGCGGGCACGTCGGGGATTGCAGCGTTGTCGACAAAACCGGGGTCGGCAGGGGCGCCGGGATCGAGGCCGTCGCCGTCGAAGTATTCGACGCCGTCGGCGTAGGAGAATCATTGCTACCACCGCACGCGGCGAGTACCGCAACGCTTGCGAGCACCGTGAGTCGCAGCGCGAAAGGAACGCGAAAATGACGCATGACGTGGCTTTGTTGTGGTTGTCAGTGGCGTCGGATTGTGCGGGTCAATTATGACGGCATTGTTGCGAGTTATTGCGCGATATCGGATATCGTGGCGCCTTTCGCAGTAGCGGACGACCGTATCGCGCGAGCTTAAAACCAACCTTTTACCGTCGCCACTCGCCACACGACAAACATGACGAGGCCTACCGACGCAGCGGTCAACAGAATGGGCTCAATGGAGCGCAACAGTTTCTTCATATCGATGTAGGCAAATGTCGACGGCAGGCTACGCCCGCAACCTTAACAACCGCTTATCCCGTTTTCGAACAGCGGGGCGGACTGGACGATCGAACGGTCTGATCAAATCACGGCCCGGTAAATCTGTGCGCTATCGCACACACGGCGGCGCGTGCAATGTCCATGATTTACCGATAAACGGATTCCTCGAAGCCGTGGTCCGGCTGTGGCCCGCCGGGACCGATTTCGACGGGTATCGACATGGGTTGGCGCATAACGCGCTATATTTGAAGTCTCACTGCGCGATGCGGCGATGCTCTACTTGCCGCGCGAGCAATCCCCGAGATTATCCGGGCCCGTGTTGGACCGTTGCAGACAGGCCTCGCTCGGGTCTTCCGCTTAACCACGACTTCACAGGACGGCAATATGTCACTTCGTATCAATGACGTCGCGCCCAATTTCACCGCGCGCACCACACAAGGCACCATCGATTTCCACGACTGGATCGGCGACCAATATGCGATCCTGTTCTCTCACCCGAAAGACTTCACGCCGGTTTGCACGACCGAACTGGGCTACATGGCGAAGATCGAGCCGGAGTTCACCAAGCGCAACGCGAAGCTGATCGGGTTGTCGGTCGATCCGGTCGAAGACCACGAAAAATGGGTCGCGGACATCGAGGAAACCCAGGGCGCAACAGTTAAGTACCCGATGATCGGCGACACCGATCTCGCGATCGCCAAGCTGTACAACATGCTGCCGGCCGACGCAGGCGACACCAGCGAGGGCCGCACCGCCGCGACCAACGCGACCGTGCGCTCGGTTTTCATCATCGATCCCGACAAGAGGATCAAGCTGACCCTGACCTACCCGATGAGCACCGGCCGCAACTTCGACGAAATCCTGCGCGCGCTCGATTCCATCCAGCTCACCGCGAAATACAAGGTCGCCACGCCGGCCAACTGGAAGCAGGGCGAAGACGTGATCATCACGTCGGCTGTCAGCAACGAAGAGGCGCAGCAGACGTTCCCTGGTTTCAAGACCATCAAGCCGTATCTGCGCACCACCAGGCAACCGGGTTGATAGGTGTGGCACGGCGGCCGTTTGCGGCCGCCTCGCCGATTTTCCGAGGGATACCGATGATTTTTCGTCAGCTGTTCGATCCTGTTTCGTCCACCTATACGTACCTGCTCGGCGACAGCGGCGAGGCGGTGCTGATCGACCCCGTCTACGAACAGGTGCCGCGCGATCAGGCGCTGCTGCGCGAACTGGGCCTATGGCTGCGCACGACGCTCGATACCCACGTGCACGCCGACCACGTAACCGGCGCATGGCGCATGCGTTTGCGTTGCGGCAGCGAGATCGCGCTTGCCGCGGTCGTCGAGGCGAAAGGCGTGACGCGACCGCTCGCGCATGGTGATCGGATCGACTTCGGCACGCGTCATCTGAGCGTGCGCGCAACGCCTGGCCATACGAACGGCTGCCTGACCTACGTGCTCGACGATCAGAGCATGGCCTTTACCGGCGATAGCCTGCTGATTCGCGGCTGCGGCCGCACCGATTTCCAGCAAGGCAGTCCGCAGCAGTTATTCGCGTCCGTGCGCGAGCAGATCCTGTCACTGCCGGACGACTGCCTGCTTTATCCCGCGCACGATTATCGCGGCATCACGGTGACGAGCGTGAGCGAGGAGCGACGCTTCAATCCGCGCCTGGGCGGCGATGTCGACGTCGGCGATTTCGCCGGGTATATGAACAACCTGAATTTGCCGCACCCGAAGCAGATGGCGGTCGCGGTGCCCGCAAACATGCGTTGCGGGCAGCCGGAAGGCAGCGCCGCAGTTGCGACCGAAACGCCGGACTGGGCACCGTTGACGCTGCGCTTTAGCGGCGTGTGGGAAATCGAGCCGATGGCGCTGCTCGAGCATGGCGCGGCGCTTCAGATCGTCGATGTGCGCGAGGCGCCGGAGTTCATCGATCGTTTGGGTCATTTGCCCGGCGCGAAGCTGGTGCCGCTGTCGCAATTGACAGGGCGGCTCGATGAACTGGATCGCGAGCGGCCGGTGGTCGCGGTGTGCCGCTCCGGCGTGCGCTCGGCTCAGGCGAGCGTGTTGTTGACGAAGGCCGGGTTCGGCAAGGTGGCGAATCTTGCCGGTGGGATGCTGCGGTGGAGGACGGAGGGGCTGCCGGTTGCGTCGGATAGTGTTTGAAGGTCGTCGTCGAGTTCAGGATCGAACCGCGTACACCGGCCGCATAGGCGAGACCATGTAATGTCAGGCGGCATTCGCTGACACCCATCGGCCATCGAACGACATGCCACGGGCGGCCGGACGTTACGCCGGCTGCTATGTCCGCATCACTGTGTCGGGCGATCTTCCGACCATGCGCTGGCGAGTGGTGCGCGCCTTCACACCTGCGGCGCAGGCACCCGTGGGTCCAATCATTCTGCGCCAATCGAGCCATACTCGCTCGCGCGGCTTTCGCCAGGACGTCGATTGTCGATCCGCACCCGATTCGTTCGTCGTATTGATGAACCGATTGGGTTCGTTGACCGGGAGCACATCATGCGCAAGCACATCGTTTCCATGTTCGTTAGCCTGGATGGCGTCACTCAATCCCCCGGGGCGCCCGACGAAGATGCCAGTGGTGATTTTCGCCTGGGCGGCTGGACCGTGCCGTACGCTGACGAAGCGATCGGCGCAAGTGTGCGCGATCTGCTCGCGCAGCCGTTCGAGTTGCTGCTAGGGCGTTGCACGTACGACATATTCGCGTCTTATTGGCCACATGTGCCGGCCGAATCACGCAGCCGCGGCATTGCCGACCAGTTCAATCCGGTCCGCAAGCACGTGGCCACGCATCGATCCGATACGCTCGATTGGCACAACAGTCATGCGCTGCAGGGCGATCTTGCCGATGCGATACGCGCGCTAAAACTTCAGGACGGTGCCGATCTGGTGACGTTCGGCAGTGGCGACATGGTGCGCCAACTACTGGCGGCGGGCCTCGTGGATGAACTCCGGCTTCTGATTTACCCCGTCATTCTCGGGCGCGGCAAACGTCTGTTCGGCCACGACGCACTAGCGTCCGCCTTCACGCTGGCACACGTGACGAGCACGCCCGGCGGCGTGCTCGTCACCCGCTACACGCGTGACGGCGAGGTGCGAACCGGAGCGTTCGAGTAAGCGCGAAGCTTCGGTTCGGCGTTTTCAAACAGAGTCCTACTTCTTCCTCACGTCCCGCGCTCGCCTGCCACTCGCCGCCGTATCCGCGAACAGATCGATCACGACCTCGCGCAGCCAGCGATTGCCCTCATCCTGATGGACCCGCTCGTGCCACAACAAGTGGATCGGCGCGGCGGGCAGCGTCATCGGCAGCGCGCTCAGGCTCAGCGAGAACGGCGTGGCCAACTCCAGAGCGAGGCGCTCGGGCACCGTGGCGATCAGATCGGTCCGTTGCAGGATGTAGCCCACGCTCATGAAGTGCGGCACCGTCAGTCGCACCTGACGCCGCACGCCGCGTCGTTTCAGCCACTCGTCCACCTGACCGTGGCCGGTGCCGGCCGACACGACCACCAGATGCTCGGCTTCGCGCCATGCGGAAAGCGTCAGCGGGGCGTCCTCGAGTGGGTGGCCGCGTCTGAACAGACAGACGTAGCGCTGATCGAACAGGCGCCGCTGATAGAACCCCCCTTCAACTGCGGCAACAGACCGATCGCCAGATCGACGCGGCCGTCGGCCATCTCGTTGCTCAGGTTGACGCTCGTATTGCGGACTGTATTCATGGCGACGCCTGGCGCGACGCGCGACAGTCGTTCGAGCAGTGCCGGCAAAAACACGACTTCGCCGATATCGGTCATACCGATCGTCATCGTTCGCATCGCGCGCAGCGGATCGAAGCCCGTCACCGGATTGAGCGCGGCGTGCAAGGTGGCGAGCGCCTGCGAGACCGGCTCCGCGAGACGCTGCGCGAACGGGGTAGGAACCACACCGCCCGGCGCCCGGACAAACAGCGGATCGCCGAGCAGGCGGCGCAGCTTCGCGAGCGCGTTGCTGACGCCTGGCTGGCTCATGTTCATTTGCTCGGCGACGCTCGCCACGCGCCGCTCCTGCATCAGCCGCTGGAACAGCAACAGCAGATTGAGATCGAGATCGTTCAGTTCCATGAATCCTGCGTGACCCAAGGTCATTCATTTCAGTGATGAAGGAGATTCATTTCATCTTATTGAGCAATGAAGGTCTAGTGCTGAAAATACCGACACGATAAACCCTATATCGGAGACACAATCATGAGTGGAATGGATCTGAGCATCGCGATCGTCGGCGCCGGCATCGGCGGCCTTACGCTGGCGCTCGCGCTACGCGAACATGGCATCGATGCGCAACTCTACGAGCAGACCGACGAGTTGCGCGAGGTGGGCGCGGCAGTCGCACTGTCGGCCAACGCGACGCGTTTTTACGAGCGCATGGGGCTACGCTCGGCGTTTGCGAACGTGTGCGCTGAAGTACCCGGGCTCATCTATCGTGACGGCCGCAGCGGCAGCGTCATTGGCCATCATCGCGGCATGCCCAGCTATCGCGAACAGTTCGGCGGCTCGTACTGGGGCGTTCATCGCGCCGATCTGCAGGCTGTGCTGTCGGAGGCGGTCGGTCTCGGGCACATCCAGCTTAGCCATCGGCTGGTCGATCTCGTGCAGCATCCCGATCGCGTGAGTCTCGCGTTCGACAACGGTCGGCGCATCGACGCCGATCTCGTGATCGGCGCCGACGGCGCACGCTCGATCACGCGACGCTGGATGCTCGGCTACGACGACGTGCTGTATTCCGGTTGCTCGGGCTTTCGTGGCATCGTGCCGGCCGAGCGCATGGAGCTGTTGCCCGATCCGGACACGATCCAGTTCTGGGTCGGACCCGGCGGCCACCTGCTGCACTATCCGATCGGCGACAGGGGCGATCAGAACTTCCTGCTGGTCGAGCGCCATCCGTCGCCGTGGCCGTCGCGCGACTGGGTCATGCCGTCCACCGAAGGCGAGCAACTGCGCCTGTTCAAGGACTGGCATCCGGCCGTCGTGCAGATGATCACGGCGGTGCCGATCAGTCAGCGCTGGGGCCTGTTTCACCGTCCGCCGCTTGGCCGCTGGAGCAAAGGTCGCGTGACGCTGATCGGCGATGCCGCGCATGCGCTCGTGCCGCATCACGGTCAGGGCGCCAACCAGTCGATCGAAGATGCCGTGGTGCTGGCCGCGCAACTGGCCAAGGCGGGCCCTGGCAATTGGCGGGAAGCGCAGGAAGCCTACGAGCGTCTGCGCCGGGGCCGCACGCGCAAGGTGCAGTTCGCGTCGATCAGCACCGCGGACGTGCTGCATCTGCCGGACGGGCCCGCCGCGCAGGAACGCAACGCGCGGCTAGCGGCGCGCGACAGCATGCTGCATCACCTCGACTGGATTCACGATTTCGACGCGCTCGCGCAAGAGCCGAGCGAGCGGCAAGGGGGCACGTGGCTTTGAGCCTCTCCATGAGGCTTCGATAGGGAGGTGTTGGCCGCACGCTGATGCGAGGCACCGCTCTGCAGAACGACGCGCGCGTTAATGCGTCAACCGACGCGGTGCGGGCGGAATCGGGTTAGGCATCCGTAAGAACGAACGAGTATTTTTCACGAGCTGTCTCTCCTTGCAGTCAAACCCGCTTCGAAAGACTGGTTGGCGTGTGGCAGCCGCTAGCGCGACGCGCGTACACGGTCTATATCATCCATCCGCCGGTCCTCGTCGCCGTCGCGTTGACGTCGTGCTGCGATACTTTTCGCCGGAGACCCGGCGCGTCGTTCCCATTGGTGAAATGTCGAATACGACAGCATGGACCTTGTAGGTCGGTCGGATCAACTTGCGCCTGCAATCCGGGGAACTGGGCGCCGGTCACAATTACACTGGCGGCCGCGCGATTTGAGCGCTCTATGCTTGCGCTGAGTCGCGGCTGATCGTCATTTTTACTGGCTGTTAATGGCCGGCCGGCGACACCACGCTCGGGGTCGCCAGCGTGTTGTTGGTCTTAGGAGCGGGGCCGTTGTAAGTCGCCGAGTTGCTGTCGTTGCTCGGCAGGCCCGAGTTCGGCGCCTTGGCGCCCATGCCCGCGTCCGAGTTCGTGGTGCTTGGCATGCCGTAGCCGCCCGTCGTCGAACCGTTCATCTGGTTCGACGGGCTAGCCGTGCTGCCAGCAGTGCCAGTCGAACCGCTGCCGCTTTGGCCCCCGGCCGCCTGCGCATATGCGCCGCCCGACATCGCGAGTGCGGCGATGGCCGCGACTAATGTGATGGTTGCCTTGCTCATGATCCGCCCCTCCTTGATTGGACTGGAAGATAGACGCAGACAGTGACCGCCTGCGCTACATGGAGGGCCGCAATCACCGTGCCGCGTGTCCTGATCCTGACAGAAACGACCTGCGTCGCAGTGAGCCGCTTTCGTTCGCGTCTGGCAGATCAAACGCAGTCGCTCGCCTCACGCAGGTCACGTCGTCAATGGCGCGCTTACACTTTTTGGGCCGCGCGTATGGAATAGTCATGCCTCGTGTTCGTTGCGTACCCATTGCTTTTATCCGAACGAGAGCAGCCATTGCCGCCGCACGAAATCTCCCGCGAAATAGGCCCCTCTGCACCGGAATAAACCCCGCATCGTCCTCGTTCACTGACCGTTATGTCTTCTGGGCAGCACAAGGAGTACGGTCATGAAGTCTCTACTCGCTGTATTCGGCGTCGTTGCATGCGGCGCGGCCATCGCGACTCTTACATCATGCGGCGGCGGTGGCTCGAGTTCGAGCAGCGCAAGCCCGCCCCCGCAGTCGTCGTTCACAGCGACGGCCCTCGTATCAGATGGCGCGGTGTCCGCTGCCCACACCGACGCAAATCTGAAAAACCCTTGGGGCGTCGCCTTCAATCCCAAAGGTTTCGCCTGGGTCGCGGACAACGGCACCAATGTCGCGACGCTGTATGACGGCAATGGCGTACCGCAATCGCTGGTCGTCACGATACCCAACGGCAAGAACGGTTCGGCGTCGCCCACGGGCATCGTTTTCAACGGAACACAAAGCTTCCGCGTCACCGAAAACGGCAAGTCTGGAGTCGCTGCATTCATTTTCACGGGCGAAGGCGGCACCATCACCGCGTGGGCGCCCGCTGTCGGGCCGACCAATGCGTTCGTCATGTACGACGATGGTACGGGTGGCGCCGTCTATAAGGGTCTCGCGCTCGCCGCGATGAACAACGGCAGCTTCCTTTACGCGACCGACTTCCATAACAACAAGATCGACGTCTTCGATACCTCCTTCACCAAGGTCGCGATGCCCGGCGCCTTCACGGACCCGGAAATTCCAGCCGGCTTTGCGCCGTTCGGCATTCAGGCGATCGGTTCGAATCTGTTCGTCACCTACGCGATGCAAGACGCAGCCAAGCACGACAATGTCGCGGGCGCGGGACTCGGCATGGTCGATGTATACGACACCGCGGGCAACCTCAAGCAACGCTTCGCGACAGGCGGTCCGTTGAACGCGCCGTGGGGCATTGCTCAAGCGCCCGGGAACTTCGGCTCGATGAGCGGCGCAATACTGATCGGCAATTTCGGCGACGGCATGATCAACGCGTTCAATGCATCGAACGGCCAGTCGGTGGGACAGATCAAAGGGCCGAACAGCAGTCCGATCGTCGAACACGGCGTGTGGGGCATCGCGTTTGGCAACGATCTCGACAATCAGCCTTCCAACACGCTCTTTTTTGCAGCGGGCCCGAATGACGAAGCCGATGGCGTCTACGGAAGAATCGATCTGAATGCAACGTCGAGCTCGGGCTCGGGCTCGGGCTCGGGCTCGGGCACGGGCACGGGCACGGGCACGGGCACGGGCACAAGCGCGGGCGGAGGGATGAGCATGGGTATGTAGCGCCGGGCGGGCGAGGCGGGTGCACCGGCCTCGCCCGGACTTTCGAGGGCCCGGATACTACGCCGCAAACTTCAGCGCTTGCGCGAAGTCCGCAATCAGGTCGTCGATATCCTCGATGCCCGCGGAGAGCCGCAGCATACCGTCGGAGATACCCATCGCCCTGCGCGTTTCCGGCCCGGCTTCGAAAAAGATCGTCGGCGCGACGGGAATGATCAGCGTGCGCGTGTCGCCGAGACCGGTCGCCTTGACGGGCAGCTTCAGCGCGTTGACGACTTCGATCATGCGATCCACGTTGAGCAATTCGAACGACAACAGCCAGGATGCGCCCTTGAACAGCGTCTGTGCAACCTCGTATTGCGGGTGGCTCTTCAGGCCAGGATAGAACACGTTGCCGATCGCTTCGTGTCCTTCGAGAAACTGCGCGAGCGCGAGCGCATTGTCGCTGCTTTGCTTCACGCGCAAGGCGAGCGTTTCCGCGCCCATCGCGATCGAGTGCGCCTGCTCGGACGACAATGCCGCGCCCATGTCTCGCAGGCCTTTCTTGCGGATCTGCAGAAGCCCCTGATCCTTCGCCGCCGAACGCCGATAGTCGTCGGCGATATTCGGATACGCGCTCCAGTCAAACAGACCGGTATCCGTCACCGCGCCGCCGAGGGCCGCGCCATGACCCGCGATAGTCTTCGTCAGCGAGTTGATGACGAGGCTCGCGCCGACCGCCTTTGGCTTGAACAATGCGGGCGATGTGATCGTGTTATCGACGAAGTACACGATGCCGCGCTCACGGCACAAGTCACCGATACCTTGCAGGTCGGGAATCTGCGTGCCCGGATTCGCGATGGTTTCGACAAACACCATGCGCGTATTCGGCCGGATTGCGTTCTTCACGTCGTCGACGTTGCCGGCATCGACGGTCGTGACTTCGACGCCGAGTGCCCGCAACGTGCCGAACAGACTGTTGGTGTTGCCGAACACGTAGCGGCTCGACACGAGATGATCGCCCGCGCGCAGCAGCGTGAGGAACGTCGCCGTGATGCCGGCCATGCCGGTGCTGAAGCAGATGGTGCCGACGCCTTCTTCGAGGCTGGTGATCTTGCGCTCGAGCGCGGCGGTCGTGGGGGTGCCCTGCCGCGCGTAATTGAAGCCGCCCTTCTTCGTGCCCTGGAACACGCCGATCAGGTCCTCGACGCGCTCGAAACCATATTGCACGGACGTATGAACTGGCTGACGCAATGCGCCGTGCTCGGTGCCCGCGATTCTGTCGCCGTGAACGATGCCAGTGGTGAAACCTTGCTTGTCCATTCTTTCTCCGCCTTTTCAGATCGATTGCTTTCGACCGATTATCGCCTGTAACCGTTCGGCGCGCGAAGTCGTTGGCGTCCCGCCCGGCGGCGCGGGCCTCGACTGACGGCCAGCGAGGTTGCCAGCTTGCCGGCGTCCGACTACCTTTGCGTGAGCGCGAGGTGTTTGCCAGCGATGAATACGCCGTCCCGGGGGTTGACTAGCCTCCTTGACCCGAACAGGCTAGACATCATCGCTCATCATGGGAGGCACGGTGGCCAACTCGGATCATCAGGTTAGCAGGCCGAAGACGGCGCGGGTCATCGCCGCGCAGGCGAGCCCGTGCGACGAACTCGTCATCCGCACGCAGTTCGCCGCGATCGACAGCCCGTGCCGGCGCAAGCGGCTCGCGCTCGCCGCGACGATCACGGGTTCGAGCATGGCGTTCATCGATGGCTCCGTCGTCAACGTCGCACTGCCGTCGATTCAGGGCGAACTCGGCGCGAGCGTCGCGGCGATGCAGTGGGTCGTCAACGCGTATCTGCTCTTTCTCGGCTCGCTGGTGCTGATCGGCGGAGCGATGGGCGACAAGCTCGGCCGGCGCACGGTGTTCGTCGCGGGCGTCGCGCTTTTCACGCTGGCGTCGGCCGCTTGCGGGCTTGCACCGAATTCGCTCGCGCTGATCGTCGCGCGCGCGGTTCAGGGCATCGGCGCGGCGTTGCTGGTACCCAGCAGTCTCGCGATCATCGGCACGGTGTTCGACGACGAAGCGCGCGGACGGGCAATCGGCACCTGGGCGGGCGTCGGCGCGATCACGTCGGCAGTGGGGCCGGTGGCGGGCGGCTGGCTGGTCGATGCATGGTCGTGGCGCGCGATCTTCTTCCTGAACGTCCCGCTCGCGGCGCTAACTATAGCGCTCGCCCTATTGGCGGTGCCCAACAGCCACAAGCCCGATGCGCGTCAACAGCTGGACTGGCCCGGCGCACTGAGCGCGGCAACTGGACTCGCCGCGCTCACGTTCGGCCTGACCGAGGCATCGGCGCGTGGCTTCGCGCATCCGCTCGTATTTTGTGCGATCGGGGCCGGCGTGCTCGTGCTCGCCGCATTCGTGATCATCGAAGCGCGCAGCCCTAATCCGATGGTGCCGCTCGACGTGTTTCAGTCGCGCGACTTCACCGGTGCCAACCTCGTCACCTTGCTGCTTTACTTCGGCCTTATTGGCTTGTTCTTCTTCCTACCTTTCACGCTGATCCGCGCGCATGGCTACACCGCGACCGAAGCGGGCGCGGCGCTGTTACCGGTGCCTGTCATTATCGGTTTGCTATCGCGCTTCACCGGCGCCTTGACGAGCCGCTTCGGTTCGCGCGCGCTGCTGACCGTTGGCCCGGGCGTCGCCGGAATCGGGTTCATGTTGCTGGCGCTGCCGTTCGCGCGCGGTAGCTATTGGCCGGGATTTTTTCCTGCGCTCGTCGTGCTCGGGCTGGGCATGACGATCACCGTCGCGCCGCTTACCACGACCGTGATGGGCGCGGTGGCGAGCGACCGCACAGGCGTGGCGTCCGGCATCAACAACGCCGTCGCGCGCGTGGCGGGCCTGCTGGCGATTGCGGTGCTCGGTGTCGTATTCGTGTGGTCGCACCACGCGGCGTTATCGGCGCGCCTCGACGAATTGCATGTGCCGCGGGACGCCCGCCCGACTGGGCAACTGCTGGCGCCGGTCGAACAAGCCGGAATGGCAGCGCCCGCCATTCATACGCCGCGCGACAGATCCGTGGCGCGCGCGCAAGCCGATGCCATGACCGACGCGCTACGCGCCGTCGCGCTCGTCTGCGCCGCGTGTGCGTTCGCTGGAGCGGGTATTGCGATGGTCACCATCCAGCCGCTGCAGCGCCCAACGATAGCGCGCCCGCAGTGAGATACGGAACTCAGTGGTGAACCGGCCGCGCCGGTGATTCCATCGGCCGAATCACGGCGGCCGCACGCGCCTGGATTCTTTCCGCGGTCGAAGTCGTCCCAGGTGGATTGGTTGCGCGATCGTACCCGTTCTTTTGTTCATCGATGATGAAGTCTGCGACTCTGATCGCGTCCATCGAGTTGCCGTCCACGTCGGACCACTGACGAGTCGTGCGATTGACTTTGGTCAGTGCGGTGACAGCAAGTAGGACGGCGTCGGTCTCGGTGATCTTGCCTTCAAGATCGTCCGCCAGGTAATCCGCAACACGTCGCGCCGCGTCGATTAGATCGCTGTCGTCGATCAAGTCGGTCAATACCGCGTGAACCACTGCGAGGCAAGCTTTTTTGCGTGCAAGTGCGATGTCTGTCATGAGGCTCTCCAGAGTCGGGGCAACTGGTTGACGAACTCTACCGACGAACGTGTACCGTAATTATCGACGATCCTTGCTACGATACGGGAAACATAACCCGAGATCGCAATAGCGGAGATCGCGACTGGCGCCTCGTTGCATTTTCACGGAGGAAAACGAAATGGCGGCGAGCGCGTCTGTGCCGCGCTTGACATCGCGGGTCAGGGCGACCTACCGGTACGGACGAAGCCCTATTGGGCCATGACGAAGCTCCAAAGCGCCGCGCATTCTGTATCGCTCAACGCGTATTGCGGCATCGCTTTTTTCAGGACGATTCCTGTCGGATCAACGCCGACATTCAAGACGCGGCAGAACGATCTCAGATCGTAACGACTCGGCGGCCCGCCGCGTCGGCGTATATCGCTGAGCAGATACTGGCTCGTCAACGGGGGGCCAAAAGACGCTGCGTTGTCCGCGTGGCCATGGCAATTGATACACCGGACGGCATTGTCATGCAGCATGCGATTGTCATCGCGTAAGTGCGCCGCCAGCGCGTGTTGCCCGCTAAAAATCTCACGTCCCAACTCCATGGATTGCGACGAATCCGCGCCATGTGCCGCCGGTTTGACAGCAACCAGAAATACGGCCGCCGTCACGCATAGTGTGAAGGCGGCCCGATTCAAGGCGCGTGTCATCAGTGGATTTGAATCGTGGTTGAGACGCTCGGTACCCCGTTCGCGTCGACGGCGAATAACATGTAGTAGCCGGGCACCGCGACCCCAGAATCGCCCGGAATCTGCAGCACATACTGGTCTGCGCGGCTCGCGCTAAAGCTTAACGGAACGCGTCGCTGCTCGTTGTTGAGCGAATGGGTTGCCGACGATAGACGCATCAGCGCGAAGGCGCTAACCGCCCTGTCGGTGCTCACAGAGATCGACGAGCCGAGACCTGCGTTCGCGGGCGCCGACAGGATCGTGGGGCGTGATGCGGGTGAACCATCCGCATTGAGAAGATACGGCGGCGTCAGTATCTCGACGTTCGCGTGGTATCGAAAAGCCAGGCATTGCGACCGACCCGCCAGGCATTGCGACCGACCCATGCGCGACGCCAATCGGAACAAAATGCCGTTGCGCGCACCCGATGAGAAAGGAGTGCAGCTTTTCACTCCGGGTGCGACGCAACTCGCTGGCTTTCTCATCGCAACCTCGCGTCTTATCCCATGCTCCTAAACCATAGCGAGGCTTTCTTTCAGATGGGCTTCGAAGATGTAGCCTGGCGAATAGTCGCGGATGACGCATGCCCGGCAGATGTAAGTAGGCGTGTTGCGAACGCTGTCTCGACGGTGAGCATGTCAGGCGGGATCGCAGTCTTCCAGGAAATCTTTCTGGGGCTATCAATCGAGTCTAGAACGCGCTCTTTATAACGCCCCCGTCGGCCCGCAACGCAGCTCCCGTCGTGGCTGACGAAAGCGGACTGGCGATATAGGCCACGAGCGACGCGATTTCCTGCGGTGAAGCAAATCGCTTGATGAGCGAGGTGGGACGGACCTGCTCGAAGAACTCCGTTTCGAACGCTTCAAACGATTTGCCGTCGGCCTTTGCAAGGGTCTCCACGAATTCACCCACTCCCCGCGATTTCGTCGGCCCCGGCAGCACGCTATTGACTGTAATGCCCGTGCCGGCAACGGCCTCGGCGAGCCCGCGCGAGACCGCCAGCTGCGCGGTTTTCGTCATGCCGTAGTGAATCATTTCGGCTGGAATCTGCACCGCACTTTCGCTCGAAATGAAAATGATGCGCCCCCAGTCGGCCTGCCTCATCGCAGGCAAAAACAGGCGAGCGAGGCGTACCCCACTCAAGACATTCACGTTGAAGAACCGCTGCCAGTCCGCGTCGGGGATCTCTTCAAACGGCTTGGGCTCGAAGATGCCCAGGTTGTTGACCAGAATTTCCACGTCCGGATAACGTCGCGCGAGCTCTTCTGCTGAAGCGGCCGTACTGAGATCGCCCGCAAATCCCTGCACGTCGCTGCCGGTCTCCGCTTTCAGCTGCGCGACCACGTCATCCACAGATGACTGGGCGCGGCCATTCACGATCACACGAGCGCCCTCCTGCGCCAACCTGCTGGCGATAGCGAGACCGATGCCGGCTGTGCTGCCGCTCACCAGTGCGAGTTTGCCTGTCAGATTCAGGTCCATGAGTGGTTTCCTTTCAATGGATGAAGTAAAAATGGCGTTGCTTCAGCATTTCGGGCCTTGGCCCGTGAAAGCAATATAGGCTTCAGTCCTGATGGCGGAAGGGCACCTATGCGGCCACCGGCGATGACTGGCAACTGATCGACAGTGGCGGCAAGACTCACTCGGTGAAGGTCGACTGTCACATGCATACGAATAACGGCGATACGGCGCGCGCGGCAGCGCTCGCCGGGCAAGGCGTGATCTGGCAACCCACGTTCCTGATCGGCAACGATCTACGTGCCGGCACGCTCGTTCACGTGTTGCCTGAGTATCGCCTGCCTGAGATCGACATACTCGCCATGTATCCGAGCCGTCGACACCTGAGCGCCAGAGTGCGTGTCATGATCGATTTCCTGGTCGATGCGTTCGGCGGGGCGCCCCCATGGGATCGGGATGACGGAAAGTGGACAGGTGTCACGCCTGGGACGCGTTGAAGGCGTCCAGAGCATGGGTCCTACATGTCCGGACCATCAGGTTCAGAAGCGGATGATCCGTCTGCGCGTTGGGGCGTAGACAGCTTGCCCGGCCCTTTACCAGCGCTGGTGGACATGAGGCGCGATATCGCGCTGATAGATTTCCCGGACGCGTTCCATGACCTCGTCTGGCAGCGGCGCGAGGCTCGCGGCCGAGACGTTCGACGCCGCCTGGGCCGCGTTTTTACTGCCCGGGATGATGACAGAGACGGCATCCTCCATGAGGATCCAGCGCAGAGCCAGTTGTGCCATCGAGGCGTCCACGGGTACCAGGCCGCGCAGTTCGTCGACCGCCTTCAACGCGATGTCGTAAGGCACGCCTGAGAACGTTTCACCGACGTCGAACGCCTCGCCGTGCCGATTGAATGCACGATGGTCGTCTGACGCGAAGGTCGAATTCGCGGACAGCTTGCCAGTGAGCATGCCGCTGGCCAGAGGCACGCGCGCGATGACCGCCACGTCTTTCTTTTGCGCCTGGCTGAAGAACAGATCGGCAGGACGTTGACGAAACATGTTGTAGATAATCTGCACCGAAACCACATTCGGGTATTCCATCGCCTTCAACGCTTCTTCCACCTTTTCGACCGACACGCCGTAGTAGCGGATCTTGCCGTCGGCGACGAAGTCGTCCATTGCATCGAACACCTCGGGACGGTAGTAAACCTCCGTCGGCGGGCAATGCAGCTGCACCAGGTCGAGCGTGTCGACGCCCAGGTTCGAGCGACTCCGGTCGATGAAAGCTTCAAGTTCGCGCTTGTTCAGATAGCCGCTGGCCACATGCGGGTCGAGTCGGCGCCCGAGCTTGGTGGCGACGATGGGACGTTCGCCGCCTCGTTGCCGCAGTACGTCGCGGATAATCCGTTCCGAGCGACCGTCGCCGTAGACGTCGGCCGTGTCAATGAACGTGACGCCGCTATCGAGCGCGGCATTCAGCGCGGCCCTGGCGTCATCTTCCGCAACGCTGCCCCACGAGCCGCCGATTGCCCATGCCCCAAAACCGATTTCGGACACATTCCAGCCGGTACGACCAAATTTTCTCGTCGAAAGCGTCATTTGGATGCTCATCCTCTTTGTTTGCGGAGTTACGTCGCGGGTGCTTCGTTACCACTGCGGGAGTGCCGGCGACCTTTGTACGTAGTGTAGCAAGTGAGCAGGGCCGCCCGCGCGATGCCGTGAAGTATGATTTCGATGATATCGAAGCAGCCGCTCACACAACAGGACGTGGAATCCGGATAAAGGTGGCGTAATGACAACCAACGCAGTTTCTGACGACATCGCGAACGACGGGCTCAGCGAAGAGCGCACGAGTGCACGGATTGCCGCAATCGCGCCATCGCAAACCGCGCTTGTGGTCATGCACTACCAGACCGATATTCTCGGACTCTTTCCATCGGTCGCGCCGGCGTTGCTCACCAATACGCGCAGACTATGCGACGCGGCCCGGGCCAAAGGCGTCAGCGTCTATTTCGCCAATCTCCGGTTCAGTCCGGGCTATCCGGAAGTCAGCCCATTGAACAGGAATGGGCAGGGAATCAAACGTCTTGGTCTCTTTGTCGAAGACAGGATCTCGCCAGAGTTGGGCCAGCAGGCGAACGAACCGCTCGTCATCGCGCATCGTGCGAGCGTGTTCTTCGGCACCGATCTGGAGGCGCAACTATCCAGACAAGGTATCGACTCGCTGATTATGGTCGGCATCGCGTCGACCGGAGTCGTACTTTCCTCGGTCGCGTACGCGAGCGATGCGGACTTCCGCCTGTACACGGTCAAGGATTGCTGTTATGACCCTGACCCGGTGGTGCATGAACATCTGTTTTCTACCGCATTCGATTCACGCACGACGGTGCTGTCACTCGCGGACGCGTTACTGCTGCTCGCGTAGACCGATATCAACGATTCGGCGTCGCCGGTCGTATCGGCATATGATTTGCTGACTTATGCAGGAAGAGAAACCAGCAAGGCGACAAACCGTGGCGGCGAAATCAATGGTTATCACCCCGCTCCAGATGTTCGAAAGCGTCGTTATCCGCTTGTACGACGGCGGCGTGTTGTCGCCGGCCGTGCTCGAACATGTGATCGGCGCGTTCGCGCAAGCGAACGTCGATTGGCGTGACACGGCGGAAGGCCGCTCCGTCGATGGCCGTTCACTGCACGAAATCGTCGCGCTGACGATGCTGCCGGGACAACCTGTCCGATCGGCATCGGCATCGTTCATGACCGTGATCGAACACATCGCGGGCGGCGCGTCGGATACGAGCGAGGAAGCCGCGCAGTCAAAACCCGCGCGACGCAAAAAAGCCGCGCCGCCGGTGGAAGAGAGGGAAGCGGAGTCGGAGCCCGAATCGCAAGAACTGCTTGCGCAATTGTCGGGCGACGCACGATCCAGCAAGCGCCGCCGCGCGACCGAACGGGATCGGCCGGCGAGTCCGCGCGGCTATAACCCGTTCGTCAATGCGCAGCCCCCGCGTTCGAAGAAGCCGTGAGACCGGTCTGCCTTCGTCGACGCGAGACATCGCACGGCCGATAACGGAGCAGGCTACCAACAGTCTTTCGTGCCGAGGATGCGCGAATCTCGACCTCGTCGGTCTCGCACTGTACGGACCGAAGAAAGCCGTCGATAAGGTCGTGAAAGGTTTGGCCCTGCACGAATGAGTCAACGAGTGCGCGAGCCGCTCAATAGTCGACGGTACTCGCGCCACGCCTCAAAAAGTAAAACGTTTGCCGCGCCGGACTTCAATTGGGTTAAAACAAAAAAATGTTATTCGGCGAATGCACGGGGCATCAATTGCCGCATCGCTTCACTTCGTTGCGAGTCTAAAAGCGGTATCGCCTCAAAGCGACGGTCTATCCAACGGGCATAGACTCGCCAGGCGCAAGTCACGCGTCCCCTCAATAGCGGATCGTGTCGTCATCGTGGCAATGCGATTGCAAGTCTTTGTCGACAAACGAATTGTCGGCGATTACACGCGCGCGCGCTCGTCAAGTCGCTTCAAATACTTTTTTGCAAAAACAGCCTCTTATAGCATGGACATGCTCGCAACAAAAACCTTGCGTATACATTTCATTGTGAATTTAACCTCAGTCAGAATTGAACCTGTTGATGTTACACTGCATGCCGCTGGAGCCATTCTGGCAAAAGGCTTTGGTGTTTCCAGCTCAACTGTGGTTTGAAACGCGTCCACGACTTGTCGCTGGTGTCGTGCGTGCGGCAGCCATTCACTGGACTTCTCCAACAGCCTGCTGCGTTCCCGGATTCCTCAGGTACTTATACCGTGTACTCTCAAACGCAAATCGACCCGGTGGTCAGCTTCCGCAACTCGCAGCGCGAGCACGTGCGTGGGACGATCATTAACCTCCAGAGAAAGTCTTTGGTCATGGAGGTCTATAACCCCTATTCCATCGTGCAGGTCAGCGAGGTGTTAAGCGAGCTGAGCGTGCGCATGGGCACCAAGAATGCCTATCTCGGCAAGGCGGTGGTAGTGAGTCTGGTGAACACCGGTCTCACCGCGGTGGTCTCTCTGGCGCTGATCGACGAATGGCGAGAGCTTAGCGTTCTGCCCAATGAAGCGAAGTCGGTCGGGCGGGAAGCGGAACTCTTTATTAGCGACTGGGATGCGCGCTTCAATATCCGGCGCGACTATCAGATTGTCGTGAACGAGATGCGCGCATTCCTGTCGGAAGTGTCGCGCTGGGTCGAGCAGGTCGACCTGACCGAGAGCTTGCCGAAGGCCGAAGGAGGCAGGCTGCGCGCGGACCTGTTTTACGAGCTCGCCACGCCGATCATGCTGAAGATCAAGTTCTTCCTCGACCGCCTCGAGGAAGAGGCCGAGCGCGTCGATGCGGAGACCGCACCCGTGCATCGCACGTATGCGCAATCGGCACTGCATCCGTTGCTGCTGCGCGCGCCGTTTGTCTACCGCACGTTCACGAAGCCGCTCGGCTACGCCGGCGACTACGAGATGGTCAACCAGATCCTCAGCGATCCGCAGCAGGGACCCACCACTTACTTCCAGATCGTCAATACCGCGTTCCTGCAGGCTGCCGTCGCGACCGCGCACCGTAACCGGATCGCGCTGCTGATCGATTTCCTGACGCGTCAGGCCGAGGCAGCGCGCGCGGCCGGCAGACCGTTCCGCATTCTCAACGTCGGTTGCGGGCCCGCATTCGAGATCCAGCGCTTCGTGCGCGAATATCCGCATCCGGAGCTACTGTCGTTCGAGCTGGTCGACTTCAGCAATGAAACGCTGGCGTTTACAAAGGACGCGATCGAAAGCTCGGCGAACGCCGCGGGCCATAAAGCCTCGGTGGAGATGGTGCATCAGTCGGTGCACGACCTGCTCAAGCGTAAGATTTCAACAGACCCCGCCGCGCGCGAATTCGACGCGGTGTACTGCGCGGGTCTGTTCGACTATCTGTCGGACAAGGTCTGCGCGCGCCTGCTGAGTTACTTCGCCGCTCGCACGCGACCTGGCGGCCAGTTGCTGGTCACCAACGTCCATTCGGCGAATCCGGAGAAGTACGGGATGGAGCATCTGCTCGAGTGGTATCTGATCTATAGGAACGAGAGCGGCATGAGTTCGCTGCTTCCCGCCAACTCCACTGACCAGAAGCTCTACGTCGACGAGACCGGGGTGAATGTGTTCGCGGAAGCCACGATCCTCTGAAACCGTGTCGACATCCCTGTCCATGACTACCAGTCCCCTGCAGAGCGGCTATCAAACCGAGCTGGCCGACTTTCGCGTCACGTTCAGCCGGGGCGGCGCGTGCACCGCCATTGCGCTCGTGCTGCTCGGCGTGGGGCTGGATTACGCGCAGTATCCGCAGTATCAGACGTCTTTCGCGCTCGCGCGCCTGCTCGTGTCGTTGATGATCGGTGGTATCGTGGCCTTGCTCGACACCAGCATGGGGCGCCGCCTTACTCCGTGGCTGACGCTGTCCTGGCTGCTGCTGCCGCAGGCAATGATTTCATGGATGATCTGGCGCACCGATGGGGTTCTGTCGCCCTACTATATGGGCCTGAATCTCGCTATTTTCGCGTCCGGCATCGCGTTGCCATTTGGCTTGTGGCAAAACCTCGTGTTCGGCGTGTTGTCCTGCCTTCTGTATCTGCTGGCGTGTCTGCTGCCCCCGCATGACGGTATGCCGCTCGGCACGTTGACGGTCAATGTTCTGCTCCTTCTGTTCGCCGCTGCCGCAAGTGCCGTCTATACGTTCTTCAATGAGCGCGTGCGCTTCATGCTGTTTCGCCTGAAGGCCGAGGTCTCCGCGAAAAACGCGGAAGTCTCCGCGAAGAACGCCGAGCTCGAAGTGATCAATCGCCAGTTGCTCGACATCAAGGGCCAACTGCTGCAGCAGGAAAAAATGGCCGCGATCGGTACGCTCGCGGCGGGCTTGCTACATGAAGTGAATAACCCGGTGAACTTCTGCCTGATGGCGATCGAGGTTGCGCTGGAAGAGCCGATCTCGAAGAAGGAGCCGACGCTGCTGGAATGTCTGGTCGACGCGCGGCAGGGCATGCAGCGAATCCAGCACATCGTGTCGGACCTGAAGACTTTCGCGTATCGCAAGCCCGGCGCCGAGGCGGAGTTGGGCACGCCGTTCCTGTTCGAAAAGGCGCTCGATTCGGCGATCCGGCTGGTCGGGCATGAATTGCGCGGCGTCACCGTGACGCGCGAACTGCCCGTGGATACGCTGGTGCAGGGCGACGAGGCGGCCATCATCGGTGTGCTGATCAACCTGTTGTCGAATGCGGTGCTGGCGATGCGCAAGGCGGCCACGCCCGCGCCGGCGATTCACATCAACGTGAGGTGGACGGAAGATCGCCTGCACGTGACGGTAAAAGACAATGGGCCGGGCATCGCGCCGGAGAATATCGCGCGCGTGTTCGAGCCGTTCTTTACCACCCGTGAAGTGGGACAGGGCCTGGGCCTCGGGCTGTCGATCAGTTATGCGGTGATCGAGCGCCACGGTGGTCTGTTGTTTGCTGAAAGCGAACTGGGAAGTTGGGCGGCATTCAGTTTCGATCTGTCGCCCGCACCCTGACAAACACCATGAACGACATCCGACAGACACAGCCCACTCTTCTCTACGTCGATGACGAAGAGTTGGCGTGCAAATATTTCGCGCGCACCGTCGGTGCGGATTACGAGGTCCTGCTCGCGACGAGCAGCGACGAAGCCATCGCTATCCTCGAACAGGACAATGCCCGCATCGCGGTGCTGGTCACGGACTTCCGCATGCCGGGGCGCGACGGCGGCGACCTGCTGCGTCAGGTCGCGCTGGAATATCCGCACATCGTGCGCATTCTGGTCACCGCTTACGCAGACGTCGACATGCTATTGCGGACGGTCAATACCGGCGAGGTGTTCCGCATCCTCGAAAAGCCGCTGAAGCCGGCGGCGGTGCGCGATACGCTGCAACTGGCATTTGAGCGCTACCACGAACGCGCGATGCAGAATCAGCGTCTGATCGCCATCGACGAAACCCTCGCGTTCATCGCGCACGAACTGAATACGCCGCTCGCGGCGATCGCGTTGAACGCGCACAGCATCGAAGATCGCACCGACGCGGAGCGCGATGCGGAGGGCGAAATTCTCGGCGCCGCGAAATCGATGCGCGAGAGCGCGCAGTACTGCATGGCGGTGGTGTCGTCCTTCTGGCGCTCGGTCCACAACGGGCGCCGGCAGGTGGGGGGCGACGAGGCACGCATCGAGAGCACCGCGCATGGGCTGATCTCGGCGTTGCTCGATACGTATCCATTTACGACCGCGCAGCGCTCGTGGGTGCAGGTCGAGGTCGGCAGCGACTTTGCCGTGCTTACGCAACCGAATTGCGTCGCGCTCGTGCTGTCGTCGCTGTTGTCCAACGCGTTGCGCGCGCTCGCGGATGTGCCGTCGCCGTCGGTGCGCTTTACCGTGACGACGGAACCCCACCCGAGCATCGGCATCTGCGACAACGGGCCGGGGATTCCGCTAGAGATCAAAGACCGCCTGTTGACGGACCCCATTACAACGCACGCGAAATCCGGGGGGAACGGCTTGGGCCTGATTCTATGCAACCGTGTCATGCAGTCCTGTGGCGGCGGACTCAGGATCGAGTCCACGTCGGGCGGAGGCACCACCGTAGTGCTGGATTTCCCCCATCTCAAAGGTCAAACGCACAGGAGTTGTTGATGAACGAAGCAAAAGCCACAGAGGAGTTGGCGCCGGCGATCATCTTCGTCGATGACGAAGCTACCGCCGTAAAGTACTTCCAGCGTGCCATCGGCAGCCTGGCGCCGGTCCTGACTGGCGGCTCGGTGGAAGAGGGCAAGGCGCTGCTCGACGAGCATGGCGACAGGGTGGGAGTGCTGGTGTCCGACCAGCGCATGCCGGGCGAGTTCGGCAACGAGCTGCTGCGCTATGCGAGCGAGCGCTTTCCGCATGTCGTGCGGATTCTGACCACCGCGTATTCGGAGATCGACCAGACCGTCGCGGCCGTCAACCTTGGTCATATCCATCGCTACATCAAGAAGCCGTGGGACATCACGGCGTTGCGCATGGAGCTGAAGCAGGCGCTCGAACTGGCCGAACTGCGCAAGGAGCGCGACACGCTGGTGCGCGAGAAGCTGGGCGTGCTGCAAAAGCAGGTGGTCGCCACGCGCATCGGTCTGGTGCGCACGCTGTCGGCCACGCTGATCGGGCCCGAGCGCTTCCAGCCGGTCGAGACCTATCTTGCCGCTGCGGTACTCGCCGACGTGCCGAGCTCCGAGCCGGACTGGCTGCTGCAGGACTACTCCGATCTGATCGCGGCGGAGAGTGTCCGCAGCGGCGCGTTCGGGCATACGGTGGCGGCGCACCTCGCCGCGCTGCGCAACCGTCACGGCGGCGCAAGCGCAAGCGACGCGCCGACGGTGCTGGCCGGGGCGCTTGCCGAGGCAGGCATCAATGTGCGCCGCGAAGGCGATGGTCTCGTGTGGGACCAGCCGGCCACACTCGCGGAGTTTCTGTCGGAGCCGGCCAACAACGCGGTGTCGAGCGGCCACGCCGCATGGCTGGCGAGCCTTCTGTGGCTCGACGGCAATGACGTTGCCCTGCAGCCGGCACGCGAAGGCAATGCGATCGCGTTCCGGCCGACGCAGCGCGGTAGCGAGTTCGCCGCCGATCGCCTCGCCACGTGGATCGAGCAGTTCTGATTACTCTGCTTCAAGGGCGCGGCAACTGACGCGCCCCTACTTCTATCCGCTTCGCGCCGCAGCTCACCACGGCACGCCGCGCGTCGCCGACACCGGCTCGCGCGAGCCGTCCTGACTCCAGTCGATCCCCCTCCACGCTACATTCGTCGTAGCGATCCCGTTGACGGCAACCCGGCACCACCGGGTCTGTCGACTCCATCCCATCGCAACACCCACACCCTCACGCGACATACGCGCCGGCGACGCGCGTCATACACGCGCAAATAACAAACCGACATTTCAGTTCGATGAAACATGCGCTTTGCTATTCAACGGGACGAGGCGATAGAAAAGTTCAGTCAAAGTTCCATGTCATCAAAAGGGAACATTGCGGCCAGATAATCCTGCTGCGTAAAAAATTACGGATTTGTTTAATAGGGCGGAAAAGTCGTAATCCAAACCAACAGGGTTCCCACAATGTCGGTCAGTCCAACATCACGCACCACTCTGATTCTTACTTCAATCGCGGCAGCCTGCGTCCTCGCAGCCTGCGGCGGCTCCAATCATAACGACACGGCGAGCACCGGCACGACGCAACCGACGACCTATGCGGGCGTCGTGACCGCCGCCAACTTCGTGCCGGGCAACGCGTCCGGTAACCCGACGATCAAAGCGGGCTATTACGCCGGCGCGACCGTCTGCCTCGATACGAACGGCAACGGCAAGTGCGATTCGGGTGAAGTAAGCACGACGACCGACAGCAAGGGCCACTTCTCGCTGCAATCGAGCGCGAGCGGTCAGCTGATCGCCGACGTCAGCACGAAGGCAACCAACACCGCAAGCGGCGCGGCTGTCGCGAGCCACGTGATCCTGCGCGCCTCGGCTGCGCAGATCGCCGACCAGGGCGCTGCCAACATCGTGATCAGCCCGATGTCGACAGAAGTGCAGCGTCTCGTCGAAGCGACCGGCACCAGCTACGCGACCGAGAAGGCCAACGTCGCGGCGCGCCTGACGGGTCCGGCACTCGGCGCATCGTCGGTGACGGTCACCGCCGCCGACGCGCTCGGCGACGTGAACAAGCTGTCGGGTGCCGAGCAGCAGGCCGTGCTGTTCGAAGACAACCAGCTCGCGAACCGCTACACGTACGCGACGACCAAGCTCGATCGCGGCGACCTGTATCCGGACAACCTCGCGGTGGCGGGCGGTGATCCGTCGATCGTCGGCGTAACCGGCGTGACCGCATTGACGGCCGTGAAGTCCACGCAGACGCAGGCACCGATCACGTACGCGCAGTCGCAGCAAGCCGCGTTCAACGTCGAAGGCATTCCACGTTACGACAACGTGTTCGTGATCATGCTCGAGAACCACAGCGTGGGTCCGGTCACGGGCACGCCGGGTATTCTCGGTTCGACGAACGCGCCGTATATCAACACGTTCCTGAGCAGCAACGCGCAGTTCACGACCTACTACTCGACCGGCAACCCGAGCGAGCCGAACTACACGGCACTCGGCGGCGCGGACGACTGGGGTATCGTCGACGACAACTGGTGGGGCTGCGGCGCGGGCACGACCGGCGCCAACGCACCGACCGACGTGGCATTCGCAGGCGGTACCGCTTCGGACGGCCAGCCGCTTGTCGCGACCGGCGCACTGCCGCCGCAAGACACTTCGCACTTGACGGGTCTGACCGGCGCCGCCTGCACGACGGCCGGCTCTGCGGCGAACCACAACGTCTCGGCGCCGAGCCTCTTCTCGCTGCTGTCGCAAGCGGGCATGACGTGGCGTACCTATAGCGAGTCGATGAACCCGGGCCAGGACCCGCGCGCGGACAGTATTGCCGAGCCGACGATTTCGGACACCTACAAGGGTCCGGGCAGCAACGGCACCGCCTTCGCGATGCCGGGCGCGCTGTACAAGACCAAGCACCATCCGGGCATGGCCTATCAGCAGACGCGTAACCTGCCGGAGTTCCACGCCGACAACCGCACGATGTTCGGTACGCAGTACTCGGCCGCCGACCTGGCGAAGTCGCAGGCCTACCCGATCCCGGCGAACTACAACTATGACCAGTTCAGCACCGACCTCGCGACCGGCGACGTGGGTAACGTGAACTTCGTCATGCCCGACCAGTGCGACGACATGCACGGCACCGGCTCCGATCCGTCATGCACGGGCGGCAGCACCGCGATCGTGCAGCGCGGTGATGACTACGTGCGTCAGGTGGTCGCCAAGATCCAGGCTTCGCCGATCTGGACCAACCCGAATCGCAAGGTCGCGATCGTCGTGATGTTCGACGAAGGCGAAGGCAGCTCGACCGCTTGCTGCGGCTGGAATCCGGTTACGTCGAACGTGAACCAGCAACCGCTGTCGTTCGCGAACGGCAAGTACACGCCGACGACGACCGTGCTGTACAACCAGGGCAACCATGGTCACGGCAACTCGGTGTTCGGTGTCGCGACGAACCAGGCGAACCCGAACGTCGTGGATAGCGACGAGTACAGCCACTTCTCGTTCGTTCGCACGCTGCAGGACATGTTCCAGATCGCCGACCCGCAGCAGCCGAGCACGTACCTCGCTCGTGCGAAGTACACGGAGTCGTTCATCGCGGCGAACATCGCGAATCTGCCGGAACTCGCGGGCAGCGCCGATACGCACTTCGACTCGGTCCGTCCGATGAACCACGCGTACATCACGCCGGCGACCTACACGCAGAAGCTCAATACGGTTGACGTGACGAGCACGTCGCTGGCATCGCGTGGCCCTGGCCCCGACGCGACCCAGACCAACGTCTGGTCGCTGAAGTCGGCGAAGTAAGGAGCCGATCCGCATGCGATACGAGCCGGTTCGCCGTCTTGTATCGCGGCCAGATGCGACAAGCGCTTGCTGCCGGCCCACCTGTCGAGTGGTCCGGCAGTTTTCCATTCCGTTCGTCCCATTGCCGTGCGGCCTTAGCGGTACGCGCAGTTAGCCAGGCCCTGCACGAGGCCCAGCCAGGACCGCCCGGCAATCGGATTCACGTACCAGGACATCATGCGAACACCTGCTTTGAGCGTGCTGTGCGCGCTCTCCCTGATATTGACCGCATGCGGCGGCGGTGGCAGCGACGGCGGCGGCTCCAGCCAGACGTCGTCGTCGGGCAGCGGCGGCACGACGAGCGTCGCGCCGCCCGCGACGGTCACGCTGAGCGCCGCGGCGCAGGTCGGCCAGAAGCTGTTCTTCGACCAGAACCTGTCGGGCAACAAGAACATGGCCTGCGCGACCTGCCATAACCCGCAATACGCGTACGGGCCGCCCAACAGCCTCGCCGTGCAGCTCGGCTCCGATCCGTCGCTGGTGGGTCAGCGCGCGGTGCCCTCGCTGCGCTACAAGTCGATGACGCCGCCGTACAACGACGTCGCCGACAACCCCGACGGCATCACGCAGAATGCGCCCGGCGGCGGCTTCATGTGGGACGGACGCGCGACGACGCTTGCCACCCAGGCATCGATGCCGCTGCTCAATCCGCTCGAAATGAACAATGCGTCGGCGGTCGACGTCGTGAAGGCCGTGCAGGGCGCGTCGTATGCGTCGCTGTTTCAACAGGCGTTCGGCTCGGGCGTGTTCGCCAATACCGACACCGCGCTCACCGACATCGGTCTCGCGCTGCAGGCGTTTGAGACCGAAGACCCGAGCTTTGCGCCGTATTCGAGCAAGTTCGACCTGTTCGAATCCAACAAGCTGGGCGGCACGCTGACGGCGGCCGAACTGCGCGGCCTCGAACTCTTCAACGACACCGACAAGGGCGCCGGTTGCGTGGCCTGCCACTACGCGGGCGCGAACTTCAACGGCTCGGTGGGTTTGATGACCGACTTCACGTATCAGGCGATCGGTGTGCCGCGCAACGACACGTCGATACCGGACAATCCCGACCCTATCCCGAGCAATACCAACGCCGCGTACTACGACCTGGGTCTGTGCGGTCCGCTGAACACGAGCCACACGCCTGGTAGCGCGACGAGCGGCGCGGGTCCGGATTCGTTCACCGGCGTCAACGTGCCCGATCCCTATTGCGGCCGCTTCAAAGTGCCGACGCTGCGCAACGTCGCGACGCGCACCGCGTTTTTCCACAACGGCGTGTTCCATTCGCTCGTGCAGGTGCTCAACTTCTACAACACACGCGATACGAACCCCGAGTACTGGTATCCGAGCAGCGGCGGCGATAGCGGCAACATCGTGCAGAACCCGTCGTTTGCGCTGTTCCCGAGCGCCGCGTCCGGCGCGACGGCTACGCCGTTCAACGATCTGCCCACCGCGTATCAAGGCAACATCGACGAAGAACTGCCGATGGGACAGGGCCAGACCGATGCGGGCGGCACGACCGCGGCCGACGGCGCGAAGGCGCGGCCGGTTCACTCGACGCCGCAGCTGACGCAGCAGAACATTGCGGATCTGGTCTGTTTCATGAATACGCTGACGGACGGCTATCAACCGCCCGCCACGACGCCGACGAGCGGCGCCTGCGTGAACTGACGACTTTCAATAAAGCAACTCAACCTGAGCAACGACGACATGATGCGACGCTCCACCGCCGCCCGCCTCGCAGGCGGCGCGCTTTCCCTGATGGCCCTGACGCTTTTCGCTGGCTGCCACGACAAGAGCCAGGACGCGAATCAGGCAAACTTCACGGCCACGATCAACGACTACCTGGCCGAGCGCGGCCATCTGTGCCTCGCCAAATACGACTGGCCGATCTACACGACGACTGAAGACCGCGCCAACGGCACGCGCGACGCGGTCCAGATGCCGGTGCTCGAAAAGCTCGGGCTGGTGGTGGGCAAGGACATGCTGGTCGAACGCGTGGATGCGGACGGCAAGAAGATCACCGCGTCGGCGCGGCAGTATCAGCTGACGCCGGAAGGCCAGAAGTACTATCTGCATATCCCGGAAGTGGTCGCGACCGCGACGTCGCGGGTCACGCACCCGGCCGATTTCTGCGCGGCTTCGCTGTCGCTGGATAAGGTGGTCGGCTGGGAACGGCCGATGCAGATGGATGGCAAGACGGTGACGTCGGTGGTCTACACGTACAAGATCGATCCGGCGCCGTGGGCGAAGGACCAGGACGCGCAGCGTGTGTTTCCGATGGTCAAGCGTGTGATCGAAGGCGCGGGGACGATGCAGTTGCGGGAAGGTGTACATCTGACCGATGCGGGTTGGGTGGCTGATGAGGTTTTTCGGCGGTGAGGGTTGGGGTGGGTTAGTGGGCACCCTTTGGCAGGGCGGGGGCTGTTTTTTCGTTGTTCTGGGTGCGTTGGCCTTTCCTTGTTTTGTTATCGGTCTATTGGCGTTGCCCCTGTGCGGGGCGGCACCTACTTTCTTTGCTGCTGCAAAGAAAGTAGGCAAAGAAGACAGCTTTACACCGCCAGCTCTTAAGCGGGTCCCCTGGCTTGGAAGGGGTAGTGGTGCATCTGGAATCCGTGCTCCCGCACATTCGGCGGTAGTGACCAGGCAGTCATTCTTCCGGCGGCGCTGCGCGCGCCGAAATCCCGTTCCGAAGGAAACGACAACACCGTGAGCGGCATTGAAGGTCATACGGGCACGGTGAAAGTCCCGTCAAGCCCTCGCGACAGCGCACAATCCCAATAATCGTCAATGCTGCGGCATCCGTCTATAATCGGAATGCCGTCAAAACAGCGACGGTTCAGGCGTGGAAACCTGAGAATTTCTGAGGACCGGTACGCCTGCTGCGGCAGGCAGTACCTTGTTGCTGCACGTCCATTGTTCTATGGGCGGGCCGTGGCAGGGAGGCGCTCGCGCCTGCCGGTTGCTGGTCTTCGGAGCCGGTTTTCCACCCCTGCCAATGTGCCCGCTCACCACCTCCCTATGTGTCCGGGCGATCCTTCACGATAACCGGGACCGCGCATGACCAAACCCAGCAGAAAGCAGCAATCTCCATCCCGCCCCCCTGTAGACGCTCTCCAGTATGAACAGCTCGCGCTGGCCGCCTTTCATCTTTGCGACCGGCAGGGGCAGCAACTCCGACATCTGATTACACTTGCGACCTCGATGTTCAGGAGTCCTGCTGTGACTGTCGAGGAAAGACACGAACACCGCAACCTGCTGGAACTGATGATCCAGATCGGCGAGAACTATCACTCGACCAACCGCTGCGATCAGGAACTGTTCACGGTGCTTGCACTCGACGCCAAGGGGCTTCCAAACCGCCAACTGACACCGGCGGACGCAGCAGCGATTCTCGCTGACGCTGCGCAGGGCGCGGACGGGAAACTGGCGGCTATGCACGCTTCATGGACAAAGCACTAACTGTCGCCGATTGCTTTCGGAGAAGGCGGCTCAATACCGCCTTTTTTCGTTGGGCCGCGACAACGGAAAGATGCACCTGAAAATGAGATACCCGAAATCATTGTCAATGTTTGTCAAAACGGGTTTATCTCGAATTAAAGCTGTTGACCGTGACTGCTTGGGATGGTTAATTCGTCGGGTGTGTTCTGGAAAATCAGGAGGTCAGATGGAACAACAGAAACAGGATGAAACCGGAGCAAGGAAGAGTGCCAGCTTTGCCTTATCACCTATTCAGGCTACTCGAACTTCCCTCCAATGCGGCCGGCAATGGCGCTGAACGCCGAAATCGGCGAATGCTTTCCGCCGGACACGCTTCGGTTGTATTCCATCTGAACCATAGCGCGAGGGGCACTGGTGCCGTTCTTACGTGTGCTCAATGGTCCGATGGTCTGACAGCGCGAATTAACCTATGGAGGGTCCAATGTACGAAAGGATGCGCTCCGCAAAGGAGATCATTGAAGAAATGAAGGCTCGCTTTGCGGATATGTTCGAGGGATCAGATAACCGGGAATGTCTAGATTGCCGTATCACATTCAAGATATACAAAGAGTGGCCTGACATGCCTCATGCAATGACGACGAATCCGAAATCCGGGGAGCCGATTCGGATTAATGCAATCAGGGCTCTCCCATCCGGTTACGACATGAGGCAGGCGTTAGGGCAAGGCGCGGGGTGCCTCTGTGGCAATCGACCTGCGGGCCCGTTCGATGAACGGTTGACCATCAGGGATTACAACGGCAACCCTGTACCAGATTTGCGATACCGGACTCTCGCCGAAGGCAAAGAAATCTGTAGCGGCAAGACAAACGCAGCGGGGCAGACTTCTCGCGTTACAACGCAGGGTTTCAAGTTTCTTACGATTGAAGTGGAGCGCTAGCAAAATGAACGACAGCACGGAATGGGTAACTCTCGATGACACTGCATTTACAAACACGACTCCTGGTTCAAATAGGGACGTCACGATCAACACGACCCCTATCTGCCCGAACATGACCAACAAGGAGTTTCGCAGACAGGCTATGCAGGCACGCGATATCGGCGTCGAGTTAATCAAAAGACGCATTGAGGGACTTGCACGTTGGGACATGAAAGAACAGGACCGGGTGACTACCTTCTTTGCAAGTGCGGATGTACATACAAAGAGGGTACTTAGCGAAGGGCTTCCGCGATTGCTTGCAGCGATGCAGCAATTGGAGCCAGAAAAAGATTGTGCGATGGGACAGTGAAACAAACAGGCACCTGTCGTGTGCGGTCACGCCGGATTCGGGCGTCAATCACGCCGCAGTCTGCAAACCGGATTCGGACAAACGGGTTATCGCTATTTACTCGAAATTTTGTGGAAGTCCATTTGCCCAGTTGTGGAGAATATGCAAGGTCAAGACGATAATCCACGAATGTACGCACTTTACAGACACTTTTAATTCGCAAGACCACATGTATCTCGACAGCGAAGCGGGGGCGATGATCTTCGCGAGAAACAAGCCCCACCAGGCGATTAGCAACGCAGACAGCATCGCTGGCTACATAGCGACATTCGATGGAGTAAATATCGCACCATGAATAGACAACCGATTTTGCGCGGTGGCTGTCTCGCGGTATTGCTTGCCGTGTGGTTTTGCTTGGGACGCCCGGTTAATGCTTGTACTATCGGAGAGGTAGCGGCTATTGAGTTGCCATTCAACACAGTTGAACTTTCAAAGGAAAATCGGCGTTCAATCGCAGATGCCGTGGAAGAGGCAAAGAAGTGGCCTGACGTGCAGATTCAGGCGATTGTGATGGCCGGTGCATATATTGGCGAGCACGATCTTGACGTTTTGCAGGAGCGCCGCGGGGAAAACGTGCAAGCGTATTTGAGGAAGCTCGGTATCAGAAGTGAGAATATCTATATCGTGCCGAAAACTCTTACGGATGGGTTCGCGGTGAAGCGGGCTGACGGTGAACTAGCTGTCCGCCAGATCGAAGTTGAGTTGCATCCAATCTGTAAAGATAGCTGCGCATGGATGTGTGACGATCCAAGGGTGACGCCGCGCACCAAGGTTATCAACCCATGAAGCACACGAACAGGGCCCCGCTTCGGCGGGGCTTTTCTGCGATGAGGCCCGCTACTGCGCGGGCCTTTTGCGGTTACGCCTGATTCCAGAGAGTGGGCCGCAGGGCCCATCCACCACGATGCGACTTGCGTCGTTCTGCTGCGCTTAACAGAACGACGTTAGGCAGTTCATAAGCGGGCTCGCGGCAAGGACGCATCCGGAATCCGTGTTGACACCTCACCCCTGATCCCGCGCCACAAACCGCCGCGTGCGAATCCACTTGGTCGCCACCCACTTGTCCCCCGCGCGTAGCGGCGTGCTCGCGTGCAGCGAACCCGGATCGCACAGCCCGAAGCGGTTCCCATATTCGAAATAGAGCGCATGCCCGCGCTGCGGCGCGACCGACCAGCCGAGCTGCGGAAACACCGTCTCGCCACCGCCTTCCACATCCTTCAGATACATCAGCAGCGTGCCCATGCGCTGGCCGCTGCGTGCGATCGACTCGCGATTCGCTTCATTGCCAGTGATCAGATAGTCCACATGCGGCGTGGACTCCGCGCCTTCCTCGTAATGCAGCATTTGCAGACCTTCGCCATTCTCGACCGGCGTGCCGGTCAGCAACGCGATGCGCGCTTCGATGCGCGCGATCAGCGGCGTCTCGCCAAGACGGAAAAACATCCCGTGACTGCTGCGATGACCAGCGACCACATTGCGCCCCGTCACCGGGTCGACGACGGTCGAGCGGTCGAGCCGCGGCTGCGCGAGCGCGATTAGCTGCTCGCATTCGTCGCCGCTCAGGAAATTGGCCAGATGCACCGCGGCCGGCCGCTGCAGCCGCGACAGCACGCGCACCCTGCGCTCGCCGAGCTGGATCAGCGGGCCGTCGGGTACACGCAGCGGCTCAGGCTCATAGCTGAGCGGCGCGCCGCCGACTTCGAGCTTGTCGCCGGGCAGCGGCGTGCCATACATAAACGCCGACGACACCGCATCGACCATCGCCGAGGCGAGTTCGGCCGCATTGTTGCGGGCGACCATCTCGTTGACGATCGCTTGCGGCGCGACGCCTCGCGTGAGATTGGCGGCGATCCAGTCGCGGACTTCGGCGGGGAAATTGACGGTGATGGACATCGGCGTGACGTTGTGAAGTGTCGTTGTGGTCGCGGCGCGCGCGACGCTGGCTTGGGATGATAGCGAGCGTTTGTGACGGTTCTGGACGCAGGGCCCGCTTTTCAATCGGCTGTCGTCTGTTACCGCATATTGCGATGTCCCGCCGCGCCCAAAGCTCGACTCCTACGGGTATCCGCCTCGCACGTGCCACCCCGGTCGGTGACCCAACCCTTCCATTGGCCAACATGTTGCACCGCTGTAACTCAAGCCCGACGCAAGCCGGTTACATTCACGCATGCCCGAATTCGAGCCATCGCCCGTTTCCTTACGTCTTCATAACAACGCGTCCAGAGGACGTCGACTGATGACAACGCGCGCGAACCATGGCACTTTTGCGCAGTCCCGTCAGAGGACAAGCTTCCCACCGAATATCAACACCCCTATCCGTTCCCGGAGAGCAACATGAGCGAAACCGTGTCCCCGCCGCCGAAGCACTCACGACGCGGGCTCACCATCTTCGCGGTTATCGTGCTCGTCCTCGTCGCGCTCGTCGTCGTTCATCTGCTGACGCGCAAGAAGCCGGTGCGCGAGAACGCGGCGATCGTCGTCACGGTGTCGCAGGCAACCCTCGGTTCGATGCCGGTCACGCTGAGCGAGCTCGGCACTGTCACCCCCACCGCAACCGTGACCGTGCTGCCCCAGTTGAGCGGCTATCTGACCGAGGTCGGCTATCACGAAGGCCAGGAGGTGCAGAAAGGCCAGTTCCTCGCGCAGATCGATCCGCGCCAGTATCAGATCAGCAAGCAGCAGGCAGAGGCGACGCTCGCGAAAGACCGCGCGTCGCTCGCGCAGGCGCGCGCCGATCTCGAGCGCTATACGCAGTTGAATGAGCGCAAGTCGATCGCGCAGCAAACCTTCGCGGATCAGCAGTTCCTCGTGCAGCAGGACGAAGCGGCCGTGAAGGCCGACCTCGCCAACATCGCCCAGTTCGACCTCGACCTCGCCTATTGCCGCATCACCGCACCGATCGCGGGCAAGGTCGGCTTGCGGCTCGTCGATCCCGGCAACTACGTAACCGCGTCGTCGTCGACGGGCATCGTCGTCATCACGACCGTGAAGCCGACCACGGTGCAGTTCACGGTGCCGCAGGATTCGCTCGCATCGATCGTTCAGCGTGTGAACAGCGGCGCGAAGCTGCCGGTCACTGCGTCTTCGAGCGACAACTCGCACGAGATCGCGACCGGCACGCTGTACGCGCTCAGCAACCAGATGGCGACCGCGACCGGCACCGTCACCTTGCGCGCGATCTTCGCGAACGACGACGAGGCGCTATTTCCCAACGAGTTCGTCAACGTGAAGCTGCTCGTCGACACGATGCAGAACGCGGTGCTGGTGCCGACCGCCGCGGTGCAGTCCGGCGCGCCGGGCGACTTCGTCTATCTGGTCAATCCGGACAGCACGGTGTCCGTGCACAAGGTCAAGATCGGGCCGAGCGACGGCAGGAACACGGTAATCCTGTCGGGGCTCGCGGCCGGCAACCAGGTCGTGACGGACGGCACCGATCGTCTGAACGACGGCGCGAAGATCCAGCCGGTGCATCCGAAGTCTCCCGCGGCGGCGAGCGGCGCGGCCGCCACCGGCGCGAAGACGCCCGCTGCCGCGTCCGAGGCCGCGCCAGCGTCGGCTGCGGCGGCAACGCCTGCGCCGGCCGCGTCCGAAGCCGCTTCGTCGTAACGGACCGCCGCGCCGATGAATATTTCCCGCCTGTTCATTCTTCGCCCGGTCGCGACGCTGCTATTGATGATCGCGCTCGTGCTGGTCGGTCTGATCGCGATGCGCGTGCTGCCGGTGTCGTCGCTGCCGAACGTCGACTATCCGACGATTCAGGTGCAGACCTTCTATCCGGGCGCGAGCCCGACCGTGATGGCGACCACCGTGACCGCGCCGCTCGAGGTGCAGCTCGGCGAGATTCCGGGCCTGCAGCAGATGACCTCGTACAGTTCGGACGGTGCGTCGGTGATCACGCTGCAGTTCGATCTGTCGCTGAACCTCGATATCGCCGAGCAGAATGTGCAGCAGGCGATCAACGCGGCGAACAGCTACCTGCCGTCGGGCCTGCCGGCGCCGCCGACCTATGCGAAGGTCAATCCTGCCGACCAGCCGATCCTGACGCTCGCGATCACGTCGAAGTCGATGTCGCTGACGCAACTCGAAGACGTCGCGAACAACCGTCTCGGCACGAAGATCTCCGAAGTGTCGGGCGTCGGCGTCGTGACGACGAGCGGCGGCAACGTGCCCGCAATCCGCGTCGAGGCCGACCCGCACAAGCTCGCCGCCTACGGCCTGAATATCGACGACCTGCGCACGCTGCTCAGTTACGTGAACGTGAGCCAGCCGAAGGGCAATTTCGACGGCCCCGACCTCGACTACACGATCAACGGCAACGATCAGATCACCGATCCGAAGGACTATCTGGACACGGTGGTCGCCTACCAGAACGGCTCGCCGGTGTTCATGCGCGATGTCGCGCGCGTGAGCCAGGCCGCGCAGGACGTCGAGCGCGGCGCCTGGTACAACGGCTCGCCCGCGATCGTGCTGAACGTGCAGCGCCAGCCGGGCGCGAACGTGATCCAGACGGTCAACCAGATCATGAAGGAGCTGCCGCAACTCGAATCGACGCTGCCGGCCGGCATGAAAGTGACCGTGGTGTCGGACAGCACCGGCGTGATTCGCGCGTCGGTCGCGGACGCCGCGTTCGAGCTGATTCTCGCGATCGTGCTCGTCGTCGCGGTGATCTTCGTGTTTCTGCGCAACGTGCCCGCCACGCTGATTCCGAGCATCTCGGTGCCGGTCTCGCTGATCGGCACGCTCGCGGTGATGTACCAGCTCAACTACTCGATCGACAACCTGTCGCTGATGGCGTTGATCATCGCGACCGGCTTCGTGGTCGACGACTCGATCGTGATGATCGAGAACATCGTGCGCTATCTGGAGGAGGGTATGTCGCCGCTCGAAGCCGCGCTCGAGGGCGCGGGGCAGATCGGCTTCACGATTCTGTCGCTGACCATTTCGCTGATCGCGGTGCTGATTCCGCTGCTGTTCATGGGCGGCGTGATCGGACGCCTGTTCAGCGAGTTCGCGGTGACGCTCGCGGTCACGATCGTGATTTCGGCGGTCGTGTCGCTGACGGTGGTGCCGATGCTGTGCGCGCGGATGCTGCGCGCGCAGGCCGAGCGCCATCCGAGCCGCTTCGAGCGCATCAGCGAGGGCCTGTTCGACAAGACGCTCGCCGCCTACGAGCGCGGCCTGCGGTGGGTGCTCGATCATCAGACGCTGACGCTGATGGTCGCGATCGCCACCGTCGTGCTGACCGGCATCCTGTATATGGTGATTCCCAAGGGTCTGTTTCCGGTGCAGGACGTCGGCGTGATCCAGGGCATCAGCGTCGCCGACAACTCGGTCTCCTATGCCGCGATGGTGCAGCGCCAAAGCGCGCTCGCCGAGGCAGTCCTGAAAGACCCGGACGTGGTGTCGCTGACGTCGTACGTCGGCATCGACGGCACCAACGCGACGCTGAACAACGGCCGCTTCCTGATCAATCTGCGCGAGCGCGACAAGCGCTCCGACACCGCGCAGGAAATCGCGCGACGGCTCGCGCAGGAAGTCGCGCACGTGCCGGGCGTGAAGCTGTTCATGCAGCCCGAGCAGGACCTGACGCTCGACACGACCGTGTCGCCGAACCAGTACAGCTTCGTGCTGCGCGGACCGAGCCAGCAGGCGTTCCAGAAGTACGTGCCGGAACTCGTCGCGCGCCTGAAGCAGATTCCGTCGCTGTCGGACGTGCAGAGCGATCTGAACAGCGACGGCCTCAGCGTGAACGTCGAAGTGAACCGGCAACTGGCCGCGCGCTTCGGCATCACGCCCGCGACGATCGACAACGCGTTGTACGACGCGCTCGGCCAGCGCATCGTATCGACGATCTTCGAGCAGTCGGCCCAGTACCGCGTGATTCTGGTCGCGAAGCCTGAAACGATGCCGACCGTGCAGTCGATCGGCAATCTGTATCTGCCGAGCCAGACCAGCAGCACCGGTCAGGTGCCGCTCTCCGGCATCGCGAAGATCCAGATCGGGAAGGCGCCGCTCGTGATCAGCCATCTCGCGCAGTTTCCGTCGGTGACGGTGTCGTTCAATCTAGCGAAGGGCGCGTCGCTGAGCACCGCGGTCAAGGAGATTCACCAGGCCGAGCAGGCGATCGACCTGCCGCCGTCGATCACGTCGTCGCTGCAAGGCGCGACCGCGGCGTTCGAGGATTCGCTGTCGAGCGAGGTTTATCTGCTGATCGCGGCGCTCGTTGCCGTGTATATCGTGCTAGGCGTGCTGTACGAGAGCTTCATCCATCCGGTCACGATCCTGTCCACGCTGCCGTCGGCCGGCATCGGCGCATTGCTGTCGCTGATGCTCGCGGGCATGGATCTCGACGTGATCGGCATCATCGGCATCGTGCTCTTGATCGGCATCGTCAAGAAGAACGCGATCATGATGGTCGACTTCGCGCTCGATGCCGAACGCAATCACGGCAAGGCGCCGCGCGATGCGATCTTCGAGGCCTCGCTGCTGCGTTTCCGGCCGATCCTGATGACGACGCTCGCTGCGATGCTCGGCGCGCTGCCGATGCTGCTCGGCACCGGCACCGGTTCGGAACTGCGCCGGCCGCTTGGTCTCGCGATCATTGGCGGCCTGACGCTGAGCCAGATGCTGACGCTGTTCACGACGCCGGTGATCTATCTGTTCTTCGACCGCATGGCCGGGCGCGTGAACCGCTGGCGCGCCGCACGCGCTGAGCGCAACGACGGCGACGAGCCGGGCGGGCGCCCGCCGGACGGCGGCGCGGAGGGCACGCGGTGAATATCCCGGCGATCTTCATCCGGCGGCCGGTCGCGACGACGCTGCTCGCAATCGCGATCCTGATCTCCGGCACGCTCGCGTATTTCCGCATGCCGGTCGCGCCGCTGCCGAACATCGCGTTTCCGGTGATCGTCGTGCAGGCGAACATGGCCGGCGCGAGCCCGAACATCATGGCGTCGACGGTCGCCGAGCCGCTAGAGCGGCGGCTCGCGACGATCGCCGACGTCGCGGAGCTGACCTCGATCAGCTACGTCGGCTCGTCGATGATCATCGTCGAGTTCGGCCTGAAGCGCGACATCAACGGCGCCGCGCGCGACGTCGAGGCGGCGATCCAGGCCGCGCGTGCGGATCTGCCCACCACGCTGCGCAGCAATCCGAGCTACCGCCAGTACAACCCCGCCGACGCGCCGATCATGGTGCTGTCGCTGACATCCGACACGCTGACGAAGGCGCAGCTCTACGACTCCGCCGATTCGGTGATCCAGCAGCAGTTGTCGCAGGTGCAGGGCGTCGGTCAGATCACGCTCGGCGGCGGCGCGTTGCCGAGCGTGCGCGTCGAGTTGCAGCCGGGCAAGCTCAATAGCTACGGCGTCGGCATGGAGGACGTGCGCGCGGCGATCAGCGCGGCCAATGCCGACAGCGCGAAGGGTCATCTCGATGTCGGCGATCAGCGCTACGTGGTCACGTCGAACGATCAGATCACGCACGCGGCGCCGTATCGCGATCTGGTGGTCGCGTATCGCGACGGCGCGCCGGTGCAGTTGCGCGACGTCGCCCAGGTGCGCGACTCGAACGAAAACATCCGCAATGCGGGGCTCTTCAACGGCAAGTCGGCGATTCTCGTGATCGTCTATCCGATGCCGGGTAGTAACGTGGTCAGTACCGTGCGGCAGATCCACAACGTGTTGCCGTCGATCCAAGCGACGTTGCCGAGCAGTGTGCATGTGGATGTCGCGATCGACCGTTCGCAGTCGGTCACGTCGTCGGTCAGCGATACCGAGCGCACGCTGTTCATCGCGGTGCTGCTGGTGGTCGGCGTCGTGTTCATCTTCCTGCAGTCGCCGCGCGCGACGCTCGTGCCGGCGGTCGCGTTGCCGCTGTCGATCGTCGGTACCTTCGGACCGATGTATCTGCTCGGCTATAGCATCGATAATCTGTCGCTGATGGCGCTGACCATCGGCACCGGCTTCGTCGTCGACGATGCGGTCGTCGTGCTCGAAAACGTCGTGCGGTACATGGAGCAGGGGTTGAGTCCGAAAGAGGCCGCGCTGAAGGGCGCGGGCGAAGTCGGCTTCACGGTGATCTCGATGAGCCTGTCGCTGATCGCGGTATTTCTGCCGATCATCCTGTTTCCGGGCATCGTCGGACTGATGTTCCATGAGTTCGCGATCACGCTGTCGATCGCGATCCTGATTTCGCTGGTGATCTCGTTGACGGTCACGCCCGCAATGTGCGCGTACGTGCTGAGCCGCGACAACGCGGGTCATTCGAAAGCGCGTTGGGCGCGGTGGATCGAGCGCCAGTTCGATCGCTTCAAGGGCGTCTACGCGCGTTCGCTGACGGCCGTGCTCGATCATTCGCTGCTGGTGATTGTGCTGCTGTTCGCGCTGCTGGTCGGCAACGTGTTCCTGCTGAAGCTGGTGCCGGCCACCTTCTTCCCCGAGCAGGACACCGGCATCCTGATCGGCCAGATCATCGCCGACCAGAGCATTTCGTTTTCGGCGATGCAGAAGAAGCTCGCGCAGTTGCAGTCGATCGTGCAGAGAGATCCGGCGGTGCAGTCGGTCGCGGGATTTACCGGCGGACGCGCGCTCAATACCGCGAACGTGTTCATCGAGTTGAAGCCGCTGTCGCAGCGGCACGCCACAGCCACCCAGGTCGTGAACCGGCTGCGACCGAAGCTCGACGAGGTGTCGGGCGCCCGGCTCTTTCTGCAGGCGCAGCAGGATCTTCGTATCGGCGGGCGGCAGTCGGCGGCCGAGTACCAGTACACGCTGACGAGCGACGATTCCGCCGCGCTGTTCACGTGGACGCCGAAGCTCGTCGCGGCGTTGTCGAAGGAGCGCGGACGGCTGCTCGACGTGAACTCCGACTTGCAGCAGAACGGCCTGCAGACCTATGTGTCGATCAATCGCGCGACCGCCGCGCGCTACGGCTTCGCGCCGAATCAGATCGACAACGTGCTGTATGACGCGTTCGGCCAGCGCACCGTGTCGACGATCTATAACCCGCTGAACCAGTACTTCGTCGTGATGGAGGTCGCGCCCGAGTACTGGCAGTATCCGCAGACGCTGAACCAGATCTATCTGAGCACGTCCGCGGGCAATCCGAGCGGCACCGCCGCGACGCAGATGCCGCACGGCACGGTGTCGGCGACGAGCTCGACCCGCGCGAGCACCAGCAGTACGTCGTCGAACACGAACTCGCGCAACTCGGACGCGCAGTCGAACGCGACCAACAACAGCATCGCCAACAGCAAGGGCGGCAGCTCGACCGGCAGCGCGGACAGCACGGCCGCCGAAACGATGGTGCCGCTTTCGGTGTTGACGTCGTACAGGAACAGCCATACATCGACGCAGGTGAACCATCAGAGCGGCCTCGTCGCCGCGACGATCTCGTTCAACCTGCCGGCCGGCGGGTCGCTGAGTCAGGCGGGCACGGCGATCAACGACACGATCCGCGAGATCGGCATGCCCGCGAGCATCCACGGTTCGTTCGCGGGCGCGGCGGCGGCCTATTCGCAGTCGATGGGCGTGGTGCCGCTGCTGATTCTCGCGGCGCTCGGCGTCGTCTACATCGTGCTCGGCGTGCTGTACGAAAGCTCGATCCACCCGCTGACGATCCTGTCGACGCTGCCGTCGGCGGGCATCGGCGCGACGCTTGCGCTGCTGATTTTCGGCACGCCGTTCTCGGTGATCGCGATGATCGGCATCATCCTGCTGATCGGTATCGTCAAGAAGAACGGCATCATGATGGTCGACGTCGCGATCCAGTTGCAGCGCCAGCAACAGATGACCGCGCGCGACGCGATCCACACGGCCGCGCTGATCCGTCTGCGGCCGATCATGATGACGACGTTCGCGGCCGTGCTCGGCGCGGTGCCGCTAGCGATCGGCATCGGCCAGGGCGGCTCGCTACGCCAGCCGCTCGGTATCACCGTGATGGGCGGGCTGATCCTGAGCCAGATGTTTACGCTCTACACGACGCCGGTGATTTATCTGTACCTCGACCGCCTGCGTGCACGGCTGGTCAGATGGTCCGCGGGTCTGCGCTGGACCCGCGGCGCGAAGCCGGGACAACCGGATACGAAGGCATGACGATGAAGACTTCCACTGAACCAATGACAGGGCCGCGCTGCGGGTTGCCGAGTGTCGCGACGCTCGCCGTCGCGTTGCTGGCGCTGTTCAACGCCGGCTGCATGGTGGGCCCGGACTATCACCGGCCGCAGGTCAGCGTGCCCGCCACTTTCTCCGAGCTGCCGGGCTGGACCCAGGCCGAGCCGAACGCAACCGGCCCGAAGGGCACGTGGTGGACCGCATTCAACGATCCGTTGATCGACGAACTCGAACCGCTCGTCGCGGTGTCGAACCAGACCGTGCGCGCGGACTACGCGAACTACCAGCAAGCGCTCGCGGAAGTGCGCGCCGCGCACGCGGCGCTGTTTCCGACCATCGGCGCGACCGGTTCGGCGACGCGCGAACGCGCGTCGACAACGACGCTGAACGGCACCGCGGCGCGCATCGCCAACGCTGGTTCGCTGGAAGGCAATGTGAGCTGGGCGCCGGACCTGTGGGGCCAGGTGCGCCGCACGGTCGAGGAAAACGCCGCGAGCGCGCAGTCCACCGAAGCGACGCTTGCGAATGCGACGCTCTCCGAGCAGGTCGCGCTCGCGACCGCGATCATCGAGCTGCGCACCAGCGACGCCAACATCGACCTGCTGCAGGAAACGGTCGTCGCGTATCAGCACTATCTCGACGTCGTCAGCGAGCAGGATCGCGCGGGCACGATTCCGCCGAGCGACGTGATCACCGCGCGCAGCCAGTTGAATACCGCGAAGTCCGATCTGATCGCGCTCGGCGTCGCGCGCGCGCAGAACGCGCACGCGATTGCGGTGCTGGTCGGCAAGAACCCGGAGGAACTGTCGGTCACGCATAGCACCGCGATGCCAGCGCTGCCGTCTGTGCCGGTTGGCGTGCCGTCGACACTGCTCGAGCGTCGCCCCGACATCGCCGCCGCCGAGCGCAAGATGGCCGCGCAGAATGCGGCGATCGGCGTCGAGGTGGCCGCGTATTACCCGGATATTTCGTTGTCGGCGGTGGCCGGTTTCACGCAGTCGCCGCTGTCCGGGCTGCTGAAGGCCGCGAACTACGTATGGTCGCTCGGCGGCAGCGCGACCGAGACGCTGTTCGACGGTGGTCTACGCAGCGCCGACGTCGATGCGGCGAAGGCCGCCTACGACGCTACGGTCGCCAACTATCGCGGCACCGTGCTGGGCGCGTTCCAGAACGTCGAGGACGATCTGTCCGGGCTGCGCATTCTCGCCGATCAGGCGGTCGTGCTCGAAACGGCTGTGCGGGACGCGGACCATGGCGCGGAAATCGCGTTCAACGAATACCAGGCGGGCACCGTCGATTACACGACGGTCGCGACCGCGCAAGCGACGCAGCTGACCACGCGGCAGACCGCGCTGAACGTGCAGGAATCGCGTCTGCTGCATGCGGCGTCGCTGTTCGGCGATCTGGGCGGCGGGTGGTCGACCGAAGACCTGCATGATCCACGGCATCCGGCGGCGGCTGCATCGTCGGCGACGTCTGCCGCTATCATGCCGGGCGCGCGGCAAGCGCGGCACGATCAAAACGACTAGGGACCAGCATTGGCCAAAGGCACCCACGGGCCTGACGTCGGCGACCCGGTATCGACACCCGACGACGACGCGCGACACCACACACCACCGCAGCGCGACGTGACCTCGCTCGGCCTGTTTCTGATCTTCGCGCGCATCGGTCTGACGAGTTTCGGCGGCGGGTTGAGCGGCTGGTTCATGCGCGAGTTCGTGCACGACCGGCACTGGATCAGCGAAGACGAATTTCTCAACGGCCTCGCGTTGTCGCAGGCGCTGCCGGGCGTCAACGTGAAGAATCTGGCGATCTGGATCGGCTACCGGCTGCTCGGCTGGCGCGGCGCCGTCGCGGGATTCTGCGGCATCATTTTCCCGCCGGCCGTCGTGATCATTCTGCTCGGCGTGTTCTTCTCGGCGATCGCATCGTATCCGCTCACGCATATCGCGCTCGCCGGCGCCGCGGCCGGTGCGATCGGGCTGTCGCTGTCGATGGCGATTACCGCCGCGCGCCGGCTGCCGCGCCGCGTGTTTCCGTATCTGGTGCTGATCGCGACGTTCGCGGCTGCGGCGGTATTTCGCGTGTCGCTGGTGTGGACCGTGCTGATCGCGGGTGCGTTGAGCGTCGGCTATGAATACGTGCGTGAGGCGCGCCAGCGTTGATCGCCTGGGATCGCCGTTAGTCAAATTCCGGAATAGCTTTCGTCGTGTCTCGAACTCTCATCACTCTGTTTTCCGTTTTCGCGCCGCTATCGATCGTGACCGTCGGCGGCGGCCAGGGGATCATCGCCGAAGTGCAGCGCCAGGTCGTCGATGTCCATCACTGGATGACCCATGCGCAATTCCTCAGCGACTTCGCGATCGCGCGGCTCGCGCCCGGTCCGGGCTCGCTGCTCGCGACACTGATCGGCTATCAGGTCGGTGGCCTCGGCGGCGCGCTCGTCGCGACCGTCGCGCTATTCGGGCCGACCGCGTTTCTGATGTACGGCGTCGTGCACGTGTGGAACCGGCACGAAGGCGCGCGGTGGCTGAACGCGTTGCAGGCGGGTTTGCGACCCGTCGCCGCCGGGCTGATTCTCGCGGCAGTTTATGTGTTGATCAAGGAACTCGAAGGTGGCTGGATGGCGTGGCTGACTGCGGCGGTTGCGACCGTGCTCCTGATGTGGACGCGTATCAATGCGTTGGTGCTGATCGCGGGCGGGGCGGTTGTGTTTGTGCTGGTGCATTTTGCGGGGTTGTTATAGGGCGCGGGGCGGGCAACGCTCACAACGCCGCACGCAGTGCCTCGTCGACGACGGCAAGTCGAGCCGCGATGATCTTGACGAGAAACCGATGAAACTGTTGCGCGGTCGCCGGATCCTGTTGTTCGAGTCGCATCAGAGCGGTTGTCGACAAGCGGCGAACCCGCGTCGGCGTCTCGGCGATCACGTCCGCGCTGCGCTGTTGCAGCGTGTAGACGGCCATTTCACCGACAACCGTCCCCGGGCCGAACGAGCGCAGCCGGACCGAGCGTCCATCGTCGAGCGGAAACGAGACCTCGACACGTCCGTGCTCGATGAAATACAACGCGTCAGCCTGCTCACCGCGAAGAAAGAGCACCTGTCCCGCGAGCAGGTCATGCACTTCGAGGCACGCCAGCAGCGTGCTCAACGCGCTGGCCGTGAAGTGCGGCGCGAGCATCGCGTGAAAGTCGTAGCCGTGTCCTGTCGTACGCGAGTTCGCCGTGAGCAACTGGTCTTCGACCCATTCCAGACCCGCGTCGAGCGAGTCGAACTCATGAATCCGGAGATTGAGGGTCCCGGTCTTCGTGAGCAGGTCGCGCGAGCGCGGCGGCAGCGCGGTCAGCACCAGGTCCGCGTTCTTCGCCGCGCATAGCTGCCTTAGCTTGACGAAGCTGATCGAAACCGACGCGTCCATGCCCTGAGTCGATGCGAAATCGAGCACGACGAAACGGACCGGCACCGGATGGCTCGCGGCGAGCCGCCCACGCAGGCTGTGCAGAATCGAATTGGCCGTGCCGAAGAACAGGAACCCCTGCAGGCACATACCGCAGACCTGCGCACCGAGTTCGCGCAAAGACTGGCTCTCGTCGATGCTGCGCTCCACATTGGACGTCCGTGTGCGCAGATCGAATTCCATGCGTATACAACTGACCCGGCCGTAGAGCAGCGTGAACGTCACACACGCCGCGACGACGCCTACGGCCACGCCGACTACTACGCCGTAGGCGATGATCGTGCCGAGAATGGCAGGCACGAGCAGGTACTCGTACCAGCTGAGCTTCGCATACGCGCCCACGAGCCAATGCACGATCAGGCGCAGGCCCATGAAGAGCTGAAGGCCGACGAGTACCGGCACGGGAAAGAGCGCCACGATACCGGGCGAGGCACCAACTATGACCAGGCAAGCGAGCGCCGCGAACACGCCGGCCACCCGGCTGGTGGCACCCACGCGCGCATTGAGCATCGAGCGATTGAACGACTGGTAGCCGACCATTCCACCCAGCAGCCCGCTCGCGAGATTGGCAAGGCCCGCAGCCCGCATCTCGCGATTGAGATCGACTTCCTCGCCCGTCACCGCGCCGATCGCCGTCGAATTCATCAGGATCGTGACAGCGGAAACCGTCGTGACCAGCAGGCTCTCCGGAAGATGCGCGGCGACGGCGGGCCAGTCGATGCCACCCTGTCTGAGTCGCGCAGCCATGTGCAGCTCCGGCAGCGCGGCAAGGTGCATCGTGACGCGCGGCAGAAGCAGCCCCATCCCACGCGCATCGGCAATCGACAGGCCGGCAATGTGCAGTAGAACGTAGAAAAGCACGATGCCGAAACCCAACGTGAGCGGCAGTGCGGCAATGTGCTGCCAGGCGCGCGTCAGGACCGTGGTCATCACACCCACGACGAGCGCGGGAATCCATGTGAGCCAGTGAACGTGCGCCAGCAACGCCAGCACGTGCCAGTGCAGTGCCTCGCCCGTCATCACGCGGAAGGCCCCGGCCAGCAGCAGATATCCCGTTCCGGCGAGGAATCCGCCAAGCACCGGATACGGGAGGAACTGCAACGAGCGGCTGTGTCTCGACGAGCCGATCGCGTAGAGGATGACGCCCGTCACGAGCGAACAGAGCGCGATCGCGATCAGCACGGTCAGGATGAGGGTCTGGGGGGAACCGCCGTCTGCGCGCACGCTGCTGGCGACCCCCGCGGCGACGCCCGCGAGAAACGCCGCGGCATTGCTGTCAGGGCCGCCGATGTTCCACCGCATCGAGCTCGTCAATGCAATCACGAGCGCGGTGACGACGCAGCTGACTAGCGCAGTGGGCACGCCGAGCATCGCGTAGCGGGCGAGGTCGGCGCTGAAGATCATCGTGCCGAGGCTCATGGCGTAGCACAGCATCACGAGCGTCGAGACCGCGCCGGCCGCCACGTCGCCAGGCAGGCCCGCGAAGCGCGAGCGTAGCGGGATGTGGGAGACGGTGTTGCCCGGCTTCACGTGAATTCCCCGAAGAATGCGAGGGCGCGGTGGGACGCGCTGCCCAGTATCCGTCGTGACTCGAAAGGCTGTCAAACACCCTGCGCGCTGCGAGTTGTAGACCTACACTGAGTATTCATCGGCCAGCTTGAATGGCGACCTGGGGCCGATTGCATCGCCGAGTGCTGCGCCCGGGTTTCATCTGACCTATGCGTATCGTGCCGCGCCAGCGCCAAACTGGTGCGGCACAGTCGCGTGTGCCGGCTGGCATCGTATGCAGGCGACGAATATGGACATCGCGCAATGGCTGCAGCGTCTCGGACTCGAGCAGTACGCTCAAGCATTCGCGGCGAACGACATCGACGTATCACTGCTCGCGCAGTTGAGCGATGCTGATCTGAAGGAACTCGGGGTGCAGTCGCTCGGCCATCGCAAGCGCATCCTGGCGGCCGCGGCGGCCGCGCAACCGGTGACGAGCGCATCGGCGCCGCCGCAGACGGCCGCCGCCACCGCTGCGCCTGCTGACGAGCGCAGGCAGGTCACGATCCTGTTTGCCGATCTCTGCGGCTACACGGCGCTGTCGCGCTCGCTCGACCCCGAAGACCTGCGCGCGCTGATCGGCCGCTACACGGCGCTGGTCGACGGCGTCGTCCTCGCCTATGGCGGCACGATCGACAAGCACATCGGCGATGCTGTGATGGCGCTGTTCGGCGCGCCGCGCTCGCATGAGACCGACACGCTGCGCGCGGCCCGGGCGGCGCTGGATATCCACGACGGGCTGACGCAACTCGGCGCGCAGGCCGGGCGGCTTTTGCAGGCACACATCGGCATCGCGAGCGGCGAAGTGGTCGCCGGTGCGCTCGGCCGCGCCGACACCCAGGACTACACGGTGCACGGCGATCCGGTGAACCTCGCCGCGCGGCTGGTGGCCGCCGCACCCGCCGGCGAGACCTGGATCTCCGACGAGTCGGCGCGCCTGCTCGACGATGCCGTCGTGTGCGAGGCGATCGGCGAGCAGTTCTTCAAGGGCATCGACACGCCGGTACGGGCCTGGCGGCTCGTTGCCATCGCGAGCGAACCCGTGACGACGAACCGAAGCCGCTTCGTCGGCCGTGAAGCCGAACTCGAGCAATTTCACGGAATCGTCCACGCATGCATGGCGAGGCGCGCCGGCCATGTTCTCCATCTACGAGGTGAAGCCGGAATCGGCAAGACGCGGCTCGTCGACGAAATGCGCCGCTACGCGCAGGCCCAGGGCTTCACGCTGCATAGAAGCCTCGTGCTCGATTTCGGTGTTGGCAAGGGGCAGGACCCGGTGCGCGCGATCGTCGCCAGCCTGCTCGGCCTGCCGGCCAGTGCATCGGCGGACGCCCGGCAAGCCGCCGTCGCGCGTGCCGCGGCCCGTGATGTCGTGAACGAAGAGCAGCTTGTGTTTCTTCAGGATTTCCTCGATCTGCCCAAAAGCGGCGAGTGGCAAGCGCTGTACGACGCAATGGATCACGGTGCGCGCCAGCGTGGCAAGCAGACGCTCGCCGCACGACTGGCCGAGGACGCCTGCGGGCGATCCGCGACGATGATCGTCGTCGAAGATCTGCATTGGGCCGACCGCGAAGCGCTCAGCTATCTTGCGGCTTTCGCGTCGGGCATCGTCGATGGAACGGGCTTACTCGTGACGACTTCGCGTGTGGAAGGCGATCCGATCGATGCAGCCTGGCGCGCACGCTGCCGCGACACCCCGTTTGCCACGATCGACCTCGGGCCGCTCCGCAAGGATGAGGCACTCAACCTCGCGAGCAATTTCATCGACGCAACACAGCGCGTCGCGCTCGCCTGCATCGAGCGGGCGGCAGGCAACCCGCTATTCCTCGAGCAACTGTTGCGCAATGCCGAGGAAGGCAGCAGCGGCAACGTTCCCGCGTCGATCCGAAGCCTCGTGCTCGCGCGGATGGACAGGTTGGCGCCACGTGACCGCCTGGCATTCCAGGCGGCTGCCGTCATCGGTCAGCGTTTCGACCTGGCGTTGTTGCGCCGGCTCATCGACGACCCTGACTACGTCTGCGACGGCCTGCTCGCCAATGCGCTGGTTCTACCCGAGGGCGAGGATTTCCTGTTCGCCCATGCGCTGATCCAGGAGAGCGCATGGGCGACGCTATTGCGGGCGCGCCGGCGCGAGCTTCATCGCTGCGCCGCCGAATGGTTCGCACATAGCGATCCGACGTTGCACGCGCAGCACCTCGACCGGGCGGAGGACGAGCGCGCGCCCGCCGCCTATCTCGCCGCGGCGCTCGCGCAGCGCGCCGCCCATCGTTTCGAGGCGGCGCTGCGGCTGGCCGACCGGGGCCTCGAGATCGCGCAGACGGACACCGACCGCCACGCGCTGAGCTGCGCCATCGGCGAGCTCCAGCGCGATCTGGGCGATATTGCGGGGTCGATCGCCACGTACCGCGCGGCGCTCGCGGCTGCCCCCGACGATGACGCCCGCTGCGACTGCCAGCTCGGGCTCGCGGAAGGGCTCCGGGTGAACGAAGGTCTCGACGAGGCGCTCGCCCTGCTTGCGGACGCGCAGACGATTGCCGAACGCGGCGGCCGGGTGGCCGACCTGGCAAGCCTTCACCACCTGCGCGGCAACATCCTTTTTCCGCTTGGCAAGATCGACGTCTGCTGCGCCGAGCATGAACGAGGTCTGACCTATGCACGGCGCCTTGGGATGCCGGAGGCGCAAGCTCGCGCGCTCGGCGGCCTGGCGGATGCGGCGTACGCACAAGGACGCATGCAAACCGCTTTTTGCCATTTCAGCGAATGCGTGGCGCTCAGCCGCAAGCACGGGCTCGGCCGAATCGAGGTGGCCAATCGTCCGATGCAAGGCTTCAGCAGGATCTATCTCAACGACGCACGGCAGGCACGCGAGGACGCGATTGCTGCGGCACGCGCGGCCGCGTTAATCGGGCAGCCGCGCGCGCAATTGCTGTGCGAGACGCTGGGCGTGTTCGCCTGCCAGGAACTGGGCGATGAGCAGGCCGCTCGCCTGCATCTGGAGCGGGAACTGCGGCTGATCAGACAACTCGGCGCCCGCCGCTTCGAGGCGCAAAATCTGGAGATGCAGGGGCGGCTGTTGCTGGACAGCGGATCCAGAAGCGAAGCGGTAAAGAAACTTCGCGAGGCGATCGCGATCTCGCGCGAGGTCGGCACGCAGTTTTGTGGACCCAAGGCCCTGAGCGCGTTGAGCCGCGCAGTAGACGAGAACGTCGAGCGTGCGCGGTTGCTCGATGAAGGCGAAGCGCTGCTGCGGCTCGGCGCGGTCGGCCACAATCATCTGTGGTTTTACCGCGACGCCATCGAAGCGATGCTGGCCGCGGGCGACGCGGCTGGCATGTTGCGTTACGCGAAGGAACTCGAGAACTACACCCAGCGTGAACCGTTGCCTTGGGCCGAGCTTTTTACAGCGCGTGGCCGGGCGCTCGCACACGCGCTGCCGGACCCTGGTGGCGAACGCACGCTGCGCGAACTCGCGCGGGTGCGAATGGCGCTGCACGAGGCCGGTTTTCGGAATTACCTGAGCGCCGTCGATGTTGCGCTGGCGGCTTGAGAGGATGCTCGGCCCTTCACGCTTCTCCCGTGCTTTTTTTTCAGCGAATTGCTCCAGGACAATTTTTGGTTGCAGGTGTGCTTTGGCTAACGGTCAATGCACCGCAGCAGCGATACAGCATTCAACTCAATCACCCGCGTTATCACTTTAAAGGGCTTGAACGTCTATCCGGAGCCCGATAGTATGGCTGCGTTTTGCGCTTGGTATAGTGCAGCCACGGAAGATACTCTTTCAACAACCCCATATAAGCGATGACATTTTTCCGTCGCACAGGATGGCTGCCTTTTACTGCGTGGATGAACAACGTGGGATTGCCGAGTCGACCGCTCGCATATGTCTTGCCTGCATCGCGTGTTCTGCCCCGCCGGACCTTTATCGACGCGCGCATCCCGTATTGCCCGAGCGTCTGATTCAGTTCAGACCATGCCATGCTGTGGTCAGCCGAAGCGACCGGGCGTGTATGGAACACGGCAAAACGGTCAACAATGCCAACCTTCCCCAGTGAAGCGACCTGTTTGGGCCACAGGTAATCCAGACCCCAGCCGGTTTTGGTTCGTTCAAAGCTGTCTTTGATCGCATGCAAAGCATTCGACGAGAAACATGGCACCATCACCTCCACGAAATTGGTTTCGCGAAATTCGAACGCCCTGTTTTGCAACGTCGTTGAGTGACTGAAGTAGCTTCTCTCGTCGAGAGACGGTTGCGCGAGCGCGAAATTCTCTCGGTCCACGTACTCGAAGAACTCGTTCAGCGTTTGAACGTCCGTCAGGATATCGTCGTCCGGGAGCCAGATGTAGCGATATTGCGAGATCGATTGGGCGTTTCGCAACATGAAGTCGTGAAGACCTTCCCACTTCGTTCCTTTGAATCGATGTATGGTTTTAGCAAAGACGTCCGCATAATTTTCGTTGTTCCCGTAGTAACTCAGCATCAAATCAAAGCTCGGAGTCTTTCCGCCGCTGAACCATTGCGGATGCAAGGAGCGGTCTCCACACCTCAGCACGACCAGGTACTTTTTCATCTCTCAATCTCCCTATGCGTTGAGAGCAGACTACGGGACACGGAAAGACAGTCACCGCGAAGAATTGCATTTGACCGACGCCGATCGCGCGAAACCATGAAACAACTACTATGGCGCGCCCATGCGCAGGCGAAGGCAGACACGTTCAACCATATGCTCCGAATTGTTCCAGTCAATCCCAGGCAAGCTCTCGCTTGCCAGCTAGAACTCCCTTATTCACGCTCCCTGGATGAGTCCTTCTGCGGCCTTGAGCGCCGCACCAACGACCTGGTCCATGTTGTAATAGCGATACTGCGCCAGCCTGCCCACAAAAGTGATATCGGCAACTGTCTCAGCAAGCGCGCTGTAGCGCATGAACAATGCCTCGTTTTCCTTGCGTGGAATCGGGTAGTACGGATCGCCTTCGGCTCGCGGATACTCTCTTACAATCGAAGTCCCCGGATGCTGTTGCCCTGTGAGGTGCTTGAACTCCGTAATCCTTGTATATTCATGATCGTTCGGATAATTGATTGTGCCTGTCGGTTGAAAGCGCTCCACGTCGCTCAGATGCTGGTGTTGAAAGTGCAGGCTGCGGTACGGAAGCTTGCCGAAGCGATAGCCGAAATATGCGTCGATCCGTCCTGTGTACACAAGGTGGCCGCATTCGATACTCGCTTTCACCTCGTTATAGTCGGTCGACAGTCGTACGTCGATATCTGGACTGCCAAGCATCTTTTCGAACATCGCGGTGTAGCCTTGCGCCGGCATAAATTGAAAAGTATCGGTGAAGTACCGGTCGTCGTCGTTCGAACGGGTTGGGATTCGCGCAGCGACACCCGCAGACAGTTCAGACAGATCGAGTCCCCATTGCTTGCGCGTGTAGCCACGGAAAAATTTGTCGCATAGATCGCGGCCAACGCTGCCGAGCACGGCGTCCTCGCTGGTGGAGATGGTTTCTCGCGGTTCACGTACCGACTCCAGGAACGCCACGGTGGCCTGCTCGTTCAAATCGAGGCCGTATAACGTGTTGATCGTCGTGCGATTGATCGGTATTGGATAGAGATCCCCGTCTATACAAGCCTTTACGCGATGCTCGTAGAAGCGCCAATCGGTAAAACCCGACAAGTATTCGAATATCCGCTTGCTGTTCGTATGAAAGATATGTGGGCCATACGGATGGATCAGCACGCCGTTCTCATCTTCACGGTCATATGCGTTGCCGCCTATATGATTCCGTTTGTCTATGACGAGCACGCGCTTCCCGCTTGCCGCCAGGCGTTCGGCACAGACTGCGCCAGCAAAGCCGGCGCCTACGATAAGGAAGTCATATTTCATCTCTGTGCATCCTCGTCTGGAAAGCAGGAACTTCGCATTTGATCAGGTAGAGAGCCATTGAGGTCGTGACGACAAATTCGGTGGCGAGGGCAGACATTGCCGCGCCCTGAGCGCCGTAAAGCGATACAAGTGGAAAGAGAAGGGCAAGATTGAAAAAGCCGGAGACGATTAGTATCTCGCTGACTTTCTTCTTCATGCCGAGCGGCAGCATCACCTGAATACCGAATACATTGCTCAGACCGATGAGCAGCGGCATCAGGGACATCCACTTCAGGACGACGACGGCCGGTTCGTACCCGGGGCCCATTGCGATACGAACGATCAACTCGGCGCCGGCCCAAAGCGCGACCGAAGCAAGTAACATGGTCGAGCCCAGCAAGTAAAACAACTTGCGCACCAGCGCAAACGCCTTTGCGGAGTCTTCGGAAAAGAGTGCCGTCACACGCGGGCATATTGCGTTCGAGAGCGGTCCAAGCGGCGCTTGCGCGACGTTCCGAATCTTGTCGGCTACGCCAAAGTAGCCGACAGCGACGTCTCCGGCAAGAAATCCAAGCACCACGCTATTGGTGGTTGTGTACAGACTGATCGCGGCCGTGGAAATGAACGTGTGCCAGCCTTCACGAAGCGCCTCGATGATGTCGGCCTTGCTCGGCATCATCGCGATAATCATCCCGTTTTTTGCGATCAGGATCGATGCGACGAGTCCGGCAGCAACCATGCTCGTCGAACTGATAAGCGAGGCGATCCACGTGTCGGCCGGCGAGTGCACCAGGAAGAACGTTAGCGGAAGCAGTAGCAACCGCGCGCTCAAGATCGAGATCGTTGTAAACATCATCCGCTCCAGGCCCTGGAAAAGCCACTGTGGAAACAGCACCGTTCCAATAACGAGCGGATAGGTAGCCAGCAAAATCGGCAGCAATTCGCGCAGTCTTGCTACGAAGAAAGCCGCTAACAGCAGGATGGCGAGGTAGACCACAGCGATAAGCGCCTTTGCGCCTTGCGTTGCCCAAAAGATCTTCGATACCGCGTACCGATCATTTTGAACCCGTGCGACGTAGGCAGTCGATGACCAGTTAAAACCGTACTCCGTCAGCAGCACGAGATAGCCAACTATGGCTTGCGCGAAGACGTATGCTCCAAAGTGTCCCGGGCGCAGAACGCGCAACAGGTAGGGAAATGTTGCAAGCGGCAGCAGCATGTTGGCTATTTGCAGAATTGTCAGCGCGACGATGTTCTGTCGGAGTGGATTCGCCATGAGTTAGCCCGTTTTCAATACATCGATTGAGGACCGCCTGGAAACGTGTCTTTCATTCCACCTGGCGAGTGCGCGTAAGGCTTCCGCGGAAGCGGGTGCCCGATCAAGCCGACGCCAGTTAGTCCTGGCGCCCCGGCTTCCCGGCTTCGTCGGCCGAGGAAACCCCCGATAGTGCGTTGCGATTTTCATCCGAGACTACCAACAGTGATGCATCCCGTTCCTGGACAAGCGCGGCCTTAGTCCATCATATATGTCGTATGTGCGTAGTCACCGCCATGAACAAGCGCAGACGCACTCAATTCGATCGACAGCAGTCAATTGGCGCGACCCGACCTGTCATTAATAAGCACTTAAAATAGATTTCAAATTCCCGGGGGCCCCGGTATCAATCAGTTCCGCAGCAGTCGTTGCGCACGCTGCGGCTTCGTGCCCTCAATGCGCAGTACGACTGAGGGTGCAATCCATGTTCCCGGCGCTTGCCGTAGCGTTGTGCGTGCATTTCCAACGCGTTCAGCGTTATGTGCCAGATGGCCGATTCTGCTGAGTCAGCGGCGATTGAAGCGTCTCACGAAGCAATAGAAGATCCATGGATGGATCTTGAGCATGGTCATGACGACGGACAGCTTCGGCCGCCCGTCGGTATACATACCGAGCAGGTCCTTCACGCGCAGTTTCTTCGAAACGCTGTATAGAATTGGGCTCGCGAGGTGGTAGCTCGGCGCGGTGGTGGCCGCTTGAAACGCGATCGTGCGGTATCCGAAGACGTATTTGAGCCGGAAGAAGAGACGCTTGTAGTCGGGAATCGGGAGGGACGCGGTACGTTTTTCAACCCCGTCAATGATGACAAAGAGGTCGACGACGTGCGGGTTGAAGCGTCTCGAGATTGCCGATTCGCGGAACATGTATGAGTAAAGCTTGTCCGGAATGAGCCGCACGATTTTCGCGGTGGCGAGCGTCTGCACCGACACGCAAAGGTCCTCGTAGATAAGGCCGCATGGATGCTCGGCTGCGACGAAGATGGACCGGCGCACGAGTTTGTTCCAGCAAAAGGCTTGCAGCTTCAGTTCCATAATTTTCTGGACGGCTTCCACGCCGGTGATGATGCAGTCGCCGGAGTCGATGCGATCGTTGACGACGCCATCGGGGCTGACGTGTTCGGCGGCGAAAATGACGACATCAGCGTCGTACTGGTCGGCTTCGCGCAGCACGGTGCGAATGAGATCGCGATGGACGTGGTCGTCGCTGTCAACGCAGAGCACGTACTCGCCCCGCGCTTCCGATGCAGCGATCTTTCGCGTTTCGGCGAGCCCTTTATTGTCGGTGTTTCTGATCAACTTCCACGGAATGCGATCCTGTTGTGCGAGCAGGCGAGCGGCGATTTCACCTGAGCGATCGGGGCTGCTGTCGTCGACGGCGATGATTTCGAAATCGGTGCAGGTTTGTGACAGCAGGGAATCCAGACAGTCTTCGATATAGTCCTCGACCTTGTAGATCGGCAACAGAACGCTGATTCTCGGTGCGGACATGGACAAGCTCCTGGAAGTTTCGGTTTCACAGGGCAAAACGATGCCCTTTATTCTAATCGCCAGTTTGCTCTGACGAGTCGGCTCGGTGATCTCGAACTGGACCGGTCGTTGGGTCTTCTGCTGCATGACCATTGCCCGGGAGCCGACGTGGTTACGCCAAACCTCAATCTTCGTCGCTATCGTTGTCGTGAAGACCGTAACGACGTTTGTCCCGGCAATCCCAGCGGGGATGACCGGGGAGCCCATGCTGCAGAAGGCAAGGTCAGGATGATGGTCCGGACAGCCTGAAACAGCCACGCACGAACGGGACATTTCATCACGCACGTTGCGGGCGATCAGCCGGAAGGCAGAGTTGGAATATAGTCGTTGTCGCGACGTCATTCAGAGTACTGACCTGAAGCGCTGAAGGTCTGTCGCGTTTGTTTGAGGGTATTGCGATGAATCCATGCCATTTGCCGCCGGTTTGACGGCAACCAGAAATCGGGCCGCCGTCACGCAGAGCGTAAAGGCGGCCCGATTCAAGGCGCGTGTCATCAGTGGATTCGAATCGTGGTTGAGACGCTCGGTACCCCGTTCGCGTCGACGGCGAATAACATGTAGTAACCGGGCACGGCGACTCCAGAATCGCGCGATCGTGCGCGTGTTCGCCGCTCTGCTGCTGATATCGATCAATGTCGCGTTCGACGTCGCGTAGTCGTTTCCGTAGTCAGGCGCACCACCGACCGCGAGGATTTTGCGGACGTCATACATGACCGCGTTGCCGGTCATCGCGTCATTGTCAGCGCCGCGATTTACCGACGCCGATATGCTGCCGGTGCCTGCGGTGCCGATCCACTGCATGGCTCGACTCGGTCCAGCGTGGAAAACCGTGCCGTTGGAATCCGCGAACAACCACATATGGTTGTCCGCACGATATATTCCCTCCGCATCGTCTGTGACGTCAGGGTCGCCCCAGTTGGCAGTGACCGCGGTGTTCTGTCGCCAGCCCGATTTGCTCCAGGTTTCTCCGCTCTTGCCTCCCAGCCCACCGTTTCATGAGCCCCCCAATACAAACACATCACCGTTGCTCAGTGTCACGCTGCCTTGATAGGCTCGGGGAATGTTCATCGGTTTCTGGGAGGTCCAGTGTCCTGAGTCGGGGTTAAAAGCACTGACCTTGGCGCTACTCGATCCACCCGTCACCAGGATATTACCGTCGGGAAGATTGGCGATTCCAGGGCAAAACATGTCGTGGCCGATATTGGTGACCAACATCTGCGTGCTCGTTTGCGCCACCGGATCGAAGATCGCGGTATAGGTGCCCCCGTTGTTCTCGTGCCTGCTCAAATTCACTTCACCGCCAGTAAAATCCAGCGGACTATCAGCCGACCAGACCAGCACCTTTCCATTCGGCAGATTAGCCGCTGCCACCGGCACGAGTGGCAAAGCAATCGGTGCAGACCACTGCGACGGCGGCGTGGTCTGCGCTGTTACATCCCCGCTCGTCGCAATCAACATCGACCCGAGGACGATCAGGGCCAACGTCTTTTTGTCCGTTGCTGACGACTTTGGATAATTTGCTGGAAACAGATTCCGATTCATCGCGACGCCCCCTCTTCCGGGTTACATGACATGGCCGGTGTGATCGGCAACTTTGGTTAGGCAAATCACTTCAAACTCCCAGTACACCGAGAACATCACAAACTTCTTCGACTCGCGGAAGATCAGCGCTGCGCCAGCGCAACAACGCGTCGTGATCGAAGCAATAGACTTGGGTCGAATGATCGGCGACATTGCGTGGCAGCGATGCGCTCCCCGCCAACTCAGTTCGTGTCCGGTCGACGTCATCTGGCGCCAGCGCGACCGCATTCCATCGCGGACCGGCATTGAAACGCACGAGCCATGCGCGCAACGCGGACGGTACATCGCCGAATGGGTCGATTCCAATCGACAGCAAGCGGACGGGATAGCGTGTACGGGCTTGCAGCATCCGCTCCTGAACGGCGCCGAATAGCGTTCCCTGTAGGGGGCAAACCGAACTGCAACCGGTGTAAATCGTCTGCACCGCGGTGATGCCTTCGCGCAACAACGCTTCGAGCGTTCGGGTCGTGCCAGTCTGGTCGACTACCGAAACATCGGTGAGACGGACCGGCGGTCTGACCGGCCCCATGTTTCCATGCTGGGCATGAACTTTCGCCGCTACCCCCGCCGCCGCGGCCAAAGCGGTTGCGCGCAATATGTCTCGGCGAGTCCACGCGGTCATGTCACCACCCTCGCAGTGCCGTCCCTGCGCCCGACAATAGTTGATCTGAACGTGTCGATGTATCGAAACGCCAGGCATTGCAACCGACCCATGCGCGACGCCAATCGGAACAAAAATGCCGTTGCGCGCACTCGATGAGAAAGGAGTGCAGCTTTTCATTGCGGGTGCGACGCAACTCGCTGGCTCTCTGATCGCAACCTCGCGGTGAGCATGTCAGGCGGGATCGACTCAAATCTTGGCCTACCCGCAATTTTTTCCGCGAATTGCTCTAGGACAATATTTTTCCGCCCCGTTCTGGCCTCACTATGGAGATCGGGCAAGACGACGCGACTCCATCTGGAGCCAGCGTCCGCCACAACGGAGGAGCAGCAGTGATCGAGCAATGGCGCGAGGCCGTGCGCGCGGTGCACGGCGTGGAATCGAAGTACAAGCGGCTGGTCAAGGCGATTGCGGGCGACATCGAAAGCGCGTCGCTGCCGCCGGGCGCGCGCCTGCCGCCGCAGCGCGACGTCGCCGCCGACCTCGCGATCAGCGTGCAGACCGTGACCAACGCGTACAAGGAGCTGGAGCGTCAGGGACTGATCCGCTGCGAGGTCGGGCGCGGCAGCTTCGTCGCGGCGCGCGTCACCGAAACGATGTCGAGCTACATGCTCGATACGGCCGAGCGCTCGGTGGTCGACTTTTCGATCGCGCGCATCATTCATACGCCCGAGCACGATGCGATGTGGCGCAAGGTCTGCGCGACGCTGTCGACGCTCGACGATCAACCGTGGATCCGCGCGTTCCGGCCGATCGCTGGCTTCGAGCATCATCGCCAGGCGGGCGTCGCGTGGCTCGCGTCGCTCGGCATGCCGGCTTCGGCCGATACGCTGCTCGTCACCAACGGCGCCGCGCACGGCATCTTTCTCGCGCTCGCTTCGCTGGTGGGGCCGGGCGACACCGTGCTGTGCGAAAGCTTGACGGATCACGGCGTGATAGGTTCGGCCAACGTACTCGGCTTCACGCTAAAGGGCCTCGAAATCGACGAGTACGGCATTCACCCGGAGCACTTCGAGGAGATGTGCGACAGCGAGCGCATCTCGGCGCTCGTCTGCACGCCGACGCTGAACAATCCGACCGTCGCGTTGATGCCCGACTCGCGGCGTCGCGCGATTGCGAAAATCGCCGAACGTTATGGCGTCTACGTGATCGAGGACGACGTGTACGGCCCGTTGCCCGCCAAACATGCCACGCCGATTTCGAGCCTGATTCCCGAGCTTTCGTTTTACTGCACCAGTTTGACGAAGTCGGTGATGGCCGGCTTGCGCATCGGTTATATGACCACGCCGCGCCGGCTCGCGCTGCGCGCCGAAAGCGTGCTGCGCGTCAGCAGCTGGATGGCGACGCCGCCGATGGCCGAGGTTGCGACTCGCTGGATCGTCGATGGCACCGCCGCGCGGCTCGTCGAAATCCAGCGTGAACGGCTCGGTCGGCGTCAGGCGCAATTGCAGCAGACGCTCGGTAAATACGTGCTCGGCTCGCATCCGCAGGCGTTGTCGGCGTGGCTGCGGGTACCCGATCACTGGCGCACCGATCGGCTGGTGCGCGAACTGCGCAACCGCGACATCGCGGTAACGTCGCCCGATCCGTTCCTCGTGCGCGACGCGGATCGGCCCAACGCGGTGCGCGTTTGCGTCGGTGCGGAGGTCAGCGAGGACACCTATAAAGCCGCGCTCGAAACGATGTGCGAAGTGTTCGAGCAATACCCGCAAGTGCACGATTTCAACTGATTGCGCAGGTGCGCGGATTGCGTAACGCGCTGCTCGAAATGAACTAGGACAATAAAAATCCTTTTTTAGAACACTAGACTGGGCTGCATGGAAAGCGATGCGGCCGCGAATGTCTGGTTTGTCTGCGATAGCCGTGCCCGCATCGAATCTCGAATCGACCTCCTTGATGCAGGGCCTCGTGCATGTCCGTTCCACCGTCAGCCGATCTGTCGTTAGCCGACATCTACCGCGCGCGCAGCCGTATCGACGGCCGCGTATGCCGTACGCCGCTCGTCGAATCGCCGAGCCTGTCGGCGCACGCGGGCACGCCGGTCTATCTGAAGCTCGAAACCGTGCAGCCGACCGGCAGCTTCAAGCTGCGCGGCGCGACCAATGCGCTCGCGCAGTTGGCCGAACGGGGTTGCACTCGGGTCGTGACCGCATCGACCGGTAATCATGGCCGCGCGGTCGCACATGCGGCGCGCACGCTCGGTATCGAAGCGACCGTGTGTCTGTCGCGCCTCGTGCCCGCGAACAAGGTCGACGCGGTGCGCGCGCTTGGCGCGCACGTGCGGATTACCGGTCAAAGCCAGGACGAAGCCGAGCACGAAGCCTTGCGGCTCGCGCGTGACGAAGGCTATGCCTACGTGCCGCCATTCGACGATCCGCACGTGATCGCCGGACAGGGCACGATCGGGCTCGAAATCGTCGAGGCCTTGCCCGAGGTGGCGAACATCGTCGTGCCGTTGTCGGGCGGCGGCCTGTTCTCGGGCATCGCGCTCGCGGCGAAAACCACCAATCCCGCGATCGGTTTGACCGGCGTCACAATGGCGCGCGGCGCCGCGATGCATGCGAGTCTCGCCGCCGGTCAGCCGGTGCTGGTCGAGGAACTCGACACACTTGCCGATTCGCTCGGCGGCGGCATCGGACTCGAAAACCGCTACACGTTTGCGCTGACGCGCGATCTGATCGACGAGACCGTGCTGCTCGACGAGGCGTCGATCGCGCGTGGCATCGCGCATGCGTATCGGCAGGAGCGGCTCGTCGTCGAAGGCGCGGCGGCGGTGGGGATTGCCGCCGTGCTCGACCGCGCGCTGCCCGCTGAACGCATCGCGCGCGGGCCGCTCGTGCTCGTCGTGACGGGCGCGAACATCGATATGGATCTGCATCGGCGGATCGTCGGCAATGAAACATCGCAAGCCGCTACGCCATCGAACTCACACACCGCATCATGACCTCGATCACACTCCTTGGCGAAGCCGAGCTTCGCAAACTCGTGCCGCTCGATCTCGCCGCTATCGACCAGATCGAAGCCGCCTTTGTCGCGCTCGCGACCGAAGCGGTCGCGATGCCGCCAATCCTGCGGCTCGATCTGCCCGCGCACAACGGCGAAGTCGACGTGAAGACCGCATGGCTGCCTCGCCTCGACAGCTTCGCGATCAAGGTTAGTCCGGGCTTTTTCGACAATCCGTCACTCGGTTTGCCGAGCCTGAATGGCCTGATGCTGGTTCTGTCGGCGACGACTGGGTTAACCGAAGCGGTGCTGCTGGACAACGGCTATCTGACCGCGATACGCACGGCGGCCGCCGGCGCGGTCGCGGCGCGCTGGCTCGCGAAACCGCTCACGCCGCGAGTCGCGGTGATCGGCGCGGGCGAGCAGGCGCGTCTGCAATTGCGGGCCTTGATGCTGGTGCGCCGCGTCGAACACGTGCGCGTCTGGGCACGCGACGCGGCGAGCGCGCTACGTTTCTGCGCGGAAGTGAACAACACGCTGGGCGTGCGATGCGACGTCGCGGCCAGCGTTCACGATGCGCTCGTCGAAGCTGACGTGGCGATCACGACGACGCCGAGCCGCACGCCGCTGATCGAAGCCGCCGATCTGCATCCGGGCCTCCACATCACGGCGATGGGCTCCGACGCCGAGCACAAGAACGAAATCTCACCAGCCGCGCTGGCGGCGGCGCGCTACGTGTGCGACCGCGCGCAGCAAACGCGGGTGCTCGGCGAACTGCATCACGCGCTCGCCGCGGGCGCGATGCGTGACGATGCGCCCGTCGTCGAATTGGGTCAGGTGATCGCGAAACAGGCCACGGGCCGCGAGAGCGACGCCGACGTGACGATCTGCGATCTGACCGGGACGGGCGCACAGGACACCGCGATTGCCGCGCTCGCATTGCAGCGCGCGCGTGCCGCGAAGGCGGGAACGACATTTGGCAACGACGCGCCGGTGAAATGACGCGCGATGAACGGCAATACGCCGCGACCAGCGGCTCACGAAGGAGGAGCACAGATGCGGGCATCCCCGATTCAACCGACGGTCGATTTCAACGCCGACGGCGAACAGCACGGCTTCCTGAAGCTGCCACATTCACACGACGGCTCCGCATGGGGCGCGGAGATGATCCCCATCACCGTGATCCGCAATGGCGAGGGGCCGACCGCGCTGCTAACAGGCGGCAATCACGGTGATGAATACGAAGGCCCGATTGCGCTGTCGAAGCTCGCCGGCACATTGAAGGCCAACGACGTATGCGGGCGAGTCATCATCGTGCCGTTCATGAACTTCCCGGCGTTTCGCGCGGGCACGCGCACGTCGCCGATCGATCGCGGCAATCTGAATCGCAGCTTTCCGGGCAAGCCGGACGGCACCGTGACCGAGAAGATCGCCGATTATTTTCAGCGCTATCTGCTGCCGCTCGCCGACTATGTGCTCGATCTGCATGCGGGCGGGCGCACGCTCGACTTCGTGCCGTTCGCCGCCATTCACGTTCTGCCCGACGCGACGCAGCAGGCGCGCTGCGAAGCGGCGATGCGCGCATTCGGCGCGCCGTACTCGATGCGGATGCTGGAACTCGATAGCGTCGGCCTCTACGACACGGCCGTCGAGGAAGCGGGCAAGGTGTTCGTGTCGACCGAGCTTGGCGGTGGTGGCACTGCAACCATGCACAGCGTTGCGATTACGGAGCGCGGTGTGCGCGGCTTTCTACAACATGCGGGAATCATCAGGCAAGACGAAGCAATGGGTCACTCAAGCGCGAGCGCGCCGCGCACGACGACGCTGCTCGATATGCCCGACAGCACCTGCTACACGACGAGCGAGCACGACGGCCTGCTCGAACTGTGCAAGGACCTCGGCGACATGGTCGACAGCGGCGAGGTGATCGCGCGGGTTTACGACGCGAAGCGCACCGGCGCCGCGCCGATCGAATATCGCGCGCGACGCGGCGGCATGCTGGCCGCGCGGCATTTCCCCGGGCTCGTGCGGAGCGGCGACACGGTTGCAGTGGTCGCCGACGTGCTCGAACGCGGCATACCGGTAACGGTCTGAGCGCGCGATGAAACTGGACCGCTACGATCTCGCGATTCTTCGCATTCTCGCGCGCGACGGGCGCATCACGAAGTCGCGCCTCGCCGAAGCAATCAATCTGTCGATTTCGCCGGCGTGGGAGCGCGTGAAGCGGCTCGAAGAAGAGGGGGTGATTCGCGGATATCGCGCGGATATCGATTGGGCGCGCGCGTTCAAAGGCAGCCGCGTGGTGGTCGAGGTCACGCTCGCGCGTCATACCGCGCCCGACATGCGGCGCTTCGAAGAGCGCATCGCGGCCGCGCCCGAAGTCGTGCAATGCCTGGCGACGGGCGGCGGCGTGGACTATGTGATGCACGTGCTGTCGCGCGATATCGACCACTATCAGCGCTTCATCGATACGTTGCTCACCGACGAATTGGGCATCGAAAAGTACTTCACCTATATCGTCACGAAGGTGGTCAAAAGCAGAGCCGAAGGCTTACCCGAATGGGCGGAGCAGTCGATTGGAGACAACGGCTGAGCGGCGCGATAAATGCGGTCGAAGTACGACGACAAGCCCCACCCGAAAAATCGCTAGCCATACGGCCAATTGCAGAAAAAACGCAGTCTTCGACAAGCGACAACAAAAAAAACCGCAGTGCCTCCGGACCTACAGTGATAGCAGACATCGAACACAGGAGGTCGTCATGTTGCTGGGTCATCCCGTCCTATTCAAATCGCTGTGCTACGTGGATGGACGCTGGGTTCATAGCGCGAGCGCCGCGAGCGTCGCGGTGCAGAATCCCGCGAATCAGGAAGTGCTCGGCCATGTGCCGATGCTCGACGCGGCGCAGATCACCGCCGCGATCGATGCCGCGCAGCGCGCATTCGACACGTGGCGCTGGGTGCCGGTCGCCAAACGCTCGGCGTTGCTGTTGCGCTGGCACGAGCTGATCCTGCGTCATCAGCAGGATCTCGCCGCGATTCTGTCGCTCGAACAGGGCAAGCCGCTTGCCGAAGCGCGCGGCGAAATTGCGTACGGTGCGAGCTTCGTCGAATGGTTCGCGCATGAAGCGCGGCGCCTGAATGGGCGCACGATCCCGACGCATATCGATGGCGCGCATCTCGGCACGATCGTCGAGCCGGTCGGCGTGGCCGCCCTGATAACACCGTGGAATTTCCCGTGCGCGATGCTGACGCGCAAGGCCGCCGCCGCGCTGGCCGCTGGGTGCACGGTGGTCGCGAAGCCCGCGTACGAAACGCCGTTCTCGGCGCTCGCGCTCGCGCAACTCGCTGAGGAAGCAGGCTTTCCGGCGGGCGTGTTCAACGTCGTGCTCGGCGAGCCGCAAATGACGATGCAAACGCTGGTTTCAGATAGCCGCGTGCGCTCGGTCAGCTTCACCGGCTCCACGCGCGTCGGCGCGCTAGTGATGCAGACGGCCGCGCAAGCAGGCATCAAGAAGACCGCGCTCGAACTCGGCGGTAACGCGCCTTTCATCGTGACGGAAGATGCCGACCTCGAGCAGGCCGTGCGCGTCGCGGTCGCGGCGAAGTTTCAGACTTCGGGGCAGGACTGTTGCGCGGCGAACCGGATTTTCGTCGCGCGTCCGTTGTACGAAACGTTCGTCGCGCGATATAGCGATGCCGTGAAGGCGTTGAAGGTGGGCGGCGCATTCGACCCGAACGTGGACGTCGGCCCGCTGATGCACCAGGCGGCGTTCGACACGACCGTGCAGCGCATCGCCGACGCGCGCGAGAAAGGCGCGCGCATCACGGTAGGCGGCGCGGCGCACGAACGCGGCGGCTGGTTCTTCGAACCGACCGTGGTCGCCGACGCGGCGCCCGGCATGCGCATCTACGACGAAGAAAATTTCGCGCCGATCTCGGCGGTCACGCCGTTCGATTCGCTCGACGAAGTGGTCGAGCGCGCGAACGACACCGAGTACGGACTCGCTGCCTACGTGTGCGCGAAAGATCTGAACACCGTGTTTCAACTGATCCGCCGCCTCGACTTCGCGATGGTGTCCATCAACGGCGCGAAGTTCACCGGCGCGCCGATTCCGTTCGGTGGCATCAAGTCGTCGGGGCTTGGACGCGAAGGCGGCGTCGAAGGCTTCGAGCCGTTCGTCGAGACACGTTATTTCTGCCTTGGCCAACTCGGCTTGCCGGTCAGCGACAGCGCCCCGGCTCGTGCCGCGGCACACGCGATGGCGACCGACGCAACGGCCGGAACCTACTGATTCATTCATCCAGACATCACACGAAGGAGCGACCCATGACTCAATTCGATCAACTGCTGAACGCCGACCGCGCCCATTTCATGCATCCGTCGACGCACGCGCACGACCACGCGAGCGGCGCGCTGCCGGGCCGGATCGTGACCGGCGCGAAAGGCATCCGTATCGAGGACCATCAAGGCAAGACTTTTATCGATGCATTTGCCGGACTCTATTGCGTGAACATCGGCTACGGCCGCACCGAAGTGGCAGAAGCGATTTACGAGCAGGCGAAGAAGCTCGCGTATTACCACACGTATGTCGGTCACTCGACCGATACGATCATCGAGTTGTCGTCGCGCATCATCGACTGGTCGCCGCAGGGCATGAAGAAGGTGTACTACGGCATGTCCGGTTCGGATGCGAACGAAACCCAGATCAAGCTCGTCTGGTACTACAACAACGTGAAGGGCCGCCCGAACAAGAAGAAAATCATTTCGCGCGATCGCGGCTATCACGGCTCGGGCATCGTCACCGGTAGTCTGACGGGATTGCCGAGCTTCCATCAGTTCTTCGATCTGCCGATCGAGCGAGTCAAGCATACCGTGTGTCCGCACTGGTATCGTCGCGCGCCGGCCGGCATGAACGAAACGCAGTTCGTCGCGTACTGCGTCGACGAACTCGAAAAGCTGATCGCGCGCGAAGGCGCCGACACGATCGCGGCTTTCATCGGCGAGCCGGTGATGGGCACGGGCGGCATCGTACCGCCGCCGGCCGGTTACTGGCCCGCGATCCAGCAGGTGCTGAAGAAGCACGACATCCTGCTGATCTGCGATGAGGTGGTGTGTGGTTTTGGCCGGCTCGGCTCGAAGATGGGTGCGCAGCACTACGGCATTCAACCCGACCTGATCACCGTCGCGAAGGGTTTGACCAGTGCGTATGCGCCGCTGTCGGGCGTGATCGTCAGCGAAGGGGTATGGGACGTCATCGATAAGGCGTCGCAGGAATCGGGTGCTTTGGGGCATGGCTGGACCTATTCGGGCCATCCGATCTGCGCGGCCGCGGCGCTCGCGAATCTCGAGATTCTCGAACGCGAGAACCTCGCGCAAAATGCGGCGCAAACCGGCGCTTATTTGCTCGAGCAATTGCATGCGGCGTTCGACTCGCATCCGCTCGTCGGCGAAGTGCGCGGCGCGGGCATGCTGGCAGCGCTGGAGTTCATGGCCGACAAGGATCTCCGCACGCCGTTCGATGCGGCGCTGAAGGTCGGGCCGCGTGTGTCGGCTGCCGCGATGCAGCGCGGTCTGATCGCGCGTGCGATGCCGCACGGCGACATTCTCGGCTTTGCGCCGCCGCTGGTGACGTCGCGCAGTGATGTGGATGAAATCGTGAAGCTGACGCGCGAGGCGGTGGATGAGGTGGCGTCGCAGGTGTTTACGCCGGCTGCTTCGCTTTGATGGACTGAGGTGAAAGGGAGCCCCGGCCCGCTGTTATCTTGCGGTCGGGGTTTTCGTTTAGTTCGTGCGGTAGTGTCGCCATAGCCTCATGATCACCACATAGGCGAGTACTGCCACGATCAGTTCGATAGACATCCATACGCCGATATACAGGTTTTCTGGATCGCGGATACCTAGCACCTCCGAAGCGTGTATCCATGCGCGCATCTCGGACTCGGTCCACCCATCGTCGTAGGGGCGGACAAAACGGAATGACAGAAGAAACAGACCTATAAACAGCAGGACCTTAAGCACCCTACGGACAGGTGTTGCCATGCGTGATGACCTCAATTGTTCCGTATGCCTTGATCCCGGAATTTCTGGCCGGAACAGTGGTGGTGTGCAGTAGCGCGGTGCGGATTCTCACGAAATCGATACGGCTCGGCAAGGTGATGCAGCCAAGTGAGAGACCGCGACCGCCAGCCGGATGCAACCTGAAGTTTCCACGCCGCACGCCGTTGATCCATGTGTAATCGTCTATTTTTCCATCGTCGCGATACAGTGCAAACCATTCACTGTGATCGGTCGGGTGGGACGAGTAATGATTGAACTCATCATTTAGCCACGTTTCTACCGCAGAGCGCACGCCGCCAGTAGGGCGCGGGACGATCCAGTACTTGCCTGCGGGAAGCGGACCGTTTCCCAGCACCGCCGTGCAGCCGCCCCGATTGCGGTATTGAGCGTTTCCGGAATATGCGTTGAATGTGCCGACCCCGAAGATTGTCAGTGGTGCCAGCCATTGGTTATCAATAATGAACTTACCGGTAACAGCCATTGTCACTCCCGCTTATCCGCGCTCATTCCATGAATCGGTGTATTTGATATTGCCGTCGAGATAGTGCCACGTGATGCTCTCGTACATCATCGAGACGGATTCGACGTGATTGAGCGCGGATGCCTGATCCAGCTTGGTATTTGCCATGCCGGGATTAATGCCGCAGACCTTCACGCCTTCGAGTAGCATCAGGAAATAGACTTCCTCTTTGCCCGCATCGTTGATGCGATACCACTTGATTTCGGCGGATTGCAGCGTTTGACCCTTCGCCACGGCCTTATAAAGATAAGGCGTCGCAGCATCGAACTCCTTTTCGAACGAGACCGGCGAGTGTGCACGCGCGCCGGTGATCTTGCCATTAGCAGCATCAACCGGCAGATTCACCCCGTGTCCAAAACCGATAATTTCAATGCTTCCCTCGCGATCCTGAACGGTCGATGACCCTTTAATGTTTGCGCCGCCATCATCTTTCAGCCACATATGTGCGGGAATTGGCATTTCTATATTTTCCTTAAATGGTTAAATGAGCGCTGTATGATTGCGACCTCGCTTTTAATGAGATACGCGTTACGCGAACGAATAATTTTTTTACCCGAAAAACCGATGGTTAGCAATACGTAAGCTATGCACTATTAATAATTTGACGTTCTTTCACAAACGGAAGCCAGCAGTGAGAGTGCAATCTGATCGAGCGCAGCGTACAGGCAAAAAAGACCCGCGCGATGCGGGTCGGATGGTGCTGGTCATCATGCACGCGAGTCATTGCGTCGGTAGCGCCGCCATAGCCTCATGATCGCCACATAGGCGAGTACTGCCACGATCAGTTCGATAGTCAGCCACGCCACGAAATACAAATCGCTGGGATCTTCAATACCGAGCCAATCCGAAGCACGCCACCACGCACGTGCTTCGCTTGCTGTCCACTTGTTGGATAGCGGGATATAACGAACGGAAATAAGAAATAACCCGATAAACAGCGCAACCTTGCAAAGTCTACGGACAAGCGTTGCCATAGTTGATGACCTCTAGGCGTTGTTCGGGCGCTTGGTCCGGTAGTGTCGCCATAGCCTCATGATCGTCACATATGCTAAAGCGGCGACGATCAGATCAATCACTGACCAAACCGTGAAATATAAGTCCTGGGGATCACGGACACCGAGCGAGCGTGAAGCGCGCCACCACGTCACGGACTGACTTTCAGGCATCGGCCACGGGTATGTGTGGACATACGGCACGGCGAGACAAAAGAGGCCGATGAAGAGCACCACCTTTAAGAGCCTACGGGCAAGTGTTGCGATACGTGATGACCTCAATTGTTCCAGAAGCGTGAAGCCCCGAACTGCGCGGGAATGGTGACGGTATGCAGAAGCGCGTTGCGAATTCTCATAAAATCGCTATAGCCACGCTGCTCCAATGATGCAGGACTGGACGGTGATTCAAGGCAAAGAAAATTGTAAATTGACAACAATTAATGATTGCTAGGCGCGAAAAAAAGCCCGCCTTGAAGGGCGGGCTCGCAGTGTGCCTGGTTCATCGTCGAGGATTGATTGCAGCGGCCGGCGGTTTTATTGCATCGAGCGTTAGCGCGCGACCGAGTCGCCATAATGCCGATCCGGAATCACGACGATATTCCCCACAAAGCGCTTTTCCATGAACCGCGTCTGCGCGTCATGAAATTTCGACAGCGGATAAGTTGCCGCCAGAACTGGCCGGATCGTCCCGTTCTGAATATAGTCGAGCACGCGTTTGAACGCGCCACGCGTGCCCTGCGACGATCCATTCAACTGCAACTGCTTCAGATACATCGTGCGCAGATCGAGCTGCACGACCGGACCTGCAATCGCGCCCGCAGTCGTATATCGCCCCTCGGGCCGCAGTACGTTCAGCAGCTTGCCGAATAGCGCCCCGCCAACTAGATCCGCAACGACGTCGACGGGCCGGCCCTCGGTCATCCGTTCTACGTCCGCGACGAAATCGCCGCTGTCGCGCAGCATCACGCCTTGCGCGCCGAGCGCCAGCACCGCCTCTTCCTTGCCTTTGCTGACGACCGCATAAGGAATCGCGCCGCGCGCGCGGCATAGTTGGATGATCGCCGAGCCGACGCCGCCGGACGCGCCGGTAATCAGCACCGTTTCGCCACGCTTGACGGCCGCGCGTTCGATCATCTGCTCGCCAGTGTGATAAGCGCACCAGAACGTGGCGAGTTCGGCGTCGGAATAGGTGGAGTCGACTCGATGCGCGTTTTCTGCGCGCACGGCCGTGTATTCGGCGTAACCGCCGTCGCGGCCGTGGCCGATGTAGTCGATGTCGGCGAGGCTGTCGTCGTCGCGGTTGTAGATCGACGCGTCGACGATCACGCGCTCGCCGATACGCGCGTCGCTGACGCCCCGACCCACCGCGACCACGCGTCCGACGATATCCGCGCCCTGAATGCGCGGAAACGTCAGCGTCGAGCGGCCGCGTCGCCACGTCGACACCGCTTGCGGATCGTCGTCGGTGCCATAGGCGCCCTGGCGGACCCATACGTCGGTATTGTTGAGACCGCATGCGGTGACGTCGATCAGCACCTCGCCAGCCGCGCACGAGGGCACCGGCACGTCGTCGCGATAGACCAGTTTGTCGAGGCCGCCGTGCGCGTTCAGCACGACGGCCTTCATCGTTTTCGGAAGCATGTTTCCCCTCTCGTTGAAACGGGCGTCGTGCTTCGCGAGTTCTCGCGGGCACGACGCCCGCGCGATCACGGTTTAACGAACAGCTTGCGTGGCGTCCTGCAAAAGGTCTCGACGCCGGTCCGCGTAATCAGAATGCTCTCGGTGATTTCGAGGCCCCAGTCGTCGAGCCACAGGCCTGGCATGAAATGGAACGTCATGCCGGGTTCGAGGACGGTCTTGTCCCCGGGGCGCAGGCTCATCGTGCGCTCGCCCCAATCCGGCGGATAGCTCGCGCCGATCGGATAGCCGCAGCGGCTGTTCTTCTCGATGCCGTATTTATGAAGCACCGCGAAAAATGCATTGGCGATGTCCTCGCAGGTATTGCCGGGTTTCGCCGCGGCGAGCCCTGCCTCGATCCCTTCGACCACCGCACGCTCGCCCTCGATGAAATGCTTCGGCGGCTTGCCGAGGTACACGGTGCGCGACTGCGGGCAGTGATAACGCTTGAAACAGCCGGCGATTTCGAAGAACGTGCCGGCGCCCTTCGCGAACGGCGTGTCGTCCCAGGTCAGATGCGGGGCGGCCGCGTCGGCGCCTGTCGGCAGCAACGGTACGATCGCCGGATAGTCGCCGCCATGACCCTCGATGCCGGTAATGCCTGCCGAGTAGATTTCCGCGACGAGATCATTCTTGCGCATGCCGGGCTCGATTCGCTCGACGATATGCGCGTGCATCTTCTCGACGATGCGCGCGGCCACTCGCATGTACTCGATCTCGCGCGGCGATTTGACCGCGCGTTGCCAGTTGACGAGGCCGGTCGCGTCCTGCCATTTCGCGTCCGGCAGATGCGCGACCAGCGAGCGATACGCGGCGGCGCTGAAATAGTAGTTGTCCATTTCGACGCCGATCTTCGCATGGGCCCAGCCGCGCGCGGCGATCACGTCGCGCGCGAGGTAGTCCATCGGATGTCGCGCGGTGGATTGCACGTAATGATCCGGATAGCCGACGATCTGATCGTGCTGCATGAAGACGGTGCGCTTCGCACCGTTCGCATCCTGACCTCGGCCGAACCAGACCGGCTCGCCATCGAGCGCGAGCAGCACGCACTGATGCACGTAAAACGACCAGCCGTCATAGCCGGTGAGCCAGGCCATGTTGGTCGGGTCCGACACGATCAATAGCTCGATGCCGGCCGCCTGCATGGCCTTGCGCGTCTTCGCGAGACGCGCGGCGTATTCGTCGCGTTCGAACGGCAGGCGCACGACGGGCGCCCCAATTCGCGATTCGTGTTGCGTCGTATCTGGCATCTTCCCCTCTCTCTGAGCGTGATGTCGTTGCGGAAAGTGGCGCCCGGCGCACCTGAATGGGGCGTCCACGGGTATCTCTCGCCGCAGTCTAATGCCGCGAAAAAACGCCGCTGAATGTGCTAGTTCAATGTCCATGACGTTATCGACGGACGCTGCGGATTTGTTGCAATGCACGCTGCGCCGCCCTTGCCCGCGCATAAAAAGAATTGTTCTAGAGCAATCTGGATCGCAAATATGGCTGCGTATTCTGGGTCGCATTACTGGCGTTTGTGGCGCCGCAGCCGCGTTCCATTCACTCAAGTCATGTACGACGAACGGGATCGAATCGATATGAACACCGCGCGAGTTACCGATTTGCTGAGCGCTTCAGGCATCGCCCCGGCGAGTCATTCATCCGGGCGCACGGCCGCGCCCGCGAGCACGCTGGCGCACCGAGACGAAAGCCCGGCGAACAAGCCATTGATCCGGCTCAACCGGATCACGAAAAGATATGGCGCGCTGACCGTGCTCGACGAACTGTCGCTCGACGTGATGCCCGGCGAGAAGCTCGCGCTGATCGGTCCGTCGGGATCGGGCAAGACGACGATCCTGCGCATCCTGATGACGCTGGAGACGATCGACGGCGGCCATATCGAAGTGGACGGCGAACAGCTGTTCCATATGCCGCGCGGCGGCCAGATGGTGCCGGCGAACGAACGGCATCTGCAGAAGATGCGCGAGAAGATCGGCATGGTGTTCCAGCACTTCAATCTGTTTCCGCACAAGAGCGTGCTCGACAACGTGACGCTCGCGCCGATGCTGACGAAGGGCGAGAGCCGTGAGTCGGCCGAGAAGCGCGCGCTCGAGCTGCTCGACATGGTCGGCATGGCCGACAAGGCGAAAAGCCGTCCCGCGCAACTGTCGGGCGGGCAGAAGCAGCGCGTGGCGATCGCGCGGGCGCTCGCGCTCGCGCCGCGGATCATGCTGTTCGACGAAGTGACGTCCGCGCTCGACCCCGAACTCGTCGAGGAAGTACTGAACGTGATGCAACGGCTCGCGCGTGAGACCGATATGACGATGCTGCTCGTCACGCACGAAATGGGCTTCGCGCACGACTTCGCCGACCGCGTGCTGTTCTTCGACCGCGGCAGGATCGTCGAGGAAGGCAAGCCCGAAGACATCTTCACGCATCCGACACACGAGCGGACCCAGAGCTTCCTGCGCAAGATTCTCGCCGCCGGGCATCGAATCTGAGCTGAGTCGGAACATATTGTTTTCCCACGCTGCACATCACTCACTACGCCATACCACTACGCCTTAGGAGCTAAAAATCATGAAGCTAAAGGGGATTCTGATTGCGGGAGGGTTGTCGCTGTTGACACTCGCGAGCCTCGCTTATGCCGCCGACGACAAGCTTACGCAACTGCGCCAGCAAGGTTTCGCGCGCATCGCGATTGCGAACGAACCGCCGTTCACCGCAGTCGGCGCCGACGGCAAGGTGACGGGCGCGGCGCCGGATGTCGCGCGCGCGGTGTTCAAGAAGCTCGGCGTCAACGACGTGGTCGCGTCGGTCTCCGAGTACGGCGCGATGATTCCGGGCCTCGCGGCCGGGCGGCATGACGCGATTGCGGCGGGGCTGTTCATGACGCCGCAGCGTTGCGCGGCCGTCGCCTATTCGCAGCCGGTGCTGTGCGCGGTCGAAGCGTTCGCGGTCAAGAAAGGCAACACGAAGAGCATCAAGACTTACGACGAAATCGCGAAAGATCCAAAGGCGGTGATCGGTGTGGAAGGCGGCACGACCGAGCAGAAGCTCGCGACCGCCGCGAATATTCCGACCGATCGCGTGATCATCGTGCCGGACGGGCAAAGCGGTCTGAAGATGCTGCAAGACGGCCGCATCGACGTATTCGCGTTGCCGCTGCTGTCGATCACCGATCTGCTTTCAAAGGCGAAAGACCCGAACCTCGAATCGATCGCACCCGTGCAGAACACGCCAGTGCAATGCGACGGCGTCGCGTTCCGCAAGCAGGACACCGCGCTGCGCGATGCATTCGACGTCGAGCTGAAGAAGATGAAGGATTCCGGCGAGTTCGCGAAGATCGTCGAACCCTATGGCTTCTCGGCGAAGGCGGCGATGTCGACGAGCCGCGAAAAACTGTGCGCGGCGAAGAACTGAGTCCGCGATAAGACACCATGCGCGCAACGCGGTAGCGCGCGTGGCCCACGACACATTGCGCGCGAGGTGCGTTGATGAACCACTGGTCCGGCTATTTGCAGCTGATTCTGCAGGGGGCGCAGACAACCGTCGAACTGACGCTGATGGGTGCGGTACTCGCGCTCGTGATGGCGTTCGTCGCGGGGCTCGGGCGCCTGTCGCGTTTCTTCGTGGTGCGCGCATTGGCTACGTCGTATATCGAGTTCTTTCGAGGCACCTCGATATTCGTGCAGCTATTCTGGGCGTACTTCGTGTTGCCGATGGCCGGCCTGACGCTGACGCCGCTGCAGGCCGGCGTGCTCGCGCTCGGTTTGAACGTCGGCGCGTACGGTGCCGAAGTGGTGCGCGGCGCGGTCGCCGCGATCGGCCACGAGCAGCGCAGCGCCTGCATCGCGCTGAATCTTTCCCGCTATCAGCGCATGCGGCATGTGATCCTTCCGCAAGCGTTGCCACTGATGCTGCCCACGTTCGGCAACAACGCGATCGAGCTGCTGAAGGGCACGGCCGTGGTGTCGCTGATCTCGCTCGGCGACATGACGTTTCAGGCACAGGTGGTGCGCTCGCAAACCGGCAATACGTTGATCCCGTTCGCGACGATTCTCGCGCTGTATTTCGCCATGGCCTGTCTGATCTCGTTCGGTATGCGCAAGCTGGAAATCCGGATGAGCTTCGGTCTCGACCGCATCAGGAGATAGACGTATGGAATGGGACTGGAGCTTCGTGCGCGAGATTCTGCCGATCTTGCTGCAAGGATTGAAGATCACCGTGCTCGCTACGCTGCTCGGCGCGGTCGTGGCGGCCGTGGTCGGCATGGCGATCGCTATTTTGCGGCTGGCGCCGAATCGAGCGGTGTCGCGTGGCACGTCGGCGGTCGCGAGTTTTATTCGCGGCACGCCGCTGCTCGTGCAACTGTATTTCGTGTTCTACGTGCTGCCCGACATCGGCATACGGATGCCGGCGCTCGCGGCCGGCGTGCTCGCGATAGGCGTGCATTACGCGACGTATGCGGCCGAGGTCTATCGCGCCGGCATCGAAAGCATTCCGCGCGGGCAATGGGAAGCCGCGAAGGCCTGCAATCTGAGCCCCGCGCAAACGTGGCAGCACGTGATCCTGCCCGAAGCGGTGCCGCCGATGGTGCCCGCGCTCGCCAATTATCTGATCTCGATGTTCAAGGAAACGCCGTTGCTGTCGGCGATCACGGTCCTCGAATTGATGAATCAGGCGAAGATCATCGCGAATACGGATTATCGCTATCTGGAGCCGATGACGCTCGTCGGCGTGCTGTTCCTGATCATCAGCCTGATCGCGGTGGCCTGTGTGCGACTCCTTGAAAAGCGCTTTCCCGCTCCGGGGCATTGAACGATGCAAACAATCATTCGGCAGTTCGAGCGAGCGCCGCATCTGGTCGAACGCGCTTTCGATAAACGTATCGGCCTCGTGATTCTCGCAACCGATCACACCACCGAGCCGGACTTCGCGGCACTGGTTGCGAACGAGCGTATCGGCATCTACGTGAATCGCGTGCCATATGCGAACCCGGTCACGCCGGACAATCTGCGAGCGATGCAGCCATCGCTGAGCGCAGGCGCGGCGCTGATCCTGCCCGACGAAACGCTCGACGTCGTGATGTATTCGTGCACGTCGGCATCCGTGATGATCGGCGACGCGCAGATCGAGCGCGCGATTCATGCGGCGAAGCCGTCGGCCACGGTCGTTATCCCAACCGCGGCTGCGGTCACCGCACTCAACACGCTGGGCGCGCGGCGGATCAGCGTGCTGACGCCGTACACCGCCGAAACGAGTCGGCCGATGGCCGGGTACTTTGCCGCGCAAGGCTTCGTTATCGATCGCTTCTCATGCCTCGGTCTGACCGATGACCGGGAGATGGCACGGATTTCGCACGACGATATCGTCGCCTTCGCGCGCGACGCGATCGCGCCGGACTCCGATGCGCTGTTTATCTCGTGCACCGCGGTGAGAGCCGCGCCGATCATAGCGCGAATCGAAGCCGCCATCGGCAAAGCGGTAGTGAGTAGCAACCTCGCGACCGCATGGATGTGTTTGCGCCTATGCGGCGAGAACGACGCGAGGCCACAGCAGGGTCGTTTGATGACGCTGCCGTTGTCGACGCGCTGAGTGAAGTGCTTCGCGCCGATCGTGTTGTTTTTCCCGAACGCGCACGACGCGTCGTCGACGCACGCGTACGGATTACCACATCGGTTACCGGCTTTATGGAAAACCCCGATGCCTGCATCGTCCTAGAACATCGTTGCAGGCGCTGGTCGCCGGTATCTTGAATTCGGGCGATGTTGCCTGTGTCGCACAAAGACATCCTGGAGGAGACATGCATTACGCAGATTCATGGACCGCGCAGACCGCGCAACCGCAGCCGAGCAGCTTGCTGCGACGCGCAATTGCCGCGTCGGCGCTTGGCAACGCGACAGAATGGTTCGACTACGGAATTTACGCCTATGGCCTGAGCTATATTTCGGCGGCCTTGTTCCCCGGCAGCACCGCGCAGGCGACCTTATTCGCGCTCGCGACCTTCGCCATTTCGTTTCTCGTGCGTCCGCTAGGGGGCCTGTTCTGGGGACCGCTCGGCGATCGCCTCGGCCGCAAGCACGTGCTCGCGCTGACGATCATCCTGATGTCGGTGGCAACGCTGCTGGTCGGACTCGTGCCGACTTACGCGAGCATCGGCTGGTGGGCGCCGGCGATACTCGTCGTGCTACGAATGATCCAGGGCTTTTCGACGGGTGGCGAATACGGCGGCGCGGCGACCTTCATGGCCGAATACGCCCCCGACAAGAAGCGCGGCTTTTGCGGCAGCTTCCTCGAATTCGCGACGCTGTCAGGCTTTTCGCTCGGCGCGTTTCTGATGCTCGGTTGCTCCGTCGTGCTCGGCAACACGGCGATGCATTCATGGGGATGGCGTTTGCCGTTTCTGATCGCGGCGCCGCTCGGCCTGATCGGTTTCTATCTGCGCTCGAAGCTCGAAGACACGCCGGTCTTTCGCGAACTCGAACAATCGATGCACAAGGAGCAGCATAGCTGCGTCACGCTGAAGGCACTGCTGCGCGACTATTGGCAACCGCTGATCCAGCTCGGCGGACTCGTGGTTGCGTTGAACGTCGTCAACTACGTGCTGCTCGCCTATATGCCGACTTTCATGCAGAAGCAGCTTGGCATGAGCGACAACATGTCCCTGCTCGTGCCGCTGATCGGCATGCTCGCGATGATGGTGTTTCTGCCGTTCGCGGGCACGTTCTCGGATCGCGTCGGACGCAAGAACGTCTGGTGGTTTTCGCTGATCGGCCTGTTCGTCGCGGCGATTCCGATGTTCCTGCTGATGAAGCTCGGCCTGGCCGGTGCGTTCATCGGCTTTGCGGTGCTCGGGCTGTTGTACGTGCCGCAACTCGCCAGCATCTCGGCGATGTTCCCCGCGATGTTTCCGACCCAGGTCCGTTACGCGGGGATGGCGATTGCGTATAACCTGTCGACGTCGATTTTCGGCGGCACGGCGCCTATGGCGAACCAATGGCTCGTCGCGCATACCGGCAATGCGCTGGTGCCCGCTTATTACATGATGGCCGCGTGCGTCGTTGGTGCGATTGCGTTGATCTTCGTGCCTGAAACGCGCGGGTGTTCGTTGCGCGGGCAGGGCATTCCGGGGAAGCAGGAAGTGGTTCTTTGAAGTAACGTGGCGTGGCCAGCCGCATAGCGATGCGGTTCGGCCACGCGGGTTCGATTGAGCGTCTACCGCGGACGGCTTGCGCCGATGTGCTTCAACGCAATTCAACCGCCGGACAGAACCGTGTCCTCGACTTCGTAGCGCTCATTGCCAACCGAAATCAGATTGATGCCGGCATGCTTGCGCGTCAGCGTGTCGCCGGGCATCGGCCGATCGCTCGCGGACGTCGCTGTGCCCATCACGCGACCGTCGACGCCAAAGAAAATCGCCCGCGTGGCGCCATCGGGCCAGTAGACCACGACCGTAGTCGATCGATCGCTGTGATGCACGACGCCGAACTTGCACATCGTTTTGGTCTGTCCGTTGCCGCGCTCGCACGGCAACGTGCCGCTCGCGCTGATAGGCGATTCCTTGACGGGCACGTGGCGGGTCTGCGAGCCGGTCTGAGCGCTTTCAGTCGAAATCGAAATCAGCGTCACGCCATCCGCTTCTCCGACCACGCGCGCGTGCCGCTGACGCCCGACGATCGCGCGCACGGCGGCGCTGTCGCGCGAACCCGGACAGCCGACCAGCATTGCCATGTGGTCGAGATAGTTCAGGGTCGCCGTCGACTCGCCGAGCCGCCGGCAGGCATCGCCCGAGTGCGGATAGCCGTCGCCGAGAACCACGAAAGTCGCGGGCCATTCGAACTGCTTGTCCGCGCCAGCGGCCTGCACGGAACTCGAGGCGCCACCCGCACCGAAAGCACTCGCCGCAATCGCGGCGCACAGCGCCAAAGCAACAGACCGGGTCGCGCGTCGCATCGATGTTCTCCTCGGCATGGTCAGGTTCGAGTCGCGCCCGCGGCCAACGCGGCCTGCGCGCGCTGCAGCCACTCGCGATTGTGCTCGCGCGCGTGACGCGGCCAATGTTTGGCATCCTGCACGATCTCGGCATAGAGCGCGCCTGCGCGCCGGCGGTCCGCATCTTCCGGTCGCGCGGCGAGCCAGTCGGCGAACAGGCAGCGCGGCGCGACGTCGCTCGCGCAGGTCAGCGCCTGCTCGAATGCCGCGCGAGCGCCCGGCGCGTTCAGCGCGGCCAGTGTGCGCGCGTACAGCAGCGCCGGCTCGCCCTGATTGCGCGCCTGCGGATTGACCGAGAACAGATTCGCCAACGTCGCATCGGCGGCCGTGTAGTCGCCGAGCGCGAACTGCGAGCGTGCGAGACCGAGCAGCAGCGCGGGATCGTTCGCAAACGGGCCGTTCGCCGCGGCCTGAAAATGTTCGAGCGCTTCGCGCGGATTGCCGGCCGCGAGCAAGGCCTCGCCGAGCCGCATCCGATGCTGCACGGTCGGTGCGCGGTCGAAATCCGCGCGCGCTTCACGCAGCGCGCGATTCGGATCGACGAATTGCGTGATCGCCTGCGTGGCTACGCGTGCGCCGCGCGAATGGCGCAGACCCGGCAGATAGATCGCGAACAGGTACACGACGCTGCCGAGCAGCGGAAAAGCAAACAGAATGAATAGCCAATAGATGCCCTGGTTATTGCGCATCGCGTGGACGGCGAAAAAGATCGCAATAAAAACGTGAAGACCGATTCCAAAGAAGTAGGGCATATTGATTCAACCTTCGAGCGTGAGGAAAAGCGCGCCGCGAGCCCGTCACCAGGGTAACCGGGCGCTAATGCAGCGAATCGACGCGCAGATACGCGAAAAGAAGCGACAGCGCCACGACGACCACGCCGGTCGCAACGACGAGACGATTGGCCAATAGTCGACGCATCGCAAGTCTCCTAGACGAAGCTGTAGCGTTCGGAATGGTAGCGCATGCGGGGCACCTTCATTTCGCCGAGCACCGTTTCGATTGCATCCATCATCGGGTCCGGGCCGCAGATGAAATACTCGTGGTCGGCGAACCCGGGCGGCAGATGACGCTGGAACATCGCCGCGTCGATGCGCCCAGTCTCGCCGCTCCAGCCTTCGGGCGGGGCCGACAGCACATAGACGATGCGCAGATCGAGCCGCGTTTTCAGCGCATCGAGCTCCTCGCGGAAAGTCAGCGAGCCCCAGGTCTTGCCGCCGTACAGTAGCACCAGCGGACGTTGGTCGCCGCGATCGGCGAGCGTGCGGATCATGCTCATCATCGGCGTAATGCCGATACCGCCCGCGATCAGCACGTGCATGTCAGTCGGATGGCCGATCGTGAACGCGCCATACGGTCCGTCCAGGTACACGCGCTGACCCGCCTCGATCGTCTTCACCGTGCTGGTGAAATCACCGAGATTGCGGATCGTCATTTCGACGCGGCCATTCGCGGCCTCGGCGCTCGACGAGAACGAAAAAGGATGTCCGGTGATCCTGAACGGACTGCCCCACACGTTGAGCCAGCCGAACTGGCCGGGCTTGAAGCGAAAACCAGCGTGGCCGTCGGGCTGCATCACGAGGGTCGTGGTGTCGCCGCGTTCGGCGCGCACGTTCGCGATCCGGTACGGACGCCTGAGCATGAACAGCGGCTTGAACAAACGCACATACAGCAGCAGCGCGATCCAGAATGCTGTCATGCAGACCCACAGTGTGCGCTTGAGCGGATCGGTCAGATAGAAGCTCCAGCCGATCATATGCAGCACGCCGCCGAAGATCGCCACGAGCGCGAGCCCGATATGCGATAGATGCCATAGTTCGTAGGGGATTTTCAGCTGCTTGCGCCACAGCGCGGTGATCACCAGCACGATCACCGCGCCGATCGACAGAAAGGCGAACCACGCACCCCACGGTACGTCGAGTAGCGAGTGGGGCATCGCGACCTTGTCCGAGCGGATCGCGAACAGAATCAGCGGATGCGCGACGACGAGGCTGACCGCGAGCAGCGACACGCGTCGATGGAAATGGTAGATGACGTCCTCGCCCCACGGCTCGGTCACGTGACGAAAGCGCGCGGTAAGGCCGAATTGCAGGCCCATCATCGCGAGGCCGGAGTAGCCGAGCGCCACCGAGAACTCGGTGCCGAAGTTGCGCGCGGGCGGCAGCGTGCCGGCCAGCAGCGCAAACAGCGGCGCGAGAATGAACAACAGATAGATGGCCGACCAGATGACCTTGCGCGCGAGATCCTGAGACTGCATCAGTGCTTCTCCATGCCGGGGGGGCGGCGGCCCCGCTGGCGCTCAGTCGGCGTTCAGACGCAGGTGGTGAGCAGCAGCGCGGGCCCGAACGTGATCACGGTCGCGACCAGCGCCGCGATCAGGGTCCAGACGACGACGGTATGCATGAACGAGCTGATGCGCTCGGGCCCGGGGTCGCGCGTCGCGGCGCGATAGCGCCATAGCCAGCCGATCGCGATCAGATGCAGCAGCAGAATGATCGCGAGACTCGCGCGCAGCGGGCCGGTGGGCCACGCGAACGCGCAGCCGATCGCATGCAGCGCATACAGGATCACGAACGCGAGGCACCAGATCGCGAAGCCGACGGCGAGCCACCACAACCGCCGTGGCGAAAGCGGACGCGCATTCATGGTCTGGCTCCCAGCATCGCGACGAGGCTCGGCAGCGCGAGCACGAGTCCAAGCGCGATGATGCCCGTCGCCAGCGTGTAATCGACCCACAGGCGCGAGAGGCGCAGATCGGTCAGGCGTCGAGCGGAAACGAAGCCCGCGCCGACGCGCAGCACGTTGCTGATGAGGAACAACAACCCGACGCCCGCGTGAACCGCGATGTACGTGAGCAGCGCAGCAGCCGTCGCGCCGAGCGCATGCTCGCGCGGATTCGGTGTCACGCCGTTGATCAGCATCACGCAGGCGACGAGCGCGACGATCAGCGCGATCGCGCTCAGTCCGATCGTGCCGTGCGGTTTGCGCTCGGCGGCGGCCGCGCGCAACGAGCCACGCGTGGCGGCTGCGGCCACCGCGAGCGCGACGGCCGCGACGAGCGCGAGCAGGCGGCTCGGATGCGGCGTCACGGCGGCCGGCCAGTTCGGCGCGGCAATCCACAGATAGAACGTGCCGAAGATCAGCGAGGTGAACAGCGTGCCGTTCGCGACCAGCGCGCAGATCATCGAAAGCCATGACGGCGAACCGGCCACCTCGGTATGCGGCGGCACGCTGATGCCACGGCCGACCGGCAACGCACCATAGTCGCGCGCGTGGCCCGCGCTCTGGCCCGCGAAGATGAAGAGGCCAAACGTGACGAACGCGAACGCGACCGACAGCAGATAGAACTTGAACAGCATCGCGAGCACCGCCGCGGCGGTCACGAGCGCGGTGACGAGCGGCAGATACGTCGAGTTCGGCAGCACGATCAGCTGTTCGGGCTCGCCCGAGGTCATATGCACGCCTAGCGTCTCCTGCCAGCCGTTGCGCGTAAAGCCGAGATAGCCTTCGCCGCGCGCAAGCGAGGTCGCGAGCTGGCCGGGCGGGACTTTTTCGGTTTCGGCGTCCATGTGTGGAATCGACGCGAAAGCATACGGCGCGGGCGGAATCGGCATGGCCCATTCGAGCGTGGTCGACTGCCAGGGATTGCGTCGCACGCGCTGGCCGAAGCGCAGCTGCGCGATGATGTCGATCACGACGAGCGCGAAGCCGATCGTCATCACGAAACTGCCCACCGACGACAGCAGATTGAGCCAGTTCCAGCCTTCGTCGCCGCTATAGGTAAAGACGCGGCGTGGCATGCCGAGCAGGCCGGTCAGGTGCATCATGAAGAACGTCATGTTGAAGCCGATGAACACGAGCCAGAACGCGGGCACGGAAAGTTTATGCACGGCGGTGCGGCCGGTCAGCAGCGGCAGCCAGTAATAGAACGCCGCGAGCATCGGAAACGCGAGCGCGCCGGCCACCACGTAGTGCAGATGCGCGACGACGAAGTAGGTGTCGTGTGCCTGCCAGTCGAACGGCACCATCGCAAGCATCACGCCGGTCAGGCCGCCGCACGTGAACACGAAAAAGAAGCCGAAGATGTACAGCATCGGCACGTCCCAACGCGGGCGGCCGTGCGACAGCGTGGCGAGCCACGCGAAGAACTGGATCGCGGTGGGCACCGCGACGATCGCCGAGCCTGCCGAGAAGAACGCGAGCGCCAGATGTGGAATACCCACCGTAAACATGTGGTGCACCCAGATGCCGAAGCTCAGGAACGCGAGTGCGATGATCGCGACGACGATCGTGCGATAGCCGACGAGCTTGCGTCGCGCGAACACGGGGATCATCGTCGACAGCACGCCGGCCATCGGCAGGAAGATGATGTACACGTCGGGGTGGCCGAACAGCCAGAACAGGTGCTGCCACAGCAGCGGATCGCCGCCGCGCGTCGGATCGAAGAACGGCAGGTTGAACGCGCGCTCCACCTCGAGCAGGATCGAGCCGAGAATCAGCGGCGGAAACGCCACGATCATCATCATCGCGGTGACGAGGATGTACCACGCGAAGATCGGCATGCGATCCAGCGACATACCCGGCGCGCGCAACTTCAGGATCGACACGACGATTTCCATCGCGAGCGACAGCGCCGAAATCTCGACGAACGTGATACCGAGCAGCCACACGTCGGCGTTCAACCCGGGCGTGTACACGTTGGAGCTGAGCGGCGTGTACATGAACCAGCCGCCGTCGGGCGCGCTGCGTAGAATCAGCGACACCGTCAGGATCGTGCCGCCGAACAGATAGCACCAGTAGCCGTAAGCGGTCAGGCGCGGAAACGCGAAGTCGCGCGCGCCGAGAAGCTTCGGCGTCAGATAGACCGCGAAGCTTTCCACCATCGGGATCGCGAACAGGAACAGCATCATCGACCCATGCATCGTGAAGACCTGGTTATAGGTCTCCACGTCCATGAAGGCCGCATGCGGTGTGGCGAGCTGCACGCGCGTGAGCATGCCGAGAATCCCGGCGATTGCGAAGAACACGAACGACGTGATCATCATGCGCATGCCGAGCACCGTATGGTTGACCGCGGCGAGCTTCTGCACGCCCGGCCCGGTGGCCCAGATCGCGGCAAGCTGGCGATGCAGCCGCAGCGCGTTGATGCGCTGCGATGGTGGCTCGACGGGCACACTCATTTCTTCACCTCCCCGCTGGCGGCGGCGCTTTTGACTGCGGCCGGAAAATCTTCCGGACGATCGACGATCACGGTGAAGTGCATCCCCGCGTGACCGATGCCGCAAAACTGGTTGCATTGTCCGGCGTACTCGCCGGGCTGATCGGCCTGGATACGCAGCAGATTGTGGTGGCCGGGGACCGCGTCGATCTTGCCCGCGAAGCGCGGAATCCAGAACGCGTGCACGACGTCGAGGCTGGTCACCGCGATGTCGACTGGTGTGCCAGCTGGCAGATGCAGCACGTTTGCGGTTTCGACGTTGCCGAGTTCCGGATAGCGGAAAGTCCAGCGCCATTGCTGCGCGATCGCCTCGATGCGCGCGGGCGCATGTGCGCGCAGCGGCAGCAGCAACTCGCCCGCGTACAGCGCGTAGCAGATCAGCGGAATCAGGATCACCGCGGGCAGCACCAGACCACCGAGCACGACCCAGCGCGCGGGCGACACGCGCGAGCCCCAGCCTGGCCGGAAGACCGTCAACAGAAACAGCACGAGCACCATCGCGAACAGGATCGCCGCGCCCGCCAGCATCACCCACCACAAGCCGGCGATCGATGCGGCGGCCGGGCCCGACGGTTCGAGCGTCGACAGTGGCCCGGTGCAGCCGGACAACGCCGCGAGCGATGCTGCTTGGACCGTCAGACGCAAGCAGCTATGATGGTTTGCACCACCAGGCATTCGACGCGAGGGCACAGCACCATGGCAAACAAAGGCAAGTCTGGCACCGAGACGCGAAGCGAAGTGACGCTCGAACTGCTGCGGCTCGACAAGGGCTCGGCGGTGGCGCTCGTCGGCCATCCGATTCACGTGATGATGGTGCATTTCCCGATCGCGTTCGTCGTCGCGACGTTGGGCGTCGACGTGATCTACTGGTGGACGGGCGACCCGTTCTGGATCCGCGCCGGACTGTGGGCTGCCGGCTTCGCGTTCTGGAGCGGCGTTGCCGCAAGCGCGGTCGGCACGGCCGAGCTGCTGCTCGTGCGCGGCATTCGCCTGAAGGAGGCGAGCTGGTCGCATGCGGTCGCCGCGATGACGCTCGTTGCGCTCGCGGGCGCGAACTGGGGCCTGCGGCTTCTGTACCCGGATGAGATCCTGCCGCATGGTCTCGTGCTGTCGGTGCTCAGCTCGGTGATGACGGGCTTCGCCGGGTGGCATGGAGGCAAGCTCGTGTTCGATCATGGCGTGGGGATTCTGGTTTCGCCGAAGGAATGATGCAGCCACCGGCCAAGTGCGCCCGGCTCGAACAGATGCGGGGCCAGCATGTTCGAGTCGATGTGCGGCTTGGCCAGCACGATCCAGATGATCGCGACGATCACGATCAGATAAGCGATGGTTAGCGTGATCGCCGAGGCAGAGCTGAACCGGCCGCCGGGCAGATAAAGATCGTGCAGCAAGAGGCCGGCCAGCACGTGCAGCATCGCCATGATGCCGACGAACACCATCTTCGCGGTGAACCACTCGACGAAGGTGGCCTGCAGAAAAATCAGCACGGTGCCGCTCGCAATCGCGACGAAAGCGGCGGGCGAGGTCAGTTCCACGAACACGAGCCGCGTGATGCGGTGCAGCCGGTCGAGCTCGGTGCCCGCCGCAAGCCCACGGCGTTGCCAGAACAGATACGGCAGCACGATCAGACCGCCCGACCAGATCGAGATCGCGGCCAGATGAATGAACTTCAGAAGGGTCGTCACAGTGCGGGTTCTCCGACGCGCAGGCTCGACCAGACGAGCGAAAGTCCTGCCGCGAGATAGGGGATCATCGCTAGTACCCACATCAACAGTCCGGCGAGTTGCTGGTCGGCGAGCGGGGTGAGGCCCCACGCGGCGGTGGTCGCGAAGTGCACGACGTAGAGCGGCACCGGCGCGAACACGATCAACGCGCCGAGCAGGCCCATATGGCCGATCGTCGCGACGAGCGCCATCAGCGCGGGGCCGGTCGGCAGCAACGGCGAGAAGATGCTGCGCCACATCAGCCATGCACTGCCGAGCAACGTGAACTGCATCAGCCAGTAGCCGGGTACGGTGGACAGTCCCCACGCATAGGGCCCCGGCGCATGCCACAGCCAGAGGATCACCGCATGCGCGGCGACCACCGGCACGAGCGGCGGATGCGCGAGGCGCGGCAGCGGAAACGCGAGGGCGAGCAGGAGGGCGACGGCAGCGATCAGAATGATGTGATGAGCGACGCGCGCGGAGAACAATGCCGACGACAACGCGCACAGCGGTGACACGAACACGACGGCCATCAGCGCGACGGCGACCCATCCCGCCCGCGCATTCGCCGAGCGGCCACTAGCCACGACCCATGCGAGCGCCGCGAGCGCGACGAGCAACGGCGGATCTGTATTCCAGCGCAGCCACAGGCTTGCGGGGACAGCCGCGGGACCACAGTAGGCGACAGGGAAATATGGCATGGCGCGATGTCTTCAACGAGTCCAGGTGCTTCTTGAGTACACGCAACCAAACGCGTGGCAGAAAACACCTTTGAATTGTCGGGACGATTCACGATCCAAACTGATCGCTTCTGTACTCTAGCGCAAATAAACTGTTTAGGGACAGCTATCTGAATGCTGTAAGTTTCTGCGTGACAGAATGTTTGCAATTTGTCAGTCGCGGATTTATCCGGTTGGATAAAGCTGCTGTAATGGCGACGATAAGATTGCAATGGTGCAGCGCAATACTCCAAAGTTTTGTTGCCTGCGTACTATGATGGAACCATGTACGGAGGCCCGTCATGTTTTATGACCCCATTCGAATTCCTGCAATGATCGAACTGACATTGCTGGCAATCGTGTTGATCGTTGTCACAATCGTGCGCGTCAAACAGCAAAGGGAGCGGGCGAGAAATCGCGCAATGGCGGAGCAGAGAAAATCGGATAGAACGCGAACGTAATATTTGTATTTGCCATATTTCTTTAATGCGCCCCGACTGAGATTTTTTGCGGTTCTTTGCCGCTTCTTTCGATGGCTTTTCGGCATGGGGGGCGGCCACACCCGTTAACTTCAGAGTGGTGGACGTTCCAATTGGACCCACTGTTGCACGCTGGCGCGCCGCCATTGTTGCGTGGCGTATTCCTTGAGCTTGTGTGGAACGGGATCGCCATTCAGAACGAGCCGATTGAGCATCAATGCAAGGTCCATGTCCGCGATGCACCATTCACCGAACAGATTTGGCGAATGGGCTGGAAGCAGAGCATCGGCGGCGGCGAAAAGTTTTTGTGCCGCTTCTTGTGCGGTGCTGGAAAGCGGGCCGCGGCGTGATCCGTAGAAAATCACTTCGGTGGAACGCTCCTCGCGGATCGGCAGCAGATCGCTGCGCAACCAGGCCTGCACCTGGCGCGCTCGCGCGCGCAGACGTCGATCCCGCGGATAAACCGGCGTCTGCGGAAAAGCCTCGTCGAGGTACTCGGTAATTGCCGACGATTCCGACAACGCGAAGTCTTCGTATATCAGCGTCGGCACGCGCCGCGTCAAAGAGCGGGCCGCATAGTCCGACGCGTGATTCGCTTTGCTCGCGAGATCGACGGTCGAAAGCTCGAACGGCAAGCGCTTCTCGTGAAGCGTGACAAAGACGGACATCGCGTAAGGGCTCGCGAACTGCGCGTCGGTGTAGAGCTGGAAGGGCTGTTGTGGCATAGGGGCTCCGTTTTTGTGCGGTCTTTCACCAGTGCGGATTGGCCATCTCACAGGCAAGCAGGCAGCCTAGCGCCGATACGGTGCCGACCGCGCCCAGACCAACTGGGGTGTGAGCTGATAAATCGAGGCGGTGCGATGACGCGGAGTTCATGGTCGTGTGCGGCCGATTGAGTTGAAAGAGGCGCTTCTATTCATTTGACTGACGCAATGTTCTCTATGACTCGAGTACTCAACGCATCAACGTCCGTATCCCAGCGAGTAATTTATCAACTTCGGCGTTGGTGGTCAGGTAGCTGACCGACGCGCGGGCGATCTGTGTCAGTCCTCGGCTCGTCATATCGAACGGCGTATAGGCGACGCCATTCGAACCGATCGCGATGCCCTGTGTCGCCAACGCGCGTCGCACTGACATCGCGTCGAGTCCGGCGACGTTGAACGACACCAGCCCGGATCGTTCGACACCCTGGTCGAGTACGGAAACGCCCGGCATCGCGGCCAGTTCCTCGCGCAAAGTTTGCGCGGTCCGATCGATCTGCGCGCGGATGTTGTCGATGCCGATTTCCAGCGCTTCCTCCAATGCATTCGCCAATCCGCAATGCAGCGCAAGCGACGCTTCCGATGATTCCAAACGCGCGGCATCGTCGCGCAGTACAGGGTCGCCATTGGCATCGAGCGGCGCGGAGTGCGTGTCGACGAAGGCCGGCATCAGGTGAGGCAGAAAGTCCTGTCGTACATATAACAATCCGGTGCCGCGCGGTCCGCGCAGCGCCTTGCGGCCCGCGCCCGCCAGCACATCGCAGCCGACCTCGGCGACGTCGATCGGAAGTTGTCCGACGGCCTGCGCCGCATCGATGAAATACGGAATGCCGTGATGGCGTGCTATGCGCCCAATCGCGGCGGCTGGATTGATCAGTCCGCCATTGGCCGGCAGCCACGTGAGCGCAATCAGTCGGACCCGGTCGTCGAGCATCGCTTCGAGCGCGCGAGGATCGACCCTGCCGCTGGCATCGGACGGAATCGTCTCGATCGATGCACCCGCGCGCTGCGCCACCAGACGCATCGTCGCGAGATTGCCGCCCCATTCGTGCCGCGCAACGAGGATGCGTTGTCCTGCGCGCCATGGACCCAATGCCGCGAAAGCGGCACCCCATCCCGGCGAGTTGCCTGTCGTCAACGCGATCTCGACCGGCTGGGCGTTCAGCAGTCGCGCGGCGAGCGTGCGCGCCCGTTCGGTCTGTTCACGGGCAGCCGCGCCCGCTTCCATGGGGCCCATCGAGGCTTCGCGCAACAGATGCGCGTGAATCGCTTCGAGCGTGGCGGCCGACGGCAGCGACGCGCCCGCATGATTGAAGTGCGTGGTACTGCGAACGCCGGGTGTGCGGGCGCGCATTGCGTCGATGACAGCGGGCGACAGCGGAGAAGACATTGGCGGCTCCGAGTGTATGAGTTGAATTCAGACGTTCGCGACGCAAGCCAGCGGCTCGCGAATGAAGACAGCAGGCCGACACTCAGCGCTTTACGTTCGGTCGAGAATGCGCGGACTTCGCTGGTGCCGAGTCGCAACAGTTCGAAAGCCGCGTGGACTTTCGCACAGTACGCGCGGCCTTTGTCGGTGAGTTCAATGGCGCGCAGCGAAAGCAGAGAGGGTAAGGGGCGGGTGGCGCGCATCGAATCGAGCGATAACAGCGTGAGTGAAGTTTGCCGTTATACGCCTGAAACGACGCAAATAGAACCCTTACCGTCCGGCTTTATTCCTGCCACGCTTGTCCTTCGGGAAACCAGTACCGGTCCAACGACTCATCCAACATCTCGATGCTATACCCCGCCCTTTGCGGCGGCATGTAGCGCCCGTTGCGAATCACGACGGGATCCACGAAATGCTCGTGCAAATGATCGACATATTCGAGCACGCGATTCTCGAGCGAGGCCGACACGCAGATATAGTCGAATAGCGAAATATGCTGGACATACTCGCACAAACCGACGCCACCCGCATGCGGGCACACCGGCACACCGAACTTCGCGGCCATCAGCAGTACGACGATCACTTCATTGAGTCCGCCGAGCCGGCAACTGTCGATCTGGCAAAAGTCGATGGCTTGCGCCTGCAGCAGTTGCTTGAACATCACCCGATTGTGGCAATGCTCGCCAGTTGCGACGCCAATCGAACCGAGCCGCCGTCGAATCGCCGCATGACCGAGGATGTCGTCGGGACTCGTGGGCTCCTCGATCCACCACGGGTCGAACTCGGCGAGACGGCGCATGTTCGCGATCGCCTCATCGACGTCCCACACCTGGTTCGCGTCCATCATCAGCTTCAGGTTCTCGCCGATCTCTTCGCGCAGAATGCGCGCGCGCCGCACGTCTTCTTCCAGATCGCCGCCGACCTTCTGCTTGAAATGCGTCCATCCCTGCGCGACACCTTCGCGCGCGAGACGGCGAATCTTGTCGTCGTCGTAACCGAGCCAGCCCGCGGAGGTGGTATAGGCCGGATAGCCGTGCGCGAGCATTTCCTTTTCGCGCTCGCCTTTGGTCCCGGCGTGCCGGTGCAGCATCGCGAGTGCTTCGTGCGGCGTGATCGCATCGGTCACGTAGCGAAAGTCGAGACAGCGCACGAGTTCTTCCGGGCTCATGTCGACCAGCAGCTTCCAGACCGGCTTGCCGACGGATTTCGCCCACAGGTCCCACACCGCGTTGACGACCGCCGCGGTGCCCAGATGAATCGCGCCTTTGTCCGGACCGATCCAGCGTAGTTGGCTATCCGAAGTGAATGCGCGCCAGAAAGCGCCCATATTTGCGGCGATGTCTTCGAGCTTTTTGCCGACGATCAGCGGCGTCAGTGCATTCACGGCCGACACGCAGATTTCATTGCCGCGACCGATCGTGAACGTGAGGCCGTGGCCGGTGAGATTCGGTGTGTCGGTTTCGAGCGTGACGTAGGTGGCGGAGTAGTCCGGCGCGGCATTCATCGCGTCGGAGCCGTCCAGCGAACGTGAAGTTGGAAACCGGATGTCCCGAACGGACAGCCTGGTGATCGTGGTCATCTGCGCGCCCTCCGGGGCTATGGCTATCGGCTTGTCGTCTGCGGACGCAGACGGATCGCTATCGGCGCACGTCTATATGTGCGCGTTCCTGCCGCCCGTACGGGTAAGCCCGTAGTTCTCAGATACCAGGCATCCCTAGGCATCCCCAGGCATTTGTACGCGTTGACAACACGGCATTCACTTTCTAGCATGCTAGCATGTCTTCTCGAAATCAAGGCCTTCGTGAATTCCTCGACCGAACTTGAGAATGCCGCCGGTGATCCGTATGTCGCACTGCAAAAAGTCGGCGGCGGCGAGCGCGGCAGCCTGACCGACGCGGTCGAGGCGGCGTTGCGAGAAGCGATTGTTACGTTGGCGTTGGAACCCGGCATGATGATCGACAAGATCGCCGTGTGCGAACGGATGGGGGTGTCGCGCTTTCCGGTGTCATCCGCGTTGGCGAGGCTTGCGCATGCGGGTCTCGTCGAGGTATTGCCGCAGCGCGGCACGCGCGTCAAACCGATTGCGCTCGACGACATCCGCCAGCATCTATTCATCCGCAGCGCGCTGGAAGTCGAGACGGTGCGTGGCGTGGCGCTGATGCGCGACCGGGCGACGCTCGACGCATTGGCCAGCAACCTCGATCAGCAGCGCAGTCTGGCCGGAAGTGGCGAACGTCTCGCGTTTCACGCGCTCGATCTGGCTTTCCATGAAATCCTGCTCGACGCGGTGAAACTGCCGCGCGTGAAGGAAATCGTCTCCGTATCGCGCAATGCGCTGGATCGCGCGAGGCAATTGCTCTCGAGTCCCGAACGGGTCGTGCATACGCTCGAAGAGCATGAGACCATCTTCAAGGCTCTTTGCGCCGGCGACAGCGATGCGGCCGCGAAAGCGATGCACGATCATCTCGACCAGGTCGTCGCCGAATTGCACCGGTCCGCAAAAGAGCGGCCCGACCTGTTCGCGCCTTGAATGAAAGCTGGCATGAAAGCCGTTGTTCAAGCCGTAAAAAGCTCCACCGCAAAAGCGTTGGTGATATAGGCAGCCGTCGACAGATCAGCACATGAACCCACTCATTTCCGTCAACAAGCTTTGCAAGAGCTTTCCGGGCGTCAGAGCGCTTCATGACGTCCGGTTCGAACTCATGGCCGGCGAGGTCCACGCGCTGATGGGCGAGAATGGCGCGGGCAAGTCGACGCTGATGAAAATTCTCGCCGGCGTCTATACGCGCGATTCCGGCGAAATCATCTTCGACGGGAAACCCGTCGATTTTCAAAGTCCGCGCGACGCGCAGGCGGTCGGCATCGGCATCATTCATCAGGAACTGCAACTGATGAATCATCTGAGCATCGCGCAGAACATCTTTATCGGCCGCGAGCCGCGCAAAGGTCTCGGTCTGTTCCTCGACGAAGACAAACTGAATGCGCAGGCAAGCGAGATCCTCGCCCGCATGCACGTGAAACTCGATCCGCGCACGATGGTCGGCACGTTGACCGTGGCGAGTCAGCAGATGGTCGAGATCGCGAAAGCACTGTCTTTCGATTCGCGCGTGCTGATCATGGACGAGCCCACGTCCGCGCTCAACGATGCCGAGATCGCGGAACTGTTCCGGATCATCCGTCAATTGAAAGAGCGTGGCGTCGGCGTCGTCTATATCTCGCACAAGATGGACGAGTTGAAGCAGATCACCGATCGCGTCACCGTGATGCGCGACGGCGAGTATGTGGCCACCGTGCCGACCGAGGGTACCAGTGTCGAGACGATCATCGGCATGATGGTCGGACGCACGCTGAGCGACTTGATGCCGGTCGAGAGCGCGCCGATGAAAGGCGAACTCGCGCTCGAAGTGAGAAATCTCGTTGCCGGTCCGCTGGTGCGCGACGTCAGTTTCGAATTGCGCAAGGGCGAAATACTCGGCTTCGCCGGCCTGATGGGAGCAGGCCGCACGGAGGTCGCGCGCGCGGTATTCGGCGCCGATCCGGTCGAATCGGGCGAGATTTTCGTGAAGGGCGCGAAGGCGTCGATCAAAAAGCCCAGTGATGCGGTCAGGCGCGGCATCGGCTACCTGTCCGAAGATCGCAAGCGCTTCGGCCTCGCCACGGGAATGGACGTCGAATCGAACATCGTGATGTCCGATCTCGGCAAGTTCCTGTCATTCAATATGTTCCTGCGCGGCGGGCAGATTCGCAAAAGAGCGCGGCACTTCATCAAGCTGCTCGCAATTCGGACGCCTTCAGCGACTCAGCAGGTGCGGCTCCTGTCCGGCGGCAATCAGCAAAAGATCGTGATTGCGAAATGGCTCGAGCGCGATTGCGACGTGCTGTTCTTCGACGAACCGACGCGCGGCATCGATGTCGGCGCGAAAAGCGAAATCTACAAGCTGCTACGCTCGCTGGCGGCGCAAGGCAAGGCGATCGTGATGATCTCCTCCGAGCTTCCCGAGGTTCTGCGCATGAGCGACCGCATCGTCGTGATGTGCGAAGGCCGCATTACCGGCGAGCTGTCCGCCAGCGAAGCGACGCAGGAGCGCATCATGCATCTCGCGACGCAACGCGAAACCCTGAAAACGGCACAAGCCTGAAGAGGTCTATGACATGACATTGCAAACGGATACAGCGACGCTGGACAACGAAAGACGCACTTCCGGCCTGAAAGCGCGCATTTTCGCGCCGACCGCGGTGCAAAAGATGCTCGCGTTCGCGAGCCTCATCCTGCTGCTGGTGTTCTTCAGCTTCGCGTCGCCGGCATTCATGCAGATGGACAACATCCTTGGTATTTTGCAGGCGACCGCGGTGAACGGCGTGCTGGCGATCGCCGCCACGTTCGTGATCATCACGGGCGGCATCGATCTGTCGGTCGGTACGTTGATGACGTTTACCGCCGTGATTTGCGGGGTGTTTCTCACTTACTGGCATCTGCCGATGTGGATGGGCGTACTCGCGGCACTCGCGACGGGCGCGGTATGCGGCACGGTATCCGGCACGCTGACCGCGAAAATGAAGATCCCGCCATTCATCGCGACGCTCGGCATGATGATGCTGCTCAAAGGGCTTTCGCTCGTCGTATCGGCGGACAAGCCGATCTATTTCACCGATACCGAGAACTTCTACCGTATTTCCCAGGACTCGCTGATCGGCTATTTCCTGCCGGGCGTGCCGATTCCGAATGCGGTACTGATCCTGTTCTTTCTTGCGATCGTCAGTTCTATTACGCTCAATCGCACCGCACTCGGCCGCTATACGTTCGCGCTCGGCAGCAACGAGGAAGCGGTGCGGCTCTCGGGCGTCAATGTCGATCGCTGGAAGATCGCGATTTACGGCGTGGGCGGCTCGATCTGCGGTATCGCGGGTCTGCTGATCGCGTCGCGGCTGAATTCGGCGCAACCGGCGCTCGGTCAGGGCTACGAGCTCGATGCGATCGCGGCGGTCGTGATCGGAGGCACCTCGTTGAGCGGCGGCTCGGGCACGATACTCGGCACCATCATCGGTGCTTTCATCATGAGCGTGCTGACCAACGGACTGCGCATCATGTCGGTCGCGCAGGAGTGGCAGATCGTCGTGACGGGTCTGATCATCATTCTGGCGGTGTATGCGGACATCCTGCGGCGCAGCCGGAGCAGTTGACGCGGGAACAACGAAGCAGCAAATAGGCGGCAAATAAGCAGCAAACCCAGAACCATGAGCGAGAGGGGCGCGCGAAGGCTCCCCCTGAAGCTCGATAGCGGCTTGATAGCCCAACCATTGGAGGAGGCCCCATGTTGAAGAGAAGACTAATCGGTGTCGCGGTCGGTGTCGGTGCGCTCGTCGGCGGAAGTTGTCTCGCGTATGCGGACGAGCCGTATATTCCGCTTATTTCGAAGGGCTTCCAGCACCAGTTCTGGCAGGCCGTCAAATCGGGCGCCGAGCAGTCCGCGAAAGCGAACAACGTCAGGATCACGTTCGAGGGACCGGAAACGGAAGCGATGGTCGACAAGCAGATCGACATGCTGTCGGCCGCGCTCGCGAAGAAACCGCAGGCGCTCGGTATCGCCGCGCTCGACAGCAAGGCGGCCATCCCCTTGCTCAAGCGCGCCCAGAACCAGAAGATTCCGGTGATCGCATTCGACTCGGGCGTCGACAGCGATATTCCTTTGACGACCTGCTCGACGGACAACGTCGCCGCCGCCGCGCTCGCCGCCGACAAGATGGCCGAGCTGATCGGCAATTCTGGCGAAGTCGGCGTGATCGTGCACGATCAGACGAGCCGCACCGGTGTCGATCGCCGCGACGGTTTCTTGAACCAGATGAAGTCGAAGCATCCGAACATCAAGATCGTGTCCGTGCAATACGGCGCCGGCGATCACCTGAAGTCCGCGGAAATCGCCAAGGCAATGATCCAGGCCAATCCGAACCTGAAGGGCATCTTCGGTGCGAACGAAGGTTCCGCGGAAGGCGCGGCGATCGGCGTCAAGGAATCGGGTAAGAAACTCGTGCTGATCGGCTTCGACTCCGGCAAGGAGCAGAAGGAGAACATTATGTCGGGCCTGATGGCCGGCGCGATTACGCAGAATCCGGTCGGTATCGGCAAATGCACGGTCGACTCGGCGGTCAAGGCGCTGCACGGGGAGAAGCTGCCGAAGAAGGTCGACACCGGCTTCTACTGGTACGACAAGACCAATATGAACGATCCGAAGATCGCAGCCGTGCTGTACGACTAGGCAAGGCCGGCAATCGCGACTCGGGAAGCCGAGGCTGCTGGAAATCATCAAAGAGGAAGAGCCGCGCTCTTCCTCTCTTTTATTGCCGTTCCGCAACGGCTGCCATTGCCTGCATTAATCTGATATTTTATGCTTATGTGATCGCTGCACGAGCCGTCCATTCGCATGCCGATTCGGACCCACCCACCGTCGAATGCGCAGGTCATGGCTTTTACCGAACCAAGGTCTCCATTTTTCAGGTGGGTCGTGTCCACGGCCCAGAACCTGAGTCCGGATAACCGGCAGATTCTGCTTGCCAACCTGTTCACGCGGACCGCATCGATCGTTTTTGCGTCGATTTGCGAAATCAGCGTTTGCGCGACCGCGTATTATCTTTACCCGATTCCGCTGTATGCCGCGTGGGGCATTGCGGTCGTCGCGTTGCTGATCGCGCGGCTCCTGCTGATCTGGCTATGCCGCAAGCGCGCCGCGCAAGGGCTGCCCACCCCGACTTCCGCGTTTATTCTCGCGAGTCTGTTGTGGAGCGCGCTATTCGGCTTCGGCACATTGCTATGCAATATCAGCGCAAGTCCCACGCTATTTCTGCTTGGAAACGTTTGCGCGGTCGGTGTGATCGGCGGATTGGCCGGCCGCAATGCGAGCACGCCGCGGCTCGCGTTATTGCAGATCGTGTTTATTCTCAGCTTTCTGAGTATCGGCGCGGCGATGTCGCCGGGCAACGGCAAGCTCGTGCTGCTATTTCAGGCGCCGTTTTGCGCGGCCGGCTTTTTCACGGTCGCGCTGCGCAGTAATCGCGACACCGTCGCGTTGCTGCTCGCGCGCGAAAACAGTCATCGCCTCGCGCGCCAGGACAGCCTGACCGGTTTGCCGAATCGCGCGCGTATCAGCGAATTGCTGCTCGAACGCAGCGGCGAGCATTCGACGCGGCAGGGCGAGGCGTTCGCGGTGCTGCTGATCGACCTCGATGGTTTCAAGGCGATCAACGACAGTCTCGGCCATGCCGCCGGCGACCAGATTCTTCAGGAAGCGGCGACACGTTTGCGCGATCTGCTGCCGAGCGGCGATCAGGTTGGCCGTCTGTCCGGCGACGAGTTCGTCGCGATTTCGGACGACACCGGGCAGCTTCGCGATGTGCGCGTGCTGGCCGATCGCATCGTCAGAACGCTGGCGCGGCCGTTCGTGTTGAGTGAAGCGCTCGTCCATATCGGCGCGAGCGTCGGCATCGCGCTTTATCCCGAACATGCGAAAACGGGCCCGCAATTGCTGATCTGCGCCGACCGCGCGTTGTATGGCGTCAAGCGAAGCGGCAAAAGCGCGTTCGCGATTTTCGATGCCGAGCAGCACGTGTCCGACGAAAGCCTGAGCCTGTTGCGCAGTGACCTCGAAGGCGCGCTGAAGTCGTTCAACGGTTTGCGCATGGAATATCAGCCGATCGTCGATCTGAATACCGGCGCAGTAGCGGGCCGCGAGGCTCTGATTCGCTGGACCCATCCGACGCGCGGCGAGTTGTCGCCGTCCGCGTTCATTCCCACCGCCGAGCGCACCGGCCTGATCCTCGCATTGGGCGAATGGGTGCTGCTGCAATCGTGCATGGCTGCGGCGGCGTGGCGCGACAAGGTGATCGTCGCGGTCAACGTATCGCCGGTTCAGTTGCGCGAGGAATCGTTTGCATCGACGGTCACGGCAATACTTCGAAAAACGAAGCTTCCGCCGACGCGGCTCAATCTCGAAGTCACGGAAACGGCGCTATTGAACGACGACGAAGTGACTCGCCGCAATATCACCCGGTTGCGCGCATTGGGCATCGGGCTCGCGCTCGACGACTTCGGCACCGGCTTTTCGACGATGTCGACGCTCGTGCGCTTCTCGTTCGACAAACTGAAGATCGACAGCTCGTTCGTCCGCGAGTCCGTGCATGGGCGGGAATCGGCGGCCGTGGTGCGCGGCATCGTCGCGCTTGCGCGCGAAATCGGCATGCCGACCACGGCCGAGGGCATCGAAAACCAGGAGCAGCTCAATTTCGTGCGCGTATGCGGTTGCACGCATGCGCAGGGTTATCTGCTAGGCAAGCCGATGTGCAACGACGAAATCGAGCAGTGCGAAGCGGTGCTCGACGCGCGTGTTGCCGACAAGGCCGCGCCCGCTGACTTTTGATATCCGTTACCGACACGATCGAGGTCGAGATGTCGTCTCCCTGGCAATTCCAGTTGCGTATCACCGCATCGGCGGAACTCGCCGACTCGCTGCGCGCGGACCCGTCGTGCGCCGCGCATCCAGCGCTTCGTGCCGTCCTGCAAGCGCATCACGCCACGCTCAAATGCCAGTTCGATGCATTCGCCGACTATGTCAGCGAAGCCGAAAGAATCGGTACCGAGAATTACCCGCTTTATCAATGGACGCGGCAGACCATCGGGAATCCGGAAAAGAAAGCGAAGTACCTGCAATCGTTCACGCTCTATGTGAACGGCGACGAAGTGTATGGCAAGGAGGTGGCGGATGCCCTCGAGGCCGGCTTGTCAAAGCTGATCGACACGAACGGCATTCTTCGCGTTTCGAGGTACGACACGAATCCCGCGAACAATCCGCAGCCGCCCGCCCGGGTGTGACGCAGCCATTTAAATTTCACTCGGAAAGCTTCATCGTTAAGCGATGTAACATTTGACGACATGCCATAAAGTTCGTGAGAGGATGCAGTTTCATTTATTTTTGTGGGAGTGCGATATGGGACTGCTGGACGAAGTGGGCAAGATTGCCGGTGCGGTTGCCGCCGTGGAAGCTGCGGAGAAAGTCGATCCCGAAGCGGGTCTGTTGACCAAAGGCGTGGCCGCTATCGCCGGGTTCGAGGGTGCCGGCAAGCTGGAATCGCTGGTGGAAAAGAAAGAAGAAGAGAAGCAGGCCGACGCCGACAACGCTCAAGCCGCGGACGATTCAAGCTCGCAGACCTGAACGGACGTCAAACGGATTGCCGGTTGCATGCGCGTGATCGAATCACGCGCGGCACCGGCAATTTGTTTTTGTAAACCTTTCGATATCGAACCTCTCCTTCCGCTGCTCACCCGATGTTTTCATCGGGCTGTCATCGCCGTCCGGCTACGATCGTCCGTCACTTTCCGTCCGCGCTCGCCCCGCGGGGCGTTGTTGTGCGCTGGCATTCTTCCACCTGAACAACAATACCGGACATGTCGAACAGAAAAATCGTCAAGACAACGCCTGCCGATGAACACGGCGCATCGATCGTATCGCGTCGCGGCTTTCTGAAGTTCGCCGGCGTATCGAGTCTCGCGACGGCGGCGGGCGCGCTCGCGTCGACCGCGCGCGGCGCGAATAGCGGCGCACCCGATGGCACGCCCGAACAGATCCATCTGACCTGGGGCAGCGACCCGACGAGCGAAGTCACCGTGTCGTGGTCGTCGCTCGCGCCCGCAGTCAATCCGCAGGTTCGGGTGAGCGGCGTGAACAGCGGGGACCACGCGAAACATACGGTGCACGCGGTGCAAAGCACTTACACCGACGGCATCAACGGCGAGGTCGTATTCAATTATCACGCGCGCGTGCGTGAGCTCAAGGCCGACACGAGCTATCAGTACGAAGTGACGGCCGATAACGACAGCAACGCATCGCAACCCTTCACCGCGAGTTTTCGCACCGCGCCGCGCGGCCGCGCGCCATTTCGCTGGACGAGCTACGGCGATCTCGCGACGCCGAATACGAACTGGGTGCTGTCGTCGCCGCAAAGCCGCTTCGCGGTGGCGGCCGTCGAGCGCTTCCAGCCGCTGTTCCATCTGCTGAACGGTGACCTGTGCTACGCGAATCTGAGCCCGATGCACCAGCCCGAGGTGTGGCGCGACTTCGGCAACAACGCGCAGACGTCGGCGTCGAACCGGCCGTGGATGCCGTGTCCAGGCAATCACGAACTCGAATTCAACAATGGCGAGCAAGGCCTTGCGTCGTATCTGTCGCGCTACGCGCTGCCCGATAATCACACGCGTTTTCCGGGCCGCTGGTACAGCTTCCGCGTCGGCTCGGTGCTGTTCATTTCGCTCGATGCGGACGACGTCGTCTATCAGGATGCCGCCGCTTTCGTCGCCGGGCCGGCATCGCTGACGCCGGTGGCGAGTACCGGCAATCCGCCGATTCCGGCGGGCACGTCGCTGTACGTGCGCGGCTACAGCAATGGCGAGCAGACGCGCTGGCTCGAAAAGGTGCTACAGCATGCGTCGCACGATGACGGCGTGGACTGGATCATCGTGCAGATGCATCAGGACGCGCTCAGTTCGTCGAAGACCGGCAACGGTTCCGACAAGGGCATTCGCGAAGCGTGGCTGCCGCTGTTCGATCGCTATGGTGTGGACCTCGTGCTGTGCGGTCACGATCACGACTACGAGCGCAGCTATCCGGTGCGCGGTTGCAATCACAACAAGGGCAGCGACATCGCGACGGGGCGCCCGGTCGATACGTTGCAGCCCAAGCCGATCATGTCGGCGGTATCGGCGGGTGCATCGACGTTCGATACGAGCCACGGCACGATCCACCTGATTCTCGGCGGCGGCGGCACGAGCGCGCCGCTCGACGTGTACGGCGTCGATACCGGCACAGGCCTGCCGCAGGCGCGCATCTTCACGAAGCCGAATCGCCCGATGCCGTCGACGACCGCGGGCACGTTCGTGCGCGCGAGCGCCGATGCGGTCGAAGACGCGATATGGTCAGCGCAACGCGACACCGGCACCGGCTACGGCATCGCGGTGTTCGATTACGATCCCGGGCAGCCCGGCGGCGACACCACGATCACGATGAACTACTACCATGCGCCGGGCGCGGATCAGACGCCGACACCGGAGTATGAACTGTTCGAGACGATTGGATTGCGGAAGAAGCGGCGCGGGTAGAAAGATAGATTTGATTCACTGATCGGCATTCAAATTCCAGGGGCCGCTCATCACGAGCGGCCCTTGTTTTTCCATGGTCCCTGCAAAAAACAATGCCCCATTCATTTTGTTACACGTCTTACCGCCACGGACTGTCGTGGTTACAAAGCCCTTTCCGAAGCCCCGCTATACTCGGCGCCGTCTCACTAAAACAAAGACCCGATATGTCGAAGAAAATCATCCAGATGGTTGCCGTGGCTGCATTGAGCGCCGCGGCGTCGTTGCCGGCACTCGCCGGTGATATGAACAACATGCTCGGCGGCGCGCTCGGTGGCGTCGCTGGCGCGGCAGTCGGCGGCGCGGTGGGCGGTAGCACCGGCGCGGTGATCGGCGGCGCAGTGGGCGGCGGGGCGGGCGGCGCGGTCACGTCGAATCGCCGCGAACGCACCGGCGCGATCATCGGCGGCGCGCTTGGTGGCGGGGCGGGCACCGCGGCCGGCAACGCGATGGGCGGCCGCACCGGCGGGCTCGTCGGCGCGGCGCTCGGCGGCGGCGCGGGTTCGGCGCTCGGCGGCAACGTCTCGCGCTCGAACTCATATGCCAACGACTACTCCCGCGGCTACCAATCGGGCAAGCACCATCACAAGCATCGTCACTACGACTGAGACGGCTTGACATCGACGGGACCGGTCGGCGAAGAATAAGGGCCGCCCGTCGCGCATCGCGGCGGCCCTACGGCCCACGGCCCTACGACCGTTACGCACGCAGAACCAGTTTCTGAATACGCCAGTTCAGCAACTCCGCAACGAATAAAACGTTCGCCGCAGGACACGCCATCTGGTGAATCCAGCCGAACTGCTTCGGCTGTTTGCCCGCTTTGCCGAGTACGCCGAGCACTTTGCCGTCGAGCGTCATCTTGTAGATCCGGCCCGGAAACGCATCGGCGCTATAGAGCACCTGGTGCGGTCCCGGCGAAATGCAGATCGCCCACGGCGAGCCCGGCGCGAACGTGCCCGCCGCGATGTCCGCTTCGCTCGGCAGGTTGCCGATCGCGGGGCGCGCGTCCGGCGGCACCGGCACGTCGATCGTGAACTGGCGCAGGAACGTGCCCTCGGTATCGAACACCTGGATGCGCCTGTTGCTGCGATCGGCGACGTACACGTGGTCGTTCGCATCGACCGCGATGCTGTGCGGCGTATGAAACTGTCCCGGACCCGTGCCGCGATCACCCCATGACTTCAGCCAGTTGCCGTCGCGATCGACCTTCGCGACGCGCGAATTGATGTAGCCGTCGCTGATATAGGTGTTGCCCGCCTTGTCCCACGCGACGTCGGTCACCTGACGAAAGCGTCCGGGCTCGGACGGCAGCGGCGGATTCGGATGCTTGAGCGGCGCGGTGCCTTCATCGGACGCCTCCTGCTTGCGGCCGAACACCATCGCGACGCGTCCTTCCGGCGTGAACTTGATCACCATGTCGGAGCCTTTGTCGGTGATCCAGATGTTGTCGTGCCGGTCCACCTTCACCGTGTGCGCGAACGACCACGCATACAGGTTGTGGCCGATCTCGCGCACGAACCGTCCGTCGGGTGCGAACTCGAGCAATTGCGCGGCGGCCGCGCCATACGCGGGCCCGCTGGTGTTGCCGCGCGACAGCACGAAGATGTGGCCATGCGAATTGAGCGCGACGCCCGAGCATTCGCCGAAGTACATGTCGTTCGGCAAACGTACGGGATTGGGAATCGAGTCATAAGCTATCGTGGGCACGGTGGGCGTATCGGCCGCGAACGCGGATGGCATCGCGAGTCCGGCGGCACTGCCCGCAAGCAGGCTGATGAAAGTCCGTCGGCTCATCGCCCGGTGGTCGGAACCGCCACAGCAAGCACAAAACGACTCGTATCGCTCGCTCATTCGCTGCCTCCTCGAATAGTCCGTCACCTGAAATGTGCACAAGCAATCCTAGTGCACAAAACGTTCAATAGCGAACCACGCGAAGAACGAATCTGCGCCTCTTTGCTACCATGTAAGCCCGCGACTGCTTTGGTCCCGCGTTAGTTAATCAAACAAGGAGATTGGAATGAGCAAAGGTTATTGGGTGTCGTCGTACCGCAAGACGAACGACCCGCAGAAACTGGCCGCGTACGCGCAACTGGCCCCGGCCGCGGTAGCGGCGGCGGGCGGCAAGTTCTTGGTACGCGGTGTGGCGGACGAGGCGCGCGAGCAGGGCCTGAAGGAGCGCACGGTCGTGATCGAATTCCCGACCTACGAGCAGGCCGTGGCCGCTTATGAAAGCGAGGAGTACAAGAAGGCGCTGGCCGCATTGGGCGATGGCGTCGAGCGCGATCTGCGGATCGTGCGCGGCGCCGACTGACGCGCGAGCCGCAAGCGAACACTGCGCGGCACGCGCCGCGCAGCAGCTTACTTCACCGCGCCGAGCGCGAGCCCCTTCACCATATAACGCTGCAACCACGCAAACACGATCGAAACCGGCAACGTCGCGCCCAACGTCGCGGCCATCACCAGATGCCATTCGACCACGTACTTGCCCGCCACCATATCGGTCACCTGCACGGTCAGCGTCTTATTCTCCGGCGAGCGGATCAGCGTATAGACGACCGCGAACTCGTTCCACGCATTGATGAACGTGAAGATCGCGGTCACGACGATCGCCGGCACCGCGAGCGGCAGAAACACCTTGAACACCGCGCGCATGCGGCTGCAGCCTTCGAGCCACGCGGATTCCTCGAGATCCTGCGGCACGGTCTGAAAGTACGACGACAGCATCCACACCGCGAAGGCGATGTTGAACGCGGCATACGACACGATCACGCCGATCCTCGAATCGACCAGGTTGCCGTCGCCCCACGGAATCATCGCGGCGAGCCGGAACAGGCCCACCACCAGCAGAATCGGCGAAAGCATCTGTGTGACGAGCAGGAACTGCCGGTACAGGCCGCGTCCGCGAAACGGGAAGCGCGCGAGCGCGTAAGCGGCGGGCAGGCTCACCGCGAGTGCGAGCGCGGTAGACAGGAAGCTGATGATCGCGCTGTTGCGCAGCGCGACACCGAAGTTGGCCGCGTCCCACATGTCGACGAAATTGCGCCACTGCCATTGCACCGGCAGCCAGCGCGCCGGATAGACGAAGATCTCCGACGCGGGCTTGACCGCGGTGAAGAACATCACCGCGAACGGAAACAGCACGACGACTACGAGCGGCGACAGCGCGAGCCAGCACCACAGCGAGCGTTTTGTCTTCGCGCTCAGACTCATGACTGCACTCCTTCTTTCGCGGGTTGCAGACGCAGATAAGCGATCGAGAACACGAACAGCATCACGAGCATGATCAGCGACACGGCGGCTGCTTCGCCGGGGCGTCCGAGCCGGAAGCCAAGTTCGTACAGATAGGTGACGAGGATGTGCGTGCTGTTGTCGGGGCCGCCTTGCGTCATCACCCAGATGATCGGAAACGAGTTGAACACGTAGATCACGTTCAGCAGGATCGCCATGTTGATGAAGGGGCGCAGCAACGGCATCGTCAATTGACGGAACTGCTGCCAGGCGCTCGCGCCGTCGATACGCGCGGCTTCGTAAATATCGCCCGGCACCGACGACAGGCCGCCGAGAAAGATCGTCACCGTGAACGGAATCGACACCAGAATGCCGACCGCGATTTCGACGGGGAACGCGAACTCGGGCGTCGCCAGCCAATGAATCGGGCCGCCGATCAGGCCGAGCCGCTGCAGCGTGACATTGACCATACCGTAGTCGTCGTTGAAGGCCCAGCGCCAGACGACGGCGGTCATCGTCAGCGAGACCGACCACGGCAGCATCACGATGGTGCGCGCCACGCCACGGCCGTGAAAGTCCTGATTCAGAATCAGCGCGACGGGTACCGAGATCAGCACCGTGCCGCCCACCACGCACACGGTCCAGATGATCGTGCGGCGTACGGAGGCGAGAAACACCGGGTCCTCGAACACGTTGATGAAATTCTGTACACCGGTGAAGTCGCGGATCGCGCCGAAGCGCGATACCTCATGCAGCGATTGCCACACGATGTTGAAAATCGGATAGCTGATGATGAACAGCGCGAGCACGAGGCTCGGCGCAATCAGCAACCAGGGCGCGCGCGCGCGCGGAGAAACGGAACGGCTCATGCGTGCTCGATCGTAAGACGCGCCCGCCTTCAGGCGGCGGGCGCGACGGAATGGGCCGGAGAGTGCATCGTGCCGCGTCGGCTCGATTGCGCAGGTGGCGCGGCGGAGCGCGCGACGTCGTCGTCACGGCGCCGCGCGTTCCCTGTTCGCCTCGCTATTGCCAAAAGCCGCGTATCAGTGGCCGAGCGACTTGTTCGCCTGCGCAGCCGCCGCATTCAACGCGTCAGCCGGTTGCGCCTTGTTCAGGTAGATCGACTGCATCGCGTCGGTCACGGCCTTCGCGGTGTCTTCCCAGCCGGTCACGGTCGGCGCGAAGTGAGCAGTGGGCAGCAACGCGATGAATGCCTTGAGGTCCGGATCGTTGAACGCCGGGTCCGTCGCTTCGGCCTTCGTGGTCGGCAGGAAGCCTTCGGTCGTCGTGAACTCGACGCGCGGTTCCTTCGTGAACAGATAGTCGAGGAACTTCCATGCGGACTTCTTCACCTTCGAGTTCTTGAACATCACGATCGAATCGGTGACCGCGTAAGTGGCGTGCGTCGTGCCCATCGGCACCGGATCGATGCCGTACTTCAGGTTCGGCGCTTCCTTCTTGATCTGCTTCGCGAGGAACGGCGCGGAGATCACCATCGCGACGCGGCCCTGCTTGAACAGGTTCTGCACGTCTTCGCGGCTATAGCCGGTGACGCCCGGTTGCGTGAGACCCTGGTCGATCATCTGCTTGTACATGGTCGCGGCCTTCACGCCTGCCGGCGAATTGAACGCGGCCTTGCCGTCCTTGCCGACCACGTCGCCGCCCATCGTCCACAGCGCGTAGTAATAGTAGACGTCGGTTTCGATTTCCTTGCCTTGCAGACCAAAGCCGGCGACGCCTTGCGCCTTCAGCTTCTTCGATGCGTCCATCACCTCGTTCCAGGTCTTCGGGCCGTTGGGGTAGCCGACTTTCGCGAGCAGATCCTTGTTGTAGTACAGCGCGCGCGCGGAAGCGGCGATCGGCAGCCCGTAGGTCTTGCCGTTGATCTGGCCAGGCGCCAGGAACGGACCGATGAAGCGGGCCTTGAAGTTCGCGTCCATGTAGCCGTCGAGCGGCTCGGCAACGTCGTCCTTCACGAAGTCGAGCAGCCAGCGCGTGCCGACGATCGCGAGGTCGGCGTTGGCGCCGCCGGAGATGTCCGTTTGCAGCTTCTGTTGCAGCGTGTCCCAGTTCACGTCTTCGATCTTGATGGTCGTGCCGGGATTGGCCTTCTCGAAGTTGCGGGCCATTTTCTCGAAGTACGGCGCGGTCGCGTCGCTGTAGTGAGCGACCGTCACGCGGACCGTGTCGGCGTGGGCCGACACGGCGATACCTGCAAACGCGAGCGCCACGGCGACTTTGCCTAGCGCGAGGGAAGCACGGGCATGCAACGACATTTTTCTCTCTCCTGTGGGTGGTTTGCTGCCGTCGCCGGCCGCCTTGGGTAAATTGTTTGAAAAAATCCTACATGACGCAAAATAGTTTGTCACGTAGGGTCTGCGATATTTTTTCCCGAACGGTTTTGTGCATAAGATGCTGTAAAGCATGGGCTATTCTGCATTGTGCGATGGTACGAAAGCCCACTCTTCGGGATAACCCGACAGCCGTCGGTGGTCGGTCATGTAGGAAATTTACAGTGTGGCGCGGGGCGCGAGCCGGGTGGCGGAAGGCGACGGCAAGGCGGTTGAAAGAGCCAGGAGAACGAGCGAGGATCACATGGATCGTGTCGTATTGGTAACGGGCGCATGCGGCGGTATCGGCAGCGTGTTGTGCGAGCGCTTCGTCGAGGCGGGCGACACCGTGCTCGCGCTCGACATCGACGCGGCCGCGCTGCAAGCGCTGAGCGCGCGGCTCGGCGCGGACAAGATCGCGCCGGTCGCGGTCGATCTCGGCGACGCCGCCGCGGTGCAGCAGGCGGTGGCCGTCGCGGTCGCGCAGCGCGGACCGGTCGACGTGCTGGTCGCGAACGCGGGCGCGGCGCTCGGCGCGTCGCTCGCGAGCACCGACGCCGCAAGCTGGCAGCACGACATCCATCTGAATCTGAACGGCACGTATCACACGGTCGAGGCGGTGCGCGCATCGATGATCGAACGACAGCGCGGCGCGCTCGTGCTGATCGGCTCGGTGAACGGGCTCGCCGCGCTCGGCCATCCCGCGTATAGCGCCGCGAAGGCCGGTTTGATCAGCTATACGAAGGCGCTCGCGATCGAACTGGGCCGCTACGGCATTCGCGCGAACATCGTGTGTCCGGGCACGGTGAAGACGCAGGCATGGCAGGCGCGCGTCGACAAGAACCCGCAGGTGTTCGAGGAACTGAAGAAGTGGTATCCGCTGCGCGACTTCGCGACGCCCGACGACATCGCCGACGCGGTGCTGTTTCTCGCGTCGCCGCAAGCGCGCGTGATCACCGGCGTCGCGCTGCCGGTCGATGGCGGCTTGATGGCGGGCAACCGCCTGATGGCGCAGGAGCTGACGCTCGAGTCGTTCTGAGCCGCGCGCGGCGTGCGCGATCCGACACCGGCAATACAACACGCAGCAAGACAATGAGGACAGCATGGCAGCAGTGCAACTGAGCGGCATCTTCAAACGCTATGGCGACACCCAGGTCGTGCACGGCATCGATCTCCACATCGACGACGGCGAGTTCGTCGTGCTGGTCGGTCCGTCGGGCTGCGGCAAGAGCACGCTGATGCGGATGGTCGCCGGGCTCGAGGAAATCAGCGGCGGCGATCTGATGATCGGCGGCACGCGCGCGAATACGCTCGCGCCGCAGCAGCGCAACATCTCGATGGTGTTTCAGAGTTACGCGCTGTATCCGCATCTGTCGGTGTATGAAAACATCGCGTTCGGTCCGAGAATTCGTAGGGAATCCCCGGAGAAATTCAAGCCGCGCATTGATGCGGCCGCGAAGATGCTCAACCTGAGCGGCTATCTTGACCGCTTGCCGCGCGCACTGTCGGGCGGTCAGCGGCAGCGCGTCGCGATGGGCCGCGCGGTCGTGCGCGAGCCGTCGCTGTTCCTGTTCGACGAACCGCTGTCGAATCTCGACGCGAAGCTGCGCGTGCAGATGCGAACCGAGATCAAGGCGCTGCATCAGCGCTTGAAGAACACAGTGATCTACGTCACGCACGATCAGATCGAAGCGATGACGATGGCCGATCGCATCGTCGTAATGAACGCGGGACGTATCGAGCAGATCGGCCGGCCGCTCGAACTCTATGACCGGCCGGCGAATCTGTTCGTCGCGAGCTTCCTCGGCTCACCGTCGATGAATTTCGCCGAGGGCGTGATCGTCAATCGCACGCAGGGTGCGGGCCTCGCGTTGAAGCTCGCGGACGGCAGCGAAGTCGCGCTCGAACGCACGCCCGCGTCGGCCGTGGTCGGCGCGAAGGTCACGCTCGGTGTGCGGCCCGAGCACATCGAGGTCACGACGCAGATCCCGGATGCCGCGCTTGATGTCGAAGTGATCGAGCCGACTGGCGCCGAGACACACCTGTACGGGAAAATCGGCGGCACCACGTGGTGCGTGACCACGCGCGAACGCTCGAAGATCGATCCCGGTCAGCGTGTCGCGCTGCGTCTGCCGGCCGAACACATTCATCTATTCGATACGGAGAGTGGACGCAGGCTGGTCTGAACCGCGCGCGGCCTGAACTCGAATCAGGCCGACCGAAGCCGAAGCAGCTGCGAGCGACGCGGATCCATATGTAAACAGACCCTAAGGAACACCGGGTGTCCGCACCGAACTTGATTCCCCATATCCGCAGCGCACTCGCGAGTCTGCGGCCCGCCGAGCGCAAGGTCGCCGACATGGTGCTCGCCGACGTCGACTTCGCGATGCGCGCGAGCATCACCGAACTCGCGCAGCGCGCCGAAGTGTCCGAGCCTTCCGTCACGCGTTTTTGCCGCGCGATCGGTGCGCACGGTCTGCGCGACTTCAAGATGCAGCTCGCGCAGAGCGTGGCGGGCGGGCTGCCGTATGCATCGACCGCGGTCGCGCGCGACGACGACGTGCAGACCTTGATGGACAAGGTCGGCGAAGCGGCGATCGACGGCATCACGCATGCGCGCGGCGCGCTCGATCCGGCCGTGGTCGAAAGCGCGATTGCGGCGCTTTCCAGCGCCCGGCGCGTGTTTTTCTTCGGCGTGGGTTCAGGCTCGGGGCTCGTCGCGCAGGACGCGGCGTTGCGCTTGTTGCGCATCGACATCGCGGCGGCCGCGTTTACCGACGGTCATTTGCAGCGTCTTTACGCCGGCCTGATGGAGCCCGGCGACGTCGCGTTTGCGATCTCGCATTCGGGGCGCAGCGTCGAGGTGAACGAGAGCATCCAGATCGCGAAGGAGCGCGGCGCGACGACGATCGCGCTGACCAACGTCGGCTCGCGGCTCGCATGGCTCGTCGATATTCCGCTGCTGCTGCGCGTGGCGAGCCCGATCGACCCGAACACGCCGGGCGTGTCGCGGCTCGTGCATCTGTGCATCATGGACGCGCTCGCGATCGGTGTCGCGCTGAAGGCCGGCCCCGAGACGCTGGAGAAGATGCGCCACGCGAAGGCGCGACTCGTGCCGCATCAGCCGGAAGGTGCGGGTGGGTAATCCAGAACCGGCTCGCAGCGTTGCCATTCATCCGCATCGCGCGCTGCAACTGCGACCACCGCCCAACGCCTGCCGACACTGCTGCCCGGCGCGTGTGATTCCGCAAAGCGCGAGCTGAAGCACGAAGCGCCCGTTATGGATTGTCGCGCGTCTCGGCCGTGCGTCGGCCCAGGAAGACCGGCAGCCGCCAGCCGTAGCGTAGCGACGCGAGCCGCACCAGCACGCACGCGAGCGTTGCGAACCACGGCGTCCACCAGTCGGTCCAGCCCGCATACGAAAAGCCCACCTGCACCGCCGCGCCGAACAACGCGGCCGATGCATAGATCTCGCGCTCGAGAATCGCGGGCACGCGCGAGAGCACGATGTCGCGCATCACACCGCCGCCCACCGCACTGACGACCCCGAGCAGAATCGCGAGTTCCGCATTGTGGCCGTACACGAGCGTCTTCTGCGCGCCCGACACCGCGAACAGGCCCAGCCCGATCGCATCGAAGAACAACACCGGCTGACGCAGCCGGCGCACCTGCGGATACGCGAGAATCGTCACCGCCGACGCGGCCAGCGCGGTAGCCAGATATCGCCAGTTCGACAGCCCCGCGGGTGGGATCGCGCCGATGCACACGTCGCGCACGATGCCGCCGCCGCACGCGACCATGAAGGCGATCACGACGATGCCAAACAGGTCGAGCCGTCGCTGACGCGCGGCCACGGCGCCGCTGATCGCGAATACGAAGGTACCGATCAGGTCGAGAATGGTATAGACGGCGTGTGAATTCACTGAGTGGTTTCGTGTTGGTCGAGCCAGCAGGGATTCTTGTTAGCGTGACCGCCAGGAAGAAAGCGGCGGAATGTGGATCGTCGATCAGGATCTCGCTGATCGCGCGCTTGCGCAGTCGCTTTCGAGCAGGCTGTGCGAAAGCTTGTCGAGCAGACGTTCGAGCATCTTGCGTTCGTTCCGGCTGAGTGCCTTCGCGAGCTCGACTTCGAGTTCAGTGCCCACCGCTTCCGACGCCTGCGCGACTTCGAGGCCGTGCGCGGTGGCGCGCAACGCGATGCTGCGGCGGTCCGACGCATGCATGTTGCGCTTGATCAGGCCGCGCGTTTCAAGTTCGGCGAGGACCTTGGAAAGCAGCGTTTTTTCGATCAGCGCGCGCTGCGAAACGGCCTTGGGCGTGATGTCGGGCTCCGCGCATACGAGGCGCAGCACGCGCAGCGCACGCACGTCGAGATCCCAGTGCTCGCGGTAGACCCTGTTCGCGCGGTTGATCAGCAACGCGCTGGTCAGATCGAGCCTGAAAGTCAGGAAGTCCGAGTACAAGAATTTGCTCCGCTGTCGACCGTCATACGCAGTGCAGGCATTATAGGCAAGTAGTTGAAACTTTCAAATACTTGCGCGGATCGGACTGCCTGCCCGGTCAAAGCTGTTTGCAATAGAACGTCGTGGCGCAGAACGCGCCATCGGGCATCAGCGCGTAATTCGGCACGCTCCCGACGCGTTGCCAGCCGGCGCGCTGATAGAGCCGCTCGGCATCGCCGCCGGTCACGGTGTCGAGCACGAGAACCGATTTTTTTTCTTCCCGCGCGATGCGATCGAGCTCGCTCATCAAGGCGTGAGCGACGCCGCGCCGGCGCGCTTTTGTGTGCACGAGCATCTTCGCGACGTCGGCGCGATGCGGCTGATTTTCGGGTTGCGCGGTGATCAACTGCACGGTGCCGATGATGCTGCCGTCCCGATCTTCAGCGATCACCAATGCGCGCTCGCCGCGCGCCACGCCGTCCGCGACGTTGCGCCAGAACCCGAGCGCCGTGTCACGCGAGATCGGCAGCATGAAGCTGACCGACGCCCCACCTTCCACGCAGTCGATGAGCACGTCGGCGAGTGCTTCGACGCAGGCCGCGGCTTCGTTCGCGCCGGCGCGCCGTATGGTCACGTCATCGATCATCCGTTGCTCCGTTCATTGACTGGCGATGTGCTCAGCGCGACGAGATAGCGCGCGCGTTTGCGAGTGGGATTGCGGAACACGATCGGGCTATCGAGCCGCATCGCGAGACAGTCGCCTGTCTTGAGCCGCCAACTGGTGTCGCCGACTGTGATTTCCATCGACCCGTCGAGCATCCACACTTGTTGATGAATGTCGGCGGCGCGGGCGCCGGTTTCGTAACTGACGCGTTGTCCCGCAGGGAAGTTGACCTCGACCAACTGGATCGCCGAGCGCGCGGTCGGCGATAGATGACGCCGCGCGTAACCGGAGCTCGGGTCGGTCCACACCGCCTGCCCGTTCGCCCGACTGAGCGGCGACGGCTCGGCGGCCGGTGCGCCATCCTGCTCGAACAGCGACGCGAGCGGCACGTTCAACGCGGTCGCGAGCTTGTCGAGCACGGTCGCGGTGGGGCTGCTCTGCCCGCGCTCGATCAGCGAGATATTCGAGCGGCTGACCTTGCTGCGCTCGGCCAGTGCATCGAGCGACCAGTTTTGCGCGTCGCGCAGCTGTTTGACCCGGCGTGCGATCAGGGTGTTGATGTCCATGTGTTCCAGTTTACGAGACGGTGCTTCCAGTAAACTAGAGGTCGATTCTTTTGTTGTCAATATAGAGGCTGCGCGTGGGCCTCTCGTCTGGCTGGTTTCGCGCGTCAAACTAACGAGCCGTTCCTCTTTGCAGCGGGATTCGATGTGCCTTCGGCATTCAACGCCATCCTGAGCGCCGGCGTATCGACGGGCAACGCCGCGAGTTTTTCGCGCAGGGCGCCCGTCGTGCTGTCGAACGCGACCCGCTGACTTGTCGTGAGCGGCGAAGCGCCGGTTCGGCTTGTCAACGTGAGCGGATCGATCGGTTGATCATGCTCACGCACCTCGAAATGCAGATGGGGTCCCGTGGCCGTGCCGGTACTGCCTACCGCGCCGAGCGGTTGTCCCTCAGTCACCTGCGCGCCGACGCGCAAATCGCGCGCGAAGGCCGACAGATGCGCGTAATGCGTCGTATAGCCTCGCGGATGACTGAGCACGACGATCTTGCCGTAACCGCCTCTGAAGCCAACGAACCGCACGGTTCCCGAGCCGGCCGCGACGACAGACGCCCCCTTCGGGGCTGCAAAGTCCACACCTGTGTGCATTAGATGCTTGCCCTTGACCGGATGGATCCGGTAACCGAATGGCGAACTGACCCGAACGTGATCGACAGGCATCGTAAAGGGCTTGGCGGCAAGCCGCTGTCCGTCGAATGCATAGTAGTCTCCGTCGGTGTGCCCCGGCGCGACAAACCAAACGGCCTGGTAGACGTTACCGCGCGACCTGAGTTCCACCGCAGTCAGACGCTTGCGCTCTGTCGTCGTATCGGCGCGTGCGTATAGAAGCTGGTAGGTGTCGCCCTTCTGCGCGGGGGCGGCGAGGTCGAGCCGATGCGCAAAAATGCGCGAGATTTGCTCCTGTATATCCACCGGCACGCTGGCGCGCACCAGCGTGTCACGCAACGTGCCTTCGATGCGCCCCGCATATGACCCGCTGTCGGCCTCCGGCATGACCATCGGCGCAGCGTCAGCTAGCTCACCCGTTCTGGTTTTGCTGACAGGCCCGTCAACAGCCGGCACGGTCGCTTCCGAGGCCAGGGACGATCGCGTTGCGCTCGATGCTTTCACGCGACTCGCGATTTCCGATTCAGAAATCCAATCCGATGTGCCCAGCAGCGCAACGATGCCGCACAGCAATACGGCACGCGCTGAAGACATAAATCGGCAATTCATCGAATGACCCACTGCGGCGGAAATGGTGCGAGCGCGGCAGCAGGCATGACGTAGATAGGGGGCGCGCATCATTGCGAAACCTCGCAGTCGGAATTAAGGGCTGCAGGCCTGAATGACATGGCTTGGAACAGCAGAAACCCAATAGACAGAGAGGGTTAATCGTTCGCGCTACACAACCCGGTAAGAGGAGCTTTTAGTTTATGGACCATGGCTAGCAACGAATATGGGGAGAATCCGATTTTTGAGATAGGTTCGGCGTAGGCAAGGGTGATCGCGCCCGACACGCCGGCCACCCATCCCGCGCAAGCGAGTGGGTACATGGCATCAGGTATCGCAAGTATCACAAAACCGTCACGCAGTCGTTCGAATGCATCGAGGGGTTGGACGTACATTCTTCCGCATTCACGATAGGAATAAAAAATTCGGCATGAAATTGCCGATCCGTTGTGCGAATTGGATTAATCAACTTTCAATTGGCTTATGTAGGAAAGGACTTACACCTCATTACGCATAAAATTACGTGTATTAGTAAAAGTACTGATGCTGTAGTCAGACTACATTCTTACATTACTCAACACGGAGAGTCGCTACAGCCCATCCAGTTGCGCCGATTCTGCCTTCCAGCAGGCAAACGTTTGCAGTCATCGCTGCACGCCTGTTTTCGCGTCCGCTTTTCACCCATCCGACGCGCTCCGTTGCCCCCAAAAAGCACAATTTCGGAGAGACATCCATGCAGAAGAAACTATGGCCGGCCGTCGCGATAGCGGCGGCCGTGAGCGCCGCTGCGCACGCGGAAATCCCCACTCCAGGTCTCGACTTCGCGCCCATGTCGGCGGTGCCGAACGCGTTCGTGTCGGCGGCGGCGCATCGGCGCGCGCAAACGCTCGTCAGCAAGATGACGGTCGACGAAAAGCTGCAGTTCATTCATTCGGAGTACGCGATGTCGGCCGTGCCGGGCGGCGGCGCGGGCTACATTCAGGGCGTGCCGCGTCTCGGCATTCCCGACCTGAACATGGTCGACTCTGCCACGGGTTCGGGCAGCACCATGCAGGCGTCGACGACTTTCCCTGCGACGCTCGCGGTGGCGGCTAGCTGGGACCGGGCGTTGTCGTGGAACTTCGGCAAGCAGATCGCGATCCAGTTGCGTCAGCAGGGCTTCGGCATGGGGCTCGGCGGCGGCACGAATCTCGCGCGTGAGCCGCGCGGTGGCCGGCTCTTCGAGTATCTCGGCGAAGATCCCGTGCTGGCCGGTGAAATGCTCGCGGAGCGCACCGACGGCACACAAAGCCAGAAGGTCATCGCGACGATCAAGCACTACATGGGCAACGAGCAGGAACATAACCGCGGTGGCGGCAACAGCCAGATCGACGAGCGCACGATGCGCGAACTCTATCTGCTGCCGTTTGAAATCGCCGCGCGCCGCGCGCAGCCCGGCAGCGTGATGTGCAGTTACAACGAGGTCAACGGCACTTATGCGTGCGAGAACTCGCACATTCTCAACGACGTACTGAAGAACGACTGGCACTTCCAAGGTCAGGTGCAGTCGGACTGGGGCGCGGCGCATAGCACGGCACCCGCGATCAACGCCGGTCTCGACGAGGAAGAAGACGTCGGTTCGACCGTCTATCTGACGCCTGCGCTGGTCAAGCAGGCGATCGCGAACGGCTCGGTGTCGACCGCGCGCCTCGACGACATGGTCGAGCGCAAGCTTTACGTGATGATCCGCACTGGTGTGATGGACGATCCGCCGAAGGGTGGCGCGACCATCGACTTCTCGGCCGCGAGAGCCTTCACGCAGTCGGTCGAAGAGCAATCGATGGTATTGCTGAAGAACGCCAGCAATCAGTTGCCGCTCGCAGCCGGTTCGCTGTCGCGTATCGCAGTGATCGGCGGCCACGCCGACGCGGCGGTGCTGACGGGCGGCGGTTCGGGCAACACGCGCGATCCGGTGACGGGCGCATTCGCCGGTTGCGGCGGCTTGACGTTCGGCACGGAGACGGGCTGCAGCTGGTGGACCAATCCGTGGCTGAAATTGAATACGCCGATCGTGTCCGCGATTCAGGCGCTCGCGCCGCAGGCCACGGTGACCTTCGCGGGCAACAGCGATCAGCAGTCGCCGTTTGCCGCCTACACGCAGCAGCAGATCTCCCAGGCGGCGACGCTGGCGGCCAACTCAGACGTCGCGATCGTGGTGGTCACGCAGCCGGCCGGGGAGGACATCGGCGATTTGCCGAGCCTGGGCCTCGCGAATCCGACCAACCAGGACGCGCTCGTCGAAGCGGTCGCGGCGGCCAACCCGCACACGGTCGTCGTCGTCGAAAGCGGCAACCCGGTGTTGATGCCGTGGAAGGATAGCGTGTCGGCGATCGTCGAAGCATGGTATCCGGGCGAAGGCGGCGGCAACGCGATCGCGAACGTGCTGTTCGGCAAGGTCAATCCTTCCGGCAAGCTGCCCGTCACGTTCCCGGTGCACGACCAGGATACGCCGACGCGGGGCACGAATGGCGCGTTTGCGGCGAACCCGGTCTACGCAGAAAAGCTCGATATGGGCTATCGCTGGTACGACTCGCAGAACATCACGCCGATGTTCGAGTTCGGCTATGGCCTGTCGTACACGCACTTCGCGTACTCGGGGCTGTCGGTCCAGCATCTGCCGGGCGGGTTGATCGACGTGTCGTTCAACGTGCGTAACGATGGCCGCGTCGCTGGCGCGGAAGTGCCGCAGGTGTACCTCGGCGTGCCGTATCAGGGCGAACCGCCGCGGCGTCTCGTCGGTTGGGACAAGGTGGGTCTGAATCCCGGCGAATCGCGCCGTGTGCACGTGGTCGTGACGCAGCGCATGCAGAGCGTGTGGGATACGACGAACAACCGTTGGCTCTATGTGCCGGGCAGTTCGGTGTTCGTCGGCGCATCGTCGCGCGACATCCGTCTGCAGGGACACAGCTAAATAGTGTGACAGTGTAGCGAATGCGGGCGCGCGAAGTTGCGCGCCCGCATGTATTGCTGATTATGCTTTCAGCGTGTTCTTGTAGAACTTCCCATCCTTCATCACGATGCGCAGGGTCTGCTCCGGGTTCGCAATCAGGTCGAGATTTTCGAGCGGATTGCCGTCGACGAGAAGCAGGTCGGCGTAGGCACCTTCCTCCAGAACGCCGAGCTTGCGCGGATACGGATTACGGTGGCCGGACAACGCGAGCAGTTGGCCATTGGTGCTCGTTGCCATACCCAATGCTTCGGCTGCGCTATACCACCGCTTCATATGCGTGAGCATCGTTCCTTGCCGCGTGGCGATGACTTGCGAAAAGATCAGGTCCGTGCCGAACGCGACCTTGATGCCATGCTTGCGCGCGAGTTTGAAAACGTTGTCGGTGCCCGCAACCACTGCAAGAAATTTTTCGCGGCTCTGTGGGGCGAGCGGGCCCACGTCGTCTTCACTGACGAACGGCTGCGTGCTCAGCCACGTGCCGTTCTTCGCCATCAACGCCGCACTCTTGTCATCCATCAGATGACCGTGCTCGATGCACGGCACGCCCGCCGCGACGGAGCGTTGAATCGCTTCGGGCGTGTACGCATGCGAGAGGACATAGGTACCCCAGTCGGCCGCTGTTTCGACCGCCGCGCGCAGCTGCTTTTCCGTGAACGTGAGCATGTCGAGCGGACTGCGCGGCGTCGATACGCCACCGGATCCGACCAGCTTGATCTGCGTCGCGCCCTGAATGAACTGCTCGCGCACGCGCAGACGAACTTCGTCTTCGGTGTCGGCGATCGCGGTGCCGCCATCTCGTTCCGTTTGACTGACCTGACTGCTGGTGCGTGGCAGTTCCCATAGCGAACGAAAATCGCCGTGGCCGCCTGTCGTGGTGATCATCGCGCCGGATGGATAGATGCGCGGCCCGGAAATCAGGCCGCTATCGATCGCCTGCTTCAACGCGAACGAAGGGCCGCCCGCATCGCGTATCGTCGTGAAACCGCGCAATAGCGTGCGTTCTGCTTCAGCGCTCGCCGCAAGATGGACGAATGCAATGTCGGATTGAAGGATGACCTGAATTGGCACCGCCGCGAGCAGCGCATGCCAGTGCATGTCGATCATGCCCGGCATCATCACCTTGCCACCGCAATCGACGAGTGTCTTGCCTTCGGTCGAAGCGGGCTGCCCGCGACCCAACTGGCTGATGCTGTTGCCTTCGACAACCATATAGAGGCCATCGCGTAACGTCGACGATTTGCCGTCGAACAAACGGAAGTTCGTGAACAGTACCGGTCTGGCGGGCGGTGCTGGGGGTTGGGTGCTTTGTGCCTGGCTGAGTCCGGGCAGAACCAGACTCAGCATCGATGCCGCGAGACCGGTGACAAAGCCGCGCCGCGACAGGTCGGCACTGATACGGCGGTTTGCATACTGCGCTTGAGTCTTGTCACAAAGACATGAAAACGATGGACTGACCGTCTTATTGCCGATGTACTTTCCTGAAGACATAGCTCACCCATAACGTAGATCACCGTGCATCGAAAGCCGCCGTCTGACTACAGTTCACGATTGGCGACGCGAAAGTCAAGCCAGCACAGAGTATCCCGTGCGACCGGGGATGGCAAATTCGTGTGGCTGAATACAAGCATTAAACTTGCATCTACTAACCGATTACGCCATTGCAGCGCACAATAGAAAAATCTGCTTGCGACGGTCGAAAAGAACGGGCTATGCTCACGTCACTCATTCTGTCAGTGAAGCTCCCGGAATAACGCGCAATACTCAACCCTGCTGGCAATCGAGATGGGCCAAACAAACGTCCCCCGTAAAGCGGAAGCATCGGGTAATACAAGCACGTCTATTTATCACCGCCGTCGTCGCTCGCGGCGAGAATTCTTTTTGCACCGCTGAAAGCGATATTCAACTATTTCACAATTTCACCACTGCCCAATAAATATCGAGAGCGCCAAAGTCGCATTTAGCATTTTTACTTTTCCACGGAGAAACAGAAATGATTGATGTGTCAAAGACACGCATGATCAGGGGATTGGCGGGGTCCGCCTTGTCGCTGTTTGCCGTCGCCGCGATGGCGGACGATACGCTCGGTTTGTCGGAAAGCGTGTTCTCGATCGGCGGGCCGGAAATCACGCAGGCGCCTGCCGCGAATGCGAGCCCGTGGCGCTTTGCGGTCGGCGCGGGGGTCGTGAACATGCCGAAATTTCCGGGCGCGAGTGGCACGAAATGGGAAGTGGTGCCGTCGGTGAGTGTGAATTACGATCGCTTCTTTATCGGCGCGAATCCGGATGCGGCGTCGCTGCTATCGCTCGGCGCGTATTTGTATCGCGACAGTAACTGGCGTGTCGGCGCGGCGGTGACTTACGATTTCATCGAACCGCGCAGCGAGTCCGACGACTCGCGGTTGCACGGACTGGGTGACGTCAAACGCACTGCGCACGCGGAGCTGTTCGGAGTTTATACCTGGGAATTCATCACCGCGCGCGCGAGCGTGTTGACCGATATTGCCGGCAATGACCGCGGCACCGTCGCGACTTTCGATCTGCTTGGCCGCTATCAACCCACTGCGCAACTGACGCTTAGCGCGGGGCCGGGCCTGACGTGGGGAAGCGACAAGTACAACCAGACGTATTTCGGCGTGACGTCCGCGCAGAGCGGGCGCTCCGGATTGCCGACCTACTCGGCCAGTTCCGGTTTGAACCAGTTGCGCTTTTCGATCAATGGGGTGTACAGGATTGCGACGCGCTGGAATGTCGGCGCGAGCATGTCGTTCGCGTGGCTGCGCGGCGATGCGACCGACAGCCCGATCACCGAGAAGACAAGTCAGGTCACGTACGGCCTTTTCGCCAATTACCTCTTTTAGTGGTCCGCCCGCACCGAAGGCCGAGTCGTCAATTCTTCTGCGCGAGTAGCGCCTGAATCTTCGCCTCGGTCTGCGCATAGTCGCCTTCTCCGAAGTGCGTGTAGACGACATGGCCTTGCTTGTCGATCAGATAGAACGCCGGCCAGTACTGGTTGTTATAGGCATTCCAGGTCGCATACTGGTCGTCCTGCGCGACCGGATAGCTGATGCCGAGCCGTTTGAGTGCGGTCTTGACGTTGCCGGTGTCGCGTTCGAAAGGATATTCGGGCGTATGCACACCGATCACCGTGAGCCCTTGATCCTTGTACTTCTGGTTCCAGCTTTTCACGTAGGGCAGCGTGTTGGCGCAATTGATGCAGCTATAGGTCCAGAAGTCGACGAGTACCACCTTGCCGCGCAATTGCTGCAACTTGAGCGGTTCGCTATTGAGCCATTGCGAAATGCCGGTGAACTCGGGCGCGGTCGGCCCGCTTTGTGGGGACGCGGCGATGGCGGTCGTACTCGTCGCGATCATCGCGCAGGCGGCAAACGCGGTGGACAGTGCGAAGCTTTTCAAGCGGGTAGTCATGTCAAAGTCCTTTGAGTGAAGGGAAAACGGCGGCGAGCCGCGCGTAGAGCAGCACGTCGTATTGCAGATAGATGGCAAGTGCGGTCAGCATCACCAGTACGCCGAATACCTGTTGCAGGCGCTCAGCGTGTCGTGCGACGACGCGTACATGACGCGTCACGTAATGCCCGCCGTAGATGATCGCGAGCATCGGAATCGCCGCTCCGATCGCATACAGCGTGAGCAGCAGTGCCGACCAGCCGAGATCCTGAGCCTTCACGACTAGCACGAGAATCGACGCGAGCACGGGGCCGGCGCAGGGCGTCCATACCGCGCCAAGCGACATGCCGAGCACGAAGCCACCCGCGTTGCCGCTGGCTGGTTGCGTGCCCGGCGCGATGACCGCGCCGATGCGATCGAGCGGCCCCTGCAGTTGCGCGACGAGCCAGTCGTAGGGGCGCGGCCAGATACGCAGAAGTCCGGACAGTGCGAGCAACGCAATGCCGGTATTGCGCAGTACCTGTTGCGCGACATGCACGGTGCTCGACACCGCGCCCAATAGCAGCGCGAAAGACGCGAAAGTCAGAATGAAGCCGGCGACGATGAACAGTGGCCGCGTGCGGCTCGGTTGTTCGACGGACGTGCCGAGCAGGATCGGCATCACCGGCAGCACGCAGGGAGAGGCAATCGTCAGCAGCCCGGCGAGCAGGGCGAGCGGAGTTTCGAGAGTACTGTGCATGGTGGGCGTTCCGTTGGCTGGGATGACCGTATTGGAACGCCCACACGTATCGGGTTTGTGTCGGCGATCAGCCGTGCTTGCAATGTTGTGTGTCTGCGTGCCGCGCAGATACATTGCGACACAAATCGGCTGAGCGGCCGATGCCCGTGGAGGTAGAGGCAGCGCTATCCGAACGCGGGATCAGCGCGCCCTGCGCTTGCGTGCCGCGGTTCCCGTTGCGCGTGCGACTCTGCTTACGCGGGACGTGGAGAAAATCGGCATGCGTTCCTCGATCCAGCGCAACAATTCGAGCGGTCCCGGCGCGAGCGGACGGCCGGTTTTCACGAGCACCCGCGCCTGCGCGCCGGAAAACAGCGGATGCGCGATCGGTAACGTCGTCAATTCGCCGCTCGCGATTTCGCGGTAGGCGGCGAATTCGCCGATCAGCGTCATAAAGTTGTCGACCGTGACGAAGCGCTTCAATGCACTCAGGGAGTTGGTGGTCAGCGTCGCGGGAATCGACATGTTTTCCGCAAGCTCCGTCATCTTGACGACATGACCGATGCCAAAGGTTGGCGGCATCAGTGCAAGCGGCCATGCACGCAGGTCGTCGAGCGTCGCGGGTCTTTTGCGCTTCGCGAGCGGATGATCGCTTCTCAACAACAACACGACCGGCTGCGGAGAACTCGCGCGATACTCGAGACGCGTGTGAGGCGGCGGATTGTACGCCAGCCCGATATGCGCACGACTGTCGGCGACTTCTTCCTGGATTGCGTCGACCGCGAGCATATCCAGGCCGACTTCGAGTTCCGGGTATTGGACACAGAATGGCGCGAGCACATCGTCGACCAGCATGTCGACGAAGCCTTCGCTGACCGCTAGCCTGATCTGCCCTCGCTGAAGGCCTTTCAACGCATGCAACTGATCTTCGAGCTTCTCCTGCTGCGAACGGTAGCCGCGCCAGAATTCGAGCAGATGCGTGGCCGCTTCGGTCGGTTTGACTCCGCGCGCCTGCCGCTCGAACAGCACGGCGCCGAGTTCGTCCTCGAGCAGCTTGATCTGCCGCGTAATCACGGACGGCGACGTATTGATGCTTTCGGCGGCGCCGCGTATGGTGCCGTGAGTGAGCACCTCGTTGAAATAGCGAAGGCGGTGCTCGCACGCGGCTGCGCGATATCGCGCGAGCGGACCCGATCAATTCCGTATCAAAGCTTGATAAAAGGAGAGTAACCATGTCGGACCAGATCAATAGTCGCCGCCGCCGCTTTCTCGGAACGACGGTCGCGGGCCTCAGCCTGCTCGAATTGGGACTGAGCGGGCTTGCGCATGCACAATCGGCCGACACGGCCGGTAATGCGAAAGCGGGCGCGCGGATCGCGTCGTTCGAGAACATTCGCTCGATCAATGCGGGCACGCTGAACGTCAGTTACGCGGAAGCGGGTCCGCAGAACGGACCGGTGGTCATTTTGCTGCACGGCTGGCCTTATTCCATCGACAGCTTCGCCGAAGTGACGCCGTTGCTGACGGCGGCCGGTTATCGCGTGATCGTGCCTTATCTGCGCGGCTACGGCGGCACGCGTTTTCTGTCGGCGGATACGCCGCGCAACGGTCAACAGGCGGTGGTCGCGGTCGACATCATCAACCTGATGGACGCACTGAAAATCGACAAGGCCGTGCTCGGCGGCTTCGACTGGGGCGCGCGCACGGTGAACATCATCGCCGCGCTGTGGCCGCAACGCGTGAGGGCGATGGTGTCGGTGAGCGGTTATCTGATCGGCAGCCCGGAGGCGAACCGCGCGCCGTTGCCGCCGAAGGCCGAGCTCACGTGGTGGTATCAGTTCTATTTCGCCACCGAGCGTGGCCGCGCGGGTTATGAAGCGAACCGTCATGACTTCAACAAGCTGATCTGGCATACCGCCTCGCCGAAATGGAATTTCGACGACGCTACGTTCGAGCGCTCCGCCGAATCGTTCAATAACCCGGACCATGTTGCCGTGGTGATTCACAATTACCGCTGGCGTCTGGGACTCGCGCAGGGCGAGCCGCAATACGACGAACTCGAAAAGCGCCTCGCCACCGGACCGACGATCGCGGTGTCGACCATCACGCTCGAAGGCGACGCGAACGGCGCCGCGCATCCCGAGCCCGCAGCATACGCGAAGAAGTTTACTGGCAAGTATCAGCACCGCAACATCAGCGGCGGTATCGGCCACGACCTGCCGCAGGAAGCGCCGAAAGCCTTTGCGGATGCGATTCTCGACGTCACGCGGCTTTGATCTAGGCGGCGCGTGCAATGCCGGCCCTGCACGGCATGTCCGAAAGCAGGTTTTGTATCGCAATGTATCGACACCGTACGCAGACAAACAGGCTTGCACAAATGGGGGGTGACGAAAACATTGCAGATACGTTGGCGCGTTCTAATGTCTTCACGCAAGGTCGATTCACAACGTTGCGTGTGAATCAGGCGGGACATGACAGTGTATCTGCGTTGATGACTTCGCGTCCCGCTCAATCCTTTGATCCCCTGATGGTTTTGATACCCGGAGAAGACTGATGAAACTCATTCAATCGCTGATCGTCGCCGCACTCGTTGCCGCTCCCGTCGTTTCGTTCGCGCAATCGCAACCGCAACAGGCGCTCACGCGTGCTGAAGTGCGCGCGGAGCTGGTCCAGTTGGAAAAGGCGGGCTACAACCCGGCCAGCGACAACACGCAATACCCGCAGAACATCGAGGCGGCACAGGCGCGCATCAGCGCGGGGCATGACGCGGCCGCTTACGGTGGCGTCTCGAACGGCAATTCGGTTGCGGGCTCGCACGTGCCGATGAAGCATGCGGCGGCGGATCGCGCGAACGACGGCGCCAATATCGTCGGCCTCGGTTCGATCTACGCGCATTCGTGATCGATGCAATCAAGCAGGCCGTCCGCGCGCATCGACGCGCGGACGCGTTTGCCTGTACCGTGCGATATCAATGAAAAATGAGGTACAGGATGATCAGTACGATCAACGGAACACCCAGCAGCCAGCCAAGCAGGTAAGGCATGATGTCGTCTCCTTTCGTATTGAAGTTCGACTACGTAGGAGTTTCAGCAGGCAGCATGCCCGGCTCGAACCGTATCGGGGTCTAGCCATTATTGGAAAAGCCCGGATACAACGTCATTCCACCATCGACGAATAGCGTCGTACCCACCACGTAATCGCTTTCATCGGACGCAAGCCATACCGCCGCCTTGCCGATATCTTCCACCGCGCCGACGCGTCCGTAGGGGATCAACTGCAGCAGCTTGTCGAGTGCTGCTTGTGAATCCCACGCGTCTTCATTGATCCGCGTACGGATTGCGCCCGGAGCGATCGAATTGACGCGAATGCGCTCGGGCGCGACTTCCTGCGCCAGCGATTTCATGAACATCTGAATGCCGCCTTTCGACGCGGCGTAATTGACGTGACCAGCCCACGGAATGACTTCGTGAACCGAACTCATGCAAATGATCTTGCCGAGCGCTTTCGATGCGGTCGTCGGACCGCGTCGGCGGAATTCCTTTACCGCAGCCTGGCAGGTCAGAAACTGGCCGGTCAGATTCGTCGACAGCACGAGCTGCCAATCGTCGAGCGTCATGTCGGCGAATGGGCCGTCCTTCTGCAGTCCCGCATTCGCAACCACGATGTCGACACCACCAAAACGCGCACGACTCATATCGAAGAGGTTTGCGACCTGAGCGGGATCCGACACGTCCGCCTGAATTGCGATCGCCGATCCACCGGCCTTTTCGATTTCGTCAGCGAGTTTTTCACCAGGTTTTGCGTGCGAATGATAATTGAGCACGACCGCCGCGCCAGCATCCGCGAGTGCTTTGGCGACACCATAGCCGATTCCCGAACTCGCGCCGGTAATCAGCGCGACCTGATTGGCCAGCAATTTTTCCATTGCGTGCTCCGGCAACGACGAAATAGCGAAACCGCCGCCCACCAGCGCGCGACATCGCGCGGGCAGACGGCGGCCCGCCTGGGGTTCCAGTCCACTACGCGTGGCCTATATCACGCCGGCAACCAGCAGAACGATCACGACGATCAGTACGATGCCGAGTCCACCGGTCGGACCATAGCCCCACGATCGGCTGTGCGGCCACGCCGGAAAAGCGCCGATCAGCAGCAGAATCAGCACGATGAGAAGAATAGTTCCTAGCATGTTGTGACCTCCGCCTGGTTTCGACACACCTGCTTGACCTACGTTGGCCAGGGCCGCAGGGATTATCCCTCGGGAGCAAGGCATGTGCCCAAGACTGATCGTTCGGTCGGATCGCCAGGGCGGCGCGCGCCGCGTGCGGAGATGCAGCAGTCGATTGAAACGGCACCCGGCGCGTGCAAAACGTCGGTAGGGTGCCGTTTTCCAATTGCGGACACATCGCGCGTCCTATAGGTAAGTTCCGCCGATGCGGCCTTCGAAGATCGCGGTGTTGATGTCCCAATCGTCGACGGTACCCGTGCCGCCACCGTTCACCCTGACGACTACCGAGCGGCCGCCGCGCAGCGTCTTCATCTGTTCGACGGTCAGCGTTTTCTCGCCGGGTGGGTCGCCCGCGCCAGGCGGTAGGTCTTTGATGATCACATTGGCTTTCATGGCATTTCTCCTTGACGTGGAAAGGCGGGCACAGTGCGGCGCCCGCTCCGGTTTCTGCAAGGCCTATGCCAATGTGGCGGAGCATGAGCCGAAAATGGAGCGGGGGCCGCAATGCAAAGCCTGGCAAGCATCCGCGCTATAGGCGCGTTGAATCGCAAGGGACACGATCGCGATTGCGAGTCGAAGTGTTCGTGCGCGTCCCACGAGTCGCGTGCGAGTGGTTGGGGCGCAGCGCAGCGCCGCGCATCGAGAAGTCACGCGTGCAACACTCAACGGGAAGCGCAAACAGAAACGGCACGCGCGATGTGCGCGTGCCGTGATGGTGATACGCCTCAGCCGGCGGTGTTAGCAGTGCTAGCGGCGTCGGCGCTTGCGCGGCGAGGCTGCTTCCGCGATACGCAGATGCGCGGCCGGAAAGCCCGGCGGGTACTCGACGACGCGCGTCGCGGCCGGCACCAGCGGCGCGGCGAGACTCGAGCGCGCGCCGACACGGGCGCCGCCGAGGATCGCGGCCATCGCCTCGCGGTCCAGTTCGACGCTTTCGGTCAGATCCTTGATGCACAGCTTCGCCATGACGGCTCCAGAAAAATGCGCCGGCGGCCAGACCCATTCGGGTTCCGGCCGCCGTGCTCGGAATGTGTTCGGTGTGTCGTTCGTTGCACTCAGGTCTCGACGCACTATTAGTATAGGAAATCCGTTCGCGGCGCGCATGGACGCAGTGTTGCCGTGGCAGTGAAGGAAACCCCGTTCCCCGCTGCTGCCTCGGCTTACACGACGGAATAATTGCCGCCCCACAGCGTGGGGTCGACGTTCAGCTTCAGCGGCACGAAACCTGCGCCGATCACGCCGACATTGTTGAGCGCTGCGACATCGACGTTTTGCTGCTGAACCAGGTTCTGATTGATTGTGACGTTGACGTTGGCGATGCCGGCAAGGCTGCCGAGACCGCCATAGCCGTCCGAGGGCGTGGGCACATGGCTGCCGGTGCCGCCGGCGATCCCGGACATGGTCCGGCGGTCGAGTTCGCGGGTGCCGGACAGATCGCGAATCATGAGGGATGACATGGCATTTCTCCAAACACGTAAGGAACGCGGATATGAATGGCACGCGGCGAAGCGGCACGCTACAGCGGGCGGCTCGCCGCGCCACGCATTACGAGTTGTTGCTGTTGCTCGAATTGATATACGGCATGAACGTCGACGTGCTGCCGTCGGAGAACGCAACGTTGTTGCCGTTGGCGTTCTGGAAGTTCAGTTCGTTAGTGATCAGTTGCGTCGTGTCGGTGTTCTTGATTTTGGTCGGCGCATAGACCGGGCTGAAGTTGTAGTAGCTCGGCCCGAAGCCGCCGCGTACGGCGCGCATGGCCTTGCTGTCGAGTTGTTCGGTGACGGACAGGTCTTTGATCATCAGCGTTTTCATGGTGAGTCTCCTGAAGGAAGTGTTCGCAGTGTTGCGAGTGGTTTCGAGCAATCCGTTTGCTCGGACATCACTAACGCACAGGTTGTGCCAGTTTTATTCAAGTCTGCTGAGAAAGTCGACGAATCCTTGTCGTATAAGGGATTTGCGGCCGCGTCGGCCACCGTGCCGGCGAACTCGACGTGCGTCGACGCGCGTCGAACGGTGGCCGCCGCCCGACATCGCGGCGAGCCCTGTTGGATGGCACACGACATTGCGCGAGCCAGCACGCGGCGCGGCGCGCGGCTGATGCCTGTTTTGCCTGGTTTGCGAAAGCGCGGATCGGGAGCTAGTATCGAAACGGCACATGTAACCGGTTACGACAGGTTTTCTATCGACCCGCGTGGCTTCGGTCGCATGCGACACGGTCAAGCGGCAACGGCGGTGCTTCGCACAAATGGCTAGCCTTGCGCGTGTGATTCTCGACTTCCAGAGCGGCGAGCTGTCGCGGGACGAGTTCGTCGCGCAGCTCGACAGCGCGTTGGCGACCGAGCAACTCGGTCCGACGCGGCTGCTGGAGACGCTGTACGCCGCGCATCATCAGGCGCCGTTGCCCGAAGACCTCTATCTGGAAGTGCGGCGGCGCATCGAGCAGCTGCGCGTGTCGAACGTCGCGGCGGGCGGCGAGGAAACTGGCATACAGACCTCGATCGAAGTGCCGTCGCTGCGTTCGTCGAGCGCGGGCAGCGCGAACACTGCCGGAAGCGCCGCGCACGAGACCATCAAAGGCATCGGCGATACGCTGAACAATCGTTTCGTGCTCGAAGAGTGCCTTGGCGTGGGCGGCATGGGCACCGTGTACAAGGCGCTCGATCTGCGCAAGCTCGAAGCGTCGGATCGCAAGCCGTATCTTGCGATCAAGGTGCTGAACGTCCAGTTCCGCGGCAATCCGAATTCGCTGGTGGCGTTGCAGCGCGAGGCGCGCAAGGCGCAGGTACTCGCGCATCGCAACATCATCACCGTGTACGACTTCGACCGCGACGGGCCGATCGTCTATTTGACGATGGAGTACCTGAGCGGCAAACCGCTGAGTCAGCTGCTGCGCACGCCCGGCTATCAGGGCATGCCGGTCCGGGCCGCGTTGCCGATCGTGCGCGGCATGTGCGCGGCGCTCGCGTACGCGCACGAGCGCGGCTTCGTCCATTGCGATTTCAAACCCGCCAACGTGTTTCTGACCACGAATGCCGAAGTGAAAGTGATCGACTTCGGCATCGCGCGCGTATTCCAGCGGCCGGAAGAGGAGAGCGACGCGACGGTGTTCGATCCCGGCAGTCTCGGCGCGTTGACGCCCGCCTATGCGAGCCCGGAGATGATCGAGCATCGCGAGCCGGACCCGCGCGACGATATCTATGCGCTTGGCTGCATCACGTACGAACTGCTGACGGGACATCATCCGTTCGATCGGCTGTCGGCCACGCAGGCGCGCAATGCCGATTTCAAGCCGCAGCGTCCGCCGAATCTCGATGCCCGACAGTGGCGCGCGTTGCGTGCCGCATTGTCGTTCGATCGCGATACGCGGATGCCGAGCGTGGTGCGCTTTATCGCCGAGTTCGACAACGAAGCGCGCGCGGAGAAGTCCGGAACGCTCGCGTGGTTCGGGCTCGCTACGCTGGCCGTCGTGTGCGCGGTCACGGTGGGCGTGTTCGCTGTTCGCTCTGGACCCAACCGGCGGCAAGCCGCGCAAACCGTGGCGGCGGCAACCCAGGGTGATCAGGTCGATCGGGCGGGTGGGGCGTCCGCCGTCGCGCCCGCGCCGAAGCCCGCGTTGACGCTCGCCGCGATCATGCCCACGCTCGCCCAGGTGCCGTGTTCGGCGTTATCGGGTGCGGTGCAGGACCACGCATTGACGGTTCGCGGTTTCCTGTCGCAGCGCTATGGTGCCGCGCATCTGAAGGAGACGTTGGCGGCGCTGCCGGGCGTCGATACGGTTTCGCTCGACGTGCGGCCGCTCGCCGACGATAAATGCGACTTCGTCAAAACGCTCGCGCCGTTTGTGGTGCGCAACTGGCAGGCGGGGCGCGTAGCGTCGCTGCAGATGCGTCCGCCAAGCGGTTTGCTGACCGAGAATGACTCGCTGGTGGTCGACCTGAAAGCGCCCCCGTTCGATTCCTTTGCGACCGTCGACTACTACCAGCTCGACGGCCACGTCGTGCATATGGTGCCCAGTCATCTGTGGCCGGACAACCAGATGCAGCCGAACGGCGGTCCGTACACGATCGGCAGCAATGCTGGCGACTGGATCGTAGCGAAGCCATTCGGCTCCGAGATGGTGGTACTGGTGATTACGCCGGTGCCGCTATTCGACAAGCTGCGCCCGCAAAGCGAAGCGCGCGACCATTATCTGCGCGCACTCGAAACGCGGCTGAAGCAAATCGGCGGTCAATACGGGCAGGATCGTGTATTGGCGGACTTCGCGCCGATTACGACCAGACCCGCCACGCGATGATCCGTCACAGAGCCCATCGAAACGCCGTCAGTGCAGATCCTTGACGACGCGAAAACCGTCCTGCGATTGGCGCACGCCGGCGCTGTATTTGAAGCGTGTCGCGCTGAGCATGTAGTCGCCGCCTTCGCGCCATGAGCCGCCGCGAATTACCCGCATCTCGCAGCCGGGCGAGTCCCACGCTTGGCCATCGAGGGGCGCGCCCTGATAGGAGTTGTGCCAGCAGTCGGCGGTCCATTCCCAGACGCCGCCGTTCATGTCGTACAAGCCCAGCGGATTCGCGGCGAACGTGCCGACGTTTTCCGGTCCTTCCTTGTGCCACGGGTCGCCGCAGTCCTTGCAATTGGCGGTGCCCTTGCGCATCTGCTGGCCCCACCAGTACGCGGTCGTGGTGCCGGCGCGGTCCGCGTATTCCCATTCAGCTTCGGTAGGCAGACGGTACGGTTTGCCGGTCGATTTGGCGAGCCATTTGACGTACTGCTGCGCGTCGTCCCAACTGAGATCGCGCGCGGGTGCGGCCTTGTTGCTGTTGCTCTCCGGCGTCAGCTTCTGGCATGCATTGGCGGCGACGCACGCATTCCATTGCTCGACCGTCACCGGGAATTTGCCGATCGCGAATGGCGCGCCGATGCTCACGTGATGCACAGGCTTTTCCGAGGGGTCGTCGGTATTGCTGCCCATTGCGAACGAGCCGGCGGGTACCGCGACCATGATCGGACAGGTCGCGCAGTCGCGGATCTCACCGGCGGTCGGCGGATGGGCGACGGTCTTTTGCGCGAGTGGCGCTGCGGCGGCCGTGGTCGGCGGCGTTGGCGCTGGCGCTGGCGCGGCCGCGGGGTGCGGCGGGGGCGGGGCGGCCGCGCTGGCTTGCGTCGCGGGGCGAGCGGGCTGGGCAGCCGGCGTGGCGCTCACCGCGGGAGTCGATGCCGCCGAGCGCAATCGATCGATACGCGCATGCGCGAGTGTAGCGAAGCGGCCATTCGGGTAGGACTTCAGGTAAGCGTCGTAATCGGCCGGGTAGTTGCTGTCCTTGATCGACTCCCAGAACGTGATTTCGTATTGTTCGCCGCTTTCTTTGGGCATGATGCCGCGACTACGCAGCGTGACGGCGCGATCGTCTGATGTATTCGACGACGCGATTGCGATTTCGTCACTCGTGGGAATAGAAGAACGCGCGACAGAGAGCCACGGTTGCTGCGTTCCGCGGGTTGCGGCGCGTACTTCGTCGGCGACGTGCCGGAACAGCACGGTCAGCGATTGGGACGATGCGTCGGCGTCATTGAGCGCTTGCAGCAACGCACCGGTATAGACGCCATGCCGTGGACCGTCCGCCGCGAAACCGCCCGGTGAGGTTGCATAGGCAATCACAGTGGCGGCCGGGATCCCCGGCTGCTCGATCGCGACGGCGGCGGGCGTAAATGGATTGTCGAGGCACGTATCGAGAATCACGAGATTGAGCCGGCCAGCGCGAGCGGACTGCATCGCATGCAAAACGGTCTTCAGATCGACGCCGTTATTCAGTAGTGACACCGGCGCGCGGGTATCGGCTCGCGCATCGAGTCTCGCCGCCGGCAACAGCAGCGTTTGCCGGCCTATCTGCATGCCGTGTCCGGCGAAATAGAACAGTGCGATATCACCTGTTTGCAGACGTCGTTGAAATTCGTCGATGGCCGCGCGCATTTGCGGCGGCGTAGCGTTCGTTCGCGTGATGACTTCGAAACCCCGCGCACGGAGTGCATCGCTGATCGAGTCGGCGTCGCGCGGCGCATTCGCGCGGATCGGGTTAGTCGCGTCGCCGTACTCGCCATTTCCGATCACGAGCGCCACGCGCCGAGAATGGGTATGGTCACGCGACAAAGCAAATGGTGAGAGGAGCAAAGCGGTATCAGCCGGCCGACCCGGATGACTCGTCACCCAAGCCGCGCTCGGCTCGATGCTTTGACGCTGCGTCGCGGCACCAGCACCGTCCCACTGCGCCTGGATTGCCCCAACCACGCACACCAGCAGGAATCGTCGCCACATCTTCATATCCCGTTTGTACCGGACAGTATTCAGGCCATTCGTGCACCAGGTTCGCGCTGCCCACGCTGTTTCTTAACGATAGCACGCGCTTTGCGTCACAACTGTCCGGGAGTCCTTAACGCGTCATACGGTTAACGATCATTGCGTATCTTTTTGGCAAGTTACGTCCTAAGCTGATTCACAAAGTCACGTCCCACGGTCGTTTTAACTAGGTGGCTGTGCGTCGCTTTCAACGCGCGACATGCCGCTCGAACACCCGGAAGGTCATCGATAGCCGGGCCCAGCCATGACTCCTGTTCGGGAGAGTGCGCTATGCGAAGAACCCGTGTTCCCCTTCTTTTGATTAGGCGTCATCTGGCGCAAGCGCATTGCGGCGGATTACGCACGGCGGTATGTGCGACGCTCGTCGCGCTCTGCTTCGGTATCGGAACTGGCGGCGTCGCGCGCGCCGAACAGACGCAGTCACCGCCGGGCGCCGAGGAGTACATCATCTGGCCGTCGGATGGCGCGGTGATACACGGCGGCAAGCTGTGGGTGCGCATGGGACTGCGCAATATGGGCGTGTGTCCGAAGGGTGTCGCGTTGCCGAATACCGGCCACCATCATCTGCTGATCGACACGGATTTGCCCGCCCTCGATCAGGAGATTCCGTCGGATCGCCAGCACCTGCATTTCGGCGCGGGCGAAACCGACGCACGCATCGAGTTGCCGCCCGGCAAGCACACGCTGCAGCTGATACTCGGCGACCATCATCATGTGCCGCACGTACCGCCCGTGTACTCGAAAAAGATCACCATCACCGTGCTAAAAGACTAACGCGATCCGTTCGTTCGAACTGGTCGAGCCGGAACGGAGAGTCCTGATGAAAAAGATCATTGCGGCCGCCGCGTTCGTCGCAGCGGCACTGGCGGCATGGACCGCACCGCAACGCGCGTTTGCAGCGGAGCCGGCGCCCCCCGGCGCCTACGCGTACATCGGCTATCCGAACGATGGCCAGGTGGTGCCCGCCAATAAGCCCTTTCGCGTATGGTTCGGCCTGCGTTTCATGGGGGTCGCGCCAAAAGGCGTCAAGTACCCGAACACAGGCCACCATCATCTTCTGATCGATACCGACCTGCCGCCGATGGATCAAGAGATACCCTCGGATCGCCACCATCTGCATTTCGGCGCGGGCGAAACGGAAACGATGATTCAATTGCCGCCGGGCAAGCATACGTTGCAGCTGTTGATGGGCGACGACATGCATATGCCGCACAACCCGCCGGTGTATTCGAAGAAGATCACGGTGATCGCGCGCTGACTGTCATCATGCAGCCAACAATGTCGCGCGCGCTGTTGGCTGCCATCCACCATTCACGAGACTCGCGCTGCCGGTCGTTCATGACGGAGCAGCGGGCGCGGTCGTCCAAGCCCTTGCCATATGGCTTTCGGAACGCGAATGACGACAGCGAGGCACTCCTGGCATAGCCCATGCGTTAGTAGCGCCCGAGCAGACAAGTTGCTCGAACCCGACGCACAACGATGCGCTTCCCCCTTCCAGGAGATTTGCCATGAACACGCTGATGATCAAGGACCTGTCCAACACCGAACAACTCGACAGCAAGGCGATGAGCGCCGTGCGCGGCGGCAACGGCTACTACTGCCCGATGTCTCCGTCGTACTTCAGCTACACGCCCGTCTATGCGCCGACCAGCATCAAGAACGTCGGCACGACGCAGATGATCAACACGGAGATCAACATCCAAAGCGCGAACGGCAACAACACCGCGTTCAGCGGGGGTGCGACGACGACGATCGTACCGTGCGTGAACTCGAGCAACTACTCCGCCGTGTCCTGAGCGACGCGGCGCGCGCGCGGCCCGAGCGGCCGCGCGTGCGCGCCCTGCAATAGGCTGGTCGCTCAAAAAGACCGTTCATTCAATCGTCCTTTCCACGCATCCTTCGCGTATCCACCGCTCCCCGCATCGACATTTCCGCCGCTTCATGCCGACGCCGCGCGAAAAACGGCCAGGCCTGAAGCCGGGCACTGGCGTGAAACGGGCGGATGCAATTGGAGATCATCGTGTCAGCATTGCCGGAATCACCGCCCAATTTGTCGCGTGATTCGCAGGACCTTCAGCGGGTTTCCGCCGCGATCGGGACGCCACGCCGTATCGGGCGTGTGCTGCGCGGCATCGGCGCGGCGACGATGTGCGCGGTTGCGTTGACAGCGTGCGTCGACGTGAGGATGCCGGCTTATCAACGCCCGGACACGCCGGCCAAGACATCGTGGTCGGATCGCAAGGGCGCGCCGGTATCGGCTGCGGAGACGATCGAGCGCGATTGGTGGAAGGGCTTCCAGGACCCGTATCTGAATACGCTGATCGACAAGGCGATCGACGGCAACTTCGATATCCGGGTGCTGGCCGCGCGTATCGAAGTCGCGCACACGCAGATCAGCGAGACGCAAGCGGGCGCATTGCCGACCGTGGACCTCGGTGCCGGGGCCAATATCCAGAAGTCGACCGGCCAGCCTTTGACGAGGACGTACAACCTCGCGTTGCAGGTGAACTGGGACATCGACATCTGGGGCAAGGTCGAAAAAGGCGTGCAGGCGCAAAAGGCCGAGTTCCACGCGAGCGAGGCGGATTGGCGTGCGGGGTATCTCGAACTGGTCGCGAACGTGGCCAGTACCTATTTCCAGATCCTGCAATTCGACGATCAGATCGCACAGCAGCAAAAGACCATCGCCACGAACCAGCAAATCCTGACGATCTACGAAGGCCAGGCGCGCAACGGGCTCGTGCCGCAAACGCAGGTCTTGCGCCAGCAGGCGGAGATCAACCGGCTGACCAACGATCTGTTCGAACAGCGCCGCGCGCGCGCGGTCGCCAACAATGCGCTCTGTACGCTGCTCGGCGTGCCGGCCGGCGAGTTCCAGGTGCCAACGGGTCATTTGCAGGACCGCGTGAAGTTGCCGGGCGTGCCCGATGGTCTGCCCGCGCAATTGCTGTCGCGCCGCCCCGACGTGGTGGCGGCCGAATTCAGGGTACTCGAGGCCTATGACCTCGTCGGACAGTCGAAGCTCGCCCAATTGCCGACCATCGGCCTCACCGCGCAGGGCGGCACGGCAAGCTACGCGCTCAACCAGTTGCTGAAGTCGTTCTCGTTCGGCCTGATGCCGAGTATCGACATTCCGTTGTTCGATCCGGGCGTGCGCGCACATGTGAAGGTGACCGAAGCGCAATCGAAAGTCGCCGCGCAGCAATATCGCGTGGCCGTGATGGGCGCGTTCGAGGAAGTAGAGAATGCGCTCGTCAATCTGAGTGCCAATAAGGCGCAGCACGCGGAATTGCAGCAGCAGGTGGCGCGCCTGCAGATCGTCGCGGACCAGATCCAGTCGCAATTGCGCCTTGGCGTCGTGTCGCAACTCGAAGTTTTCGAAGACGAGCGAACCTTGCTGGAGGCGCAACAGGCGTTGCTGGAAAACCATCAATTGATTCTGTCCGACACGGTAACGCTTTATAAGGCGCTCGGCGGCGGCTGGCCAGGTGTCGACGTAGAAGCGCAAGTGAAAGAGAAGTAACGAAGCATTCAGCTAAACCAGGCGTTGGCGTACCAGGCGGGTATTTCGTCCGCTGACGACTTCCCCGCGGTCTTCTCAACCGGCGATATCCAAATTGACACTCTCGATGCGTGACTTACAATCCTCTAGGGGTCGGCGTTTGCGTGGCGCTCAACAACAACAAACAATGTTGCGCCGTTGTTCTTCGTCCCGTTCGCCCCGCGTCCTCGCCGCGGCAGGTAAACGCTTAGCGATCCAGACATAATGGCCACCGGCGAAGCTCCGATTGCTGAAAGACGCACGACAGTGGACGCTGCCTTCGACGTGGTGTTGTCGCCGGTTGCGTGCGCGCAGCGCGCCGCGCTCGACGCCATTCGCATCGTCGACGACCTGTTCGCGGTCGGCCGCAGCGAAGCGCCATTCAACGACTATTCCGCGCAATGTACCGCCGGCCTGTCGCGCCGGCATGCGCGCGTTTTCATCGAGCATGGCGCGATTTATGTTGCCGATCTGGGCAGCAAGAACGGCACGACGGTCAACGGCATCGCGGTGCGGCAAACTCCCGCACGTATTCGCGCCGGCGATGAACTCTGCTTTGGCGGCGAGCTGTGCTATCGCGTCGGCATCGAGCCGCGCGCGCGTATCGTCGCGGGTGCAAGCGCTTCGCCCGTCACTCATCTATTACTGGTGCCGCAGCGCGATGAGCTGGGTCTGCAACCGGTCGACGTGTTGGCTTTTCCGTTTCTGATCAGCAAAACGGACGACGTTTTCTCACGCTATAAAAACCGTTACCCGCACCAGGTCAATTACATTTCGCGGCGCCATGCGCATCTGTTTCTGAAGGGCGGTGAGTTCTATGTCGAGGATCTCGGCAGCACCAACGGTACGTTCGTGAATGGACAGCGGATCGGCGAATCGGCGCTTGCGCTAGTGGACGGCGATGTGGTTGCATTTGGCGGCGACCACTTCGTCTACAGGGTGTCGCTACAGAACTCCCCTGACGTCGAGCCCACCGTGACCCAGCTTTCTCTTCGTCCCGCTGCCGACAGCGCCGCCGATGCCGACAAGACGACCTTCGTCGGCGCGGCGCATTCGTTTCTCGACATCTTTTGCGTCGATCCGGCGCTGCAACGCGAAGACGAAGTGAACGAAGCGGCGCAACCGGGCTCTGCGCGCGCGAAGCGCGAAGCAATAGTGACGGCAAATGGCGTGCCGGGCGCAAAAGGCGCGCAAGGGGCGCATCCGGCGGACACGAAAGACGGTGCGAACGATAAAAGCGGCAAACGCGCCGCAAAGAGTCGGCAGCGTCGTTGGAAGATGGTCGCCGGCGAACTGCATAAGGCGCTCGCGGACGGTGAGCACACCAATGTGCGGCGCGCCGCGGCATGGGGCGGCGCCGGTGTCGCGATCGTGGTCGCGCTTGGCGTGGGCCTCTATCTGCACGGTTCATCGGAACGCGAGTTGAAGAGCCTGCTCGCAAGCGGTGATTATTCGAGCGCCGTCACGGTCGCGCGCGGCTATCTGGCCACGCATCCGACGGACACGAAAATCCGGGCGCTCGCGAGCGAGGCGATATTGAAAGCGCAATTGCCGGGCTGGCTCGAAGCATTGCAAAAAGCGCAGTTCGACCAGGCCGACGCGCTGCTGAACAACATGAAGGCGTTGAGCGTGAATAACGCCGATATGGCGTCGCTGGTCGGCGAATTGCAATGGGTCGGCGATCTCGAACGCTTCGTCGCGGCGCGCGGCGGCGTCGACGCCCCGATTCGCATGTATGTGGACGAAGCGACGATCAACGATCTGCTGCATCGCTGGGACGACGATGCGACGACTCATCAGCGCGCGCTCGACCGTATTGCGAGCTACGTGCCTGACTTCGCGGAGCCCTATGCGCACGCGCTCAGTCATCTGCGCAAGCTCGAAAGCGACGATTCGGTGTACGTCGCCGCGATCGACCGGCTGAATGGCGTGATCCATACTGAACTCGCGCGCGACCAACCCGACGCATTGCCGCCGCTACTCGACGATTACACGCAGCGTTATCCACGGCTCGCGGGTCTCGATCGCGTGCGTGACGATTTGCGCCAATATACGGCGTTGCTGAATGCCGCACTGAGCCGTCAATGGACGTCGTTGCTCGCGATGATGAAAACGGCGCGCTTCAGTACACCGCCTTTTCAGACGCAATTCCAGCAGCTGGCGGCTAGGCGTTTGCCGGCGGCGGAAATCGTTCAACGTCAGGACGCGGTCGATGCCGCGTGGCAGCGCGGCGACGCGCAGCAGGCGCTGAACGATTTGCAGTCGATGCCGGCAAGCCCGTGGTCCGACGTGATCGCGGCCGAAGCGGCGCACAAGAAGGCGTTGTCCGATCAATACGACGATCTGCGGAAACCGCATGGCGCAAAGGACTACGACCAGCGTCTGCTGTCGTTCTACGCGAGCCTCGATCCGCGGACCGACGCATGGTTCGTGCAGGCGATCCAGAAAGACGTCGCCGCATTGCATGACAAGGCACTCTCGCATGCGCAAGATCTGTTGCTGCGCGCGCAAAGCCTGTGGAAGGAATACCGCGCGAATGGCCCGATCGGCGGCACGCAGCGGCTCGAAGCCGGCATCTCGCCGGGCTTTCGCAACGAGGCGCGGCTGCTTACCGACGCGCAAACGGCGGCGCGGCAGGGCATGCGCATCTATACACAGCTGAAGGCCGACCATCCCGCCGATTTCGATCGCCTGCTCGCGGATATCGAAGCCGAGGCGAGTTTGCAGCGCCGTTCGTTGACGGAGTTGCGCATGGTGCTGGACCCTGGGCTCCTGAAAGCGAAGCTCGCGTTGATTGGAGGCGATGAGAGTGAAACGCGACCCTCACCCTAGACCGTTGTCGGAGGCGCTCGAGGATCATAGCGTCGAAGGCATCGCGATTCTGACGTCGGAGCCGGTGCGGATTGCGCGCGCATTGATCTGGGCGATGGTTGCGCTCGTCGTCTCGGGTTTGCTGTGGTCGTTCGTCGGCCGCGCGGATGTGATCGTCAGTGCGCCTGGCACGTTGTCGCCGGAATCGGAAGTGCGGCGCATCTATACGCCGATCGACGGCGAACTCGCGGATCTATATATCGCCGAGGGACAGCCGGTATCGAAAGGCGACGTGCTCGCGCGCCTGAACGCGCGCGGCGCGATCGAGGCAGCGAGCAATGCGTTACAGGCACAACTCAAACTCGAAGACGCCGAACGCGAATGGAAGCAGTTTCCTGAGAAGAAGGCGTTGATGGAACGTAAGGCCGCGTCGCTGAAGGCGCAACTCGACGTCGAAGAGCGCTTGAACGAGAATCGCGTTTCCGAAGGCACGACGAAACTGGCCGAAGGACAGAAGGCCGAACTCGACGAAGCGCGCAGTTCGCTCGACAACGCACGCCGCACGCGTGAAGCGGCGAATCAGGAGCTCGATCGCTATTCACGGCTGTTCGCGCAGCCGGGCGGCGGTGGCATTGCCGAATTGCAGGTCGAACAGAAACGCACGGCCGCACTCGAGGCGGATAACGCGTATCGTGTCGCGCAATCGAAGCTGGCCGAGCTCGACTTTCGGCTGAGCCATGAATATGCGCAGGCGAACGCACAACTCGCGACGAGCGGCCAGCAAAGCACCGATCTGCAACTGCGATACGATTCGGCGGTGCGCGATATCACCGATGCGGAAGACAAGCTGCGCGTGCAATTGCAAAGCGCGCGCCTCGAAGCCGATGCCGCGGCGCGCGTGCGTTTCGAGAACATCGATAAAGACAATTTTCTGCTGGTTCTCGCGCCGGTTTCGGGCGTGATTACCGACGTCACGTCGACGCAGCGCGGCGACAAGATTCAGGCGAATGCGCCGCTCGGCGGCATTGCGCCAAAAGACGCGCGGCCCGTGCTGAAGATCGAAATCGCCGAACACGACCGCGCCTTTCTGCACGAAGGGCTGCCGGTCAAATTGAAGTTCAACGCGTTTCCTTACCAGCGCTATGGCTTGATCAACGGCACGCTCGCGTATATCTCGCCGGCCACGAAGCCGTCCGCGCAGGACAAGCAGCCGGTCTATGAGGGCCGCGTCACGCTCGACAAGGATTACTACCAGGTCGCCGACACGCGTTATCCACTGCGTTACGGCATGACCGCCAATGCGGAAATCGTCGTGCGCGAGCGGCGCCTGATCGATCTCGGTCTCGATCCGTTCAGACAGGTGGCCGGTTGAGCGCGCGAATCAAACATCCACGAAAGGAGCGGAGAAAATGACCGCGATAGTGCGTATCGATGACGAGGTCGTGGACGTGGACGAGTTCATTCGTCTTCTGAAGCTGACCGGCCAGTTCGAGAGCCTGATCGAGCAGATCGTGCGCGACAAGCTTACCGTCCACGCGGCGAAGAAGCAGGGCGTCGCCGTCAGCGCGGACGAAATCCAGCAGCGCGCCGACCAGTTTCGCCGCGTGCGCGGGCTGCATCGCGCGGCGGACATGAATCATTATCTCGACGCGCTGCGCGTGAGCCTCGACGAATTCGAGGTGTTCATTACCGACGGCCTCTATCAGGAGAAGATGCTCGACGAGATCGGCAACGACGCGGCGATTCGCGATTACTTCGCATTGAATTCACCGAAGTTCGACGCGCTCGAAGTCAGTCACATCGTGCTCGATAGCGAAGGCAAGGCGAAGGAGATGATCTCGTACCTGCACGATGACCCCGACGCCTTCGCCGAGATGGCGCGCGAGCATTCGATTGCCGATACGCGCGAGTCGGGCGGCGTGATCGGCAAGGTGCTGCGTGGGTCGCTGAAGCCCGATATCGAGGCGAAGATCTTCAATGCCGCGGTCGGCGATCTGCTCGGGCCGTTTCCGTCGGCCGACCGTTCGTGTTTCGAGATTTTCGCGGTGACGGCCAAGTATCCGGCCGCGCTCGATGCCGAAGTGGCCACAGAAATCCGCCGATTGCTGCGCGAGAGCTGGCTGATAGCCCGCGCCCAGGAACACGTGATCGAAGCGCGCTAGTACCCGTCTAGCGCCCGATAAAGCGAGGCTCGCCGTTACATGGACGCCCCCCAGACCGCACCATCCGCGCCTTCCACCGCCGAATTTCTCGCTTCGGTGGAGATCCTGTCGCCATTCTCGCGCGACGAAATCGAGCGGCTTGCCGAATACGCGCAGGCAAAGTTCTATTCGTTTGGCGAAACGGTGTGCTCGGCGGGAGAAGTGGCCGACGGTCTCTATGTGATCCGCTCGGGCACGGTGCGTATCTTCACCGAGGAGCACGGCAAGGAAACCAGCATGGGCGTGCGCAAGTCGGGCGAGATCTTTGCCGACATCGCGATGCTGCGCACGTACGTTCACGAAGCGTCGGTACGGGCGTCGGCCAGGACCGAATTGCTGTTCATTCCGCGCGCCGCGATCGAACCCGTGATGGCGGCCAACGCCGCCGCGTTGGCGTTCGTCGCGAGCTATGTCGCGATCAATTCGGCCGGCGGATTCGTCGCGCAACTGTTCGATCTGCGCGGCAAGCTGAACAAGGCGGAACTCGAGGAATACGTGCGCAGCGTCGGGGCGAAACGGGTGGCTGCCGGCAAGGAGATTCTCAAACAGGACGGCCGCGACGACAGGCGGCTTTATGTGGTGCGGCAAGGCCAGGTGCGCATCGTGCGGCACGAGGAGGGCCACGACTATACGCTCGCGACGCTCGGCGAAGGCGAGATCTTCGGCGAGAAGGCGTGCCTGATGCGCCAGGAACAGATGGCATCGGTCGTCGCGAGCACCGACACGCGGCTACTGGTCATTCCCGAGCGCACCGTTCATTTCATTCTCGAACGCAATCCGAAACTGCGAGAAGTGCTCGACGAGCGAATCCGCTATGGCGACCGCGAACTGCAGCGGCAAAAGCGGCTCGAACAGCGGCGCAAGCTGCCGTTGCTGCTCGACTTGCACAGCAAGCCGGAACTGGGCGAGAAGATCATCCGGCGTTTCGCGCTCGTCGAGCAGGCCGAGGAGATGGATTGCGGCGCCGCGTGCCTCGCGATGATCTGCCGCCATTACGGCATTCCGATGACGCTCGGAAAACTGCGCGAACTCGCGAACGTGACGACGCAGGGCGCGACGCTCGACAGCCTCGCGCGCGCGGGCGAGTCGCTCGGCTTCACGACGCGCGGCGTGCAATGCACGTTCGATTCGCTGGCCGGCTTCGATCTGCCGTTCATCGTGCATTGGGAGGGCTATCACTATGTGATCGTGTACGGGCTGTCGAAAGAGTATGTGTGGGTGGCGGACCCGGCACTCGGTTTCAGAAAACTGAGCGTCGAGGACTTCGAACGTGGCTGGAGCGGTACCTGTCTGTTATTTACAGGCGGATCGCAACTGTTGCAGATGTCGGCGGCGCGCTCGCCGTGGATTCGTTTTGTCGGCTATCTGAAGCCGTACCGCAAGATACTCGGCTATCTGTTTCTCGCGACCTTCGTGATCCAGGTGCTCGGCGTGATTCCACCGCTGATCATTCAGAACATTCTCGACGGCGTGATCGTGCATCAGAACGTCAGTCTGCTCCATATGCTGATCGGCGGGCTCATCATCTCCAACGTCTTCACGCAGTTGACGTCAACGATTCGCGCATATCTGGCGAACTTCATGGTCCGCAACATGGACTTCGCGATGATGTCGCAGTTCTTCAAGCATACGTTGTCGCTGCCGTTCTCGTTCTTCGCGAAGCGCAAGACCGGCGATATCTTCGCGCGCTTTCAGGAAAACCAGACGATCCGCGCTTTCCTGACCGAATCCACCGTGACGACCGCGCTGAATCTGTTGATGATCTTCATCTACTTCACGATCATGTTCGTGTACAACGTGAAGATGACGCTGGTGCTGATCGGGTTCGTGATTCCGATCATGGGACTCACGGTGATCGCGACGCCGAAGATCAAGGGCTACGCACGAGAGGTGTTCACGGCGTCGACCGAGGCGAAGTCGTTCCTGATGGAGGCCCTCTCCGGTGTCGAGACCGTCAAGGGCATGGGTATCGAGCGGCCGGTGCGGTTGCGCTGGGAGAAGAAATACGCGAAGGCGCTCGAATTGCAGTATCGCGCGCACGCCTTCAATATTCTGGTCAGCTTTGGCAGTCAATTGCTGAATGCGGCCACGACGATTGCGATTCTGTGGGTCGGCGCGAATCTGGTACTCGCGCGTGAATTGACGATCGGCCAGCTGATCGCGTTCAATGCGTTCATGGGCAGCGTATTGAGTCCGCTGATGGGTCTCGTCGGTTTGTGGAGCATGCTCAACGATGCGGGCGTCGCGATGGAACGGCTCGGCGATGTGCTCGATATCGAGCCCGAACAGAAGCCGCAGGATTTGCCCTCGCGCGTGATGCTGCCGGAACTGCAGGGCGAAATCAGCCTGCAAGGCGTGTATTTCCGCTATGGCGAAGACGATTCCGCTTATGTGCTGGAGAACATCAGCTTCGATATCAAGCCCGGCGAACTGGTCGCGATCGTCGGGCGCAGCGGGTCGGGCAAGACCACGCTGGCGAAGCTGCTGGTCGGTTTTTATCAGCCAAGCGAAGGGAAAATGACGATCGACGGCTATGACTCCGGCGTGATCGACAAGGCTTATTTTCGCGCACAAATCGGCTACGTGATGCAAAGCAATCTGCTGTTCTCGGGCACTATCGCCGAGAACGTCGCGAGCGGCGACGATGCGCCGGAGCGCCGCCGCATCGAGGAAGTCGCGAAGATGGCCGACGCGCACGGCTTCATCAGCAAGATGCCGCTCGGCTATGAGCAGATCGTCGGCGAGCGCGGCATCGGTTTGTCGGGCGGTCAGATCCAGCGGCTGTGCATTGCGCGCGCGTTGTATCACGATCCGCGTCTGCTCGTGTTCGACGAGGCGACATCGGCGCTCGACTCGCAATCGGAAAGCAATATTCTCGGCAATATGCACGACATTCTGAAGGGCCGCACGGCGGTGATCATCGCGCATCGGCTCAGCACGATCATGCGCGCGGACAAGATTCTCGTGCTGTATGAAGGCGCGATCGTCGAACAGGGCCGTCACGAAGAGCTGATCCAGCGCGGCGGCATGTACTACCAGCTCGTGCAGAAACAGTTGAGTGCATCATGATGAAGATACTCGACCAGATTGAAGAGGCGAGCCCCGCGATATCGTACGCGGGACTGATCGAGCGCATCGAGATCCTGCGCTCCACGTTGCGCTGGTCGACGCGGCTCGAACGTGGCGATATCGACAAGCTGCTGAGGCAAGCCACGTCGCTGCGCGACGAAGTCATGCAGCTCTCGCACAAGGAGCGCTTCGTGCAGGCGGCCACGGCCGGCGAGCCGCAGACGAGCGCGGAGCAATCGCGCGGGGTCCGCCGCAAGGCGCTGCTCGAACGCAGCTTTATTTTCGAGGGAACGTTCGGCGACAATCCGCGTTTGCTCGAATCGCTCGAAATCGCGGAAAAAGCCGCGCCAACCGACCTGCCGGTGTTGATCGATGGCGAAAGCGGCACCGGCAAGGAGCTGATGGCGAAAGTGATTCACGCGAATGGCGCGCGTGCGGACAAGCCGTTCATTTCGGTGAACTGCGGCGCGATTCCGGACAATCTGCTCGAATCCGAACTATTCGGGCATCGCAAGGGCGCATTCACCGGCGCGTCGAACGACCGCAAGGGCAAATTCGAAAGCGCGCATACGGGTACGATCTTTCTCGACGAAATCGGCGAGTTGCCGCTCGCGGGCCAGGTCAAGCTGCTGCGTGTGCTCGAGGCGCACGAGATTCAACGCGTCGGCTCCGACGAAACGATCGCGGTCGATACGCGCATCGTCGCGGCGACCAATCGCAATCTGCGCAAGCTCAGCGAGGAAGGCCGGTTTCGCGAGGATCTGTTTTACCGCCTCAGCGTGATTCACGTGACGCTGCCACCGCTGCGCGAACGGCGCGACGAAATTCCGTTGCTGATTGCGTGGTTCGGCGACGAAGCGGCGGGCACGCTGAAACGCCGGCCGGTCAGATTGACGCCGCGTTTGCGAGACTTTCTGTTGAGCTACGCGTATCCGGGCAACATCCGCGAATTGCGCAACGTGATGTATCGCATTTCATGTCTGGCTGGAGAGATGGCCGACGTCGAGCATCTGCCGCTCGATATGCGACCCGCTGCACCGGGTTCAGCGGCGGCTCAGACGGATGGCGGGCTAGCGAGCGGCGAGCAGCCAATCAGTGTCGCGAACCTGATGTCGTTGAGCGACGCGAAGCGGGCCGCGAGCGACGACGCCGAAAAGGCGTTCCTCGAACGCGGACTGCGTGAAGTCAGCGGGACGGTCGCCGAGTTGGCACGGCGCATCGATATGAATCGCTCGCACTTGCAGATGCTGCTGAAAAAGCACGGCCTGCACTCGAAGGATTTCCGCAATCGCAATGCGCCGCCCGCGAAAAACGGCGCGAACGAACGCGACGAGGAAGACGAAGGTTGAGTGAAGCGCCCACCTGAAGACCATCAAGGCGCCGGATTCAGCAAGGTCTTGTCCGCCGCATTGGGGTCCTGCGCTTCGACGACCACCGCGGTAATGTTGTCGCGCCCGCCGCGCGCGAGCGCGAGGTCGACGAGTTCGCAACAGGCGTTTTCACGCTCCGCCGACGTCAGCACATCGGCGATCTCGTCGTCGCTCAGTTCATTGCTGAGACCGTCGCTGCACAACAGGAACACGTCGCCGTCGGCGACTTCGATCGCGTCGTCGTCGAGTTCGAGCAGATCCGTCGCACCGACCGCGCGCGTGATCATGTGCTGCGCGGGATGATGACGTGCCGCTTCGTCGGAGATGACGCCGAGCGAGCGCAACTCTTCGACCTGGCTGTGATCGCGCGTCAGTTGCCGCAACTGTCCCGCGCGGTACAGATAGATGCGGCTGTCGCCGGCCCACAGATAGCCGCAGAAGCGATCGCAGGCAAGCAGCACGACCACGGTGCTGCCGATGCGCTGCACCTGGCGGCGCGCGGCTTCGTCGCGCAATTGGCGATTCGCGGTTTGCAGCCGCGCGCGTACATCGGCGATCAGCGTTCTGAGGCCGTGCGGCGCCGCCAGTTGAGTCAATGCTTCGATCACGGTGCGGCTCGCAAAGTCGCCGACCGCGTGCCCGCCCATCCCATCGGCGACGGCCCAGCGTCCCGCTTCGGGCTCGTCGAGGCAGGCGTCTTCGTTGATTTCGCGCACCCGTCCCACGTCCGAACGCGCGGACGAGGTCCAGCGAAATTGGCTCGCGCAGGTCACAACGGCTACACCATGTCGTTTCTATTGCGTGCGTCCGGAGACACGTTGAGGTTCGCGTTCGCGCCGGTGTTGCGTACGTCGACCGACTGGAACTGGTTGATCATCTGGTTAGCATAGAAGTTGTTGGAGACCTCGTACAGATTGACCACGGGCCCGATGCTGGGGGTTTGCGGCACGAACGGCTGAATCCAGCCATAGATCCACGGCGCGCCGCCGCCACCGCGAATCGCCGCCATTGCTTTGCGATCGAGCGCGAGGTTCAAAGAGAGGTCGTTCAATTTGATGCAGGACATGTCGTTCTCCGGTTGGTCGCGTGCGCAATGCGCGCGGCTGAATGGACTCTGCACCTAATGGCGCAAAGACCATGCCAATCGGGGGCGGATTCCAGCCGAAGCTCGCGGCCCGTTGACTGGCGTGCGTTTGCGCAGCTTCACCTCGCCCGCGGTCAACGCAAGCGGTCGGCTCGCGGCCAACAAGCCCGCGTTCGAACAGGTGTGGGACCCAACACATTCAACGGGGTCCCACGCGCGCTCTATTGATGTGAAAGCACCGCGCGACACGGCTCGCAAATGAGCGTCGCTCGCCAACAGATCAGCGCGTTTTCTGTTGGTCTGGTACTGACATCTTCCTCTTCAGAAACTCGCTGGATTAGCCGCCAACCCTATAAACAGGGGCTTTTCGGCGCATGGCCCGGATGATGCAAAAGCTGACGCAACCATGTTGGAAATGCGAACGAGGCCAGCCATGAACATCCAGATGCCTGATACACGCGACCACGGCCCGCAATCCGCAGCGGCTTGCGACACCGCATCATCGACGATCGATCTGCCGATCGGCTCGCATCTGGTCACGCAACGCAACGGCTATGAGCATCACGGCATCTATGTCGGCAACGGCCGCGTCGTGCATTACTCGGGCTTTGCGGGCTCCGCGCATCGCGGGCCCGTCGAGGAAGTCGAACTGACGCGCTTCGCCGCCGGCCATTCGCTGTCGGTTCGCGCGACGCCGAGCGCGATCTACGCCGGCGCGGAAGCGGTGCGCCGCGCGCGCTCCCGCCTCGGCGAAAACCGCTATCGCCTGCTGACCAACAACTGCGAACACTTCTGCGCGTGGTGCCTGCTCGGCGAAAGCCGCAGCGAACAGGTGCATTGCTGCCTGTGCCATCCGCGCACGGGCGTGCGTGCGCTGCTGTGCCTCGTGAAGGCGTTTGTCGACAGCGGGACGAGGAATCAACACGGCGTGGCGCCACTCGCGCAACTCGCGTGAGCGCAGCGCGTCACGAACCGGACGATTGGAGGAGAAACATCATGGTTGCCGCAGAAAAGAGCTTGCATTGGGCCGTCGACAAATGGCTCGCGCCCACGCCGTCGATGCCCGCGCGCGTCGTGCGGTTCTGCCATCGCGCGTCGCAACAGCAGCGCTATGTGTGCGTGCAGACGTTGAAGCCGGAAGGACTGCTGTCGATTTTCTTCTTCCGCCACGGCGACGGTTCATGGAACGTGTTCCCGCCGCTAGCGGAGCGGCCCGCGATGAGCGGGTATTGCCGCACGGCCGCGTAGAAACTCATGCGCGGCCCGGCGTGGCCGCTTCCTTCGCGATCCACTGACTGAACAGCACCATTGCCGGCGTCATTGGCTTACCCTTCAGGCAGGTCAGCCAGTAACTGCCCGCCTGGACCTCGACGTCGAACGGGCGCACCAGACGCCCGGTCTTGAGTTCCCGTTCGAACATCGACGCAGGCGCGAGCGCGATGCCCGCACCCTGCATCGCCGCCTCCACCATCAGCCGGGACGAATCGAACACCGGCCCGCGCACCGGCCGCGGCGCGATGCCCGCGGCCGCGAACCAGTTCATCCAGTCGTCCACGCGGTACGAGCGCAGCAGCGTTTCGTCGGCGAGATCGTCGGGCCGCGCCAGGCGCGCGGCGATCTCGGGCGTGCAGAGTAGCGCGAGCGGCGCGTCGAGCAGTTTGGTGGCGAGCGAGCCGGGCCACGTGCCGTCGCCGAAACGGATCGCGAAATCGAGGCATTCGGTCGCGAGGTCGACGACGTTGTTGTGGGTCAGCAGCCGCAGTTCGACGAACGGATGCGCGTCCCGAAACGATGTCACGCGCGGCATCAGCCAGCCGACCGCGAACGTGCCGACCACACCGACCGTCAGCACCTCGTGCAAATGTCCGCCGTCGAACTGCCGGAGCGCCGCCTCGATGCGATCGAACGCGTCGGACAGCACGGGGCGCAGCGCGAGCCCTTCGTCGGTCATCGCGAGGCCGCGCGGCAAACGCTTGAACAGCGCCGTGCCGAGCCGCTCCTCCAGCGAACGGACCTGCTGGCTGACCGCGGCCTGAGTCACGTTCAGCTCTTGCGCGGCGCGTGTGAAGCTCAGATGTCGCGCGGACGATTCGAACGCGCGCAGCGCGTTCAGCGGGAGATACGGTCTCATGGTGCAGATAATAGATTTTCTTGTGAGTGGGCTAACTTATCATCCTCGGCCCACTTCGCGGACTCCCCGTGTGTTATCCGTCTGTCGAATTGTGCGACACTAGGGCCACATCGACGGGGGCAACCGCCCGCCCGGCGCCGCGCGACACGCGCGGCAGCGGGTCGGTGGCAAAGACCTGGCAATCGTGAGCAATCGTGAACGGCCACTGCGAATTGCCTCGATGTAGGTGGTGAGAAGTTGACTGTCCAGATGGAATGCTCGACATGTTCTGCCGACGTTCGTCCTGATAAGCCGTCGGCTTGTGCAACCTTGCATCATTGCCCTCGATCGGGAGTCCGCTATGTCCGTGTATGTTCTGGCCTTGTTCATTGGCGTCGTCGCCGGCCTGCGCGCGATGATCGCCCCCGCCGCCGTCAGTTGGGCCGCGCGTCTGGGATGGCTGCCGCTGCAAGGCACCCCGCTCGCATTCTTCGGCTTCACGGCCACGCCGTATATCTTCACCGTGCTGGCGGTCATCGAACTGGTCACGGATCAATTGCCCGAAACGCCGAGCCGCAAGGTGCCGCTGCAATTCGGCGCGCGCATCGTGCTCGGTGCGCTGAGCGGCGCGGCGATCAGCGGCGCGCATGGCGGCCTCGCGGGAGGCTCGATCGTCGGGGTGCTCGGCGCGGTGGTTGGCGCCGTCGGCGCGGTGATCGGCACGCTCGGCGGCGCGAAAGTGCGCAGCTCGCTTGCCAACATGTTCGGACGCGATGCGCCCGCCGCGTTGATCGAGGACGTGGTCGGGATCGTCGCCGCGGCGTTGATCGTCGTGTCGATGCATGGGTTCTGACACGACCGCAAACACGAACACAAACACGGACACAAGCGCAAACGCGGCCGCTTATTGAACCCGGGCGATTCGGGCGGCCGTCTTGACCGGCGCCGCAGCCGCCGTCGAACTCGCCGCTACGGGCGGGATCAGCTTGCCTTGCACCAGTAGCTGAAGCGTCTTCGCCACCAGCATCGCGATGATCGCATTCGCCGCCAGGAACAGAACCGGTGCCGCGAATTCGATCGGACCCGTCGGGCCACGTTCGACCAGACGCAGTGCCATCGTCGGCAATGCGGCCGCACCGAAGCTGAACGCCCAGTAGCCGGGCACGAACGCCTGCCGGCGAATCCACGGCAGCAAACGCAGTAACAGCAGCGCCTGATAGAGGCCTTAGCCGAGCAGCGCGTAGGCGAACAGATCGGGCGTGCCGGTGGTCAGGCTCATGTACGCGACGCCACCGACGACCGGCGGCGCGAGTTGCACGCCGAGGGTCGGGCGCAGAGCTTCGGGCAGCGGTTCATGCACGGCGGCGCGATGCAGGATCATCGATTCGAGCGCGAGCCACGATGACCCAGACGGCGAGTGCCGCGACCGTCACCACGCTGCCCGCGACGGCTGGCAGATGCCACAGGCGGATTGCCACACGCCACAGGTTGGCAAGCGCCAACGTGCCCACCGCGATCCCCAGGAAGCCAGCGGGAACCGCACCACGATTGCTGTTCATGACGACCTCCGAACGTTGCGACGCGCTCCCGGTGTGTTGGCTTGGCGCGATCGATGGCTTACCGTAAAAGGCCGCGGACAATCGCAGAACGCTGCAAACGCTCGATCAATGGCGCGAGCGTCTCAAGCTGTGTTTTCAGCGGGGAAACGGGCAGGAACGCGGCCGTCGAGCGCCCATGCGCACCCGCATCGCTGGATGTCGCGCAAGAGTCCCGGCAGTGTCCTGTTATCAGCCGCGCCTGGCCGTATACAATACGGCAGCGCCTGATCACCGCGGGCTTTTCCCCGCCTATTTGCCAACCAATCCAACCCAACCCATGCCGGAACCGACCCGGGCCTTCCTTCTCGGCCCGCTCCTGAAAGGCGTTTCACGCTCCTTCTATCTGACGCTGCGCGTGCTGCCCATCGGCATGCGCGATCCGATCGGCCTCGCGTATCTGCTCGCGCGTGCGGCCGATACGATTGCGGACACCTCGCTGATTGCTCCGGGTCAACGCCTCGAATTGCTGCTCGCGCTGCGCGATCAGGTCAATGGTGTGGCCGTCGACAGCGCGCCGTTCCAGCGCATCGCCACGGAACTCGCGGATCAACAGGCACAGTCGGATGAAAAGCTGCTGCTCGAATCGTTGAGCCCCGCACTCGACGCGCTCGCACAACTGAGCGAGTCCGACCGCCACGCGGTGCGCGCGATCGTCACCACACTGACCGAAGGCATGGAATTCGATTTGCGCACGTACCCCGACGAACGCTCCGGCCAGATCGCGGCGCTGCGCGAATACGACGAACTCGATCGCTATACGTATCTGGTCGCGGGGTGCGTCGGCGAGTTCTGGACCACGATGACTTACGCGCACATGCCGGGCACGCTGAAAGAACAGCCCGACACGATGAAGCAGCGTGGCGTGCGTTTCGGCAAGGCATTGCAAATGACCAACGTGCTGCGCGATTGCGGCAAAGACTTGCGCATCGGCCGCTGCTATCTGCCGCAGAGCATGCTCGAGCGCCACGGTCTGAACGCGCGCGATCTGCTGCAATCGGCCAATTCGTTGCGCGCGCGGCCGCTGCTCGCCGAGCTTCTGCGCAAGACCCTCGATCATTTCCGCGCGGCGCTCGACTATACGCTCGCGATTCCGGCGAGCGCGGTGCGCTTGCGGCTCGCCTGCCTGTGGCCGATCCTGATCGGCCTGGACACCTTGCTGCTGCTCGCGGACAACGACGCATGGCTCGATCCGGCGAAAGTGTCGAAGGTGACGCGCCATCGCGTGTATCGGATCATCGCGTCGTCGCTGCTGCTGGTGCCGTCGAATGTGCTCATGCGAAATGCGATCAATAGCCGCATCGCGCGAATCGCGGCGCGGCTGTAGGCGTAAACGCCTACGGTTGCACGCACGGCTACGCGCATCGAATAAAACCGAATCGCTTCAACGCACTACGAATCGCACGCAGCGCCCGCGGTTTGTGCTTGATCATTGAATAGTCAGCAATCGGGAAAGCCCTAGGCCACTGCATTCGCGCTTCGCGTTAGTCTCTTCGAAAAGGAGACGACCCATGCGACAGGCGTTCAATATTGCGTTGGTGCTTTTGCTTGGCTATTTGATGGCGGATCGGGCGTTGATGCGTGCGCAGGCGGGCGAGGTCGGCACGATGACGTGTCACCAGGGCGCGGCGCTCGTCAAATCCGATGCATTGAAAAAGGGCTTTGGTGACGCTGGCGCGAGCGCGCAGAGCGAGAGCTTCCTGTCGAGTTGCCTCGTGACCGGGCGCGGCCAGGTCGGCAATCTGATCGCGCGCGACTGAGCGCCGGCAGCTACAGATTCGTCGCGGCGCACGTGGAGCGCCGCGAAAAAGCGCCCAGACCGTGAAGGTCCGGGCGAAGTCATCGGGAGCCCGATGACGGAGGTAACCACATATGAACTGGCCCGCGCTCGGAGATACCCGAGCTGCGGGCCAGTTCATTTTGAATCGGGGGTGCGCGTCGCAAGGACGCGCCGTTCGGAAGCGCTGGCGGTTCGGGTCGCCGCCGTACGGCTTCGGGCGACACAACTGCTGAGCTTAACGAGCCGCTTGCTGCCTGCCGCTTAATGACCGAAGTAGACCGACTTCGGGCCAACCGTCGGAGCCGCATGGCTCGATTGCGACGTACCGCTCTCCACACCACCGAAGCCGGTAGCGGCCTGGCCGACGCCGTTTTGCGCGTCGACGCGGGCTTGCGCAGCCTGGATGTCAGCCGGGTAGTGCGGGTCGGCGTGACCAGGTTGATAGCCGGCCTGTTCGAGTTGGACCAGTTCGGCGCGTACCTGAGCGCGGGTCACGGGCTGGTTGGCTTGCGCAAACGCAGCGACCGGAGCGGCGATAGCGACGGCGATGACAACGGCTTGAATTAGCGATTTCATGATACTTACCTCCAGTTCAGGGTTTTTGTTGCTGCGAACTTGCTTGTTCGTAGTCAGTGATTGCATTGTAGATTGGTGAGCTGGACAGAGTAACTGGCGATATAGGCAATGTTTATTGCGATATTTGATATAAAAGCGCGGAACCTTTAGGGTTAATACTGACATCCCTTGCGGGAGTAAGGTGGTCCGCGATTGCCTCAAATCGACCCCCAGCGGTCAGTCGGAATACCGAAACCTCAACGATTCTTCGGAGAGTCAAGTCGCCGTTGGTTGCATGAAGTTCAAGGACGCTACAACTGAAACCCCTCTCTATTCAACCGCCGCCTTGGAAAGATTGAACAATCGAGACAGTCCGCTGAAGTCGCGAAGGTTCTGGGAGGCAATGGGATGCGAGCGTTCGCAACCGTGTGGAAGGGCTGCCTTGGTAAGGTCGATTCAAAGTTGCCAAGGCTTATGGGGGCCGCACTCGGTGCGCTTAAACGCACTGCATGACCGGAGGCGCGGTGAACCCGCCCAATCAGGCCTTCCGAGACCAGACCAGCCGTTCGCGTCTGGCAAAGGCGGAAGCCGGCTGCAATCTGTTGCTCAGATTTTCAAAACCTCTCCCGCCCTAACAAGCAAGATAGGCGCGCTCGCCCATCGAGAATGAAGAGTGGCATACAGAGAAGTGATCTCGGGAATTGCCGACACTGACCGGTCCTGTGCGGTCAAACAGCGATTGGCAACGATCTGGACACTTGACGCGAACGACCGTAGCTGGCCGTTGTCCGCCGATGAAGCTTGTCGCCGGGAAAATAGCCGGCGGCGCTGCGCTGCGGCGGTCCCCACCCGAAATTTTCGGTTTCACCAATACCGTGACGGCCAACCGTGCACTGCGTCAGAGCTATTGGAATAGTCGAAGAAATCCAGAGTCCCGATTTCATGAACTCCGGCATCCGACAACGCTTTGCGCTGCCAGCGGCTTTGCCGAGTGCTATTTCTCCGACACCGGACTGACGGACGAGGCCGTTGCTTGCGCATCGTTTCTGGCGATGCCCGGCGTCGCGCCGCGAACCGATTGCCGCAAGCGTGTGAACGCCTGACTCGTGCGTGCATCGCGCTGGTCGCGTGCGTCGTAGAAGTCTTTGCTGAGCCACTGGCCGACACTCATCATCAGCGAGCCCAGCGCGCTCTTGAAGCGCACCCAAGCGTTGCCGGTGCGCGCCAGTTGCGCGGCCGCCTCGACCGACTCCGCGGCGAGCCGGTCCAGCTCCGCGTGCAGATAGTCGGCGAAATGATGCAGGCCATGCTGATTGCCGTTCGACGATTTGCGCTCCAGCTCGACGTGCTCCGCAATCAGCGATTGATTGGGCACGCGAATAAACGCCGGCGTATCGGTTCGCGCGCCGCCGCCACGGCGAATCGCCACACCGATGTTGGCGGACGCCTCGGTGCGCTTGCCGAGCGGCGGCATTTGCCACTTGTCGCACAGGTGCTTCAGCAAGCTGCAATGATCGAATCGTTCGTTGCACACGCCAGCTTCGCACCACGGCGACACCAGGATCGCGGGAACGCGTACGCCGAGTCGCTTGAAATCGAAGCTTGCAGTGTGCTCGTCGGGTGCGACGGCGTCGGCCGGAGGCGATACGTGATCGTAGAAACCGCCGTGCTCATCGTAGAGAATCACCAATAAGGTGCGCTCCCACAGCGCCTGATTCGAGCGCAGCGCGTTGTAGGTATCCGCGATCAGCTTCTCCGCCTTCATGATGTTATGCGGCGGATGATCGTCGTTCTGCGCTTCGCCGAAGTACTTCGGCTCGATCAGTACGAAGTGCGGAAATCGATCGGCGGGTCCCGCTGCGTCCTCGAAGAACCTGTCGAAAGAGCGGTAATTCGCGAGGTTTTCCGCGCTTCGCTGGTTTTTCAGCAGCAGCGAAGCGGGGAAGTCGTAGAAGTAGACGCTCCATGTTTTGTGCGCGACATTCAGCCGATCGAAGATGGTGTCCTGATCCTGCTCGGTGTACCAGCGCGGGTTGAGCCCGGCGAGTCCCGCGGGCATTTCTATCTCGCCTTTCGACGTACCTGTCAGCGCGAAGAAACGGTTCGGCCACGTCGGCCCCGGCAATGACGAGAACCACCGGTCGCACACGGTGAATTGCGAACCGAGCGTGTGCAGCGCGGGCAGAAAGCCGAGCGGGTAATAGCCCATCACGTCTTGCCGGGCGGCGAGGCTGCTCTTCGGATAGCCGTTCACGAACGAACGCACGAAGCCGCTGTTGTCCGCGGCGATCTGTTCCATCACGGCCTTGTGCTCGTGATTCGGATCGTGCTTCATCTGCCGCTCGCGCGTCTCACGCGGATAGAAGGCGTTGCCTTGACCGTCGGCGTTCAATTTGCCGGCCGCGTTGCGCACGCCGTCCAGCTTGTCGTGCACGGCGTCGAGGCAGCCGAGCATCTGGTCGAAGGAGTGATTCTCCATCAGCAGCAGTACGACGTGTTCGATCGCATCGTTCTGCGCGTTCTGCTCGACGCCACTCATTTTTATTGCTCCACTCGGGACGGGATGGACTTCGCGTTGCAAAGTTAGCGTAAAACGCGCGCTTGCGAAAGAGCCTCGCTTCCAGACGACCCTGCGCGCGACGCTCAGCGTATTTCGTCACGTGCTTGATTCGCTTAACGTAGGATCGACTCAACTGCCGCCCGAGAAGATCGGACCTTGAGCGCCCGGCGCGAACGACGGGAACGTGTCGCCGGACGGCGCTGCCGCCGCCGGTGCGGGCGAACCCGACTGCGACGCCGGTTCGCGCAGCGTCAACGCGCTATCGGCCGTGACCGGCACACTCGGCTTCGCGAGCAGCTCGGTCTTGCGCTTCGAGCCGACCGACGTGCCGAAGTAATAGCCGATGATGCTGATCCACGCGGTTCCCAACGCGCCGACGATCACATTGACGAGATCCTTGTTGGTGCCCGGCAGAGGCTGGAACGCCATCAGCAGCAGAATGCCGAAGAAGCCGGTGGTGACCGCCATCGCGAGTACCTTCGGCACCCAGTCGCGATTGGCAACAGCCATCGCGCGTGCGCTTGCGATGTCGCTCGTGGCGATGCGGGCCATGTCGCTTTCGTGCGCGAGGCTCGACTGCGCCGCCGTCACCATCAACTGCTGCAATTGCAGCGAGTTGGCGTTTTCGGCCTGGCGAATCTTTTCGAGCGCGCCGGGGTCGTTCAACGCGCGTTCCACATAGGTCGGATCACTCGGCGTGCCGAGTGCGTGCGAGATGATCGCGGCGGCAGCGGTCACGCCGAGGCCGACCGGACCACCCACGAGCCCGGCGAGAAGCGGGGCGGTGCTGTTGATGTTCGTCGCTACTTTAGACCAGTCCATCATGCTGCTCCCAGGAGAAGATCGGCTGCCATGCGTTCGGTCCAGCCGCGGCTGAAATTCGGCCACGAATGCAGGTTGCGCAGGTACCGCAGGCGATACGCGGCGAAGCGCATCACGAACTTCATCGGATCGACGTTCTTGACCGCATCGAGCGTGTCGGGGCCGAACTTGCCGTCTTCCCTCGCGCCGGAAGCTTTCTGCATCCACAGCACGACGAGGCCGCCGTTGTAGTTCGCATCGAAAATCTGGAAGGCCACGCGCGGATCGAGTTCGTCGAGATGCAACGGGTCCCAGTACCTGCGCTTGGCGATCTGATGGGCGGTATCGAGCGGCAGGTCTTTCAGCGCGCCGTTATAGCCCTCGCTGCGCGCGACGCGCGCCGTCACGCCCCACATCGTTTCGCCGCCCGGATCGGCCGGATTGAAGCCGTATCCGCCTTCGTTTCCGATCAAGGCTTTGAATGCGTCTTCGAAGCTGTCCATCGATCTGTCTCCTCTTCGGCTGTGCCGACAACTGAAATCGGCAATGCGCGCGGCTCAAGCCGCTTGCATCGCTTGCCCTCCGGCGTCGCGCACCGTATCGAGCGATGCCCGGAGCGGATACGGCGTCATCATTGGATTCGAAACGGGCTCGACGCGCAGGTCGGGCCTCGAGGTCTGCGTGTCGTCTGCGTCCGGCGATGCGCCCGCCGAGCGCGCGAGCTCGCGTTCGTGCGCCGACAGCGTGCTGGCGTCGAGCTGCAATGCCTGCGCGTATTTGCGCGCCGCCTCGGGCAGCGCGCCCTTGTGTTCCAGCGCGCGGCCCCATTCCACAAAGGACGGAGCGAGATCGGGACGCAACGCGACAGCGTGCGAGAGCTTGTCGATCGCATCGTCGTCGTGGCCGGTTTTGACCAGCGCCTCGGCCCAGTCGTGCAGCGTGTCGACGGAGTCGGGCTTCAGGTCGGCGGCCTTGCTGAATGCGTCGAGTGCTTCGCGATCGCGGTTCGCATGCAACAACACATCGCCGAGTAGCCGCAGGTTTTCGGCGGTGCGCGACTTTTCGTTCGCGCCGGCCCGCAGTTCCTTCAGTGCATCGTCGATGCGGTTCTGCTGTTCGAGCGCAATGCCCAGACTCGCGCGCAGCACCGCCGAGTGCTTGTGCTGGGTCAACGCTTCGCGGATCTGCTGCTCGGCTTCTTTCGACCGCCGCTGACTGTTAAGCAACCACGCCTTGCCCGCGAGCGCCCATTCGGCTTGCTCCGAGGCGGGCAGCGCGAGGACTTCGTCATAGATGCCGACGATCTCGCGATAGTCGCAATGCGCGACCGAGCATTTGGTCTTTTGCACCTGCGTGAAAAGATGACTGGCGAGGATGTTCGGTTCGGCGAGGCGCATCGCCATGACCGCAATGTCGCGCACGAACTTCTCGAGGTCGCGCCCTTCGAACGTCACCATACTCTCGCGGGCGTTGAATGGGCCGCCTTCTATCTGCACGTGCGCAGCGTACGAATCCGCGCTGTTATTCGTCTTCGTAATGCCGACGTGTACGGCGACATCGTTGCGCTTGAGGACACCTTTGAGGAAGCGCACGGTCGACGCGTACGACATCTCCTGCCCCGGAATCTGGATGTCCGGTTGCGCATCGTTGCCGGTCATCGTGTCGTGCGGAATCGATTCGGCGTCCTGCCCGATTTCCTTCATCGCCGACATGATCCGCTCGGCGAGAAAGTTCGACGTATAGCCACGTTCGCTGAGCGTTTGCGGGGATGCGACCGGCGGCACCAGCAATTGACGCGTGAGCACGCCGCGCACGACGAGGCATAAGAAGCCGATCGTCAGGATGGCGAACACCCAGGGCAATACATACGGCCACAGCCGCTTCGGTCCGCGGCCGATCACACCGGCGGTGTGCAAGCCGAACAGCACGAATCCGCTCGAATGAGGACGATGGCGGCGATTCGCTGCGTTGGCGCGCATGAACGGGCGGCTGTACCCGTTCGTCGATCGGCGTTGACTGTGTACACTCGACATGACCCACCTCGCTTCGAGCCGCGATCGATGTTGGCAATCGCCTGACTTGCGCGGTGGGTATGCATCGAGCGTGCCATAGCTGGCGGAACTGGCTGGTAGCCGCCTGTTGGCTTATGGTGAGGGATTGGAAAGAAAGAAGTGTTGCTCCGCCGCAAACGTATTCGCGCAAAGCGTTTGTCGGCGGGAGACAGAATAAGCGGCTAGCGAATAAAAATGCCGTTCAGTCCGGCAGACTGAGCGGCATTCCTGAAAGAGAACTTTTTTGGCGACCCGCGTCGCCGCGACTCAAACCGAACTCGGTCGCCACTTCAACAATCGATTCTCCACCGAGGTCAGCAGATAGTCGGCGGCCAGCGCCACCACCGCCAGCACGATCATCGCCGCGAACACCCCGCTGGCATTGAACGCGCCCTGCGCGGTGGAGATCAGCAAACCGATGCCCTGCTTCGAGCCGAGAAACTCGCCGACCACCGCGCCGACCAACGCGAAGCCGAAGCTCACGTGCAGGCTCGCGAGAATCCAGCTCAGCGCCGACGGAATCACCACCGAGGTCGTCACCTGACGGCGCGACGCGCCGAGAATCTGCGCATTCGCGATCATGTAGCGATCCGCTTCGCGCACGCCCTGGAACGCGTTGGCGAACACGACGAAGAACACCATCACGACAGCGAGCGCGACTTTCGATGCCATGCCGAGTCCGAGCGCGATCACGAACACCGAGCCGAGCACGACGCGCGGAATCGAGTTGGCGATCTTGATGTAGAGGCTGAATACGTCGGAGAGCAGCTTGTTGCGGCCGAGCACGATGCCGCAGAAGATGCCCCCGATCGAACCGATGATGAAGCCGAGCCCCGTTTCCTCGAGCGTGACCCACACCTGGGTGAGCAGCGGCCCTTGCGACGTACCGTTCACGAACCAGTCGACGATCTGCGCGAAGATCTCGGTTGGCATCGAGAAGAAGAACGGGTCGATCCACTTCAGGCGCGCGGACAGTTCCCAGCCGCCGAGCACGACCACGAGCAGGAGAATGCGCAGCGAAATCACCAGAACGTGGCGCTGGCGGATCTTCTTCTGCGCGATTCGCTCGACGTGAGCGAGCGAAGCGGCGTCGATGCCCGAGGGCATCATCTGTTGAGAGGGTGTAGACATGTTTGCCATTCCTTGATTAACCGATCTGCACTTCTTCGCGCAGGTCGTGCCAGATATCGCGCGAAATTTCGATGAAACGTGAGTCGTAGCGGACCTCCGACGTGACACGCGGTCGCGGCAGATCGATTTCGTAGACTTTCTTCAGCGTGGCCGGGCGCGCGGTCAGCACGAACACGCGGTCGGCGAGCGCAATCGCCTCTTCGAGGTCGTGCGTGACGAACACGACCGAGCCGGCGCCGCCCCACAATTGCAGCAACTCGTCCTGCATCAACGTGCGCGTCTGCATGTCGAGCGCCGAGAACGGCTCGTCCATCAGCAGGATTTCCGGCTTGTTGATGAAGGTCTGCGCAAGTGCGACGCGTTTGCGCATGCCGCCGGACAGTTGATGCGGATAGTGATTCCCGAACTTGTCGAGGCCCACGCGGCGCAGCCATTCGTTCGCTTCGTCGTAGGCGGCCGATTTCGAGCGGCCGCGATAGAGCGGACCCGCCGCGACGTTATCGATCACCGAGCGCCACGGAAACACCGCATCGGCCTGGAACACGAAACCGATGCGCGGATCGATGCCGTCCACCGGCGCGCCCATCACGCGCACTTCGCCGGTGGTCGGCTTCAGCAAGCCGGTGATCATGCTGAGCGTGGTGGACTTGCCGCAGCCGGTCGGGCCGACGACCGCGACGAACTCGCCGCGTGCCACCGACATGCTGAAGTCGCGCAGCGCGACCGTGGCCTTGCCGTCCGGGGAAATGAAACGGCACGACACGTTGCGCATTTCGATCGCAGGCGTCTCGCGTGACATAGGTTGATTCATCGGCGGGTGCCTCGTAGTGCTGTGAATATTAAGGAAGCGTTGGTTACTTCGACGCGGTCTTGACCGGCGCCGACACGTAGTCGTTGGTGTAGGTCTTGGCAAGATCGATATGCTTGCCCTTCACCGAAGGATTGAATGCGGAGAGCACCTTGAGCACCGTATCCGGGCCGTCGGCGGGCATCTTGCCGTCCTTCGTGAACATCGGCTGCGACGCCTTCAGCGCGTTCACGTACAGGTCCTTGTTGTTGCCGTAGTAGTCCTTCGGCATCTGCGCGGCGATGTCCTCGGCGCTATGCGTCGCGATGAAGTTCAGCGTCTTCGCGAACGCATGCGACAGCTTGGCGGCCTCGTCCTTGTGCGATTCGGCCCACGCGCGCTGCACGTAGAAGCTCGACGCGGGGTAAGTGCCGCCGAGCGCGGCGCGCGTGCCTTCCACGTTGCGCATGTCGACCAGCACCTTCGCGTCGCCGGTCTTCAGCAGTTGGGAGACGGTCGGCTCGGTGGTCATGCCGGCGTCGATGCGGTTTTGCTTGATGGCGGCGATAAAGCTGTTGTCCGCCCCGACCGGCAACATCGTGTATTGCGTCGACGGCACGCCCGCGCGCTGCGCGAGGTACTGTGTGAGGAAGCTCGTCGACGAACCGAGGCCGGTCACGCCGAGCGTCTTGCCTTTGACGTCGGCCATGCTCTTCAGCGAATCGGCCGCCTTCGTCGAGACCATTTCGACTTCGCCCGGCACCTGGCCGAAGACGACGAGCGCCTGCACTTCCTTGCCCTTGCTCTGCAGATCGATCGTATGATCGTAGAAGCCGACTACGCCTTGCACCGCGCCCGCGAGCAGTTCGTTCTCCGCATCGACACCGGCCGGCTGCGACAGGATCTCGACGTCGAGGCCTTCGTCCTTGAAGTAGCCGAGCTGCTCGGTGAGCTTGGCCGGCAGATAGATGATCTTGGTGGCGCCGCCGACCATGATCGTGATCTTCTCGGCGTGAGCGGCGGCCGAAGCGGCGGCAAGCGCGAACGCAACACCTGATACAGCGGCAATCTGGCGCAAGGTACGCATGAAGCAGTCTCCTTAGGTTGGTCGCCGCGACTGTGGCGCGCGGCGCTTTTCTGGGTCAATGGCACCGATTATAGAAACGCGAAACCTTCTGCCAGCTTTCGGGGTTTGGGGCAAACCATGGGTGTTAACCCGAGAATGCGCCGACCAATGCGCCGACCAATGCCCCGACAGTGCGCCGGAATCGCCGCCGCGCTCGCGGCAGGCGCTGTACATATGCGGCAAACCGCACAGCATGCGCGCAGACTCCTTGTTTTAAGGCACAATCGACGGCCTGACTTTTGCCGTTGCCGCCATGAAGCTGCTGTTGATCGAAGACAACCCCACACTTGCGCACTGGCTCGCGAAGATGCTGGAGCAGGAAGCTTTCGCGCTCGACGCCGTGCAGGACGGCGACGAAGCCGACCGCCTGCTGCGCACCAATCACTACGATGTGATCCTGCTCGACCTGAACCTGCCGAAGCTCTCGGGCAAGAACGTACTGCGCCGGCTGCGTCAGCGTGGCGACGCGACGCCGGTGCTGATCCTCACCGCCAGCGGCTCCATCGACGAGAAGGTGGAACTGCTCGGCGCTGGCGCTGACGACTATCTGGTGAAGCCGTTCGAAGTGCGCGAGCTGATTGCGCGCATCAAGGTGGCGATTCGCCGGCAGTCGCCGTCGAAAGCGAGCGAGGTGGTGTGCGGCGATTTGTCGTTCGACATCGACACGCGCCAGTTCACGCTGAAGGGCGCGCCCCTGAACGTGACGCCGCGCGAGCGTTCGGTGCTCGAAGCGCTGATCCTGCGCCTCGGCAAGACCGTGACGAAGCCCGCGCTCGTCGATGCGATCTTCACGCTCGCCGACGAGCCGAGCGAGGACGCCGTCGAGATCTACATTTCCCGTCTGCGTAAGAAGCTCGACGGCAGCTCGGCCGCGATCGTCACGCTGCGCGGGCTCGGCTATCTGCTGCGCAAGAAGGAAGACGACCAGTAACGATGGCCAATAGCCTGCGCATACGCCTGCTGTGGTGGCTGCTCGTGCCGCTCGCGCTCTATGTGTTCGTGACCGGCAAGACCGAGTACGACAACGCGCGCAGCACCGCGAATCTCGTGCAGGACAATCAGCTGGTCGCGTCGGCGCGGATGATCGCGGGCGAGATCGAATGGAGCGACGGCTTTCTGCGTGTCGATGTGCCGCCCGCCGCGCTGGAGATCTTCGCGTCGCCGTATCGCGACCAGGTGTTTTATGGCGTGCGGGTCGACGATGGACAACTGCTCGCGGGTACGCCTGATTTCCCGCGGCGTCCGCTGTTGGCGCCGGACGTGCCGGACTCGTACTACACGGAGTTGCACGGCCAACAGGTGCGCGCCGTCGACATCGTGCGGCTCATGTACGACAACGGCGCGGCGCGCCCCGTGCGCGTGACGGTCGGCAAGACGGTGCGCTCGCGCGACGCGATGACGCAACAGCTATGGCGGCCACAACTCGTGCGCCAGCTCGAAATGATCGCGCTGGCGGTCGCACTGGTTTGCATCGGGCTCACATTCGAGTTGCGGCCCTTGATGAAGGTGAAAGACGAGGTGGCCGACCGCGATCCGATGCAGCTCGAACCGATTCGCGTCGAGCGTCTGCATACGGAACTGCGGCCCATCGTCGATGCGATCAATCAGTGCATCGCGCGGCTCGGCGTGCAGGTGGCCGCGCAGCGGCGCTTTATTGCCGACGCCGCGCATCAGTTGCGCACGCCGCTCACGCTGCTAGGCACGCAATTGCAGTTCGCGCGGCAGCAGGAAGGCCTCAATCCGGCACTCGACGAGGCGCTTGCCGCGATGCATCGCAGCAATCGCTCGATGGTCGGTCTCACCAACAAGCTGCTGTTGCTCGCGCAGGCCGAGGCCGCCGACTACTCGCAACTGGCGTTGGAAAGCGTCGATCTGGTGCCGCTCGCGATGGAGGTCGTCGAAGATCTCGGGCTGCTCGCGCAGGCGCGTGAAATCGATCTGGGCGCGGAATTGCACGGCGCGGCGCCGGTGCTCGGACATCGCGGCCTGTTGTTGGCACTGGTTGCGAATCTCGCCGAGAACGCGATCCGCTATACGGGCTGCGGTGGTCACGTGACGGTTGCCGTGAGCGCAGATGCCGATGGCGATACGGTTACCGTGAGCGTGACCGACAACGGCCCCGGCATTCCGGCCGAATCGCGCAGCCGCGTGTTCGAGCCGTTTTTTCGGGCGTCGACGGATACCGAGGGCACCGGCCTCGGCCTTGCGATCGTGCGCGAAATCGCGGACGCGCATCACGGCGAGATCGCGCTGAAGTCGGGCGAGGGCGGCAAGGGCGTGCATATCGCCGTGACATTTCCACGCGCGGCACCGAAGTGATCGGGATAAACCCGAGGTTCGTGCAACATACACCGCGCTGAAAGCATCGAGAAGGGTTCGCCCCTTCAGAATCACGGGCAGGCGACCCGCGCGGCGCCCAGACAAGATGACGGAGACACCCGCAATGAAGCTTCCCCTGACGCGTTTCTCGCGCGCGGCGTATGCCGCCGTCGCGGCGTCGCTCGCGTTGGGCGCGCTCGCGCGACTCGCGACGCCTGCGCAAGCCGCCGCGCCAGAGAAACTCGCGATCATGGTGGGCGGCATCAACAAGCTGATTTACCTGCCGGCGCGGCTTGCCGAACAGCTCGGCTATTTCAAGGCGGAAGGGCTCGACGTCGAACTGCTGTCACAGCCGACCGGCATCGACGGCGAAAACGAAATGCTCGCCGGCGCGGTGCAGGGCGTGGTCGGCTTCTACGATCACACGATCGATCTGCAGACTCGCGGCAAGGAAGTGAAGACGATCGTCGTGTTCAGCCAGGTGCCCGGTGAAGTGCAACTGGTCGCGGCGAAATCGGCCGATTCGATCCGCAGCATGGCCGACGTGCGCGGCAAAACGCTCGGCGTAACCGGGCTCGGCTCGTCGACGAGTTTTCTGACGCAATACCTCGCGCAGCGCGCGGGCGTGCCGTCCACGCAATACAGGCTGCTGCCGGTCGGCGCGGACGGCAGTTTCATCGCGGCGATGCGGCAAGGACGCATTCACGCGGGTATGACGACCGAGCCGACCGTCACTCAACTATTGAAAGCGGGCGATGCGAAAGTACTGGTCGACATGCGCAATGTCGACGGCACGCGCGCCGCGCTCGGGGGAATGTATCCGGCGTCGAGCCTCTATGTGCAAAGCACGTGGCTCGACGCGCATCCCGACGAAGCCGCGAAACTCGCGCGTGCATTCGTCAAAACGTTGCGCTACATGCACACCCATAGCGCGGAACAGATCGCCGCGCAGATGCCAAACGAAGACATCGGCAATGACAGGGCGCTGTATATCAGCGCGTTGCAGGCCTCGCTGCCGATGTACACCGTCGACGGCAAGATGCCCGCCGACGGTCCGCAGACGGTGCTCAAGGTACTGTCGAGTTTCAATCCGGCGGTGATCGGGCGGCATATCGACCTGTCGCGCACGTTTACCAATCAGTTCGTCAATGACGTGAAGCCTTGAAAGCGGGCTGACCGCGCGGGTTGCTTCGAGCACAAAAGGATCGGCATATCGTGTTTTCAGGCAGTTTGCGCGGACGCTTGTTATGGTGGTTGCTATTGCCGCTGGCGGCATTCGTATCAATTTCCGTCGTCATCTCATACCGGTTCGCGCAGAACACCGCGGACCTGGTTCAGGACGATGCGCTGCTTTCGTCGATGCGGATCATCGGCGAGGATATCGACTGGGTCAACGGTTCGGTGTCGATCCAGATTCCGCCGGCCGCGCTCGAACTGTTCGAATCGCCGCAACAGGACACTGTGTTCTATCGCGTCGAGGCAAGCGACCATCGTCTGCTTGCGGGCATCCCCGACTTGCCGCTGCCGGCGCACGTGAGCGACAGTCCGACGCTTTATTCCACGCATTTCGCCGATGGCCGCGCGGCGCGCGCGGTCGCCTATGCGCGGCAGCTCTACGATTCGGGACATACCGAGGAAGTGATCGTCGCGGTCGCGAAGACCGAGGGCTCGCGCGATGCGATGGTGTGGCGTCTGCTGCGGCCGCAATTATCAGGCGAAGTCCTGACACTGATACTGGCGATGGTGTTCGTCTACCTGGGCCTGACCTTCGAACTGCTGCCGCTGATGAAGGTAAAGGACGATGTCGCCGATCGCAATGCGTCGCAACTCGAACCGATTCGCGTTGCGCGTCTGCACGTCGAACTGCGGCCTATCGTCGAGGCGATCAACCAGTGCATCGCGCGAATGGGCCAGCAGGCCGCGACGCAGCGACAATTCATCTCGGATGCCGCGCATCAGTTACGCACGCCGCTCGCGTTGCTGGCCGCGCAAATCCAGTTCGCGCGGCAGCGCGATAGCCGCGACGCCCCGCTTGACGAAGCGCTTGCGGGCATGCACAAGAGCAGCCGCAAGCTGACCACGCTGACCAACAAGCTGTTGCTGCTTGCGCAGGCCGAGTCGGCCGCGCCGGTGAACGTGCGCGAGCGGATCGATCTGAGCGGGTTGATCGCGGGCGTGCTCGAAGAACTGATCGCGTTTGCGCAGTCGCGAGAAATCGATTTGGGCGCGGAACTGGAAGACGGCTTGTACGTGACCGGCGACGAAGCGTTGACCGCGGCGCTCGTGACCAATCTGGTCGACAATGCGCTGCGCTATACACAGGCGGGCGGTCGCGTCACGGTGCACACACAGCGGCGCGACGGGATGGCGATCGTGCGCGTGATCGACAACGGACCCGGCATCAGGGCCGATGCACGCGAACGGGTGTTCGAGCGCTTCTATCGCGCGTCGAGCTATGCGGAAGGGACTGGACTCGGGCTGCCGATCGTGCGCGAGATTGCGCATCGCCAGGGCGGCAGCGTGACGCTCGAATCGAATCAAGGCGGCGCAGGCCTCGTCGCGACCGTCGAGATGCGCTTATGGACCGGCGCAATCTGACGTCGCGCGAGTCGCAAAGGAGAAGACAACGATGAAACTGCTGCTCGTGGAAGACGATGCGGACCTCGCGCGCTGGGTGATGAACCTGATGCAGGTCGAGCAATTCGCGATCGACTGGGCGCAAAACGGCGAATGCGCCGAGACGCTGCTCGGTCTGCAATGCTATGACGCGGTGCTGCTCGATCTGCGCCTGCCCGGCATGGGCGGCAAGGAGGTGCTCGCGAGGTTGCGGCGCAAGCGCGACAACGTGCCGGTGCTGATGCTGACGGCGAATGGCTCGACCGACGACAAGGTGGACTGTTTTTCGGCCGGTGCCGACGATTATGTCGTCAAGCCCTTCGATGCGCGCGAACTGGTGGCGCGCATCAAGGCGCTGATTCGCCGTCAGGCCTCGGGAGACAGAGGGCAGTCGATCGAATGCGGCAATCTGCGTTATCTATTCGATTCACGCGAATTCGCTCTGCAAGACGAACGCCTGCCGTTGCGCCGCCGCGAACACGCGATCCTCGAAGCGCTGATGCTGAAGCAGGGCAAGACCGTTTCGAAGGCGACGCTGATGGACAAGATCTTTACGCTCGACGAAGAGCCGAGCGCCGATGCGATCGATATCTATATTCACCGACTGCGCAAGCATCTCGCGACATCGACAGCGAAGATCATGACGCTGCGCGGACTCGGCTACATTCTGCGCGAAGAAGAACCGCGCGAGGCATTTGCGTCTGCCTGACTTGAAAGCGCGATAACAGCGCGGCTCATCAATGCGATCAATTCGCATTTAGCCAAAAATAATACGTCGCAGGTCATCTATAAGATATCTGTCTTAAGACCTGGGTAATCGGCCGCAAACCCTTGCCAGTCGTGGATCACCCCCTTTGCGCAGCGTCTCCCGACCTGTTTGTTTAGTCACATTTCGTGGAAAACGCGCATATACTCTCGGTCGTATCGCAACACGAAGGTCGCGGGATTGCGTCGCGCCGAACTGACGCCGTCGCCGTCGCGGCACGATTTGCGCTGGCTTCGACTGCCAACGCTCTGTCTATCACTTCCTAGCAAAGCATCAATCATGTCCACACCGCCGAAGATCATCTACACCCTGACCGACGAAGCGCCCGCACTGGCGACGTACTCGCTGCTGCCGATCGTCAAGGCGTTCACGCGCTCGTCCGACGTGCTCGTCGAAACGCGTGACATCTCGCTCGCCGGCCGGATCATTGCCGCATTTCCGGACTACCTGAGCGCGGAACAGAAGGCTTCCGACGATCTGGCGGAGCTCGGTGGACTCACCACGCGCCCGGAAGCGAACATCATCAAGCTGCCGAACATCAGCGCGTCGGTGCCGCAACTGAAGGCCGCGATCGCCGAGCTGCGCGACCAGGGCTACAAGCTGCCGTCGTACCCGGATGTCGCGACGACCGACGCCGAGAAGGACGTCAAGGCCCGCTACGACAAGATCAAGGGCAGCGCGGTGAACCCGGTGCTGCGCGAAGGCAACTCGGACCGCCGCGCGCCGCTGTCGGTGAAGAATTACGCACGCAAGCATCCGCACAAGATGGGCGCATGGAGCGCGGACTCGAAGTCGCACGTCGCGCATATGAGCGACGGCGATTTCTACGGCAGCGAAAAGTCGGCGCTGGTCGCTCAAGCCGGTAGCGTGAAGATCGAACTGGCCGCCGCCGACGGTACGACCACGGTCCTGAAGGCAAAGACGCCGGTGCAGGCGGGCGAAATCATCGACGCGTCGGTGCTGGGCAAGAACGCGCTGCGCAGCTTCATCGAAGCGCAGATCGCCGAGGCGAAGGCGAACGGCGTGCTGTTCTCGGTGCACCTGAAGGCCACGATGATGAAGGTCTCGGACCCGATCATCTTCGGTCACGTGGTGTCGGTGTTCTACAAGGACGTGCTCGACAAGCATGCAGACGCGCTGGCCAGGATCGGCTTCAACCCGAACAACGGTATCGGCGATCTGTACGCGCGTCTGAAGGATCTGCCCGCGGAAACGGCCGCGGCGATCGAAGCCGACATCAAGGCGCAATACGAACAGCGTCCGCCGCTCGCAATGGTCAACTCGGACAAGGGCATCACCAGCCTGCACGTGCCGAGCGACGTGATCGTCGACGCATCGATGCCGGCGATGATCCGCGAGTCGGGCAAGATGTGGGGCGCCGATGGCGCGCTGCACGACGCGAAGGCGGTGATTCCGGACCGTTGCTACGCCGGTGTCTACCAGGCGGTGATCGAAGATTGCAAGAAGCACGGCGCGTTCGACCCGGTCACGATGGGCACGGTGCCGAACGTCGGCCTGATGGCGCAAGCCGCCGAAGAATACGGTTCACACGACAAGACGTTCCAGATCCCGGCGAACGGCGTGGTCCGCGTGACCGACGAAGCCGGCGCGGTGCTGCTCGAGCAGCCGGTGGAACAGGGCGATATCTTCCGCATGTGCCAGGCCAAGGACGCGCCGATCCGCGACTGGGTCAAGCTCGCGGTGAACCGCGCCCGCGCTTCCAACACGCCGGCCGTGTTCTGGCTCGACGCGGCGCGCGCGCACGATGCGCAGATCATCAGGAAGGTCGAGCAGTACCTGAAGGATCACGACACCAACGGTCTCGACATCCGCGTGATGACGCTGGTCGAAGCGACGAAGTTCTCGGTCGAGCGCATCCGCGCCGGCAAGGACACGATCTCGGTCACCGGCAATGTGCTGCGCGACTACCTGACCGACCTGTTCCCGATCATGGAACTGGGCACCAGCGCGAAGATGCTGTCGATCGTTCCGCTGATGGCCGGTGGCGGCATGTTCGAAACCGGCGCGGGCGGTTCGGCGCCGAAGCACGTGCAGCAGCTGGTCGAGGAAGGCTTCCTGCGCTGGGATTCGCTCGGCGAATTCCTCGCGCTGGCGGCGTCGCTCGAGCATCTGAGCACCGCGTATCACAATCCGAAGGCGCAGATTCTCGCGAAGACGCTCGATCAGGCGACCGGCAAGTTCCTCGACAACGACAAGTCGCCGGCGCGCAAGGTCGGCGGCATCGACAATCGCGGCAGCCACTTCTACCTCGCGATGTACTGGGCCGAAGCACTGGCCGCGCAAACCGACGATGCGGCGCTGCAGGCGCAGTTCGCGGGCGTCGCGAAGGCAATGGCCGACAACGAGGCGAAGATCGTCGCGGAACTCGGCGCGGCGCAGGGTAAGCCGGTGGATATCGGCGGCTACTACCGCCCGGACGTCGAGCTGACCAGCAAGGCGATGCGCCCGAGCGCGACGCTGAACGCGATCGTCGATTCGGTGGCCTGAAGTCAGGCAGGCGCTGAGGCGGTAATCGCTGCCTCAGAGGCTGCGATGGCCCCGAAAGCCATACCGTAACCACGCATTGCGGCCGCGAGCAGGACCCCAAATACGACAATGGCGCCTTAGGGCGCCATTGTCGTTTCTGCTTTCACTGCTACGTCGCCGTCGCTCATACCCGTCCTTATACGTGAACGATTTCCCAATCGGCGAGCTTCTCCGGAATTTCGAGCGTCGACGTATCGAGCTCGGACAGATGCTCGCAGCTCAGGCCGCGCGCGAGGTCGTCAGCGGCCTGTTGCGCGCTTGAGAATTCTCCGAGTGTTTCGTTGCCGTAGGTGGCTTCCCAGCCGTCCTGACCCGGCAGAATGTAGAACGCTCCCTGCGTCGAACCAAAGCGAAAGCCTTTCATTTTTAGTCTCCCAGTTGCCAATAGAAAATGCCGCGATTCGTGACGGCTTCTTCGCAATCTGTGGGATTTGGGTGGCCCGTGTCGTGAGGCCCTCGAATCCGACTACGTGAAGCGCGTGCTCTTGTGAAAGAGTCTACGTCAGCGAATCGTCGTGCAAGCAGGCGTCAAATCGTTCCTTATATTAAAAATATTCGATTAAAAACAATGCCTTGTGCGTTTCATTTTACGATGTGCAACGGCGCCGGGCATCGTGAAACGCCCGGTTTGTGCCGCGCACCATGGTTTTTTACGACGCGCGGCATCGTTTCGTATCGTGAAAATTAGGGGCTGCGCGCCACGCGCGAAACGGCACTGTGCGGCCCTATGCCGGGCCGAGCCGTTCGATCAGCATCGCGACAAAAGTCTCCGTGACCGGTGGCAGGGTGCGGCCGCGCTTTCTGATCAGCGCGATGCGGCGTGTGAACGCCGGTTCGTCGATCGGCCGCGCGACCAATTCGGGCTCCGCGCGCACTTCGCGCGCCGACGCCGGCAGGATCGTGATGCCGAGCCCGGCGCGCGCCATCGCCACCGCGCTCATTATGTAAGTCGGCTCGCAGGCGATGCGCGGCACGCATTGCGCGTCGGCGAACGCGCTATCGACGACCGCGCGCACGCTCGTGCCTTGCGCGGTCAGCACGAGCGGCTCGTTCGCGAGATCGGCGAGCGTGACGGGTCGGCGCCGCCGCGCGAGCGCATGCTGCTTCGGCAACACCGCGACGAGCCGGTCGATGCCCGCATGCAGCACCTCGAGCCCGCTGTCGTTCAGCTCGCCGCCGGTGAGCCCGATATCAGCTTCCTCGTTGCGCACCAGCGTGTTGACCATGCTCGCGACGGCATCGCGCACCTCGAAGCCGACGCGCGGCACGGCTTGTCTCAGCGCCTGCACGAGCTCGGGCAGCAGGCTCGCCGCGAAGGTGGGCAAGCACGCGATGCGCACCGTGCCGCTCGCGCCTTCGCCGAGCGCGCGCGCATCGTGCAGCACGTGCTCCATGTCGTGCAGCGATTTCTGCAGCACGGGCAGTAACTCGCGGCCGGTCGGCGTCAGCGCGACGTTGCGGCTGTTGCGATCGAACAGGCGCAGGCCGAGCGTATCCTCCAGCCGGCGAATCTGCACCGTCAACGCCGGCTGCGACAGATGCAGCCGCGCGGCCGCGCGCGTGAAGCTGCCCGTTTGCGCGACCGCGATAAACGCGCGGATGTCCCGCAGATTCAGATCCATGATGATTTGTGATGGCTGCAATCAATTCATTTCAATTGCCTTATTGCTGCTCCGAACTTACGCTCGATGGCACTAAAAAACAACCTGGAGACAAGCTCATGCTGCCAATGCTGGGGCTGGCTACCATCGTCGTGCTGCTCGGCGCGATCCTGTCAAAACGCATGTCGCCGCTCGTCGCGCTGATCATCGTGCCGCTCGCGGCCTCGCTGCTCGGCGGGTTCGGCTTGCAGACGAGCAAGTTCGTCGTCGACGGTTTGAAGAGCCTCGCGCCCGTCGTCTGCATGTTCGTATTCGCGATCCTGTACTTCGGCACGATCACCGACGCCGGCACGCTCGACCCGATCATCGAGCGCATCCTGCGCGCGGTCGGCACGCGGCCGACGCGCATCGTGATGGGCACCACGCTGCTCGCGCTGCTGATCCACCTCGACGGCTCCGGCGCCGTCTGCTTCCTCGTCACGATTCCCGCGATGCTGCCGCTCTACGACCGCCTGAAGATGGACCGGCGTGTGCTCGCCGCCGCGGTATCGATGGCGGCCGGCATCAACTTCCTGCCGTGGACGGGGCCGATGATTCGCGCGTCCGCGTCGCTGCATCTGCCGATTTCGGCGCTGTTCAATCCGCTAATTCCGGTGCAGGCGATCGGCCTCGTGTTCGTGTTTTCGATGGCGTACTGGCTCGGGCGGCGCGAGGAGAAGCGCCTCGGCCTGAGTGCCGCGAGCGGCACGGTGCCGATGCCGCAACGCGAGCTGACGCCGGAAGAACAGGCGCTGCGCCGCCCGCAAAACTTCTGGTTCAACATCGTGTTGACGCTCGTCGTACTCGGCACGATGGTCGTGATGGGCGAGAAGATTCCGCCGGCAATCATGTTCATGGTGGGCCTGTGTGTCGCGTTGATGGTCAACTATCCGAACGTCGACATGCAACGCAAACGGATCGACGCGCATGCGCGCGCCGCGCTGATGATGGCCGGCATCCTGCTCGCCGCCGGCGTGTTCACCGGCGTGATGCAGGGCAGCGGCATGCTGAAGGCGATGGCGCAGGCGGCGGTCGGGTTCGTGCCGCCGGCGATGGCCAGCCATATTCCGATCGTGCTCGGCCTGCTGTCGATGCCGCTCAGCATGCTGTTCGATCCCGATTCGTTTTATTTCGGCGTACTACCGGTGATTGCGGAGGTGGCGGGCCAGCTCGGCGTGCCGGCGGTGCACGTCGGCCAGGCCGCGTTGCTTGGACAGATGACCACCGGCTTTCCGGTCAGCCCGCTCACGCCCGCGACGTTCCTCGTGGTCGGCCTGTGCGGGATCGATCTGGCCGATCATCAGAGATTCACGTTTCCCCTGCTGTTCGGCGCGTCGGTCGTGATGACGATCGCGTGCGTCGTGCTCGGGATCTTTCCACTGTGAGCTTCACTGAACGCACGGGAGCACCATGACTGCCACTGAACCTCAACGCATCGTGCGCATCGGCGCGGGCGCGGGCTATTCGGGCGACCGCATCGAACCCGCGCTCGAACTCGCGGAACACGGCCAGCTCGACTATCTCGTGTTCGAATGCCTCGCGGAGCGCACGATCGCAATCGCGCAGCAGGCGCGCAGCAAGGACCCGCAACTCGGCTACGACCCGCTGCTCGAAGCGCGCATGCGCGCGGTGCTGCCCGTCGCGGCGCGCAACGGCGTGCGTATCGTGTCGAACATGGGCGCGGCCAATCCGCTCGCGGCGGCGCGCAGAACCGCGCAGATCGCGCGCGAGCTGGGTCTCGGCGGCTTGAAGATTGCCGCGGTCACCGGCGACGACGTGCTCGACGTCGTGCGCGCGGGCGACTGCCATTTCGTCGAATCGGGCGAGGCGGTGGCCGCCTACAAAGACCGGCTGATTTCGGCCAACGCGTATCTCGGCGCGAGCGGGATCGTCGAGGCGCTCGCGGCCGGCGCGCAGATCGTATTGACCGGGCGCGTCGCCGATCCGTCGCTGTTCGTTGCGCCGCTGATCCACGAGTTCGGCTGGCGCACGGACGACTGGCCGATGCTCGGCCGGGCAACGGTGATCGGCCATCTGCTCGAGTGCGCGGGGCAGATCACCGGCGGCTATTTCGCGGACCCCGGCTTCAAGGACGTGCCGAATCTCGCGCGGCTGGGGTTTCCGATCGCCGAAGTTGCGCGGGACGGTTCGGTGGTGATCACGAAGCTCGCGCAAAGTGGCGGGCTCGTGACCGAGGCGACCTGCAAGGAACAGTTGCTGTACGAGATCCATGATCCGCGTCGTTATCTGCAGCCCGACGTGGTCGCCGATTTCTCGCAGGTGCGTGTCGAGCAGGAAGCCCCGGACCGCGTGCGTGTCACTGGCGGTAGCGGTGCGGAGCGCACCGCTACGCTGAAAGTGTCGGTTGCGTATTTCGATGGCTATATCGGCGAGGGGCAGATTTCGTACGGCGGGCCGGGCGCGCTCGCGCGGGCGCGGCTCGCGCTCGATATCGTGCGCGAACGGCTGGCGCTGACCGGCGTACAGACGCATGAACTGCGCTTCGATCTGATCGGCTTGAACGCGCTGCACGGCGACACGGTGGCTGTCGGTCATGGCGAGCCGTACGAGGTGCGCGCGCGCGTGGCGGGGCGCACGGCGTCGCTCGCGGAGGCGGTGCGCGTCGGCAACGAGGTCGAGACGCTGTACACGAACGGACCGGCGGGCGGCGGCGGCGTGACGAAGGCGGCGCGCGAGGTGGTCGCGGTGCAGTCGGTGCTGCTGCCGCGCGAGCATGCGACGCCGGCTTTCTCGCTGGTGGAGGCTTGAGATGAAACTACGTGAACTGGCCCACTCGCGCACTGGCGACAAGGGCAATACGCTCAATATCTCGGTGATCTGCTACGACGCGCGGCATTACGAGCGCCTGCGCGATGTGCTGACGCCCGAGCGCGTCAAGACGCATCTGCGCGATGTGGTGTGCGGCGACGTGGTACGTCATGAGTTGCCGGGCATCGCCGCATTCAACTTCGTGCTCGGCGACGCGCTCGGCGGCGGCGTTACGCGTTCGCTCGCGCTCGATGCGCATGGCAAATCGCTGAGCTCGGCGTTGCTGGATCTCGAAGTAGGAGAGTGAGCGGGCGATGCTGGTGGCGTTTCGTATTGCGGGGCAGCCGATCCGCCCCGCATGTCGTCACACGCCAGCCTTCGTCAACTCATGCGCGCGGCGCAGTCGCTCGCGGCTGTTGCTCAGATGCATGCGCATTGCGGCGCGCGCATCGTCGGCGTCCTGACGCTCGATCGCGCGATAGATCATCAGGTGTTCGCCGAGCACGCTACGCAACACCTCGATATGGTCGAGCTCCGCGATCTCGGCCGAACCAAGCCGCGTGCGCGGGCTGACCGAGCGGCCGAGCTGGCTGAGTACGTCGAAGAAATAGCGATTGCCGCTCGCGCGCGCGATCTGCAGATGAAACTCGATGTCGTGCGCGAGCGTGTCGGTGCTGCCGCGCTCCAGTTCCGACTCGAAGCGATCGAGCGCGGTGCGAATCTGCTTGAGGTTCTGCTCGGTGCGCCGCGATGCCGCGAGTGCGGCCGCGGCGGCTTCGACGTCGATCCGGAACTCGATGATCGCCATCACGTCGAGCATGCTCGTGAGGTCGGCGGCGGGTAACTGCATCGGCTTTTCGGCGGTGGGCGCGAGCACGAACGTGCCGATACCGTGACGCGTCTCGACGATCCTCGCCGCCTGCAGACGCGAAATCGCCTCGCGAACCACGGAGCGGCTCACGGATAGCTGCTTCATCATGGCGACTTCGGTGGGGATGCGGTCGCCTGGCCTCAGCGCGCCGCGGCGAATTTCATCGGAAAGGGTGGCCACCACCTTTTCAGTTAGGCTGCTCATTTTTGTGGCTGGTTGACTGATCCTGCAAAGTATCGCACAGGACTGTACTCGATTCTGCCGTGTTCGGCGGCATCGGCGCGGGCTATTTTTGCGTGCCGGCGCGCGGTGGGACGGGGACGCGGCGGACAGTTGCGCAAGCACATCGGCTGCCTTGTGCATCCTGAAAAATACGAGACATCAGACGTCTTATCTATCACCCGATCCAAGCTCGGGCAATAAAGTAGACGGCCGTGAAGCTGCTGCTCTTTCGGCGCGGGCTGGCCAGACATGCCGGGTAAACACCCAACTGGATTTGACGAAAATAACACGGTAGACTGTCGTCAGACAACGTGTCAGGCGTATCGCAGGGTCCTCCGCCTAGCTGCGCCGCGTTGCGTTCCAACAGGCCATGCGGCCGACAGGGGAGACAAATCTTGACATCAGTTTTGACCACCGCGCTCGACCCGCTGGAATCGGCGGTCTCGAAGGTGAAGCGCAACGTGTTACCGCTTTTCCTGATCATGTTCATCGCGAACTACATCGACCGTGTGAACATCGGCTTCGTCAACGCGCACATGAAGACCGATCTCGGCATCGGCGCGGCAGCGTACGGGCTCGGCAGCGGTCTGTTCTTCATCGGCTATGCGCTGTTCGAAGTGCCGTCGAACGTGCTGATGCAGAAGTTCGGCGCGCGCGTGTGGCTCACGCGCATCATGGGCACTTGGGGGCTGGTGGCGGGCTCGATGGCGTTCGTCTGGAACGACACGTCGTTTTACGTGCTGCGGTTCCTGCTCGGCGTTGCTGAGGCGGGCTTCTTTCCCGGCGTCGTCTATTACTTCACCCAGTGGCTGCCGCAAAAAGAGCGCGGTAAGGCGGTGGCGATCTTTCTGTCGGGCTCGGCGCTCGCGTCAGTGCTGTCCGGTCCGATCACCGGCTCGCTGCTGTCGATTCGCGGCCTCGGCCTGCAAGGCTGGCAGTGGATGTTTCTGATCGAAGGCGGGTTCTCGATCGTGCTGTGTGCCGTCAGCTGGATGATGCTGAAGTCGCACATCCGCGACGCGCATTGGCTCACCGCCGAAGAGCAGCGCGTGCTCGAACAGTCGATCGCGGCCGAACAGGCCGCGCGCGAAGCGCAGGGCGGCGCGCATCTGCCGACGTTCAAGCTGCTGAAGGACCCGCAGATCGCGCTGTTCTGCCTGCTGTACTTTGCGATCCAACTGACGATCTACGCGGCCACTTTCTGGCTGCCGACGATCATCCGCAAGATGGGCGGCCTGTCCGACTTCGAGGTCGGCATGTTCAACGCGATTCCGTGGCTGATCTCGATGGTCGCGATGTATGGCTTCGCGCTCGTGTCGGCGAAATGGCGTCATCAGCAGGGTTGGCTCGCGGTCGCGCTCGTCATTGCGGCGGTTGGCCTGTTCGCGTCGACGTCGGGCAACCCGGTGTTCTCGTTCGTCGCAATCTGCTTCTCGGCGATCGGCTTCAAGGCAGCGTCGTCGTTGTTCTGGCCGATCCCGCAGGGCTACCTCGATGCGCGCGTCGCCGCCGGCGTGCTCGCGCTGATCAATTCGCTCGGCAATCTCGGCGGCTTCTTCGCGCCGGCCACCTTCGGCTATCTGCAGCAGCACACGGGCTCGTTCACGGGCGGGCTGTACGGTCTCGGCGTCGCGTCGCTGCTCGCGGCGGCGGCGGGTTTCCTGACGCGCCGCCGGCCCGGCAATCGCGACCCGTTGCCTGATTCGGCGCACGGCAACGCGCATTGACTACACTGACGGCTCGCATGCGGCCGTCGATTTTTCTGGATTCGAGTTTTCATCCGGTCCGCTCGAACGCGCACGCGGCGCGCGGCGGCTTCCGCCGGCCGGCTTACTTCATCACACAGGTGCTTTTCCCATGTCCACGAAACCTACCGAATCGATCGCCACGCCGGTCGTCACCGAACTGCGCGTCGTGCCCGTCGCCGGCCGCGACAGCATGCTGATGAATCTGAGCGGCGCGCATGGTCCGTTCTTCACGCGCAACATCGTGATTCTGCGCGACAGCGCGGGCCATACCGGCGTCGGCGAAGTGCCGGGCGGCGAGAACATCCGCAAGACGATCGATGACGCGCGGCCGTTCGTGGTCGGTCAGTCGATCGGCAATCTGCAGGCGATCCTGAACAAGGTGCGCACGCAGTTCGCCGATCGCGACGCTGGGGGGCGTGGCCTGCAGACCTTCGATCTGCGCACGACGATTCACGCGGTGACCGCGCTCGAAGCGGCGCTGCTCGACCTGCTCGGACAGCATCTCGGCGTGCCGGTCGCGGCACTGCTCGGCGAAGGTCAGCAGCGCGACGAAGTGGAAATGCTCGGCTACCTGTTCTATATCGGCGATCGCAACAAGACCGATCTGCCGTACGCGAACAACGCCGGCGCGTGTGACGACTGGGAGCGCGTGCGCACCGAAGTCGCGTTGACGCCGGAAGCGGTCGTGCGGCTCGCGGAGGCGGCGCAGGTGCGCTACGGCTTCAACGACTTCAAGCTGAAAGGCGGTGTGCTCGCCGGCGACGCGGAAATCGAGGCCGTGACGGCACTCGCCGAGCGCTTCCCCGAAGCGCGCGTGACGCTCGACCCCAATGGCGCGTGGTCGCTCGCGGAAGCGGTACGCCTGTGCCGTGACCAGCACGACGTGCTCGCTTACGCGGAAGATCCGTGCGGCGCGGAGAACGGCTACTCGGGCCGCGAAGTGATGGCCGAGTTCCGTCGCGCGACCGGCCTGCCGACGGCGACCAACATGATCGCGACCGACTGGCGCCAGATGGGTCACGCCATCCAGCTGCAATCGGTCGACATTCCGCTCGCCGATCCGCATTTCTGGACCATGCAGGGCTCCGTGCGGGTCGCGCAGATGTGCAACGACTGGGGCCTCACGTGGGGTTCGCATTCGAACAACCACTTCGACATTTCGCTCGCGATGTTCACGCACGTCGCGGCTGCAGCGCCAGGCAAGATCACCGCGATCGACACGCACTGGATCTGGCAGGACGGTCAATTCCTGACGCAAGATCCGCTGCAGATCGTCGGCGGCAAGGTCAAGGTGCCGCAGAAGCCGGGCCTCGGCGTCGAACTCGATATGGACGCGCTCGAGAAGGCGCACGCGCTGTATCAGCAGCACGGCCTTGGCGCGCGCGATGACGGCGTGGCGATGCAATATCTGATTCCGAACTGGAAGTTCGATAACAAGCGTCCGTGCCTCGTGCGTTAAAGACGCTTCAACCTGCATGCAGAGCCTGGCGGGCTGCACGAACAGTGCGGTCCGTCAGGCTTTTTTTGTTTGGTTTCAGAACCGCCACGACTTGGCTCGAATACGCGAATTGTGAATTCTGTAAGCTCATCAGACGTCCGTGCATTGCCATAAGTCACTGTTTTTATTGATTCGACGTAAACCCTAGTTGTCTGATGACCAATTAAACATTACGATGTCTTCACTGGAAAGCAGAGCAGAGCAGGGCGGCAGAAACAGCGGACGGAACGCTGGCAATTAACGAGATAACAGTCCTTCACATCAGAACGACCGATGCCCATCGCGCATTGGTGCGTATAACAAATCGAGGAAAGACAATGTCTGTGAGATTCATGCAGAGGAGAACGGCCGCCGCCGCAAGTTTCGTGTTCATTCTGGCGGCGTGCGGAGGAAGTAATAGTCCCAACCCAACGACAGCGGCTTCTAACCCAGCCTCAAGCCCGACCTCGACGCCGACATCCGCGATGCCCTGGATGAATACGTCACTTTCTCCCGAAGCACGCGCTGCACTGCTCGTTCCTGCAATGGCGCTTGCCGACAAGGAAGAGCAATTGACCGGTTCGAATCCAGGCATCCTGCCTGAGTTGCCGCAGTGCTACGGTGCCCGGCACATTCTTGGGCTCGCGAAATACGCGATTCCGACGCTGCGGATTACGAATGGGCCTGTCGGTATCGGCCAGAATGACTGCGTTTCTCCTTCCGTATCGGGCTTCGCCGCTTATACGGATTCCAGTTCCGCCAAGGCGACCGCCCTTCCGTCAGCCATCGCCATGGCTGCTTCGTTCGATCCTTCCGTAGCGACCCAGTTTGGCAACGTGGTTGGCGTAGAGGGAGGAAATCTGGCTCTGCACGTATTCGAAGCGCCGGGTATGAACCTGGCAAGATTGCCCGTGGGGGGACGCAACTTCGAATACATGGGCGAGGACCCCTATCTCACCGGGACGATGGGGGTCGCCGAAATCCAGGCTGTGCAAGCGCACGGCATGATCGCAATGGCGAAGCACCTGGTGGCGAATGAGCAGGAAACGAACCGCATGACGATTCAGGAGAGCGTGGACGATCAAACGTTGCACGAACTCTATCTGCTGCCGTTCGAGATGGCGGTGAAAGCAGGAAACGTCGGCGCCGTCATGTGTTCGTACAACTCGGTGAACGGCTTTTCGATGTGCGAGCAAAAGCACATCCTGTCCGATGTCCTGCGCGGACAATGGGGCTTCAAAGGCTACGTGCAGTCGGACTTCTTTGCGGCGCATAGCACCGCGCCGACCATGCTGGCGGGCATGGACAACGAGATGCCGCTTCCGCAGAACTGGTCGCTGGCGAACCTGAATGCGGCCTTGGCCTCGGGGCAGATCCAGACCTCCGATATCGACAATGCGCTGCTGCGCCGATATACGCAGATGTTCCGCGCGGGTATCTTCGATCGGCCCATTGCGCAGAGCGCTATCAACGCAACGGCTGACGGTACGGTCGCGAAGCAGATCGGCGAGCAGTCGGCAGTACTGCTGCAGAACAACGGGACCTTGCCGCTGAACAAGACGGTTCGAAACGTACTCGTGGTCGGCAAAACGACGCAGGTCTATGCTCAGCAAGCTGTTGCTGGAGGCAGCTCTGTCGGTCATCCGATGGGTTCGGGAGGCGGCAGCTCCGACGTCGTCGCCTTGTACACCGTTACACCGGTGCAGGGCATCAAGGACACGCTTGCCAATCTCGGCAATACCGGCGTTCAGGTTTATCTGGCGCTCGTCGACGACAACAATTCGACCGGCACGATTGACGGCGCGGCCGCAACCATCGCCGACGTCAAGACGGCAGCCACCGGTGCCGACGCCGTCATCTTCATGGCTGGCTCCATGTCGGAGGAAGGGGCCGACCAGGCGAGCTTCACGGACTCGACGGGCCTGACGCTCGACACCGGCAAATACCTCAATACGCTCGACTGGTATGCGCCCAAGCCGAGTTCGATTACGACCTCGAGTTCCGCCAAAAACAGCAACACGCTCGCGTTGCTCCAGACCATCGTCGCGGCAAACAGCAACACCGTGCTCGTTCTGAAGGACAGTGCCGCCGAAGCGCTCGATCCTTCGATCCTCAGCGGAGGGACATCCGCGGCGAGCGCGATTCTCGAGACCTGGTTCCCTGGCGAGGAAGATGGGCACATCGTCGCGGATCTGCTGTGGGGCGTGGCGAATCCGTCCGGCAAACTGCCGGTGACGTTCCCACAGATCGGCCAGGGTTTTATGGATTCGATCACGCCTTTCCAATACCCTGGCGTGTCGATCAACGGAAGCCCGACGGTGACGTATTCGGAAGGGCTGAATGTCGGTTATCGCTGGTATGACGCGATGGGTAAGAGCCCGGCATTCCCGTTCGGCTTTGGTCTTTCTTACACGACCTTCACGATTAGCAACCCGACCGTTAGTACCGGAGCGAACGGCACATACACGGTTACCGCAGTCGTGAAGAACACGGGTTCCGTGGCGGGCGCCGAAGTTCCACAGGTGTATATCGCGCTGCCGTCCTCTGCGGCAGAGCCGCCCAGGCGTCTGGTGGGGTTCCAGAAGGTGAGCCTGAACGCTGGCGGGACGCAGACGGTGTCGATCTCGATCGATCCAGCCGCGCCGAATCATCCGCTCAGCACATGGAATAAAGATTCGCAGCAGTGGACGATCCCGACCGGTTCCTACTCTGTGTATATCGGGAACTCGTCACGCAGCCTGACTCTTGCGGGAACCATCACCCGATAGAGGCGCGTAGGGCACCAGCGTCTGATCAGGTCCGATTCCTGATCAGACCTGGCGCTACACACAGACCTTTGGCGATCGTTCGCTAAATGCTCGAACCAACGTAATCGGTCCGCTTAATGAAAGTACTATCACGACGAATGTTGGCACTCGTGCTCGGTGCAACGCTCTGCCTGGTTACGAGCGCAGCAGAGAAGCCTTTTGTCACGGTAAACGGCAAACCGGTCTCTCAGGCAGACGCCGATTTGTATATCGGACAGGCGCACGCCCAAGGCTTTTCCGATTCGCCTCAATTGACGGACCATGTCCGGGATGAACTGATTCGCCGCGAAGTTCTCTTCCAGCAAGCGCACAAGGTCGGCTTCGACCGGAACCCGGAAGTCGCGGCACGTGCCGAGGCCGCCCGGCAAAAGATTCTCGTGCAGGCGCAGGCGACGTGGGAGATCGAAATCGTCAGAGCGTACATGCAGGACTTTCTAAAAAAGAACCCTGTCAGTGACGCTCAACTGAAGGCGATGTACGACGACATGAAAGCGAAAGGCGGCAGCACCGAATATAAAGTCCGCCATATCCTCGTCAAGGATGAAGGCGAGGCAAAAGACCTCATTGCGAAGCTCAACAAGGGCGCGTCGTTTGGCGAACTCGCAAAGGAATCGATCGATTCCGACACCAGATACAACGGCGGAGATCTGGGCTGGATAACTTCCAGCAAAGTGGTCAAGCCGTTCGCCGACGCGGTTTCGCATTTGCAGAAGGGCGAATACACGCAGACCCCGGTCAAGACCGGATACGGCTTTCATGTTATCGAAGTCGATGACACTCGCCCTTTGCAGGTTCCGTCGTTCGCAGACATGAAGCCGATGCTGTACCAGCAGGCACAGGCGGAACGCGTCGACACAATGGTGAAGAATCTTAGAGCGAAAGCCACCATTCAGTAAGCGGCCGAATCACGTTCGAGTTTTTTATTCGCTCGATTGATCCGGGTGCTCAGCTCTTACGAAACACCACGTGCGAGATCCGCTGCACGAGAAGCGCGGCCGCCAGCGATGCCACCGCGGTCAGCCACACACCGATGTGAATCGACTGCACCAGCGCATCGCGTGCGCTATCGATCAGCGCGAGCGTATCGAGCCCCGATGTCTTCATATCCGTGATCAATTGCGTGCGCGACGCGTCGTCGATCAGGATGCGCAGATCGACGATACGCGGCCGCCATTGCGATGCGGCCGGTTCGCCGAGAACGCTCATCGTGCGCGTGACGACGTTGCGATAGTGATGCTGCACGACGGTCGCGACGATGCTGGTGCCGAGCATGCCGCCGACCATGCGCGTCGATTGCAGGAGCGCGGTCGTGATGCCGAAACGTTCGCGTCCGGCGATCTCCTGGCCGAACACGTTCAGGTTGTTCAGGATGAAGCCGAGGCCGATGCCGACCGCGCCCATCGGCAGCACGATGCGCACGTGCGGCGTATCCGGATTCGCGAACGCCAGCGCGATCGACGCGAACATCAGCAGCCCGAAGCCGATCGTCAGGATGCGTGTCGGCTTCTTCATGTGAATCACGATGCGGGTGTTCAGCAGACTGCCGAGCGCGATGCACGCGGCGATCGGCGTCGCGAGCAGGCCGGCCTGCTGCGGTGATAGACCGAAGCCGCCTTGCAGCAGCAAAGGCGCAAAGAAGATCAGCGAGAACATCACGAAGCCGGACAGCATGCCGAGCGTGAATAGCGTGACGAGTTGCGCGTCCTTGAACAGATCGAGCGGAATGATCGGATGCGTGGCGCGCTTTTCGCACCTGAACAGCGCGACCGTGCCGGCGATTACGCATGCGCCCAACACGAGGTTGCCCACCGTGAGGCCATTTTTCGGCACCGCTTCGATAAACGCCTGCAAGCCGCCGAGCACGCCCGCGACGAGCCCCGCGCCGAGCCAGTCGATCTTCACCTCGCCAACATGCGGCCGCCGGAAATTCGGCAGATGCATCCAGATGAAATAGAGTGCCGCCGCGCCGACCGGCAGGTTGACGAGAAACGTCGAGCGCCAGCCGAGGTGTTCGCTCATCCAGCCGCCGAGCGAGGGGCCGGCCGCGGTACCGATGCCGTAGGCCGCGGCCAGCACCACCTGCCAGCGCACGCGGGTGCGCGCGTCGGGGAACAGATCGGGAATCGACGCGAACGCGGTGCCCACCATCATGCCGCCGCCGACGCCTTGCAGCCCGCGCGCCATCGCGAGAAACAGCATGCTGTTGGCGAGGCCGCACAACACCGACGCGACCGTGAACGTGATCACCGCGGCGATCACGAAGCGCTTGCGGCCGAAGTAGTCGCCGAGCCGCCCGAACACCGGCACGGTGACGACCGAGGCGAGCAGGTACGCGCTCGCGATCCACGCGAAATATTCGAAGCCGTGGAGCTCGGCGACGATCGACGGCAGCGCGGTGCTGACGACGGTCTGGTCGAGCGCGACCAGCATGTTGACGAGCCCGATGCCGAGCATCGCGTAAAGCGCGTGGCGAAACGGCAGGGCGGGGGCGGCGGAACTGGCGGAGGCGGTGGAATTCACGGATCGGGCAGAAAGCGGTTCGGGGGTGGGCGCTGCACGGCGGATCGCGGTCAGGACCACCGCGATTCTAGGCAAGTTGTCTGACTTCTTATGGATTATACGGGGTTTTCCCTGGTCAAAACTATGGGTCGCCCGAAAAACAACGCGTCGCAATACGTCAAGTTTCAGTCCACCCAACCCACTAATTGGATAAAGAGCGCTTAAATGTATGCGTGAAATTACGCGTCGCGCGGGCATGATTAATCGGCATACGCAATTTTGATGCGGCCGCGAATTGACAAGCTATTGCGTGAATCGAAATTGCAAAAGCGTCACGTATAAAAAAGAAGCCGACACAATGTGTCGGCTTAAAGATTCTGGCGTCCGAGGATGATTGCCAGAACCTGAGAGACATGAAGCCGCAAAGCCGAGTTGCTGCTTGACAGCAGCTTCCAACAGCAAACGACTGGGGACGTGTTTCGCCGATCGTTGATCGATCGGATGTTGATCCAGAAAGCATGGCGGCGAGTATAACGTCGTCAATCGACTTGTGGAACCGAGCGTCGGCGAATTAATTAATGAATTTTTCGTTAATGTTTGTCTCCATATTGTCGGATTCACATAACGCGCAGATTCAGCGAGAGCGCGCTCGCGCTGACACGATTCCGATAGAACAGAAGACGGGGTAGGGGCGCTATGCTAGCGGTTTTGTTCACTCGAGGAGCGACCGATGACCCAACCCGCAGGTTCGATGATCACGTTCAACCGTCCCGACGGCAAGCAGCTACAAGGCTATCTCGCGAAGCCTGAAAAAACCGCAGGCGCGCCCGCGGTCGTCGTGATCCAGGAATGGTGGGGCTTGAACGACCAGATTCGCGGCGTCGCCGACCGCCTCGCGAAAGCCGGCTACTTCGCGCTCGTGCCCGATCTGTATCGCGGCAGGTCGACGGTCGAAGAGGACGAGGCGCACCATCTGATGAGCGGCCTCGATTTCGGCGACGCCGCGACGCAGGACGTGCGCGGCGCGGTCCAGTATCTGCAGCAGCACGCGGCGAAGGTCGGCGTGACCGGCTATTGCATGGGCGGCGCGCTGACGTTACTTGCGCTGTGCAACGTGCCCGAACTGGCGGCCGGCGTCGTCTGGTATGGCTTTCCTCCGCTCGACTATATCGACGCATCGAAGATCAGGATGCCGGTGATGGGCCATTGGGCTCTGCAGGACGAGTTCTTCGCCGCCGAGACGGTCGACGCGCTCGAAAAGAAACTCACCGACGCGAAGGTCGACACCGAGTTTCATCGGTATCTGGCGCGTCATGCGTTCGCGAACGAAGCGGCGGTCGGGCCGGGGCGCATCGCGAAGACGCAATACGATCCGGTCTGGGCGCAACAGGCGTGGGATCGGACGCTGACATTCTTTGGCCGCACGCTGTGGAAATGAGCTGGTGAATGACGCAAGCGGACGGCTCGTCCGCTCTGACGGTCGACAGCGTGCTGGCGGTGTCGCAACTGTCGCGGAACATCGCGTACGGCTGGGGCTTCAATGGCGCGTCGGATTTCAATCGGGCGTTCAGACGTGCGCACGATATGACGCCGGGCGATTTTCGCGCGGCGGCATCGGCAATCAATTCATGGAGATGACAACGTGGTGAAGATCGATCCGGACCGGCTGATGGCCGACCTCAAAAGGCTGCGCGGTTTTGGCGCGACCGGTCCCGGCGTGGTCCGGCTCGCGCTGTCGCCGGTCGATCTGGCGGCGCGCGAATGGCTGGCCGGCCGGATGACGGAGGCGGGACTCGACGCGCGCATCGACGGCGTGGGCACCGTGTTCGGACGCTCGCGCAATAGCGGTCCCGCGCTCGTGATCGGCTCGCATACCGACACGCAGCCGACCGGCGGCTGGCTCGATGGCGCACTGGGTGTGATGTACGGGCTCGAAATCGCCCGCGCGCTAGCGGAGCACGACGCGACGCGGCACCTCGCCGTCGACGTCGCGTCGTGGATCGACGAGGAGGGCACGTTCTCGGGCCTGCTCGGCAGTCGCAGCTTCGTCGGCGAGGCGGTCGACGAATCGATTCGCGGCGCGACGAATCGGCAGGGCGAACGCTTGGCCGACGTACTCGAGGCCGCTGGACTGGCGGGCCGGCCGCGTGCCCGTTTCGAGGCCGGGCGCCAGGTCGCGTATCTGGAGCCGCATATCGAGCAGGGCGGACGACTGGAAGCGATCGGCAAAGCGATCGGCGTCGTCACGACGATCGTCGGGCTGCGCGAATCGCGGCTGCGCTTCACGGGTCAGCGCAACCACGCGGGCACGACGCCAATGTCGATCCGCCGCGACGCCGGCGCGGCGCTGGTCGCGTTCATCGCGCGGATGAACGACGCGTTCGGGCAGCTGGCGGACGCGTATACCGTCTGGACCGTGGGCCGCATCGATCTCGATCCGGGCTCGATGAGCGTCGTGCCCGGCGCGGCCGACATGTACCTGCAATTCCGCGATGCGAACCCGGCACGGCTTCAGGCCATGGAACGCGCGCTCGCGGAACTGGTGCGCGACTTCAACGCGCACGACGCGGTGAGCGTCGAATTGCAGACGCTCGACGAGCCGATCGAACCCGTCAGCATGGACGCCACGCTCGCGGAGCACATCGCGCGAGCCGCCGAAGCACTCGCGCCGGGCCAGTGGCTGCGCATGCCGAGCGGCGCCGCGCACGACGCGCAGGTGATCGCGCGTTGCATGCCGGCCTGCATGATGTTCGTGCCGAGCATCGGCGGCGTGAGTCACGACTTTATCGAGGACACGGCCGACGAGCATATCGTGCTCGGCTGCCAGATCGCGGCGATGGCCGCGGCTTCGATGCTGCTGGAGCTATCGGCTGGGCATTCCTGAGGGCCGCGCTACTTCCACTTGTCGCCGAGCGCGTCGAGCCCGGCTTTCATCAGATCCTCGGGCAGCATCGCGATGCGCAGCTCGCAGTCGGCGTCGAGCGTCAGGAACCACGGTTCGGCAAGCGCGGGGATCGCCGATGCATCGGCGACCTCGACGACCGCCACCGCGCCGCGTTTGCCCTGCTGCTCGGTGAAGTAGATGGCTTCTGGTTTCATGTCATCGAGGATCTTTCTCATCAGGTCGCCGATTCGGCCTTCGCGCACGAGTGTGCTGAACGGTTCGTTCGGTATTTGTATGTTGAGAAGCATGCGCATGTCATTCTCCTGTTCGATACTCCAAAGAGCATCTTAAGGATAGGTGTTGCATGCGCGGCCGATGGTGCTGATCGCGGACGAAGCATCGGCGATTACGGCCGATGGGTGGCGCGCCGTGCCGGGTGTGCGCTGCTTTAGCTACCGAACAGCGAACCCTGCGTTCCCCGGCTCGGCTGACGATGCGCCGGTTTCGCGGGCGCATCGTGCTTGACCGCTTGCGCCGCTCCCCGCTCAGACGCCTGCCTTTGCGCGTGGTCCGCCGCTGCTTCGAGCGATGTCTGCCCCGCCTCCAGCGAAAGCAGCAGCATCTTGTTAGCGAGGCCGCCGGCAAATCCAGTCAGATCGCCCGACGCGCCGATCACGCGATGACACGGCGCGACGATCGAGATCGGATTCCGGCCGTTTGCCGCGCCCACCGCGCGCACCGCATTGACGTTGCCGATCTGCTGCGCGATCTCCGAGTAGCTGCGCGTCTGGCCGAACGGAATGGTCAGCAGCGCGCGCCAGACCTGCTTCTGGAACTCGGTGCCCTGAAAGTCGAGCGGCAGATCGAAGGCCTCGCGCGTGCCCGCGAAGTACTCGTGCAATTGCCGCGCGGTCTCGACGAGCACCGCTAGCTCGTTCGCTTCGCTCATCTCGCCGAGTCGCACGCGCTCAGGCTTGTCGTGCTCCCACAGAATCGCGGCGAGGCATTCGCCTTTCGCCACCAGCTTCAATTGACCGACCGGCGAATCGATCAACTTGTATGCATACGTCACTTTCTCAGGCTCCTGACAGGATGGAGGCGCAAGGACTTGCGAGGCCGCGGCGTTTCGACGACCGGACGCGCAAAACTGCATGAAGGCTGCGCCGTTATCCGATAGTGTGTCGCTTGCGTGGCCTGAACGCGCTCCAGATATTGCTGTCTCATTCGCATTCGACATGGCCGCGACGGCCGTGACCCCCGCAACGCTCGCATCACTGTACCGCAGAGAACCCCCAGATGACCTTCGACTCAGTAAAATCGACAGCTTCGGTACGACGCATTGCGGGCGCTACCTGATCTTCTTTCCCACGACTGTGACGACGACTTTAGAACAACTGCGGGCCGGGCAACTGGCGGGTGCGCGCGAACTCAAACTCGCGTGCGGCCTGAGCGAATTTCCGCGCGAGATTTTCGATCTCGCCGATACGCTCGAAGTGCTCGACCTGTCGAACAACGCACTGACGACGCTGCCCGACGATCTGCCGCGTCTGCGCAAACTGCGCATCCTGTTCGCATCCAACAACCCGTTCACCGAGCTGCCCGGCGTGCTCGGCGAATGCGTGCAACTGAGCATGATCGGCTTCAAGTCGAATCGCATCCGCGCGGTGCCGGCGCGTGCGCTGCCGCCGCTGCTGCGTTGGCTGATACTGACCGACAACGACATCGAACGCTTGCCCGCGGAGCTCGGCCGCTGCACGCAACTGCAGAAGCTGATGCTCGCCGGCAACCGGCTGCGCGCGCTGCCCGAGGAGCTGGCCGCCTGCACGCGGCTCGAACTGCTGCGGCTCGCGGCGAATCGTTTCGACGCATTGCCGCGTTGCCTGCTGCGTCTGCCGCGGCTTTCGTGGCTCGCGTATGCGGGCAATCCGTTCAACGCGGCGCTCGAACAGGCGGCACTCGTCGACGCGCCGATCAGCGGCATTCGCTGGGATGCATTGCGGCTCGAACAGCCGTTGGGCGAGGGCGCATCGGGCGTGATCCATCGCGCGACGCTGCACGCTCAAAGCGAGCCTGCGCCGCGTGCGGTCGCCGTCAAGCTGTTCAAGGGCGCGGTGACGAGCGACGGTTTGCCCGACTGCGAAATGGCTGCTTGCATTCGCGGCGGCGAACATGCGAACCTGATCCCGGTACTCGGCAAGGTGATCGCGCATCCGTCGGACTCGCATGGCCTCGTGATGGGATTGATCGATCCGCGCTTCTCCAACCTCGCTGGTCCGCCGAGCCTCGCATCGTGCACGCGCGACGTCTATCGCGACGACGCGCGCTTCGACCTTGCGACGGTGCTCGGCATCGCGAGCGGCATCGCGAACGTCGCGAGTCATCTGCATCGGCGTGGCGTGATGCATGGCGATCTATACGCGCACAATATCCTGCACGGCGGCGCGGGGCGCGCGCTGCTCGGCGACTTCGGCGCGGCGTCGTTTTTTGACGCCGGCGATCGCGAGCTCGGTATCGCGTTGCAGCGGCTCGAAGTGAGAGCGTATGGCTGTCTGCTCGAAGAACTGCTCGAGCGTTGCGCTGCGCCCGGTGGGCTCCACGGACAACCGGACATCGCCGCGCCACTCGCCGCATTGAAGACGCGTTGTCTGAGCGAAGACATCGACAGCCGGCCGCTCTTCGACGAAATCGCCGCCAGCGTCGCGTCGTTCGATCGGCACGTCCGCAACCGGCACGTCCGCAACCGGCACCTCCGCGAAGGAGTCAAGCCATGACGCAGAACATGCGCCGCCGCATGCTGCTCGCGGGCGCGCTGGCCGCGACCGGTCTTACCGGCGTCGCGCTGTTCGGGGACGACGCCCGCGCCGAACTGCTGCCCGGCACGAAGCCGAAGATCGCGCTCGTGCTCAAATCGATGACGGACCCGTTCACGGTCGCGATGGTCGACGCCGCGCGCAATTACCAAGACCACTTCTCGACGCAATTCAGCCTGACGATTCGCGGCACGGCCAAACAGACCGACACCGCCGCGCAGATCCGCATGGTCGACGAGATGATCAGGGCCAGGATGAACGCGATCGTGATCGCGCCGACCGACTCGAGCGCGCTGACCCCGGCGGTCGCCCGAGCGATCAAGGCCGGCATCATCACGATCGCGATCGACAACCCGCTCGACGACGCCGCGCAAGCCGCCGCTGGCATCTCGGTGCCGTTCGTCGGGCCGGACAATCGCAAGGGCGCGAAGCAGGTCGGCGATTATCTGGCGAGGTGGCTGAAGCCCGGCGATCAGGTCGGCATCATCGAAGGCGTCCCGACGAGCAGCAATGCGCAGCAGCGCACGGCCGGCAGCCGCGATGCGATGGATGCCGCGAGCGTGCAGGTCGTCGCGGTCGAGTCGGGTAACTGGGAGTACGGCAAGGCCCGCGACGTGGCCGCGAAAATGCTGGCCGAGCATCCGCAGCTTCGCGCGCTGTTATGCGGCAACGACAACATGGCGATGGGCGCGGTCGACGCGATTCGCGACGCGGGTCGCGGCGGCGGCGTCTATGTCACCGGCTACGACGCGATCGATGCGATCAAGCCGCTACTCGCCGACGGCCGCGTGCTCGCGACGATGAACCAGTTCGCCGGCCGCCAGACCGTGTTCGGCATCGACTTCGCGTTGAAGGCGGTCACCGAGCAGCGCAAGCAGCGCGAGCTGTCGACGGTGATCGAGACGCCGTTGCAACTGGTGACGGCCACGAAACGTTGAGGCGGCGCGCGCGCTATCGGCCCTTTGTTTTGATGGTAGCGAAATCGTTCGACTCAGGTCATCGCAGTTACGGCACGAGCCACAACGCCGCCGCGTAAATCACCAGCGACACCGCGAACGTCACCGCCGTATAGCCCATCACGCGCTGAATCCGGATACCCGCGATCGCGACGATCGGCACGGCCCAGAACGGCTGCAGCATGTTCGAAACGTTCTCGGCCATTGCGACGCCCATTGCGGTGCGCGGCACCGACGCATGCAGGCTGAGCGCCGCGGGCAGCACGAACGGACCCTGTACCGCCCAGTGGCCACCGGCGCTCGGCACCAGCAGCGTGATGATCAGCGAGCTCAGATAGCTCCACAGCGGCAGCGTGACTGGCGACGCGATCGTCACGAACGCCTTCGCGATCATCGATGCGAGACCCGTGCCCTTCATGATGCCCATGATCCCGCCGTACATCGGATATTGCAGCAGCATCGAGCCGGTCTGACGCGCGGCGCGGCGAATCGAATTCGCGTACGCGATCGGCGTGCGTTGCAGCGCGAGACCGATCATCAGGAAGATCAGGATCGTGTTGTTGATGTCGAGATCGAATCCTTCCTTGTGCCACGTCATCGCCAGATAGCCGATGCCGAGCGCGAGCATCAGCAGTGTGCCGAGCATCGACTGTTCGAGGCGCGCCGCGAGCGATGCCTCGCTGCTCGCGCGGGCATGCGGGTCGTCGCTCGGCGCGTCGGCGGCTGCTTCGCCGCTCTGACGAAACGCGACGACGTTCTCCGCCTTCGGATGCATCTTGATGAAGATCGCGGTCATCACGACGACGACCAGCACGGTCGGAATGAACACGAACGGCGCGAAGATGGTTTCGCTGAGCGGCACCACGTGGCCGGTCGCTTTCTCGACGAGATTCAGCGCATTGCCGTGCGATGCCTGTGATAGCGCGATTGAACTCGACAGCCCGCTGTTGCAGATCGACCAGGCCGAATAGCTGCCCGCGACGAGCCATGCGAAATCGACGTCGACGCGTCGCGCGATTTCCCGCGACAGCAACGCGCCGACGATGAGCCCGAGCCCCCAATTGAGCCACGCGGCAACCGCGACGACCGGAAATACGAGCAGCGCGGCACGCGTCGGCGAGTTCGCATGCGACGCGAGCGCGCGCAAACCGCGTTGCACGATCGGCGCTTCCGCGATCGCGTAGCCGGTCGCGAGGATCAGGATCATCTGCAGCGCAAAGCCCAGAATGCCGAACGTGCCGGTGTACCAGGAATCGAGCAGCGTCGGCAGTGTGCCGGTCGGGGCGATCAGCATCGCCAGCACGGCGACGAAGAACGTCAGGCAGATCGACAGTACGAACGGGTCAGGCATGACCTGCTCGAAAACATAAACCAGCCCTTCGACGATGCCGCGCGAAGTGGCCGGTCGGCCGGCGGCGTGAGGGGGAGTGTCTCGCTTCATGTGTGTGACTCTGTGTAGTGCCCGGCCATGTGCTGGGCGCGGAAGGGCGGGTTCGGCGCGCCGGCGCATGTTCTTAGTGTGAACATGGTTTCGTTAAACGAACGCTACATTATTCGGCGTGGGCGCGGGCGGTGTCAAGAAAACGTGAGATCGGCTGAGCGGTCGCGGCAGCGTTTAATACTTTTCCCGACCTAATCGCGCCGAAAAAATATATTGGACGTCTTAGTGGCGTTCTTGCACTATTCGTCCCCAGCGCAGAATCCGCGCTGCGATCCCCACGCCCGCGCGGGCGCTCATCAAAACCGAAAACAGCAATACCTGAGGATACAGATGCCCAACTATCGCTCACGCACTTCGACTCACGGCCGCAACATGGCCGGCGCCCGCGCGCTGTGGCGCGCGACCGGCATGACGGACGACGACTTCGGCAAGCCGATCATCGCGGTCGTGAACTCGTTCACGCAGTTCGTGCCGGGCCATGTGCATCTGCGCGACCTCGGCGCGCTGGTCGCGAAGCAGATCGAAGCGGCCGGCGGCGTGGCGAAGGAATTCAACACGATCGCCGTCGACGACGGCATCGCGATGGGCCACGGCGGCATGCTGTATTCGCTGCCGTCGCGCGAACTGATCGCGGACTCGGTCGAGTACATGGTCAACGCGCACTGCGCGGACGCGATGGTCTGCATCTCGAACTGCGACAAGATCACCCCCGGCATGTTGATGGCCGCGATGCGCCTGAACATTCCGGTCGTGTTCGTGTCGGGCGGTCCGATGGAAGCGGGCAAGGTCAAGTCGCCGAGCGATGGCCAGGTGATCGCGAAGATCGACCTGATCGACGCGATGATCAAGGCCGCCGATCCGAAGACCAGCGACGCCGAAGTGGCCGAAGTCGAACGCAGCGCGTGCCCGACTTGCGGTTCGTGCTCGGGCATGTTCACCGCGAACTCGATGAACTGCCTGACCGAAGCGATCGGCCTCGCACTGCCGGGCAACGGCACGATCGTCGCGACGCACGCATGGCGCAAGGGCCTGTTCGAGCAGGCTGGCCGCCTGGTCGTCGATCTGTGCCGCCGCTACTATCAGGAAGAGGACACCTCGGTCCTGCCGCGCAACATCGCCACCAAGCAGGCGTTCGAGAACGCGATGGCGCTCGACGTCGCGATGGGCGGCTCGACCAACACCGTGCTGCACCTGTTGGCCGCCGCGCAGGAAGCGGGCGTCGATTTCACGATGTCGGACATCGACCGCATCTCGCGCAACGTGCCGTGCCTGTGCAAGGCCGCGCCCATGACCGACAAGTACCACATCGAGGACGTGCACCGCGCGGGCGGCATCATCGGTATTCTCGGCGAGCTCGCGCGCGCTGAGCTGCTCGACCTGTCGTGCGGCAACGTGCATAGCGGCACGCTCGGCAACGCGATCGCGAAGTGGGACATCGCTGGCGACGCGGGTGACGAAGCGCAGAAGTTGTTCCGCGCGGCGCCGGGCGGCATCCCGACCACGGTCGCGTTCAGCCAGGAGGCGACCTTCGCGACGCTCGACACGGACCGCAAGAGCGGCTGTATCCGCAGCAAGGAGAACGCGTATTCGAAGGACGGCGGCCTCGCGGTGCTGTACGGCAACCTCGCGGAGAAGGGCTGCATCGTGAAGACCGCGGGCGTCGACGAATCGCAGTGGTTGTTTTCGGGCCGCGCGCGCGTGTTCGAAAGCCAGGACGACGCGGTCGACGCAATTCTCGGTGACAAGGTCGTGCCGGGCGACGTCGTGGTGATCCGCTACGAAGGTCCGAAGGGCGGTCCGGGCATGCAGGAAATGCTGTACCCGACTTCGTATCTGAAGTCGAAGGGCCTCGGCAAAAGCTGTGCATTGTTTACCGATGGCCGTTTCTCGGGCGGCTCGTCGGGCCTCGTGATCGGCCATGCGTCGCCGGAAGCGGCGGAAGGCGGCACGATCGGGCTGGTCGAAGACGGCGACGTGATCGAGATCGACATCCCGCAGCGCAAGATGCATCTCGCGGTGTCAAACGAAGAGCTCGCACGCCGTCGCGCGGCGATGGAAGCGCGCGGCGACAACGCATGGCAGCCGACGAATCGCGAGCGTGTGGTGTCGCAGGCATTGCAGGCGTATGCGGCGCTCGCGACCTCGGCCGATCGCGGCGCGGTACGCGACATTTCGCAATTGAAGCGCAAGTAAAGCGCGGATCAGCGTGGCGGTCCTATTCGCGGTGACGCGTGTGGGGCCCGCGTGTGCGACCCAATAGAGACCGGTATGCGGGCAACTGCATGCCGGTTTTTTTTGCGGCGGCAGCGGCGAATGGACGGTCGATCAGCCGTCTCGTGTCGCCGTGACGTACCGGAAGAATTTTCCGCGCTAGTGCAATCCGAAGGTCAAATTGTCAACCCCCTTCGCGCAACCGTTTCCTTTCGAATCGCTGTCCAACAGATCTTGCGTCGACGTCACGAGGCGTCCCCATGCATAGGCACGAGTTCGACCTTACGCAAACTTCGCTTTACGGGCGGCTTGCGTCTATCCTTGTCTCACGTCTTCGGCTGCCAACAGCGCCGACGAGGTCTTCCGCAGTGTTCAATAATCGCCTGCCCACCAAGGGCAAAACCAACAGGAGAAAACCAGATGTCACGATCGATCTCGCAGCGCGCATTCATGGTGTTCGGTGGTTTGGCCTTAGCGGGTACGCTGACCTTGGCGCAAGCGGCGCCGGTCTCATTCAACGTACCTTTGACGGGCGCCCAACAGGTTCCGCCGGTGCAGACTCCCGGCAGCGGCAGCGCCAAGCTCACGTACGACGCCAGCACGCGGGTCGTCACCTGGAACATCACGTTCAGCGGATTGACGAGTCCGACCACGATGGCGCATTTCCACGGACCCGCTCCGGCCGGTAAAAACGCGGACGTAAAGGTCTGGCTGTCGCAGAAGGGCAAGATGGAGGCGACCAGCCCGATCACCGGTCAGGCCACGCTATCTCCGGACGACGCCAAGATGTTCGAAGCCGGTGACATGTACATCAACGTTCACACCAAGAACAATCCGAACGGCGAGATTCGCGGCCAGGTGATGCCGCCGAAGGGCGACTGAAGCAGGTCCCATAGCGGCGCCCCGAACTCAGGTTTGCGGCAAGCTCACAGATAAGCCGCCAGCAGCACCACCACGGCAGCCCCGACGCAGAGTGGAAGCAGCGCCAGCAGCGCTGGCGCCTGCCGAGGCGCGTCGACGGACGCGGGCAGCGGTTTGTGGCCGGTTAGCATCGGACGCAGCAGGTTGTGTCCCTTCGCTACTGCATAGAGGGCAATCACGAGCACGTGCAGCGCCACCGCCGCGAGCAGCACGTACCAGACAAGCCCGTGCAGTGCCGAGATTGCGTTGGCAAGCCACACGGGCGTTAGTTCGCTCAACGGCCCTTCGTCGGCGATGTCGTTGTTGACGTACAGCCCGCTCAGCGTCTCGGTCAGCAGCAAGGCGAGCAGCAACAGAACCATCCAGCCGCCGGCCGCATTGTGGCCGACCTGCACGTCCGGCTCGCGACGAAACAGGCGGCGCAAATGACGAAGCGCGGCCGCGGGCGATGCGACGAAACTGCGAAAGCGCGCGGTCTCACTGCCAAAGCAGCCCCACAGCAGCCGGGCAATCACCAGTGCAAGCAGCGTCTCGCCGACCCGCACGTGCCAGTCGATCCAGTTCAGCTTCAGGGTGATATAAGCGGCCGTGACCAGCACCACCACCAGCCAGTGAAACAGCCGCACCGGCGCGTCCCAGACCAGCACCGGGCGGGTGATGGGCTGGGTGGGCCGCGTGACGGGTTCGGGAGCATCCATGTGTCGTGCCTACGTGCGCGATCGGCTGGGGCGAAATTGGCGTGGTTCCTTCGACCCACGCTCTATCTGCAAGGAGCTTAATTCGGATTTCCACTCGAGGCGCAAGTGGCGAAGGGAGGCGCAGCCGTTGGCGTCTGTTCAAGCCGATTACCGCCTAGCGACTTGGCTCGATATAACGCCTGATCGGCGGCTGAGAGCAGGTCGGTGACGCTAGCCGTTTCGCGACCTGACTCGGCGAGCCCAATGCTGACGGTGGCGCGAATTCGGTCGCCGTCGGCACCATGCGACATCGCGGCAAACCGGTTGGCAATGGTCTCGCCTAGCTCTTTTGCGCGTTGGCTGTCGTAGCCCGGCAGCAGCGCGGCGAATTCTTCACCGCCGATGCGCGCAACGATCGCGTCCGCATCCGTCACGGCTCGAACGGTTTGCGCGAATGACCTCAAAACCTCGTCGCCAGTCTTGTGCCCATGGCGATCGTTGATTCTCTTGAAGTGATCGAGGTCGAAGGCAAGGAGCGTGACAGGTCGCCGGTGTGTGCCGTGCTCGCTGATGACCCACTCCCCCTCTTCAAAAAACAACTTTCGATTACCGAGGCGAGTCAGGTAATCCGTGCGCGACTCCTGCAAAAGCTCACCATGAATCTCTTCCCTGGTTAGGCGGAGCAGGGTCATCGGCAAAACGACTGAGTACAGCACCCCTTCGTACATCGTGATTTCGCTCGAAACAGCCAGAATGTGCGGCCCGAAGATCGGGACCAGCCATGGCAGCACGAAAGCTCTGGCGGCGTAAAACAGCGCGTGGATGCCCGTCACCGCCACGGCGACGCGTCGGGATTGGACCGCCGGCATTCCATCGCCTCGCATCAGTTCGAGCGATGTCATGGCGGAAGCCAGTGCGATCGGGATGGCGCTCACATAGATCCAGACCGCAGCCTGCCAACGCACGCCCGCGAGCGCCCACGTGAGCCCCATCAGCACGAGCAAGCCGACCGAGCTTGCGAGATACCGCCGGCCGTTAAACATCGCGATACCGTCCAGCACCAGCAGGTAGCCGCCGAGAATCACGAGATTACTGACGGCGGGTCCAGCGGCACCGAGCAGTTGAACCCGAAACGCAGCCGCCGCGCAACCGATTCCAAGGGTCGCATATCCAGCCGCCAGCATTCGCAATTCCTTGCCGCGCTTGGGATGGGACAGGTGTTCCCAATACATCATGGCGGAACTGGCCAATAGAGTTCCGATCACAAGAAGGTAAAGGGTGGCTAGATCGACTTTCATCGCTGACTTCGGAGCGGCCCCTTCACAACGGGGAAAAGGTTGAAGACACAACACCAGGTAACGGCAAATGCCGCGCATCCTTGCGAGATGATAACGGAAGGGGCAGCGCGGGGAGACTCGAAGCCTGGAGATTGCCGACGCAAATCGGCCGATACATTCGGCGTGGCGATTTCAAACCAGCAGACACCATATCGCGAAGAGCGGAGTGGTTCCCGAGCGCATTGCGTGCGGGCTATTTGGTGGGTTGTGGAGGCCTGCGCCGATACCCGGATCGAACCAGTGTCCGTTGCCTTGCCAGAATTCCCCAGCGCTCAGCAGTACATAGGCCTCTTCCGGCGGATGTCGATGATCGGGGTACCGGGTCAGCGGTGCAAGCAAAGAAAAGCCCAGTTGGACGTCGTAGCGGCTTTCCATACCACCGGGGCCGCAAATCATGCCGTGCACGTGCTTTGCGACATAATCATCGCTTCCATTCGATCCTGAAGTTCGACGTTGCCAACCGATCGAGGCTTCGAGCGACTTGATCGCCCGCGCAGCGGCACCCAGATCAGATGGGTCATCCAGAAGCGGCGCCAACGCGGAGTCGAGAAGGTCGCAAGCAGGGTAACGCTGGCTGTTGCGGCGCCCATCGTCGGACGGCTGCTCGATACGCTCGAATACTTTCACAGCCAGTTGGCGAGCTGCGGCTGGCAGCGCTTGCGCTTGAAACAGTCTTTGGGCAATGCGGATGAAATTAGCGAGATCGTCATGTCGCGTATACATAGACCCTCCAGGAATCCGTTGGTAGCGTTGACGTCGTCAGAGATCAGCGCGGCGCTGCGTCTTCTCCCAGCCATTCAATCAGCTGCGTGATGACCGGTGTAATGGTTCCATATCTGTCCTAATAAACCCTGTCAGGACATTCCCTTGGCTCGCCGCATTTCGATTAATCCATAAATGCTCGCCAGGCGGGACGCGTCGCGACCCGCAATTGCCCGCGAAGCCCCGTCTGCAGCGGAGCCGCGCGTCGCCCGCGAATTCGCCGAAGCTTGCGTCGCCCGACGCGGCCCTCGCATGCATTACCAAAGGTATGGAAAAGAGCCCAGAAAATGTAGCTGGAGGCCGCAATTTGAATTGATACGCTGCAATCACATCATCAACTGCCGCACCAAAACCGGATTCACCGGAGTATCGAATTCGGAGTCGAGTGAGCGCTGATGCTAGCTGAGCCGCCACGCACGAACTCACGGTCAAGCCGGAGTTTCGCCATCGGCAATTCTTTAACCAGCCAGCCGGGAAGACCGAATGAGCCCAAATCTGACGTTCGCGCCGGAAGACGTGATACCTCCAGGCGCAATCAACACGGCGTCCGTGCCATCGGCGACCCGGCCGGTCGCCATCTCGGGCACGGACATTCTGACGGTGAAAAACCTTTCGAAGATCTTTGGCCCGAAGCCCGAAGTAGCCGAGCAATTGGTCAAGCAGGGCCTCGGACGCGATGAAGTGTTCAAGCGCACGGGCAACATGCTGGCGGTCAACGACGTCAGCCTGAACGTCAGGGCCGGCGAGATTTTCGTCATCATGGGACTGTCGGGTTCCGGTAAGTCGACGCTGGTGCGCCTGCTCAACCGCCTGATCGAACCGACGTCGGGCCAGGTCGTTCTCGAAGGCCGCGACATTGCGCCGATGTCCACGCCGGAACTGCGGGAAGTGCGCCGCAAGAAGATGGCGATGGTGTTCCAGTCGTTCGCGCTGCTGCCGAACCGCACGGTGATCGACAACATTTCGTACGGCCTCGAGGTCGCCGGCATGAAGAAGTCCGAGCGCTATGAGATCGCCCGGACCGCGCTCAAGCGTGTGGGTCTCGACTCGTACGACAAACTTCTACCCAGCGAACTGTCGGGTGGCATGCAGCAGCGGGTCGGTCTGGCGCGCGCCCTCGCGGTCAATCCCGCGGTGCTCCTGATGGACGAAGCGTTCTCCGCGCTCGATCCGCTGATCCGCTTCGAGATGCAGACCGAACTGCTGCGGCTTCAGAAGGAAGAGCAGCGCACCATCGTCTTCATTTCGCACGATATCGAAGAGGCCATCAAGATCGGCGGGCGTATCGGCATCATGAAGGATGGGAGCCTGATTCAGGTGGGCACGCCGGCCGAACTCATCCAGTCGCCGGCCGACGACTACGTACGGGACTTTTTCCGTCACGTCGATGTTTCGCGCTTTCTGAAAGCCGACAGCCTGCTGACCCCGGTCGAGCGCGGACTGATTTCCGGCGATGTCGGCGCACCGGCTGAGCGTTACCTCGATCAACTGATCGACAGCGGCGCTGAATGTGGCTACGTGTGTGATGAGTCCGGCCGCTACCAGGGCTGCGTCACCCCCGCGTCGCTGCACAGGACGGGAGGCCGACCCCTGCGCGAAGCATTGCTCGAGGATTTGAGCACAGTCTCGCTGGACACCGATCTGCACGAACTCTCGGCGATCGCGTTGAGCCAGCAGCACGACGTAGCGGTGACCGATTCGGCAGGCCAACTCAGGGGCGTCGTGTCGTGCCGAACGATACTCAAGCAGGTCATGGAGCGGAGGGCAGCATGAATTCCTCAGTCATCGGCAAGTTCGCGGAGAACGCCGTCAATTTCCTGTTCAATCATTTCCAGGGCGGCTTCAACGCTTTTTCCGCCGCGCTGGGCGCGGTCGTCAAACTGCTCGAGAACGGCCTTGCGGCCATTCCGTTCGTCGCGATGCTCGTCATCCTCGTGGCGCTCGCATTGTGGCGCCGTGGCATCGCGTTCTCGGTTTTCGTCGGTATCGCGTTGCTGCTGATTCATTACATGGGCCTGTGGCCGCAAACCGTCTCGACCCTCGCGCTTGTCGTTGCCGCGACGGTATTCAGCCTGATCGTCGGCGTTCCGCTGGGTATCTGGGGCGCCCGCAACAAGCGGGTCGAGATGATCCTGCGCTCGCTGCTCGATTTCATGCAGACGATGCCCGCGTTCGTTTATCTGATCCCCGCCGTGATTCTGTTCGGCTTGGGGCGTGTCCCAGCGGTGATCGCAACCGTGGTATTCGCGATGCCGCCTGTCGTGCGACTCACGACGCTGGGCATCCGCCAGGTTCGCGAGGAATTGCTGGAAGCGGGCCGCTCGTTCGGCAGCAATGACGCGCAACTGCTGTGGAAAATCCAGCTGCCGAACGCATTGCCGTCCATCATGGCCGGCGTGAACCAGACGATCATGATGTCGCTGTCGATGGTTGTGATTGCGTCGATGATCGGCGCGGGTGGCCTTGGCGAGTACGTACTGAGCGGCATCCAGCGTCTTGACATCGGCATCGGTTTCGAGGGTGGCCTGGGTGTCGTGCTGCTGGCGATCGTGCTGGATCGGCTGACGGAGACTTTTGGCGTGAAGTCGAAGAAGAGGGGACCCGTCACGAAAGTCAGCAAGGCTGGCGCCGCCGAAGCGGCCCGCAGTTGAGCACGCGAAGGCCAGCCTGAACGAGGCGTGGCATCCGTGACGGAATGGGTAGTGTCAATATAAATACGGAGTACTGACATGGTTAGAAATAGTCTCAAATCACTGGTGGCGAAGGTGGCGGTATCGACGGTCGTCGCGTTGGGCGTCGGCGTCGGGTCTGCCTCGGCAGCCGAGCCGATCAAGCTGGCGATCACCGACTGGGCAGACGTTCTGGCGACGGCCAATGTCGCCAGATACGTGCTCGAAGCCAAATTGAATCAGCCGGCCAAGTTCGTCAACGCGGACATCGGCATCCAGTTCCAGGGCGTCGCGCGCGGCGACCTCGACATCATGGTGGGCGGCTGGCTGCCGGTGACGCATGCCGTCTACTACGCAAAGTACAAGAACGATCTGGATGATGTCGGCGTCATCTACACAGGCGGTAGAAACGGCTGGGCCGTGCCCGCATACGTGCCGGAGTCCGAAGTTTCGTCGATTGCGGATCTGAGCAAGCCGGAGGTCAAGAGCAAGCTCGACAGCACGATTCAAGGGATCGGGCCGGGGTCGGGGCTGATGCAGGCATCGGCGAAATCCGTTCAGGCGTACGACCTGACCGGCTACAACCTGCAGTCGTCGAGCGAGGCCGGAATGCTCGCCGCGGTATCACGCGCGTATCAGACAAGGCAGTGGGTGGTTGCGACGGTCTGGAGCCCGCACTGGCTTTGGCAGAAGTGGCAGATGCGCTATCTGAAGGACCCGAAAGGAACGCTGGGCGGCGAGGAGCAGGTCCACGCGTTCGCGTCCAAACAGTTTGCCAGCAAGTTTCCTCGCGCCGATGTGTTCTTCAAGCATTTCAAACTGACCTTGGCTGACATCGAAGCGATCGAACTGGAAGGAAACAGTACGAACGACTATGCCACCGCCGCGAAGAAGTTCGTCGATGCGCACCCGGACAAACTGCAAGCCTGGCTGCAGCAGTAACCGGGACGTTCGGATCCACGGGGGCAGAAAGGTCCGCTGCCTCACGCGATTTCATGATTTTGCAGGGACTGCTTGAGACCATTACTTCCTGGGGTGACTTGTGAGCGAAAACACGTGCTTCTTTTCTGAAACGCTTCAGAGCCGTGATCCGGTCATTGCATCGGAGATCGCGCTCGAATTGCGCCGGCAGCAAACGCAGATCGAATTGATTGCTTCCGAAAATATCGTTTCGGCCGCGGTGATGGAAGCGCAAGGTACGGTGCTGACCAACAAATATGCGGAGGGATATCCGTCGAAGCGCTATTACGGCGGCTGCGAGCACGTCGACCGGATCGAGGCGCTCGCCATCGATCGCGTGAAGGCGCTGTTCGACGCCGGGCATGCGAACGTCCAGCCGCATTCCGGCGCGCAGGCGAACGGCGCTGTGATGCTTGCGCTCGTCAAGCCTGGTGACACGGTCATGGGTATGTCGTTGGACGCGGGCGGCCACCTCACGCACGGCGCGCGTCCCGCACTCTCCGGCAAGTGGTTCAACGCGGTCCAATATGGCGTGAGCCCGCAAACCTGCCGGATCGACTACGACGCGGTCCGCCGGCTGGCGCACGAGCATCGGCCGAAGCTCATCATCGCGGGTTACTCCGCTTATCCGCGGGCGCTCGACTTCGCGGCTTTCCGTGAGATTGCGGACAGCGTTGGAGCCCTGCTGATGGTCGACATGGCGCATATCGCCGGCATCGTCGCGGCCGGGCGCCACGAGAACCCGATCAAGTACGCGGATGTGGTGACGTCGACCACGCACAAGACACTTCGGGGCCCGCGCGGCGGCTTCATCCTCACCAACAACGCCGACATCGCGAAGAAGATCAATTCGGCCGTGTTCCCCGGCTTGCAGGGCGGACCGCTGATGCATGTCATCGCGGGCAAGGCGGTAGCGTTCGGCGAGGCGTTGCGTCCGGAGTTCGCAGGCTACATCGACCGGGTGCTGCGTAACGCCGACGCGCTGGGCAATACGCTGCAATCGGGCGGGCTGTCGCTCGTCACGGGCGGCACCGACAACCATCTGTTGCTCGTCGATCTTCGTTCCAGACGGATCACGGGGACCCAGGCCGAGAAGGCTCTCGAGCGCGCGGGCATCACCTGCAACAAGAACGGCATCCCGTTCGACACCGAAAACCCGACCGTGACCTCCGGCATCCGGCTTGGCACGCCTGCCGGTACGACGCGCGGTTTCGGCGCCGCGCAGTTCGAGCAGATTGGCGAAATGATTCTTGAAGTTCTGGCGGGGCTGGAGCGCGAGTCCGGCGGCGACGATCAGATCGAACGCGCAGTGCGTAGCCGCGTGAGAGACCTGTGCAACCAGTTTCCGATTTACTCGCACGCCGACGCGTTGGCGTAAGCCGGGCGCCCAGGCCGCGAGTGTAGGGAAGACCTGATTATCAGTTTGAAGATCAATGAAGAGAGGAATCGAAATGAGCTTCGAGGGCGTACATACTCCGCTGGTCACTCCGTTCAGCGAAGACGGAGAAATCGACCATGTTTTGCTGGGCAAGCATGCAGCTAACCTCGCTGGCCGCGTTTCAGGGCTCGGGATTGGTGGCACTACGGGCGAATACTACGCGTTGAGCTTCGACGAACGCGTCAAGACGTTCGCCACCGTTGCCGACGCAGCGGGTGGAAAAACGTATCTGACCGCCGGCATCAATGCGACCACGACCAGGGAAGTGATTCGCCTGGGTCTCGAGGCGAAGCGGGCGGGTTTATCGTCGTTGCTGGTTGCCGCACCGTACTACACGCAGCCGACCCAGCAAGAACTGCTGACGCATCTGTTGAAGGTGGACGACGCGCTGGACATGCCGATCATGCTGTACAACTTCCCGGCCCGCACCGGAACGGAAATCAGCGACGGCGTGCTGGCAACGCTGCTCGAGCGTCCGAACTTTGTCGCGATGAAGGAGAGCACCGGCGACATTTCGCATCTGCACCATCTGATCACGCACTTCAAGGACCGGCTGGTGCTGAGCTGCGGGATGGACGACCAGGCACTCGAATTCTTCGCATGGGGCGCGAAGAGCTGGGTTGGCGGCGCGTCGAACTTCCTGCCCGAAGCGCACACGGCGCTCTTCGATGCATGCGTGAAGCAGAACGATTTCGTTCTCGGCCGCAAGCTGATGGCGCAATTGCTGCCGGTGCTCGAACTGCTCGAGCGCAGCGGCAAATTCATTCAGTACGTCCGCTACGGTTGCGAACTCGCGGGACTGCCGGTGGGCGTTGCTCGCGCACCGCTCGGCTCGCTGACGGACCAGGAGCGCGGCGCGTTTGCGCAACTCGTGAAACCTCTGATTCGCAACGCGCAGTAACAGCAAAAATGGTCTCCAATCTGGAATTCGCGCGGTTTCCGGCGCCAGACGGCGTCAACGGATGGTGGGAGAGTCTGCCGCCCGCGGCGCCGGCTAACAGCGTGTCGTCCGCGCATCGATACGATTGGGTCGTTGTCGGCGGTGGTATCACGGGGCTTTGCGCCGCTCGCCGGCTTGCCGAGCTGGCGCCCGAAGCGTCGATCGCGCTCGTCGAGGCGGATCGCATCGGGCGCACGACGGCCGGACGCAATTCCGGATTCTTCGTCGATTTGCCCCACGATATCAGCAGTGAAACCTATTCCCGCACTGTGAGCGAGGACAAGGCCGACGTGCAGTTTCAGCGGCACGGGATCGATTATGTGCGCTCGATCGTACGCCAGCACGGCATCGACTGCGACTGGCGCGACGAAGGCAAATTCCACGCGTCGGTCAACAAGAAGGGCCTCGATGCGCTCTCACACTTTGCGGATGGATTGACGCGCATCGACGAAGCATTCGAGTGGCTCGATCAACCGGCGATTCGCGCGGTGACGGGAACGGACTTTTTTCAGGGCGCGCTGTTCACGCCGGGCTGCAGCACCGTGCAACCGGCCGCGCTGATGCGCGGTCTGGCGGCCACGCAGCCCGCCAACGTGACGGTTTTCGAGGCGAGCGCGGTGACGCAAATCGATCATCGCGGCAACGAGAAAATCCTGCATTTCGCCGGCGGAAAGATCGTGGCCAAACAGGTGATTCTCTGCACCAATGCCTACGCGGCGACGTTCGGTACCCATCCGAATGGCTTGCTGCCGGTCTACACGTTCGCATCGATGACTCGCGTGATGCATGCCGACGAGGTCGACCGACTGGCCGGGACACGATCGTGGTCGCTGATTCCGGCCGACCCGATGGGCACGACCGTGCGCCGGCTGGCTACGGACCGGATTTGCGTGCGTAATCATTTCGCGTTCCGGCCGGGGCTGCAGGTGTCCCATGCCGATCTCGCGAAGGCGAAAGCGCTGCATCAACGCTCGTTCGACCGGCGATTCCCGATGCTCGAAGGCGTCGAGCTCGAGTACACGTGGGGTGGTCCGCTGTGTCTGTCCGCGAACAACGGCGCGCTGTTCGGCCGTCGCGACGACGGGATCTTCGAAGCAGTGGGTTGCAATGGCCTCGGGCTGAGCAGAGGGTCTTCGTCAGGCAAGCTGATTGCCGAATACGCGCTGGGCCAGAGCAACGAACTGGTGCGCCAGCGGCTGAACCAGCCGCACCCGCGCTCGCTGCCGGTTCGACCGATCGTTGACGTGGCGGTATCTGCGACGATCTGGGCAAAGGAAATGTCGGCGGGGGCCGAACTTTAATCATCCAAGGACACGAGATGACAACGCATCAGCAGTGGAAGCAGAAAGCCGACGAACTGCCGCTCGACGGGCGGGCATTCATCGCCGGAGAGCGGTGTCGGGCGGCGTCGAGCGAGACGTTCGTCACGCTCAATCCCGCATCAGGCAAGGGGCTGGCGGAAGTAGCGAAGTGCGGTGACAAGGATGTGGATCGCGCGGTCGCGGCCGCTCGGGGCGCGTTCGAATCGGGCGTGTGGTCGAAGGCCGCGCCGGCTCACCGCAAGTCGATCCTGCTTCGCCTCGCGCAATTGATCGACGAGCATGCGGACGAGTTGGCGCTCCTCGAGGCACTGGAGGCGGGCAAGCCGATCAGCGAATGCCTCGGGCTGGATATTCCCGAGTCGGCGGCTTGCATCCGCTGGCACGCCGAAGTGACCGATAAGCGCTACGACGCGCTGTCGCCTTCGGGACCCGAGGTCGTCAGCATGATCACGCGCGAACCGATCGGTGTGGTTGCCGCCGTGCTGCCCTGGAATTTCCCCGCACTGATGCTTGCCTGGAAGATCGGACCGGCTTTGTCCGTCGGCAATAGCGTGATCGTGAAGCCCGCGGAACAGACGTCACTGTCGACGTTGCGCATCGCGGATCTCGCTTTCGAGGCTGGCGTGCCCGCGGGAGTGTTCAGCGTCGTGACGGGCTTTGGCGAAGGCGCGGGACAGGCGCTGGGTCGCCATCCCGACGTCGACCTCGTCGCGTTCACCGGCTCGACTTCGACGGGCAAGCGCTTTCTGCATTATTCCGCGGACACCAATCTGAAGCGTGTGGTGCTCGAATGCGGCGGGAAGAATCCACAGGTGATCCTTCCCGATGTGTCGAACCTCGATGCGGTGGCCGAACAGGCCGTTGCCGCCGCGTTCTGGAACATGGGAGAGAACTGCAGCGCTGGCTCGCGGATTCTCGTTCATTCGAGCAAGCGGGCGGAGCTGGTCGAGAAAGTCCAGTCCGTTCTTGCGGGCTGGAAAATGGGTGATCCGCTCGACCCGGACGTGAAGCTCGGCGCGCTGATCGAGCACAAGCACTATGAGAAGGTGCTCGCGCACATCGAGAAGGCAAAGGAGCAGGGCGCGCGCGTGATTTGCGGCGGACGTGCCGCGCTGACCGAGACCGGCGGATGGTTCGTCGAGCCCACGATATTCGATCAGGTAAAGCCGGATATGGCCATCGCACGAGAGGAAGTGTTTGGGCCAGTCGTGTGTTTTATCGAATACGATGACGTGGAGGACGCCATCCGGATTGCGAACGACACGTGTTACGGACTCGCAGCCTCTTTGTGGACCGATAGTGTGAACAGCGCTCATCAAGTCGCGGCGCGTATTCGTGCCGGTACGGTCACGGTCAACTGCTTTGGCGAGGGAGACCTTTCGACGCCATTCGGAGGCTTCAAGCAATCGGGGTTTGGCGGGCGCGACAAGTCTGTCTATGCGCACGATCAGTATTGCGAGCTGAAGACCACCTGGTTGAAGCTAGGTTGAGTTCGCAGCGGGAAGCGGGCGAACGGGCCCGTGGCGAGCTTTTATGCCGCGCGGTACCGTATCTAACAGGCGGCTTATGGTTCACATCACTTGTCAATAGGCAGGCGGACTTGCAAGCTATTCTGATCCGAATCCCTTCGGGGTTGGTGGCGTGAGCGTCGCTCGCCATTGGCGGCCGGACAGCCCGGGCGAGCGACACGACCATCCGCGATGCAAGCACCCATTCAGAGAGCGCAAGCCATGTTAAAGAAGCAGCCTTTCGCAGACAGACTTCTCGCCCAGATGCCGTCACTGCGGGCACTCAAATGCTTCGTGACGGCGGCGAGATACGAGAGCTTTACTCAGGCGGCGGAGGTCCTCTGCGTGACGCAGGCCGCAATTAGCAGACAAATCAAAGAACTCGAAGATTCGCTCGACGTCGCGCTGTTCGAGCGAACCGGCAGGCACATCGCACTGACCGACGCAGGGCGCATTCTGTACAACGCGTCGTATCTGTCGATCATGAATATCGCCGAAGCGGCGGAGGCGGTGCGTCGCACGGATAGGCACGCGTTAACCGTTTGCGTGTCGCATACGTTTGCGGCGTTATGGTTGTCGTCGCGGCTGCCGGCGTTTCGCGAGCGATTTCCAAGTATCCAGTTGCATGTGATGGTCACCGAGCACTTCATGGAACTGGACGAGCTGATGGAGCCGGACATCATCATCACGAAGAATCCGCCGCGCGAGCCGGAATACGATGTCGAGCCGTTGTTCCATGATGTCGTCTACCCGGTTTGCAGCCCAACATTTTACGAACGGCATTTTCGTGACAAGAAGCTCAAACCGCTCGATCTGCTATCGCAACCCACCTTGAATCTGTCGTTGCTGGGGCGTGCCCAGGTGTGTGAACACGTGGATTGGCGAGTGTGGCGCAACTGGTTCCAGCAAGGCGACGGCACCGACATACTGGCTGACAACAGGCGCCTGGAGAGCAACGACTATCGGCTCCTCGTCGCGCAAGCGGAAGCCGGCGAAGGGACGCTGCTTGGTTGGCACCATCTTGTCCACCTGCAGATCGAACAAGGGCGCCTGATGCGGCCCGTTCCGGACGCGCTTGTCTTCAAAGACCGCTATCACTATTTGATTACGCACCGGAACGCACGGCCCCGAACCGAGTATCTGCAGTTTCGGGACTGGCTCAACGAGGAAGCCGGCGCAATGATGCGGGACTGGATCGACACCGGTGTTGCCACCACAGGCTAGCGTAACGGGTCATGGCATATTGAAACGCGCGGTCAGCGCGCGTGCGAAGGGTGTCGAGGCCATTCTGAAATGTCGTTGAAGTCAGCCCTATCGCAATGGCAGCTTCACTTGCCCCTGGCGGCACGTTCCTGTCCGGGCGTGGCGTCAAAGAGCTTCCGATAACACCGCCCCAGATGCGAGGCGCTGGCAAACCCGCACTGCATCGCGATGTCGAAAATGGACGATGTCGATTCATGCAGGAGCTTTTGCGCCGTCTTCAGGCGCACGCCGAGATAGAACTGCGAGGGTCCCATGCCGAAATGCTTGAGCCACATGCGCTCGAACTGGCGAGGCGAAATGCCGACTAGCGAAGCGAGCGTCTGCACGGGGACGGGGCGTTCAATGTTCTGCTCCATCAGCGTGATCGCGTTGACGATGCGCCGATCCTCTATCCCATGGCGCCACTGAATCGCCATCTTCTGGCTCTCCTGTGACGCACGAATACGCGTATGCAGAAACTGGTCGGCGACATCGGCCGCAAGCCGATGGTTATGCGCGCGAGCGATGACGTCCAGCATCAGATCGATCGCGGCCGTGCCGCCGCCAAACGTTTTTTCAAGCGTGTGTTGCGCTCGAACCCGGTGCCACGCAAGATTGTCACCGATCAGTTGCTCAGCTATCCCGCGGCGAACGTCGACGTCCCGGAGTTGGTCAACGTGAAGCATGTGTTCGTCAAGGCTGCGGTCCGTATCAACAACCGGACAGAGAACAGCCATCAACCCACGCGGGAGCGCGAGCGGTGTATGCGAGGCTTTCGCGACCCAAAGCGCACAGACCTTCCTGTCCAGCTTCGGTCCAATTCGGCAGCATTTCGCACTGAAGCGGCATCTTCTGCGCGCTTCACTCTATCGCAGACAACTCACGGCCCGGTTCGCCGCATGGTGCGAATTTACCAACGTCACCCAAACTCCGTCGAATGCTTTCTGAGTCATAGTGGCCTTATGCATCTCATCGCCGAACTCCCGTAAGTCGACAACGCCTTTCTGACCTGCCCCGTGGCTGACGGGAACTCTGTTTTGGCCAATGACCTTTGAGTAATGGTCTTCACTATTTAAAGGCGTCCAATGGGGCGACATATGTTCGCTGTGGGGGTTCGCCGCCGGCATTCGACGGCGACGAGTTTTGACAATGCATGGAGTGTCGCTTTGAAACGTCTGTTCGTTGTCACCAGCGGTCTTGCGAACTCCGGGGAAACCTTCACACCTTGCCATAAGGGTGTTAGCAGATTTTGTGCATTCGGTATCCTATTGATAGGTCTAATTCCAGCCCGCAATGTGTTTGCTTTGAAATAGATCGTCAGGAGAAACGTCATGCGTAAGATGCTCATCGTCGCTGTCGCAGCCTTCTGCATTGCGTCCTTTTCGCATGAAAGTCGTGCGTCTGGTGATGATGACGTTCCACAAGGACGTTGCAAGTTGCCACAAGGTACGGTCGCATTGGTGGAAAAGCAGTTGAGTACGGTAGTCAATCTGGCCGATGGCAATGGGGGGATCTTCAAGCCCAATCGGATGTGGGCGGCCATTGTCGATCGGGAAGGGCACCTCTGCTCGGTGATCGTGACTGGGGATGCCTGGCCGGGTAGTCGGGCCATCGCAATTGCGAAGGCCTATACTGCGAACGGTTTCAGCAACGATGCACTCGCTCTATCGACGGCAACCTCTATGCGGCCACCCAGCCGGGCGGGTCTCTGTACGGGCTGAATAATTCGAATCCTTTTGACGCGCGCTTCCTCGAACAGGGCAGCGGCATCGGACACACGCTTGGTGGCATCATTACCTTTGGCGGCGGTGTCGCACTTTATGCGGGTGGGAAAGTCATAGGAGGATTAGGGGTGAGCGGCGATAGCGCCTGCGCCGATCATGCGATCGCGTATCGCATGCGCAAGCTGGCGGGGCTCGGAACTGTACCCGCCGGCGAAGGCCCGAATAACACGGATAACATCATATATTCAACAAGCGGGTCTCCGATCGGCTTTGAGCACCCTCATTGCTTTCCGACCGACCTGAGCGCCGCTGCCATTGAGAACACACATTAGTCAACGTGTTGACCCGCAGCGGTTGGCCATCCCACGCTATGGCTAATTGCAAGGGCATCAGCAACGTATTGACTGGAGATGGAGATATTCAGACCGCGTGTGGCCAACGACTTGCGAAATCACGATTTTTTTGAGGCATGAAATGGTGCAGCGCTGCTGAATGTCCTCAGGTGACTCCAGGGGCCGTCGACCGTCGATGGCCTGTTCGATCGATGCAACTGGTCAGCTTCTCGCCGAGTGGTGTTGACATCTGGCTCGCATCCAGCCGGTGCTGATCGTTTCCGCCGGCTTGCCGCATAGCTCGCACAGCCGACCGCCCATCATCTCCGCCGGTTCGATCACGGCGCGTTGTCGCGCATCAGCGCCCGAAGCACTGAAGCGCAGCGTTCCGGACTTTTCCTTGACCTGCATCACAACCACCTGCGGAGCGCCGTGCTTTGTACAAAGCTGCAGCTTCGCGCACAATACATCGATCAGATCGAACCAGCCGTCTCCGCACTCGAATCCCCACACAGAGAATACCGTTGGCACGGCATCCGGATCGTCGGTGACTGCCGGGGTGACGGCGAATATGAGCGGGTATCTTTCCCGTAAGATGTTTGACGATTCCTCGCGCACCGCTTCTTTCTCCCATGTCAGTATTGCTGCCGCAGCTACAATTTTAGTTGTCACATAGTGTCCGGCTCGGCGAGAACCGGCTATCGAGCGCAACAGGGCGCCAGGTGAGGAGGCCAGAGCGTGATTGCCGCGGAACCTGGAGGATTGCCGGACAGGATCGAGTGCCGTCGTACACAGGTGGTGGAGCGAATCGGTCTGCTCATTGATGAGCGTCGCTGACCGGCCATCTGCGGACGATCGTTCGCGCTCCCGCGCGGACATTTGAATGTCGGCTTCGCCCTAGGTACCGGACTTTGCGTTTCGACGACGCCCAACGTGCCGTCGCCCTTCTCAATTGGTTGGACAGCATGGGAAGTCGCCCGGGAAGCCGCAGATCCACCCGTTTATTCCGGATTGCCGCTAACAGCGGTCAGCCCCGTGAGATTCACACTGCGGGTCGTGAACCATGCTTGAGTTTAAGGACGGAAAACGGTCACCGTTGACCTGTCGTCGCCTCAAAATCCTCTGAATAGGTGGTCAATCGCCCCTCTTTTCCCTCGTTTGGTTCAGCCCCAAGCTCGTATCATGGGCTGCACATTGGGGTTAATGCAGTATGTCGGACCCGTTGTGGGTTACAAAATCCTGACGTTTCTATCGAAGGAAAAGATACATGTCAATTGCAAAGCGACGCGCGAGCTCGGCCAGATTGTTCCTCGTAACCAACAAATCGAGTGCTGTCGCGATTCCCGCGGACTGTAAAGCAACGACATCCGGGCCGACGCCAGAAGCATGGTTCGAGGAAGAAGTCGGCTACATCGGCGAAATGCCGGCGTGTACCCGCATCCCGACTGACACCCACCGTCAATGACCTGAGTGAACTTCACGTAAAAGTAATGCCGGCGAGCGCATTCTTTCGCCCCGGGTATCGCTCCACTGAAACGCGCCATTCATGAATACTGTTCGAACTGAATTAACGGGTGATGCCGGCCTGCCATCGATGCATCAGCCACTGGGACTGGCTGCGTTGCTCCGGGCGGCAACGGCTGGGAGCGATCTGACGCCGCTGGGGGAAAGCCTGCTCGAGCACGTAAAGCGCCATGACGACCCGTACGCTCTGCTTGATTTGTCGCTAGTGTTGCAATTGAAATACCAGAAAGCGGCCGCTCTCGCCGTCCAGCAGCAAGCGCTTCAAATGACCAGACATTATCGGTTAAAGAGCGCCCAGACGATCAAGACTCCCTTGAAGGTGCTGGTGCTCAAGGCTCCGGGCGATCTGATGGCGAACACGCCTTTTGAGTGCCTGCTTGAGAACGCCGACCTGCAGATAGAGGTCCTGTATGTCGACGCGCGGCCGCTGGGGAATGCCGAGTTGCCCGAGCACGACGTTATCTTCGTTGCGGCATGCGCGTCGGATGAAACCGTGGGCGTTCTTGCCCAAATCGCGTCGCTGACGAGCGGGACGGGTTGCCGCGTACTAAACCGGTCCGAACACATTGCGAAGACAATGCGTGACACCGCCTATGCTCTGCTGGGCGCTGCCCCCGGTATCTGTATGGCCCACACGGTGCGCCTTTCCCGTGAGCGGGTCGACGAAGCGGCTTCGGGAGCGTTGCAGTTGTCCGAGGTACTCGGCGCAAACTATCCGCTCATCATACGGCCGATAGGATCGCACGCCGGACAAGGTCTGGCAAAAGTGTCTGACGCTCAGGAACTCGCGCGCTACATGGCTGAGTCTGACGCCGTGGAATATTACATGGCGCCTTTTATCGACTACAGCAGCGCCGACGGTCTGTTTCGCAAATACCGGATCGTGATGATTGAGGGAACGCCATTCGTGTGCCATATGGGCATCTCGAAGGAATGGATGGTTCACTACCCTTACGCGGAAATGTCGACGCATCCCGACCGGCGAGAGGAAGAATCGCACCTGATGGCGAGCTTTGACACCGATTTTGCTGTGCGTCACCGCGAGGCGTTTCGCAACGTCGCGGAATTGACCGGCCTCGATTACGTAGGATTCGATTGCGCTGAAACGAGCGATGGCCGGCTGCTCATATTCGAGATCGCGACGGGCATGGTTGTGCATGACTTGGACGACCAGAGCATCTTTCCTTATAAGGTTCCGCAAATTCGCCGGGTTGCTGACGCCTTTCATGAAATGCTGCGCCGCGCGGCTGCGAACGCATAGAAAATCCAACGGCTGGCCTCGGAGGCATAGTGAAGTCCAATGCATTGAATTTTTCCGGTGGTCCCGGAGCGCTCCCTGAAACGGTGCTGGAACAGACGCGCATAGCGATTACCGCGTTACCGGAAACCGGCATCTCCGTACTCGGCATGAGCCATCGCTCGGACTGGTTTCGCTCCATACTGGACGAAGCGGAACAGAATCTGCGCGTTCTGCTCGGTATATCCGACGACTACGCCATTACTTTTCAGCAGGGCGGCAGTAGTCTGCAGTTCGCGATGATTCCGATGAATTTTGCCGCGAAAGGATTCGCGCCGCCCGAATATGTGACGTCCGGCTACTGGAGCGGTCGGGCGACCTCGGAGGCGGCCAAGGTGACTGAGAGGAAAGTTGCGTGGGACGGCCACGCGACGGGCTACCGGCAGCTGCCCGCCCTCGATAAACTGGACATCTCCGGCTCTGCCGCCTATCTGCATTACGTGTCGAACGAGACCGTGGAAGGTTTGCAATTTCCGGTTTGGGAAGAGGCGACGCAGGTACCGCTGATTGCGGACATGTCGTCCGATTTTCTGTCGAAGCCCATTCGGCCAGACGCATACTCGATGATTTATGCCCACGCCCAGAAGAACCTAGGTCCGGCTGGGGTAACGGTAGCGGTAATCAAGCGTTCGCTGCTTGAACGGATCCCCGACGGCTTGCCGGCGATCCTCGATTTTCGCACCCACGTCTCGCACGGTTCCAACTACAACACGCCGCCGGTATTCGCGATCTATGTGCTGACGTTGATTACGCGCTGGCTGCGCTTCGATGTTGGCGGTCTGCACGCGATGCAAAGCATCAATGAGAGAAAGGCGCGGCGGCTGTATGACACGCTGGACGCTTTGGAGGGGGTCGTGACCGTCCACGCGGACCGTCGCTGGCGCTCACAAATGAACGTGGCTTTTAAATTCGGTGATTCTCGGCTCGGCGATGCGTTTATCGGGGCGGCTCGTGAACAGGGTATCGTTGGACTAGAGGGGCACCGTTCAATTGGCGGGTTGCGTGCGTCTCTATACAACGCCGTTACAGAGCAAGCCGTGGACATTCTGGCAGACGCACTAACGGAATTCAGTATGCAACGGGCCTGAACAGCAATGCCGGTTCTCACGTTGACGTGCCGTGCGACTCGAAGGAATAAATGACCGCTGCACCCCAAAAAGCTGCCGATTGAGGTGGCGTCTGGTTTAGAGTCCGGAGTGGGTCGCGTGCCGCCGATCGCCGTCAGGCAGAGGGCGGTTGCGCGGACATTTGAACGTCGGGTCCTCCCTGGCAGCAGTAATTCAGCTTCCGGTCATACATGTCGGTCTCGATCGGAGAGATTGGCCGCTGACGAGAAGATTGAACGCTCGTTCACGACCCGCGATCGCCATTCGCGACCTGCACATATACAGGTCGGGCGGTCTCCAGGTGTATTCCTTCGCACCTTGGGGAAACCTGTAACACGTTGCGCCTCGCACTGCGCGGGTTGGTTCGCGAAGATAGACGTCGGCGCGTTCGACACGGCGCCGGCTGACTGGCAGACGCGCTCTTCGCTTTCCACCGGGCGGTAAATGATGCCAGCTCACTTGGCGTGCTTCCGGAATAATGGCGATGCCTACTGCGATCGAGGTCGCGGTCGATGGCTCAACGAACTGCGTCGAAATCGTCTCCAGTTCGCCGTCACTTATCGGGCGTCGTAGAAGCCGCTACGTCTCGGCCGATAATAGAGGAAGTCGTAACGCGGGCGCTGCGAGCGCTTCGGATACCTCTTGCTGAGGCTACCAATTGTTTTGGGGGAGAACGTGCTTTCCCTCTGTCGTGTCAAACGCTACAAGGCAACGCGGATCGAGGCGGCGCCGTGCGGGCGTAAGCCGTCGAGCATGCATGCTCGCTGGTGTCACAGCTCACGCATGCGCTGGACAGCAGACTCGCGCGTCTCGCGAAAAGCCGCGATCACCGCAATCACCACCGACAGCGCCGCCACGCCGGCGAGGAAAGCCAGAAAGACCCAAGGCACGGTGAGGCGCTCGGGCGGAGGATCGAACACACCGGTCAGCAGCTTGACCAGCATCCACGCCAGTGCAAAACCCGTCAGCGTTCCGATGGCCGCCCCGCCCAACAGGAGCACGAGCGCCTCGCTCCACAAGAACGCACCAAGCTGACGCGGCTTGGCACCGAGCGCGGTCAGAATCGCAAACGTGCGCCGCCGATCGAAGAAACCCAGCGCAATGATGAGTCCGGTTGCGCCGGCGACCATCAACGCCGCGGCCCCGAGTTCGAGTTGCGTGAGCCCGCGCAAATCGACGGCTGTCAGGCTCGAATTGATCACGCGCTGCGCCTGCCCGATGTCGGTGATCTTGACTGCCCCAAACGGCGCAACCGTGCCGCGCGCGGCCAAGGCCACCTGCTCAGGCGGCGCCGTTGTCTTCAGCAACACGATTTCCGCCGCGCTCGTGCCGGTTTTCCGCGCGATGTAGTCGGCATTCGCGACGAGGAATGAGTCGCGCGGCGCGGTCGGAAATTCGCGCACGACGCCAACAAAACGAAACGGCACCACGCGATATTGATGGTCGCTTGCGCTCTGAAGGCGAAGGTTGATCTCGTCGCCCGGGTGCAGTTGATAGTCCTTCACGGTCTCTTCGGACACGAGGATGCCGTTCGGATATTGCGCGAGCAAGTTGAGCGACCTTTGCGCATTGCCGCCTTCGAAATAGGCGTCGGCCATGCGCGTCGCTTGTCCGATGTGGCGGGCGTCGATGCCATACAGGTCTTGCAGGTCCGTGCCCACGTAGGCGAAACGGTGCTGCATCTGCTGGGCGGCGCTGACTCCGGGCAATGCAGCAAGTTCGGCGAATCTGGCTGACGCGGGCGCCTGCGAAGTCCCGGTCGCCGTCACGTCTGCGCCGTTCGTGAGTTCCGCGTTCACGCGTGCCTGCGCGTTGTAGGTTGCGTTGAACACGGCCGTGGACGTCGCGAACGCGAACGCCAACGCGATAAGCGCGATGCCCTGCGTCATTCGATTGCGCTGCCGGCTCATCGCCGCCGCGGCCACGCCGGCAAGCGAATGCGCAAGCGGACGAAGCCAGATGGCGAGCGCGCCGCGCCCGCGCCGCAATCCCTCGAGACCGAGCCTGATGGTCAGGAGGCCGCATCCTGCCCAGGTCAGGACGGGCGCGAGAAAGGCGACGTAATCGATCGACGATGACGGCGTGCCTTCGGGAGCCAGCACGACCTGATACCCGGTGCTCCAGGTCCGCCAGAAGATGATGGCCGACAGTGCGAGCAGGACAAGATCGAAGTAGACCCGTTGCCAGAGGCGCGGACACTCGGAACCCGTCAGCCGGCGGGCGCTCGTGACCGGCGTCGTGCTTGCACTGATCCATGCTGCCACGAGAATCGCCGCATTCGCCAGCACGACGCCCGCTATGGCCGCGCAGGCGACCCAGCGCATCGACGAAGCCCCAAAATAGCCAGCGCCGAGAAACAGATGCGACAACAACGCGGCAAGGACCAACCCAACAAGCGTACCGCTGACGCCAACGCACATCGCTTCGACCGCCGCCAGCTTCATGATCTGGGCGCGCGATGCGCCACGGATTCGCAGGAGTGCCTGATCTCGGCGTCGCCGTCCGGAACCTGCCGCAACGACTCCGATCGTCAGGAACGCGCCGAGAAGCGCGCCGGGTGCGCCCAGAAACAGAAACAGCACCTTTGCGTAAAGCGCGTCGCTGCGCACACCGTCGAGCCGCGCGGCAAGGTTGTCGGCAACGAGCGCATTGCCCGCAATGCGCGTCTCGAGGTTCCTTGCAGCGCCCTGCACCTGAGCAAAGGCGGCTTCGGGATCGCCCGGCAAACCGTCATGCGCGAGTCCGACGTGAAGCTGGATGCGCGACCGACGCGATCCGGCTGACGCCTCTGCGCCGAACAGGCGTTGCCACGCGTCCATCGGAAGCAGAAGCACATTGTCCGGAGGCGCTTGCGGCGCTGCGACAGGCGCGACGCCGATCGCCTGAAACATCGCATCGGCGTTCGGCAAATCGACTATGCCGGCAATCCGCACATTGGCCGCAGCCACGCCTGGACCATGAATATTCACCGTATCGCCGATGGTCACATGCAGGTTCGCGGCGGTCTGCTGAGCAATCAGAGCGCCATCCAGATTACCCAGCAGCAGCCGGAACTGAGCCGGAAAGTCCTGGAAGTACGTGCTTTCAAGACCGAGCACTTTGCCCTGTCCGGTCGTCTGTACGGTTTCTCCTGTGGTCGCTTCGAAGCCATCGACATCGGCATAACCGACAGCTTGCTGTTTCGTGACCCGCGCGGCCTTTGCGACGGCTGCTGCCACTTCGTGGACCGAAAGCGCGCCCATCGTCGCCGGTCCTGGTTGCACCTGCCAATCGACGGGCAGGCTCGCGCTCGCACGCTGTGTCATCGAAGCGGTGCTTCGCGCGATGAAAGCGCCAAGCGATGCGACCAGCGCGACCGTCACCGCGACGCCAGCCGCCATGCCCGCGAGCCGGCCCCTGCGTTGCCTGACAAGTCCGATAAGCCAAAGGCCGATCATGGCTGTCCCGATGTCGGCCCGGCTTCGGTGAGCACGCCGCGCTCCATGCGCCAGACTGCGTTCATCCGTGCTGAAACGGCTGGATCATGAGTGGCGATGACGAGCGCCGTCGGCGTGTTGGCGAGATGCGCGATGAGTGCATCGAGCAAGGCCTGGCCGGTGGCCTGATCGAGCTGGCCCGTGGGCTCGTCGGCGAGAATGACGAGCGGTCGTCCGACCGTAGCGCGCGCCATCGCCACGCGCTGCATCTGTCCGCCCGAGAGTTCCTCTGGCAATTTCTGCGCAAGCGCCTCGAGACCGAACCTGGCAAGCGCAGCGGCCACAGCGCGTTCGGCACCGCTCGCGCGGTCGGCGGGATCGGCCGCATCGGCTATCAGGAGCGGCAACGCAACGTTTTCGCTCACCGTCAAAGGCTCCAGCAGGCTCGGCGTCTGGAACACGAGCGAGATCCTTGCGGGCAGCAGCGTCTCGCGCGCACCGAGCGCGGGCCAATCGATCACGCCGCTCGTCGGCGTATCGAGCGCTGCCATCAGGTGCAGCAAGGTCGTCTTGCCACTCCCCGAACGGCCCGCCAGCGCGATCCGGTCTCCTCGATTGAGGACGAAGCTGGCCGCGGCGAGCGCCACGACTTGCCTCTCGCCATGCCGATAGGTGCGGCTGAGCGATCGGGCTTCGATCAGCACGTCACGCATCGTCGAGCCTCCCATCGCGGATGACGAGCACGCGGTCAGCGCGCGCAGCCAGAGCCTCGCTGTGCGTCGCGACTAGCGCCATGTCGCCGTTGCCGTGACATCGCTCGACCAGATGACTCACGATCACGGTTTCGGTTGCGGCATCGACTTCGGCGGTGGGCTCGTCCGCTAGGAGCACCTTATGCTCGGCCGAGAGCGCCACCGCGAGCCCGGCGCGCGCCGCTTCGCCGCCGGACAACTGCGACGGATACGCGCGGCGTCGCGCGGCCAGGTCGGTCACATCAAGCAGTGCGTCGAGTTTGTCGCGATCGTTCTTGCCAGCGAGCGACATCTGCAGCGTCATGTTGCCCTCGACGGTAAGGTGCTCGAACAGGTTGGCCGACTGCATCAGCAAGCCGATGTGGCGCGCCCGTAAGGCCGCACGCACCGCTTCGGGCCGGCGCGACAGGCGTTGGCCCATCACATCGACATGGCCGCCGTCCGGTTCCTCCAGTCCAGCAAGACACGCGAGGAGCGTTGACTTGCCGCTGCCGGAGGGTCCCAGCAACGCGACGAATTCGCCTGCGCACAGTTGCAGTGAGACGCCCCTGAGCGCGGCGGTCTCGTCGTCTCCGCTGTGGTAAAAGCGGTAGAGTTCGAACGCTTCGAGCCGAGGCAAATCAGCGCCATTGGAACGAATTGGCCATGAGGTTCCATTGATCGGCATTGTCGGCTCCAAGCGGTGCGGAGAGCTCGAGCGTCGCAAGTGTGCCGCCGCGATAGATTAAATACCGATGATTCTCAAGACGAAGTTGCTTGTTCGTGACCGGGTTCGGTTCGGAATTCGACGTGTAGGTAATCAGCACGGCTGCCCCGCTGCGCAGCCGGACGTTTTTGATGGCACCAATCCTGATTGCATGACCGGTCCTGGCGAGTTCGGCGGCTTCGCGCGCAGTAACGGACGATACCGTCGGCGCGCTCGCAGCAGGTGCAACACTGATCTCGACGACGTTGTACTTATCGGCAAAGCGCGTCCCGTCGCGGCGTTCCGTGCGCGCCCAACCTTCGGGCACTTTGAGGGAAAAGCCCGCCGGAGACTGGTAGGTTACGAAGACTTGCGTGTCCGGAATGTCGCCCGGCGGACTCTTTTCGGGCGTGGCAGCCTGCTCGGTTGTCGCCAAGACGTTTGCGGCGGCTTCCAGCGTGCAGGGCGAGGCGGCGAACGCCAGCACAATGGCCGAACTCCGCAGTAAGCGCTGACAGGTCAGATGCGGTATCACGATCCCTCCCTGCTTCACATCCGTGCAGGGCGACTCTTCCTGAAGGAACCACTGGTTCGCATGCACCGAACTACCTATACCATGCTCCGCGAACCTTAGGAAACGCTTAGCTGCTCCCTCCGCGTCCGTTGGACGTGGGGCGACGTTCGGCTATCTGCGTACGTTCACACAGGCCTGAGAAGCCAAAGCCGCGTGTCGAACCGGTAACTCGATCTATAGCAACTTTCTCTTTGTGATGAAGAGCGTCGCATCGCTTTTCGTGTCGCTGCTCGCAAAACCAGCTGTCGAGACCGCATGCTTGAATGTCCGCGTGTCCGACTCCTGCTCCGCCTGACCGACAAGTGCTGTGCTAGTTGAACGACTGCGAAAGACTTGCCGCCTGACTCCAAAAGATGAATGACCGCTGGACCCGGAGAGCCGCCATTGAGGTGAAACGCGGTCGAGCGTCCGGAGCGGGTCGAGGGCGGTCCGTCGCGGCAAGCGGCGAGCGCCTTGGAGCTGCGCCGGCAACGCATCTGCGCCGGAGATTTGCGCCGCCTCGTCCTCGCCCTCCCTTATAATCCGGCATGACTCCATCCATTTCCCACGCAGCAAGCTTACGAACGGTGCCACTCGGCACTCGGTTCATCGGTTCGTTCATCGCACATACCTCAGCGGGCTATTCGTCACGCACGCACGCGGAGTACACGCCCCGCGAGCCGCACCTGGCGGTCGTATGAAAATGCCCAAACGGCTTGTGCCGCTTCTCGAAGAAGGCCTCATCGACGAAGTTATCGGCCAGTTGATGAGCGGCAAGGAGGCAACAGTCTACGTCGTGCGCAGCGGCAACTCGACGCGTTGTGCAAAGGTCTACAAGGACGCGAAGCAGCGCAGCTTTCGGCAGGCCGCGTCGTATCGGGACGGCCGCAAGGTCAAGAACAGCCGGCAGGCGCGTGCGATGGAAAAAGGGACGCGCTACGGCCGTCAGATGCAGGAAGCGTCATGGCAGAACGCCGAAGTCGACGCGCTGTTCCGGCTCGCCGACGCGGGCGTGCGCGTGCCGCAACCCTATATCTGTACCGATGGCGTGTTGCTGATGGAACTGGTGGTCGACGGGATGGGTGACGTCGCGCCACGCCTGAACGACGTCGATCTGACCGAAGCGCGCGCCCTGGAACTGCACGCGCTGCTGCTCAACCAGGTTGTCCGAATGCTCTGTGCGGGCGTGATTCACGGCGACCTGTCGGAATACAACATCCTGCTGGCAGCGGACGGGCCGGTGATTATTGATCTGCCTCAAGCCGTTGATGCGGCCGGCAACAACGACGCGGCTGCGATGCTCAAGCGTGACGTCGACAACCTGGCCGTGTACTTCGGACGGTTCGCACCGGAAATACTCACCACGAGCTATGGCGCGGAAATCTGGACGCTGTTCGAAGCAGGCCGACTGCATGTCGATGTCGAATTGACAGGCCACATCGAAGTTGACACGCGAGTTGTCGACCTCGATGGTGTGCTGCAGGAGATCGAAGCGACACGTCTTGAGGAAGACGCGCGATTGCGGCGACAGCAGGAACTGAGCGCAGGCTAGTAACCGCGTTCGATGTCGCCGGAGATGGCACTGAAGAAGAACTTCGTAGTATGAAGGGCACAAACCGGGCGAGAAGGTTCAGACGTCTGGCATCTACAAGGTGGTGAGAGAAGGCGACGCCGGCTCCGGCTTCGAAGTGACATGCGTCGAAGGCGAGCATTTTCCACCCGCACGCAACGGCAAGCGTGCGCACTACGAGTTGGTTCATGGCGCGCGCAGGGAAGGAGACCTACTATGAGAATTCGGCCTGGAACGCAGTCAATACTTCCCGCTCTGGTGATTTTGCTCGCCGGGTGTGTCGCTGGTGGCATGCCGTATACCGGGCCGCACCTCACTCCGACAGAGTGCCGCGACCTGGCGGCGCTCAAGACAAACGCGCCCCCTACGATGGCGCAGCACCAAAGCGAACTCGCTGCCTTGAGGAAAGCGGGCTACGACCCGTCACCGTGGTTTGATGATCCGTATTACCCGGATGATCTACAAGCGGCACAGCGCCTGGTCGACTATTGGTTCCAAACCGAGTGCCAGCACCTTCAACCCGGCTGAGATAGAGAGATCGAGGACCGACCCCGGATGTCACCGCGGGGCCACTTGCACTCATTGATCATATTGTGTTCGATAGGCTCGTTTGAATCTATCAACAGACATTGAACGCGGTCGAAGAGCCGATCGTCACGTGCAATGGCGCGCGGTGTGATTGCTCATGCGATGTGCTTCCTCATGCACACGGCGGTAGACGCGCAGAGCCGCATGAATTGTGCCGTTTCGCGTACTTCATCCGGCACGTCGACCCGCTCGACTGCGCTGTAGCCGTGATGTTCGAAAAATTGTCGCGCGCTCGTTGTGAGCAACCACAAGCTGGCATAGGTGCACGCCTTGGCTTCCCGTTCAATAGCCAGGAGCAGAGACGTGCCGAGACCCGTTGCACGCAGATGCAAAGCGACAGCCAGCGATCTGAGCAACGCATCAGCGCCCAAAGGTTCCAGACCGACGCTTCCAACTATCGCTCCTCCTTCGTCGACGGCAACGAGAAACCCCGGTACCGGTACAGTTGGGACGTCCTCAGTCGGCAACGCACACGTTGCCAGCAGGCTTCTGATCCCGACGAGATCGTCATCTTCGGCAGCTCTTATTTTCATGACGGGTTGTCCAGAGGCAGTTCGGCGTAGGGAGTGCCCTTCTTACCCAGCAAGTCGCGCACGCCCAGCCTCGACTGGCAGATGAGCTCGACCAGCCTTTCGCGGGACGGCGGACGATTCAGGTATTCGATGACGGTGGGTTTTATGCCCGCGTTGCGGATCGTCGCGATCGTGTTTCGCGAGTTCCGCAGTGCGGGTTGTGATAGATGATGACTTCGTTCATGTGATTGTTTTCCGTAACCTTCAGGCGCACTCGTACCAGTTCTTCGAGCGGTTGACGATGCGTACAACAAGCAGCATGACCGGCACCTCGATCAGCACGCCCACGACAGTCGCGAGCGCGGCGCCGGAATTGAAACCGAACAAAGCGATTGCAGTGGCGATGGCCAGCTCGAAGAAGTTCGATGCGCCGATCAGGGCAGACGGGCAGGCAATATTGTGCTTTTCGCCGACCGCACGATTAAGCCAGTACGCCAGCGCCGAGTTGAAGAGCACCTGGATCAGGATCGGCACGGCGACCAACACGATCACGAGCGGCTGCTTCAGGATGGCTTCGCCCTGGAAGGCGAACAGCAGCACCAGCGTAGCGAGCAGCGCCGTGATCGACCAGGGACCGATTTTCGCCATTGCTGCCTCATAAGCAGCCTCTCCACTGGCGAGCAGCACCTTGCGCAGGATCTGCGCGAGGATCACGGGAATGACGATGTAGAGCGCGACCGACATGAGCAGCGTCGCCCACGGCACAGTAATGGCGGAAATGCCGAGCAGCAGGCCGACGAGCGGCGCGAACGCGACCACCATGATGCTGTCGTTGAGCGCGACCTGTGAGAGCGTGAAGAGCGGATCGCCGCCCGTCAGACGGCTCCAGACGAACACCATCGCCGTGCAGGGCGCGGCGGCCAGCAGGATCAGCCCGGCCACATAGCTGTCGAGCTGCGCGGCGGGCAGCATCGGCGCGAACAGGTGCTTGATGAAGAGCCACGCGAGGAACGCCATCGTGAACGGCTTGACGAGCCAGTTGACGACGAGCGTGACGCCAATGCCCTTGATGTGCTGACGCACTTCATGCAGCGACCCGAAATCGACCTTGACCAGCATCGGGATGATCATCACCCAGATCAGCAGCCCGACCGGCAGGTTGACCTGGGCGTACTCCATGCGCCCGATCGTCTGAAAGACGCCAGGCAGCACCTGGCCGAGCAGGATGCCCGCGACAATGCACAGCGCGACCCACACGGTCAGGTATCGCTCGAAGAAGCTGATGGCCGGTTTAGACGCGCTTTTGCGCGCAGCGGCGATGTTGGGGGTATTCATGGGGCAAATCGATGGAAAAGGGTTCAGCTTTGCAGGATGTCGTCGAGTGCCTGCTGAAGCTCGGCATTGCCCAGACGGTCCAGGGGAAGTTCAAGCAGCTGTAGCATGCGATAGCCGATTGCCTGGCGTGTCAGTTCGAACGCCTGACGTTTGCCTTCGTCGCCGCCGGGTGCGTTCGACGGGTCGGCATAGCCCCAGTGCACCTTGACTGGACCACCGGGCCAGAACGGACACTGCTCGGCAGCCGCGGTGTCGCACGTCGTAATGACGATGCGCATGGGCGGCGCGCCATCCTGCGCGAATTCATCCCAGCTCTTGCTGCGATAGCCTTCGGTATCGATGCCGGCGTTCGTCAGCGCTTCGAGCGCGAACGGATTGATGCGGCCGCTCGGGGTACTGCCAGCGCTGAACGCGCGCACGTCCTTGCCGAGCTTGCGTGCCCAGTGGTTGAGCATCCCTTCAGAGAGCACGCTGCGCGCCGAGTTGTGCGTGCACAGGATCAAGACGTTGGTCGTCATACGCTCCTCATTGAATTGCGCGCCGGACTCAGCAGCACGACGAAGACCCGACCGGGACACCGACCGATTTGCCCGACGACGGAGCGCAGCACGCTGCGACCTCAGAAGCAGGTGCACTGTTCTGCGCATTGCGTGACTCGCCGAATACCGGAATGTCGTTCAAAGTGTGATACGACTCCCATGCGATGCCCTGCGGATCGACGGTCCAGTACTTGTCCGAGTTCGCATAGCAGCAGGCCGTGCCGATTTGCGCGTCGACCGGCAACGCGGCGCCTTCGAGCCGGCAGTGCATCTCGTCCAGCTCGGCTTCGTTTTCGACCTGAACGCCCAGATGGTCGAGTCCTGGCGTGGCGCCGCGTTGCGAGATCGCGAAATTGACGCGCGGGTCGTCGAGCATCCATTTCGCGTAGTCGCTCTTGACGACGGTCGGTTCGGCCGCAAACAACGCTGAGTAGAAGCGGACGCTCGCATTGAGATCCGTGACGGCGATGTGAATGTGAAAGCGCTTCATGACTGCCTCTTCCTGGAGGGAGAACACGCTGATGCCGGCGAACAGGGGTTGCCGCCACAGCAGTTCTCGGTGAGATAGACCAGCAGGCCGTTCATAGTTTCGAAGTTTGCGCAGTAGTAGACGAACCGGCCTTCCTGCCGACTGGTGACGAGCTGCGCATGAGACAGTTCCTTCAGGTGGAAGGAAAGGGACGACGGCGCGACATCCAGCAGCGTGGCGATCTGGCCGGCGGGCATGCCTTCGGGGCCGGCCTGCACCAGGGCGCGAAAGACGGCGAGCCGCGACTCGTGCGCGAGTGCCGCTAGAGCGGCGATGGTCTGGTTTGTTTCCATATTTCGATATTAGTCGAAATATGGAGGAGATGACAAGAATTACCCGCTTGACCTTCCTGACTAATAAAGCGGAAGACGAAGAAAGATCTCAGCTTCCGCTTTATTAGTCACAACCCCGCACACACCGAAATCCCGCGTACACATACTGATAGTGCGGCTGAAACCAGTTGCGAAACTCCGGCCGCAGCATGCACAGCGCGGTACGCGCCGAGCCGCCCTTCAGCACGTAATGCTGCCCATCGAAGAAGTTGGCCGAATATCCGGGATAGAACGGAAACGCTTCGAAGCCCGGCAGCGCTTCGAATAGCGTGGAGGTCCATTCCCAGCCGTTGCCGAACTGACCTTCCGCGCCGAACGCGCTGACGTTGTCCGGATGCGCGTCGACGGGCCGTGGATCCCAACTGCGGAAATCGAAATTCCCCGATGTCGCTTGCGGCGCACCGTGCGCCGCGCGTTGCCATTGCGCCTCCGTCGGCAGCGCTTTGCCGGCCCAGCGCGCATAGGCGCTCGCTTCGGCGTGGCTCACGTAGACCGGCCAGTCGAGCGGCAAGGGCACGTCGTCGAACATCGTGCGCAGCGTCCATGCGGCGCGACCGTCCTGCGCCGTGCGTTGCGACCAGCCGGCAGGGTGTTCGATGTGTTCCGCTTCCTTCCACGCCCAGTCCTTCGGCGACCACCACTTCGGCTCGCGGTAACCGCCGTCTTCGAGGAATTCGAGGAACGCACCGTTGGTGACCATGTATCGATCGATCTCGAACGCGGGCACGTCCACGCCCAATTCGCCGAACTCATTGTCCCAGCCGAAGCGGCCGGCCTCGCGTGGCATGCCGAGCACCGTTTTGCCGGCTGGCACGCTGACCATCGACGACAACGCGTCGCGCCGCTCCGCGCGTGTCACTACCGGCTCGCGCAACGCGGTGTTCTTCTGCGCGAGCGGCAACTGATGGAGCATGTAGGCGAGCGTTTCAGCATGCATCAACCGATGCTCGATCGCGACGTTCAGCAACTGCACGGCCGCCTCGTCGCGCGCCGGGTTGCCGGATTCGCCGAGCGCGGCGTCGATTTGCCGTCGCGCGCGCGTCGCATACTCGCGCACGCGGTCGAGCGACGGCCAATCGCCGGGTTGATCCGTGGGAAAGCCGCCGTCTACCGGATCGATGCCGAAGGCGAACAGCTGGTCGAGTTCCGGCGCGAAAGCCGGCAGATCGAACAGACGCTGGTCGAGCAGATTGCGATCGAACGCTTCGAGATGGCCGATGTAGAACACGACGCGGTGACGCTCGCGGATCGGCCGTTCATAGAGGTAGTCGGGTTTGACGATCGCAAACAGGTCGTCGGTGACTTGGCGCGCGTCGAGCAGGCGCTGCACGAGCGGATGATGCGGGACAGGGTCGCGATTCATTGGGCCGGGTCTCCATGCAACACGGTTGCCGTGGGGGAACGATCGGAAAACTGTACCCCCTCGCAGGCGGCGTGCCAAGACGAACGGCACAACCGCTCAGCCAGCCAGCCCGCCAGCCCGCTCGCTCAGACCTGCCGCAACCCTTCGAGATCGACGATGCGAATATGTTTGCCCTGCGTGTCGATCAGGCCGCGCTTTTGAAATCTTGACAGGGTGCGGCTGACGGTTTCAAGCGTCATGCCGAGATAGCTGCCCATGTCTTCGCGAGTCATGCGCAGATTGAATTCCGACCACGAGTAGCCGCGCTGCGCATTGCGCTGTGACACGTCCAGCAGGAAGGCTGCGACGCGTTCGTCGGCGGACAGCGAGCCGAGCACCATCATCTGCGCGGCCTCGCTGACGATCTGCGCGCCCAGCAGCTTGTGCATGCGCTCCTGGATCGAACCGATTTCGCGGCACAGCAGCTTCAGCGCGCTATAGGGGACGATGCACACCGTGCTGTCTTCCAGCGCGACGGCGCTGCATGCATGGACGTCCGCGCTGATGCCGTCGAGCCCGAGCGGCTCGCCGGCGAGACGCAACCCGGTGACTTGTTCGCGGCCGTCGCGATGGATCATCACGGTCTTCATCGAACCCGAACGCACCGCGTAGATATTGTCGAAGCGCTCGCCGCTGCGATACAGCGCTTCGCCGCGCGGCACCGAGCGCGCCGAGCAGATCAGCGTTTCGAGCTTCGGCAGTTCCTCCGCCGACAGCCCCTGCGGCATGCAGATCTGACGCATCGAACAGCTCGAGCAGCGCGCGGCGGTGCGTGCGGTTGCGCGTGACGCCACGGCCTCGCGGCTGCCGCGCTCGGCGTTGCCGGCGGAGCGGGTCGAGGAACGGGTAACAGCAGTAGGAGTCGGCATCTTCTGCGCGCGCTTATCGTAGTAGTGAAATTGTCCCACCGGCTATGACACGCAGCTGGCGGCAAAGTGACGCTTGCGGTGCTCGGATGTCCCGAGCGACGGCACGTGCTCTTGCGAAAGTGGGAAGGTGAGTCGCCGTGGGTGAAGACGACGGCTCGCGTCGATGAGTGGCGCGCCGCCCTGCGCATGATGAAAGAGTCAGGCGGGTTCCTTGTCGGTGCCCGCGGCGGACGGTATCAGCAGAACCGGCAGCGTGGCCTGGCGCACGCAGCGTTCGGCGACGCTGCCGAGAATCAGCCGCTGAAAGCCACGTCGGCCGTGCGTGCCCATCACGAGCAGGTCGGCGTTGAATTCGGCCGCGGCCTGCAGCACGATGTCGGCGACATCGCCGAGCGACGAAGCCTCGGAGACCCCCGGGTCACCTTGCACACCTTGCTCGGCCATTGCTTTCGAAAACTCGGCGCGCAACTCCTGGCCTTCCTCGATCAGACGGTTGCGCAGGATCGACGGGTCGTAGCCGGGCGCCTCGAAATACATCGGCGTATTTTCGACGACATAATATGGCCGCAACACCGCGCCATTCGATTTGGCGAGATCGAGCGCCGCTGCGAACGCACGGCGCGAGGTATTGCTGCCGTCGACCGCTACAAGGATGCGTGTGTACATATCGGCTCCGCGTCAAAAATGCGTCTGCCACTTTGCTAGCCGCGGCAGGAATTATTGATGTTTTATACCAATGAAGCTTAGATGATGGCCGGAAAAGATGCACCGCACCAGGATGTAAATCAAACATTTGCCAAATATTCCGCGCCCGCCGCCAAACTGGCGGGCGCGGCGGCGGCGCGCGCGAGCGGCCTCGTTTGCTTACAACCGCACAACTTTGCTGAAGCCGAAACAGGGTTGGCCTTACAATCAGGCCATATTTGACAAGTTGGCCAGTCCGCTGATGAACGATCGAAAAACTAAGGGCTTACCCGACCAGATCTACGGCGACATTCTCAACCGCATCCTCGAAGGCGAGTACAAGGAAGGCGAGCGATTGCCGACCGAGCACGCGCTGGCCGAACGTTTCGCCACGTCCCGGCCGACCGTGCGCGAAGCGCTTGCGCGATTGCGGGCCGACGGCATTATCTCGACGCGGCACGGCTCGGGCACGACCGTCGAGCGGCGGCCCGATCCGGATGTGCGCCGCTTCGCGCCGCTGGAGACGCTGTCCGATATTCGCCGCTGCTATGAATTTCGCATCGTGACCGAGGCGGGCGCGGCCGCGCAGGCGGCGCTGAAGGCCGATGCCGACGACATCGCGGCGATCCAGCATGCGTGGGACGAACTCGAGCGCATCATCGAGGCGCAGGGGATCGGCGCCAAGGACGACTTCCTGTTCCACCAGGCGGTCGCGCGCGCGTCGAAGAATCCGTTTTTCATCACGGTGATGTCGTTCATCGAGGAACAGATCCTGTTCAGCATGAACCTGTCGCGCAATCTGTCGCTCGTCAAAACGGTGGAACGGCAGAGGCTGGTGCAGGCCGAGCACATGGCGGTACTCGACGCGATCCGCCGCAAGGACGCGGCGGCCGCGGGTGCCGCGATGCGCGCGCATCTCGAGAACGCGCTGGAACGGATGTTCGGCTCCTGAGCCCGCGCGCGGGTCAGCGCATCGCGACTTTCGTGAGGCCGCGCTCCGGCGCCGTTCAAGCCGCGACGGCGACCGGCCCGAACAGCGAGGTCAGTGTCTTGGCGCTCACCGCGACGTCGAGCGCGACGGCCCGCTCGACGCCGATCTGCAGCGGCGGCCCGAGCCGGCTGATGTCGAGGCCGGCTCGGCGCAGCATCCGCTCGATCGGCGTGGTGGTGACCGTGACGTAATGCGTGATGCCCATGCGCTGCGCGAAGCGCATCACTTCCTGAATTGCACGGATCGTCATATCCGTGAAACCAAACGACTGTTCCTCACCGCCGGTTTCGATCGCCCAGCGGCTCAGCTCCCAGATGTGCCGCCCGACCGGCGCGGCCGCGCCATGCAGCAGCTGCGGGAAGGTGTCTTTCAGCATGTTCGGACCTTCGGTCGGCATCAGGCGCCAGCACCCGCGCAACCGTTGATCTTCGCCCTGAATCAGCATGTAGTACGGCCCGAGCGCGTCGTAGCCGTCTATCTCCATCCCCGCGATGGTCGGAATTTCCCAACCGAGCCGGCCGTGAAAGACCCGGGCTCGCAGGCGGTACATCTCATTGATCAGCTGATTGTCGAATTCCTGCCGGAGTCCAATTCGGATCGTGGTTTGCATGACGCTCTCCTGTACGTGTTGGGGGTGCCAGTTACGCAGGAAAACTTATGCATTCTGAATCTTTGTGCCACCTACCTACCTGGATAGGTGTGGATGCTTATCGGGTATCGCAAAATTCAAACACGTATCCGCCCCCAACCTACAAGGCTCCGAAATGGAATTCCTCGACAATCACTGGCAACCGCAAACCCACCTCCAGGCGCGTCCTTCGGAGGTCTCTTCGGCAGTGGATCGCGTTCTGATCATTGCCTACCGGAAGAAGAAAAAAGAGAGCCAGCGCCGATTCTGGGCTCGCTTCGGCGTCACGCAGTCGCGCGGCAGCCGCTTCGAGTCGGGCGCTGAGATCCCGGCGCCGGTGTCGATCCTGCTTGGCCTGTACTTCACCAAGACCGTGTCGGACGCCGATCTGGGCCGCGCTGAGCGCGTGATGTACAGCCGCGATGCGGCCGCGCTGCTCAACCCGGGTCAATAAGCCCTAGCTGCGCGGCGATCACGGCTGCCGCGCGCCGCGAATTCACGCCGAATTTCGCCCTGATGTTCTTCATATGGAAGTTCACGACGGCTTCCGAGCAACTCAGGATGTGGGATATCTCCCAGGTGGATTTGCCGCGTGCGGTCCATTTCAGACATTCGCGCTCGCGCGGCGTGAGCTTCGGCATCAGGGTCTGTGCGTGCGAATTCAGATGCTGTTTGCTGGTGTCGATCACCAGGTCACGCAACAGCACGAGGTTCGGCAAGGCGGCGTTCACATGACGCCTGAACCCGTCAGACGGGTTGTCGTCATTGACGAAGCACATCATGCCGGCTTCCTGATTCGGCCCGTGAATCGGCAGCGTCACGCCGGCGCCCAGGCCAAACGAGCGAGCTTCCTCGTACAGGGATTGCTGTGCCGGGGTGGCGAAAATCTCTGGCGTCCAGATCAGCGGCGCGGAGCGTGACAGGCAGTGCGCGACCGTCGGGTCGATATGCACCATGCCTTGCTCGTCATACGCTTGGCGCCATGCCGGCGCGTAAGTGCTGCGCAGGTAAGCGTCCTCGAGACGCATGGTCGGCCGCGGCAGCATTGCGACCAGAATCCTGTCGAAGCCCCACGTTTCGGCGAGGCCCGAAATCGCGCCGAACCATTCCGCCTCGTCGGCGGCGTCCAGTAGCGGTGCCATCTGCTCGATAAAGTGTAGCGACAATTTTTTGGCTCTCTCGGGCTCGCAAACATCTCGTTCGCGGTTATTGGCGGGCACTGCGGTCCGCTCTTTTGGTCCGCATAATCTATCACTAAAAACCGGGGCGCAATGCGCCGACGCTCTGCGGGGTAAACGATAGCCGCCGCGTGACAGGAACGGCGGCGTTGCCCATCATTATGCTGATTGAAATAATCTTTAGCCCGCCCGGGATTCCGGGCGAATAGTGCGGCTAATCGGCGCCCCGCGATCGCATTTTAAGGTGTTCGATTGACAGCATTATTTCCGTCACACTCTTTGAATTAATCCCATTTACCCGATTATCTGGGAAAGCGGGTTATTGCTCGCCGCGCGTCCTGCTCGCGCAAAAAGAGGCTGCGGCGCCGATGCCACACGGCGTGCCGGCCGGCTCCATTGTTATACAAAAGGAAATTTGGTGATCTGCGCCGGGCAATTCGACGCCGGCCGCCACGACGGGCTATCGTTACGCGCAAGTTGTTTGACAACATTGTGATGCCGATGCTACCGTGAAACCTCCGCCTTGTACGTTTCCGCGTCGACCATCATGAACGAATCCCCGCTTCGCGACGCCGAGTTCGCCGCGTCGGTCATGGCCGTGCCGCCGCTCGCGCGGCGCGCCGACTACACGCTCGACCCGGTTCAGAATCTCGCGCTGATCCGCCACATCGAAGCGGGCGGCGTGCGCACGCTACTGTATGGCGGCAACGCGAACCTCTATCACGTCGCGCTCAGCGAATACCGCGAGCTGCTGGAGCTGCTCGCCGACGCAGCGAGCCCCGGGACTCGCGTGATTCCGGCGCTCGGTCCCGACTACGGCAAGATGCTCGATCAGGCGCGCATCCTCGCGCAGACGCGTTACCGCACCGCGATGGTGCTGCCGCTCGGCGGCTTTACCACGTTCGAGGGGGTCGAGACCGGCCTCACGCGGGTCGCCGACACGGCCGGCATGCCGCTCACGGTGTATCTCAAAAGCGAAAACTACGTCGATGTCGATACGCTCGCGCGGCTCGTCGAGCGCGGTACGTTGAGCGCCGTCAAATATGCGATCCCGCGCGACAATCCCGCTGACGATCCGTATCTGCGCCGGCTGCTGCAACGCGTGCCGGCCACGAAGATCGTGTCGGGCATGGGCGAGCGGCCGGCGCTCGTGCATCTGCGCGAGTTTGGACTCGCCGCCTGGACGACCGGTAGCGGCTGCATCGCGCCGAGCATGGTGATGGCGCTGCTGCGCGCGGTGCAGAGCGGCCAGAGCGGGCAGAGCGCCGGTCGCGCTGACAACAACACCGCCGAACGTCTGTACGATGCGTTCATGCCGCTCGAAACCCTGCGCAACGACATCTCGCTAATCCGCGTGTTGCACGATGCGATCTCGTTCACGGGCCTCGCCGACATGGGGCCGCTGCTGCCGCTGCTCAGTTCGACACCGCGCGAGCATCATGCGAAGATCGCGCAGACCGCAGGCACGCTACTCGCGCTCGAGCGCGAGTTCGCGCGCACCCAATCGAACCGCTCCGACAGGCAGACCACCGCATGACCGACCACAGCCGACGTTATCCCGATCCCTCCATCCGCGTGTTCGATTCGCGCTTCAAGTCGCTGATCCTCGCGTCGGCGTCGGTCGAATGCTTGTATCAGGGCACGCGCTGGTCGGAGGGACCGGTGTGGTTCGGCGATGGACGCTATCTGCTGTGGAGCGACATCCCGAACGACCGCATCCTGCGCTGGGACGAAACGACGGGCGCGGTCAGCACGTTCCGTCAATCGTCGAACAATGCGAACGGCCATACGCGCGATCGCGAAGGGCGTCTCGTCAGTTGCGAGCACCTGACGCGGCGTGTGACGCGCACCGAGTACGACGGCTCGATCACCGTGCTCGCCGATCGCTATCAGGGCAAGCGCTTCAATTCGCCGAACGACGTGGTCGTGAAGTCGGACGGCTCGATCTGGTTCACCGACCCGAGCTTCGGCATCGACGGTTTCTACGAGGGCGAGCAGCAGCAGTCGGAGCTGAAAGCATGCGTGTATCGGATCGACGGCCAGTCGGGTGAGGTGTCGATGGTCATCGACGACGTGCTCGGTCCGAACGGTCTCGCGTTTTCACCGGACGAATCGCTGCTGTACGTGGTCCAATCGCGCGGCGAGCCGCGCAAGATCCGCGTATTCGATGTCGAGGCCGATGGCAAAGGCACGACGCTGTCGAACAACCGCGTGCTGATCGACGCGGGTCCGGGCACACCCGACGGTTTTCGTGTCGACGTGCACGGCAACTTGTGGTGCGGCTGGGGCATGGGCACCGACGAGCTGGACGGCGTGCGCGTGTTCACCGCGCGGGGCGAACCGCTCGGCCATATCGCGCTGCCGGAGCGTTGCGCGAACGTGTGCTTCGGCGGACGGCATCGCAACCGTCTGTTCATGGCGGCAAGTCACGGCTTGTATTCGCTGTTCGTGAATACCCAGGGCGTGCGCGGCGGCTGAGCAGTTGTCCGCTTACCAAACAACCTGTGTTGCAACTGCGGCGGGTGCTCGGGTTTGCCCTTAACGCGCGTTGCCAGGCGTTGAGCAGCAAGGATTTCACGTAAAACAAGCCGTTTTCGCGCACCACCCGCACGCTCGACTATTTGCTTGACATCGGCTGTTGCGCTTCGCTATGTTCCATTGGTAGAAAGACACCGCCCGCACCGCATCGACCGGTGGGCTTCCATACCAAGAAGCGAGGAGACGCAATGACTGTTTCGCGCAGGTTGTCGTTCAAGCTGGTATCCGTATGTATCGCCGCGAGCGCGGTGTACTCCGTTGCCGCGCACGCGGCCGATCCGGTCACGATCAATATCGTCGACGTAGCCGGCGATCTTCAACTCACGCAGAAGGGCTTCGAGGCGTTCAAGGCGAAGTATCCGAATCTCGTCGCGAACACCACGTTCACGAACGCGCCCGCGCCGCAATTGCCCGGCAAGATCAAGGCGATGCAGGCCGCGGGCCGCTCGGACATCGACCTCGTGCTGACTGGCACCGACGCGCTCGCGGCGGGCATCGAACAGAACCTGTGGATCAAGCTGCTGCCCGACAACGCGGCGCAGTTCCCGGGTGCGCTCGACAAGTACGCGCCGGGCCCCCGCAAGATGCAGGACCTCGCGCAAGGCTATGGGCTCGTGGTCGCGTATATGCCGGCCGGTCCGCTGCTCGAATACAACCCGGCCAAGGTCAGCGATCCGCCGAAGACGCCCGAGCAACTGTTGCAATGGTGCAAGGCCCACCCCGACAAGCTGATCTACGCGCGCCCGGCCAATTCCGGTCCTGGCCGCACGTTCCTGATGGGCTTGCCCTACGTGCTTGGCGACAAGGACCCGCAGGACCCGGTGCATGGCTGGGACAAGACGTGGGCGTTCCTCAAGCAGTTGAACGACTGCATTCCGTACTATCCAGGCGGCACCTCGGCGGTGATGAAGGAACTGGGCGAAGGCACGCGCGACATGACCGTGACCGTGACCGGCTGGGACATCAATCCGCGCGCGCTCGGCATCGTGCCGGCCGAATTCCGCGTACAGCCGTTCGACAACATGACGTGGGTCAACGACGCGCACTACATGGTGGTCCCGAAGGGCGTGCCGAAGGAAAAGCTCGACGTGCTGTACAAGATGATGAACTTTATGCTGGAGCCCGCGCAGCAGGCGCTGACCTACGACGACGGCTACTTCTATCCGGGTCCGGCGATCAAGGGCGTCACCGTCGAGCAGGCGCCCGCGCATAGCCAGGAGGTACTGCAAAAGTATGGCCGGCCCGAATACGCGAAGATGTTGGCCGATCGTCCGCATGCTTTGCCGCTGAACGCAGCGGCGATGGTCGCCGCCTTCAGGAAGTGGGATAGCGACATCGGCGCGCAGAAGACCCGTTAGGCCTTCACCATTGCGACGGAAAACGAGGCGAAACGCAGCGCGGCGTGAGGTCCCGCCGCGCTGCGTGTTTTCAGCGATCACGCGCGCCTCGGCTTGACTGCCTGATGTGCCGCGCGTACCGCAAGCGCGGCACTCGCGACATCCGTCGCCCCACGCGAACCAGGAAACGCCATGAAGCATCACTTTGAGCAGTTGCGGCTCGATTCGGTGAGCCGCAGTTTCACGAACGCGCAAGGCCACGCGATCGCCGCGCTGCAGGGTCTGGATCTGACGATCCGGCGTGGCGAATTCATCGCGCTGCTGGGGCCGTCGGGTTGTGGCAAATCGACGGCGTTGAACTGCATCGCCGGATTGCAGCCGCTCACCGGCGGCGGCATCTGGCTCGACGCGCGGCGCATCGACGTGCTGCCGCCGGAAAAGCGCGGCTTCGGCATGGTGTTCCAGAACTACGCGCTGTTCCCGCACATGAGCGTGCTGGACAACGTCGGCTTCGGGCTCAAGATGCGCGGCGTCGGCAGAAGCGAGATCGCGCGCCGTGCACGCGAGGCCCTGCAACTGGTGCAACTGACCGGTCATGAGCACAAGCTGCCCGGCCAATTGTCCGGTGGCCAGCAACAGCGAGTCGCGATCGCGCGTGCGATCGTGATCGAGCCGCCGCTGATCCTGATGGACGAGCCGCTGTCGAATCTCGATACGAAGCTGCGCATCGAAATGCGCGCGGAGATTCGCCGCATCCATACCCAACTCGAACGCGCGACGCTGTACGTGACGCATGATCAGGACGAAGCGCTGTCGATGGCCGATCGCATCGTCGTGATGAGGGAGGGCGTCGTGCAGCAGGTCGCGACGCCGAAGGAGGTCTATACGCGGCCGCGCAATCTGCACGTCGCGCGCTTCATGGGCTATCGCAATGTGGCCGAGTTCACGCTGGAGGGCACGCAAGGCGATGGTGTCGCGGTCAGTGCGGACGGCGTGCGGCTCCTCGGCACGCCGATGGCGGGCTTCGACGGCAAACGCGTCAGTGTCGCGCTGCGTCCCGAAGACATGGAGCGCGCCGAGCCCGGCGCCGACAACGCGTTCGATGCGCTGATCGACGCGGTCGAATACGGCGGCCACGATTCGCTGCTGCGCGCGAAGACCGCGTTCGGCGACGTGTGGGCGCGCGTGACCGGCGAATGCGCGGAGGGCGAGCGCATCACGCTGCGCGTGCGGCCGTCGTGCGTGCTCGTCTACGACGCCGAGGCCGCATGAACACGCCGACGCTTGTCCCCCCGCTTAGGTCCCGCGCGCCGCGCGATGCCAAGGCCTGGCTCGTCGCGCCCGCGCTGCTCTTTATCGTCGCGCTGTTCATCTATCCGTTCGCGTATGGTCTCGCGCTGTCGTTCCGGCCGATGAACGGCGGCGGGGTATGGGCCAACTATCTGACGTTCTTCACCGACATGTCGATGTGGCCGACGATCCTCGTCACGCTGAAGCTGTCGGTACCGGCCACGCTGATCAACGTCGGCGTGTCGGTGCCGGTCGCGTTCGCGCTGCGCCGCTACTCGCGTTATCAGAAGATCGTCACGACGCTGCTGGTGATTCCGGTGACGCTCGGCACTGTGCTGATCGCCGACGGCATGCTCACGTACTTCGGTCCGCACGGCTGGTTGCCGCAGGCGTTGCAGGCGCTGCATCTGTACACGCGCGAAGTGCGGCTCACGCACAACTTCACGGGCGTGCTGCTGTCGCTGATCGTGTCGGGCTTTCCGTTCGCGTTTCTGCTGACCCTGTCGTACGTGACCGGCATCGATCCCACGCTCGCGAGCGCGGCCGCGACGCTCGGCGCGAGTCCTTGGCAGCAGTTTCGCCGCATCTATCTGCCGCTGCTCGTGCCGGGGCTTACGATGGCCGCGTGTCTGTCGTTCGTGCAGGCGTTCTCGGTGTTTCCGTCCGCGGTGCTGCTCGGCGCGCCCGCGGGTCCGACACGCGTGATGTCGATTGCCGCGGCCGAAGCCGCGTTCGAGAGCTACGACTATTCGCTTGCGTCGGCGATCGCGATGGTGATGGGCTTCGTGCAACTGCTGGTGGTCGCCGCGCTGCTCGGCGCGCGTCGCTGGTTCTATCGTGGTCCCGCAACGGGAGGCAAAGGCTGATGACGACCGATCGCCGCGCGACGCAGCCCGACTGGTCCGCGTCAACCTCCGCTTCCGCCGCGCCTCAGCCGGGCGACGGCGCGCGCGAGCCCGCGCAGCACGCCCGTCAGCGCGCGAACCTGCCGGGCCGTATCTGGCAGGCGCTGGTGTGGGCCGTGATGGCGTTCTTCCTGATCAACGTCGTGCTGCTGATCGCGACCGTCGCGGTGAATTCGATCGCGACGCGCTGGTTCGGCACCGCGTTGCCGCAAGGCTTCACGCTGCACTGGTATGCGCAGGCGTGGAGCGACTTTCAGCTCGCGAGCGTGCTGTGGGTGACCGTGCAGGTGGTCGGCGCGGTCGTGCTGCTGTCGGTGCTGCTCGGCGTGCCTGCCGCGTATGCGCTCGCGCGCGTGCAATTCACAGGCAAGCGCCTCGCGATGCTGATCTTTCTGCTGCCGTTGATGGTGCCGCCCGTCACCTACGGCATTCCGATGGCGACCGTGATGTACAAGGTCGGACTCGCCGGCACGTTATGGGGCGTGATTCTCGCGAATCTGGTACCGGCGCTGCCGTTCGTGATTCTCGTGATGACGCCGTTCATCGAGCAGATCGATCCGAATCTCGAGGCGGCCGCGCGCATTTTCGGCGCGAACACGTTCCGCTATTTCCGTTATGTGCTGCTGCCGCTGCTCGTGCCGGGTATGCTGGCGGCAGGCCTGCTCGTGCTGGTGCGCACGATCGGCATGTTCGAGCTGACGTTTTTTACGGCCGGTCCGGCGACGCAAACGCTAGTGGTCGCGTTGTATTACGCAGTGTTTTCCACCGGCGTGCGAGCGCCGCAATCGATCGATGCGATGGCGATGATCTATATGGCGATCACGTTGATCTGGGTGCTGATCGCACTTCAATTCGTGAGCCCGACGCAGATCGTGTCCCGCGTGAAAGAACAGAGGCGCTGACCCATGGTCGGCGGCAATCGTGGAGTAGACGTTGACGAAGAGAAAGACCCCCGAGGAATTGCGCAGTCATCGCTGGTACGGCGCGAACGATCTGCGTTCGTTCGGCCACCGCTCGCGCACGGCGCAGATGGGCTACGACCGCGACGAATACGCGGGCAAGCCGGTCATCGCGATTCTGAACACGTGGAGCGAGATCAATCCGTGCCATACGCATTTCAAGCAGCGCGTCGAGGAAGTGAAGCGCGGCATCTGGCAGGCTGGCGGCTTCCCGATCGAACTGCCGGTGCATACGCTGTCCGAGCCGTTCCAGAAGCCCACCACGATGCTGTACCGCAATTTCCTCGCGATGGAAGCCGAGGAGATGCTGCGCTCCTATCCCGCCGATGGAGTGGTGTTGATGGGCGGCTGCGACAAGACCACGCCCGCGTTGCTGATGGGTGCGATCTCGATGGATCTGCCGGCCATCTTTCTGCCCGCCGGACCGATGCTGCGCGGCAACTGGAACGGCGTGACGCTCGGCTCGGGTTCCGATTCATGGCGGTACTGGGCCGAACTGCGAGCGGGCACGCTGACGCCGGATGACTGGCAGGGCGTCGAGGGTGGCATCGCGCGTTCGCCGGGGCACTGCATGACGATGGGCACCGCGTCGACGATGACGAGCGCGGCCGAAGCGCTGGGCTTCACGCTGCCCGGCTTCGCGTCGATTCCCGCGCCCGATTCGCGTCATGCGCAGATGGCCGCGAAAACCGGCATGCGTATCGTCGAGATGGTGTGGGAGGATCTGAAGCCGTCGGACCTGATCACGGCGGCATCGGTCGATAACGCGGTAACGACTTGCGTCGCGCTGTCCGGATCGACCAATTCGGTCGTGCATATGATCGCGCTGGCGCGGCGCGCGGGCATCGAGTTGACGCTCGATCGCTTCGACGAGATCGCGCGCCGTACGCCCGTGCTCGCGAACATCCGGCCGACCGGCGCTTACCTGATGGAGGACTTTTTCTACGCGGGCGGTTTGCGTGGGCTGCTCGCGGAACTGGGCGAACTGATCGACGGCTCGCAGAAAACCGTGAACGGCAGCACGCTCGGCGAGAACCTTGCTGGCGCGCGCATTTTCAACGACGACGTGATTCGCCGCCGCGCGAATCCGGTGCTGCGTGACAGTAGCCTCGCGGTGCTGCGCGGCAATCTCGCGCCCGACGGCGCCGTGATCAAGCCCGGCGCGGCCGAGCCGCATCTGCTCGTGCATACGGGCCGCGCAGTCGTGTTCAACGACTACAACGATATGGCCGCGCGCATCGACGACGACTCGCTCGACATCGACGCAAGCTGCGTGCTCGTGCTGCGGCACGCGGGGCCGGTCGGCGCGGGCATGCCGGAGTGGGGCCAACTGCCGATTCCGCGCAAGCTGCTGCAAAAAGGCGTACGCGACATGGTGCGTATCTCCGATGCGCGGATGAGCGGCACGAGCTATGGCGCGTGCGTGCTGCACGTGGCGCCCGAGGCGTTCGTCGGCGGACCGCTCGCGTTGGTGGAAAGCGGCGATCTGATCGAACTCGATGTGCCGCGCCGCAGGCTGAACGTGCTGGTATCGGATGAAGAACTCGCGCGCCGCAAGGCCGCGTGGGTCAAACCGGCGGCGCGCTTCGAGCGCGGCTATGGCGCCCTGCACCAGGCGCACGTGATGCAGGCTGATCAAGGCTGCGATTTCGACTTCCTGCGGCGCGTCGGCGCGAGTCCCGATGGCTCTGGCGAGCCGGAGATTCACTGACGCTCAGTACCTCACGCGATATTTTCATCCGCAACTCCGTTAAGCGAACCGATATTAAACAAAGCAAGGCACGCACCAGAATTAAACGGTGCGTGCCACGTCATTGCCTGATTAATCGGAATATGCACGGTGATTCTCGAACGTCGAACGCGCGCGTATAAAGGGATGATACGCACACCCGCCTATTTCACCCGATGTAATTCGATCACGCGCGCGGGCCGCAAATGATTGAGCGCGTAGTGAATGCGGCCACGCTCCTGGCGCTGTCCGACCGGACGCGGGTCGTCGTACTGATGGTCGGCCGAGTAGTCGCCAACCGGCTCGGCCATGCCCTTGTCGATGACCGCGTAGCCCGGCTCGAGCGCGAGCAGCAGATGATTGCCGCCGACCCGGCTGTCGAAACCGGCCATGCCGTCGAGCGACTCGGGCACGCTGTTCTCGAGCGTCGCATTGCTGGTCGTGATCGCGTCGGGCGAGATCGCGCCGTGGCCCGCGAGACGGGCCGCTTCGCGGTTCTTGCCGTCGGTGTCGACCGTGCTGTCGTGAGTGCGGTCGTTGTGCACGTCCGTGCTTCGTGGGTCCTTCGGGTCCGGTTTCGTACCGGCGTTTTCCGGTTTGCTAATCGCGCTGTTCATCGTGCATTCTCCTGGGAGGACATGGTCGAAGAAGGGAGCAAAAGCCGTTCCGATTGGCACGGCGCCGCTATGCGCGGGCTTCGCGATGCGTTCTCCGCCATACTCCGATGCGAGTGGCGTTGCCTCGCGATTGAGTGGCGATGAACTCCGCGATTCACTTCGTTTTTTTTTAATGGACGCGTATTTTCTACAGAGTATCATCTTACTCCTGCGAGCGATGCGCGGTTAAATTGGCGGCAATACTTCGGCTGTTTCAGCATGGTCGGAAAAAGCGAACAAACAAATGGTCGCGCGACTGAGAAAATGTTACGGGGCTTCAGGGGCGGGTGACTCATGCACTTCGATGCTGCATTCACACATCGCGGCTATCTTCTGAATTGCGAACCGGCGCGCTCGGGCGACGGCTCCTGGCAACCGTATGTGGTGATCTCGCGCTCGAGCGACGGCGAACTGGTCGCCAACCGTTTCTTCCCCACGGAACTGCGCTTCTCCGACGAAGCCGCCGCGATCGCGCACGCGCGCGATTGGGCCGTGCGCTGGATCGACGCGAGCAGTCTGACTATCTGAAATCAGGGAACGGTGCGTGCGTTCCGCCGCAAGCGAACGCGAGTCAAGGCAAGGCGACGCAGTCAATTCGAGCCGACCTCCGCGCTGCCGCGCGGGCGGCGTTAAAACGCGGTAATCTCTGCTGCATCCCCACTTTGAACCGCAAGCGCCGCATGGCGCCGTCCCTTATGCCCAACGTGCCTTCCCACAACTGGGGCCTTGAACAGATCGTCGCCGATCTGCGCGCCTCGCGCGAACAATTGCATCGCACGCGGCATCCGCTCGGCATTCGCGAGTTGCCATCGCGTGAAGCGGTGGTCAATATCGTGGCTGGCCTGCGCGCCGCGATGTTTCCGACGCATTACGGCGCGCCCGATCTAACCGACGAGACGGTCGACTACTACGTCGGCCATACGCTCGAAAGCACCTTGCGCCTGCTCGCCGAACAGATTCGCCGCGCGCTGCGCTTTCTGCCCGAGTTCGGCGCGACGCCTGACGCCGAATTGCGGGAGCGCGCGTTCGCGGTGGCGCGCGAGTTCGCGACGCAACTGGCGGGCATCCGCGCGCTGCTCGTCAGCGACATCCAGGCGGCGTTCACCGGCGACCCCGCCGCGCAGCACATCACCGAAATCCTGCTGTGCTATCCGGGCGTGTGGGCGATGACGCATCACCGTCTCGCGCATGCGTTGCACCGGCTCGGCGTACCGCTGCTCGCGCGCTTCATCAACGAGATCGCGCACTCGGCGACCGGCATCGACATTCACCCGGGCGCGACGATCGGGCCGAGCTTCTTCATCGATCATGGCACCGGCGTGGTGATCGGCGAGACCGCGATCATCGGCGAGCGCGTGCGCGTATACCAGGCGGTCACGCTCGGCGCGAAGAGCTTCGCGGCCGACGAGGACGGCACGCTGATCAAGGGCAACGCGCGGCATCCGATCGTCGAGGACGACGTCGTGATCTACGCGGGCGCGACGATCCTCGGACGCGTGACGATCGGGCGCGGTTCGGTGATCGGCGGCAACGTGTGGCTCACGCATAGCGTGCCGCCTGGCAGCAGCGTATCGCAAGGCAAGGTCCGCGAAGGAGAGCGCACCGACAACGGGCGGCAGTGACACACAGCTAGCGGCGGCCGGATGCATCGCCGCGCCTAGCTGATCGGCCAATGGCGCAACCATGGCAACGCATGCATGCTGTGCAGCCACACATGCTCGCCGATCAACCATGCGGCCGCCCACGACGCCGCGACGACGATCAGATCGCAGTGCCCGCTATTCCATAGATTCAACGAATGCCGCCCGGCGATCCACGGCACGCCGAGCGGATTCGGCCAGTCGGCGAGCAGATGCATCAGGCCGCCGCACGCGAAGCCGAACGCGGGCGCGGCGTAGATCGAATGTCCGAGCGTGTGATACGACACCGCGAGCAGCGCGAGCCAGCCGATGCCCCAATGCGTCAACGTGCGATGGGTGATCCACAGCCGCCGCGCGCGCGACCACCATGCGACTTCGAGCCAGTCCGGCGCGGTGCTGCCGGCCACGCCGGCGATGAAGCTGAGCAACACGGCCGGATGAAACGGACCGCCGCCGCTGCGCGCGACGATCGCCGCCGCGATGATGCCGGCTGCGAAACCGGTCGCATGATGCGCTTTGCTGGATGCCATCGAAACTCGCGGCACGCGTGCCGCGCGAAAAACAAAGGGCGGCCATGTTCGCAGATGAGCGGATAAAAAAATAGCCGATGCGCGCGATAAAAATTCGCGCATCAGCCTTGGCACATCGCGTTCACGTGCGGCGTGCCGCTCAGGTCGCGCAGCGCGCGACATCGAAGCGCATCTCCTCTTCGGGTGGATCGTCGGGCGCATCGGCCGGACGCATGACCTTGATGACCGTGCTGCCGTTGAGCGGCGTCAGCGTGACGAAATACGAATTATGCGAATCGGAGCCGACCGCGAGTTCGGTCGCGGCACCGGCGTGCGACGTACGCACGCGCGGCAGACGTTCTTCAAGACAGGCGGCGATGGAGGCAGGCGTGCGTGACGACGAGACATACACGAGCGGCGCGGACGCATCGCGCGCGGGGCCGCCCGACGAACCGCAAGCGGTGAGGGTGGCAGTGAAGGCGACAGCGGTGGCAAGCAGCAGAGGTCTTTTCATGATCAGATCGTCGGCGGTCCCGTTCATGGGAAGGTGAGGCGCGGGCGAAGCGCTGGCGTACAGCGCGATGCTTCGCGACGAAGCCGCTGTGCGGGCGACGCGATTTCGCGGCGTCGCACGGCGGCCGGGGCAGTATACCGAGCATGCGTCGACGTCGTCACTGGCGCGGCCATGCGTTCATTCGATATTTAATTACGCGCTACAGCAATCCATTTTTCAAATTCCGGATTATGTGAATTAATCGCGTAAGTGGAGGTCTGGAAAAGGAAATTATTTTTAAGATGAATGGGTAGATGCGCTGTTAAATCCGATAAAGGCTTTCGGGACCCGTGCAAGGGGACGCGGATGGCGCCGTGTGCGCTGATTCCCTCTGTTTTGCGCAATGCAGTCTTCCAGAGAAAGCCTCAAATCGCGGTGAAATGCCACTTATAATTTCGATAGACCCCTTTGACCAAAGGGAGTCTTTTTCATTTTTACACGCGGCTTTCGGGCCGCGTTTTTTTATGTGATTTTCGAAGCCGATTTACAGATCGTCGCATACGGGCAAGTCAAACTTTTCGCCCGCTGACCGTGCTTCGCCGTTCCGAACGCGCCTTGTCCGTTCGTCAGAGCGAGCAGGGCGAAGCGGGCAGGGCAGGTAGAATCGCAGGTTCAAAATCTGTTTGTGCGCCCCGCGAAGTGAGTGACCCTGTGATGAACGACATGCCCTTTTCCTCGTCCGACACCCCTGCCGAGTTCTTGACCGACGATTCTTCCGGACCGGAAGACAGCGTGCATGAAGCGCGTCTGTGGCGCGACAACGGCTGGACCGCGCGCATCGTCAAGAACGAAGACGACGAGGGCTGGGCCGTCGAAATGATCAAGGACGGCGAGGCGGAGCCGGCGCTCGTCGGACCGTGGACGATGGGCCGCAACAAGAAGGACCCAAAGCCGCTCGACGTAGCGGCGTTCAACACGCTCGTAAAAACGGCGGCGGAAGTGCTGCGTCGTCACGAGCAGCAGCTGCGCGCGCAGCTGCATAAGGCGGTGCGCGTGACGAGCGCGGACGGCAACGACGAACTCGACATCACTCTCGATATCATTCCCGACGAAGACGAGCCGTACGCACTGTTGAGCGCGCTCGATGTTTTCGGCGAGCAGATCGCGCAAGTACAGGTTGCGCCGACGTTCAAGCTCAGCAACGCGAGCGCCGCGGCGTGGGTGGCGAACGAATTTCGTCGACCGGGATGAACCGGGTTAGCTGCGCTTGCAAAAAATCGCGGTGATCAGCGGCGCGACGTGATGCACGATCGCCGTACTGCCGGCGTTCGCGAGCGCGCTTTTCACGTTGTCGTCGCTGCCGAACACGACGACCCCATACGCGGACTGCGCGACCGGTTCACCGTCGCCGACCCGGAATATCGGGTCGTCCTTTTCGAATCCCACCACCGCGAATACGCGGAAACCGAACGCGGTCAGATGCGCGTCAGGCATCGGCGAGAACGCGTTGATCGAGTTGCTTTCGACGTGCGTCGGCTTCGGGTTGATCAACTGCTGCTGCATCAGATCAGCAATGAACTGGTGGCCGCTCTCATTGCATACCAGTGGCGCGCCGAGCTCCACGGCGAACGAAGACAACGGCAGCGCGGCGACTGCGGCAAACAGCAGTGGGGCAACAAGACGGTTCATGAGCGTAGGCGGGCGTCCACAATCGATGTCGTGGATTAGCAACCACCGCGCCATCCCTCGGAGGGCGCGAGCGGTGCCGCACATCGAAAGATTCCGAGTGACTGGCGCAACTGGATTCGCACTGTACAGCGATTCAGCGAGTTGCGCTCTGTGACGGAAACGCGAACGGCATTTCAAGCTGCAAAAAGCCTGCGGTATGAAAGCAAGCTTTCAGAATCCCGTATATTTTGCGCCCTATGAGTTCGCAACCCGGACCTCCAATCAACGTGCCGCCGATGCACGGCGGCGCACGGCAAAATCCGCTCGCGCGACAACATTTGTTGCCGCCGCGATGCCATAATCGACGCTTTCCATTGATGGCTGGCCGCCCGTCGCCATGACAATGCTGCTTGCTCCAAGCGCTTTCATCGTTCCGCTGATCGTCGCGTGCGCGATGTTCATGGAAAACGTGGACGGCACGGTCATCGTGACGTCGCTGCCGGTTCTGGCACGCGACCTCGGTCACGATCCGATCACGCTGAAGCTTGCGGTCACCGCGTATGTGATCGGCCTTGGCGTGTTCATCCCGATCTGCGGCTGGGTCGCCGACCGCTTTGGTTCTCGCACCGTGTTCCGCACGGCCATCGGCGTCTTCATGGCGGGCTCGCTGATGTGCGCGGCCTCCACTTCGCTCGGTACCTTCGTGCTCGCGCGCTTCGTGCAGGGCATCGGCGGCGCGCTGATGGTGCCGGTGGGCCGCATCATCATCTTCCGTTCGCTGCCGAAGTCGGAGTTCATTCGCGCGATGAACTATCTGACGGTGCCGGCGTTGCTCGGTCCGGTGGTCGGGCCGCCGCTCGGCGGCTTTATCACAACCTATCTGCACTGGCGTTTGATCTTCGTGATCAACGTGCCGATCGGCCTGCTCGGCATCTGGCTGACCAACAAGTACATCGCCAATACACGCGAGCCGCATCCGGGCCGGCTCGACTGGCTCGGTTTCGTGCTTTCGGCGAGCGGAGCTTCGCTGTTCATGCTCGGGCTCTCGCTGGTCGGCGGCGAACTCGTGTCGACGCGAGAATCGGTCGGCATGTGCGTGACCGGCATCGTGCTGCTGGTGGTTTATGTGCTGTATGCGAGCCGCGTCGCGCTGCCGGTGCTCGACCTGCGTCTGCTCCGTATTCCGAGTTTTCATGCGAGCGTCATCGGCGGTTCGCTGTTCCGTATCGGTCTAGGCGCCGTGCCGTTCCTGTTGCCGCTCGCGTTGCAGGAAGGGCTCGGCATGACCGCATTCAGAGCGGGCGCGATCACGTGCGCGTCCGCGTTCGGCTCGATATTCATGAAGACGATGGCGTCGCGCATTCTCGAGCGCTTCGGCTTTCGTACGGTGCTGATGGTCAACGCCGCGTGCGCGGGTCTCGCGATCGCTGTGTACGGACTGTTCTTTCCCGGTACGCCGCATTGGGTGATCTGGTGCATCGTGCTGGTGGGCGGCTTCTTTCCGTCTCTGCAATTCACGTCGCTCAATACGCTTGCCTATGCGGATATTCCGGGCAGCGACGTCGGTCGCGCGACGAGTGTCGCGAGCGTCATCCAGCAGATGTCGCTCGGCCTCGGCGTGACCATCTCGGGCATCGTGCTGCAGATTTCGCATCAGGTGCAAGGGCATCCGACCATCGTGTTCTCCGATTTCTGGCCGGCGTTTGTCGTCGTCGGTCTATTCTCGTGCCTGTCGATCCCGATTACGCGGCGCCTGCCACGAGACGCGGGTGATGAGATTGCGCGCGGCAGCCGCGGGAGAGCGTAAGCAATGGTACGGATGCAGGCGTCATCGATAAGGAGGACATGAACTTGTTCCGCAACGTCAAAGCTTCAGCCAGCGCTTCGATCAGCGGTTTCGCACTGATCGCGCTCGTCTGCATTTCGACCGCTTTTCTCGAACCGGTGCCTGCCGTCGCGAAAGCGCCCGCGAAGACGCAACCGGTCGTGCTTGCCGATTCGGCGATCGCGGTGCCCGACTCGTACAGCGCCGATGCCGCCGAGCAGATCTTCAACGAGGGCGGCAATGCCGTCGATGCGGCCACCGCGATCGCCTTCACGCTTGCGGTCACGCTCCCGGATGCGGGCAACATCGGCGGCGGCGGGTTCATGACGCTGTATGTCGGCGGCAAGCCGTATTTCCTCGACTATCGCGAGCGCGCGCCGCTCGCCGCGACGAAGAACATGTATCTCGACGACAAGGGCGAGGTCATCAAGGACATGAGCCTGATCGGCTATCGCGCGGTGGGCGTGCCGGGCACCGTCGACGGCATGTGGCAAGCGCAGCGCCGTTTCGGCAAACTGAAGTGGCAGCAGGTGCTCGCGCCGGCTATTCACTATGCGCGCGACGGCTTCGTGGTCGCCCCGCAACTGCAGAAGCTGCGCGACGATGCGGCAAGGGACTTCGCGGGCAAGACCAATTTCGACACCTACTTCGGCAATCTTAAGCAGGGCGTCACCTTCAAACAGCCTGACCTTGCCGCGGTATTGCAGCGCATTTCCGACCAGGGCGCGAAAGATTTCTACACGGGCAAGACCGCGGATCTGATCGCCGCTTCGATGCGCGGCCACGGCCTGATGACGAAGGCCGATCTCGCGCAGTACAAGGCCGTGTGGCGCGAACCGGTGCAGGCGGACTGGAACGGCTATCGCGTGATCACCGCGCCGCCGCCGAGTTCGGGTGGCGTCGGGCTCGTGCAACTGCTGAAGATGAAGGCCGATCTCGCGCCCGACTTCAAGGACGTGCCGCTCAATTCCGCGCAATACGTGCATCTGATCGCGGAGCTCGAAAAGCGCGTGTTCGCGGACCGCGCGCAGTATCTCGGCGACCCGGATTTCTACAAGGTGCCGGTCGCGCAACTGATCGACGACCCGTATCTGGCGAAGCGCGCGGCAGAAATCGATCTGAATGTGCCGTCGGACACACGGAGCATTCAACCTGGACTCGGAACATCGATGCCGGAGAAGGCGCAGACCACGCATTTTTCGGTGGTCGACAAATGGGGCAACGCGGTGTCGAACACGTACACGCTGAACGGCGCGTTCGGCTCGGGCGTCGTCGTGGATCGGGCCGGCATCGTGCTGAACGACGAGATGGACGACTTCTCCGCGAAGCCGGGCGCCGCAAACATGTTCGGCGTGGTCGGCAGCGACGCGAACGCGATTGAGCCGAAGAAGCGCCCGTTGTCGTCGATGGCGCCGACGATTTTGACGAAAGACGGCAGGGTCGCGCTCGTGATCGGTACGCCGGGCGGATCGCGCATCTTCACGTCGATCTTCCAGGTGATCAACAATATCTACGACTACGGCATGCCACTGCCGGATGCGCTCGCCGCGATGCGTTTCCATCACCAGCTATTGCCGCCGAATACGATCTATTCGGAGCCGTACAAGCCGATCGAGGGCGAACTCGCGCAGCAGCTCGAGGCGAAGGGCTACAAGCTGGAAAGGCAGGATTTCACCGGTGATGTTCAAGTCATCAGGATCGACGGGGACACGCCGGAGCCGGCGGCCGATCCGCGTGGGCGAGGGACGACGCGGCTGGTTCGGTAGGGTTTCGCGTTGGGCCTCCACGCATGGCTATCCAACGCGACGTCCTCCATCACCCCGCCTGCTCCACCGGCGTCACCGTCAACTCCACCCGCTGCGCGCCGCGCAACACCGTCACGCTGACTGGCCTGTCGATACGTGAAGCGTCGAGCGTGCGTTGCAGACCATCCACATCCTGCACCGGCTGCGCGTCGATCGCGACGATCGTGTCGTCGGTGCGCAAGCCGCCGAGCGCGGCCGGACTGCCTTTGACGATCTCCATCACGTGCACGCCACTTTGCACGCTGAGCCCGAAGTAGCGCTGCACGCGCCGCGGCAGCGGCGAGGTCGTGCCGGCCACGCCGATATACGCGCGTCGCACGCGGCCGTGCGCGAAGATCTGCATGATGACCCACTTCGCGGTATCGATCGCGGTCGCGAAACAGATGGCCTGCGCGCCAGGAATGATCGCGGTATTCACGCCGATCACCTGACCCGCCGAATTGATCAGCGGCCCACCCGAGTTGCCCGGATTCAGAGCCGCGTCGGTCTGGATCACGTCGTAGATCATGCGGCCGGAGTTCGAGCGTAGTGAACGGCCGAGCGCCGAAACGACGCCGGTCGTCACGGTCTGCTGCAGCCCGAGCGGATTGCCGACCGCAATGGCGATCTGCCCGACGCGCAGCTTCGACGATTCGCCGAGTTCGACATGCGGCAGCGGCTCGGGCGAACCGATGCGCAGCACCGCGAGATCGCTGCCGGGATCGTCGCCGACCAGATCGGCGTCGAACTTCGCGCCGTCGGCTAGCGTCACCTGGATATGCGTCGCGCCATGTACGACGTGACTATTGGTCAGCAGGTAGCCGTCGGGCGTGAACAGGAAGCCCGAGCCGGTGCCGCCGCGCGCGCCGCGCCCGTGCGCGGACGCTTCGCCGGGCTGCCGGCGTTCGACGGCAATAAACGCGACCGCCTGCTGCACCCGCTCCAGTGCGCCGATCACGGTGCGGGAGTAGGCGTCGAGCAGCGCGTCGTCGTCGAGAGTCAAAAGGTCGGTGGATTGGGGCCCGGGGGCGTCGGATGCGGCGCTCGACAGGTCATCGATGAAGCGTGGGCGGCTTCCCATAACGATGCTCCGGATAGACGGGCTGCGAGATGCGGGGCGCCGCGCGGGTTTTCAAGGCCACCCGGGGGGCGTCGGCGGCGTTCCGCCCGCCGACGCCAAACTGGTGGCGCCCGCGTGTGAGACACTTTCCCACGCGAGCCGTCGCTCGCTCGCGCCACGGAGCCCCCTTCATGTCCGCATCGACAGCTTCAGCGCCGCAACCCCCGCGGCCGGATCCCCGCATCGAATCCCTCAGCGCGATCACGCTCGCCACCAGCGACATGCAGCGCGCCGTCGCGTTCTATCAAGCCCTCGGCTTCCCGCTGAAGTTCGGTGGTCCGCGCGAGGCCTTCACGTCATTCGAGTTCGGCGGCTCGTATCTGAACCTGATCGCCGATGCCCGCGCGCCGGTCAACTGGTGGGGGCGCGTGATCCTCTACGTCTCGGACGTCGATGCGATCTACGACAAGGCGCTGGCGGCGGGTCTGCAGCCGTCGTGCGCGCCGTCGGATGCGCCGTGGGGCGAGCGCTATTTCCATATCACCGATCCGGACGGCCACGAACTGAGCTTCGCGCGGCCGCTGCGCTAGCGGCGGACGACCGGACAAAACTCGCTATCATGGGGATTGCCATGCAAGTGCAGCGGCCGCCCGCGCGGTAACACGGGTGACACCTCGCGCTTTGATAATCGAACGCGACCGCGTCGCGCTAGCCGCCGCGCGCCATCCCATTCCAGTTGCGAGGAGAGCCGCAATGAAAGAGCCGGACCCGAGAACCGATACCGAACTGATGGCGGAGCGGCAACGCCGTTTCGAGGAAGACCTGATCGACGCCTATGACGAAGAGCTCGAAATGGAAGTCGATGACCGCATCATCGACGGCCCGACCGGCTTTACGCCCGAGCATCGCGAGGCGCGCAAGCAATACTTCCGCGAACTGTTCCGGCTGCAGGGAGAACTGGTCAAACTGCAGGACTGGATCGTCGCGACCGGGCACCGGCTCGTCGTGATCTTCGAGGGGCGCGACGCGGCCGGCAAGGGCGGCGCGATCAAGCGCATCACGCAGCGGCTGAATCCGCGCGTGTGCCGCGTGGCCGCGTTGCCCGCGCCGAACAATCGCGAGCGCACGCAATGGTATTTCCAACGCTATGTATCGCATCTGCCGGCGGGCGGCGAGATGGTGCTGTTCGATCGCAGCTGGTACAACCGCGCGGGCGTCGAGCGCGTGATGAACTTTTGCACTGACGATGAGTACGAAGAGTTTTTCCGCTCGGTGCCGGAATTCGAAAAGATGCTGGCGCGCAGTGGCGTGCAGATCCTCAAGTACTGGTTTTCGATCACCGACGAAGAGCAGGAAATCCGCTTCCAGAACCGCATTCACGATCCGCTCAAGCAGTGGAAGCTGAGTCCGATGGATCTGGAAAGCCGGCGCCGCTGGGAAGCGTATACGCTGGCAAAGGAAGTGATGCTGCAGCGCTCACATATCCCCGAGGCGCCCTGGTGGGTCGTGCAGGCCGTCGACAAGAAACGCGCGCGCCTGAACTGCATTCGCCATCTGCTGAGCCAGATGCCGTATCACGAGATCGAGCATCCGCATATCGAATTGCCGCCGCGTGTCTATCACGAGGACTATAGCCGCCAGCCAGTGCCTCAGTCGATGATCGTGCCTGAGGTCTATTAAAGAGCGGAGCGTAGGAAATAGCTGGCCAACGAATAAGCGCGGTACGTCCATGAACGTACCGCGCTTTTTTTATACTTCGCTCCGCCCGATCAGCGAACTCAGAATACTGAGCGGAATACCCAGTACAGGCCGCCGGCGAGCGCGATCGACGCGGGCAGCGTCAGCACCCATGCGAGGATCAGGCTGCGCACCGTGGCCCATTGCAGGCCCGAGCCGTTGGCCGCCATCGTGCCGGCCACGCCGGAAGAGAGCACGTGCGTCGTCGACACCGGCAGACCGTAGACGTCGGCGGCACCGATCGTGACCATCGCCACGAGTTCCGCCGCCGCGCCCTGGCCGTACGTCAGATGCTGCTTGCCGATCTTCTCGCCCACGGTAATGACGATGCGCTTCCAGCCGACCATCGTGCCGAGACCCAGCGCGATCGCGACCGCCACCTTGACCCACGGCGGGATGAACTTGGTCGCGTGATCGATCTGCGTTCTGAAGTTGGCGATGACCTTCGCGTCTTCGGGTGAGAACTGCGGCTGATTGGACTTCTGCATCAGACGGATCGCCTCGGACGTGACGTACATGTTGTTGCGCACGTTATCGACGATGCCTTGCGGCACCGCGGCCATCGAGCCCGATTCGCCGACCTGGCGACCGATCTGCTCGGCCAGTTGCTGCAGCGCCGGCAGCGTGGCGGGCGTCAGCTGACGGGTGCGCACGAATGCCTCGACGTCGGCGCGCGGATCCGCGGAGGGCGCTGCGCCCTGCGTGTAACGCGACAGCGTCGCCACGGTTTGATGCGCGACCGCGACGAAGTTCTGTGTTTGCGCCGGCGTGACCGCCTTGTTCAACGCATAGGCGGTGGGCACCGTACCGATCAGGATCAGCATGATCAGGCCCATGCCTTTCTGGCCGTCGTTCGAGCCATGCGCGAACGACACGCCCGTGCAGGTCAGAATCAGCAGGCAGCGAATCCAGAACGGCGGCGGCTCCTTGCCCTTCGGCTCGGCATACAGCGCGGGCACGCGCACGACGGCCTTCAGGATCAGCAGCAGCAAGCCTGCGAGCAAAAAGCCCACGATCGGCGAAAACAGCAGCGACTTGCCGACGCCGAGCGCCTGATTCCAGTCGACGCCGCTCGTGCCGTTCGAACCATGCATCATCTGATTCATCAGCCCTACGCCGATGATCGAGCCGATCAGCGTGTGCGAACTCGACGACGGCAGGCCCAAAGACCACGTGCCGAGATTCCAGATGATCGCGGCGATCAGCAGCGCGAACACCATCGCGAAGCCGGCGCGGCTGCCAACTTGCAGGATCAGCTCGACGGGCAGCAGTTGCAGCACCCCGAAGGCGACCGCTCCGGTCGACGTCAGCACGCCGAGAAAATTCCACGCGCCGGACCAAACCACAGCGATATTCGGCGTCAGCGAGTGGGTATAGATTACGGTGGCGACCGCGTTGGCGGTATCGTGAAAGCCGTTGACGAACTCGAAACCGAGCGCGATCAGCAGTGCGACGCCGAGCAACAGATAAGGCAGCACCGAGCTTTCGCGCACAGGCTGCAGATCGTCTATCAGGTGCACGCCGCAGTAAACGACGCCGGCGATGAGCAGGGCGACGAAAATGAACAGGCCGGCATTCCGCCCTTTGCTGCTGGTAGCGCCTGGTTGCGGATACGAAAGTTCCGGCATGACGTGAGCCCCAAAAAAGTAGGTCGCAGAGTTTTCGATGCTGCTTTCGTCACGTGTCGCAATGATGACAACTGCGTGACGGCATTGGGGCGCATAAACAAGACGCGGCGCGGCCTATGCTACGCCGCTCCAGCCGGTCAATACTACGCCGGCTGGCGGTCGGGGGCGGTAGGATGTCCGAAGCGGACTAGACAAGTCGATGACTAAAACGGGGTCGGCGACCGCGCAGCGGTTGCCCTCAGGATGCGCTGATCACTTCGCCGCTCGCGCTGCCGCCGAGGGAGCGTTTATAGGCTTGCGCGACGATCTCGGCCGGTACGCCTTGCGCCGGATCGCGGCCCATCGATTCGAGCGTTTCCGCGACCCATCCCGGACTAACCACATTGACGCGTGACTTGCCGCGCAACTCGAGCGCGGCCGAGCGCGCGAACGCTTCGACACCCGCATTGACGATGCTGACCGCGGCACTGCCTTCCATCGGCTGTTGCGCGAGCACGCCGCTCGTCAACGTGAACGAGCCACCTTGCGAAACATGCCCGGCGCCGCAGCGCACCAGATTGACCTGGCCCATCAGTTTGTTGGCAAGACTAAAAGAAAAGTCTTCGTCGCGAAGCGCCGCGAGCGGCGCGAATTTTGCCGCGCCCGCCGCGCAGATGATCGCGTCGAAGCTGCCGGCTTGCGCATACATCGCTTCGATGCTGCGTTTGTCCGACAGGTCGACGTGCAGTTCGGAGCCCTTGCGGCTCGCTCCGACCACGTCATGCTCGGTGGCGAGCAGCTTCACGATGTGCGAGCCGAGCAGGCCCGTCGCACCGACAACGAGTATTCGCATACATCCTCCTACGGTCTGTTGGTGGCATTTGCCGCGCTGCACATTGCATCGTCAATCCACAGCATTCGCCGCATCACGCGATACGCGGCCCTACGGTCGAGGATAGACGTTGCGGACGCGACGCGCCAACGCGTGACCGGACGGCGGGCTGGGATGCGCCGCGAATCGCCGTTGGGCATCATCTTTGCTGCGCTGGAACCAAGGTCACGTTTCGAGGGAGCGTCGATGAAGCAGGCGAGCGAGACAGTCAACGAGCCGGTAGGCGAAGCACCGGCGCAGCAGGCCTTCAAGTCGTACGCCGCGCCGCTGGTCGATCAGGCGATCGGACTAGCCAAAGGCGTTCACGACGACGCATCCCCCGAAGCGCTGCACAAACTGCGCGTGTCGCTGCGGCGCTTGCGGTCGTTGTGGTGGGCGTTCGCGCCGCTGGTCGACAAGGGCGAAAACACCCGCCAACGCGCGGTCTTCAAGTTTCTCGCCACCGCGGCGGGTAAAACGCGCGACTGGGACATCCTGATCGGGTTGCTCAGGCAAGACGACAGCGGCGCGCAAGCGTTGATGCCGAAGCTCGAGCAGGCGCGCCGCGACACACAGGCGACCAGCCGGGCGACGTTAGTGAATGCCGACGTCAAACATCTGCTGCGCGATGCGTTGGCCACGACTTCCGCGGAACTGCACGCCGCGCACGAATCCGATGTTGCGCTACGCAAATTTGCCGCTCGGCGCATCGGGGCATCTGAGCGCTCGTTGAAAAAGCGCATCAAACGCGCACGCCGTGCGAAACGGTCGAATTACGCAGCCTTTCACGATGTCAGAAAAGGGGGCAAGAAACTGCGCTATCTGTTCGAGTTTTTCGGGCCGGTGCTTCAAGGCGGCCATAAGCGCACGCTCAAGCGGTTGAAAAAAATTCAGAAGCGCTTCGGCATGCTCAACGATGCCGTCGCCAGCGAAGCGCTGTTGCGCGACAATGCCGCGTCGCTTGCCGACGCGGATCACATCGAGTCCACGCTGGATTGGCTCGACAGGAAACGCAAACGGCGCTTGCGCGCGGCGTCGCAGCTACTCGGCTGATCGTGCGCGTGCGATCCTTGCTAGCGTCGCGCAAGGGGGCGGCGCTTTGGCGCCAGATGTTCAGATGAGCGCTTTCGCGGCTCATAGTGTCGCGACGCGGCGCGATTCAGACGCGCTCCGCGCTGCGCGGCGCGAAACCGCGCAACGTCACCGCCGCTGATGTTTCGCCCTGCCACGCTGAGCGCGGCTGATCGGCAGCCGAACCGTCCGCCGAACCGTCCGCATAAGCCAGCAAGCCCACCGGAAAGCCGCGCCGCTGCCAGGCATCGAGCCCGCCGCGCAGTGCGCGAATCCGCGTGTAGCCGTTGTTGCGCATATGTAGCGAGACTTCGAGCGCGGTCGCGCTGTCCGGGCAGATGCAATAGATGACCATGTCGTGCGTGCGCAGCGCGCGGTCGATCTGCTCGGGCGAATGCGGATCGAGCGCGAGCGCGTCGGGAATCTGGCGTCGCAGATCGAGCAGCGGCGCGCCGGGCCGCGCATCGAGCACGCGGGACGGCGCCATGCGGCCCATGCGAGCCGAGCGTCGCCAGCGCCACAGCATTCTCGACGCGGCGCTCGTCGGTGAAGCGTGCGTCGGCGCGGCCGGCATCGGCGTGGCTGAGGCCGACGCGGCCCGCGCGAACCGGCGCCGTTCGTGATATCGCAGAGACAGCCGGTAGAGCAGATAGACGAGCGCCACCGCAAGAAGCATGTCGGCGAGTGTGCCGCCGCGCTGCTCGACGAACGCGCGCAGCATGTGCAACTCGCGTTCCACCGCCGCCCCGCCGAGCAGCCAGAAGGCCGCCCACGCGATCACGCTGGCGAGTTCCCACAGCGCGTAGATGCGGATGTCGACGGCAGTCGTGCCCATTAGCGGCGGCGTGATCAGGCCGAGTCCCGGCACGAACTTCGAAATCGACACGAGCGGCACGCCATAGCGTTCGAACAGCGAGCGCGCCGTTTCGAGCCTTGTATCGACGATGGGCGACAGGCGGCCAAGCCACGCGAGCAGCTTGCGGCCATACAGCCGGCCGGCCGCGAACCAGGTGCCGTCGCCGATCAAGGCGCCTAGCACTGCCGCGCCGAGGATCGGCCAGAACGACAGCGTGCCCGCGGCGATCGCGGAGCCCGCGAATAGCAGCATCGGCACGGCCGGAATCGGTACGCCGAGTCGCGTCAGCAGGACGTTGACGAACACGATCGCGCTGCCCCAGGTTGAAACCGCCGACAACGGAAACTCGACCAATTGAGGCGCTCCTGTTGCTCCTGTTGCTGCTGTTGGCCAGCATGCGTGCGCGGCCTTGCGTGGATGTGCGCCTGCGGTGGCGTTCGCCTAAATCTCTAATACGCAACTAACAGCCAACCCCGCGAGCCTACCGCAACGTTGCGGGCGACGTCGAAGAAATTGCGCGCGGGGGCCGCACGCCGGCTTCGCAGCGGCAGGGGAAGGGGCGGCATCGCCACGGAACCGCAACCCGCCCCGGCTATGTGTACCGCGTCAGCTATTGGGCACTGTCATCACGCCCGGATTCCCGACGATCGACAGAAACTCCCGCCGCGTCGACGGATCGGTGCGGAACGTGCCGAGCATGCGCGACGTGACCATCGTGACGCCCGCCTTATGCACGCCACGCGTCGACATGCACTGATGCGCGGCTTCGAGAATGACGCCGACGCCGGCCGGCTGCAGCACGTCGTTCAGCGTATCGGCGATCTGCACCGTCATCTTTTCCTGGATCTGCAGTCGTTTCGCGAATGCATCGACGAGACGCGCGAGCTTCGAAATGCCGACCACCCGATGATTCGGTAGATACGCGACGTGCGCGCGCCCGATGATCGGCACCATATGGTGCTCGCAATAGCTTTCGAAGCGGATGTCCTTCAGCACGATCAGTTCGTCGTAGCCGTCCACTTCGGAGAAGGTACGCGCGAGGATTTCACGCGGATCGACCTGGTAGCCGGCGAAGAACTCCTCGTAAGCGCGCGTCACGCGTGCCGGCGTGTCGATCAGGCCTTCGCGCTGCGGATCGTCGCCGGCCCAGCGCAGCAGCACGCGCACGGCCGCCTCAGCTTCTTCGCGGCTCGGGCGTTCGGCGGCCGCTCCGGGTTTGGTCTTCTTTGCCTTGCTGCTGGTCATGCGTCGCTCTCCTGGATCGCGCGTCGACGCTGCGCGGCGCGCGCGGGGTCAGTAACTGAGGTCATTGTTCCATGTTTTGCGCCGAAGATGCCGATGCCCCTTTCGCGGCCGGGGCAGTCGCGGGCGTGCTGCGCACGGCTACTTCGGCCATTCGTCCATCGCATCGTTGAATAGCTCGGCGACCACGCCGCGCAGCCAACTGCCGCGCGGATCGTTGTGAAACTTGCGGTGCCAGTGCTGGCGCAGGTCGAAGCGCGGCAGCGGCAGCGGCGGCTCGACGAGCATGATCGACGCATGCTCCGACACGTACGCAAAGCCGATCGCATGCGGCACGGTCGCGAGCAGATCGGTGCGCGCCAGGATGAACGGCAGGCTCATGAAGTGCGGCGTTTCAAGCACCGCGCGTCGCTTGATGCGTTTCTTTTCGAGGTACTGCTCGAGCACTTCCTGGCTGCGTCCCTCGGCGCGCACGACCGCATGCCCGGACGCCACGTATTGCTCGAGCGTGAGCGGCCCCTTCGACAGCGGATGTCCGCTGCGCATCAGGCAGATGAAGCGATGCGTGAAGAGCCGCTGCTGGAAGAAGTTGTTGCCCGCCAGGTCTGGAAAATAACCGACGGCGAGATCGACGTCGCCCGATTCGAGCCCGCGTTCCACCTGCGACGGCGACAGCGTGACCGAGCGCAGATTCGCGGACGGCGCGCGCTCGGCGAACATCTGCAAAAGACGCGGCAGAAACACGATCTCGCCGACGTCGGACAGCGCGATCGAGAACGTGTGCGTGCTCGTCGCGGGATCGAAATCCTGCACGTCGAGCATGCCTTTCTCGATGCGCAGCAGCGCGTCGCGCGCGGCGGGCAGGATCGCGAGCGCGCGCGGTGTCGGCTCCATGCCTTTCGACGTACGCACGAACAGCGGATCGTCGAAGTATTCGCGCAGGCGGCCAAGTGCGGTGCTCACGCGCGGCTGGCTCACGCCGAGCTGCTCGGCGGCGCGGCTCACGTTGCGCGTGTCTTCCATTGCGACCAGATAGGGGATCAGGTTCAGATCCAGTTGTGTGTCGGCCATGCTCGTTATGGGTTGCGGGTCGGGCGGGGCGATGCGGTGTCTATGCCGTATCGCTATAGAGCCTAGTTGAAAAATCGCCCGTAAGCATAGTGGGATTTTGCGCGGCCGGCTTTTTCGCGCGCAGCGCGAACGCGACTCAGACCTTCGCCGCCGCGCGCGGCGACCTATGATGAAGGGGGTTTCCCTGCCTTGACAATCCGCCCACCGGACAACCATAATCGCCGAAGCGTTCGCTAAACGAATCACTGTTCACGCAACGAACAATTCAGCAGCGAAGCAATCGAAGGCGCCAGCCCGCTCTCCCCCTCGCGAGCCGTCGCCAGCATGCCCGGAGACTGTTTCCGCGCGAGCCTTGCCGGTTACGGCTGTCAGCCCAGCGGCACATAGCGCCCCCAAAGGAAATTCGACATGATCAACAAGATTTTCGAGACACTTCAATCGGCGGTCGCCGATGTCCACGACGGCGCGACCGTCATGATCGGCGGCTTCGGCACGGCCGGCATGCCATCCGAGCTGATCGACGCGCTGATCGAGCAGGGCTCGCGCGAGCTGACCATCGTCAACAACAACGCAGGTAACGGCGACATCGGCCTCGCGGCGCTGCTGAAGGCCAAGCGCGTGCGCAAGATCATCTGCTCGTTCCCGCGCCAGACCGACTCCTATGTGTTCGACGCGCTCTATCGCGCCGGCGAAATCGAACTCGAACTGGTGCCGCAAGGCAATCTCGCCGAGCGCATCCGCGCGGCGGGCGCCGGCATCGGCGGCTTCTTCACGCCGACCGCGTACGGCACCAGGCTCGCCGAAGGCAAGGAAACGCGCCTGATCGACGGCCGTCACTACGTGCTCGAAGCGCCGCTGCATGCGGACTTCGCGCTGATCAAGGCGTACAAGGGCGACCGCTGGGGCAACCTGATCTATCGCAAAACCGCGCGTAACTTCGGGCCGATCATGGCGAGCGCCGCGAAGACCGCGATCGTGCAGGTGTCGGAAGTGGTGCCGCTCGGCGGCCTCGATCCGGAAGAAATCGTCACGCCCGGCATTTTCGTGCAACGCGTGATCGCGGTGCCGCAAGCGGCGCATGCGCCGACGCCCAATCCTCACGACGCTGCTGCCTGACCCGGAGACTGACATGAAGAAACTGACCCGCGATGAAATGGCCAAGCGCGTTGCCCAGGACATCCCTGAAGGCGCTTACGTGAACCTCGGCATCGGCGTGCCGACGCTGGTGGCGAACCACCTGGCCGCCGACAAGGAAATCTTCCTGCACAGCGAAAACGGTCTGCTCGGCATGGGCCCGGCACCGGCGAAGGGCCAGGAAGACGACGAACTGATCAACGCCGGCAAGCAGCATGTCACGCTGCTGACGGGTGGCGCCTACTTCCATCACGCGGATTCGTTCGCGATGATGCGCGGCGGCCATCTGGACTTCTGCGTGCTCGGCGCGTTCCAGGTGTCGGCGAAGGGCGACCTCGCGAACTGGCACACCGGCGCGCCCGACGCGATTCCGGCGGTCGGCGGCGCGATGGATCTCGCGATCGGCGCGAAGCAGGTCTACGTGATGATGGAGCACCTGACCAAGCACGGCGAAAGCAAGATCGCCGCCGAGTGCTCGTACCCGGTCACCGGTATCGGGTGCGTGGACCGCATCTATACGGACCTCGCGATGATCGACGTCACGCAGGAAGGCCTCGTCGTGCGCGAGATTTTCTCGGACATCGGCTTTGACGAACTGCTGAAGCTGACCGGTGTGCCGATGACCGACGGCACGCAGTCTGCGCGCACGGCCTGATGGTTGATTGAGGCGTCGCCGCGGCGGTCTGCGTTGCGGCCGCGCCGAAGGTCTCCCGTGTGAAGGCGGCATCACGCGAACGGGCCAGCGCCGACGCGGCAGACCCCTCGTCAGCGCTGGCCTGACAACTTCAGCGACGCTCGGGCCGCGTTTGGCGCAAAATACCCCGGCACCTACTGCGGCATAAACGAGGCACAAGCAGGGCACTGCGCCGCCGCGTCGCCTGCTTCGAGCCGCCGCACGCCGCGCCGCTACTTCACTTCCGATTCCCTCGAACATCGACGTCACCATGCTCGACTCCAGCGCCCGCCTGACTGGCCTTCTTTGCGGCACGCAGCCGATGAACGACATCTGGGCGTCGCGTGCCACGCTGCAGCGGATGCTCGACGTCGAAGCCGCGCTCGCGCGCGCTTCGGCCGCGCACCATGTCATTCCTGAAACCGCCGTCCCCGCGATCGAAGCCGCCTGCCAGGCCGATCAGCTCGACGCCGACGCGCTCGCACGCGAGGCCGCGCTCGGCGGCAACCTCGCGATTCCGCTCGTCAAGCAACTGACTGCACGCGTCAAAGCCGCCGATGCCGAAGCGGCCAAATACGTGCATTGGGGCGCGACGAGCCAGGACATCATCGACACCGCGACGGTGCTGCAACTGCGCGACACGTTCGACCTGCTCGACAGCGGCCTGCAAGCCACCTGCGACGCGATCGCGAAACTCGCGACCACCCATCGCGCGACGCCGATGATCGGCCGCACGTGGCTGCAACAGGCGCTGCCGATCACGCTCGGTTTGAAGTTCGCGCAATGGCTCGACGCGCTGTTGCGTCATCGCGAGCGGCTCGATGCGTTGCGCGCGCGCGTGCTAGTGCTGCAATTCGGCGGCGCGGCCGGCACGCTCGCGAGTCTGCGCGAGGCGGCGCCGCAGGTCACGCAGTCGCTCGCCAAGGAACTCGGCCTCGCGGTGCCGACCTTGCCGTGGCATACGCAGCGCGATCGCATCGCCGAAACGGCGTCGCTGTTCGGCATGCTGATCGGCACGCTCGGCAAGATCGCGCGCGATGTTTCGCTGCAGATGCAAACCGAAATCGACGAACTCGCCGAACCTGCCGCGGCCGGCAAGGGCGGTTCATCGACGATGCCGCACAAGCGCAACCCGGTCGGCTGCGCGGCGGTGCTGACGGCGGCGACCCGCGCGCCCGGGCTTGTCGCGACCGTGTTCGCCGGCATGGTGCAGGAGCACGAGCGCGCGCTCGGCGGCTGGCAGGCCGAATGGGACGCGCTGCCGGATCTCGCGCGCCTCGCGGGCGGCGCGCTCGCGAACATCGAACAGATCGCCGCGGGCCTGAACGTCAACGAAGCGCGCCTCGCCGCGAATCTCGACGTCACGCACGGCCTGATCCTCGGCGAAGCGGTGATGCTCGCGCTCGGCGACAGCATCGGCCGGCTCGACGCGCATCATCTGGTCGAGCGCGCGTCGAAGGGGGCGATCCGCGACGGCAAGTCGCTGTACGACGTGCTCGCCGCCGACGCGGCCGTCACCGAACATGTTCCGCTCGAGCGACTGAAGCAACTGCTCGATCCCGCTCAATACGTCGGCCAGGCGCACGCATATGTCGACGCCGCGCTGGCGCTTCACACCACGCGCGCGCAGCGCGCCCATTCCAAGGAGTAACCGGCATGCCCTACGCCGCAGTCAACGGCACCGAGCTTCACTATCGCATCGACGGCGATCGTCACGGCCACGCGCCGTGGCTCGTGCTGTCGAATTCGCTCGGCTGCGATATGTCCATGTGGACGCCGCAGGTCGCGGCGTTGTCGAAGCACTTCCGCGTGCTGCGCTACGACACGCGCGGCCACGGTCATTCGGAAGCGCCGAAGGGTCCGTACACGATCGAGCAACTGAGCGGCGACGTGCTCGGCCTGATGGATACGCTGAAGATCGCGCGCGCGAATTTTTGCGGTATCTCGATGGGTGGGCTGACCGGCATCGCGCTCGCCGCGCGTCACGGCGACCGCTTCGAGCGCGTCGTGCTGTCCAACACGGCCGCGCGCATCGGCTCGCCGGAAGTGTGGGTGCCGCGTGCCGCGAAGGCGCGCAGCGAAGGCATGTTCGCGCTCGCCAACGCGGTGCTGCCGCGCTGGTTCACCGCGGACTTCATCGAGCGTGAGCCGGTCGTGCTGGCGATGATCCGCGACGTGTTCGTGCACACCGACAAGGAAGGCTACGCATCGAACTGCGACGCGATCGACGCCGCTGATCTGCGCCCCGAAGCGCCGGGCATCAAGCTGCCGACGCTGGTGATCAGCGGCACGCACGATCTGGCCGCCACGGCCGCGCAAGGCCGCGAACTCGCCCAGGCGATTCCGGGCGCGCGCTACGTCGAACTCGACGCCTCGCATATTTCCAACATCGAAAAGGTCGGCGAGTTCACGAAGACCGTGCTCGACTTCCTGACGGAGCAAAAATGAACGACGAAGATCGTTACGAAGCCGGCATGGGGGTGCGTCGCGCGGTGCTGGGCAACGCGCACGTCGACCGTTCGCTCGCGAACCGCACCGAGCTGACCGAGGAGTTCCAGAACCTGATCACGCGCTATGCGTGGGGCGAGATCTGGACGCGTGAAGGTCTGCCGCGTCATACGCGCAGCCTGCTGACGATCGCGATGATGGTTGCGCTCAATCGCAGCGAAGAACTTGCGCTGCACCTGCGCGCCGCCAAAAACAACGGCGTGACGCGCGAGCAGATTAAGGAAGTGCTGATGCAGACCGCGATTTACTGCGGCGTGCCGGCGGCTAACTCCGCGTTCCACCTGGCCGACAAGCTGTTCCGCGAGGATGATGCGGCGGCCGCGGCCGCGGCGGCGGCGAAGTCGTAAAGACCGGGCGCTGTAGTTTTCCGCTTCATTCAGCAAACGCGCGACGGACGTCTTCGTCGCGCTGAGGCCGTCGACGCGCATGGTGTCGCGCTCATCCTCAAGCGCGACCAACAGCAGTTCAAACTGCACCCGCGCGCCGTCCGCCAGCGAGAATCTGAACGGCACTTCCATCGGCGCGGCGAGCTTGATGTCCCCGAGCGAGGACGGCATCCAGTCGCGCACGGTTTTCAGGGTGGTGGTTTTCAGTTGCGGGTAGGTGGCGCGTGCAATGCCCAGCCGCCAGCTCGTATCCGACCGTGCGGGAGGCAGCCAGACACTTCCGCACCACGCAGCAGGCCGTACCCGACTCGTGCGAAGTCTGGGAGGGCGATGGTTACATGCGGCCCGCAACGCGCTTTCGCGCCGGAAGCGGTATCGGATCGATTGCCCGCCCTGGCGACTATCGCGTCGAAGCCTACAGATAGACCTGAACCCGACGTACAAGCCGCGCGGGCAAGGTGTGTAATGACTGAAGCAGAGCGAGGCAGGGGCTCTACGACGCGCCGCTCGCAGGCAACCACCTTGATCTTATTTCCGTTTCGCTCCTCAAAGGTAATCTGATAGACCCCGCGCCACATTGGTTCGCCATCCTCATATTTGCCGATCTTCTCGAACGCGAGTCGCACCGCCCTGGTTTTCGTGGCGTCGAAATCCAGCGAGAGGATGTCAGTTTTTCTTAGCGCCATCTGGGCCACATAGGCCGGAAACTCGTCGCCGCATGGCGGGTATGATCCGGGTTCCGCCAGGCATAATGCGGGAAGGGACAGCGTATCCGTCAGCGTAACCCGTCAGAAGTTGGAATATAGTACGAGACCAACAACGCCGCGAGAGATCAGGACGAGGTGAGCGAGATCCCGCTGCGACAGTGCGACGGCTCTCTGGATGTCAGAACGCGTAACCTTGATCGTGCCAGTAGTGCCAGTCAGCGACGGCGAGTCGTGTCGGTTTATCGCTGTTCACCGGGACGATCTGAGCCAGGGGTGCCACCACGTCACGTTGGCCCTACCGCGCCCAGACGAAGATGCCAACCCGACACAGGTCTTCATGAGCGAGTCCGGTGACCGAGACGTGTTCACCCGGGTGCAGTGGTGAAGAGGCCATTGCCTGGCGAATGCCGGCCTCGAATGGAAACGAGAGCTGCTCTTCCAGATAGCAGTACCACG
>NZ_VZQQ01000090.1 GCF_014397785.1 Paraburkholderia podalyriae
CATACGTGCGATGGGGATGCGTACGGCTCGCTGCGTTCGACATGGCTGACTGTCTCCATCAAGCTGAACGCGCCCATCATGCGTCGAAATATTCAGCAGTGAGAAACGGTCGTGCCGAGTCGCTTACTCTTCAGCAGCAGGGCGGCGATCACGGCATCGACATTGACGCAATAGACGTTGCGTGAGACGCCCGCATCGAACAGCACTTGCACGAGCTCGCGATAGAACGCATGGAACACGTTGTATTCCCCACGTTTTTCGCACAGGTCCCCGATGAACACCTCGCGCGGATCGTGGTTGACCGGCCTGTCCTTAAAGACTGGATGATTCACGCCCGGAAGCTTCGCGATGTCGAGGCTGCCGGCATTTTTCTGCCGAGCCTTGTATTGCGCGTACCGGTCTACGGAGCGCTCGGCCAGCGATCGCAGGTCCACGCCATGCCCGGCATTGGAGGGATCGGCGAGATCGCTGTCCCTGAACGCTTCGATCAGAAACGCGATGCCCTCGTAACCGTTGCCGCCGTGCGTATAGCCGGTATGCGAAAGAAAGCCGACGAGCGCCTTGTTGAGTTGCACGCGTTCGGGACTTTCCGGACCGTCGGCCGATACTGCGCCCTTGGCCCCTTGCGCCGATATGGCTCCCGGGCCGTTGGTGAGCAGCAGGCCGGCGAGCGTCCTGAAGGCGAACAGGTCGTCCGGGCCAGGCTTGAGGTTGAGCAGCGCGGCAAAGCAGATTTCAGTGAGACTGCGTTCGTTCAGCAGCTCTAGCGTGGCAAAGCCGCAGAAGCCGTCTGGACTGTGTCGCGAGGCATCCGCGGAAGCGCCGATCAGCGTCCCGAACAGCATGGTCCACCAGGGCAGGCTCTCGGCGGTCACGCGCGAAATGCGCTTGCGCATGAGCGGGCCCCACGCCAGTGTCGTGGTGATCGCGGCCAGCACCGCGTCTGCCGTAGGGTGAGCGGACTGAGACGTGAGCCAGCTGACGAAGGCCGACTTCACGCCGCGCTCGGCGAGTCCTGCGAGCATCGCCTCGGCACGCGGGTCGCGCGAGTCGGCGAAGAGCGGTTCGCAGCCGCTCGTGTCGATCCGTGCGATGTCTAAGGTCTCGTCGAGCGCGTTGGCAAGGCTGTCAGCGGAGAAGCGATCGATCATCCATTTCACGGCCTCCCGCGCCGCGCGTTGGCGATTCGGCCCGACGATCGACGCCGCGGCCGCGAGGATCGCGTTCGGTGCGTTACCGGCCTCGCGAGCGGCCTGCGCGGCCGCGAGTTCAGGCTTGCCGTGCAGATTCACGAATGCGGCGACCGCTACATCGATGAGATTTTCGTCGTTCGTGCCACCGAATTCGTGCAGCAGGGCAAGGCTCAAGTTCGCTTCGAGCGAGTGCGTCGCGGCTTCCAGCATCGAGGTTCCGTGCAGGCTGCTCACCTGCGTCTTCGCATCCATCTGTGACGCGCCTGATGCGTCCTTGAGCGCCTGACGCGGTGCAATCGCGCCGACCTGGCGATTTACCTGGAGGACCTGCTCGTTGTATGGCGCGACCGCTTCCACCACGGGAATCGCAAGGCCGCAAGGAAGCTCCATGCCCTGGTTGGAGCCGAACCACGGTTTAAGCGCGAGACTGCCTTCGGGCTCGAAGTCGGTTATCGTCGCGTTGGCGCGCATCACGGCAGTCAGGGCCGCGGGGATATGCGCAATGTTCGTGACCACGGCGCCCTTGACGGAGCAGCAGGGGTGATCGGGCGTGAAAAGGCCGTCCACGCCGAACTTCTCCATGAACCAGCGTTCCTTGGCTTTCGCGTCGTCGGCGCCGCCGGCCATGGCGCCGGCATGGCCGACTGCCCGCGTCAACTGGCTCTTCCATCGACCCACGACGCAGGCGACGATCGGTTTCGTAAAAGCCGCATCGGCCTCGTAGTAGCCACCCGGTTCGCAGTAAAGCACGGCCGCCTTGCTACGTGCGTCGTTCGCGAGCGCGAAGGCGAATTCGGGCGCGCCGTAGTGGATGTAGACGTCCTTGCCGCTGGAAATGACCGTCGATGTGCCCCAGCCGCTCATGCGCAGGTACTGTGCGATCGTCGTGCTGAAGCCGCCGGAGTTGGAGAAAATCGCGATTGATCCCTTGCGCAACGAATCGTCTGGATTGTCGCCGCCAAGCGCTCCGCCGATTCTCACGCGATTCCACGAGTCGGCGACGCCGAGCCCGTTCGCCCCGAAGATGTCGATGCCCGCTTGCTGCCCCATCGCGCGGATTTCGCGGGCGTCGTGAACCGCAATCTTCTCGGTGATGATGAAAATCTTCCGCAGATCGGGATTGACGCGAATCAGTTCGGCCACACCGTCGCGGGCCGCCGATGGAGGCAGATACACGACGCCGCAGTTGAACCTGTGTCCCCCTTCCAGACCCTCGCGAACGTTGTTGTAGACAGGGATGTCGCCGATCGATGTGGCGAGTACTTGTCCGCCTTTGCCCGGTGCCGTGCCGAACACGATATTGCCGCCGGAGAATGCATGACTGACGGGCGTCACATCCGAGGATTCACCGCCCAGGATGTTGAGCACGCACACGCGATCGTCGCGCGTGGCGATCTGCGCGAGCGAGTTGACGCCGACGAAATACTTGAAGTGGTTGCTGCCTTGTTTGTACATGTCATTCTCCTCAGGCCTGAGCCGCTTCGGTTTCCATCGCGGGCGCGCCGATCTGCGCGGCTAACTGGGCCCGGCCACCGGCCCGCATCCATGCGTCCGCCTGCAGTGCGTATTGAATGACTTCACTGATGTCGGAATCAAATCCGAAGAGCCGGTAAGGCAGACCGAGCGAGTCACATGTGTCTCTCAGCGCGGACATGCCCCGCACGAGGTTCGGGCCTCCGCGGCCCAATACGACAAAAAGCGGCGTAGGGCCGTGCTCGCTGAAGTGTTCGCGAAGGGCGTCGGCCATCGCCCGCAGCGTCTCGAAGATGTCCGTGTTGTTCGACTTTCCGCCGATGATGAAAAGCACATTCGCCTGCTCGAGCCAGTGCCGGAAGCAGATACGGGCCACTTCCTTCATCTTTGCGTAAGGCGGATTGCCGCCGAAATCCGACGAGATGATCGCGGCGTCGCCCAGCATTTCGGTGACGAGCGAGTTGGCGCCGCCGCCGAAAGTGGGGGCGAGGATCGTGCCCTTCTCGTTGATCACATACACGTCGCTCTGGCCCTGGTGGGTGCGCAGCTGATTGATCTCCTGCTCGAAATCCGAGTAATCGGCGGCGAACAGATGAGGCGGCAGGCCAAGACGCGCCCAGCGCGGATCGTCGCGATCGAAGCCGCACTTGAAGTCGCAGGCAACCGGTGTGAGGCGTCCCTTCGTGTCTTCGCGCATGCGAATCGGATTCAACTCCAGCGCGGTCATGCCGAAGTCGTGAAACAACTCCCAGAGTTTCGGCAACTGTTGAACGAGTGGCGAGATGATCTCCTTCGGCGCGCCGATCTCGCTCAATGCATTCGCGACCACGAACGCCTTCAAACCGGTCAACGCGTCGAATGGCACCATCGCCACATGCTTCGGGTCGACCTCTTCGATGTCCATGCCGCCCATGTGCGAGAGCGTCATGGTCGGTGCGCGAAAGCGGGTGGAATCGGTGATCGAGAAGTAGACCTCGTGTTTGGCGGGAACGCCGGCTTCGAACGTCACGCCATTCGCCTTCGCCTTCATGTCGCCGACGGCATGCTCGGCGAAGTACAAACGCTCCTTTTCGGCCAACGCTGTCTTGAGGTCGGTCGCGCGACCCAGTAAGCCCGCCTTTCCCTTCTTGCCGACTCCGCCCTTGAAGACTGGCTTGATAAAAATCTGACCATGACGATCGATCAAGGCCTTGATTTCATCCTCGCTGGCGCTCGGGGCCAGTATCTCGCTCGCCGGGAATCCGACGAATTGCAACAGGCGCGCGCCATGCAACATACCGGTAATCTGCATCGAAACGTCTCCTGAAATTCATTGCGATATAAAGGAGAACGGCTCGTGTGGCGGCAACGGTACCGCTGCCGCAGCGAGCCGCCTCGCAAACAGATATTCATGCCGCCATGCGTCTGAGTGCTATTTCATGAGGCATTTCGTTATAGACACTGGCCGGCAGGCACGCCGGCCCGATCGAACGACTTGCAGCTCGTTATGAACTCCTGGTGCTCGAGCGCGCCGCATAGTGCGCCTTCGTCACGTCGAAGTCCGCGTCGCCGCAGCGCGGCTGAAGGGTGCGCGCGACGATTTTGCGCGCGACGTAATGTGCACATTCGACGGGATATGTGTACCGCTATCAGGCTGCAAGCCGTAACACGCTCATCGCCGGGCGTTCCACCGCAGGCGGAAATACATGCCACGTACCGTCATCATGGAGGAAGAAATAAATTACCAACGCCGCTGCGGGCAGCAATGCCTCGACGCATACATAACGTCGCCGACTTGAGGGTATGCGACCGAACCGGATTACCCGAACCGGCGTCGCCGGAGTCGGTCGAATCCATTTTTCGACCAGCAAACGCAAAGACCTATCCACCGAACGCATCACCGTCTCTCCTTCAACCTCTGTCTCGTTGATGTAGCCATTTACATAGAGCTACAAACAACAGTAGGCCGTGAGCACATCATTTTTTGCACGGCTCATAGGGTGTCGTTGCGACACTGTGTCGATCGCGACCATGGTGAGAGGTTGGTATGCGAATTTCTACCTCATGACACTCGCGATAGCAGAATCAGGCGCGCATCGGTGGTGGCAGCGCTTTGCCGCTACTTCCGTACGACGCTACGATCTTAGTGTGCTAAATCCTTCTGCCTGCTTTCACCAAGGCAGGTTTTCTTTAAGGTCTATCCCTACGTAGCTCAGGCGCGATCAATCTGTACTCGCCGCTTTGGCGCAACATGATCGTCGATCGCGATTACCATACGGGCGCAAGGAAGATCGAGACGGATGCTTCGAATCGCGCCGGCTGTCTCTCACGTGATCGCCTTCGGACATTCGCCGATACGCGGCGACTGACTCTTGTGGGTCGACATGAGCCAAAACGCATCGGGCAGCACGCGGCCATGAACAATGGGATGGACTCCTCCTCACCCGACTAGCGCACGGCGCATGATTGACGACGTGTTCGACCGGTCAACGAGGAGGAACCCGAGATGGACATTATTCGCGTTGGGATCGATCTCGCAAAAAACGTTTTCCAGGTGCACGGCGTCGATCGAAGCGAGAAGCCGGTGTGGCGCCGCAAGCTTACCCGTAGGGAATGGCTGGACGTCTTGCAGCGAACCGTTCCTTTGCGCGCCGTGATAGGGATGGAAGCCTGCAGCGGTGCACACCATTGGGCGCGGCGTCTTCAGGTGATCGGATACACGGTCAAGCTGATCGCCCCGCAGTTTGTGAAGCCGTACGTCAAGAGTAACAAAAACGACGCAAACGACGCCGAAGCTATCTGTGAAGCGATGAGTCGGCCAGGCATGCGTTTCGTCGCCGTCAAGACCATCGGGCAGCAAGACGTGCAGGCAGTTCACCGCGTTCGCGCCGGATTGATGGAGCAACGTAACGCAAAGGCAAATCAGATCCGCGGCCTGACCTCCGAGTACGGCATCGTGGCGCCCAGAGAGATTCTCCAGTTGCGACGCGCTGTTCCTGTTTGGCTGGAAGACGTGAACAGCGGTCTGAGCGACCGTTTCCGGCGCCTGCTCACGGGGCTGTGGGAAGATCTGCGTTCCCTGGACGACCGGATCCGCGAACTCGACCGCGAAATTGCCGCAATTGCTGCATCCGATCCAGTAGCTAGACCTCTGCAGCAACTACGTGGTGTCGGGCCGATGGTAGCAACCGCGCTAATCGCAACCGTGGGCGATGCCAGACAGTTCGCCAATGGCCGACAGATGGCCGCGTCGCTCGGACTAACGCCCAGGCAAAACAGTTCCGGAGGAAAGGAACGGCTGCTAGGAATTAGTAAGAGAGGCGACGCCTACGTGCGCTGCCTGTTAATTCACGGTGCGCGCGCGATGATCCAGATGGCCAGACGACGGACTGATGCACTAAGTCTGTGGGTTATGCGCATAGCGGGAGACCGGCACCCGAATATTGCAGCCGTGGCGCTGGCAAACAAGACGGCTCGAATTGCCTGGGCGATGATCACAAGGGAAACCGACTATCAGCCGGAGCTTGCTGCGCACTGAAACCGAGAGCAACCAGCTGTACCTTCATCCACGATTGCAAAACAAGCCGCACGATGGCCAACAGGTCGAACCGGCGCTGATCAAACCCGCGAAGGACCGAGGCCTCGAGCCCGTAGGAGCGATTGGGAGTCAGCGCGCGAATAGCCCATCAGGGTCCGTTGCCTCGCAGAGGCACATTTGTACGAGACCGGATATACGTGAGCGATCGACAATGAGGCTTGATAGGCGACATGTTTGCAAACGAGGAGGAGTCCATATACGGTCCTTCGCTCACGTTGGCGCGCGGTCATTGAAACGGCTGATTGGCATTCAAATGCGGTCGGACCTTTTGTAATAAAGGAAAGGCGCGTCCCGGAAGATCGGGCGGCGACCTCCAGTCGCCGCCCGTTGTGCTTACGGCAACGAGATCTGGCGGGTGTATTCGGCCGTCACGTTGGGAGCCGTGGCTATGCCGAATAGCGGGTAAACGGTCTTGAGTCCGCTAGCAGCCAGGCCCATGTAATCGCCGAGGAAATGGCCACGTGCCACCGGAGCGTTCAGTATGTTGAACGAGGCTGTGGTCAGTCGCTGCTCATTGCCCCAGTTGCCAGGGCTCGTGCACCCGGTAGTGCAGAAGACCGCGAAATAGTCGGTGCCCTCGCCGCCGGCGGGTGTGTTCGTGTCGTTACGAAAGTCGTAGTAGGTCACCACGACGGTCTTGCCGTCCCCCGACGCGACCACCGCCGGGATGAAAGCCTGCTGTCGGCACGCGTTCGTGGCATTGGCCGGGGTCTTGTTGATCATCACCGGCAATGACCAGGTTTTCCCGAAGTCATCCGACTCGCTGAAAGCGATCCCGTCGATCGGGATTGTTCCAGTGGGCGTAGTGCACTTGGCCGTCACAAAGCGATCGTCCTGCCAGGCGAGATAGATCGCCCCCGTGACCGGGTTCACAGCGACACTGTAGAGAATGGCCGCGTCGCGTAACGGCTGGCCGGTGTCCGGAGAGACTACTCCGGCCACCTGAATGTCGCTGGCGAATGCGGGCCCCGACCAGCTCCCGCCCTTGTCCGTGGACTTGATATAGCCGATGTTGAGAATCGCCGGCGTGACATTGATCGCGGTGAAGAAATCGAGCAGAGTCCCATCAGGCAACACCCGCACGATGTTGTCGATCGTCTGTTTGTTCGTGCCCGGCTGGTAGATCGGGGTGGCCGTGCTCCAGGTCACGCCATTGTCGACGGATCGCGAGAAGAAGCTTGGGCCGGTAAAGTTGAACTTGAAGAACGGCGCACCGCCCTTGCACGGCGGCTTCGTGAAGGGCTCACACACCGAAGATGCGCCCGCAGTCGAATTAAGCAATTTGCGCGCGATGTCGACACCATCGTTTTCCGCGAGCAACTGGGCGCCATCCTTGGTTGGCGGGAAAACGCTCAGCTGGTCCCACACCGCATAGACGTTACCGTTCGCGGTCGGATCGGCAGTGAGCGAGTTCTTGTCATTGAGCACGTGCGGCGAAGTGTTACGGATCAGCGTCACCGGAGCTTGCCACGTTGTGCCGTGGTCGCCGGAGCGGCTGATCAGCATCCCGCTATTGCGTGCGCCAAACGCAGTCGTTGGCTGCATGGGGTCAAACACCAGCGACATGAAGAAGGCCGTTCCGTCTTGCGCAAAGTCTACCCATGGATCGGAGGCGCGACGGAACTTGCCCCCCGTGCAGTCGGTAACGCCGGACGGGATCGAGTTGGTCCAGCTGCCGCCCCCATCCGCGGAGACGACGCCGACGAGCCCGCGCGAGCCACCGTCGTCCCAGCGGTCCTGCTGGTGGCCGACGAGGAGGCGAGCCGTGCTGATGTCGGTCGTGGTCGGATCGGCCGCCAACCATGGCTCGATCGACGTGGATGGATAAAGGATGCTCCCGAATGCGGACTCCTGCGCGTGCACCTGGTCGGCAGTGCATCCGCTGAATGGATCGCCCGCGGCCACCTGGACGAGCAGGCCGAGCGTTTGCGCCTGGGCGCCTGGGCCGATCGCGCAAGCGAGCGCGATGACGCCGCCGCCTGCGATGCCCTGGGAAACAAAACGGGATAGGCGTGTGAAAATGGATTTCATTCTGTGCCTCGCGAAAAAGGGTAAAACGCCTTTGCACTGCCGGCTGTACACTACCGGCAACACGACTCTCGCACTGTAATATCCATGTGCGAAAACGACTCGCCCGACCGCAAAACCACCGCTTGCCACCTGCACCTACAGAAACACACTAGATCGCGGCATCCGCCTTTGTGTGAAAAATCCGTTACGGATCCCAGTTCATCACGCGGCGTGCGCCTCTCTATTGACGTGGTATAGGGCTTGCAGAAGATCGGTCAGAGCATGTATGCGCTTGCAGAAGCACGGCGCCCCAGAATTGCGGGCTGACCGATGGCGATCAAGTCGCAAGTCGCCGTGCATCGATGTGTGCGCCCTTGACGGCACAACCAGGCGCTGCCTCGGCTGCTATACCCGCGATGAGATCCGTGGCTGAAAGACGATGACTGACCACCGGCGCCATGAAGCGTCGACAGTTTCGTTGGGAGACTGATCGGAGGCGTTCAACCATACTTTGGGCTGCCGCTAAGGCATGGCTGGGACCCAAAGGCTGCACTTAGAGCCACTCGTCCCGCAGTGTCCGATTTACTCTCGTTTTGGACGGGAGTGGCAGCAACGGGTCGGTTCCGGACGCCTAGTCGAAAAAATCCGAATCTTGAAGGCCCCGCAACGCGGGAGGACGAGCGCAAAGGAGCGTGTGACGAGGGCCTTGAGGCGAGCCCATGGCGCGCCTGTGTTGTAACCAATACGAAAGAAAATGGTAAAGGTTGTGGCGCCGTTTTAACACGGTTTAACACAACTTCCTCGCAAAGCCTTACCAGGCAAGGCCTTAACGAGGTTCAAATCCTCTCGCCCCGACCAAAGAAATCAAGGGCTTACGGTGAAAGCCGTAGGTCCTTTTTTCATTCGCGCGCCGCCGTTACCGTCTGGTTACCGGAATCGCAGCGGTCTGCCCATATTCCTCGCGAGCAAATCACGCCGCGGATCGATCACGCTTCAGCATGCGCAGGACGATCACCGATGCCCTGATAGGTCGGGTCAGCAAGCGTGCAGAGCATCGTGCGACGCATACGGCCCGTAGCGCAGACCCGGGTTGTCCGCCTAGAATGACGGCATGACCCTGCTCAATATAATCACAACATGGCAGCCAGGCTGCTGGTGCGTCGCCCAACTGCAACTCTGCGCCCATCATTTCGAAGAAGCCCCGACCGAAGTTTTTCGCTACCCGGCTCAATGGGCTTGGTTTGCGTGGCGACCCGCCAGCACCGCACTTCCGTTCCGGGCGCCCGACGGGTGGGGACTGACGCTCGAGCCGCCCGGACCTGAACTGGCCGGCGAGATTGGCGCGGCACCCGTCTACCTGCTCGATGAAGCGGAAGCCGACTGGCCGGCGCTGCTCGACATCCTCCTCGTCTGCGACGATCTCGACCCCTGGCTGCGCTCGATCGTCGTGCAACGCCACGAGAGCGAACGACAGGCCCGCGAGACGCGGTATGCGGAGCGCTACGGTGTGGGTGAATCGGCCGCTTTCGAGCGGTTCCTGCTCAGGACCGTTGCGGGCGCAACGGATGCCCTTAGCGGTGAGCACACACCCGCCGACGGCGAATCTCAGCGCGCCACGGATCGGACGATCACACTGAAGTCATATCCCCACTGCACCGCGACGGTCCAGTTGCGCGATGACGGTGCGCTGGTTTTCGACCTGTACGATCGCGACTACCTAGGAAGCGGCCGCGCCGACACATATTGCGTCGAAGGCGCCGGCGTTGCCTTGCTTCATGACGTGATGGCGCATACGACAGGCGAGCGGCCGGCCACACCGGAAGCCTTGCTCATAGCCATCGGCCAGCATTACCCCGTTTGGGCTGACGCCTATCGATGGCTCAGTGAATCGGGTGTACCGTTCACCCACGAGACCGATCCGTGGGCCTAGCTTCACACATAACTATTCACGATAAAGGACCACACGATGCTCACCGAAAAATTCGTCCGTGCGACAGAGCTCGCACTGCGCCTGCACGCGACGCAGCGACGCAAAGGCACGCAGATCCCCTATACCTCGCACCTGCTGGGCGTCGCGAGCCTCGTGCTGGAGAACGGCGGCGATGAGGAGCAGGCGATCGCGGGCCTGCTGCATGATGCGATCGAGGACGTCGGCCCCGAAGCCGTACCCGCCATACGCGAAATGTTCGGCGAACGCGTCCTGAAAATGGTGGAGGGATGCACGGATGGCGTGCCGGATGCATCGGGTCAGAAGTCGGACTGGCGCACGCGCAAGCTCGCCTATCTGGCGCATCTGGAGCAGGCCGAAGCGGACGTGCTGCTGGTGTCGGCGTCCGACAAGCTTTATAACGCGCGAGCGATCGTTACGGACCTGCACACGGTCGGTCGTGCAGTCTTCGACCGCTTCACGGCCGGCGAGGCGGGCACGCTGTGGTACTACGGGGAGCTCGCGCGGATTTTCCAGGTGCGGCTGCCGGGCGGCCTGTCAAAGGAACTTGAGCGCACCGTTGACCTGATGAAGGCCACGCCGCATTAACGCGCACATCGCGCGCCGCCGATGTTCGAGGACGGCGCCAAGCTGAGTTACATCGAAAGGCTGCGCCGCGCCGGCGTCACGCCGTGCAAAGCGGCCCATCACGCGTTGCTCCTGCATATTGCTACGCGGCTTCGACATATTGAGCGAAGCACGTGCCTTTCAAGTTCATATTTCGCGGGATGCGATTGGACTGAGTTCGGCCATAACCAGCCAATAGGCTTAACGTCGTGGATGGCCGATCTCATGGGTAAAGCAGCCGTGCAGCCGGACTGATACTCGCGTACTTCGCCCGGCTCAAGCCCTTGTTTACGCCGCTGGCGCTACCGGTGTTCTCGTGATCGCCAAGGCAAGTCATGTCCGCTGATCGGAAATTGGCCGGCGCGCGCGCCGACGCCAACGATAATCGCTGGCATGCGTTCCAAGTAAGCGCGCCTACAGGAGACACGACATGTCAGAACCCTTTTCGGCAGGCGAAAACGCCGCCTCGCCCACGATCGACTCGCACGCCGTCTATGCGCGCGTCTCCCGGCGCATCATGCCGTTCCTCGTTGTGTCGTTCGTTATCGCGTTCCTTGATCGGGTGAACATCGGCTTCGCACAGTTCCAGATGAAGCATGACCTCGGATTCTCGGACGCCGCCTACGGCTTCGCCGCTGGCGTGTTCTTCATCGGCTATATGCTCTTCGAGGTGCCGAGCAATCTCCTTCTGCATCGGATTGGTGCGCGCAAGAGCTTCAGTCGCATCATGATTCTATGGGGTGCGGTCTCGGCGGGCATGGCGTTCGTCTCGACGCCCGCAATGCTCTACGTGATGCGCCTCTTGCTCGGCGTCTTCGAGGCGGGATTCTTCCCCGGCATCGTGCTGTATCTGAGCTACTGGTATCCCGCGCGCTACCGGGCCACGCGCACCTCGTGGATCTTCGCGGCGATGGCCTCAGCGGGGGTGGTGGGCGGGTTGCTGGCGGGCACAATCATGACGCGCATGGAAGCCGTGGTGGGGCTGCGCGGCTGGCAGTGGCTCTTCGTGATGGAAGGGCTCCCGGCCATGGCGCTGGGCGTAATCGCACTCATCTGGCTCACGGATACCCCGGCACAAGCGAAGTGGCTCACAGCTGAGGAGCGCGCGTACATCGTCGCGGAACTTGAAGCCGAGCGCGCGAGCCGGACGCACACCGAGTCGCACGCCTGGGGCGACGTACTGAAGCGCCCTGCGATCTATGCGATCAGCTTTGTCTACTTCACGCTGTGCAGCATCACGATGGCGCTCAACTTCTGGCTGCCGACGCTTGTAAAAGAGGCCGGCGCGGGCACCCTCGCGTATACGGGCCTGCTCGCGGCGGTGCCGTTCGGCGCTGGCGTTCTGGCGATTGTGTTTGTCGCGCGGCGCTCGGATCGCCTGAAGGAACGGCGGTTGCATTACATCGTGCCGACCATCGCGGGCTGCGTGGCACTGCTTGCGCTCGCGTTCTTCCGCTTCGACCTGGCGACGACGGTGCTACTGCTCTGTATGGCGGTGGCAGGCACCTTCGCGGCGCTGCCCGTCTTCTGGGCAATTCCGCACGAGTTCTTGTCCAGCCGCACGGTGGCCGGCGGGCTCGCGGTGATCAGCTCGATTGGCGCGCTGGGTGCTTTCTTCAGTCCCACGGCCATCGGCTGGGCACGCACGATGACTGGCTCGATGAAGCCGGCGATTCTGCTCATCGTCGTGCTGTCGCTCGTGGCGTGCGCGGTCGTGCATCGGTTGCTGGGCGCGCGTACAGTCTTAGCGCGCGCTGGACTACATCAAGCGATGCTTTCTTCGAGGCCGACCGAGTAAGACGCGGCGATGGGCGTGAAGAACGGCGCGGGCACGAGAATCTTGCTCTCCTGATGCTGGATGAGCGGCAGGATCTTGTCTACGTAGTTGAGCCAGCGAGGATCCTTCTTCAGGTGGGCACGGCGTTGCGCGCGATCGCTGAGGTCGTCGTATGCCCACATGTGGACGATCTGGTTGAGCGTACCAAGCTCGGTCGTGTAGTAACCGATGGGGCGTGGAAGGTATTCGAGCTGGATAGCCAGTCCTTCCGACGTATATAGGGAAAAGTAAGTGGCAGTTTTACCCGGGTGCAGGGTATAGGTTCGGTGTTCGATGATCATCTTTGTCGTCTCGCATGAAGGCAGGTGGCCGCGGCCGTCTACAGCCGCTCCCGATATGCTCTCCCGGAAGGGACCACGAAGAGCCAAGTTGTTTGCCTGGCGGAAAGAGGTTTGTTCAGAACATCGAACGATTGAATGGCAGATTTTAATTCCGCCCTGGAAAACTGTGCAGCGAATCGCGAATGCGCGCGACGGTGGCGTGCAATTGACGCGCGAGCAATTCGATGCGTGGACCGGACATGCGGCTGTCGACGGCCGCCACGCTAACGGCGGCAACCGGATTGTCGAGCGTGTCGAGCACGGCCACGCCGACGGCCGTGGTGCCGAGCGTGACCTTGCTGCGAATGAGGGAATGGCCTTGGCGGCGGCACGTCTCAATCGCCTTGCGCAATGGCCCTTCCTGAAGCGCCTTATTGTCCCCATGGCGCAGTGTGACGTACGCGATGGTGTATTCGCGCTCGTCTTCGGGCATGGCCGCAAGAATCGCGAGCCCGCCCGCGCCCAGGCCCAGCGGCCGGCGGCTGCCCACTTCAAGTGTGATCACGCGGATCGTGGAGGGCCCCTCGTAGCGGTCCTCGCATACAGACTCGTTGCCGCTGCGCACCGTGAGATAGACCGTGTCTCCAATCTCTTCCGCGAGGCCCATGAGAATGGGCCGGCACGGCTCGCGCAGATCGTAAATCTGCGTCGCGGCGAGGCCGAGCTCGAAGGCGAGTGGGCCGAGCACATAGCGCTTGTTGGACTCGCGCTGCATCACCATACGCTCGGCGATGAGCCGCCGCAGCAAGCGATGCGCGGTGGAATGCGGCAGCCTGGCTGTCTCCGAAATCTGGGTGAGGGCAAGGCCGTAGCGGCCCGCAGTGGCCAGGAGCCGGAGCATCTCCATGGTGCGCTCGACGGTACCGGGCGCCGAAGTTTCCGCTTTGATTTCTTTGGATCGCGTGTTCATCAGGTGGAAACGTAATACTCAATACCTATATGGCAGCAGTATATTGAACGTACTGCAGTTTATCCAACGTTTCCAACCAGTGGAATTCTTAACATGAAACTCGCTTCTCTGAAAAACAGCACTCGCGACGGCGCGCTCATCGTCGTTTCCCGTAACCTCAAACGCGCCGTCTCTGCTGGGGAAATCGCGCCGACACTGCAGGCCGCCATCGACAACTGGCAGGATGCCGAGCCGCGCCTCCAGGCGCTTTCCGAAGCGCTCAACGCTGGAAACGTTGTAAATTCCTTCGACTTCGACGCGAGGAACGTAGATTCGCCGCTGCCGCGCGCTTACCAATGGCTCGACGCAAGCGCATACCTTAGCCATGTCGAACTCGTGCGTAAGGCGCGCGGCGCGGAGATGCCGAAGTCGTTCCTCGAAGACCCGCTGATGTACCAGGGCTCGTCTGACTACTTCACGGGACCGCAGGATCCGGTGATCGTGGGGAGCGAAGACTGGGGCGTCGACCTTGAAGCGGAAGTTGCGATCATCACTGACGACGTGCCAATGCTCACGACGCCCGTCGATGCGCGCACGCACATCAAGCTGTTGATGCTCGTGAACGACATCTCGCTGCGCCACATCATTCCCGCCGAGCTGAACAAAGGCTTTGGCTTCCTGAACGGCAAGGGCGTGACCGCGTTCTCGCCGGTGGCGGTCACTCCGGACGAGCTGGGCGCGCAATGGGACGGCGCAAAGGTTGACCTGCCTCTCACGGTGCACATCAACGGCGAGAAGCTGGGAGACCCGCTCGCGGGCGTGGACATGTACTTCGATTTTCCGCGCCTGGTCTCGCACGCCACGGCCACGCGCGCGCTGGGTGCGGGCACCGTGATCGGCTCTGGCACGATTTCGAACCATGACCGCGGCCGTGGCTTCTGCTGCATTTCGGAAAAGCGTGCGCTCGAAACGGTCGCGCACGGCGAGCCGAGGACAAGCTTCTTTCGCTTTGGCGACCGTGTGCGCGTAGAGATGTTCGACAACCAGGGCGCATCGGTCTTCGGAGCTATCGACCAGCCCGTCCAGAAGTACGCGCGCTGACCCAAGCAGCTTCAACCGCCGCATCGGCGTGACATGCAATAAGAGGCCCGGACTTGCAGAACAAACGCAATTCGGGCAGCACGGACCTGTAACAGGTAACACGAAAGAGTCGACTTGAGGTTAGAGATGACTGTTCAGACCACAACAGAAACCCAGCGCTACTTGAGCGGATTCGGCAATCACTTTTCGACCGAAGCCCACCCCGGTGCATTGCCCGAAGGAAGAAACTCGCCGCAGCGTGCGCCGCTTGGCCTGTACGCGGAACTGCTTTCTGGAGCGGCCTTCACCGCGCCACGCGCCGAAAACCGCCGCACATGGACGTATCGTCTGCTGCCTTCGGCGATGCATGGCGGCTATCGCTCGGTCGCGCATGAGACCTGGGAATCCGGCCCGTTTGCCGAGGTCGACACGCCCGCTAATCGCTTTCGCTGGGATCCGTGGCCCGCGCCCACGGCGCGCACCGATTTCCTCGACGGCATTGTGACCGTCGCGGGCAACGGCGACCCCGAGGCTCAATCGGGCATCGCGGCGCACGTCTACCAGGCCAACGCTTCGATGATGGACCGCTATCTGCTGAACGCCGACGGCGAGATGTTGATCGTGCCACAAGCGGGCACCCTTTCGATCAGGACCGAGCTTGGCGTGCTCGACGTCGCGCCTGGCGAGATCGCGCTGATTCCGCGTGGGATGCACTTTCGCGTGGAATTGCCCGATGGAAAGGCGAGCGGCTACGTCTGCGAGAACTACGGCGCGCCGTTCCGCCTGCCCGAACTTGGGCCGATCGGCTCCAATGGTCTTGCAAACCAGCGCGATTTTCTTACGCCGGTCGCGGCCTTCGAGGATGGCACGCGCGACGTCACCGTGGTGCGCAAGTTCCTCGGCAAGTTCTGGGAGGTGAAGCAGGCGCATTCGCCGCTCAACGTGGTGGCGTGGCACGGCAATCTCGCGCCCAGCAAGTACGACCTCGCGCGCTTCATGGTAATCGGCACGATCTCGTTCGACCACCCGGACCCGTCGATCTATACGGTGCTTACCTCGCCTTCGCTGCACCCTGGCACCGCAGACTGCGACTTCGTGATCTTCCCGCCGCGCTGGCTCGTTGCGGAGGACACATTTCGCCCGCCCTGGTTCCATCGCAACGTGATGAGCGAATTGATGGGCCTCGTGCGCGGCGTGTACGACGCGAAGGCGGAAGGCTTCGTGCCGGGCGGCGTGAGCCTGCATAACTGCATGATGCCGCATGGCCCCGACGCGACGACCTTCGAAAAGGCCAGCGAAACGGATCTTCAGCCGCACAAGATTGACAACACGCTCGCGTTCATGTTCGAGAGCCGCCGCGTGTTCCGGCTCACGCGCCGCGCGCTGGAAGCCGCGAACCGCCAGCGCTACTACGACGCCGTCTGGGACGGTTTCACAGCGCCGCAGATGGCGCACTGAGCAAGGCGCACTGCATCGAAACGAGCATTCGCCCCAGGCGAACGATCCTCAGAAAGACGCAGAAAAAGGAAATCATGGAGACATACGACGCTATCATCGCGGGTTTCGGACCCACCGGCGCCACGCTCGCTAACCTGCTCGGCACGATGGGCATGCGCGTGGCGGTTGTCGAGCGCGAGAAGGGCATCTACGACCAGCCGCGTGCGATCACCGCCGACCACGAGGCAATGCGCGCGTTCCAGGCCGTGGGCCTCGCCGAGCGCATCGAAGCGGGCACCTGTCCGCATCCGGGCACCGACTTCGTCGGCGTGAACGGCGAGGTAATCAAGCGTTTCTACCCGATGCCGGCTCCGGGCCCGCTTGGCTGGGAACCGACGTTCATGTTCTATCAGCCGAGGCTCGAGGCGGTCCTCCGCGATGGCGTCAAGCGTTTCGCCGATATCGACCTGATGCTTGAACACTCGCTCATTTCCGTGCGCCAGGACGCGGAAGGCATCGAAGTGATGGTCGCGGGCCCGGACGGCGCGCAGAAGACGCTGCGCGCCGCCACGCTGCTCGGCTGTGACGGTGCGCGCAGTGTGGTGCGCGCACAGATCGGCGCGTCGGTGCACGACCTCGCGTTCGACGAGTGGTGGGTCGTGGTGGACGTCAACCTGCACGGCGACATCGAATTGCCTGAGCGCTGCGTGCAGTACTGCCGCCCGTCGCGGCCCGGCACTTACATCGTCGGGCCGGACCGCCTGCGCCGATGGGAAATCAAGGTGATGCCAGGAGAGGCGCCCGAGTCGTTCAACGATCCCGGACACCTCGATCGCGTGCTCTCGACCTTCGTGGATACGCGCGGCGTCGACGTGAAGCGCGTGGCGATCTATCGCTTTCACGCGGTGGTGGCGGAACAGTGGCGCGAAGGCCGCGTGTTCCTGCTCGGCGACGCGGCGCACCAAATGCCGCCGTTCCTCGGCCAAGGTCTGTGCGCAGGCGTGCGCGACGCATACAACCTCGCGTGGAAGCTCGACGCCGTGCGTAAGGGCAAGGCCGCCGATTCGCTGCTCGATACCTACGGTGCGGAGCGTCGTCCGCACGTGCAGACCGTGGTGGAGCACGCGAAATCGTTCGGTTTGATCATCGGCGAGCTCGACGAGGTGGCGGCATTGGAACGCGATCGCATGCTCGGCGCCGAACTCGCGGCGGGCACAGCCACGACAGTGCGTCAGGCGTTTATTCCGGGCCTCGCCGCGGGCCTGCTGTATGGCGCGGAGCGTGGCGAACTGGGCGTGGGCGCGGGCGAGCTGTTCCCTCAGCCGTGGGTCTCGGGGCCGGCGCTCGAGCGCACGCGGCTTGACGATCTCGTACGCGGTGATTTCTACATCGTAACCAACGAGGCGCAGACCGCACAAACGGCGCTCGAATCGCTGCGCGCAGTGCCCCAACTCGCCCAGGCGAAGGTGGTTTGCATCGGCGAAGCGCCCGACGTGAGCGATGCCGTAGCGGGCGTGATCCGCTGCACGGAAGAGGGTGATTTCGTAAGCCGCTTTCTAGCGGACCACGGCGCCGTAGCCGCCATGGTGCGTCCAGACGGCTTCGCGTATGGCAGTGCGACTTCAACGGAAGCGATGGCGGACGTGATTGCGACGCTTGGCCGGGCCCTGGCAGGTGAACCCGCGACGCCGCCTACGCGCACCGGTGCAGCAGGCCGGACAGTGACCGTCGAATACCGTGCACCCAGTTCCCTGACGATCTGAGACAGGAGGGGTTTCAAATGCCGCCTTCTGTTGCCGGAAGGCGCATCAAGACAGGGTGCTACGAAAACGCAGATTCAGGCGAAGTCGTACAACGAGACGGAGTAGCCTCGTTGCCCACGAGTTGCATACGAAACGACACGGCGAGCACAGAACGCGTTTTCAGTAGGCACAGCGCCTTGCCGCGTGGTCGCCGGCTAGTGTCCTGAGTCAGAAATTCGCATAAAACCCATGCGCCATGGTAACCAACGGAGCGTTGTTGCGATCGTTCTCCTTGGGCGAAATGACTGAGTGTTCCATGGCGCAAGCCGCTCAATGGCGAATTCAACAGACCCCGGCAGGATTGCCGGAAACATGTTTGAGGGGGAGGCTGATGGATACGACCGAGTATTCGTTACGTTCGTTGATCGAAAAATGGCTTGCACCGACTCCGGAGAGTCCGGTTCGATTAACCCGATTCAACAATCGCACGCACCCGAGTCGTGCACGTTGTGCGTGTGTCGAGGCCTCGCGACCGGCCGCTTCGCTTGCAATATTCTTCTTCCGCCACGAGGACGGTACGTGGCACGTGTTCCCACCTGTGGCCAAGCGTCCGACGATGAGCGTTTCCCTGCAGTGCACCGCGGTTGGGGAATCTGCGGGGCTATCCAACGCCGAGCCAGTCTGGAGTGAGAGGAGTTAAAGATGCTCGATGAGTCGGAACGTCTAACTCTCGAACACCTTCGAGAGTTAGAGGTGTGGACGTGCGCTTGGTACGACAAAGCCATTGCGGCGAATTTTGTAGGCCCCGCGTATCATCCCGATGAGAAGGTCATAAGGCGTCTCCGGGGTTACTACCACGCCGGCCTGTCGCCGGCTGAAGCCGCGGAGGCTTGCTTCGGAAGAACGCACTGAACAGGCTCCGTTATCGCCTCTTGGCTGGGAAAGGCCGCTGTGCGAATGGCAATCAGCGATCTGGGAAAAGCAATGAATTTCTAACTCATGACACTAGTACGTCTGCATCACTCGTAGAAATCTTTGGGCGGACCGTCTCGTTCGCCATATCTTGGCCGGAAGAAGTCGCACCAACGGAATTCTGTTGCGACCGGCTTGCCAATAGCGCCACCTGCCCCTGTGTCAGCCATCACGAATGCGATGGAGCCTCCCATTGCAAGAAACGAAACGTCCGCTTGCAGCAGTCAAGCGGACGTTTGCGATTGCGGTCCGTTCGTCTCATGTGGGTCGGACAGCGCCCGCTGACTGCGGGCACAGACTAGATCTCCCTGCTTCTTTCGAATCTCGAGTGGGTGGTTGCCGGGTCAAGTGCGGGCGTCAGCCCGGCGAAGCGAACACTTGACGCGCGTGGCGCAAGTAAGCTGGCATAGGGCTGGTTGCGGCAGAATGCTGCAACCAGCCCTGCAAGACAATGCGAACAATGACGAACCAAACCCAACTCTTTGAGGCGGCCCTGGGAATCAACGCGCCGTGGTATGTGCAAGGCGTCGATTTCAGCACGGAACTGACGATTGCCGTGGACTTTGTCGCGGGCAGCCGGTTTGCCTACCCCGGGGTGCCGGGCGAACACCCGGTGCACGACACGGTCATCAAACGGCTGCGCCACCTCAATTTCTTCCAGTTTGACTGTTATCTGGAGGTACGGGTGCCGCGTGTGCGCTTGCCGGACGGCTCGGTGCGGCTCGTGGAGCCTGACTGGATGGGTAGGCTGGATGGCTTTACGCTGCTGTTTGAAGGTAAGCGGCTCGCGATGGCCGTCGTAGACGGGCGCAAGAATCGGCATCAAAGTGATGTCCATCATTTTCGAAGTGGTGGACACCATTTTGTCAGAGCCAACTCGGAGGCCTGGCAGCCGTAAAGGCC
>NZ_VZQQ01000091.1 GCF_014397785.1 Paraburkholderia podalyriae
CCTTTACGGCTGCCAGGCCTCTGAGTTGGCTCTGACAAAATGGTGTCCACCACTTCGAAAATGATGGACATCACTTTGATGCCGATTCTTGCGCCCGTCTACAACGGCCATCGCGAGCCGCTTACGGTTAGGAGACGTCACTTGGTTCTTCTTTACCGACTCTATCTGCGCTTCTTTGCGCAGCATGGGCAGGTGCAGGTCAATGACTCACTTACAGCCGCCGCACTGTGGCTACCCCCGGGCCGCTATCCGCTGACCTGGGCGCAATACCTCCGCTTGTTGCCGAAGATTCTATCGGCGACGGGGATTGCCCGTTTTCCAGCGGCAACGCGTGTATTGGACCATCTAGATGGCATGCATCCAGCGGGCAAGGAATTCCGGTACTTAGGCGTGCTGGGCGTAGACCCTGCCAGCCAACGCCTGGGGCGTGGGAGCGAGTTGCTACGCGCAGGCCTTCGAGTGTGCGACCACGAGCGAATTGCTGCGTATCTCGAGACTGCCGAACCCGCCAATCTGCCTTTTTATGCACGGTTTGGCTTCGTCAAACTGAGTGAGTCCCGGCTACGCGATGGTCCGACGGTCTGCGCTCTGTGGCGCGACCCCATCAGGAATCGCCTCTAACGCAAGTTCATCATCACTTTCCATGAGTCGGCAACCCCAACTTCAACGCTATCCACGAACCGACAATGCCGCCCACGACCGCACCAATTATCGTGAACAGAAGCTTCAAACTTTCCGTGGGTAGAATGGACTCAATTTTCTCAAAGGCGGTTGGCACCAGCCCTTTGTTGACAAACAGGTCGTGCCCAAGCTTTGCCGCGATAGACGCAGGTGAAGCTGGGTCGTCAAGCGACCCAAGCCACTCCTTTCCGAGCGCGGTGCGTAAATCATTCGCCACTTCCGGGCGCTCGCTGTCAGCGATTACGCCTGCACAGAACACGCACACATGGCCGTTGAGGGCTTTGTATCTGACGTCTCTGAGCTCCTAGTTGAAGTCGAACATACAGCCTTTGGTCCCAAAATGCATTGAGCTGTCGAGTCTAGGAACAGCAAGCGCAGCAGCTTGGCGCAAAAGCATGGCTAGAAATAGCTCAACTTCGGTCGGCGGCGCCATTGTGCGTCTCCACCCGCCCAGCGCAATCAATGCGACCACTGGGGCGCCGTCCGGCTTGCGCGCGGAATACCACCTGTGCTCGAGGAGTGCAGTGGAAAGAACGACAAAGTGACTCGGGGACTCTTCCTCGCACCGGAAGAGCGCCCTTCTGCTTTCGAGATGCGCCCGTTCCCGCTCGCCGAAAGATTCGAGCAACTGTTTATTCTCAATTTCCTCCCGAGACAGAAGCGGCCCGTAGGAGCTCATGAGTCGCGCCATGAGCGAATCGGCCGGAGGAGCGGGGACAAGTTCAAATTCAAAGCTTTGTTGGACAGCGTTCAGATGCAGTATCAAATATCGCAGCGCAGGCGAATCTCTCTTCCCCAAAGGCTCCGTGACGACACCCATTCGAAGCGCACTCGCCGACTTCTTCTCCCGTGGGAATAGCGTCCAACCGACGATAGCGGTACCTACGAGCGTCGCGACATGCTTAAGCTTCGCCACACGGCCTCCTCGAAGTCACGTTGACCGCCCAACGTTTCATCGTTGCGCACTTGTCCTCCAACACAACGAAGGCCCAAGAATTGTAACGAGCTCGCGTACCCTAGAGTCTGCAACTATCGACGGAGGCTTCCCAGTTGTTGGCAACCATCTGGACATCACCTAGATTGTCGCGGCGAGCTTGAATTCATCGAATCTGGCTACCGGTGGCAACAGCTCCCGGACTTCGAGCCGGTCCACCAGAGCTGCATGAGTACCGTCGACGAGCCAATCGCAGAATCGCTCAAGTTCTTCACCTCGGCCTTGCAACACAGCTTCGACCGAACCGTGCATCCGGTTGCGCACCCAACCGGTGACCCCCAAAGCCGTGGCCTCCTTGATGCAAGCCTGTCGGTAACCTACACCTTGCACGTGACCATAGACCCTCGTCAGTATGGTCTGCAAATCGATATCGAATTGTGGCGTCATGGTGCACGCAACTCAAGGCTGGAAAAAACGCGGCGCAATCGCTTTTGGGCTGTACCGTTGTCATCCAGTCTGTCGGCGATAGGAGTCCGGCACATAAGGCACTGCTGGACTTCACGCATTCGAGCAGTTTGGCCAACCTGTGTTGTGCGTCTGCCCAAAGGCCGCACACTGTCCGACAAACTCCGAATATCACGCGCATTGGCCAAGAGCGCTGACTCCGGCCCACCCGCGCCAGGAGACGAATATGGGGCGGTGACATCTCCACGTTCCGCGACACTACGCCATGTTCTCACTCGAACGTGCATTCATGACATGCCCCCAATATCGTAGACAACGGCCAATAGATTACAACCCAAAGAGGACGTCTTGATGCGAGAAGCGGCTGTTGTCAAAGTAGTAGTCGCTGCCCACCGCTTGTCATCGACTTGTCAGAAAGCAAGCTAGCGAAGAAACAGGGAAGCATCGCGCGCCCGGGAATTCGACTTCGTTTATTTAACCGCATACCCGACACACGCGCTCAGGTCGCGAACGAAATAAAAAATTCATCTACGGGTTCTCTCAAAGAACCCAAGGGTCACACAGTTGGGGCCCCCAATGAAGGGCCCGGAGTTTGACGTTTATGCTCCTTGACTTGTCTATCCATCGAACTATCACTAGTACCGCGCAAGACAGGAGACGGACATGCTCCCATGGGCTGGTACATCGCCCTCCCTCGAGGGCAAGCTCGCAGCACAGTACGTGCGCATGTCTACGGAGTTCCAGCAGTACTCGACGGAAAACCAGAAGCGGGTCATCGCAGAGTTCGCGGCCGTGCAGGGGCTAACTGTCATCGCGACTTACGAAGACGCCGGTAAAAGCGGTGTGTCGTTAAAAGGGCGGCAGGCTCTCGTTCAACTGCTTCGGGACGTACAGTCGCCTGGCCGTGCCTTCAGCGTTGTACTGGTGTACGACGTTAGTCGGTGGGGACGCTTTCAGGACGTCGATGAGAGCGCGCACTACGAGTACGTCTGCCGACAGGCAGGTGTGCAGGTCGTGTACTGCGCGGAACTGTTTGGCTGGGATGGCAGTCCGGCGGCGGCGTTAATGAAAGCGCTCAAGCGAGCAATGGCGGGCGAATACAGCCGTGAACTCTCCCGAAAGGTTTTCATCGGCCAATGCCGACTTGCCGAGCGAGGTTTTTGGCAGGGAGCAACTCCCGGATATGGACTGGAACGGGTCTTGGTCGCGTCGGACGGGACCGTTAAAGGTGCTCTGCGCCCGAGGGAACACAAAAACATCAAGACAGATAGAGTTATTGTGAGGCCCGGTGAGGCTCATGAAGTGGCGCTCGTTCTGCGCATCTACGACTGGTACGTACGTCAAGGGCTCGGATGCAACAGAATTGCGGAGAGACTGAATGCGTTCGGCATCTGCAACGCGTATGGCCGCCCTTGGAATCCCCAGCTTATTACCAGCATTCTGAGCGGCGAAAAATACATCGGAAATAATCTCTACGCCCGGACGTCAAGTAAGCTCGATGGCAACTGGCAAAGGAATCCCGCGTCGGAATGGACCCGTTCGGTGGGCGCTTTTCAGCCTCTCGTCGACCACGGTACGTTCGAAACAGCCGAACAGATTCGAACGAACAGGACAAGAAATCTCAGCGATGAGGAGCTTCTGGAAAAGCTTCACGACTTTGTGCTTTCCGCCGAAGTCGTCAGCGCGAGAGAAATCGACCGAACCCCGTCGATGCCGGCGGAAAAGACCTATTGCAGGCGATTCGGCAGCTTGAATATTGCCTATGAGCGCGTCGGATATGAGCCACGTTACTATCGCCCAGGTCCTGATGCCTTTCAAGCATCTCGAACTGCCTTGCAAGGCTGCATTCAAAGGACGACTGACGCGTTGGTGGCCCAAGGCCATCGTGTGGAAATCTCCAAGGACGGCACCACCATTCGGGTAGATGAGGAGCTGGTCGTCAGATACACGGTTCGCCTGATACGTCAGTACGACCGTCACAGCCCGCGCTGGCGAGCGCGGTGGCCGACCTACCGTTCTCCCGACCTTCTAGTCGTATTGCGGCTGGACTCCGCACTTCAAACCCCGCTCGACTTTTATGTGTTCCCGCGGGGCAGTCTGGCGCCCAGCTACGACTTCTCGCTGTCCATCCGAAGCGGAAGTAGCGGGCCTTTCGAGACGTTCCGCTATCCCGACGAAAGCATTCTTCTTGAACTGGCAGCGCGGTCTCACATGGAGGCATACGATGGAAGGCAATCCTCTGATTCCAATCACGAATATTCCGGTCCAGCAGATTCGGGTGCTGAATCCACGGACCCGTAGGCAGTCCGCGTTGCTGGAAGCGTACGAGAATGGAACATTGAAGGGCCCCCAGCTCGCAGTTGTCCGCAGGCTGTTGAGCCGACGCATGAGGTCGGGTGGAAAGGCTCCGCCTGTTTTCTCGGGGCCGACCGCTGCCCATCGTCGCGAACTGGCTCCAGACCAACTACGTCGTCTCTATATGCGAGAAAGTGACCGTCAGAGGGTCCTCGCAAAAAAGGTTGAGTTGACCCATGCACGACTGCTATTCATTGTTCATGCGATGCGGCAGTTGATGCGCGACGAAGGATTCATCAAGCTGCTGGAGCAAGAGGGCCTCACGAGTCTTCCCCGAGTTCTGGACCAACGTATTCGCGCCGGGGGGCAGTCATGAACAAGCTGCCAGCGAAACCCCTGAAGGTCGCGTTTGAGAGCCAGCCGGTCGTGCTACAGCTGAACGCGCTCGAGTCGTCAAGGCCGCTCCCGCACACCGCTACGTCGAGCATAAAGTTCCTGCAGATTCTCGCCTCCGTCGCGACTGTTGGTCTCGTTGAACCCCTGATTGTGGTGCGAGTCGCAGATACCGACGACAGATTTCGCATCCTCGATGGGAGACTGCGGATAGAGGCTATGCGCCGCCTGGGGATGAACGAAGCCTTGTGCCTCATTGCGACAGACGATGAGGCGTACACATACAACAAACACATCAGTCGGCTGACATCGGCGCAGGACGCACGCATGATTGCAAAGGCAATCGAGCACGGTGTACCACGCGAACGGATAGCGTCAGTACTAGGCATTGAGGTCAATACAGTGAAGCGCAGGGCAAGGCTGCTTGATGGCCTATCGGACGAGGCCGCTGCGCTGCTTGCAGACAAGGCCTGTCCGGCGACAACCTTCAAGGCGCTGAAGTTGATGAAGCCGTCGCGGCAAATGGAGGCTGTCGAACTTATGTGCGGGCAAGGAAACTTCACGTCCGCCTTTGCGCGAGCGATTGTCGCCGCCACTCCGCCGGAGCGGCTTGAGTGTGATGCTGGTGTTCGCGGGAAACGGGGCAAGGAAGTCGCGGAGCAGCTTGCCCATCTCGAGCGTGAACTGGCTACGCTTCAGACGACCGTGGCTCAAACCGACGAACGATATGGCATCGAGCATCTACATCTCACCGTGTCCGCCGCTTATATTGCAACGCTCGTTAGCAATGAGCGTGTTAGCCGTTGGTTAAAGGACCATCATCCTGATTTCGCGACGCAATTTGAGACCATCAGCCAGGAAACGCGGGATGCTCGGTCCGGGTCGGATTCCAGCGGACCGAGGTCGAAAGACTTTCACGGAATCGGGGAAAACCGGCCCGGTGTTGCCTCACCTCGATAACTTGCATTGCCGCATCAACGACAGTCGATTGCCCAAGTGCAACGGCTAGTCGTCGCGACAACGGTTTTGCGAACCACGGGGAACCTGCAAGGGAGCACCGGCCCTAGCCCGCGGTTCGCGTCTGTTAGGACGTCCGCGGTGGCGGAACTGCCCCGGAGGCGCCCTCAAACTGCGTTAGCCGATGTAACGATTCAGCGCTTCGCTGAAGCCGCTCGGCAGCGCTCGGCGAAGGTCGGCCCATACGACGACGCACGCGACGAGGAGCAACCGTCATGAGCGGCAGCGCTCAGGCACATTCTTCAAGGTGAGCGGTTCTACGGCGAACCGGCGCGACCCAGAGAAAACACGCGGTACTGAGAGCAGGATAGCGGCGTCAATCAGAGCCGTGGCGAGCGCACCCATGAGTCCACCACCGAGGCGAAGACCGCACCACATCGTCGAGCTACGCGCCAATGAAAGCGCCGATAGTGACTTAGTCAAACGGTTGGTCTGGTAAAAATCTCCAATCACAACGGCGCGAATCGCCAGCTCCAGTTCTTCCTGAGTACCCCATGAGCGTGCAAAAGAGCATCGGCCGGAAACTGCGGACTTCCTACTTTGCGAAGTTGGAACGAGGTGCGACGACGTATTGGTTGAGATACACTTTCAGCAAGCTCACCTCTCGCATCCCCTAGGAGGCGTTTATGATGCGAACAAGAGTCATCTGTTTGGCGGGAGCAACCGGCGCATCAGCTCTGATTTTGTCTCTAGGCTGGTACTCTGGAGTGGATTATCTCCAACGCGGTGCCGACCCTGCATTCTGGACCACCGAAGCGGTGCTCGGCGCGCTATGGGCTTTCTTAGGCCTTCGTCTGAAATTTTGCCCGGCAGCCCCGGCCCTCGGTAGACCGGCGGCACGTATCCTTTGGACATTTCTCACGTTTTTTATTGTCTTGGGCGAGTGCTGGTATCGCGGCATCGACCTGGCCACCCGAGGGGAGGCCCAAGCCTTCGCATTAATGGTTGCGCTTGCTTTCGCCTATCTCTGTTGGAGCTTTCCCGGTTGGAAACCCATCTTTAGCGACAAGCATGGAACGTGAACCAGCTTCCGCGGGCGCAAGAGGCAATCCAAAGCAGCTCATTTCTTGCGTCCGTGGCTAGAGAGCCCTTTCGCCGGGATGTGGTTATTGGTCGCTATCGACGCGAGAATGAGGAGGACCGCCAATGCGGAGAGAGTTCTCCTTCTGGACGAGTTCCAAAGCTCGGGAGCCTCGGGGTTTGAATTTCGGCCGGGCTCTCACCGGGACCCGCGAATACGATTGGCTTTCAATTTCAACATATGTCGCCCAGATTCAATCCGACTCGTGCGACAACGGCGCGAAGCCACAGGTCCTGAAGCATTTTTCAAAGGGCGGTGAAACACCGAACGAGGGACAATCCGAGAGAGCGTCGTGCTGCCCTCGGATGGAACAACGTCCGTTGCCCGATGCAGTCGCATCTGTTTTCATTTGCCTGATATTGCTAACGAGCCGGTGCGTGCTAGTCAGCAAGTTCAGACTCGCTTTCGAGAGGTCTCAACGTTCGGCCTGATGTCGGGCCGGGAACATGCTTCGATTGTCGCGGCAGAGCGATGAATAACTCCACGCGCTGCAAAATCTGCCAAAAGACCTTCGCAGATGACCGTGCTCGCTCGATGTCACTCATACCCTCGCAAAGCGGGTCCGTAAAGCGCCACTCACAGAACTCCGGCTCTCCAGGGAAGACAGGAGCGTGGTATTCCTCCACCTGGTCGGCCATCGTGATAATCAGGTCGACCCGTGGAGCCCGTTCGCCTGTGAATTCCAGCCAGCTCTTCGGATTGAGCCGCTGAACTGCGGAGATGCCGGGTCGGAGCAAAGGGGTGAACTTGGGTTGTGGGCGCGGCGCCCGCACTGAACGCCTCGAAACGGTCGCCTGCAAGCTCACGAAGCATGGCTTCTGCGATTATGCTTCGCGCTGAATTCTCCCTGCATAGAAACAGCACCTTAAACTTGTCGGTCACGTTCACGTCGAACTCTGCATTCTCGTTGTGTCGAAAAATTTTTGCGGGTCACTCTTGCACGATGAACTCCCTGACAAACATCGCCTGCGACTGGCAGTCAGTTCGTAAAGTCGCCGTGCGTTAAGACGCGCGAGTAACCACGTCAGAGCTGAAAGGCCAATACGGCCGCGCGGAGATGCTGAGCCTGGTTTGCGAGGGCGCTAGCGGCCTGAACCCCTTCCTGCGCAAACGAAGCATTATTCTGTGTCATATGGTCCATCGTTACGACTACTGCGTTGACCTGCTTAATACCTGCGCTTTGCTCATTCGATTCGACCGCAATTGACTCGACCAGATGCGAGACGCCCGTGACTGCATCAATCAAATCTACGATGGTCGCGCCCGCTCTCTTCACCGCGGCGCTGCTAAGGTCGACTTCGGAGGTCATGCCTTTGATGAGCGCATCGATTTCCTTCGCGGCACGCGCGCTGCTCTCCGCAAGTGCGCGAACTTCCTGCGCTACCACTGCGAAACCACGCCCATGACTGCCGGCTCGGGCCGCTTCAACGGCGGCGTTCAGCGCGAGAAGATTTGTCTGGAATGATATGCCTTCGATTACCGACGTTATCTCGCGTATGCGCGCGGAACGTTGTGCCAGTTCGTTCATTCGCTCAACGACGTCCTTTGCTGCGCGGTCGCCGTCTTGAGCCTTCCCAGACGCGACACGAGCAAGCGACTGCGCTTGCCGGGCGTGCTCAACGTTGGCTTTGACGTTTGATGCGATTTGCTCCATGCTCGCAGAAGTCTGTTGGATACTGGCCGCATGTTCTTCAGTCCTTCCGGCCAACATGGTGTTGCCGGCGGCAATTTCGGCCGTCGCATCCGCGATGGTCTCAGTGGACGAACGGATTTCGCCAATCATCGCTGCAAGGCGCTCACGCATTGTTGCCATCGCAAATAGAACACTGCGTGTGTCGCCCGGTTTTACGGGAACGCTCACGGAGAGGTCACCGCTCGCGACGCGTCGAGCTACATCGGCGGTAAGATATGGCTCCCCCCCCAGTTCCCGAAAGAGGCTGTGCGCCATACTCGCACAAAGCAGCGCGACGATTCCCAGTCCACCGAGAATGAACGCGACGACCACTGATTGTTCGATGTGACCCATCTTGCGCGCGTGGTCGTATTCTCCCTGCGCGGAGGTCACTTCCCTCTTGCGCAGCTCGTTGCCCTGAGACCTGACAGCTTTCGTCATAGGCTCAATGGTTTGCGTCTCGACCCATTGTGCTTCCGACAGGTTGTTTTCAGCGAGCAGCTTTATTGCTGGTCTCAAGCCCTTATCTCGCAGACCGGTCCAGTTCGACGAAAACTGCAAGGCCAACTCTTTTTCCTCTCCAGTTGCACCATTCCCCAGGTACTGCCCCATCAACTCGTCCACCTGATGGACACGAGCTTCGGCCGCCTCAGCCACGAGCTTCGTTTTCTGTGCAGACGGGTCAAGGATGGCGTCGCTCACCGAAAAGCGGGTCTCCGCGACCAGTTCGTCGATTGTGGATATGACTTGCAGGGCCTTTGCCCGTCCTTCGAACATACGCTGCAAAGCATCGGTTGCTCGGGTAACGCCAAGCAGGCCGACTACGCCCACGCCGACAAGGACAACGGCCACTGCCATAGTGAGAAGGACAAGACGGCTCTTCACCGTGAGGTTGCGCATTGGGGACCTACGATACTCAAGACGACGCCCAAGCCTTCAACTACGGATGGCGCCCGATAAAAATGCTGTACGCATGACAGCGGTGCGCCTTGATTACGGCCGGGCGGAGAAATTATTAAATGAATTTTTTGTGACCGCTGCGCACCGCTGCGGTGCACAGCATGCCGGGAGAACAAGTCGGCCGCGACGAAACGCCTATTTGGCATAGCGAGAGGTGCCGCAACGCTCCTCAGCGGTCACGTTTGTCTGTATCGAATTCCCTCCCACTACGCTCCCCATGCACCTCATGCTGCATGGCTTCCTGTTCGAGCTGTTTGCCGGAGATATGGCGCACGTCCGTGCCTTCGACAATGTAGATGATTAATTCCGCTATGTTCGTCGCATGGTCGCCCATGCGTTCGATGGCCTTTGCGATGAAGAGGTAGTCCAGCGCGATGGGGATGATTCGGGGAGCCTCCCTCATGTACTTCACCAGCTTATAGATGAACAAACGAAACTGGTCATCGATAGCGTCGTCGTCGCGGAGGATTTGTGCTGCAGCACCTTGTGTCGCGGCGCGCGAATGCATCAAGTGCACGGCGGAGGATAGTCATGGCCATCTCACCGGATAACGCGATTTCCGCGATATTGATGGCCATTGCGTTGCCGTCTTCTGCAATTCGCCGAGTCCGCTTCGCGACTTTCCGCGCTTCATCCCCTGCACGCTCGAGGTTCGTGACGGTCTTCGAGATGGCCATCAGCAGACGCAGGTCGCGTGCAGCCGGTTGGTGCCGCGCGATGATGTTGATGCACTCTTCATCGACTTCCGCTTCCATGGCATTGAGTCGACGCTCGTCGGCGATGATTCTGTCGACCAGGTCCAAATCGAGGTGGTTAAGCGCCTGCATCGCATTGATGACTTGCGACTCAACGAAGCCGGCTGCCAGCAGACCCTCGGTGGTGGGCGCCGAGTCCAGCAAGAGCAGGCCAGCGCGAAGAATCTCACTCTTTTTAACCGACACGCCAGCGCTGAGACACTTCTGTTTCAGTACCGCGATTTTTTCGTAGTCGGACTTCGGCATGGTGAAGCTGTCGCGCACGACCTTCTCCTTCTTCATGCGCTTCGCGTTCACTTCACCCGCTGGAGCGACCTGAGCCGCCTCGAGGGCTGCCGCGCGCTCCTGTTTTGCGACCATTGTCCGAGCCGGTTTAGCATCTGCGGCTTCGACGCCCGGAGCATTTGCCTCACCTGCCTGCTCGTCACCCACCTTCGCATGGCCGCTTGCATTCTTCGGAAAGTGAAAGGCTTTCTTCGTTGACTTCCTGATGCTCGGCTCTGCCATGGTCATCTCCAGACTGATAAACGATATATACCGTATATATCGTTTATCAGCGATTTCCAGACTCGATTGGAGATGCCACCCCGTGCGGGACCGCTGGACCGATTGAATTTGTGCAGTGCGCGCCCGGCGTGCGGATTTGGCTGGTCTTGGGTACCAGACACGGGGTGTAGAGCAGGCACGCCCTGACTGACTAAATTTCAGGGTCTCTCTATTGACGAAGGAGAGCGACGAGTGAGTCTGCGCGATAGGAGCCGGCTGCACCGAAGCAGAACAGCCGGCTCGCCGGCCGGCCTATGAGTCGAGCGACGGATTAGTTATCCGGCACCCGCCTCGCACTTCTTCATAAAGGACGCTTTCGCAGCGCCAGCGAGAAGTCTGCCGTCTTTCCCACCCGCCTTGGCTTCGCATGCGGTCGACGCCGCACTCTTGGCATTGCCCTCGCACTTTTTCATGAAGGACGACTTCGCTGCGCCGGTCAGCGGCTTCCCGTCTTTGCCAACCGCCTGTGTTTCACAGCTTGACGACCCTGACTGAGTTGCAGCAGCGGGAGCTGCTGCCTTGCTGGGTGCCGCCGGCGCGGACGTCTGGGCGTAGACGGCGCTTATGAAGAACACTGATGCAACAGCAACCACACAAAATTTGTTCATTGCTGCACCTCTCCTCAGGATGTGAGGCCCGTTGCCCCCGCTATATAAACGTGCGAGCCGTCGCCCCGCTGACGTCACTTGACTCGTCGGACTGTGACAATTCGTGTTGCTAAGGAACCGGTCCAACTGAATCAACGGCCTCCTGGCGGAACCTGACGTCGAATTCGTTTTTTGGAGATGGCACGCATTTTGCGCGGATACCTGAAATCTGGTGTCATTTGGAGGACGTCATGATGACGGTATCGGTTCTGGCACTTGCTCTTGCTCCTGTCCTGCGCGCCCTCTACGTGCGGAGGCACCTGCGAGGGTCGACGTTGGTTCGTCGCGACAGGAAGGGTGCGCTCAGCTACGAGGTGCGACGGCGTGTGTGCATGGAAGCATTGCCCCTGCACGTTTCCGAGTATCCCGTCCCCAGAGAGGTGCGTCTCCGTGTCCTCCGGCTCGCTAGTTTGGTGCTATCGAGTACGGAGCGCTCCATTGCCCTGCCTTCCGAGGCCTGTGCGCGCCTCGGGAACATTTCCGCCCAGGAATTTGATGACCACTTTCCGAATTGGCTGCAGCTCGGCCAACCCGAGGCGGGTAGCGCTATGTTCGGTCGCCGCCCGCTGTGGGCACTGGAGAGCAAACGGATACCGGTCAAGGGTCAAGCCTGGTGAGAGCGGAGCAAAAAAATCTGCGTTCGCTAAAGCGTCGGCGTAGCACAGGCAATCCGACGCTCGAAATGATAAATGGCCCGCAAGGGGCCATTTGTTTGCCAAGCCGACGGGTTACCCGGTTACAGCGGCTGGATGCTCGCCGCCTGCTTGCCCTTCGGTCCCTGCTTTACCTCGAAGCTGACTTTCTGGTTTTCCTGCAGCGACTTGAAACCGCTCGACTGGATTTCCGAAAAATGTGCGAACAGGTCCTCGCCGCCGCCATCCGGCGTGATAAAGCCAAAGCCCTTCGCATCATTGAACCACTTGACGATACCTGTTGCCATTTTCCTGATGTTCCAAAAAAGAAGTGTGTTGGTGACACGTCGCCAGCGCAACGCCCCACGTGAATCGACGTTTTAACATGAGAAAAACGGAATTAACAATAGGAGTATTCGAGATGCCAGGCCTTTTGTACCCAGTTGAGAACAAAAAACCTGCAATGCAGGCCGGAGTCGATTTGCTCCGACATGCGCCTATTGCAGGAACGCTGCCGCCGGAACGCGTTCACGGCGTGACGACGGGTCAAGGCGACAATGACAACCGGCCCCACACGAGTCGGCAAAATCGGAATCTGAGTGCCGTTACAAATCAAGCATAGGCCACCGAGCGGCTTGAGTACCTTCGTGCATGGCCATGTTCCGACAAGGTTGACGTTGCCCCAAACAGCGCAGCTGCGCTAGTGTGGTCTCGCCGTGCACTGTCGCTGAGCCCAGTTTGGCTTGCACGCCGAAAGTCGGCTGCCCCGTCAGACTGGGCCGCAGGTCGTTGCAGCAAGAGTCTATTCGGAGCCAGGCGTCGCACCCGCATGTAGTGCGGCGACGAGCATCGCGCAACGTTCTGAATCCGCCTCTTCTCCTGCGAGCAATTCCTGCTCAACCGCACGTCGGAGTAACTCGGGAACGGCGTCGCTGAGAGCCTGCGACAGTCGGTCGAGCGTTCGTTTCTTTCGACCATCCAGGACGGCTGCCAACAGCACCGCGAGCTCCTCTGCAATGGCTGCGGCGACCGGCGCGAGTGCGGGTCCGAGTTTGTCGCCCGTCCCGGGAATTTCCGACTGGTTGATTCTCTTCAATGCAGACTTGCGGCTTGTGGCCATGGTCAGCTCCATAAAATCTTCGGATAGCTTGCCTCGGCGCCCAGTATTCGCGGGCAGCTCCATTGATGCGCGAACGTCCGTCGCTTCCACGCCGAACATGTACGCCTGATGTCACTGTGCGGCGGACCGCTATCAACCGCCTGCGTCGTGTAATGCCGCCGCAAGCGTGGCGCTGTTCGACGGTCCAAACGATGAAATAAAAGACGCTTAACCCGTTAAAGCGACCCGGACGACACGGCTCATGTTGGCAAGCTTGTGGCGGAGACCACTGCGCATCCCGTGAAAACGCGAACGCCACTTTTCCCCGAAAGACGCCGATGAGAGTCGATGCGGTTTATGGCCGCATCGCATCGCGGACGCCCCGTTACCAGCAAACGCGTCGCGAGGCTTTGCGCCCATCGTCATCCGTCCTTGCGCGCGACTACGGTGCTTTCAGTTGTTGCTCACATGCGCCGGCGTCGCGCAGGCCTCAACTCATATGGAGCCCACCGTTCAGTGAGAAGTCTGCACCCGTCGCGAAGGCTGATTCGTTGCCGGCAAGCCACGAAACAATCGAGGCAATCTCCGAGGCCTCTCCGAGACGGCGAACCGGGATGCTCTGGACGATTGCATCCAGTACTTCGGGACGTACGGCACGAACCATATCCGTGCCGATGTATCCCGGTGAAACCGTATTCACGGTAATGCCCTTCGTTGCCACTTCCTGGGCAAGCGACATCGTGAAGCCGTGAATACCCGCCTTGGCAGTCGAGTAGTTCGTCTGGCCGAACTGCCCCTTCTGGCCATTCACGGATGAGATGTTGATGATTCGCCCCCACTCCCTGCTGACCATCCCCTCGATGACCTGCTTGGTGACATTGAAGAGGCTGGTCAGGTTCGTGTCAATGACATCGTTCCAGTTCTCTCTGGACATCTTGCGAAACGTGCCATCCCGCGTAATGCCGGCGTTGTTCACCAGCACGTCAATCTCGCCGACGTCCTTCTTCACCCTGGCAAACGCAGCCACGGTAGACTCCCAGTCACTGACATTCCCTTCGGAAGCGGTGAAGGAAAATCCAAGCGCCTCCTGCTCCTTCAGCCATCTTTCCCGCCGGGGAGAGTTGGGTCCACAACCGGCGACGACCGTGAATCCGTCCTTGAACAACCGCTGAGAAATTTCTGTACCAATTCCACCCATGCCGCCGGTGACATAAGCGATTCGCTTTGACATGTTCTTACCTCGGTTGTTGCGGTTAAGAATTGAAACTTGTAGTTCGCCTGCACGTATGCGGCTCACGCTGCTTGGCGAGCGTTGGTCGGCGGTAAGGCCGTACCTTTCAGCTTCCGGGCGGCAGGTTTGCGAGCAGACACAGGTACTGGCGGCGCGCTGGGTACCTCCTCTGGCAAACGGTCGCGCTCAATAAAGCGCTGGAGCACCTTGCCCCCAGCGGCTTCCCGCGCTGCTCCAGTCTTCAGAGAAGGGCGTGCGCAAATGCCTTCAGGTCGTCGCGTCGGTGCGAGGCCTCGAAGTGAAGAATGGTTTCCCTCACCGCCGCAAGCATGCTTTCCTCGTACAGCGTGCTCGCGATATGCGAGGTGCCTCGCGACAACTCCATCTCGCACTTATTGAGGCGCGGCGCCTGGTCGAACGCCGCATCTTGTTTAACTGCCTTCACATCGATTCCCTCCGGGTTTGCGGAAGAGACGCCTGCTGTGCCGCATCAGAAATGCGTACAACTGCATCATTGCGGGCGCGATGCCGACCAAGCTGCGAACATCAGAACGAATGGGCATTTACGGGAAAGAGACTCCATTGACCCACGATTACCACGAGATGCGAATCAGGCACCCTGAGGCTGCCCTGTACAAAGCCAGTGAACATCGAGCTGGAGCACAGTAGCGAGACGCATACAAGCGTTCAGCGGCGGGACGGTGATTCCGCTGCGCCAATATTGCACGTCGTCTTCCCTCACGCCTAACCTCTTCGCAGCGCGGGCTGAACGGATTCCGGCCCGTTTGAATGCCCTGTCGAGGCGTGCGGCCAACGCGCGCCTGAGGCGGTCGTCCTCGACGCTACGCTCGAGGTGGCCAATATTTTGTAGATGTCGATTCATCGCTTGGGTCTCTCAGCTTTATTCTTTATAGATTTCAGCGCCGGTTTGTTCGCGGCGACGAGTGACGTTACTGGTTGGCCATGACAGCTTCGTGACTCCTGTGGCGCACCTACATCACCTTGATAGCACTCCGAAATTCCATCCTCGTTGGCCGCACAACTATTTACCACACCGGACATCGGCGTCAAACCAAAAACAATTCCTGGCAAATCTTTGCGCAACATTAAGCCGTTACCTCGGATTTCTCCGCTCGCGCAATGTGGCGAACTGCCCTGATGACTTCAATCACCCCGTCCATTGAAGCTCCAATGACAGAGCTTCCCCGACCTTGTCCGAACTGGTCACGCTAAAACGATGCGGCCGATGACGTTTTCGCGCTGGGTGCGGATTCGACGGTGTGGCACCCAGGATTCCTCGATGCCTCAACATCGAAGCGCAACCCGTGCACCAGCCTTCTGGCGAACATTGGGCGTGCCGCGTCGCGACCAGCAACTGCGTCTGAACGCGCGAGCGGAAACAACTCTGCACATCAGGTTCCTTAGAACTTCGGAACGAGGATGACTGTACAAATTTTTTGCCGCACTGCACAAGTACGCGTAAACCCCAATATCTGGGAATCTTGCGCTATCCGTCTGTTTAGGGTTTTCACTTAGATTTGTGTTCCTCCAATGCCATAAAGACTTTCAGCGTCGTCCGCACGGCCCGCGTACCATGCGGGCCGAAAGGCCATTGACATTCGGCCACTCCTCTCTAGAATGATTTTGCTGCATCGCATCAATCGGTCCATTTTTGCGGCTCTTTGTAGCTCATAGCCCGCGATTCGGTTCATTGGGCCTTGGGACACTGGTTCCCTCACCTTCTATGGAGTTAGTGATGAACAGTATTACTCCGGAACAAGTCGTCGCCGCGCAGAAAGCCGGCGTTGACACAACGTTTGACCTCCTGACCAAAGCGTTCAACGGAATCGAAAAGCTGGTCGAGCTGAATCTGCAAGCGGTCAAATCAAGCCTCGCGGAAAATCAGGAAATCCTGGTCAACGCGTTTTCAGCCGGAGAGCCGCGGGCGTTGTTCGCACAACAGTCAAACCAGGCTCAACCAGCCATGGAAAAAGCACAGTCGCACTGGCGTCACGTTTACGAAATTATCTCCAGCACTCAAGCCGAATTCGCGGCGGTTGCCGAAGCGCAGTTCAGGCAGTACCAGCGCGATGCGCAGGGCTTCGTCGAGAACTTTGCGAAAAATGCGCCCGCAGGAAGCGAAACCGCTGTGACGGCATGGAAGACGTTCATCACGACGGTAAGCGAGACGGCGAACACGGCATATGAAACTGCGACGAAGGCCGCAAAGCAGGCGGTAGAGACTGCGGAGAGCAATATCAGCGCGGCGGCTTCGACCTCGGTCAAGCGGACTCGACAGCTTGCAGCACCGGTCGAAAGCAGTGAGAAGTAATAGCGTTTTATCGTAGCTCACTGCTGTCAAATCGTTCAGGCGAGCACCCCGCCCGCCTTGCTTGCGGGGTTGCCGCCTGTGGCGCTCGGAGGCGCCCGGTGCGCCTCGCACGCCGTCACGGCACTCGTCTCCTGCGCCAGAAATTTTCAGGCGCCGTTGCGCAGGTCGCCTGCCGTAGCTTCGTTTGATTTCGTCCGACATCCATCACGCGAAGTGACCACTTTCTTCGAGGCCGCAGGCACATCGAGGCGAGTGCCACAGGGCAACGCCGAGCCGACGGTAACGAAACTGAAGGAGGAGCGGATGAACACGGCAGAAAGGTCCCTGCGTTCGCTGGTTGAAAAATGGCTGACGCCAGCTGCGGCGACGCCGATTCGGGTAACCCGATTCAGTCGCACAGGCTCTAGCCGCGGACGCTACGCACGCGTCGAGGTACAGCGACCGGAAGGTTCGGTTGCGCTTTTTTTCTTCCGGCACGATGACGGCACATGGCAGGTGTTCCCGCCCGGGACCCGCGGGCCAGGAGTATGTGCTGGCGCTAGCGCCGTGTGATTGGGTCGTCGCAGCAGCCTGTTTGTTGCATTGCTTGATTTCAAGCCCTGACCCATATTGTTATATTTTTCATACCAGTAAAGATGGGCGAAACCATTTTTTCCGGACATATGCTGCAAAGCAGAAGCAGGTAAATCAGAGCGCACGAAATGACCTTCACTGACAGAAACCCGACGGGCATAAGTCCCTACACGTTCCGTAATATCGCCCCCGCGATTGGCCATCTCGAGCAGGTGCTGGGCGCGGAAGGAGCGCAGTCTCTATTCACCAGAACTTACTGGCGCAGGCGCGTGCTTCAGGCACTTGCGACGCAGGGTCTTTCACCGAACCAGCAACAACGACTGCAGAGACTGCTGGAAAGCATCGATGCATTCCCGCCTGAAATATCCGTCTCCAGTTCGGAACTGTCGATGGGTTAGGCCAACCGGCAGAGGGCTCGCACATCCAGGCGGAACTCGCCTCATCGATAGCACTTTGGAGTTTCTATTGCACCACGCCATCGAAGTCGCGAGTTGGTCGCCGATGCAACTACAAGGGAAGAAAATCTCGACAGCGGTCAACCCCGGGGGCCGTCTGGCTTACTATTGACCGGGTATGCCAGCGGGTGCTCTCGGCGGCAATTCTGCGTTTGGTCAATAAGGACTCTATACAACTATGGACGACACCCTCACCGCGGAACCCTGCGTTTCATCAGACGGAAAAGTGGTCGCTTTCGTTGCATCTATTCGCAACCGGTCGGTGCAATGCTCAATCACCCGCGACGCGCTCGAACAGCATTTCTGGTTGCCGGCCGGCGCGAACCAGGCGCGCGTATTGAAAGCATTTGCCGACGGACGACAGCGGATAATGGCAGCCGTCGAAAGAAGAATGCTCAAGAAAGCCGGTGCCGCGGTAGCCCTAACCACTGCAGACTTTGCAGGCAGATGATGCAGTTCTCGCCGCGCACCATCCGTGATGGTTGTGCAGTGACCGGACGCAGCGTAGGTTCGCAATCAGTGCATCCGATGCCTCGGGCAACAACGGTTATCGACCCTCACCGACGTGTTTTCGAAGCACGAGCGTTTGTTCGTTAAAAGCGACGATGACGATGAAAGTAAAAGCAGTATCGGCGGAAGCATCGGCCCTCGAGCGAGTCGTGAGCGCTGCGCGCGAGGTACAGGCCGCATCGCAAAGGCTGGAAGCACACTACCTGCAGTACCCCGATGAACCGCCGACGACGCTGGAGCTGGCGCGATTTGCTGCTGCCATGCAGGAGCTAAAGGACGCGCGGGAAGCCTTCGACGCATTGGTCGCGAAGGGCGCCCCACCCCTCACCGTAAACAGGAAGATAGGGATGGCACGGCGAACGTGATTGCAGGACGTCCGCCCGACACACAGTGGAATTCAACTATATAGCGATAGCAACGGCGAACCAGGCGGAATGAGCAGGCGAATGCGTGTCCCGTCCCCGCGCGAGACAGATACCGCGCCTTGGACCGCCGCGAATGTCGTCCCCACGAGGCGGTCGTTTCGACGCATATGTAGTGTGCCTGCTGGCATCGGCCGTTTGCAGTTGTGCCAGCAGCAGGCCCGCTCGATGCAGACCGAGCGTCACTCTCATGGACCGGTATCCGCCGTAAGCCGGTAACCCAGTGTTACCAATCTCGCACCGCCGTTTCACATGTGTCCGGCATCGCTCCTTACGCTCCGAGCCGTAGTCACTGACATTGCACTCAATGGTAAGCGGCTCGGCAGGGCCGGTCCCCGATTCGCGCGCGCGTGGGGCATGATGTGAGAGCGTGGGTAGGTCCGGCGTAGACCACGTGAAGATCGTTCCATGATCGTGGCCACGATCTATCTGGATCT
>NZ_VZQQ01000092.1 GCF_014397785.1 Paraburkholderia podalyriae
CGCGTTCTGACATCCAGAGAGCCGTCGCACTGTCGCAGCGGGATCTCGCTCACCTCGTCCTGATCTCTCGCGGCGTTGTTGGTCTCGTACTATATTCCAACTTCTGACGGGTTACGCTGACGGATACTCATCAAGGCGGGAGACACCATTGCTTTGGGGCGGCCTATCTTCACCCCTTACATCGAGATACCCAGGCTCAACGACTACCAGCTCGAAGTGGTGAACGTGGACGCCGATGTCGCCAACAATTGGCAGTACTCGAACCAGGAACTCGACAAGCTGCGCGACCCGAAGGTGAAGGCGTTTTTCCTCGTCAATCCGAGCAATCCGCCGTCGGTCAAGCTTAGCGATGAAAGCCTCCAGTACATCGCGGACATCGTCAAAGAGCGGCCTGATCTGATATTGCTCACCGACGACGTCTATGGGACGTTTGCGGACGACTTCGTGTCGCTCTTCGCTCTCGCACCGCAGAATACGATTCTTGTCTACTCGTACTCCAAATATTTCGGCGCCACGGGCTGGCGGCTCGGCACCGTTGTCACGCACAAGGACAACGTGCTCGACCGGCTAATCGCACAGCTTCCAAACGATGCGAAGAAGGAATTGCATCACCGGTATGAGTCGATTACCACCGAGCCGGACAAGCTCAAATTCATCGACCGTCTCGTGGCGGACAGCCGCACGGTCGCGCTGAACCATACAGCGGGGCTTTCTACGCCGCAGCAGGTACAGATGGTTCTGTTCTCGCTGTTCTCACTGATGGACACGCCAGACGCGTACAAGAAAGCCCTCAAGCGGCTCATCCGCGCCCGCAAGCGGGCGTTGTACCAGGAGATCGGGATCCCCTTCAAAGACGATGACCCGAATCAGGTGGATTACTACTCGATACTGGACCTGCATTTCCTCGGCGGCCGAACCTATGGCAATGAGTTCGTCCAGTGGCTGGAGCAGAACACGAAGCCGTCGGAACTGCTCTTCCGACTGGCGAGCGAGACAAGAGTCGTCGTCCTTCCCGGGCTCGGATTTGGAACTCAGCATCGCTCCGGGCGAATTTCGCTCGCCAACCTGAACGAGTCGGATTACCGGAAGATCGGACGCGCAGTGCGAGCGCTGATGGATGACTACGTCGAGCGCTATAACGCTGCTACCGGGAAGAATCTGGAGAAGGGGAAAGTGCTGTAGTCGTGATATCGCCGGGCGCCGTCGCAATGTAGGTCATCGCGGCGGCGTCAGTGACGCGCGTAGGGCGGCGTGAAGCCGCTTGTGATGACGAATCGATGCGCCGTGCCATGGAGCGCCACGGAGATGCGCGGGACTGACGACGCGATGGACACCTTCAATCTCCCTGCGCTAGCGCGCATCGGCACTATCTGGCTGTGACGATGCGGGTAATGGCCTGGCTGTGTCCGGCGTGCCCGACTGCTGCGCGGGCGGCGCGTCGTGACTGCCCTCCGGCGTCGTCGTGCGAAGCAGGACAATATCCCGTTCGGGGTCCGGCATGGCGATGATCGCGTGCAAGGTCACTCTTGTCGCCCAGCACATATCCGATGGCGTAGCTTTCGAAGGGTTCGATGCGTAGAACACGAACCGTTCGATGTCCGTCTGATCGCCGCCAAGCTCGGCGACCACCGATCGCGAGGGTTGACTAACGGCGGCGGCATTTTGCTGCGGCGTCGGCACGGGGACGGGCCGGTCCGATGCCTTGTTGGCGAGAACCCGGTAGAGCAGACTGAAGTACTGATCGACGTCGGACTCCGTCATCTCGAGCAGCGAGACGCGGTTCATCACCGCGCTCATGTTGGACAGACCAAAGCAGTTGACCGGAACCAGTTCGCCCAGCTTTTTGATCGTAACCACTCGTCGGTCCAGGGGAACCGCTGTCAAGACACAACGGTCGTTCGCCATGGAGTATCGGCGTGCGCCAGGCCACGCACGTGTGCAGCAGTCTGAAGGGAGTAATGCGGCGGCCACGGTAGGTAAGAACTGTCGAATAAAGGTTTGCGCCAGCATTTGCGCCGCGACAGTATCTGCAAGGAGCCGTGAGCGGCGCTCGGAAAGTCATTTCCTTAAGCACGGAGCGTGGCTCTTCCATGTCACGGTCACTCGAGCGAATCGCCGCAGCATACCTGCTTTCGCTCGATGAGAAAGGCCTACGCTAGCCCTGCTTGCGCTCAGCTCATGATCGGGCTCAGTTCTCGTTGGCGATCAACCTGTGCGATCAACCCCAGAACTATCACTTTGACGGAGTTGGCCACGCTCGCCTCAGTCCTTTTTAATTGGCCTTCAACGACACGAGCCTGATCAAGACGCTCCGGAGCGCACGCCCTGCGCTGAAGGCACGCTTCTCGTCGAGATCGCAATGAGACCAAGGTCTCATTGCGATAGACCAGACCGCTAACCAAACTTGAGCCGGACAGCCACGTGGACCGTCGTCGTGACGGGCATGGGTGCGGGACTGTATTCAACAGACAGTTGGCAACTAAAGGAAACGTTATGGGCTCATCTTCGATCAGAACGGACTGATGGCCGGTTCGGAAGTTGGGGGGCGAAGACACCCAGGATGACGGTGCGCTGACGCTGCCGCACCATGCGCACCCAAGGGTTCTGATCTGGCGTTTGGGTGGCCCTGGTTGAACAGATGACCGTGCCGGCGCGGGAGAGCGGACAGTCGCAACCGCAAGCCGCGGTTTCGCAACCTGTTTCACAGGTGACCGAATGGATCACGGGAAACTCATCGCCTGCCACGACTGCGATCTCCTGCAGCGGGAGGTGGCTGTGCCGGAGGGCGGCGGTTTGCGATGCCGGCGCTGCCGGGCCCCGCTGTGGCGCGAGCTCCCCAACAGCCTCGATCGCGGACTCGCGCTGTCCATCGCCGCAGTTGTACTCTTCGCAATTTCAAACGTGTATCCGATTGTCGGTCTGTCGGTTAATGGGACTGTCGTTGAGACGACACTCCTGGGCGCTGTGAGCGCGCTGTACCACGATGGGAAGTGGCCAATTGCGGGACTGGTGTTTGCAACCACGGTTCTGATGCCGATCTTGCAGACGGTGAGCATGCTATGGCTACTAATACCACTCAAGTTTGACCGTGTACCTTGGGGCGGTCCGGCCATATTCCGGCTGTGCCATCTCTGCCAGCCTTGGGGAATGACCGAAGTACTGATCCTCGGTTTGCTGGTTGCCCTCGTGAAGTTGTCCGCGATCGCAGGCGTGGTGGTGGGCCCCGCGCTGTGGTCGTTTGGGCTACTTGTGTTCGTATTGGCGGCGGCCGGATCAGCTTTCGACTCGCGCAACCTGTGGTCGCGCGTCACCGCCGTTGAGCACACGGGCGCGGAGCCAGGCCTGGACGGGGCGTCACTGCAAGGTGCGGTTACCGCAGCACGATGCGGTCTCGCGCGGTGTCACGATTGTGGACTGCTCGCAAGCGCGCAGGTCGTTAATGCTCACGCGTTCCACTGCCCTCGCTGTGGTGCGACGGTGCACCTGCGCAAGCCAGCAAGCCTGTCGCGCACGTGGGCCTTCCTGATTGCCGCGATTGTGATGTATATCCCAGCCAACATGTTGCCTGTGATGTACACGAACTCGCTCTTCGGGACAGAGAACGACACGATCCTCTCTGGCGTCGTCTACCTCTGGACATCCGGATCCTGGCCGCTGGCGATCGTCGTGTTCGTCGCCAGCATCGCTGTTCCGATGCTCAAGATCCTCGCACTCGGATACCTGACGATCTCGACGCAGATGCACTCGCGCTGGCACGCCGTCGAGCGCACACGGATCTATCGAATGGTCGAGTTTGTGGGGCGCTGGTCGATGCTCGACATCTACGTGATCACGATGCTCGTCGCGCTCGTGCAGTTCCAGGCACTTGCGACGATCCAGGCCGGTAACGCGGCAATCGCGTTTGGCGCAGTGGTGGTGCTGACGATGTTCGCGGCGATGGCGTTCGATGCCCGCCTGATATGGGACGAAGTGGAGCAAGATCATGTCAGGACTCGAGAAAAAGCCTGATTTTCCCGACGCGGAGCCTGTGCCGCGGTCGCACTGGCGCCTGCAAGTAGTGTGGCTCGTACCCATCATCGCGGTCCTGATCGGAGGGTGGCTCGCTGTCAAGGCGGTTATCGAGAAGGGGCCAACGATCACGATTGGCTTCGCAACCGCTGACGGTATTGAGGCGGGCAAGACGAAGATCAAGCTCAAGAACGTCGATATCGGGGTCATCAAGACCGTAACGTTGACCCCCGATAGCACGCGAGTCATAGCGTCCGCGGACATCAACAAAAATGCGACGAAACTGCTCGTCGACGACACCCGCTTCTGGGTCGTCCGCCCACGCATATCCGGCGGGACAGTGTCCGGCATCGGCACGCTTCTGTCCGGCTCCTACATTGAAATGGACAAAGGCAAATCGAAGACCGGACGTCGCGACTTCATCGGTCTCGAAGTCCCGCCGGTGATCACGAATGATGTGCCGGGGCGCGAATTCGTCCTGAAAAGCACGAATATGGGCTCGCTCGATGCCGGCACGCCGGTGTTCTTCCGACGGCTGCAGGTCGGACAGATATCCAGCTACAAGCTCGATCCTGATGGACACGGTGTGACGCTGCGCGTATTTATCAACGCGCCGTATGACAGGTTCGTTCTTGCGGATACTCGCTTCTGGCACGCAAGCGGCGTCGACGTGACAGTCGGGTCGAATGGCATCCAGGTGAACTCGCAGTCGCTCGTGTCGATCATGATCGGCGGCGTGGCATTCGAGTCGCTGCCGGGCGCGGTCGACGAGGCCGTCGCTGCGAGCGACTCAACCTTTACGTTGTTCCCAGATCGGGCTGACGCGATGAAGGCGCACTATCACGTCGTCGAAAAGTACGTTGTGAACTTCACGGAATCGATTCGTGGATTGACCGTGGGCGCGCCGGTCGACTTCCGTGGCATTGTGGTTGGCGAAGTGACAGCGATCTATACAAATTTTGATCCCAAGACGGAGAGGTTGACCATTCCAGTGGAAATCAATCTGTATCCGGAACTCTTCGCGTCCCACTATAAGACCAACACGGGCACTGGCGCCGGCGGCCGCCTGAGCAACAATCCTCACGCGCTGCTGGAGCACCTCATCGCAAAGGGAATGCGTCTCCAGCTTAAAACGGGCAATCTGCTGACCGGGCAACTGTACCTGACCGCCGAATTCTTTCCCAACGCGCCAAAAGCCACGGTGAACTGGGCGTCATCACCTCCTGAGCTGCCGACCATACCCGGTAACCTGCAGCGGCTTCAGGACAACGTCACGGAACTCCTGGCGAAGCTGAACACGATTCCGTTTGAAGCGATTGGCAAGAATACGCAACAGACGCTGTCGAGTGCGAAGACGCTGCTCGACCAACTCGACACCGAGGTTGTCCCGCAGGCGCACGGCACACTCTCCGCGGCCCACGCGGCGCTTGACTCGGCCAACAATGCGCTGCAGCCGGACTCGGCCCTGCAGCAGAACGCGAACGATGCGGTACAGGAACTTTCGCGCACAGCGACGGCCTTCCGGACGCTTGCCGATTATCTGGAGCAGCATCCGGAAGCGTTGATTCGCGGCAAGCAGAAGGAGACCCAGCCGTGACACGCGCCCTTGTGCCATTCGTTCTGGTCCTGTTTGCAATGTCGCTTGGCGGCTGCGGCAGCTCACCCGCGTCTAACTTCTACCGGCTGAAGCCGGACGCGACACTCATTACCATGGGAACTTCGGTGCCGTTATATGTCGTGGTGAACCCGGTCACGATTCCACAACTAGTTGACCGGCAGCAAATCGTCGTAAGCGTTGCCGACAATCAGGTGTGGCCTAACGAGTTCCAGCGCTGGGCCGAGCCGCTGAAGGGCAATATCCAGCGAACTATCGCTGGAAATCTGGCGGTGCTGCTTGGCTCCGAACAGGTAAGCGTATACGCGGCAGACTCGGGTGGCGTGCCGATATGGCGAGTTCGCGTTGACGTGATGCAATTCGATTCCGTACCGGGGGACACGGCGACTATCGACGCACTGTGGACGATCTGGCCTCCAGGGAAGGCTACTCCGATCGCCGGGCACACGCTCGCACGCGTGCCTGCACAAGGGCAGGCTTACGACGCGCTTGTCGCCGCCCACGATCACGCGCTGGGTTTGGTGAGTCGGGATATCGCAGCGGCGATCCTGAAGAACTTGTTGCGTTGACTGGCGCGGACGTGCGGCTTCGCAGGCGCTGCCAACCTTGGAACAAACCAGGACCCAGCCGCGCCTGCTGACCGAAGGCGAACTCGCCGTAGTGGTCAAGTTCTATCGCGAGAGCCGGCAATGGTCGCAGGAGCAGCTTGCAGACCTTTCCGGCTTGAGCGTGCGGACAATCCAGCGTGTCGAACGTGGCGATGCCTCCGGTTTCGACACGCGTCGCGCGATCGCACGAGCTTTCGGGTTCGAGGATATCGATGCGCTGAACAAGCCGTTCTCCATTCCCACGGCCGAGGAGCTGCAGGCGGCGAAAGAGAAGTTTGATCGAGAGCACATCACCCTCAAGGCACTCCCCGTTCAGACCGGAAAGCAACTGGCGAAGCTTGCCGAGATACACAGCATGGATCTCTCCACCCCGGCTTTCGAGCTGACTCGCGAAGCTGACGAAGAGTTTGCTGCGCTGGTCAACTACATGCGTGAGTATCGCGATTGCAGCGATCTTTATTCCGAGACACAGAAGTTCGATGTGTACGACGACATGCAGCGGCACATTGACGCGCTGAAAACGCTTGGAGTGTCGCTCTGCTACGCAGAGCGCAAATTGCTGTGAACATGGCTAGCACAATTAACGAACATCAACAGAAGACGACGTGATCGGACGCAAGATCGTCGACACTTACCGCGCGCCGGACAAGTCCTTGATCGAGATTCGCGCGATGCTCGAGGATGGCTCGATCGACATCCTCGCCAAGTTTGGAGATGTGTGCCGCGCGGAATTCGAGTCGCTACGCACACAGCAGTTCTGAATCCTGTCAGCGCGCCGTTCAACGCGGCTTCAGTTCGACGGGCGGATCGGCGCGATAGCCGCCGCCGAGCGCCTTCGTCAATGCAATCTCCTGACCGAGCATCTGAGCGTTGAGCGTGAGCAGCGTCATCTGTTCGGCGATCACAGGCTGCCGCGCCTGGAGCGCCGCCAGGCGGCTGGTCAGCCCTCGTTGATAGTGCGCTTCAACGCTGTCTCGCGCGAACGCAACGGATTCGATCCGTTGCTGCTGCAACCCGGTCTCCGCATCGAGGGCTTGCAGACTGCTGCCGGTCTGCGCGACATCGCGTACCGCATTGAGGACGGCCTGATTGTACTGCTCGATCAACAGGTTGCTGCCCTCACGTGCGCCGCTCAGGTTCGCGTTGAGCTGGCCGCCATCGAAGATCGGCAAAGACAGGCCCGGAATCAGTTCGATCTGCCGGCTTGCGTGCGTGAAGAGGTCGGCGAGGTGCAACGCATTGAAGCCGAAGAATGCCTTGATGTCGAAACTCGGATAGAACGCCGCTTTCGCTGCATCGATCCGGTCGAACGATGCCTCGACGTACCAGCGCATCGCCTGAAGATCGGGCCGCCGGGCAAGGAGTTCATAAGAAAGCGTCGCGGGCAAGGCCGCTTGCGGGCGCGGCAACGCAACGGGCTCGATCGGAGGCAAGCCGTTGGGTCCCGCGCCGACCAACGCTCGCAACGATTCGCGAAACTGCCGTATCTGGTCTTGCGCCGAAACGATCTGCCGTTCGATGGCGAGTTGCTGCGCACGGGCTTCCTCGAACTGGGTTTGGGGCTCCAGGCCGCGCACCGCACGCGCGTTGTGTGTTTCCACGGAGAACACCGCTACCTCGTGCGATTCGTTCAGCAAATCGATAAGCTGGTAAGTCGTCTGAATGCCGTAGTACAGCTGCGCGACGTCGGTCGAGATTTCGAGTTCGACGGCGGACGTCTCGGCAAGCTGCGCATTGCTCACGCCGAGCGCCGCGGCGACCTGCGCGCGCTGCTTGCCCCAGATATCGACGTTCAGACTTGCCCCAAGTCCGACGGTGCCCTCGGTGTACCAGGGGCCCGTCGCCCCTATCGCCGGTATGTTCATCGAGTACGCGCGGAGAAAGCCGTTCGCGGAAACGTGCTCTCGATTCAGCGACGCCTGCGCCACCACCTGAAGGCTCGACCCCGCTCTGACAAGCTCGACGTCCGACTTCGCCTGCGCGACGCGGGTTCGCGCAATCAGCATCGTCGGCGCGTCGGCGAGCGCCTGTTCGATGAGCGCGTCGAGCTGCGCATCGCCATAGCGGTCCCACCAGCGTGCCGCGGGCCAACCTTCTCGCGCAAGATGGATGTCGTCAGCAAGATTGATCTGCCCGGGCGAAATCTCGGCATACGGCGTACCGTTTTTGTGGATCAGCGCGCAACCCGGCAGGCCGAGGCACAACGACCACGCGATGCACAGGGCGCAGCGACGCCACGACCCAACACGGGGACCGGATCGCGCGCTCATGTTCGTACGGCCTGCGAAGAGGACGCCGTGACGGGTGCCTCGATGCGCCAGTCCGGCAGCCCCGCTACCTGCCGCGACAGGTCTTGCGCTGCGGCGATGAGTGGCACGTCGGCGGGTTCGAGAGGCTGCGCGGCGATGCCGATGCGTTGGGGCGCGTGGGCGACAGGCGGATTGGCGGCAAGATCGTCCGCGTACCGGTTGATTTCCGCGCTAGCCTGGTCCTGAACGGCGCGCGCTGCATGGTCCATTTGCGGACTTGCCAAACCAGCTTGCGCCGCCAGCGTGTTCTTCAGCGCATTGCCGGCGAGCATGATCTCGCGGCCTTGCGCGAGGACGGTTTGTGCGCGCAGTGTCAGTTGGGCCGGCTCCCCTTCATGCCAGCCGGGCTCGAGTGCGACGCGCGACAACGTCGCCTCGCAGTCGGCCAGCGTGGCCCATGCCTGCAGCTGGCGCTGCTCAGCGGGCAATTCATCCCGTATCTCGACGCCCGCCTGTGGCGCGCGCAACTGCCTGGCGATGGCGCGCAGCATCGTCGCGAGTTTTTGCCGCAGCACGTCGCCTTCGCCCTCGCGCCAGAACGACATCTGCACGAAGGTCGCCACGCCGACACCCAGCAGGACGCCAACGATCCGGTCGCGGATTTCAGTGAGATTGCTGGTCGGCGCGAACTGTTCGAGCAACGCGAGCGAGAAGGCGAGAATCAGCTGGACGCCCGCGTAGCTGATCCGTTCGGAACCAGCGGATATCCAGGCGGCGAGCGCGACGACGGGCAAGGTCATCAGCAGCAGGCCGACGATGTCGTCGAGGTGCGGAATCACGAACACGACCATGAATAGCGCCACCGCGCTGCCGATGACCGCCCCGGCGACGCGCAGCAAGGCCCGCTGCATCGATGCGCCGAGGCTCGGCAGCGCGACGGCCACGCACGTCAGCATGATCGTGTGAATGCCTTGCCAGTCGACCGCGTTGTAGAACACGTAGCAGACCAGCACGGCAAGCAGGGTCTTCAGCGAAAAGCGCATGTACGCGGGATTGCTCCATGCGTCGGGCGCGACCATCGGTTCGCTCGCGGGCGGTTTGCCGGGTGCGGCGCCGCTCGGATCCAGCTCGGCGAATGCGTGCAGCGCGCGCTGCAATGCGGCTGCGGCGGGAAACGTGTCGACTGCCTTGCGTTCTTCTGGTGTTGCCATGTCGACGTAGCGATAGGGTTCGCCCGACGTCACCGACTCGTCGAGCGCCCTGACGTTCGCGTCCAGCTCGCGCAAGATCTTGAGCCGCGCCGCCGAAGCACCAGCCAACGTATCCGGCAACTCGCTCGCGCCGCGATACAGACGCGACACGGTCGCGATGCACGCAAGCAGCAACGTCTGATGCTCGCGATAGCGCGCGTCACGCATCGTCGTGAACCGCAGCAGCTTCTGCAGCGTCAGCGCGCCTTGCTGGACCGCCGTCAAGGTGATCGGCTCGGCGTTCCTGCCGCCGTCAATCAGTTGCGTCAGCCGCGCTTCCAACGCCGTCAGTTGCCGATGGATTTCCGCCTTGAGCTGCAACTGCGGTTCGACGGGCAATAGCAGCGTATTGACCACCAGCGTCAGCGCGATCGGATAATTGATGGCGACCCAGACCCACAGCACCGCCCGGATCAACAGGTCGGCCTGATCGGTCTGGTCGACGAAGCTCTGCACGTAGATGAGGACGATGGCGACGATGACGAATACGGCGCCGATTTTCAGCACCCGTATCAGGTACACGCTGCCGAAGAACAGCAGACTCGCGACGACGATGCGCAGTAACGGGTAGTCGAACGTGAACTTCAGCAACAGGATCGACAGACCGATCGCGAGCGTCGACCCACCGATGAGCATCAAGCCGACCAGCCGCGTGACCACCACATTCGACTGCGTGACGTAAAACACCACCAGCAGCGACAGCGCGAGCGACGGTACCTCGAGCGTCATCGACGCGACGATCACGATTGCGCTCGTCAAGACGCAACGCAACATCACATTGAGACGCCCGGGAAAAGGCGCAAGCTCGCGCGCGAGGAAAGCGCCGGCATCGCGCAGCGTGACGGGCAGGTAGTCGGCGGCGGCCATGGGCGCTCCTCAGCGGCTTTCGCCGTCGTGGCCGCGCCCAGGGTGCAGCACAGCCACCGCCGATGTCCCGACGCGAAACAGCTCCGGGCTCGGATTGTCGACGCGGATCTTCACCGGGAAGCGCTGCGAGACGTGGACCCAGTTAATCGTGCGTTGAATGCGCGGCAACGCGCCGGGCAATCCAGGGCCGCCTTCATCGGGCGCGACGCCGTAGCTGATCGAGTCGACGCTGCCCTGGAAGCGCTGGCCCGTATCGCTCATCAGAAAGACCGTGGCGGGCGTTCCCGTCCGGATGCCCTTGAGCTCCGTCTCGCGAAAGTTTGCGACCACGTACCAGCGGCGCGTGTCGATCAATGTGAAGACAGGCTTGAGCGCAGACGCAAACTGCCCCGTCGAAGTCTTCAACGACGCGATGCGTCCGTCGAACGGCGCCCGCACGGTCGCATATTCGAGGTTCAGCTCCGCAGACGAGATCTCGGCGATGACGACGGCACGTTGCGCGACCAGCGCATCGACACCGCTCACAGCCGCTGCCGCCTGCTGCGCCTGCAGTTGCGCGGCGCTTAGTTCGGCCTGCGTGGCGCGTTGTGCGGTGCGCGCAAGGTCGACGTCCTCCGCCGACACATAGCCGTGCGACAGCAGCGGCTCCGTGCGGTGTAGCGTATCGGACGCCTGACTGGCTGCGGCTCGCGCGCGCTCGACGGCCGCACGCACCGACTCCGCGTTGTACTGCTGCGCATTGACCGTGCGCTGGGTCAGCTCGATTTGACGGTCGAGCGCGACGAGGGACGCCCGGCCTCGCGCCAGCGCGTCCTGGTACGGACGTGGATCGATGCGAAACAGCAGATCGCCCTGCTTCACCGCCTGGTTGTCGTGCACCGCCAGCTCGACGATGCGCCCGTTGACCTCGGGCACGACGTCGATCGTATCCGCGTAGACATAGGCGTCGTCGGTGCGAGGCGCGCGGTCCAGCTGGCGGACGACGAAAAGCAGCAGCAATAGCGTTACCACCACCAGGATGATGGCCGGCCACTTTCTCTTCGATGTCCTGCTGGCAGTCGTCGCCATCGCATCCACCTGAGGAGATTCAATGTTGGAACAGCGTCAGCCACACAGCGAGTGAAAGGAAGGTGACTAGCGAGGGATATACCACGGCTGAAGGCCCCAGCAGATGGTCGACCTGCAAGCGCTTGAGAATCAGATTGATGACGACCGTGAGCACGACGCCGGCGACGATACAGAACAGCCAGTCGGGAAAGTACGCGCCGAGCACCCCGATGGACGGCGAGTAGGCACACCCGCCCGTCAGAGGGACAGCCGCCAGGGCAACGACGACAAAACGCAGCACACGTATTGTTCTGAAGACCGGCATGCTTCGCTCCAAAGTCGCTCGCGGCAGCGGGATCTGGATCACCCAACCTGAGCCTGCTGGTGCCAGAGGCAGTCAGGCTGTTCGTTGCGCATTCACGGAAACGCACAAAACGCACTGTCGCCAACAACTGTCCATACTATTGCTGCCGGTCACCCTATAGACCACTGAAGGGGTCACCGTAACGGGCGTGTCCGAATTGATCCCGTTCTGTGGATCCAGAACGAGCTCCGCAGGCAGCGGTGGTGACACCCTTGCTCATCCGCCGGAATACCCGCATCAACATTTCGCAGCCGTCGTCTTTTCTGCCGCGTGCGCATGCAGCTTTGGTGGCGTGGCGTTTCCGCCGTGCTCTTCGAGGTATTTGCATGCGCTAATGATGTCGCGCCCCAACTGTTGCGCCACAGTGTGGTTGATGTGCGGCCGGATCACGACCCGCAGGCTCGTCACATCCGTGGCGTTTGGAGGCATCGTGTATGCCGAGAGGATCCAGCCCTTTTCACGAACCTTGTTCGATACGTCGAACTCGTTGAAGTTGGTGAATTTCTTGTTGAGCGTCACGGCAACAACAGGGATGCGCTGAGTCTCGTTCATGATCATGAAATAGCCGCTCTGCACAAGCGTTTCTCGCAGTTCAACGGCATTTTTCAGAGTATGTTCCATGACTCGCTTGTAACCATCGAATCCCATCCTCAGAAACATGTAGTACTGGACGGCGATCTGAAAACCATTGCGGCTGAAGTTCAGCGTCGCCGTTGGCATTTCACCGCCCAGGTAGTTCACGTAGAACACAAGATCTTCGTTGAAAACCTTGCGTTCGCGGAAGACTACCCAGCCCAGTCCGGGCGGCACGAGACCGTACTTGTGCCCGGATGCATTGATCGACTGTACGCGCGGCAACCGGAAGTCCCATTTGTAGTCAGGATAAAGAAAGGGATTGACGAAGCCTCCGGACGCGCCGTCGATATGCATTGGAATCGAAATCCCGGTTTTCTTCTCGTAGCCGTCGAGCCAGTCGTGAATGCCCTGGATGTCATCGTCCTCGCCGGTGAAGGTCTGCCCGGCAATAGCGACTACTGCGATCGTGTTCTCATCGACGTACTTGTCGAGTTCTTCAGCCGTCAGCCGATAGTTGCCCGGCTTCAGTGGCACGATGCGCGGTTCAACGTCGAAGTACCGCAGGAACTTCTTCCACACGATCTGCACGTTGCCGCCCGTCACCATATTGGGCTTGCTTGCATCCTTGCCGTCCGCTTCACGCTTCTGGCGCCAATTCCACTTGTGCGCGAGACCCGCCAACATGCAGGCTTCCGACGACCCGACGGTTGCCGTGCCGTATGGCTCCACGCCATTCGGACCGTTCCATAGCTCATGCAACCACTTCACCATCCGCGTTTCCATCGCAAACAACTCCGGATACATGTCGTGGTCGATGTAGTTCTTGTATATGTTGCGCTTTGCCGTCTCCGCTGCCTCCGGCTCTGCCCACGTGGTGACGAACGACGACATGTTCAGCATCGGATTGGCATCGGTCCATTCGGAACTGATGACAATGGCCGCCGCTGCGCGCGCCGACATACCCGCCTTCGGGAACTCTGCCTCCGGGATCGGATAATTGAATTCGTCATAAGGGGTAATCTTCTCGATCGACGTTTCCATGTGCAGCTCCTTAAGATAATGATGGGTCTTTCGCATGCACGACATGGCGCTGTAAAGACGCACACGACGGTTCAAAAAATCCGTTACCAAACTTGGTTGCTGTCGAGCTTCTGACCTGTCGGTTGAAAAACTTTAGCTTGTCTGGCTCGGTGGTGATCGACTCGTAACGGGTATGCAATTCCCTTTTCACGTCCTTCGGCGACTCCTCCAGCGGGCGATCCCGCACGTTGTCGCGACCGTGCCGGGACGCCAGCCTGTCGCCACGAAGTTGGGGTTGCGGCGGCCCTGTGGGCCGCGTCAGGCCATGATCATCACGAGCACCATGCCCCAGATGGTCAGGAGCGTGTTGCCGACCGCGTAGGTCACCGTGTATCCGAGGCCGGGGATCTGACTCTTCGCCGCGTCACAGACCATGCCGAGCGCCGCCGTCGTGGTTCTCGCGCCGGCGCAAACACCAAGCAGGATGGCGGGATGGAAGCGGAACACATACTTGGCGATGAACATGCCGAGAATCAGCGGAACGGACGTGGCGAAAATGCCCCACAGGAACAGGCTGACGCCCAGGTGCTGAAGACCGGCAACGAATCCGGGGCCCGCCGTAATGCCCACTACCGCGATGAACACATTCAATCCGACCGAGTTCATGAACCAGACAGTCGGTTCCGGTATGCGGCCGAACGTGGGATGAATCGCGCGCAGCCAGCCGAACACGATGCCAGCGATCAACGCGCCACCGGCGGTGGACAAGGTGATCGGAACAGTGCCGGCCTTGATGACAATCGCGCCGACCAGCGCGCCGATCGTGATCGCGAGGCTCATGAAGGCCACGTCAGTCACACTGGTTGGCCTGTCCAGCACGCCGAGCGCCTTCGCAGCGGCAGTCGTGTCCTGCGTGCGCCCGACAATCGTCACCGTGTCTCCGCGGTGCAATGTTGTTTTTGGCAAAATAGGAATCAGCGTTTCCGTCGGTCCGCGCTTGATCTTTCTCAGGTAGACGCCACGCGCTGCGGGTAACGAGGCGAGTTCCGCCAGGGTCTTTCCGTCCACCGCCTTGCTGGTCACATAGACGTCCACGCCTTCTGCCGGTACGGCGAGCAGTTCAGGGTCGTCCACTTCCTGGGCTCTTGCCTGAACTGCAACAAGCTGGTCGCCGCTGCTGCCCACGTCCTTGTCCTTCGTTCCGAGCAACGCGATGAGCTGCTCCCGGCGACCCGCTACCGCTACCACGTCATTTGGCTGAAGAACGAAATCGAGCGTCGCCTCTTCAATCACGGTCCCACGCCGGACCCGCTCGATGAACAGGCGCATCCCTTCGGGCTCAAGTGCTTCCACCTGGCTCACCGTCTTGCCGGCAGCCCGAGTGTCGGCGGGAAGCCTGTAGGCGCGCAATTCGTAGCGGTGCCACGCCTGGCCCGGGCCGCCCAGGTCCTTCGTGCCGCCGCCCATGCTCGCCTCATACTCCTTGCATGCCGCGACCAGATCTATGCCCAGCAGCTTTGGGCCAAGAGCGGAAAGGATCAACGCAGAGCCTACCGTGCCGAAGATATACGACACCGCGTACGCAGTCGGCATCGCATCGAGCAGCGCCTTTGCCTGGTCTGCCGGCAGCCCAAGCCGGTTGATGGCATCTGTGGCCAGACCCATGGATGCCGAAATGGTTTGGGACCCGGCGAGCAGCCCGGCCGCGGATCCGACGTCGTAACCCGCGAGTTTCGCAGCAACGATCGGTGCGGCGAGGGACAGCACACATTGAACGACCGAAAATAGTGCCTGAGGCGCGCCGTCCTTGGCAATGCCACGCACGAACTGCGGCCCAACCCCGTAGCCTACGGCGAACAGGAACAACAGAAAAAACACAGACTTAACATTGGGCGAAATTGTGATGTGAAGCTGCCCGATGGCGATCGCCACCAGGAGGGTCGCTGTCACCGCGCCCAGACTGAACCCCTTAAAGCTTTTCCCGCCAACCCAGTAGCCGATTCCGAGTGCAAGGAATAGGGCAATCTCAGGATAGTGTCGCAGGGTATCGGCTAGCCAGACCATGATGGATCCTTTGTCTTTGATCGTTTCGAAAACGCGAAAGACTTACCGCGGCTTCATTAGAGAGCGCCATGTGTGAAATTTGCATGACCAGACGCCCCTCCGGGGGGGGGGGGGGCGCGCCTAGAGGGCGAGCGCTTTGCAATAGCCTCGATGTCCGACCGGGCCGGTTTCGATGGCGTCGCCTGCGCAAGGCGCAGGTCAGGAAGGGTCTCCTGTCACATCGTCCGTCCGGCGCACCAGGCTTTCAACTTTCATTCAGTTGGGCGCGCTGAGCGCGCTGTACCCCTTCTAATATGATGGTGCGAATGTTCCGACAGGACAATGAGACTTTAGTCCGATGACGCAGTCTGTTGATCAGGCGCATTCTGGGTGCGCGCAAGTGCGCCGCAACCTCCGGAGGAAATCAAGCGTGATTCAGCGACGATCGGCGTATGCACCGCGATCCGCTGCGATCGAGACAAGGTCAAGTCTAATGGAATGGACGCCCCCACCCGAAACGGCATGGATGTGCCAATCTATGGTCCACCCCGTTTTTGCAACCCTGATCTTCGATGGCGAGTTGGCTTGCTTAAATCTATTCGGCGTCGTTGTGGGGATTGCTCCCCGCGCCACGATGAGATTCGCGCCTGACGATCCTTAAAACAGTGGATCGGCTTCGAAAAGCCTCTTTGGCACTCAGGTTCTTCGTCAGGCCGCAGCGCCGTTCACGTCATCAATTTTCAGTCGTCGCAAAACCAGTTGGGTGATTATGTTAAGCAAAGATGAAGCTGTGCTCGTTCAGATCGGGCGAGTTGCGAGGCCGGCGTCGAATGTGGTTTGGCGTGCAACAATGGCCCAGGCCGTTCGGGCCAGCTTGTTGGCCAGCGCACATGCCACCACGTTTGAATGTCGTTGCGTGAGCATTGCGCGAACCCAGTCTGCCAGCCGACCGGTTCGTTTCTCCAAGCCTCGCATGTAGGCTCGGGCGCACAGGACGAGCAGGCGCCTGACATTTTTGTCGCCGCGCCGGCTGATCACGAGAAGATTGGTCTTGCCACCCGTACTGAATTGCCTGGGAACGAGCCCAACCGATGCCGCAAAATCGCGACTGCATCCGTACTGCTTTGCGTCGCCCATCTTCGCGGCCAACGCGCTTGCGGTGACCGGGCCGACTCCCGGAATGGTCATCAGACGCTGTCCGACCTCGTCGTCAGCGAGCTGACGTGCGAGCTCCTGGTCAATCTCACCGATCTGTTCCTCGAGGTACTTGAAGTGCTGGTGGAGGCGTTCGAGAATCGCAACCAGCCGGGGCGGCAGTTCCTGCATAGCGAGCACAGCCGGCAGACGTGTGACGGCAGTATTGCCTACCGGCAGACTGATGCCAAACTCGAGAAGAAAGCCATGCATCTGGTTGACGGTTCTGGTCCGCTCGCGCACCATCGATTCACGCACACGATGCAGCACGGAAAGCGTCTGTTGCGACTCCGTCTTCGGGGTTACGAATCTCATGGCCGGGCGCGAAGCTGCTTCACAGATCGCCTCGGCATCGACGAAATCGTTCTTGTTCGACTTGACGAATGGCCTGACGAAGTGCGGCGAGATAAGGCGCACCGTGTGCCCGAATTCGGCCAGCTTGCGCGCCATATGATGCGAACCGGCGCAGGCCTCCATGACGACGGTACAGGCATGGAACGTCGCGAAGAATTCGATCAGTTGTTTGCGGCTCATCTTTTTACGAAACACAGCCTTGCCTTTCGCGTCCTGCCCATGCAGGTGAAAGCTGTGTTTGCCGAGATCGATACCAACGAGCGTTACGTCGTCCATGATGGCCTCCAGTTCGGTATGAACACTGCCAGCCTAACCTGTCCAGCGAGGTGGGGTGGACCATCCCATTAGTGGAAGTGTCTAAGCAACCCTCTGACCGAGGGGAGCGCCCATCATGAAAATTACGACAGTTGGTATCGATCTGGCGAAGAACATTTTTGGCTTCCATGGTGTAAATGAGCATGGCACGAACCGTGCTGAAAAAGGTGCTCAAGCGAAATCATCCTTGAAGGCAATACTCTCGAGCAACAGCTTGATCTGTTCGGGGCCGTAGATATGGCGCCGACGTCCAAAAATTGGGAACCGTAGTCCACTCAGTGCTGTGCTATAAAAAATACAGCGCTCTCATCCCGGGTCCGCTCATTTCCTCGTCAAGTGCAAGGAGAACCGCAATGCAAACAAGAGGATTTTTGCTAAAGAGTATTGTTGCGATGGCCCTAGGCTGTCTGGTGCTTTCCGGATGCGGTACGACTTCGGAATCGTCGGGCGGTGCCGCGGTCAACACGTCGAAACGTCAAGCGATCGACGTGAGCGTCGACGACGCACTGGCCAAGCTGTATGCGAAGGTGTCGGGCTCGAAGGAACTGGTCGCGAAAGCGCAAGGCGTGCTGGTATTTCCGAACGTGGTTCAGGCAGGCATTGGCATCGGCGGCGAGCACGGTGACGGCGCATTGCGTATCGGAGGCAGCACCGTCGGTTACTACAGCACCTCGTCAGGATCGATCGGCGCAATCCTTGGCGTCCAGACGAAGGCCGTCATTTACCTGTTCATGACGCAGGACGCGCTCAACAGCTTTCGCAACGCCAGCGGCTGGTCGGTGTCCGGCGATGCGTCGGTGGCGCTGCGCTCGTTAAGGTCGGCGCCAACGGGACGATCGACTCGTCCACTGTCACCGCACCCGTCGAAGTGTTCATCCTGACTGACTCAGGGCTAATGTTCAATGTGTCGCTGGCCGGTTCCAAGATCACACGCCTCGATATCTGAACATCCAATGCGTTCGCTGCATGCGAATCAGGCATGTCTGCCGTCCAGCGTCCGTTGCAGCGTACTGCTTCATTTCGGCGATCCGCACGAAGGGAGTGTGTTCAAAGGCCTCAGCCAGCGATTGCACTCCATGAGTTTGCGGCGCATGGCGCGAGACTACCGCCGGGGCGACGAGCGGCCTCTCTGCCCGACTGGCCGCTTCATAATGCGGATTCAACCGGTGGATGCAACACACTAGAGGCTGCGCAAGCAGTGGGAGTGTTGCAGATGAAGCAACGACGCCGGATTTATGTATGCGTCGCGCCAGGGCCGTTGAGAATTCTTTGGACAAGCGTCGGAGAATGCGGCAGGCTAAGCCTGCCGCAGGCAGGGGGATCAACCCGATGAAGGTGCAGATGGGAGCAGGTGCTTCGCGACGTTCCAGGGCAACAGTTCGTCGATGCGGTTGGCCTGGTGATCGGCAATGCGCGTAAGTACATATTCCAGGTAGGCGCGTGGGTTGATGCCATTCAACTTGCACGAGCCGATCAAGCTATACATTGCGGCGGCTCGCTCACCACCGCTGTCAGAGCCAGCGAACATGAAATTGCGCCGGCCGAGGGCCACGCAGCGCAAAGCATTTTCGGCGAGCACGTTGCTGATCTCCACGCGGCCGTCA
>NZ_VZQQ01000093.1 GCF_014397785.1 Paraburkholderia podalyriae
TGCTTCGGGGAGGAGAAAGCTTTGTGTACGATTGTCGCCTTGAACGAACCGCTTCATCTCGCTCATCCTCCGCTATCGGATGAGCCATTTTAACGCGTCAAAATGGTGTTTTGACACAGTCTGGGCCGACCTCTGCCCGACGGCAATCGGCAGCAGCCGACGCAGAGCGGCCACACATCGACCGGACTAAGCGCGAACGGCCGGCGGAGGCTTACCGAAGCGAAAACGGCGGCCTCGGGCGTCGCCGACCGTCAATATGGGCTTTTGCGTATTCAACGGCAAACATGCATGCCGCGCTCTCGGATGCGAAGTAACCAAGAATGCCCAATGCTTCGCGCTTGCCGTTGCGGTGCGTGACTATCGCTGTTGCTGCGTAGCCCCCCATGGAAACTGGCGCAACGGGCATGATCGTCGATGTCTTGTATTCCACGGGTTCAGTGCATGGGATGGTGCTCCTTGTCCGCGCTCGGCGAGCCGACTGTGACGCCTCAGTTTTTGTATCCTAGGACAATTGTGCAGCGATCAAAAGGTGCAGGGCTTAACTGGCGGCAAGGATCGGCCAACGCGGCCATGGTCAACCCGCCAAAGTCGCCGTCATGCGTACGCCCAGTCGAGGGAAGCAGTCGTCGACCAGGACCATCCGGTAACGAGTTGTTGTCAGCGCACGAGCGTGTCGTCCACTACCCGCTGCCCAGCGCTATACCCTGCCATGAGCGCATCGCCTTCCGTCGCGAAAAGGCGCTGGCTATCTGCCATGAGGCGTATCGGCGCAACCATGGGGCGAGTCGCACCCTCCATGCAGATGGACACGACAGCTACAAAGCCCTTCGGAGGCAACAACCAGCCTTTCCCGGAGGCTTCCGTCACCCACTCGGGCTCTAGCTCCACGGTGACCTCAAAGCCCTGGTAGACGTAAACTCTTTTCATTGACGAACCTGACTAGCTGATCCAACCGGTCCTGAAACTGTGGAAATCCGCTGCTGGGGAGTGTATATCTCCCTACCCAGCGTGGCGACGAGGGGCACGCTACGTTGAACTTCCGTAGAGGACCCACAAGAGACAGTCGACATTCCGGTTAGCGGACTTTCGTTTGACTAAAAGCGTGACCGCGCGTCGACGGTCTTGTCATTGGCAGCGACAACGCTTCATGCCTTTTCTTTAGTTTGATTGCATTCCTACTCGTCACTTGTCTTCGATGTTGGCGCGCGCGCTCGTCGTAGCGACAAGCAATTTTGGATATCACGCCGCAGCCATCGAAACAGTTTCACCGAGATCTTTCGCCGGGTTGTCGCCACCTGTCGCCTTTTGAAACACGTATTGCACGGGCAAAGGAGGTGGCTTCCATCTCGTCGGCGGCTGCCGGTGTTTCTGGCCCACGGCCGACTGGGGCAGCATAACAAAAAGCTCGCGACAGCCGAGGCTGGGCGGGCGAAACTCGCGACAGGGTCACGCGAGCGAGGAGACACGGTGGTTGCTGGACGCGGAATCGAGCCGCGTCCTTCCATGGAATCAGGATAGACGGACGTCCCAAAGAAAACCATTCTACGAACGTTTGCTGCGGTCCTCCGCAGGTATCGTGCGCTTATACGTTTGGATAGACAGGCTTGAGTCCTGCGGTGTTGCAGCCTGCGAAAGTGGTTAGCCACACCTCGCGCATCCGCCTGATCGCTTCCTCCTGCATCTGGCTTATGCGGCTATGGCCCCTACCGTCGCCCATTCGCATGCCGTACGCAACCGTTATCGAATCTCTGAGAGCCTATACGCCCGTATATCCAAGCAACGCTAACGCAGTGCCAGTACATCCCTCCGTAGAGGCATTCCTTACTTCCGTGTGATAGCCCAATTCCGGTCGCGGCTGTAATGTAAGGCTATACCCGATGCAGTCGTGCTTTACGCCTCCAACGGTCCCCAGTCTGATCCGCAGGCGGCTTTGAGCCAAATCGAGGTTCGTCAGAACATCGCGTCGTTTGTGCTCGCGGCAACCCAGCCGCAACAGCGCCGACGTTCGATACTGAAAGCGTAGGTTGCCCGATTTGCAACGATTGGCCGCTGCGTCGAGCGCAAGGAGATGAACATGAAAAGCGTGAGTTTCCTGACACATCAGGAGATTTTCAACCACGCCGTGGAGCATCTATTCAGCCAGACGCAAGCCTCCTTGCTGCCTCGTGGCGGCGGCGCATATCAGGGTTACTGCGGCGGCTGTCCGGTCGGCAGCTTCATTAAGCCGCGCGACTACATGACGGCGATGGAAGGCGTGCCCATCCGCTGCATCGCGAAACCGCTGAAGGACGTCCCGTCTTATATGGATATCGGTGTCGCGGCGCTCAAGCGCGCGCTGCTGCGCTCGCGCATCGATGTGTCCGATCCGATGACCGTTGAATTGCTCAGTTGTCTGCAGAACGTCCACGATGTATTTGGCACATGGGAATGGAGCGAGCGGCTGGCATCAATCGCCTGTCAATTCGCCCTGTCGGCCGAGTTTCTGAACGCCGCTGCGTGAGGGTTGTAGGTGTTGTGATGTGGTGCGCAAGAGAGATTTACGAGCGCGTGAGCGCTCATCTGCTTAACCAGGGAGCCGTCTCGGAGGACGAAAACGGCTCGTGCCGGCTGCGCGGCAACAACGGCCGCAAGTGCGCGGTCGGATCGCTCATCAGCGACGAGTTCTATCACCCGGACATCGAAGGGATTGGCATTTCGTATTATCGGCACGCCGGGGACGGCAAGCTGCTGCGGGCACTCTATGCATCCAACGTGAATGCTTACGATCCGGACATCGTCGACCCGCTGTGCGAACTTGAGCAGGTTCACGACGACGCCAGCGTCGATCAATGGCCTCATCTTCTCGCCGTTCTCGGCGAGCGCTACGGGATCATCCGCGCAAAACAAGTAATTGATCGCACAGGTCATTGGCGACGAGAGCGTTCGCGAGTCGTAACGGCCGGTGACATGTGGATCGATCAAGCGCAGGGTTGGTGAAGAGTTCGACTGCGTGCGTCGCGACCTGAGTCCGTTGTCTGTGCGAATAGCAGACGTTCGAGTGTCTATGCTGGCCCGACGACGACAGGTCGTAGACGGCCGGACACAGTCCGCCTCGTCCGCGACAGCCGGCCCACCTCGACCGGTAGCGACCGTCTCGCGGCATCTTCCGCCGGGGGAACATTCCCCAACAGGCAAAAAAGATATGCGACCGGCGAACAAAATGCCGTGAAGCCCTCCGCCGCGCCAGCGCTTCGCGCCAAACCGGGCCGCCACCACCGGCCATGGCAACCGCATTTTTCGGCATTTTTGACATATTGGGGAAAACCCTATGTTTGTGGCACAATCTAAGCATTAACCCTTAGTTTTGCGCCAATGTTGAACCAGACCAATCAAGTCCACGATACGCCAATGAATTTCCACACCAGAAAATGGGTAAAGCCGGAGGACCTGAACCCGAACGGCACGCTGTTCGGCGGCAGCCTGCTGCGCTGGATCGACGAAGAAGCCGCCATTTACGCGATTTGCCAGTTGGACAATCAGCGCGTGGTTACCAAGTTCATGTCCGAGATCAATTTTGTTAGCTCGGCGCGCGAGGGCGACATCATCGAACTGGGCATGACTGCAACCCACTTCGGCCGCACGTCGATCACGCTGCGCTGTGAAGTGCGCAACAAGATCACGCGCAAGAGCATTTTGACGGTCGAGAAGATGGTGTTCGTGAATCTTGACGAAAACGGCGAGCCGGCGCCGCATGGCCGCACGCGGATTCGCTACGCGGACGAGGCGTTCGAGCGTTATCGCGCGAGCCTTGCTCCGACGACGCAGGCGGTCGTGGGCGTCGAGGAAGCTGCTGCGGGTGTCGAAGCCGACACGATGCACTGAGTCCACCCGCTGTGAAGGCGGCATGACTTGCGAGCGATGCGCGGAGCGCCCTCGTCGCGCGCCACAATAATAGAGCAGCCCGACCGGTGCAAGCTGGCCGGGCTGTTTTGCATCTGCGCAGCAGCGGCAGCCTATTGTGGTTGCCGGCCCCTTGGCAGCGGGAACGTCGCCGGATGCCGTAGATACGAGCCGAGCGCACCCCGCCTTTGCAGCACGCGCGATCTCGTCATAACGCAGCAACACTCAAGTGCCTGCGTCGACAAGCACATTCCAGAGCACGATGTATCCCGGGCTTGCGGCGCTCACTTTCCAGAATCGAACAGACGACGCTTGTATCTGTCGCGCACCTCGCGTGCGTGGCTGCAAGCGGCTCGCGGGCACTTCCAGGCGAGTCGGAGGCGAACGTGATCAGCGCGGGATCTGTCGATGTCAGCCCGTCGTCCTAGCGATTTGGACAGGAACGAAAGCGGACGCAGAACGCGATTTGTTGATGGGCAGTTCCGGGCTGCTTGATGCATTCGGCGGGGTATTTCGCCTAGACGGGTATCTCGAGACGGACATACTGAAGATTGGATTTGCCTGTGCGGCTCAGTGACGGTGGCCGAAGTTCACGGGACAATGCTTGGGCCCGGGCTATCTCGCTTGCGCAAGCTTCGTGAGAGCAGAATCCACGACGCGATTGCTATGGTAGGTCGAACGAAATCGTCGGCCACACACGCACAGACGCTGTTATTGACGCAAGTCTCAACGGCTCCATTCACTTGGTCGTGTCGCCGTCGAGCGCTCGGCCATAGACAACCGCTAGCTTTCGTTTTTTATCAGGCCAACTGCAGCGAGACTGGATTCCGCATCTGCAACCGCCGCATCATGGGCCTAACTATGCCAGCGCACGGAAACCGCCCTGCGGCTCGAAGAAGCCGAGCGACCACGACCGGACAACCTCGGCGTCCTTCAGGCGCGAACGTCCCCAGCTTTGGGCCTTTGTCCAGTCGGGCGAACCGGCTGTAACCCGGCGGCTGTCATGGCGCATCGCCCTTATGCGGCAAGCATGTGATTTGTGACCGCGACCACGATCGGGATTGAGATAAACGAGAATAATCGGGAGGCGAGAACCGTGGTTGCGGATTCAGCTTCGAAGATGCCGTGTTCTTCGGCGAACATGGTCGTGATCACGGCAGAGGGCAGGCCGACAAGCAAAACAGCCTCCTTTGCAATGACACCGGTGATCCCAAGCGCAAGCACGATGGCGAGCATGACGGCGGGACATAGCAGGTTCTTCACAAATGTGTCAAACGCGACGGCCAGCGACAGCTTCACCTTTACCTGGGCGATTATTAGCCCCGACACGAAGAGGGCAATGCCGGTCGTCCCCACACCGATCAAATTTAGCGACGAGATGACGAACTTCGGCACCTGGATATTGAGCAGGACGAGCGCAATGCCGATGAACGGCAGCCAGACACGAGGCTCGGCCAGCCCCTTCAGGATCGTCTTGACGGCCGCCTGAACCCCGCCACCGGCGTTCTTGTCCGAGTCCATCCTGAGCAGGACGTTGGTGACGGGCAGAATGAACAGCACCGGAATAAGGTTGGCGACAAGGATGGGATAGAGGCTCGAAGGACCAAACAGCCGACCAAGGATCGGAACGCCCATGAAGACCATGTCCGGGAAGATCAGCAGATTCGACCTTAGGGTCGAGATGCTCAGATTACATTTCCCCATGTAACGGACGCTGAGCAAAACGACGACATAGGGAAGCAGGAGTCCGACGACGAAGAGCAACGGAGTCCTGTAGTCCATCAGTTCCGCGCGTGGGGTCTGCAGCATCCCGGCGATGAGGAGCGGCGGCAACAGCCACGTCAGCACAAGCTTCGAAAGTTGCGCCCGGTCAGCGCTCCCAAAATATTTGCGGCGCCCTGCCCAGTATCCGAGGAACACCACGAAGGCGACGGGAATGAGTGTGGTGGCAATCGTACTTATCATTACTTTCCTTACGTGAGCAGCTCCGCGTTCGACGCCTTTGTTGACAGCTTCTTCGCTGCTCACGTCCGCCGCGATTGTAAGGGCTTTGCCGCCTGCTGCAACGATACTTGGGGCGACTTTCTGCGCGATGTCGAGGTGATAGTCGGCGGCCACGATCGCTGCGCCGACACTCGCGAGCCTGCGCGTGCACTGTCAACCTTGAACGGTGCAGTTAGCGATAGCTCAAAGGCGGACTGCCGGATCGAAGAGACGTCCACGCGCCTTTACCTGCAGTGTTGTTGAGCTCCGCAATGGTAGGGCAAGAGGTCGTGCCCCGCAGCTCAGGTTTCGCAATCGATTGTTGGCAATATCGCAACATTGAAGCGTTACCGCGCGCTCGCGAAGGTTGGGCTCTACGGTGCGTCGAATGAAGGCTTCGGCCAAACATGCGGCCTTGTTACCGATACCCAGAGCGTCAGGTGTCTGGGCGTAGCTGTCGTTTGAGCGTCCGCACGCGGCTTCGTTGAAAACGCCGAAACTGGCCGGTTTGCGGCGTCCGTTGCCCGTCAGACATCCGCATGGTCGGCATCAGACGTTCAGGATGGCCGCCAGAAAGAGCAGGGATGCAGCAAGGATCAACACGCTACGCTACGAACTGCGTGGAGTCGGACCCACTTCTCAAGTAACGTCCGCGTTGCAGCCGACGTGAGATCACGCCCTTGCATTAATAGCTGCGCGTTGGTGGGCCTGATGACGATCAATGTGAACGGCACGACACTGCCTATCAGCAGAGCGCCGAGCCGGAAGAGCCGTGACTGATCTGTGAGTTGTCACCGATCTGACCGGCCACGTCGAACGGCCGATACTGGCCGCACTGCGTCCCACGACCGAGCGCGACGATCGTCTCGGCGCGCATTTCATGCAAAAGGCATAGATCGACCCACTTCTGCCGTTGGACGCCTCATCATGTAGACGGCAGCTTCCGAGGCGCAACGGTCATCCGTGCCTCCGCGGCTGCCGGCACGCTCTCTGCGGTGCACCTACGGTCGCGGATCGCAAAGATGGTGTCTCACGGCTTGGTCCGGTGGCGTTTGCGAGCCGGAAAATTGTCGAGAGATGGGCCACGCTGACGGCACCCGCATGAAGTCTGATGGAGGGGCGCAGGGTCACGAACCAGGAGCGCCTCTGCAGCGAACCTCCGCGGCACGGTTCGGTTTGGCCTTGGCCACGGCGCCGAAGCCTCGTCGGTGGCGCGCCACGGCCCCCCGCGCCAGGCCCCACCCATTCGACGGCACAGTCCGAGTAGCGTGCAGGTCCTCACCGCTGCCCTCCGACCCAATCCCGATGGCGCTAGGTCGCCGAGGTGTATCCTGACGAGACGCTTGCGGCTGTAGAACGTTGCAGTCTATAGCGATGCGGTCGCGCGACTTGCTTTACGAGCGCAGCCGGCCCGTTAGGCGGACGGATGTTGACGTCCTCTTAACTCAATAAAAGGCAGCAGTCTGACGGCAGAGTGCGACAGATAAACGCCGATGTATGGTTCCAGCGCGATGCGTAACAGCTTTCAAGTCTTGTGGGACGATGGCGAGCGCATCTTCTGTCGAGGACGGCGCCCGGGCGATGGCGATGGCGGCGGCGACGATGTCCTGATTGCGCGGCCCGCCGCCGAACATCCACCACCCGGCATCCTCGAACGCCTCGCGCACGAATTCGGATTGAAGGACGAACTCGATGGCGGGTGGGCAGTGCGATCGCTGGAGCTGGTGCGCGAAGGCGGCCAGACCCTGCTGGTGCTTGAGGATCCGGGCGGTGACCCGCTCGCGCAGCTGCTCGGCGCGCCCATGGAGGTGGGCAGGGTTTTGCGCCTCGCCATCGGCATCGCCGCGGCGCTCGGCAAGCTCCATCAGCGCGGCCTCGTCCATAAGGACCTCAAGCCCGCCCATATCCTCGTGAATTGCGTAGACGGACACGCGCGGCTCACAGGCTTCGGCCTCGCCTCGCGGCTGCCGCGCGAACGACAGGCGCCCGCGCCGCCCGAGACCATCGCCGGCACGTTCGCCTACATGGCGCCCGAGCAGACCGGCCGGATGAACCGCTCGATCGATTCGCGCAGCGACCTCTATTCGTTTGGCGTCATGCTCTATCAGATGCTCACCGGCGCGCTGCCGTTTACGGCCGCCGACCCCATGGAATGGGTGCACTGCCATATCGCCAGAAAGCCGGTGCCGCCCAGCGAGCGGTCGGAGAGGATCCCGGTTCCGGTCTCCCAGATCGTCTTGAAGCTGCTCGCCAAGACGGCCGAGGCGCGCTACCAGACCGCGGCCGGCGTCGAGCGCGACCTGCAGCACTGCCTGGCCGATTGGGAGCGTCAGCACCGCATCGATGACTTCCCGCTGGGCGAACACGACACGCCCGACCGGCTGCTGATCCCCGAGAAACTGTACGGGCGGGCGCGCGAGGTCGAAACCCTGCTCGCGTCCTTCGACCGCGTCGTCAAAGGCGGCGCCCCGGAGTTGATACTGGTGTCCGGCTATTCCGGGATCGGCAAATCCGCGCTCGTCAATGAGCTGCACAAGGTGCTGGTGCCGTCGCGCGGGCTCTTCGCGTCCGGCAAGTTCGACCAGTACAAGCGCGACATCCCTTATTCGACGCTGGTGCAGGCGTTCCAAGGCCTGGTGCGGCCGCTGCTCGGCAAGCGCGATACCGAGCTGGCGCGCTGGCGCGACGCGTTGCTGGAGGCGCTGGGCCCGAATGCACGGCTCATGACCGACCTCATCCCCGAACTGAAGCTCATCGTCGGTGACCCACCGCCGGTCCCGGAGCTGGAGCCGCAGCAGGCGCAACGCCGTTTCCAGCTCGTGTTCGGGCGCTTCATCGGCGTCTTTGCCCGACCGGACCATCCGCTCGCGCTCTTTCTCGACGATCTGCAGTGGCTCGACGCGGCGACGCTCGACCTGCTCGAGGACCTGCTGACCCGGTCGGATCTGCAGCACCTGATGCTGATCGGCGCTTACCGCGACAATGAGGTCGATGCTCAGCATCCGCTGATGGGCAAGCTTCAGGCGATCAGGAGCACGGGCGCCAAGGTCGATGAAGTCACGCTTGCGCCGCTTGCCCGTGAGCACATAGAGCAGTTGATTGCGGATGCCCTTCACGGCGAGCCCGAGCGCGTCGCACCGCTGGCGCAGCTGGTGCATGAGAAGACCGCCGGCAACCCGTTCTTCGTGATTCAGTTTCTGCACGCACTTGCGGACGAGGATTTGCTCACCTTCGACTATGACGCGGCGTGCTGGTCCTGGAATCTCGATCGCATTTATGCCAAGGGCTACACCGACAATGTCGTCGACCTCATGGTTGGCAAGGTGACCCGCCTGCCGGCCGACACGCAGCAGGCGTTGCAGCTACTGGCCTGTCTCGGCAACACCGCCGCAATCACGATGCTTGCGATCGTTCTCGGGACTTCGGACAAGCAGGTGCATGCGGCGCTGTGGCCGGCGGTCCGTGAGGAACTGATCGAGCGCCTGGATGGTTCGTACCGATTCATCCACGACCGGGTCCAGGAAGCCGCCCATTCGCAGATCCCGGAAGCATCCCGCGCCGAGGTCCACCTCCGGATCGGTCGCTTGCTCGCGGCGCACACACCTCCCGGGAAGCGGGAGGAGGCGATCTTCGACATCGTCAGTCAGCTCAACCGCGGCGCCGCGCTGATCACCGAGCAGGAGGAAGGGGACCAACTCGCCGAGTTCAACCTGATCGCGGGCAAGCGCGCCAAGGGGGCCACCGCCTACGCCGCGGCGCTCGCCTATCTCGTCGCGGGTGGGGCGCAGTTGGCGGAGGATTGCTGGGCGCGACGGCATGAGCTGATCTTTGCGCTGGAGCTGAACCGGGCCGAATGCGAATTCCTCACCGGCCAGTTATCGGTCGCCGACGAGCGATTGGCGGCGCTGTCGACTCGTGCCACGACAACGGTCGAACAAGCGATGGTCGCGTGCTCGCACATTGATGTCTGCGCGACCCTCGATCAGAGCGGCCGCGCGGTCGCTGTGGGTCTCGACTACCTCCGGCATGTCGGTATCGGGTGGTCCCTCCATCCGAAAGAGGACGCGGTGCGACGCGAATACAAGCGCATCGGGTCACTGCTCGGGGGCCGGACCATCGAGGAACTCATCGATTTGCCCCCGATGGAGGATCCGGCGACGCTTGCGACCGTCGAGGTTCTGGGTAAGCTCGTGCCGTCGGCCTTGTCTACGGATGCGAACCTGGCTTCCCTGACGACCTGCAAGGCGGTCAGTCTCAGCCTCGAGCGTGGCAACTGCGATGCTTCATGTGTCGCCTATGTTAGGCTCGGCATGGTCGCCGGACCGCGTTTCGGCGACTACCAAACCGGATTTCGTTTCGGCCAGCTCGGCTACGAGCTCGTCGAGCGCCGCGGGCTAAAACGCTTCGAGGCGAGCACCTATCTTTGCTTCGCGCTTTTCGTCGTGCCCTGGATGAAACACGCGCGGGCTTGCCGCGATCTGCTGCGCCGAGCGTTCGAAGCGGCGAACCGGATCGGAGACCTCACGCATGGGGCCTACACGTGCAGCCTTCTCAACTCGGACCTGCTCTTCGCCGGCGCACCGCTGCCGGAGGTGCAAGGCGAAGCCGAACACGGCCTCGCATTCGCCGAGAAGGCGCGGTTTGGCCTTGTCATTGACATTATCACCACGCAACTCGCGCTGGTCTGGATGCTGCGCGGCTTGACGCTGAAATTCGGCTGCCTTGACGACGCGCAATTCAATGAGCTTCGTATCGAACAGCATTTGTCCAGCAATCCGGCCTTGAAGCTCGCTGCGTGTTGGTACTGGATCCGGAAATTGCAGGCGCGCTATATGGCCGGCGACTATGCGGCGGCCATCGACGCCGCATCGAAGGCGCAACGGCTGCTCTGGACCTCAACCTCAAACCTTGAGGAAGCCGACTATCACTTTTACGCCGCACTGGCCCGAGCCGCCTGGTGCGACACCGTACCGGCCAACGAGCGGCGGCCGCACCTGGACGCTGTGGCTGAGCATCACAGGCAACTGGAGATCTGGGCGGAAAACTGTCCAGAGAATTTCGAGAACCGCGCCGCGCTGGTCGGTGCCGAGCTCGCCCGCCTTGAGGGGCGCAATTTCGATGCTGAGCGTCTGTACGAACAGGCGATTCACTCGGCCCAGGCAAACGGCTTCGTTCACAATGAGGCTCTCGCCAATGAACTCGCGTCCCGCTTCTACGCGGCACACGGTTTTGAGAAAATTGCCCGTGTGTATTTGCAGGACGCCTGCTACTGCTACCTGCGTTGGGGAGCCGACGGGAAGGTACGGCAACTTGAGGAGAGGTATCCGCACCTTAGGACTGAAAAGTCCGCGCCCGCCCCGACGAGCACAATCGCGACGACGGTTGAACACCTCGACCTCGCCACTGTGATCAGGGTGTCGCAGGCTGTGTCGGGCGAGATCGTGCTGGAGAAGCTGATCAAGACGCTCATGCGCACGGCGATTGAACAGGCCGGCGCCGAACGCGGCCTGTTGATTCTGTCGGACGGCGGCGAACACCGGATAGCAGCGGAAGCGACGAGCGGCGGCGACGCGACCCAGTTGCAGCTGCGCGATGTGCCGGTGAGCGCGGCGATGCTGCCGGAGTCGGTCCTCTACCACGTCCTGCGCACCCGCGAGAGTGTCATTCTCGACGAGGCCGTGGCCGAGCCCCCGTTTGCCACCGATCCTTACATCCGTCAGCAACGTGCCCGTTCGATTCTCTGCCTGCCCCTGATGAATCAGGCCAGGCTGACCGGCGCGCTCTACCTCGAAAACAATCTGACTACCTGCGTGTTCAGCCCGGCCCGGATCGCCGTGCTGAGGCTGGTGGCCGCGCAGGCGGCGATCGCGCTGGAGAATGCCCGTTTGTACCGCGACCTCGCCGGACGCGAAGCCAAAGTCCGCCGCCTCGTCGATGCCAACATCATCGGGATCATCGTCTGGAATACCGATGGTGACATTCTTGAGGCCAACGACGCATTTCTTCGGATGGTGGGATACGAGCGCGAAGATCTTGTTGCAGGTCGCGTACGCTGGGCAGACCTGACGCCGCCGGAATGGCGCGAAAGCACCGAACAGGCCCTGGCAGCGGTCGGGGAGATGGGGCGCTCTCAGCCCTACGAGAAGGAGTACCTCAGGAAGGATGGCAGCCGCGTGCCCGTCATGATCGGTGGGGCCAGTATCGAAGCAGGTGGGAAGGAAGGTGTCGCGTTCGTGCTCGATCTGACCGAGCGCAAGCGGGCGGAAGAGGCGCTGCGGCAGAGCGAGGAGCAATGGAAGGCCGTCTTCGAGAACAACCCGACCATGTTCTTCATGGTGGATGCGGCCGGCATCATCCTGTCCGTGAACCTCCTTGGTGCCGAGCAGCTTGGCTACACGGCCGACGAATTGACCGGTTCTCCCGTGCAGAACCTGTTTCTCGAGGCGGACCGGGAGGCCGTCCAGAGGAATACCGCCCTTTGTCTCGAACAACTCGGCCGACCGATGAGCTGGGAACTGCGCAAGGTCCGCAAGGATGGCGCGGTGCTCTGGGTTCGCGAGACGGCCAGAACGATGTTGATCAAGAAGCGACCGGTCGTATTGATCGTGTGCGAGGACATCACCGAGGCCAAGCGCGCAGCGGAGGCTTTGCGTGAGGTGCAGATCGAGCTGGCACACGCGAACCGCGTGGCCACCATGGGCCAGCTCGCGGCCTCGATCGCCCATGAGGTCAACCAGCCGATCGCCGCGACGGTCACTAACGCCCAAGCGGCGCTGCGCTGGCTGAGCGCGCAGCCTCTTGACGCGGATAAGGTCCGGCAGGCGCTCGGCCGTATCGTGAAAGACGCCAATCGTGCGGAGGACGTCATCGGCCGGATTCGTGAGCTGATCAGGAAGGCGCCACCACGGAAGGAACGGATGGACCTCAACGAGGCGATCCGCGAGGTGATCGAGCTCACGCGTGGCGAAGCAACGAAGCGCGGCGCCTCGGTGCAGACGCAACTCGCGGGGGGCTTGCCGCATATCGAAGGCGACCGGGTGCAACTGCAACAAGTCCTCCTCAATCTGGTCATCAACGCGATCGAGGCGATGAGCGGCGTCAGCGATGGCGCACGAGAAATAATAGTCACCACCGGGACAGCCGACGCTGGCTGCGTGCTCGTGGCGGTGCTCGATTCGGGGCCGGGTTTTGCCGCGGACAGCGCCGAACACGTTTTCGCCCCGTTCTACACAACGAAGTCCGCCGGTTTGGGGATGGGACTGTCAATCTGCCGTTCGATCATCGAAGCACACGGCGGCCGATTGTGGGCGAGCGCGAACGTGCCGCGCGGCGCTGTCTTTCAGTTCACCGTGCCGGTTTATCCAGAACTTTTATCGTGATTGCACGCAGCACGAGCACTTTTCTGGCGGTTGCGGTCCGCGAGCCGGCTGAGCCGGCGATGCGGCAGCTATGGTCGATCGGCCAGCGTCCGCTGTCTGGCTCGAAGCCGACTTTGCAATGTCCGCCGCGGCGCGCCTACGAGTGTCTCAAGATGGCCGATAGTGTACGAAGATGATCGTTTCTTGGAGGCACCCCTGTTTGACAGACACGGAACCGATACACTTTGGCATCCCTAGGACAACACAAAATACAATGATCAATGACAACACCATCGTGATCGACGCCCTGGCACTGATGGAAGAGACTCTGCACCGCCTTGCAGGCATGATTGACCCGCCGCAAATGACGGATATCTACCCCGGAAGACGTGCGCCCCGCTATGCGAAACAGGGAGTAAAGCAGGTAATCGTCCCGAAAATGGCCCGCGTCGTTAGTACCTCGCGCGCTGCGATTATGCTGCTTGAGGCCAGCTATCTAATCGAGCATGCCGCACTGGTGAGAATGGTCGAGGAAACTGTCGAGGACATTATGTTCTTGGCGCGAGGCCTTGAGCTCGGCTTACAGCCGGAACACCACGAATACCTAGCGTCGTTCTATCCCGAATACTACAAAAGCGTGCGGTCGTCGGGGATTCCGGACCTCAATGAGCGGCCGGAATTCAAGCGCTGGAAGCTGCGAAAATATATCGATGCGATGTATGCAGGGGGACCGGTTTTACCGGACGGCGAGACGGTGGGCAGTCTGATCAAGAGAACATACGCGGTCAACTCCGGCTATGTCCATGGGAACTGCTCGCAACTGATGGAGCTGTACGGAGGGAATCCGCCGGGGTATCACGTATCCGGCGTTCCACACCCGTCCGCCCCGGCTGCCTTCGCCAAATACTTGCGCCATAGCATCGAAATGGCCGTGGTCTCGTTCGCTGCCGCAGCGAATGGCTTCGGCGATCACGAGTCGGCCGGGCGCATTGTTCGATTCGCCGTGCGCCAAGGCATCGTGAGCGCGCAGTCCGCTGCAGGCGCCCCGCGAGGGCAAGAGCCTACGGCCGATTGAATCAAGCCCGGCGCGATACGCGGACCGCGCTGATAAGCGAATGTAAGTGGAGTGGCTTAATATTCGACGGTTGCAATCACGCCAAAGTCGGGAATGACCGAACAGCAAAAACCCAAGCGCCGCCACCATCACGTATGGCAACTATATCTGAGGCCGTGGACCACCCGCGGCAGCATCTGGTGTCTGCAAAATGATCGGGTCTTTCCTACGGGTACGACACGCGTCGCAGTTGAGAAGGACTTTTACAAATTCCAGAAGCTCACCGCCGCTGATGAGCAAATGGTGCAATTGATGTTCGAAAAGTCCCATCCGTCCGCGCAGCGGAGCTTCCAGTCACTGGTGGACAAGCTAATGTCTCCTTTTCGCGAGGTCGAGGCGATTCCCGGAGCCGCCGAGAGCAAATCAATAACAAGGTTGCTGGATGGCTATGCCTCGAACGTATTGGAGGAGCTCCACTCAGATGTCGAGGCTCGGTTCATCCCTCTACTGAAATGCGCCCTTGATGGCGATATCAGTTTTTATGATGACAAACGCTGCATCGCGTTCCTTGATTTTCTGACTAAGCAACATATGCGGACCAAAGGAATCACGGAACGTGTTGCTGCCACTATCAAGCCAATGGGAGACGCCGATATACGACGTGCATGGAGCATGTTGAGCTTTATGTTTGCACAGAATGTCGGCGCTTCACTTTATCGTGAGCGGAAACGCAGAAGGCTCGCGTTGTTGCGCAATCACTCGAATATACCTTTCATCACTGGCGACCAACCCGTGATAAACCTGCGACCGATGGAAACTCAGACCGTAATGATCTTTTACCCCTTGTCGCCCAAGCTTGCGCTGTGGCTTGGCGAAGTTGATGAAGCCTGTCCATTTCTCGACAATGGGCTATCTGCCGAGCAGGTCGCGTTGCTGAACCTAAGAGTGGTCGAGGCGTCCTATCAGCAGATTTTCGCGAACGAACCTGCCGTCCTTGAATTTATCGCGCGCCCCCCCGCTCGCCAACACTTCGATACGCGTCACTGGCCCCGTGGTGTCCCCCCGAAGCGCTCGTTGACCCGTGGAGCGGGCAGCGTCACCCCACCACAATGCGCCCGCGTGTGTCGCTGACGCCGTAGCCCCCGCACGTTTGTCTGTCGATCGTCAACGATCTGAGTCTTCGTGTTGAAGGTCCGTTCCTGGCCGAACTCGGTCCGACGCCGATCGGTCCCACCGGGGACAGCCGCCGCCTTCCTAGCAGCGGGCGACACGAACGACTGCGGGGCTGTCGCTACAGCCCGCCGGGCATCCGTTGCAAAACCAACCTTGGCGCTCGTCGCGACCCAATTCGCCCTAAATGTACTGCGTGCGTTGCCGTTATACAGTCGTTTGCCACGGCTCGCGGCTCCTCCCTGTAACGGCTTACTATGCTGGTTCGCAACGATTTGCATGACGGCGTTGTTCCGCCTACCGTACCCACGGTCGACGAATTAGCAACGAAAACGGCCAACACCGAATGTCAGGCGTTGGTAAGGCTTGCGCGGGCTCATTTCGGCGTCACAACTTCTCTCGTCACCTTATCGACCCCCTTGGGGCAAAGGCCAAAAGCAGTGGACGGCGTCTTGCCTGACGCGCTGCCTCCGGACCTGACAGGTGTGTCGTCACAAGCATGCTCAATGATGGACAGGATGGTCATCGTGCCGGATACGCACGACGACGAGCGCTTTCGCGGCGGGCCTTCCGATCTCACGGTGCGATTGCCACGCTTCTACGCTGCCTGTGCGCTGACGGACGCCACCGGACGTCATCTTGGCGCGCTATACCTGCTGGATGATTTGCCCCGCACGCTAGATGACGCGCAACGGAGGTTTCTGTACGAACTGGCCGGGGTGATCGCCCGCGGGCTTGAACGTACGGATGTGCTCACGGACCTAAGCGACCGCGTGAAAGCACTGGAGGAACGCGCGGAACTGATGACGCTGGCGCTTGACGGCAGCGGAACCGGCGTCTGGGACCGCAATGTTGCCACCGGCGAAATTCATTACTCGCCTGCATGGAAAGCGATCCTCGGCTACGAGTCCCACGAGCTTGGCAACAGGATCGAAGACGCCTATCTGCGTTTGCATCCAGACGACCTTGCTTACGTCAGCGCAGCGATGCAGGCGCACTTTGAAAGCAGATCCGACAGCTACGCGGTCGAGCACCGGATCCGATGCAAGGACGGCAGCTACAAGTGGATCTGCAGCCGCGGCAAGGTGGTCGAGCGCGACGGCAACGGGCGAGCGCTGCGCATGGTCGGTACGACGACCGATATTACAGCGTTGCGGGAAACGGCCGAGCAGCTCCAGCAGTCCGTCGAACTGGTCACGAACCTGACCGACGAGGTGCCGGGCCTCGTCTTCCAATACAGGTGGATGCCCGATGGACGCTCCTTCTTCTCCTATGCAAGCGACGGTATCCGCGACATTTTCGAATTGATGCCACAGCAGCTCGCGACGACCGCAGAAGCCATCGACGCACTGGTCGATCGGCGTGATCTGGCCGCGTACCGCCAGTCGCTTAGGCAATCTGCCGCAAGCCTATCGCCGTGGCACCTCGAATTTCGCGTGCAACTGCCGCGACAAGGCTTGCGCTGGCGGCAAGGGGATGCGCGGCCGCAACGGCTGGCTGACGGCAGCACATTGTGGCACGGCTTCATCACGGACGTGACCGAGCGCAAGCAGATCGAGGCTGAACTGCAGGAACTCGCGACTATCGACTTCCTCACGCAGTTGCCTAATCGCCGGTACTTCATGAAGCAGAGCGAGGCCGAGTTGGCGCGCATCCGCAGCACCGACAACGACGTGGCCGCGATTGTGATGTTTGATCTGGACTACTTCAAGGCGCTCAACGACCGATGGGGGCATGCAGTTGGCGACCTTGCGCTCGCGCATTTCGCCATGCTTCTACGTGCCGAAACGCGGGTCGGTGACATCGTTGGGCGCCTGGGCGGCGAGGAATTTGCAATGGTGCTGCCGAATACGGGTCTCGACGCTGCAATCAAGGTCGCCCGTCGCGTCCAGCAGCGTGCATTTCGAACCCCCTTGATTCATGGCGACGTGCGCATCGAGCTGTCCGTCAGTATTGGCGTCGACATTATGCGAACGACCGATGCAGGCATCCACCAGCCGTTGTCGCGTAGCGACAAGGCCCTGTATCGAGCAAAGGAGCGGGGCCGCAATCGAATCGAGGTTTCTCTGGACTAGCTCAGCCTGCGGCGCGTTCCGATAAATACCTTATGCGCGATGCAATGGTCCGCCATGTCCATTTATGGATCAACCGGTCCGATTACGAACTTCCGTAGACGACCCGTCTCGGACATCCATAGTCGGTCGCCGGGCGGCCGGTTCAAGACCCAAAGCCGTCGCTTGGGATACCTCTCTCACCGGCACCACCGCCTCTTCAAGATCGGGCCGGCCGACGTCCGCGCGCTGTTGTTGCTGGGTTGTGTGGCGATTGCGGTGACACTGCTTGCGTCGTACCTCTGAGTGCTGGCCGAACCTGCAATTCTGGGGCCGCAACGGGTTATTCCCCCGATCCGCTATCGCCGATCACGGGAATAGTGAACTGAAAGGTCGCGCCGTATCCGGCATTGTTCTCTGCCCACACCCGCCCACCGTGGGCATCGATAATCGAACGGCAAATAGAAAGCCCCACACCCATACCTTCGGGCTTCGTAGTGAAGAACGGTTCGAATAGCCGATCGGCGTGCTGCAGGTCAATTCCTGTCCCGGAATCTTGCACCGAGACGATCACATAGCCGTCGTCGC
>NZ_VZQQ01000094.1 GCF_014397785.1 Paraburkholderia podalyriae
TAGAAATGCCATTGATTCACGCAACAGTGATCAGGTACCAAATGGTACGAAGCCGTTGCGTCGAATTCGTGAAAGGAACGGGAAATCCGCAACGCTCTTTCCCGTACCACTGATGTTGATAAATTACATTATGTCAAATCGGCAAACGCCGCGGCATCTTCTATAACACTGGACACGGCCACTTGGGATGGACGTTGTCCGCGGCAACGGCCGAACTGGTGGCAGAAACGCTACTTGGTGAAACGCGCACGAGGGTGAGCACGCTCCACGGGTCCGTTAGCAGAGGCGCCGCAAAGACTGGACCCGTGACTAGCGAGTAGAGGCACTGCGGCGCCCTATCGCGGCAACGACCTGGATGGCCGAGTGCATGCCGCTTCGCGCGCGGTTGGCGAAAGCAAACCCGGTTGAAGGAAAGCCGACCCTGCCGTCTACCAACCGTACTTGAGTTCGACGCCGGCGTAGTCCGCATTATGTCCGCCAGCCTGGCGGATAGAGTTTCCAACCTGAAAGTGCACGCCTTCGATCGAACCGATCAGGTTTGCCGCAATCAGCGCGACGCAAACCGCCACGCTGCTGACGCTGTTCGGCGTGGGCGGAATGGCGTTGCAATTTCCGGTCGGCGGGTTCGCGCTGGCCGCGCCCGCATCATGGCTCGCTGCAGCGAGCGCCGTGCTGCTCGGCGGCATGAACAGTTCGTACGTCACGCTCGGCATGTATGCGGAGGCCTGCAGCGACAAGGCCGCGCTGACGCGCAATATGCGGCTGGTGTCGCTCATCTTCACTGCGAGTTCGATCGTGGGGCCGCTCGCTGCGGGCTTCGCCATGAAGGCACGCGGCAGCGACATGCTGCTGTGACAACTGGCACTCATGAGCGGCGCGCTGGTTGTCTACACGCTCGGTCTGCGCGAGGGCCGGCGCCAGCCCGATCGATCGTCGTCGATGGGCTGAGCCGGCCTTGCAAAAGATGAAGCGTGCCTAAGCCTGGCGTTCGGCAACCTTGCGCTGTCGCCACAGACACAACAGATCGCACGCGATATGCGCGGCGGCAATCGCGGTGATCTCGCTCTGGTCATATGCAGGTGCCACTTCGACGACGTCCGCGCCCACCAGATTCAGCGCGCCGAGCCCGCGCACGATCGCGAGCCCCTGAGCCGACGACAACCCGCCCGCCACCGGCGTACCCGTTCCCGGCGCGAACGCCGGGTCGAGACAGTCGATATCGAACGTCAGATACGCGGGACGTTCCCCGACAATCGACGTGATCCGCTCCACCGCCGTTCGCGCGCCGTGTTCGTGCACCCAGGCGGCATCGAGAATGTTGATCCCCATGAAATCATCGTTCCACGTGCGAATGCCGATCTGCACCGAGGTCTTCGGATCGATCAAACCGTCCTTCACCGCCTTGTAGAACATCGAGCCGTGGTTCAGGCTGTCGGGACTATCGTCGGCCCAGGTATCGCAGTGGGCGTCGAAATGAATCAGCGAAAGCGGCTTGCCGTACTTCTGCGCATGCGCGATCAGGAGCGGATAGGTGATGTAATGATCGCCGCCGAGTGTCAGCATCTTCGCGTCCGAGCGCAGGATCGTGCGCGCATGCTCGACGATCGATTCCTTGATCGTCAGCGGATTGTGCGCGTCGAACCAGCAATCGCCGTAGTCGGTCACGGCGAGATCGTCGAACGGATTGAAACCCCACGGATACGGATGCAACTCCGAGATCTGCGCGCTGGCCGCGCGCACCGCCGCCGGGCCGAGACGCGCGCCGGAACGGAACGTGGTGGCCAGATCGAGCGGCACGCCGGAGACCACGACGTCAACGCCGTCGAGTTCGCGGGTGTACTTGCGGCGCATGAACGACAACACACCCGCATAGGTGTTCTCGATCGACGAGCCATATAGCGACGAACGGCGGATCGCGCCGTCGCCGTAGACGAGTTCAGTCATGGACGACCTGATACCTGATAGACATATCGGCGCCACGCGCGGGGCTTCCAGGGGACGCGCGCAACGTCCGGCTTCGGATTCATTGGGGACGCGACGGCGAGCATTACGCACGCCACCGCGCTGGCTTGCGAATCCTTTAGCGCAGCCGCACCAGCGTGGACTTCAGCTCGGTGTACTTCTCCAGCGCGTGCAACGACTTGTCGCGGCCATTGCCCGATTGCTTGTAGCCACCGAAGGGGAAGTTCATGTCCCCGCCTTCATCGTAGCAATTGACCCACACCGTGCCGGCTCGCAGTTTGCGCGAGACGTCATGCGCGGTGGTCAGGTTCGAGGTCCAGACCGCGGCGGCGAGGCCGTACTCGCTGTCGTTAGCGATCCTGATCGCTTCTTCAACCGTGTCGAACGTGATCACCGACAACACCGGCCCGAAGATTTCCTCGCGCGCAACCTTCGCACCCGCAGCCGGGATCTCGAAGATGGTCGGCTCGATATAGAAGCCGCCGCTCGCTTCATTCACACGCGAGCCGCCCAGCAGCAGCTTCGCTTCGGCGCCGCCCGCTTCGATATAGCCCAGCACGCGTTCGAGCTGAACCTTGTCGACGATCGCGCCCATCGAGGTCTTCGGATCGAGCGGATTGCCCGGCGTATAACTGCGCGCGGCGGCGATCAGCTTGTCCAGAAATACGTCCTTGATATCGCGATGCACGAGCAGGCGCGAACCCGCGGTGCACATTTCGCCCATGTTGTAGAAGATCGCACCGGCCGCCGCGTTCGCCGCGCGGTCCATATCGGGGCAATCCGGCATCACGATGTTCGGCGACTTGCCGCCGAGTTCGAGCCACACGCGCTTCAGGTTCGACTGCCCGGCGTACTGCATAATCAGCTTGCCGACGTTGGTCGAGCCGGTGAAGGCGAGGCAGTCCACCTTTTGGTGCAGGGCCAGCAGCTTGCCCGGCTCGCCCGCACCCGGCACGACGTTGAATACGCCGGCGGGAATACCCGCGTCCAGCGCGAGTTGCGCGAGCCGGATCGCCGTGAGCGGCGACTTCTCCGAAGGCTTGAGCACCACGCTATTGCCCGCGGCCAACGCCGGGCCGAACTTCCACGACGCCATCAGGATCGGGAAATTCCACGGCACGACCGCGGCCACCACGCCGATCGGCTCGCGCGTGACGAGCCCGACCAGATGATGATCGGCCGGCGCGACTTCGCCGCCGACCTTGTCGATCGCCTCAGCAAACCATTCGACGCAATACGCCGCGCCCGGCACGTCCACGGTGGTGGTGTCGGCGATCGGCTTGCCCGCGTCGAGCGTTTCGAGTAGCGCGAGTTCGTCCATGTGCTCGCGGATCGACGCGGCCCAGCGCAGCAGAATGGCCTTGCGCTGGCGCGGGTTGAGACCTGACCACACGCCGGAGTCGAACGCGCGGCGCGCGGCCGCCACGGCGGCGTCGACATCCGCCGCTCCGCTGTCGGCGACTTTTGCCAGCAGCTTGCCGTCGATCGGGCTCAGGCAGTCGAACGTGCGGCCGCCGGCGGCGTCACGGTATTCGCCGTCGATAAACGCGCGGCCTTCGATCGAAAGCGTAGCGGCCTTGTCTTGCCAGAAAGCGAGAGATTTCTTGTCCATCAGGATGCCTCAATAGTTATGCGCGCTACGCCGGCCGGCATCGACTTCATCCGGCATTGAACCGCGTCGCGGCGCGTTGGCGCGGACTCTTTAGAACGTGGGTGGCGAATTGGCCGACACGATCTCGCAGAGATGCTCCGCGCTGGGATTGCGAAAACGGTGCGGGAGACGGCTTTCGAAGTAATAGCTGTCACCGGGGTCGAGCAGCCACGTCGTGCCGTCCACGGTCAGTTCGATCTGACCGCTGACCACGACCCCGCCCTCGTGCCCTGGGTGCTCGAGCATCTCCGGCCCCGTATCCGACAACGGTTGATAAACCTCGCGCAGAATGCCCATGTTGCGGTCCCTCACGCTCGAACCAGCCAGATAGAACTCGATCGACTCATTGCCGAGGTTCGGCATGTCGGCGCGGCGCGACACCACCGAACGTTCCACTTCGACCTCGAAGGTGAAGAACTCGGCGAGACTCATCGGAATGCATTCGAGCAGTTTCTTCAGCGAACCGACCGACGGGCTCACGCGGTTCTGCTCGATCAGCGAGATCGTGCCGTTCGTCACGCCCGCCCGTTTAGCCAGTTCACGCTGGGACAAGCCGTGCTTCTTGCGGATGTATTGCAGGCGGGTGGCTACTTCTATGGACATTGCTAGGTTCTCTGACATTGAAGACGATCGGGCGCATGGACTCGGGCAACAGTGTGCCCGCAAGTGTTGAATATTCTAATCACTTTAATCGTTGCGTCGCTGGGGAAAACCCTGAAAGGATTCCGAAATATGAATCGCGCAACGATCGTTCCGGTCGGGTCGGTTTCTAGCCATGACCTCGGGAAAGCCCTGATAAATCTTTATAAAAATGAATTGACGCCTTTATTGGCTCGTATATGCTGGTTCACAGGCGATCGTCATACCGGCGTCACGAGACACTCAAGTGTGTTTCGCGGCGTAGCGAACCTGGTTCGCATAGGTTCGAGGCGATCATCCCAGCGTCCTGTTTCTTTAAAAGCCCCGTGCGGATTTCGAGCAGGCCGTTCAATACTTTCAACGTCGCTAGTCGAGTGTAATCGTGAGAGTCCGAGGCCCTTTGGTGAGATGGAATCGTAGTCAGGCGAGTTGTCTTCGCGCTGACGGCTCCATCGCCGACGGCAGCAGCGGCAGCCTTGCGTTCCGCCGCTTTCTGTCCGTCTTCACGATCCTGTCCCGTCGTTCAGTTCGACGTCACAACTCTATCTCCGCGCGCGCCTTCATTGCAGTGCGCACGGACGAAGTCGCCTCGCTGCTGCCGTAGCGCCTCCCTCCTTTTCGTCGTTCGATTCGTCCGTTTGCGTGAGCGCGCTCTCTCGAGCCGTGCGTTACCGCATGTGCGGCGCTGTCTGCCGCCTGTGCGCTTCATGCGGATCAGGTCAGTTGCGCACCGCAGCGGATCGAATCGAACGGCCCACCTGATTATCACGCGCGGCGCGTTCAGTTGACGACGACCGCCTGCACTACCCCGGCGGCCTGGCGCCTTGCGCCCGGCCGCGGAATCGTGCCGCGCTGTGTTTAACGCAGTCCATGCCGCGTCCCGCGGGGACTCACCACGTCTATTCGTTATGCGAAACAAACCTCTGGTCGGCATCAGTGCCGACAGAACGATGATGGGAATCCACCCGTCGCACGTGGTCGGCGAGAAATACATCGCCGCGATCGTGGACGGCTCACAGGCGCTGACCATGTTGTTGCCAGCGCTCGGTGAGCGGCAGTCCGCTGAAGACGTGCTGGCGACGGTCGACGGCCTGCTGTTTACCGGCAGCTACTCGAACGTCGAGCCGCACCGCTACGGCGGCCATGCCAGCGCACCGGGCACGCTGCACGACGCCGCACGCGATGCGACGACGCTGCCGCTGATGCGGGCGGCAATCGCCGCCGGCGTGCCGGTGCTGGCCGTGTGCCGGGGCTTCCAGGAAATGAACGTGGTATTCGGCGGGACGCTGCACCAAAGCGTTCACGCGGTGGCTGGCCTGAACGACCATCGCGAGAACAAGGAAGACGACCTCGACGTGCAATACGCGGCGTCGCATTCGATCACGCTGACACAAGGCGGCTTGTTGCAGCGCCTCGCGGGTGGCACGAATGAAGCGCGTGTGAATTCCTTGCACGGTCAGGGCGTCGAGCGGTTGGGCATCGGCCTCACGGCCGAAGCCATTGCACCGGACGGGCTGATTGAAGCGGTGAGCGTGAAGGATGCGCGCGCGTTCGCGCTGGGTGTGCAGTGGCACCCGGAGTGGAAGCATGCCGACGACGCGCTGTCCACCGCGATCTTTCGCGCGTTCGGCGCCGCCTGCCGAGATCGAATGCGCACCAAGGCCGGCTATGGCGCGGCATCCGCCGCCGCCACGCATGCCTGAGCCGGTCGCGCAACCAAACAGAGAGAATAATCATGCATGACATCGACGAATTTCTGAAGAAGCACCGCGTCACCGAAATCGAAGCGATCATTCCGGATATGGCCGGGATCGCGCGCGGCAAGATCATTCCGCGCAGCAAGTTCGAATCCGGCGAGTCCATGCGCTTGCCGCAGGCGGTGATGATCCAGACCGTCACAGGGGACTATCCGGAAGACGGCACGCTCACCGGCGTCACCGACCCGGACATGGTCTGCGTGCCCGACGCCAGCACCATCCGGATGATTCCGTGGGCTGTCGACCCGACCGCCCAGGTGATTCACGATTGTGTTCACTTCGACGGCACGCCGGTCGCAATCTCGCCGCGCCGAGTGTTGCGCCGCGTGCTCGAACTCTACAAGGCAAAAGGCTGGAAGCCGGTTATTGCGCCGGAGCTCGAGTTCTACCTGGTCGATATGAACAAGGACCCGGATCTGCCGTTGCAACCGCCGATCGGCCGTACGGGTCGTCCGGAGACCGGGCGTCAGGCGTATTCGATCGAAGCCGTCAACGAATTCGATCCGCTCTTTGAAGACATCTACGAGTACTGCGAGGTGCAGGAACTGGAAGTCGACACGCTGATTCACGAAGTCGGCGCCGCGCAGATGGAAATCAACTTCATGCACGGCGATCCGTTGAAGCTCGCCGACAGCGTGTTCCTGTTCAAGCGCACGGTGCGCGAAGCGGCGCTGCGCCACAAGATGTACGCGACCTTCATGGCCAAGCCGATGGAAGGCGAACCAGGCTCGGCGATGCACATGCATCAAAGTCTCGTCGACGAGGAAACCGGCCGCAATGTGTTCACCGGCGCGGACGGCAAGCCGACCGCGCTGTTCACGAGCTATATCGCCGGCTTGCAGAAGTACACGCCGGCGCTGATGCCGATCTTCGCGCCGTACATCAATTCGTATCGCCGTCTGTCGCGCTTCATGGCCGCGCCGATCAACGTCGCGTGGGGTTACGACAACCGCACGGTGGGTTTCCGCATTCCGCATTCGGGGCCGGCCGCGCGCCGCATTGAAAACCGCATTCCGGGCGTGGACTGCAATCCGTATCTGGCGATTGCCGCGACGCTGGCCGCCGGCTATCTCGGCATGACCCAGCAACTCGCCGCCACCGAACCGCTGCTCAGCGACGGTTACGAATTGCCGTATCAATTGCCCCGCAATCTCGAAGAAGGCCTCACGCTGATGGGCGCCTGCGAGCCGATCGCCGAAGTACTCGGCGAGAAGTTCGTCAAAGCCTTCCTCGCTTTGAAAGAAACCGAATATGAAGCGTTTTTCCGCGTAATCAGTTCGTGGGAACGCCGGCATTTGCTGTTGCACGTCTAAGCGCGCCATCAAGGCGGTTATTCACGACGTCATTTGCAAATGAAAACGCAAAAAACTGGAGGCAGTATGAGCTACAGAACCGAAGAAGTCGCTTACGTGCAACCGGCGCAATCGGCGCAATCGGCGGCAAGCGCACAGGCCGCGCAAAGCGCACCGCGCAGCACCGTCGAATACCGCGCACTCGACGCCGCGCATCACATTCATCCGTTTTCGGATATGGGCTCGCTCAATCGCATCGGCAGCCGCGTGATCGTCAAAGCCAAGGGCGTCTACCTGTGGGACTCGGAAGGCAATAAGGTGATCGACGGCATGGCCGGTCTCTGGTGCGTGAACGTCGGTTATGGCCGCAAGGAACTCGCCGACGCCGCGTACCGGCAAATGCAGGAGCTGCCCTACTACAACACCTTCTTCAAGACCACGCACCCGCCGGTGATCGAACTGTCGGCCCTGCTCGCCGAGCTGGCGCCTGAACCGTTCAATCATTTCTTCTACTGCAACAGCGGGTCGGAAGGCAACGACACGGTGCTGCGTATCGTTCACCAATACTGGGCGACGCAACGCAAGCCTTCGAAGAAGTTCGTCATCTCGCGCAAGAACGGCTATCACGGTTCGACGATCGCGGGCGGCACGCTCGGCGGCATGGGTTACATGCACGAACAGATGCCCTCGAAAGTCGAGCACATCGTGCACATCGATCAGCCATATTTCTTCGGCGAAGCGCAAGGCAATCAGACGCCGGAAGAATTCGCGCTGGCTCGCGCGCAGCAGCTGGAAGCGAAGATCCTCGAAATCGGCGCGGACAATGTGGCCGCGTTTATCGGTGAGCCTTTCCAGGGCGCGGGCGGCGTGATCTTCCCGGCCTCGACCTATTGGCCGGAGATTCAACGCATTTGCCGCAAGTACGACATTCTGCTGGTCGCCGATGAGGTGATCGGCGGTTTCGGTCGCACTGGCGAATGGTTCGCGCATCAGCACTTCGGTTTCGAGCCGGATCTGATCACGCTCGCGAAGGGTCTGACGAGCGGCTATGTGCCCATGGGCGCGGTCGGCCTGCACGACCGCGTCGCCAAAGCCATCATCGAAAACGGCGACTTCAACCACGGCCTCACCTACTCCGGCCACCCGGTGGCGGCGGCCGTCGCGGTTGCCAATCTCAAGCTGCTGCGCGACGGGAAGATCGTCGAGCGCGTCAAGACCGATACCGGTCCGTACTTCCAGAAGAAGCTGCGCGACACCTTCGCCAACCATCCGATCGTCGGCGAGATCTCCGGCGCGGGTCTGGTGGCCGGTCTGCAACTCGCAGAAGACCCGCAAGCGCGCAAGCGTTTCGCCAATGGCGGCGACGTCGGCACGATCTGCCGCGACTTCTGCTTCAACGGCAACCTGATCATGCGTGCCACCGGCGACCGGATGCTGCTGTCGCCGCCGCTCGTCATCAGCAAGCTGGAAATCGACGAAATCGTGTCGAAAGCCAAAGCGGCGATCGACGCAACCACACAACAACTCGGCATTGCGTAACGTCAGTTCGTAACGGCAGTTCGTTCCGGCATGGGCGCACCCACCATCAAGCCCATGCCGGTTCTTCACATCAAGGGAAAAAACCATGAGCGTCAGTCATCTTCGTCAAGCGGTCGCGGGGGCCGCGCTTCTCGCCTTCACCGGTTTTGCGGCGCTGTCGGTGACGCCGGCCCTTGCGGCCGACACGGAATTGAACGTCTATAACTGGTCGGATTACATCGCCAAGGACACGATTCCGAACTTCGAGAAGCAGGACAGCATTCACGTCAAATACGACAACTACGATAGCGACGACACGTTACAGGCCAAGCTGCTCGCCGGCAGTTCCGGCTATGACATCGTGGTGCCGACCTCGAACTACATGGCCAAGCAGATCCAGGCCGGCGTGTACCAGAAGCTCGACAAGTCGAAGCTGCCGAATCTCGCGAATCTTGACCCCGTGTTGATGAAGATGATTGCCGACGCCGATCCGGCCAACCAGTACGGTGTGCCCTGGGCATACGGCACGGACGGCATCGGCTATAACGTGCAGGCCGTGCAGAAAGCACTCGGCGCGAATGCGCCGGTGGATAGCTGGGCGCTCGTGTTCGATCCGGCCAATATCTCGAAGCTCAAGAGCTGCGGTGTCTCGATCCTCGACCAGGCCGTCGACGTCTTCGCCGCCACGCTGCAGTACATGCACAAGGACCCGAACAGCACGAACCCCGCCGACTACCAGGCCGCGTTCGACGTGCTAAAGAAAATTCGCCCGTATATCACCCAATTCAACTCGTCGGGCTACATCAACGACCTCGCCAACAACGATGTGTGCGTCGTATTGGGCTGGTCGGGCGACGTCGGCATTGCGAGCCGCCGCACCGAGGAAGCCAAACGTTCTTACCAGATCAAATTTTCGAACGTGAAGGAAGGCGGCCTGCTGTGGTTCGACGTGATGGTGATCCCGAAAGACGCGCCGCACCCTGAAGCCGCGCTGAAATGGATCAACTACATCTCGGACCCGAAGGTCAACGCGGCGATCACCAACGAGGTGTTCTACCCGACCGCGAACAAGGCCGCACGCCAGTTCGTCACGCCGGCCGTCGCTCACGACACGACCGTTTATCCGGGCGATGAAGTATTGAGCAAGATGACGCTGATGAAGCCGATGCCGACCGACATCCTCCGCCTTGAAAACCGTCTTTGGGCGCAGCTCAAAACCGGCCATTGATCCGACCCGCGAGATAGAAAAACGATCCCGCGCTCAGGGATCGCTCGAACCCTGAGCGCATGAAATGCAGTAATCGCAGTCAGCCTGCGCGCTTTCAGGATGCCACCTGCGCGCAGTCCCCGTGTTTTTCCGATCGCAGCGTACGTTGCGAGTCGCTTCCCGCGCCTCGCAGGGAGACACTTGCGCCCGCGATCCGCAAGGAAGGTTTACATCATGCACTCGACGACCTCAATAAGCGTAGCCGGCGCCACCCAGATGGCCCGCCCCGCGGTGGCGACAAAATCGAAATCGGACGAATTTGTCCGCATCGAAAATGTCGTGAAGCAATTCGGCGACAGCACCGCAGTCGACAACGTCAATCTGAGCATCGCAAAGAACGAGTTGTTCGCGCTGCTCGGCAGCTCCGGCTGCGGCAAGTCCACGCTCCTGCGCATGCTCGCGGGGCTCGAGACGGTCACGTCCGGGCGCATTTTCGTCGACGGCGAAGATCTCGCCGCGATGCCGTCGTACAAGCGGCCGGTCAACATGATGTTCCAGTCGTATGCGCTGTTCCCGCACATGAGCGTGGAGGCGAACATTGCCTTCGGTCTGAAGCAGGAGGGCACGCCGAAGAACGAGATCAAGGAACGCGTCGCCGACGCGCTGAATCTCGTGCAGATGAGCAAATACGCACAACGCAAGCCGCACCAGCTATCTGGCGGCCAGCAGCAGCGTGTGGCGCTCGCCCGTTCGCTGGTCAAGCGCCCCAAGCTGCTGCTGCTCGACGAACCCATGTCGGCGCTCGATAAAAAGATTCGTCAGAAGACCCAGCTCGAACTCGTGAACATCATCGAGAAGGTCGACGTGACCTGCGTGATGGTCACGCACGATCAGGAAGAAGCGATGACGATGGCCGGCCGTCTCGCCGTGATGAGTGAAGGCCGCATCGTCCAGATTGGCTCGCCGAGTCAGGTTTACGAGTTTCCGAATAGCCGCTTCTCAGCCGAATTCATCGGTTCGACCAATCTGTTCGAAGGCCGCGTGGTCGAGGATGAACCAGACCATATCTTCGTCGAAAGCGATGAACTCGAAGCCCGCATGTATGTGAGCCACGGGGTGACTGGGCCGCTTGGCATGCCGGTGGGCATCTCGGTGCGTCCCGAGCGCGTGAAGGTGTCGCTCGAAAAGCCCGCGGCGCCGCACAACTGGGCGCGCGGCGTGGTCTCCGACGTCGCGTACATGGGCAGCTATTCGCTGTATCACGTGCGCCTGCCGAGCGGCAAGACCGTCGTGTCGAATCTCTCCAGTTCGCACCTGATGAGCGAAGGTGCGCCTTCCTATAACGACGACGTGTTCGTCTACTGGTCGCCGGCGAGCGGCGTGGTGCTGACGCAATGAGAAATCCCGCTACCTCCTCCCCCACGGCGCTCGGCGCGCCGCCAGGCAGCCGCTTGGCCGGCTCGCTGAAAAAGCGCCTCCTGATGCTGCTGCCGTCGGGACGCGCGACCGTGATCGGCGTGCCGTTTCTATGGCTCGTGGTGTTCTTCGCGTTGCCGTTCGTGCTGGTGCTGAAGATCAGCTTCGCCGATCAGCGCATGGGCATTCCGCCGTACACGAATCTCGTAACGATCCAGGACGGCATGGTGCATTTCGCGATGCAGCTGAGCCATTATGCGTTCCTGCTGCAAGACGATCTGTACATCGCCACGTATATCAGCTCGCTGAAGATGGCCGCGGTGTCGACCTTTTTCTGCCTGCTGATCGGCTATCCGATTGCGTATTACATCGCCCGTTCTGAACCGGCCAGACGCAACCTGCTGATGATGGGCGTGATGCTGCCGTTCTGGACGTCGTTCCTGATTCGCGTCTATGCGTGGGTCGGCATCCTGAAAGACGACGGCCTGCTCAATCACACGCTGATGTCGATCGGCATGATTCATTCGCCGTTGCGCCTTTATCACACGGATATCGGCGTCTATATCGGCATGGTCTATTCGTACCTGCCGTTCATGGTGATGCCGTTGTACGCGCACCTCGTGAAGATGGACCTGACGCTGCTCGAAGCGGCTTACGACCTCGGCTGCAAACCGTGGACCGCCTTCACGCGCATCACTTTGCCGCTGTCGAAGAACGGCATCATCGCCGGCAGTTTGCTGGTGTTCATTCCGGCGGTCGGCGAATACGTGATTCCCGAACTGCTCGGCGGCGCCGACACGCTGATGATCGGCCGCGTGATGTGGGATGAGTTCTTCAACAACATGGACTGGCCGATGGCCTCCGCCGTCACTGTCGCAATGGTGCTACTGCTGCTCGTGCCGATGGCCGTGTTCCAGTACTACCAGGTCAAGGAACTGGAGAGCGCGAAATGATCAAACCCAATAAGACGCTTTCCACGAGCGTGCTGAGCTTCGGCTTTCTGTTTCTGTATATCCCGATCATCAGCCTCATCGTGTACTCGTTCAACGAGTCGAAGCTCGTCACCGTGTGGTCCGGCTTCTCGTTCAAATGGTACGGCGCGCTGTTGCACGACGGCGAACTGCTGAGCGGCGCATGGCTTTCGTTGAAGACCGGTCTGCTGACCGCGTGCGCCTCCGTGGTGATCGGCACGTGGGCGGGCTTTGTGCTCGCGCGCTTCGGACGCTTTCGCGGTTTCACGCTATTTGCCGGGATGATCAACGCACCGATGGTGATTCCCGAAGTGATTCAGGGCATCTCACTGCTGTTGCTGTTCGTCGCGCTCGAACAGATGCTCGGCTGGCCGAAGGGCCGTGGCCTCTTCACGATCTGGATCGGCCACGTGATGCTGTGCGTGTCGTATGTGGCGATCATCGTGCAGTCGCGCGTCAAGGAGCTCAACCAATCGCTCGAAGAAGCCGCGCTCGATCTCGGCGCGACGCCGTTCAAGGTGTTCTTCCTGATCACGCTGCCGCTGATCTCGCAGGCGCTGATGTCCGGCTGGTTACTGTCGTTCACGCTCTCGTTCGACGACCTCGTACTCTCCGCCTTCCTGTCCGGCCCAGGCTCGACCACCCTGCCGCTGGTGGTGTTCTCACGCGTGCGTCTCGGCCTGAACCCGGAAATGAACGCGCTCGCGACGATCTTCATCACCACGGTGACGATCGGCGTGATTGCCGTGAACCGCTGGATGCAGTTGCGCGAACGCAAGCGCAACCGCGACATGCAGATGGCTTTCGCACTCGCCGAGACCGCCGCGCCCTCGCATTTAGCACCACAACAAGCCGCCGTACGAAAGCCGCTCGATACGGCACGCGCATAAGAAGTCCTTCTCAATACGACCAATAAGGAGAATTTGCATGAGAAAGAAGCTTATCTGTCTACTGGTGGCGGGGAGTCTGCCTGGCATAGCCATGGCCGATACTACCAGTGACCAGATCAAGGCGCTCCAGGCCCAACTCAACGCGCTGCAAAAGGAGGTCAAGCAGTTGCGGGCCGAAGTCGCCACCAAACCGAAGGCGGCCATTGCGGCGAACGGGCCGCCTGCTCCGGTGGTGATGGCCGCGCCAGTGGATATTTTGTCGCCGGATTACGGTCGCGCGAAGGCCACGCTGACCAACGACGAAGTCACCGCGATGAAGCAGCAGATCGCCAATCAGCAGTTGAAGGTCGATTCGCTCGAAGACGCGGAGCAGACCGGACCGATCGCGGGTTTATCAGTGACCGGTTATATCGATCCGACCTACGTCTATAACCGCGCGCAGAGCAGTTCGTCGTTCCTGTTCGCGAACCACGAAAACACTTACACGTACTACAACAGCACGTTCGGCGATCTGTACCTCGACATCAAGAAGACCTTCGGTGTCGGCCCGATGGCGCCGTCGGCCGAAGTCACCTTGATGCCGAACCGCGGCAACGGCATCACGCTGCTGCAGAACTCGCACGGCGAGATCGGCAACAACATCCTGAACACGGCAGTCGTCAACGTGCCGATGACGGCGACCACCACGTTCGTTGCCGGTTTGATTCCGAGCTTCGGCGGCTATGAAGTGCAGCAGTCGAATCAGATGCTGACGCTCACGCACGGCCTGCTCTATGACTTCTCGGATCCGGGCAGCTACGTCGGTGTCGGTGCGAACTACACGAAGGGTGACTGGGCGTGGAAGTTCTTCCTCGGCAACGAGCAGTACCGGACGTTCGGCGCGATCACGCAGACCGGCACCAACTCGCTCGGCGATCCGATCACGGTCAGCAACAAGATTCCGAGCTTCACGGCACGCACGGACTACACCTGGTCGAGCGCACTGGATATCGGCGGCTCGTTCAATATCGGCCGTCAGACCTTGCCGAGCGCGATCAACCCGGACACCGGCGCGGTCACTTACGGCGTAGGCGGCCAGGCGCCGAGTTCGGGTGGCACGTTCTTCTTCACGGAAGCCGACCTGACCTACCTGCTCGCCGACGTGCAGTACAACGCCGAAATCGACTACGGGACGCAGCAGAACGCCGCGTTCAACGGCGGCCAGGCGCAGTGGTACGGCCTGTCGCTGCTCGCGCACCGCAAGTTCAATCTGCCGGTGCTGGGCCGCATGGGCGCGACGGTGCGCTATGACGTGCTGGTCAACAGCAAGAACGGCGGCGGCGGTGGCGGCATTGCGCTGAATTCGAACGGCATGGACACGTCGAACGGCTTCGGTATCGGCGCGGACTGTCTCGCCAATTCGAAGGCAGGCGGCGGCCTCGGCTTCGAGTGCAAGGGCGCCACCCGTCAGGACGTCTCGCTCAATCTGCTGTTCTATCCGACCCAGCAGATCATGGTCAAGGTGGAATACCGCCACGACTGGGCCAACCGGCAGGTGTTCCTGAAGAACGACGGTTCGTACGGCAAGTCCAACGACCTGCTCGCGACGCAGTTCATCTACTCGTTCTAATCCGTACTGCCTGGCGCGTGGTCCGCTGCAAAACGGGGCCACGCGTTCAGGCGTATTCTGCGTGCTCCGCCTATGCTCCGATTCTCGAATCAGCCTCACGTTGCCTCGTACTACGCGGCGACCGCCAACGACACGACCCGCCATGCCGCGCTCGAAGAAGCGCTGGACGTCGATGTCTGCGTGATTGGCGCGGGCCTCACCGGCATTTCCACCGCGCTGAATCTCGCCGAACGCGGCCATACCGTCGCGGTGCTCGAAGCGTCGAAAGTCGGCTGGGCGGCGAGCGGCCGCAATGGCGGCCAATTGATCGGCGGCTTTGCGTGCGATATCGATACGTTCGCGAAGTTCATGCCCGCGGACGACGTGAAGCGTGTTTGGGACATGGGGATCGAGACGCTCGATATTGTCAGGGAGCGCGTTGCGAAGCACCAGATCGACTGCGATCTGACTTTCGGTTATCTGACCGTCGCGAACAAACCGCGCGATACGGATGCGCTGAAAAAATGGCGTGACGAAACACAGCGGCGTTTCGGCTATGACCGTTTCAGTTATGTCGATGCCGATGATATCGGCCGCTATGTACAATCCCAGCGCTACTTCGGCGGTCTGTTCGATGCGGACAGCGGCCATCTGCATCCGTTGAATTACACGCTGGGTCTGGCGCGCGCTGCATGCGAAGCCGGCGTGCGCATTTTCGAAGACAGTTGCGTGAGCGCGCTGCGCGCCGAAAACGGCCGGCATGTCGCCGAAACCGCGCGTGGCAAAGTGCGGGCGCAATTCGTCGTGCTCGCGTGCAATACCTACCTCGGCAAACTCGCGCCAGACGTCGCGAGCAAGATCATGCCGGTCGGCACCTATGTGATCGCCACCGAACCGCTCGACCCCGACCGCGCCGAAGCGCTGATGCCCGCCAAAGCCGCCGTGTGCGACAGCCGCTTCGTACTCGACTATTTCCGCACTGCGCCGGATCACCGCTTACTCTGGGGCGGCAAGGTCAGCTATTCGACGTTCGCGCCGCGCAACCTCGGCGAAGCGATGCGCCGCGATATGCTGAAGACTTTCCCCCAACTCGACGATGTCAAAATCGACTGTGCGTGGGGCGGTTTTGTCGACATCACGATGAATCGCGCGCCGCATTTCGGCCGCCTCGCACCGACCGTGTATTTCGCGCAGGGCTTCTCGGGGCACGGCGTGAACACTACCGGACTCGCGGGCAAACTGATCGCCGAAGCGATCGACGGCCAGGCGTCGCGCTTCGATCTGTTCGGCAAGGTTCGTCACCGTGACTTCCCCGGCGGCGCTACACTGCGCACCCCTGCCCTCGTGCTCGCGATGGCCTGGTATCGAATGAAGGACCTGCTTTGATGAATGCTCCGACTCCCGGCTTTAACCGGCTCAATCCGCTCGATCGGCGCGCCGATGCGCTGATCGCCAACTCGTATTACGAAGCGAGCGCGGATCGTCCGCTCGCCGACGATCCGATGCTCGACGGTGCGCTGGAGGCCGACGTCTGCGTGATCGGCGCGGGCTTCTCCGGATTGTCGGTCGCGCTGGAGTGCCGGGCGCGTGGCTTGTCGGTGGTCGTGCTCGACGCGCATCGTCCCGGCTGGGGCGCGTCGGGCCGCAACGGCGGGCAGACGCTGGTGGGTTTCGCGAAAGACGAGATCATAGAACGCCAACTCGGTCTCGATGGCGCGCGTGCCGCGTGGGCGATGTCGGTGGAAGGCGTGGCGCTGGTGCGCGAGCGCATCGAGCGCTACGGCATCGATTGCGATTTCACGTCCGGCTATCTGACGGTCGCCACCAAACCGAAACGCGTGCCCAATCTGCGCGCGTGGATGGAGTCGGCGTCGCAACGCTGGGGCTACACAAGGCTCTCGTGGCTCGATACCGATGAAGTGCGCGCCCGTGTCGCTTCGCGAAACTATCTTGCCGGCGTCTACGATCCGTTTTCCGGCCACCTGCATCCGCTCAAATACTGCCTCGGCCTCGCGGACGCGGCACGTCGCGAAGGCGCGCAACTGGTCGCGCATTCGTCGGTGATCGAGGTCGTGCGCGGGGTGCGGCCTGTGGTGCGTACCGCTCGCGGCGAAGTGCGCTGCCGGTTCGTCGCGGCGTGCGGCAACGCGACGATCGGCGACGTGTTGCCCGCGCCGGTGGCTGCGCGCATCGCGCCGATCCCGTCCTACATCGTCGCCACGGAACCGCTCGGCAAAGCCGCCGACGCATTGATCAAAGGACGCGAGGCGATTTGCGAAACAACTTCTTCCTCGACTATTTCCGTTTGTCGGCGGACCATCGCGTGTTGTTCGGCGGGCGGGCGAGTTCGACTGGAGCGTCGCCCGTGCAACTAGGCGAAGAGATTCGCAAGCGCATGATCCGTGTGTTCCCGCAACTCGGCGACGTGCGAATCGATTATGCGTGGGGCGGTTTCGTCGACGTGACGCGCAATCGCGCACCCGATTTCGGTTCGATCGATCCGAATTACTTCTATGTGCAGGGGTTTTCGGGGCACGGTGTGGCATTGACGGGGATCGCCGGGCGCGTCATTGCTAAAGCGATGGCTGGCAAGACGGCGGCGTTTGATCTGTTCGCGCAGTTGCGGCATGCGCGCTTTCCGGGCGGCCCGGCATTGCGCGGGCCGGCGCTTGAGCTTGGGATGATGTACCACCGGATTTTGGAGTTGTTTTAGTACCTTCTCATACGTTGGAGCTAACGTAAGCGGCTCGGCAGGGCCGGTCCCCGATTCGCGCGCGCGTGGGGCATGATGTGAGAGCGTGGGTAGGTCCGGCGTAGACCACGTGAAGATCGTTCCATGATCGTGGCCACGATCTATCTGGATC
>NZ_VZQQ01000095.1 GCF_014397785.1 Paraburkholderia podalyriae
GGTTGCAGCATTCTGCCGCAACCAGCCCTATGCCAGCTTACTTGCGCCACGCGCGTCAAGTGTTCGCTTCGCCGGGCTGACGCCCGCACTTGACCCGGCAACCACCCACTCGAGATTCGAAAGAAGCCTAATTTGCGACGCATGAAGTCAGTGGCACACGTAGTGCTCACGATGCTAGGTGGAGCGAATCTATATCCTGTAAAGGGCGGAGGTGTGAGGAGGTTGGGAGGTTGGAGCGGCGGGACATACCTCTTCGCTCTCCAGATGTCGTTGAATTCTCTTAGCGCCCGATCGGAAGACCCATACGCGAGCGACTGCAGCAGCTGTCCGAGCGACCACTATTCCCTCATATCATCTGCCCAGAGGCAAGAGCGCTGACCCGTGAGAGATACCTGCCATGAGTTAGTCGGCGCAGCGCCGACGCCCAAGGGGTCCACGTAGTACAGGATCGTGTTTGCGGTCGTGTACTGGCGGCCGAGCGCGAGTTCGCCGTATCCATCGTGGCCGAGCTTCACGTACGCCTGGCGGCTGAAGAGCTGTCCCTGCTGGTCAAGCTTGCCGCTTTTCGCAAGGAAGCCGTTTTCGAGCCTGAATCCCGCTTTCCAGCCACCCCCGAGATCCTCGTTGCCCAAAAGGCCAAACCGGCTGCCTGCCAGAAAGCCCTCATTGCCCTGCTGGAGCGACCAGGTGGAATCACCGGCCGGATTAGTGTGCGTCTGATAGCTCACCGCCTCATCAATTACCCCATACAGCGTCACAGCGGAATGCGCGTGCACACTGGCGCCCATGGTCAGCGAGATGGCGGTGCATTGCTTCATGATTTGTAGTGTTCTCCCTGATTACCTGTCTTTTGAACATCCTTACTTCTTGAAGTCCGGCCAGCCCTCGGCAACAACCGGTCCCTTGATCCGCGCGAGGGGGAAGGACTCGTTTGATGCGATGTTGACGGTCGTCGTCGAGTCGACGAAGTGAAGTGCGCCACGCTCTCCGAGCACAGTGCCGGTCAACCCATCAGAGAGCAACGCAGATCCTTCGGGAAGTGCCAAAACCTGCTCGGGAACACTGATCTCGAGGAATTCAGCGAGACGCTCTTCCCGGCTCTCGCCGTTGTGTCCCACCGGCTTGCCGCTGATGAAGTGCGGATTGATCTGGAAAGGCACAAGTCCGAGCGCGCGCAGCGTAGGTGGCTGGACGATGGGCATGTCATTCGCTGTACGGATAGTCGGGCAAGCTACGTTGCTTCCCGCGCTCCATCCGATATACCGCGTGCCCGATTTCACCTTTTCCCGGATGATGTCGACGATGCCGGCGTCGTACATACGTTCAAGCAGCGCAAACGTATTTCCACCACCGACGGCAATCGCGTCGGCCTGCTCCACAGCCTTGCGTGGATCCGGACTGCGGTGGATCGCTTCGAGTTCGTAACCGAGCTTTTCGAAAACAGGCTTGACGATCCGTTCGTAGGTATCGAAGCTGAACGTCACGCCCGCGTAGGGAACGAAGACGATCTTGCGTTTCTCGCGGCGCAGGACCGCGTGAATCTGTTCGGGAGCGTGTTCAAGGTAGCCAAGGTTGTCCTTGCGCGAGCTACTCATCAGCAAAATGCGTTGTGTCATGAATGCCTCGTCGGCTATAGCCGGTCAGTGCGTGATGGCTGCGCGAATCAGCGCGGCCGTTTCTGGTTGCTTGCGGATCCTTGGTCATTGGCGCAGTGCAATCATTCCGAGAAAGCAAAGTCCGGTCTTCGTCCATCATGGGACGCTCGCGGCGGCGTTCTGAGAGGCGGCATACAGGGTCGGTACGCGTCAGCTGGTTGAGGCGCGCGTCGGCGAGCAGCGCATGAACGCCGACAATCGCGGCAGGAGGGTCTCTTGTCGGCATGCGGAGAAAATCGGTTCCCCGGTTTTCCCTTCGATGTCCGTGGGCGTGGTCCATCTGAGCAAACTGAGCAAACAACGTGAAGCTTCCGCCGACGTATTCCCGCCGACGTTAAATCGGTGCTCGCCGCCACGGGTTCTTCGAAAAGAGTTCGCAGCCAGACTCAACAGAGAGTAGACGGGCCTGGAACATGGCGAAGGATTGCGCGTTCAGCGTCCCCATACTCCTCGTTAAATGTCGGGTCCTGCCGCTCAGTGCGTATCCTGCCTCACATACCGTAGATTGTCGCGCACACGTCTGGTCACAAGGGAGGTTAGGTAAATAGGTAGACTGTGCGGATTTGAGTGAACCGCACCGGGTGAGGCGCAGTTGGGAGCCATTGCGGTCCGGACAATCTCGAAAGGACATATTGTGTTTGTGTGCGCTGCAGCAGTCTAATTTTTGATTCAACATTGTGAACCGGTATGCGGGAAAGCCCTTGAATGTTGATCAGAAGGGGTTCTTCAACTGGAGTGCGACCCGGCATGCAAATGATATTTGCTGCTCTGCACAAATGCGCCATACTATTCACCAACGGAACGGATACGCAGCACGCATGCGCTCGGGCGGCAGCATGGTGAGACCTCGGCGGCCGCTTCCGATCGTCAATGGCGAGCTATGCAGGCGGTATGCGCGAAGCGCTTCGAACCATTTTCGTCGATCAACCGGGAGGTGGACATGCTGACTTTCGCCGAATTGCAAAGCACGCTGCAAATCGAGTACGAACTGCAGATCGAAGCGATGGACGAGCAGACATTGCGTGGGCTGCTCGCGGATCCGATTGCACTCAACGCACTGGTGCCGGCTTTTATGAGCTTTGCGGAGGGGCGCCGGATAGCGGAAGCAACACTTGTACAACTGCTCGCTCGCGAGCCGTCGAACGCCGAACGGGGCATTCCGCATGAGGCCGCGCCCCTTTGGGCGCAGTGGCTCAAACCATTCTGGATGCTGCCGCTCTTCGGTGCACGCAAGGGCGAGTAAAGGCGCTCGGCCGGCCCGATCAACGCCGAATGGAATTGCGCTGGACCACGCATACCGATATCGCGACCGCCCAAGCGGCAGAGGCCGGCCAGTTTGAGACGTCTAACGGCATTACGCGAGCGACCGCTGACTCCGCGAACGCGGCCATTCAAGTGACAGACGTTGTCACCGAGTTTGCGGCACTCACGGCCATACCGTAACTGTCATCGCCAACCAGATTTAGCAGGTACGTCACTGCGTCACCTGCGCTGCCCGTTCTAACACTACGGCTGCGTTGTGCCTTCGGTGATCGCGCCTGAACACCAGGGAAAGGAAGTCGAAGCGTCGGGCTGCCAGCCGCGAGGGCGCTGCTCTGTAGCTCCAGACGCCCGACGTTTGCATCGCGGGACTGCCTGGAAATCAGATGCGCCACGCCTGTCTTTGACGTTTAGCCATCGGAGACGCGTCGTAGCAGATACACGACAATCACTGCGGAACCGCTGACAAAAATTGCCAGCCCGATCGCTTTACGCGCGAGCGTGCGAACGCGCGCGCGGAGCGTGTAACGCACAAACCAGGAACTGGTTCTGCGCAACATCATTCACTCCATGGGCGCCTTGACGGGCGCGTCGCGTCGGGGAGAGACGGCCCCCCATGTTGCCGGAGCGCAGGCCGTATCGCGACGTGTATTTGCCCTGATCCTTGCTTGACAGTCTTTACCACTTCGAACTCTTTGAACTGAGGATAGCTGGATAGAGCGGGTAGATGCCGGTATCCGGGCATTCTGAAACCAGCAACCAGCCTGTCTTCGAACCGTGAACTGCAATTATCGCACCTCAGGTTCAAAGGCACAGAGCAGATGCTTTACGGTCTACTGACAGGTTCTTTGCACCAGCCGGTCCGGACCAAATCCAGGCGCACATGAACCGGCCCGTTTGGGCATTGCGCAATGCAGGGATGTTCTCAGGAGGAACTGCGGCGAGCCTTTGCCGGTTGCCGCCATTGTTCAAGGAAAAACTGCAAGCCGCCCAGTTGCTGTGCAATGTAGCCGCCCGTGGCCATCGATTCCGGTGCGCGCCGGTCGCCTGTAGCTGGGTACTCGGCGGAGAAGTCTGCTGTACCAAACACGATGTCCCAGATCGGGAACACGGCGCCGTAGTTACAGGAATTGCGGCCGGCCGCGCGCAGGCCATGATGCAACCGGTGAAAGCGTGGCGAGACGATCAACCGGTCCCCGAGCCAGCCGAACGAAAGCTTGATATTGGCGTGGCTCAGGCTTTCGATGAAGCGCATGAACAGGAACAGCGGCGGAAACTGCAGCGGCGGAATACCGATCGCGAGGCCGACGATGCCGAACCAGATTGCGGCGACCAGGTCGTCAAGCAGATGGTTGCGGTCGTCCGACCAGAAACTCATCTGTCGCTGCGCATGATGCAACGCATGCAGTGCGTACCAGCTACGGTATGAGTGCGACAGGCGGTGACGCCAGTAATCGGCACAGTCCAGAATCAGCCCGTACGCGATGAAGGTAATGACCGGATGTCCGAGAAGCGGCGGTATCAACGTCTCAAGCGTTGGCGGTATGTAGCCGTGATCGACCACGAAGCCGTTCACCCACACCTGCACCTGGTAGAACAGCAGGAAACTGACGACAGGCAACACCCCGACGCGGTTGAGGATCGCAACTGGTTGCGGGTTTTTTCCAACTGGCGGAATCGGTTGAAAGGCCCCCCGTGCTTGGGTTCTACCCGCCTGGCACGAATCGGCTAGAATCCCGATGCTTTGAAGGTCGAAATGGCCGAAAGTCAGTCGTGGCAAGAGATTCCAACGAGATTGAGCGTCGAAGAGTTCGAGCAATTTGTCTGGCCGCATCTGAGCAAGGGCCGTCGCGGACCCGCGCGAAAGCTCAGCGCGCATGCGATTTTCAACTACATCCTGAAGGCGCTCTATCTCGGCTGCCAGTGGAAGGAGTTGCCCATCGAGAAGGATTGGCATGGCCGTCCCGAGATCCATTACACACGCATTTATCGCGCCTTCCGGCGCTGGGAATCGGACGGATGCCTTGATGCCATTTTCGAGGCTTCGGTGTTCAGGCTTCATGGCGATCACCGCCTGGACACGCGCATCATCCATGGCGATGGCACCACAACCGCCGCGAAGAAAGGCGGCGACAATCTCGGCTTCAGCGGCCACAAGAAGCTCAAGGGCTGCAAGGTGGTTGCCCTGTGTGACCGGAATTGCAACGTCATCGCGCCGTTCGTCAGAGCACCGGGCAATCGCAATGAATCGCCGCTGTTACGAGAAGCGCTGCCGCGCCTCACGAGCATCGCCCGTGCGGTGGGGCTGGATCTGCGCGGCACGGTCATGAGCCTGGATGGCGTGTACGATTGCCGGCCCAACCGCAAAGCCATTTTCAATCGCGGCATGGTGCCTAACATCAACCCTAATTCGCGCGGCAGAAAAGGACCGAAGTGCGGGCGCAAGCCGCTGTTCGATCCGGCCATCTTTAAAGAACGGTTCAGGACAATCGAGCGGGTGTTCGCGTGGGAAGATAAGTTCCGGCGCCTGCTGCTGCGCTTCGAGCGACTCAGCCACCTACACTACGCATTGAAAACCCTCGCGTACACGATGATCAATCTTCGACACTACTGACGAAGCTGATCACTTGCTTCGAGACCTTTGTTTCATCGCCGGCCATCGCGCCGTGGTCACGCTCGCCCGCACCATGCCGATACCTTCGCACAACGACACACATGGTCGCATCGCACGCCTAGCCGCCGCGATTCCTTCCCATCCCATGGGCTTGTCCAACCGCGCTGCGCCGAGCCTGCTTGAAACGCGCAACCAGTTGACCGTGAGGCACCTACGATCGGCCTCCGCGACGTTGATGCGGAACAGTGGAATCGCTATCGGCATCCGGAGCGTGCAGGGTGGTACGCGCGTACGTCGGCCGGCGAGCAAACGGTGTATTTTGAGGAGGCCTCGCAGTTTGGGGTCGACGCCGAAGCCGCATGTGAGTTTGTGACTTGCACGTACGACACCGCGTTCATGCTGAGAACTCAGCACCATGATGCGATGGAGTCAGCGCGTTTCTGGCTGAACGAAGGCATTGTGAAGCTGCCGGTCGGCATGGCGCAGCGATATCAGGAGATGGCAAAGCGAGGGCAGTACTTCGGCAGGCTCGCCCAGCGTTTAAATCTGACGCCCGACGAGCTGGACATGCACCTGATTGCGAATAGCGTGAGTGACGCGCAGCACGCGGCGATGCTTAAGCCGGCGGCGCCGCAGTTTGATCTTTTCGCCGCAGCAGCCTGATCGGCGTGCGGCAGTTTCTTTCGACATCCCCGGGGCTTACACCCTGGGGATTTTTCTGTTCAGCGCGGGCGTTCGGGGAAGGGCTCCGGTCGACCCTGAGCGGCCAGACGCGGTCGCGACAGGCGGAAGGCCGCTTCCAAGGTACAACGGTCATCCGTACTAGCATATCGGCTCCGCACTCGGCTGCAGCGGTCGTTTGCAATTGATCGGCGGTTTCCCCCTACCTAATTTTCTGCCCTAGAGATATTGCACTCGCCAGCGTGCGCGCTGCTGGTGCCCGTATTCTTCAGCGAAAGCGTGAGTCTGCTTCCTCTGTTCGCGGTGATAACCTGCCCATAACTGACGGTCGGGATAAACTGAATATCCGGAGCAACCGCCACGGGAGGATTCCTTGATCCATCAACGGTCAGGTCAAGTTCCACGGTAATCGAGTCGATATCAACGCCCCAGTCTTGTTTCCGTGCCGCCTGTTCCTTCTTGAAATTGCACAAACCCTCCAGGACTTGATTCAAGGCGGTTGGAATATCGACAGGCTTACCAGGGGGAATTGGTGGTGTGTTGCAGCCGACAACCAGAAATGGCAAGACAAACAGGGGGAGAGAGAGGTAGGCGCGCATCAAGGTCTCCTGCTGGAACTTGTACGACAGTCGGCATACGCCTGTGTCGTCGCGGATTCAGTACGCGGCCAGTCAGACGCCGTGACTCCTCGACCACGGGGCGCTGTTCTCTCCAAATGAAGATCCGCCCGCGCGAGCTGTCGATCGCAGCAGCTTCTAACGACGATGAGAGGCGACACCGTGGAACCGAAGAAAAACGGTCGGCGGCTGAGTCACCCTTTCGAAGTTTAGGTCCATTTCTGGAACTGTCCATTCGACATCCATGTTACTCACGTTGGCCGACGCGTGCCTAGCGTTCGGACTGTCACACAAAAGGCCTGGTGCGATGGGCTGCTTTTCGGAGACGCAAGCGGGCGCCAGCGGGATGATACTCACAACCCAGAATCCAAGGTGGCCCGCGCTCCGGACAGGCTAGAAGCTCATCGCAAACCCGAATGACACGCCGTGCACATTGTGTCCGAACACGTATCGCACCATCGCGCGCGTGCGAGTGATGACGATGGGATACCTGCTGCTGTCGAGTTCAAGGCCGACTCCTAACGACGTGAGGTCGTTGAAACCCAGCACCCCCGCGCTGTCGCCGAAATAGTGCGAGTAAGCGGCTTCGAGCACATAGCGGATTGGCCGGTCCAGCGCATGCCAGCCGGTAGGCGCACGCCAGCGTGTCCAAAGGCTCACTTGCTGCGCGATGGCTGAACCCTGAACGGCCTCAGAAGAACCGCCGAAGCTGCGCAGGTAGATGTCGGTAGCGCGCAATTCGGCGTCGATTTCATAGTTCTCGCGGTAGTGTTCGTAGTCGAGCATCAGCGAGCCGCCGTAGCCATACGCGTCCAGCGACCCATTCTCGAGAAACTGGAGGTTGGCGTCGGTGACGCGATTGAAGATCGTCTGACCCACCTTCAGATCACTCGAGACGCGGCCAAGCGTACCGTTCAGGATCGGACGGAACACCAGTTCATCCGTGATCCGAAAGTCCCAGCCAATGCCGACCGTGCTACTGACGGTGTTCCATTTTGTCGGTATCGCACGCTGCCCGGAGCCATTCGTAGCGATGAAAATCGGATCGTAACGGCTATAGGCGAGCGTGCCCTCCAGGTACAACGGAAAGGACCTGCTGATCGTGAAGCCGCCGCCAAACTGCGTCTGCCCGAAGCCGGGATTACCGGTGGTGCCGCTATTGACCGACAGGTTACTGGTAGTAACGTCCGGTACTGTCGTGTAAGTCATGATCGCGAGCACGGCGTCGGCATGCTGCTTCACATTGCCGCCGACCACGGTCGTGCCCGACAATTGGCCCGGCGTGACCTGCGCATTCGACGGGCTGGGCAGCATGGCCAAGGCCAGAGTGGCACACGCCCATGATGCGCAGCTTGACCAATGCGTCCAGAGTGCAGGCATTGTCAAACGACCTCGCCATTTGTTCGTCCGATTGCAAACTGGCACGCAGCGTACCGAACGCACATGACACACTTCTGTCTGTTGTGCCGTGTTGTTCGTCTTCTACGAGACCGGCATCCCATGCCAGCAAAACACTTCGAGACAACTGATCAAGCCCTTAACGACCGTTCCGCCATTCGCAGCAATTGGAGTGGCCTACATTGCACTCCGCCCCATTGTATCGCTGAACGAGCCGATAGATTTCGGCGAAGCTCTACCCGTGCGTTGAAGAGGATTGCGCGACCGACGTGACTGCCTCATATCGGTCCGGTCGATGACGCAACGAGCCCAATTGATGGGCCAAGCTCCGCTACCGGAGTGGACCAGCCGTTCGAATGTTCGCGTGAGCTCTCAGGTGAATGACGCTTCCTGGCCGATCTCTGCCTGACGGCGATCGGCGGCACGCGACCCTGAGCCGCCGCTCCCTTCGTGACCGGCGTATGGCCGCATTGAGGAGATGAGGCAGCGTTCGTAGTGTCGCGGTGCCAAACCGGTGGCGACGCTGTGACGCATCGATGCGCCATTGCCAATATGCTAGCGTCTGGCGTGCCGTTCCTCAAAATGAACGGGAGGCAGTTATCAATGGGCGTGCCCGTGTGATCCGGGTGAAGCTCGCGACCCGTGCCGCGTTCATCGCCATTGGCCACCAATCATCTTCTCAACGGCACGGCCTGCCCGGTCCCGCTGCCTCCGCTGCGGGCATGCCAGGCAATCGGTGCAGCCATACTTGCGCCGATGAGCAGCTATGTCGAAATATTCATTTCAACGTTTCAAAGGAGCAGTGTGGATGAAGTATGAAGGCGCTCTGCACCGGAGCATCAAAAGGCGGCTCGAACAAGTGATAGAGATGGCCGAACTGGTGGGCTTGCTGGCCATCGGCATCGGGACCGCGCTGGCGATGGGGCATCTGATCTGGAAGATGACAGACTCCGGCGGCGTTACGCTGACTGATTTGCTCCTCATGTTTCTATACCTCGAAGTGTTTGCGATGGTCGGGCAATACCTGAAGGCGGGGCAGTTGCCCGTGCGCTTTCCGCTCTACATAGCCATGGTCTCGATCGCCCGCGATGTCATCCTGCGCGCTGGCGCAAATACCGAACTGCATCTTGTCGCCTCGGCTGGCGCCATCTTGCTGATAGCGCTAGGTGTGCTGCTGATTCGTTACGGACAGTCCAGGTATCCAAGCAATGCCGACGAACGACCTGACGAGGGTGCGCGCTAAGCGGGCAACGGCCATGCGGTTAGTCGCCGGGCGACTCCACGTCATCATCACCGAGGTGCGGGTCCACGCCCTCCGGTGCGTCGCGGTCATAATACTTGCCCAGGCGCAGTACGCCCAATGCGTGATCTCGAGGAAGCCAATCCGTCTGCAGTGAACACGAGCTTCACGTTGCCGGAAGCATCAACCTTTTCAACGCCACACTTCTTGCGAGTGCAGCCGTGCTATTGATTGATACAGTACGGAGCTAAACCGCCAGCTCCTGACCACGACAGTAACTCTGCACGATATCGGCGTCGGATAACGGGAATGATTGCCACGCTACCCGACACTACGCGCTCATCGACCAAGCGGAATGAACAGACGTGAGCTGGGTTAGTCGCCGACGAAGATGAGCCCGTGCGGCGTATTCATCCCGGTAAAGACAGGCGTCATCGCGCCTGTCGACGTGTTGACCGTCAAGAGCGTGCCCTGTCCCGCGCTGTACGCCGTGCCCGCAGTGAAGCCCGCAGTCGCGTCGATGCGATAGATCATTTGCGCCGTATTGTCCGACAGCAGCATGAACGAATTGCCTGACGGAGCCCAGCGCGTATCATCCACCGGCCACGAATTGCCGTACAACGTCAGCGGCAGCACGCTCACCGATTGATTCGCACCGGGGTTCGTCACGAACACCAACTCCGAATCCTGCTGGCTATCCACCACCAGTTTTCCGCTCGGATCGATCGCCATCGAATCCGGGTCCGTCATGTTGAGCGTCACTTGCGTATTCGTGGGGATATTCGTCGCCGTTGCGTTGCCCATCAGCGCAGGCGTCAGATGGAACGTTTGATGATCCGAATTCAGCGTCACGGTATAGACCGACGGCACTGAGCTCACGCCGTTGGGCGCGGTCGCAGTCGCGGCGCCCACCGTGGGATTGGAGGCGGCCGCGTACACGACACCGTCGAGCATTTTCATGTCGTCGAGCCCCCCGCTATGTATCGGCGTCGTATCCGGGGTGAGGGTTTGCTGAGTATTGGCCGTCGTGTCGATCACGATCAGCATCGGGTTCGCGTCTTCGTTCGTGCTGACCCATACGGTATGCGAATCGTATTCGAGCAACCCATCCGGATGGCCCGGAACCTTGAACGTCCCGACAATATTGCCATTCAGGTCGTACTCGATGACCTCGCTCTGCGGCGAGGTGCCGGCGACGGCTGTGCCATCGGGATTGTTATTGTTGTCCTGGGCAATCACGAAGATGTTGCTGCCGTGCAGAAGAAGATCGTCAGGCCGAAGTTTGCCGGGCATCTGGGCGAAAACCGAAATCTTGTAGCCCGCAAGCGCCGCGGCGACCGATGCGGGAACAGCGATGCCAGATGCCGCACTTGTGCCAGTGGGCGATACGCTATCGCCACCACCGCATCCCGCGAGCGTCGAGATGAGACCAGCAACACAAGCTATTTTTTTCGGGTTCATATGGATTGAAGGACTTCATTAGGAAGTTTCTAACCATATATTTCACACTTGAAGAGTTGATGACGCTGCGCTACCGATCTACCAACGAATAGCCAACAGAATGCCTGCACTGAACCGCCCCGGGAATCCTGGAAACCGGTTTTCTTGAGTCCTCCCGCGCACAGCGCTTCAAGGATTACGTGACAAGTGAAGTGATTGGAAAGCGCTTCTTGGTGTTGTGCCTGGAAGCCGCATGTGAGAGCCGTACCGCGAGGTCAGGCAGGGGTCGCTGGCCGCGGCGATGCCGTTCCGGTGACAGCGGGTTCCTTGCGTCGAACGAGCGCTCTGGAGCGCTTCACGACCTCGCTCTCCCGGACCTCCCCGACCACGAACTCGACGAAGGCCGTGACGCGCGGCGGCAAATGCTTCCTTGCCGGGTAGTAAATGCAGATGTCGCTGCGTCGCGCGGTGAATCGCGCTAACACACACTTCAGCTTGCTCGCCGCAATAAGAGGAAGGGCGTGGTGTACGCCGAGCAACGCGATCCCGCATCCGGCGACCGCGAGTTCCGTCAACGCTTCGGTGTCTGTCACGACGAGCCGGGAGTGAGGCTGGAACACAACTTCCTTGTTCCGCGCTTGCAGTCGCCACGTCTGAATTCTTCCCGAGTTCGGCGAGCGGAACAAAATGAGTTCATGACGCTCGAGTTCCTCGACGGAACGCGGCTCGCCGTGCTGCTCCAAGTAAGAAGGTGCCGCACACAGGATGAGCGTCAGCGGTGCGAGGGGACGCGCGACCACACTGGAGTCCGTGTCCTTCAGTTGTCCGATCGCGCAGTCGTACCCTTCTGAAATCAGGTCGACATGACGATTCTCGAAATGCAGGTCGAGCGTGACATCCGGGAAGCGCTCCTTGAACCTGTTCAACACCGGTAGCAACGTGACGCGGCTGAATGCGATTGGCAACGACACTTTAACGAGCCCGCTGACGTGGGTTTCTTTAGACGACACGGCCGCGATCGCGTCTTCGATCTGCTGCGCGGGCTGCTGCACCATTGCGTATAGGCGACGCCCTTCCTCGGTGACCGACAGGTGACGGGTGGTGCGCTGGAACAGTCGGCAACCTAGCAACGCCTCGAGCATGCCGATCTGTTTGCTTACCGCGCCAGGTGTTACGCCTAGCTGACGGCCTGCCGCCGAAAAGTTCGTCGACTCGTACGCTGCCTCGAACATTTTCAAGGCCCTGAGCAGGTCGAGAGAGCCGCCGCTTTCGGTCTTCATCTTTTCCCCAAACTCACAACTGTTTTCCTGCCCTGTAGCATAGACCAACCTCGTCGTCGCGCCGAGAATTACCCTTGTCTTGCAACCGCCAGGATGTCGACCATGGACCACGAATCGGCACAGTCACCGCAGCGAAAGAGCCTTTCGCGCGGACAGCTTCTAATCGACGGGAAGTGGCGCGACGCGTCAGACGGCGCGACGCTTTCGACCGTCGATCCCACCACCGAGGGGAAGATAGCGGACTTCGCGAAGGCGACCCTCGCGGATGTCAACGCAGCGGTCGAATCTGCGCGCCGGGCCTTCGAAACGGGTGACTGGCCGCGCATGCATCATGAAGCGCGCGCAAGAATCCTGTTCCGGATGGCCGATCTGCTGGACGAGCGGGCCGAGGATTTCGCGCTGCGTGAAGCGATGGATATGGGCATGCCGTACGGCGACTTCGTGGACATCATCATGCCGCACTGCGCAGGACTGTTCCGCTTCTTCGGCGGTCTCGCGATGCACGCGATGGATGGCGCTTATCGCACCTCATACGAAGCGCATACGCGGATTCTGACCCGCCGAGAACCGCTCGGCGTGGTAGCGGCTATCACGCCATTCAACTTCCCCTTGGCCCTGACCTGCTCCAAGGTGGCCCCAGCATTGGCTGCCGGCAACACGATCGTGCACAAACCGGCCTCCGACACGCCGCTGACAGCGCTGGCACTGGCTCAGGTGGCACTCGATGCCGGCGTGCCGGAAGGCGTCTACAACCTGATCACCGGACCGGGGGGATCGCTGGGCGACGCGCTAGTGAAACATCCCCTAGTCGACAAAATCGCCTTTACTGGCTCCACGAGCGTGGGGCAGACCATTATTCGCAATGGGGCGGACACGCTGAAGCACACGACGATGGAACTTGGCGGGAAGTCCCCGAACATCATTTTTGCCGATGCCGACGTGGATACCGCGGTCCAGGCGGCGTTCTGGGGGATCTTCTGGAACAAGGGCGAAGTTTGCGTCGCGGGCTCACGGCTGCTGGTCGAGCGTCCGGTCTACGACGAGGTCGTCGAGAAGTTGGCCAGGATGGCACAGGCGGCGGTGTTGGGCGATCCGCTTGAGCCGCAAACCCATATCGGCCCAATCGCCTCCAGGGCGGAATTCGACAAGGTGCAGCAATACGTCGAGGCTGGCAAGGCGTCGACGGCCCGCCTGGTCGCCGGCGGCGCTACGCGCAAGATCAACGGCAAAGGCCTGTTCATCGAACCCACGGTCTTTGCTGACGCCACTAATGACCTGAAAATCGGCCGCGAGGAGATCTTTGGGCCGGTCCTTCCGGTCATTCCATTCGATGGCGAAGACGAGGCCGTACGCATTGCGAATGACACGCCCTATGGACTCGCGTCCGGCATTCAAACCCGCGATCTGGGCCGGGCGCTTCGCCTGGCGGACCGCATCAACGCGGGCACTGTCTGGATCAATACGTGGCACAAGTACCATCCGAACGGGCCTTTCGGCGGATACAAAATGTCCGGCTACGGACGCGAGCAAGGCGCGGAGGCGCTCGATAGCTACACGCAGTACAAAACCCCTACGGGTCAACACTGCGTGAGAACAGCACCGGCTCGCCGCCGGATCGCCACCCCGCTCCATTGGCAGACCATGAAACGTTGAAGGAGGCTCAATCGTGAAAATCGGAATCATCGGTGCCGGTAACGTGGGAACCGGTCTCACGAAGCATCTCGTCCCCAGAGGTCATTCCGTGATGCTGAGCTTCAGCCTCGATATCGAAAAACTCAGAACGACCGCAGCCGAGCTGGGCGCGAGCGTTGGCACAGTCACCGGAGCGGTTCAGTTCGCCGACGTGGTCGTGTTGGCCACACCGTGGACTGCCGCACCTGAAGCACTCGAGCAGGTTGGCAGGGCACCCCAGAAAAAGATCCTGTGGGATTGCACCAATGCACTGAAGGCTGACATGAGCGGCTTGCTCGTCGGGACAACCACCTCGGGCGCCGAAGAGATCGCGAGGCTTGCGCCATGGGCGACGGTGGTCAAGGCCATCCCGCCTTTCGCGGAGCTGATGCATTCGCCCAGCATGCTGATAGGCGGCAACCGCGCGGGCGTGTTCGTGTGCGGCGATGACAGCGATGCGCGGGCCGTGGTCGCAACACTGGTCGGCGACATCGACGCCGAGCCGATCGACGCAGGACCGCTCACCCTTGCGCGCTACACGGAACCGGCGGCCATGCTGCTGGTGCAACTGGCTTACGCACACGGGTTCGGCACCAGGATCGGGCTGTCGCTACTCCACTAAAAAGTTGCGCGCGCCTCATGAGACGCGTTCCTAAGTACTGACTTATGGCCGGCTATGACTGGTCGAGGAGGCTGAGATGAACGTAGGCGTATTGGGATCGGGTGAAGTCGGTCGGGCATTGGCCGCCGGCTTCGTCAAGCATGGCCATGACACGATGTTGGGCACGCGAGATCCACAAAAGCAGGAGGTACAGGACTGGGTCCGCAATACAACCGGAGCCAGGGACGGGACGTTCGAGGAAGCTGCGCGGTTCGGCGAGATCGTCGTGCTCGCCGTTCTCGGCCGGATCGCTGAGAGCGTGATCGAGCTTGCACGGCCAGAGAATCTCGCCGGCAAGACAGTCATCGATGCAACCAACCCGCTTGCCGACGAGCCGCCGGTCAGCGGGGTGCTGAAATATACGACGGGACCGAACGAGTCACTCGGCGAGTGGATTCAGGCGAAGGTTCCCCTGGCCCACGTGGTTAAGGCTTTTAACAGCGTCGGGAATGCGCTCATGGTGAACCCGCATTTTTCTGAGGGTACGCCGACCATGTTTTTGTGTGGCAACAGCGACGATGCGAAGGCCGAGGTTGGCGAGATCATCCGGCAGTTCGGATGGGAGCCCTACGACTGCGGAAGCATCGTATCCGCACGCGCGATCGAACCGCTGTGCATGCTGTGGTGCCTGCCGGGATTCCTCAGGAACGACTGGCAGCATGCGTTCAAGATGCTGACGAACTAAGGGGGAGCCATGCAGCCGCTTCAAGTGCCGGGCAAAGGCGATCCCGGTCTGACGCTGGAAGAGATGAAGCGATTGGTGGCCGATCACTTCGAGGACTTCGTCAACCGCAAGAAACCGGAAGTTGCATCGTTGAACTTTAGCGCGGATTTCCTCGACCACGACGAACCGTCGGGTCCTCAAGTCGGTCCCGAGGCCGCAATGGCCATGATGAAGGCGGCTTATCAAAAGTGGCCGGACTTGCACGTCACCATCGAAGACATGATCGCCGAAGGTGACAAGGTGATGGTTAGAAACACGTGGCGCGCCACCGACGCGGTTTCCGGGAAAAAGATCGAGTTTCACGGCTTTGTCCTGTGGCGGTTTGCGAACCGGAAAATTGTCGAACGCTGGGCCACGTTGACGACATCGCGTGACGTTTGATTAGAGAAAGGAGGACCAAGAGCATCAGCGCCCGTTACATCCGCATCGGTGATCAGGGTGTCGGTGCGAGTTCGATCCGGGCGCGGACTGCAAACAGGGCCAACCCGCGCGTAGACGGCAGGCGCGTCCGCTCTACTCAGATCCATAACGTTGAAGGGGTGTTTTCGGAACACGTGATCGACCGGAATCGGTTGGAAGTGCCCCCTCTGCGTTTCCGGAAGCGACGGCCACGTCACGGTGCTGGTCGGCCTCGGCCCCCAATCTGCGGTCGCCTGGAAGGGCCGACGAACTGTCGGTCCCCCGGCGCTGCGAACGGGCACATGGTCGCTCGTGAACGGACACTCACGAACCGGCCGCGAGCTGCTGGTTGTGGCCGAGGGTGTGTCAAAACGTGCGGCGGCGGTCGCCGATATGTACACAGCGATCCGGATCGCCGAGTCGGGTCGTTGATTGCCGCAGATTCTCAATCCAGCGAAAGCTTTCCTTTTGCTCGATCGGTATGCGAGTGAAGTTGACCTTGCTACGCCGGGTCGCAGTACCCTTGAACTCCTTGCGGCTCCAGAACTTGATGGCGGCCACTCCTAGCGGCAGGCCTTGCGCTGTCACCGCGAGACTTGAATGCATCAGGATGCCGCATTGCGGGCTCGGCGTCGCCCGGCCTCGCCGCTGGGCGGAAGTTATCGCGCTGCCAGCGTAACCGATGAGTTCGGGACGCTCCCTTTCGTACGAAAACGTAGTGGTGTCCTGAAGGACAAGAACCGGTCCATCGGTCGAGAAAAAGCGCTGTGCGGTTGCCTGGAAATGCCCGCTCAGAATGTCTTGTTCACAGACACGATCATTGTCCATGAAGCGATAGGCGGCCTTTGTACTGGCCCAATCCTGACAGGCAAGCAGAATGGTCTGCCCCATGCCCTTCCACAGTTGCTCCAACAGCGTTCCAAACCGCTTGCGTAGCCGCGCGTCCCGGAATTCGCTTCCTTCAAGTTCCCGCTCAAACCACGCCTGATCTTCTACCTGTCGTTTCCCGGCCATTCTTCTCGCACGCATCGTCGTGATGCAAGCCAGGTTACCAGGATTCACGAAAGAAGTGGGTAATCACAAGCGCCCCCTCTCGTTTACAAGCAGAAAATCCCCTCTTCACTCACAGAAATGTGGGTAATCCTGAGCTCAGGGCGGGGTGGTCAGCCCAATCTTGATGAATCTGTTCATGCACTATGCATTTGACGCATGGATGCAGCGGCACTTTCCGCAATGTCTCTTTGCGCGCTATGCCGATGATGCGGTGGTCCATTGCCGCAGCGAGGCGCAGGCGCAGGAGGTCATGCATGCCATTGCCTCGCGGCTGGCGGAATGCGGGTTGCAGATGCATCCTGAAAAGTCCCACGATACGTGGCTGGTGGAACTACTATGGGGCTTTCTATCGGACGGCCATGCACGGACTCGGTCGGTATCTCGACCGCAAGCTCGTGCGCTGGGCTCAGCGCAAGTACAGGACACTGCGACGGCACACACGGCGCAGTGAGGAGTGGTTGCACAAGATGAAGAAGGCCTACCCGCGACAGTTCGTACACTGGCAGTTTCACGGGGCACAGGTTGGATAACGGGAGCCGTATGACGCGCGAGTGTCACGTACGGTTCTGCGAGAGACTTCGGGCGCAATTCCCGGGGTCTGCTCACCCGTATATCAAAGTCAAAGGCCAGTGGAAGTACCTCTACCGGGCGGTGGACAAGGCGGGCCAAACCATCGATTTCCTGTTCAGAGCCAAGCGCGACAAGGTCGCAGCGCGGCGCTTCTTTGAAAAGTCGATCGCTCAGAACGGTGTACCCGAGACGGTAACCATCGAAAAAAGCGGCTCTACTGTAATCTGGCTGCGTTGCACGCGGTGAACGCCGAGCGAGAGACGCCCATCACGATTCGTCAAGTCAAGTACCTGAATAACGTGGTCGAGCAGGACCATCGGGCCATCAAACGCATCACCCGACCGATG
>NZ_VZQQ01000096.1 GCF_014397785.1 Paraburkholderia podalyriae
GCAGGGGCAGGAAGTCAAAGTCAGTTTGTAGGTCAGTCATAAGTTGCGTCCGCAATGTGTAAGCTGCGGACGCAATCTTGTTCCCTCTCACCCGCAGGTTCCAGATGAGCCGAAATTACCGCTTACGAATGAACCGCCGATCGACCCAACTCGGAAAATGGCGACTTTCTTGAACATGGGGATTTCAAGTGATGGGTTGGTCATTCCATCGGCCGTATGTTTGTCCTCAGGCAGCCTGCAGAGATTTGCCGATAATACTGCGTAGGATTTCACGCGTGCCGCCATAGATCGAGAACGATGGCGAGGCTAACATCACGTAGCGGAAGACCTGCTGGAACTGCTCGTCCTCAATGTCCTCCAGCGCGAAAACATCGCGCGCCATGTCAGGGATTGACTGTTCGAACACCGAGCCCAGGTCCTTGACGATGGAGGCCACGGCGCCCACGTCGCGCTTCTCTTGCAGGGCATGCGCGACTGCGAAGGACATGCGGCGCAACGTGGCCAGGTGGGCCGAGAGCTTGCCGATTGCAACCGCTGCATGGTCGCTGGGCGCAGATCCAGCGATGCGTACCAGCTCGCGCAACAGCACCTGGGCAGTGAGGAAGCGTTCAGGGCCGCTGCGTTCGAAGGAAAGCTCGCTCATCACCTGCTTCCACCCATTGCCCTCGCTGCCCACCAAGGCCTCGTCGGGCAGGAAGCAGTCGGTGAAGACCACCTCGTTGAAGTGCAGCTCGCCGGCCATGTTTATGATGGGGCGTACCGAGATGCCGGGTAGCGAAAGGTCAACCAGAAACTGGCTCATGCCGGCGTGGCGGTTTTCCTCCACTGGTCGAGTGCGACACAGCATAATCATGTAGTGCTTCTGGTGTGCGCCTGAGGTCCAGATCTTGGTGCCGTTAACGATCCAGCCTCCTTCGGTTCGAACCGCGCGGGTGCGAATATTAGCCAGGTCGGAGCCCGCATCGGGCTCGCTCATGCCGATGCAGAAGAAGATCTCTCCGCGGGCCACGCGCGGCAGGATGACCCGGCGCTGCGCCTCGGTGCCATAACGCAGCAGGAGCTGCCCGCTCTGCCGATCGCCGGTCCAGTGCGCGTTCACGGGTGCGCCGGCGGCGACCATCTCCTCGAGCATGACATAACGCTCTAGCATGCTGCGCTCCTGGCCCCCATATTCTTTCGGCCAAGTCATGCCCACCCAGCCGCGCGCCGCAACCTTGCGGCTGAAATCAGCGTCGAAGGCGTGCCAGGAGCGAGCGCGTTCGTGCACGGGGATCTTGCTCAGATTCTGGTCGAGGAAGGCGCGTACCTCGCTGCGCAGCGTATCAAGGGCCGCCGAACGCGTCGGCAAATCAAAAGCAAAACTCATAATTCTGTCCTGGTGTGTTGTTGGGGCATGCCATGGATCAGGAAAAATTACAGTTGCGCCACCTGCGTGACGAAGGGCCAGAGCGCATCAGCGCCCTGCGCCGCGATACGCTGGCCGATTAATTTCGCCCAGTAGCGCTCGTGGCCGCATTCGTCGCGCCAAGCCCACAAACGCCGTGTATATAGATGCAACTGGTGCTCATAGGTAAACCCCATTGCGCCGTGCACCTGGTGCGCCAGGCGAGCAGCCAGGTCGACGGCGTCGCCGGCGCGGATTTTGGCCAGGGCCACCGCATTTGTCAGGTCGGCATCCGGTTGCGAGAGGGCGTCCAGCGCCATGTCGGCGGCGACAATGGCAGCGGCAGACTGGCCGGCGACGATGGCCAGATTCTGCTGCACCGCCGGCAGTTTGTTGAGCGGCTTGCCGAACTGGATGCGTTCGGAGGCGTAACGCACGGCGAGATCGCGCACGCGCTCCAGTGCACCGGCGAGCTGCTGGCCACGCAGCAGGGCACCTAACACAACGGCGGGCGAGGCGTGGTCGATACGCGGCGCGCTGGCGGGCCAGGGACGCACTGCAGCGTCGTCCAGGCGCAAGGCTTGGAAGGTGAGCTCGCCGCGCGGTTCTCCCGCGAGGTTGCGTCGCGTGCGCATGTGAGCATGATCCAGAGGAAGACACAGCACCTGGAGGCCCTCATCGCTGGGAAGCAGCAGCATCAGGGCGCGCGTCTGTTCTGCCCAGGGCAGGTTGCGCAGCGTGCCGTCGAGCTGCCAAAAACCTTGATCAGCGCTCGGCCGGCTCAGGCACAGCGCGGCGCTGGGGGGTGAGCCTGTCGCGAAGGCAAGCGGGCCTTCCGGCACCTCGAAACCCGCCACGTGCAGACACCAGGCAGCCAGAATCGTCTCGCCTAGCGGCGCCGGCACGGCATGGCGTGCGGCCACGCGCACCAACCGCATTGCATCGGCGAGGTCAAACTCGGAGCCGCCAGCCGCGGCTGGCAGCACCGCCCGAGTGAAGCCGAGATCTTCCAGGCTCTGCCAAAGGGCAGCCGGCCATTCACCCTGCTCTGCACGGGTAATCACTTCCTGGGTGCAGAGGTCGGCAAAGGCGCGTTCGGCGGCGTCGAGCAGCATACCGCGCTCTTCAGTGTGGCTGTCATAGGGATGCGAGGCCATGAGGGCAGGTTGTCGTGTCATGAGGACAGGTCGTATAAGTGTGCGGATTTAATCGGAGCTTTCAAACGCGAATCAGGATTCGTTCGGGGCAATTTTAGCAATCCTCGTTGTTCATATGTACGAACGCGATTCCAAATGAGGTACGCTATCAGAGTCTAACTATGAGTTCCAATATGTCAACACCAACACCTTCCGACACGGGGCATCGCACGGCCGGCCGCGTACTCGATATCCTCGAAGTCGTTGCCGCCTCGGGGCGCGGCCTGGCCTTGCATGAACTTAGTGCCTTGCTGAAAGCACCTAAAAGCAGTCTGCTGCCATTGCTGCGCACCCTGCACCAGCGCGGCTATCTGACCCACGATGACAGTGGGGTGTACCACCTGGGTGTGCAGTTACTGAGCCTGCGCAATCAAGCGCGGGGCGAGCTCGATCTGCGTGAAGTGTCGCGCAGCGAACTGCAAGGTCTCTCCCGAGAGACAGGCGAAGCAACACTGCTTGCCACACTGTCCGACGACCATACGGCTATCCTTTACATCGACAAGATGGAGAGCGTGCACCGCATCCGCTTCGCCGCCGGGATTGGGGAGCGCCGTCCCTTGCACTCCACTTCAAGCGGCAGAGTGCTGCTGGCCTTCATGCCCGACTCCGAACGTGATGCGGTGATCAAGGCCATCAAGCTGGAACGCTACACCGAAGAAACCCTTATCACCGAGTTAGCGCTGCGCGCCGAATTGGAGCGGGTGCGGGCCCAGGGGTATTGCATCAACATTGACCAGGCGACCGTGGGCCGCTGCGCTATCGCAGCCCCGGTGTTCGATTGCGACGGCCAGGCCGTGGCGGCCATCGTGCTCGGCGCGCCCAAGGAGCGGGCCCTGCAGCACCTCGACCAGTGGGTGGCAGAAGTGTGTCGTGCGGCCGGCACCGTGTCGGGCCGCCTCGGCCACCGGCCAGAGGCTGATCCCGTCAGATATTAAGCAGCAGCCTCCCGGTCACCATTCCTAACACTCAGCAATGCGGAGCCGCTCGACCGGTTTATCGGTCGGGGCGGAGGATTTGACGCATCGCGTGTTGACCACATTAATATCGCGTATTTATAATTACGAACATCGTTCCGATATAGGAACTTCGCTTCCAGTTACTGAATCCATGGATACACGAGCCCCCACTCTGCTGTATGAGGTCGATGCCGACGGTGTCGCGCTGCTTACGCTCAACCGCCCTGACAAGCGCAATGCCTTCGACACCGCAATGATTGAAGCCTGGCATCAGCGTCTGCTCGAGTTTGCCACTGACGAACGGGCTCGCGTACTGGTGCTCACAGGAGCAGGGAAGGCATTCTGTGCCGGCGGCGACAACAGTGCGATGGAGCAACGCGCGAGCCAGAACGGATGGCAGCGCAAGGAATACCTGATGCAGGTGGTCCACCAGATCCATCATGCGATGCTGCGCATCGACAAGCCGGTGATCGCCGCGATCAATGGCAGCGCACGGGGTGCCGGACTGGACATGGCACTCATGTGTGACCTGCGCCTGATGGCCGCCTCGGCTACCGTAGGCGAAACCTATATCGACATCGGCCTGGTGGCCGGTAATGGTGGCGCGTGGTTGCTGCCACGTATCGTCGGTGTGCAGCGCGCGCTGGAACTGTTGTGGACCGGTCGGTTGATCGAAGCCCAGGAAGCGCAGGCCATCGGCCTGGTGCTGCGTTCGCTGCCAGACGAGCAACTATTGCCGGAAGCGATGGATCTGGCACGGCGCCTGGCAGCACGTCCCGGCAACGCAGTACGCATGTTCAAGCGTAGCGTCTACCAGGGACTGGAGCTCAGTCTTGGCGCGCACTTGGACATGGTCTCCTCTCACATGTCTGTGTTGCGCGACTCGGACGAATATCGCCAACTGATGACCCTAACCCAAAAGAAAGCCTGAACATGGGCACTCACCCGGTTTCCTCGCTGACTCCGCTGCTGGCGCCACGCGCCATCGCCATCCTCGGTGCCTCCGAGGACTTCCGCAAGCTCAACGGCATTCCGCTGAAGGCCTTGCTGGACAAGGGCTACCGCGGCGCGATCTATCCAGTCAACCCCAAGTACACCGAAATAGCTGGCCTGCGCTGCTACCCCACAGTAGAAGATATCCCCGGCGAGGTCGACCTCGCGATCGTCACGGTTGCGCATAACCGCGTGATCGAGAACATTCGCGCGCTGGGTCGCAAAGGCGTGCGCGCGGCAGTGGTATTCAGTTCCGGCTTCGCTGAGGTGGGCGAGGAAGGCGCAATGCGCCAGCGTGAACTGCAGCAAGCCGCGCGCGAGGCCGGGGTGCGCTTACTGGGGCCGAATTGCTTGGGGCTGGTCAACACTTTCGACAACGTAATGGCCTCCTTCGCCCAGTTCGCGCTCGGTCCTACCCCGGGCGGCCCAATCGCCTTGGTCACGCAGTCCGGAGCGCTTGGCACAGCAACCGTGGGGGTAGGCAAGGCACGGGGCCTGCATGTGGGCTACCTCGTGACCACAGGCAACGAGTCCGATGTGGGTTTCGTCGAAATAATGAGAGAGGTCATCGCCGATCCGCGTATCAGCGTGGGCGCCGGCTTCATCGAGGGCGTGCGCGACGGCACTGGCTTGGTGGCCCTGGGTCAGCAATCGTTGGACTTGAGCAAACCCTTGGTGCTGACCAAGCTTGGCCGTACCGATGCTGGCGCCAAGGCTGTGGCATCACACACCGGCTCGCTGGCCGGTGCAGAAAACGTGTTCGATGGTGTGGCGCGCCAGTTTGGCATCGTGCGTGCGCGCAGCGACGAGCAATTGCTGGATTACACCAATGCGTTTGCCTACGCCTGTTCGGATGGCGCGTTGCCGCAGGGGCCGCGCGTCGGCATTCTCACCCGTTCCGGCGGCGCCGGCGCGCTGATGGCAGACCATGCCTTCGAGCAAGGCCTGCGCATTCCCGACTTGAGCGCAGAAACCGCCGCAGCGCTCAAGGGCATCCTGCCAGAGTTCGGTTCGGTGGCGAACCCGGTGGACGTCACCGCCGTGGGCATGTTCAACCCGGGCGTGATCTGCGATGCCTTCGAGCGGGTGCTCAACGATCCCAATGTCGACGTGGGCATCGCGTGGATGGGTTCGACTCGCGAAGTGGACTTCATGGTGCAAGCCTTCGCCGATCTGCGTGCCCGCGCCAAGAAGCCTTTCGTGCTGGCTTGGAGCGGAGCCTCCGAGGCCGCGGTGCAGGGCCTCGCGGCAGCGCAGGTAGCAGTCTTTCGCGGCCCCGAGCCGGCGGTCGCTGCCGTCGCTGCCCTCGTGCGCTACGCCGGGATGCGCCGCCATTGGGACACCGACAGAGCCCAACGCCGCATCGCAGCGGGTCAGGTCGAAGTCGTGCGCGCCGGTTTGTCGCTGCCCACCGCCGCCGGCGCAGTGGACACCGTGATCGCCGCTGGACTGCTGGCGGCCCAGGGCATCGAGATCGCCCCTCTGGCTTTGGCGACTAACGCTGACGAGGCGGTCGACGCGGCTGAGCGGCTGGGCTACCCGGTCGTGCTAAAGATCGAGTCGCAGCAGATCCTGCACAAGACAGAGGCTCAGGGCGTGGTGCTGTCGCTGCGCGACGCGGCCTCGGTGCGCGAAGCTTTCGAGCATGTGGTCGCCAACGCGCGCCGCTACGACGCCGAAGCCCGGATTGATGGTGTCGTGGTGCAGAAGATGATCGGCCACAGCGATGCGGTGGAGATGGTGGTCGGCCTCAATCAGGATCCGGTTTTTGGCCCGGTGGTGATGGTCGGTATGGGCGGGATCTTCATCGAAGTGCTAAAGGACGTTTCACTGCGGCGGGCGCCCGTCACAGAGGCGGAAGCCGGCCGCATGATCGAGGATCTGCGCGCCCGCGTAGTGCTTAACGGTGTCCGAGGCAAGGCACCGGTGGATCGCGCAGCACTGTGCCGCTTCATCGCGGCTGTCTCCCGCTTCGGTGCGGCGGCCGGACCCCGCCTGGGCGAATTGGATCTCAACCCTGTGCTTGTCACGCCCGAGGGTGTGACGGCGTTGGACGTTTTGCTCACGCTGCGCTGAGCCGTTTCAGCCCCGCTTTGGTCGTGCCGGGCGAAGCGAAGCCGGAAGGGCGGGGCGCAAGATCCAGTTTCATCTGGATCGCCAACTGTGTAAGTCGAAGAAACCGGGAAACGACAGATCGTATGAACACTTATAACTTCGCGTGATCGGTCTGAACCGATTCCCTTCAGGAGACCCCATGACATTGGCCTACCCTGCACCACGTTTATACATTGACGGCGAGTGGACGCTTGCCAGCGACGGCCGCACCCGGCCTGTAATTAACCCAGCGGACGACAGCGTGCTGGGCGCCTTGCCGATAGCTAGCGACGCTGACATCGACCGGGCGCTTGCCTCGGCCCAAAACGGCTTCGAGGCGTGGCGTGGGGTGCCGCCTATCAAGCGCGCCGAGATCATCAACCGGGCAGCACAGTTGCTGCGCGAGCGCTGCGACGAAATCACGTGCATCGCTTGCCTGGAGGAGGGGCAGCCCTTCGAGGAGGGCAAGAGTTATGTGATGCGCGCGGCTGAAATTCTGGAATGGGATGCTGCCGAGGGGCGCCGTGTCTACGGTCGCATCGTACCTTCCGAGCCCGGCCTGCGCCTGATGGTCACACGTGAGCCCATCGGCGTGGTCGCCGCGTTCACTCCCTGGAACGCACCAGTGTTCACACCCTGCCGCAAGATCGGCAGTGTGCTCGCCGCGGGCTGCTCGCTCATCTTGAAGGCGGCCGAGGAGACGCCGGCCAGCACCGCCGCGGTGGTACGGTGTTTCGTCGATGCTGGCGTGCCGCCGGGCGTTGTCACGCTGTTGTACGGCGATCCGGCGCAGATCTCCACGCGCCTGATCGCCTCGCCCGTCGTGCGCCTTGTGACGCTGACCGGCTCGATCCACGTGGGCAAGCACCTTGCCCAGCTTGCTGCGGCGGAGATGAAGCCTAGCGTGATGGAACTGGGCGGCCATGCGCCAGTGATCGTCTGCGAGGACGCGAACGTTGAGGATGCTGCACGCAAGCTGGCCTTCGTGAAGTACCGCAACGCCGGCCAGGCCTGTCTGTGCCCAACGCGCTTTTGGGTGGCAGACGCGGTCTATGATCGTTTTCTCGCTACCTTTACTACCGAGGTGAGCAAGCTGAAGGTCGGCAGTTCCTTTGAGCCGGGTGTGACGATGGGCCCGCTGGCAAATGCCAAACGCCTCTCCGCGATGCAGGAACTGGTAGGCGACGCCGTAGCGCAGGGCGCCCGTGTAGTGGCGGGCGGCGAGCGCATTGGTGATCGCGGCTGCTTCTTCCAGCCCACGGTACTGGCCGACGTGCCCGACGCCGCCCGTATCCTGCGTGAGGAGCCTTTCGGTCCGCTGGCAGTTATTAATCGCTACACCGATCTGGAAGACGTCATTGGCCGCGCCAATGCGCTGCCCTATGGCTTGGCTGGCTATGTGTTCACGCGTTCGGCCAACACTGCGGAGATGCTGTCGCGCCGCCTTGAGTGCGGCACCGTGGGCATCAACCATCTCACTGTCTCAACCTCCGGTATTCCCTTCGGGGGTATTAAGGACAGCGGCTACGGTCGCGAGGGTGGCGCTGAGGGCGTTGAGAGCTACACCGTCGTCAAAACACTCTCGCATCTGTTCATCTGAAGGAATCCACCATGAATGACAGGAAAACCTGGTTCATCACTGGCTGCGACAAGGGTATGGGCTACGCCTTCGCCGAAGTGATTCTCGCCGATGGCGACCGCGTGGTCGTCACCGCCCGCGACGTGGCCAACATCAAGCCCCTGCTGGACCAATACCCGCAGACCGCCTTTGGGTACACCCTGGACATCACTAATGCCGCCCGTATCCGCGAAGTCGTGGCCGATGCCGAGCGCGCCACCGGTGGCGTGGACGTCGTGGTCAACAACGCCGGCTACGGCGTCCTCGGCCCGGCAGAGACAACCACGCCCGAAGAGTACCGCCCCATGTTCGAGGTGAACTTCTTCGGCATGGCTGAGGTCACCCGTGCCTTCCTGCCCTACATGCGCCAGCGTACGCGCGGCCACATCATGAATACCTCCTCCAGCGGCGGCTTCGCCGCCTCGCCGGGCTTTGGCTTCTACGCCGCTAGCAAGTTTGCGGTGGAAGGTTTTTCCGAATCGGTTTCCCTCGACGTGGCGGCGCTCGGCATCAAGGTCACTATTCTCGAACCTGGCTCGTTCCGCACCGATTTCGCCGGCGGCTCCCTGGTCAAGCCAAAGGCGGAAATCGGCGACTACGCCAAGACCGCCGTCAGCTCCACGCTTGACCGCATGACCGCCCGCCATGGAACCCAGCCCAACGATCCGCGCCGCCTCGCCAAAGTGCTGATCAAGCTCGCCCGCATGGAGAACCCGCCACTGCGCATGCCACTGGGCCAGGATGCCATCGACCGGCTGCGGCAGAAGCTGGACTCGGTGAGCGCTGAATTTGACAAATACGAAGACCTCTGCCTCGCCGTCGCCTTCGACTCCGATTGCAAGCTCGACTGAAGCCCGGCTTCAGCCCGCCTCCATTCCTATTGGGAAATAACGTATGGCGGCGCAAGCTGCCACCATACAACGAGGAGATCCAATGACCACCGCAAGACAACAGCTGCTCGATATGGTCGTCCAGAAGGACGGCTTCGATCAGCCCCACCCAAAAATTTTCCCGCTGCAATTGGAAGCGGCGCAGGAATATTTCTCTATGCGACGGCAGCAGGTATCGGTGCTGGACAAGCGCGCCAAGGAAATGGGAGTCGAGTCTATCAATGGTATCGAAGACATTGCCAAGGTGCTGTTCGCCCACACGAACTATAAGTCCTATCCGCAAGCCTTCATGGAAAAGGGCCAGTGGAAGCACATGACGCGCTGGCTGCAGACCCTCTCCGTAGAATCGCTGTCCAATGTGGAACTGGAAGGCGTGGCCAACGTCGACGAGTGGCTGGACCGCCTTTGGGCTGCCGGCCACTTGGCCAACACGACTAGCGGCACTTCGGGCAAGGTGTCGGTACTCAACCGCACCGCACGCGACCAGGCGTTCTATGAGCGCTGCTACACCCATGCGACGGCATGGCCCACACCGCTGAAGCCTGAACAGACGAGGCACTTCTTCATGATGGGGCCGCGTCGCGGTCCCTATATGTTCATGATTGCCGCTAATACCGCCGCCGAATTGTTCGCTCGCCCCGATTCGTGTCACTTCCTCAGCGACGAACCCATGCGCCTGGTGGACGTTACACGCATGGCTAGTTTGCGCCGCGCCATCGCCGATGGTAGCGCCACCCCCAAAGACATTGCCGGCTTCGAGCAGGCTAACAAACAGCAGGCCGAGCGCAACAAAGCGCGTTTCGACGAAATGGTGGAAATGATCATCGCATTGCGGCATGAACCGCTCTATATTACTGGCCCCTGGTTACAGATATGGCGAGTGATGGAAAGGGCACGGGAAATGGGCGTCAAAGACGGTGAGTTCCATCCCGAGACGGTCATTTCCAGTGGAGGCGGCCTCAAGGGCGTGGAGTTGGTCCCAAACTGGTACGAAGAGCTGTTCAAGTTCTTCGGCAACGTGCGGCGTATGGAGGGATTCGGCATGTCCGAGATGTCCTTCAGCTATCCAAAGTGCGAAGCCGGCAACTATCATCAGGCTCCCTGGGTTATGCCGGTTCTGTTCGACGGCAGCGGCGTGAATCTGGTGGATACCAGCAGCGGAGAAGCCACTGGGCGTTTCAGTTTCCTTGATATGGGCCAGGAAGGTCGCTGGGGCGGCATGATCAGCAGCGATAAGGTAACCATGAACTTCTCCGGCAACTGTCCCTGCGGTCGCCATAGCGCCTACATGAAACCGGAGATCAGCCGCTTCCATAATGTCGGTGAGGAAGACAAGATCGGGTGCGCCGGAACCATCGATTCCTATGTCCGCAGTTCACTGCAGGCCTAAACCATGAAAGTTTCAGTTTCCCACTTCATCAAGGGCGACATCGTCACCGGTAGTGCTATGGAATACGGCCCGGCCCATGCACGCTTCGCCACTCCGAATCTGGATCTCGACACTCTCACCTGGCCGCGCACTGAACCGGGCCCTGCATTTGACGTGCCGCTGGCCGAAATCAAGGACCTGCTGGTCGCCACTGGCGAGCGTCTGACGAAAGATCCAAGCGGCTTGCTCGCCGAAGCTTGCGAACAACTGAAAAGGGTTAGCACACTCGACGCGGGTGTTCTGGAGCGAGCCTACGCCACCCTCGGCTTTGCCTTCACCCGTGGGGGTTTCGACGCCCAAATCGAACAGGAGCTGGGCGGCCCTGAGGTGCTGGACGGCTGGAAGGAAATTGTCTCCGGCACCGGGCAGATCGGCCGCATACGGGCCTTCCCGCCACGTCTGGTGCACATCCTTGCGGGCAATGCCCCCGGCGTGGCTGCTCTCTCGATTGTTCGCGGCGCACTGACCAAAAGCGTAAATCTGCTGAAGCTGCCTTCCAATGATCTTTTTTCCGCCACTGCCATTTTGCGCACAATGGCCGAGGTGGCTCCGAGGCATCCGGTGGTACGCTCCTTCTCGGCAGTCTACTGGCGCGGCGGCGACGAGAGGGTGGAAAGCATGCTGTTCAGGCCTCAGTTTTTTGACAAGCTGGTGGCCTGGGGTGGCGAAAGCGCCCTGAGAAGCGCGAAAAACTACATCGGTCCTGGCTTTGAGCTGGTGGCTTTCGACCCCAAGACATCCATCTCCATGATCGGCCGTGAAGCTTTCATCTCCAGTACGGTTTTGAACGAAGTCGCAGTGGCCGGTGCCACCGATGCCACTCCCTTTAATCAGCAAGCTTGCGTATCCAGCCGCATCCAGTATATCGAAGGCAGCGTGGAGGAAATTGACCGTTACTGCGAACTACTGCAGCAGCAGCTCGGCGTTGAACGTCCGACCTGTTCCGTCGTCGGTCCGGAAGTCCCTTCTGAATTACGTGAGCAGATCGAGGTGCTGGCTGACTTCGAGCCCGACTACCGGGTCTGGGGAAAGTTCGACGGAAAAGGCTTGGTCATTCGTTCCCACGAACCTGTGGACTTCTACCCTGATGGCAAGATCGTCAACGTAGTAGTCGTTCGTTCCCTGAAGGAAGCAATCCGATATGTCAATGTCGCCACCCAAACCGTGGGCGTCTATCCACCTGAACGCAAGGCAGAGGTACGCGACCTGCTCGCTTCCGCCGGCGTGCAGCGCGTAGTCACATTAGGAAAGGCCCTCGGCCCTGGACCGGGCTTCGCCCACGATGGATTCTATCCCTTGCATCGCTTCGTGCGCTGGGTGAATGACGAGGATTGAGCGCCTGTCAGCCGGATGTGCCACGGGCAACGGAGGCTCACTACGGCGAGGAGCGCCTGCCGCAGATGGGCGATGGCGAAGGACGCTTCCTCGCCTTGGAGGGGCGACCAAGGAGACGACCATTTTCGGCGTCTCCAACATCGACTATGCCATGGGCAAAATCTTAAAGAACGAACTCAAGGGAATTCATATGAGCGAACCGGAGGTCATTCGCAAACTCGACGGCCACGTACTGATCCTTACCCTTAACCGTCCGGAACGCCTTAACGCGTGGACCTATGACCTGGGTGATCTCTATTTCGACCTGCTGGACAAGGCCGATGCCGACCCAGAGGTGCGCGCCATCCTGGTCACCGGTGCCGGGCGCGGCTTCTGTTCCGGCATGGATGCGGAAGTGCTGGCTCAGTCTGCGAGCGGCGCCAAACGCATGCCCAGCAAAGGTCGCCGCATGACCCACGCCATGAGCATCAGAAAGCCCATCGTCGGCGCCATCAATGGCGCGTGTGCAGGCTTCGGCCTGATTCAGGCGCTGCACTTCGACGTGCGCTTTGCAGCCCGTAGCGCAGTATTCACTTGCGCGTTCACCCGCCGAGGCCTCAATGCAGAATACGGTTCCTCCTGGCTGCTGCCGCGCCTGATTGGCCACGGCCGCGCGATGGACTTGATCCTCTCCGGACGCAAGTTTGATGCCGCTGAAGCCGAGCGCATTGGGCTGGTGAACCGTATTTGCGACGATGGCGAACTGATGTCCGCCGCCCTTGCCTATGCCCAGGAGTTAGCCACCTGGTGCTCCCCCATCGCCATGGCCGACGCCAAGCTCCAGGTCAACTCCGATTGGGACGTGTCCCTGAACGACGCCGAAGATCGGGCCAAGGCACTTGGCCATCAACCAGGCCATCGGCAGGACTTCGCTGAAGGCGTGAAGAGCTTCGTAGAAAAACGCGCACCAAATTTCATTCCCCTTGGATAGGCACGGCAGCGGGCTTTGTCGCGGTAAGGCTCAAAGAGCGACCGGAATCGACATGCGAAGTACTGCTTATATTGCGAGGTTGTAGAATTAATCCGTGGCGGACGGATGGGTTCCGCGAGCACACTTCATCTGCCCTTTGGCGATCATGTGCATAATCTCAATGCCGGCCAGCAGGATCCGGGCACAGCGGAAGGTCTTGAACCCCAGCATGGGCCGCGTTCGTCGCTTGACCGCGAAAATAGCCGGATTGAACAACGGCTTGCGGCCTCGTCTGGGGTTCTTTCTTTTACGCTCATTCGGGTTGATGTTGGGCACCATGCCGCGATTGAAAATGGCCTTGCGGTTGCGCCGGCAGCCGTACACGCCATCCAGGCTTACGACGCTTCCCCGCAGCTCGAGCCCGACCGCGTGGACGATGCGCGTGAGCCGCGGCAGCGCTTCTCGCAACAGCGGCGATTCATTGCGATTGCCCGGCGCACTGACAAACGGCGCGATCACGTTGCAATTGCGGTCGCACAGGGCGAGGACTTTGCAGCCCTTGACCTTCTTGTGGCCGCTGAAGCCGAGGTTGTCGCCTCCCTTCTTCGCCGCGCTCGTGGTGCCATCACCATGGATGATGCGCGTGTCCAGGCGATCGTCGCAGTGAAGCCTGAACACCGACGCCTCGAAAATGGCATCAAAGCATCCGTCCGATTGCCAGCGCCGGAAGGCGCGATAGATCTGTGTAATGGATCTCATGATGGCCGTGCCGATCCTTCTCGATGGGCAACTCCTTCCACTGGCAGCCGAGATAGAGCGCCTTTAGGATGTAGTTGAAAATCGCATGCGCGCTGAGCTTTCGCGCCGGTCCGCGACGACCCTTGCTCAGATGTGGCCAGACAAAATGCTCAAACTCTTCAACGTTTAATTTCGTTGGAATCCCTTGCCACGACTGGCCTTCGGCCATTTCGACCTTCAAAGCATCGGGATTCTAGCCGATTCGTGTCAGGCTGCTGGAATCCCAAGCCCGGTGGGCCTTTCAACCGATTCCGCCAGCTGCAAAAAACACGCAACCAGTTGGACGCATGCGGCCCATCTCGATCGTCGAGGATGTCAGCACCGGATCGTCAAACATCAACGTACTTTCGCTGCCGAGTTCCGCGGTCCGACGAAGTGGCCTCAAACCGAAGCTCTGACGAGTTATCCACTGGATTTCTGCCAAAAAAGTATCTGCATTCTAATGCAACTATATGCACGTCATTCAAAAAACGCAACGTTTTTCGTCGTGTGGTTTTCCCCATATTGTCAACGATGGACTCGGTGCGCGACGATGCGGCGACATGTCCTTAGACAATGCGGTCTGTTTTCAATGCTGCAGGCGGTCGCGTGCCGGGCTGCTACAGGATAAATACATTCAGGAAACCAAATGGAATGCGAAGGCCATGTCAAGTTGTCGCCGTTACCGGTGGACGTAAGCGAAGTGACTGCGCAATGGCTGACGCGGACACTCCAGACCTACTGCGAAGGTGTCGAGATCACGTCGCTGAAACTGGTGGATGTCATCTACGGAACAGCAACGAAGCTTCGTGTTCACCTCGAATACAATGCGCGTGGAAATGAAGCCGGCTTGCCGCGGTCTCTGATCGTCAAGGGCGGTTTTGTCCCCGAATATCGACATCTGAATGCGTATATCTACGAGTACGAGGCGCGCTTTTTCGAGGAGGTGCAGCCTGAATTGCCGGTGCACGTTCCTCGCGCGTTCTTCTCGGCGACCGACCATTCGAATGGACAATCGATTGTCATTCTGGAAGATCTTGCGGAACGCGACGTGACGTTCTGCCGTGTACAGAACACCTTGTCGTACGCACAGGCTGCCGCAAACCTCGACGCCCAAGCCCGATTGCACGCGCAATACTGGGGTGCGCCCGTTCTCGCTGCAGGCGGTAAGTTTGCCTGGCTGGCGGAACAGGACCCATTGCCGGAGGGGGAGGCCGGCACCTATCACTGGGGGCAACTAAAATCAGATGTATTCGCCCACTACACCAAGTTGCCGCGAGGGGCGGCGATTCCGAAGCAGTTCCATGACCGTGACTGGATGGAGCGAGGGCTGCTGAATCTGCGTTCGTTCGATCGGCTGGGCCCGATGACGTTTTTACACGGCGATGTGCACTTGGGAAATCTGTATTTCGAGCGCGATGGCACGCCGGGTTTTCTCGATTGGCAATCGTATCGGCGCGGACCATGGGCGCACGATTTCACATACTTTCTCGTGTCCGCACTTGATGTTGCCGATCGTCCAGAATGGGAACGCTCGCTGCTTACGCACTACCTCGAGCGACTCGCCGCATATGGGGTTGCGACACCGCCGTCCTTCGACGAAGCATGGGATGCGTATCGACGGCATCTCGTGTACGGGCTCTACTTCTGGTTGGTGAACCCCGTTGAATGGCAGGCCGAGATCAATAACTGCGCGGTCGTACCTCGCTTCGCGATGGCCGCTCTCGACCACGACGTGTTCGAGTTGATGGGCTAGAGACTGAAAATTCTAAAAGGGGGTAAGCCTTGTCCGCGCTAATTGTTGAAAGCGACATGAGACTGCCGGTGACGGTCGATGAGATTTCCGCGAAGTGGCTGACGGCAGCGCTCCGGTTTCGCTATCCCGGTGTCGAGGTCACCAGCTTGAAATGCGAGGACGTCTTGTCGGGAACCTCGACGAAGGTGCGTGTTCTGCTTGAGTACAAGGGTACGGGAGACGACCTCGGTCTGCCTGCGCGGATGATCGTCAAGGGGGGATTTGAAGAGCACAGCCCGTTGATGAAAGACATGTACCATAACGAGATGCGTTTCTATCGCGACGTACTGCCATTCATCGATATGAACACGCCTCGATGCTTCTATGCGGGCACCGATCCTTCTGGCTGGCAATCGATTGTCGTGATGGAGGATCTGCGAGCGAGCGGAGCCACGTTTTGTCACGCGCAGCGATCAGCAGGCTATGACGACGTCGCCGCGCGGCTTGTCGCGATGGCGCGTTATCACGCTCAAACGTGGGACAGTCCTGAATTCGCCGAAAGCGGGCGATACGGTTGGGTCGGGGAGCGTTTCTCGGGGTGGTCGCTCGACTATATGCGTCGCTATCTTGTGCCTGAAGTATGGCGGCACTATGCTGAACTACCGCGTGGAGCGGCGGTCAGTCGGCTTCTTCACGACCGTGATTGGATGGAGGCGGCGCTAACGCACCTTGGCGAGTCGCATCGAGGCAAGCCGGTGTGTCTGATTCACGGTGACACGCACCTGGGTAACCTTTACGTGACAGCAGATGGAAAGCCGGGGTTCTTCGATGCGCAGGTCAGCCGTGCGCCGTGGAGTCTCGAAGTTTCCTACCATATCTGCTCGGCGCTCGATATTGCCGACCGGCGCAAGTGGGAGCGCCCATTGCTTGCGCATTACCTGACCCATCTTGCCGCAAACGGCGTGGAAACGCCTGCGTTCGAAGTGGCGTGGCAGGACTACCGGCGAGACCTGATCTACGGCTACTTCATCTTTGCCATAAACGAGACGCGCTTTCAAACTGAGGCAGTGAACACAGCTTACGCTGCGCGTTTCGGGGCGGCTTTGCTCGACCACGGAACAGTCTCGCCGGCGCAGTGAGGTTCGGCTGACGGGTTCAATATAGATCCGACTGGTGCTCGGGCAATAATGGAACTACTAGTTGCATTATTGAGCAGCGGGACTTAAGCTAAATCCACCGTGACAGTTCAGCAGCTAGGTTGCAGGCCGTATAGGATCGCCAGCAAAGGCACGCCGTAATACGTCGAGCATGCGATGCCCTTGCTTGTGGAGTGTGTCGAGGCAGGAACGAATGACGCAGAAATT
>NZ_VZQQ01000097.1 GCF_014397785.1 Paraburkholderia podalyriae
ATTCAGATAAGAAGCTATTGAATTCGATGGTACGAGGTCGACCCGCGATCACTTCGTCGAGGCGCCTTGCAGCCCCATCATCGACTTGGCCCTCGGCGTCAACCCCGCACTGCTATAGATACCTGTGACTTGCCAGTACCTGTTGGCCCGGCAATGAGAATCGCGACCTTCTCATCGATATAGCGGCCGGTAGCAAGGTCGTGGATATGGGTACGATTCAGGTTCGGCAGCCGGTCGAAGTCGAACGTTTCGAGGGTCTTGCCCATTGCGAAGCCAGCGCGGGCCAGGCGGGTGCGCAGCTTCTTCTGGTCACGCCGGGCGACTTCGTCGTGCAGCAGCATGGCGAGGAACTCCGTGTACGCGAGCTGGCCGTCAATGGCCTGCCGGTTGCGTTGCTCAAGGGAATCGAGCACGCCGGACAGGCGCAACTGCTTGAGGGTTGTGTTCAGTTCAGGACTGGGATTCATGGGCGTTTAGTGGATCAGCAGGGATTGGAGATTGCGACCGAAGCGGCCGCCGTTGACGTAGGTATCGGTGAGCGTTTGCGGGGACTCTGCGATGGGTTCGCTCTCCAGACCTTGGTCCAGAATCGTCTTGACCGTTCGCCACCTGGGACTGGCATGGGCCAGCGCCCGTTCGCATGCGGCATCCAGCCGCGCGTCACCCACCTTGCCGCGAAGCCGGACGATGCCCTGCGCACCGCGCAGGTTGACGAGCACCTCATCGTTGAAGAGCGCCAGAATCAGCGCGTGGCAGGCAGGACCGATTTCTTTGGCCTGCGCCAGACACCATTGCGGATCGTGTTCGAGCCACGCCTGTGCTGCCGGCGGCTGATGATCGCGGACGGTTGAGCGTGCGCCTGGCTTGCGCAGCCGGGGATGGGTGGCAACGAGTTCGTGCTGATGGAACAGCTGCACGACCGTGTCTGTCGCCTTCACCCACAGCGTCTTGCCGACCAGGGCGAACGGCACCGAGTAGAGCGCCTTGTGATGCTGGATGTGAGCGTCACGATGAACGGTGACCGTGGACCATGCGGCGAGCACGGGCGGTACATCGGGCAGCGCCGTCAATAGCGGCTTCTCGATGGCGAAGCGCGCCAGAGGCTGTTCGCGTGTCGTGCCGTGTTCACGAACACTGGCCTCCTGCATGATCCATTCGCGCAACTGCCGGTTGGCGTCCGGCAGATCACGAAACGTGCGCAGCGGCATGAAGGACTTCTTGACGTATTTGACACCCGATTCGACGACGCCTTTCTTCTGCGGGTCGTGCGGCGGACAGGCATCGATCCTGAAACCGTATCCCTCAGCGAGGCCTGCGTAGGAACGCTGGACCTCGGGGTCGTACGTGCAGGCCCTGATGATCGCGCACTTCGCGTTGTCGATGATGATTCGCCCCGGGCAGCCGCCAAACCACTCGAAGGCGCGACGGTGGCAGGCAAGCCACGTCTCGACGGTCTGATCGAAGACGAGTTCGACGTACTGGTGACGCGACCAGCACAGCGTCATGACGAAGAACCACGTCTTGAGCGTATGACCTGATTCGTGGACGAGCGCGGGACCGGCGCCAAAGTCGACCTGCGCGGCATCGGCCGGCGGGAAGTCCAGAATCGTTGTCGCGGTGACGTTACGTTCGGCGCCCAGATGCTTCAGGAAGCGGCGCACCGCCGAATAGCTGCCGGTGTAGCCATGGTTGCGCTTGAGCGCGCTGTGAATCGTCGTGCCCTGTACGTCAGCGTCAAACCAGCTACTGATCTGCTCGCGAAAGGGTTCGAGTGTCGACACGCAGGTACTGGGCAGGTGCGGCGTGCGGCCGAACTGACCTGCAATCACGGTGTCTTGCGGCAGCGGTTGCGCCGGATCGAGCCAGCCGAGCTCTTGCGCGGTGCGCCTTACGGCGGTGAGCTTCTTGCGGCCCATGAGCCCGGCGCGCGCTATGTCGCGGTCGGAATCACCTTGCCGCATACGGACAAGGACTTGGCGGTACTCAAACAATTCGAACCTCCGGTTGGCCATGGGCGCTCCGCTCAGAAAAGAGCGAAGCGTACCCAGTTGGGAAAGTTCGAACCGCGTTCTGCTACACGGCGCAGGTGGCGCCTATACGCCGATCATCGGGTGGCGCCATTACGGCGATCATGGACTGGCTCCATTACGCCGATCCTGCGCTGGCGCCTATGCGCCGATCATCAACTGGCTCCTATACGGCGATCCGTGACAATCACCGCCGCCGACCTGATGATGCAACTGGCCGCAGCCCGGCAGCAGAACCGCTTGCGGGAATTCTTCAATCGCGCGGTGATAGGACCGAGGCTGCTCGTCATCGATGAAATCGGCTATTTGCCATTCGGGCGTGAGGAGGCAAACCTCTTCTTCAATGTCGTCGCTAAACGCTACGAACGCGGCTCAATCGTGTTGACCAGCAACCTGCCGTTCACGCAGTGGGCGACAGCCTTCGCCGACGACCAGACGCTGACAGCGGCGATGCTCGACAGACTTCTACATCACGCTCATATCGTGCAAATCAGCGGCGAGAGCTATCGACTGAAGGACAAAAGAAAGGCGGGGCAAACAGGCACGCGGGCAAGCACGAAAGTAGCCGCGTGATACAGGACCCGGGTGGGTCAGATTTACTTCGGCGAAACCTCGAAACGTGGGTCAGGTTTCAGTCGGCGTTGACACATAAGCGGGTAAATGATACCAATTGCATCGGCGCGCCCGGTTGCCAGGTGCCGGGCGACCGGATTGGGGCGGTAGCCAGCGCTAGCCGCAACTGCAATGACTCGCTCACGGGTCCGCTCGCTCACCTCCGGGTAGCCATTGAGCGCGCGGCTGACCGTGGTCCGCGACACCCCAAGCTTGTGAGCAAGGTCTTTCAGATTCATCGCGGGTACGGGTTCTGCCGCTTCCCCACCAACCTGTCAGGGCCTCCGACCCCGTAGCCCGACGCGTCAATTTGCAACCGGCCATTCTCAAGTACATGGACGGGCATCGGGTCCGAGATCTCCCCGATGAACTGGCCGTCTTTGCTGAATTTCAGAAACGCCATGAAGTGCAACGTACCGTCCGGTGCGTGCACCACCCGGCCGGAATACAGCGAGCCCTCTGCATCGCCAACCAGAAAGTCCTCCTCGACCAGCTTCCACTCGCCAAGCGGATGATCGGCGATCAGATAGTGGGTGCCAGTCATCGGTTCGGACATGCGCTCGCTGCAATACGCAGGCTCGATATGGTTCTTCGCAGTGCAGAACAGGCAGTACCAGCGGCCCTGATGCTCGAAGATCTGCGGTACTTCCATTTGCCCGAACACCTTCGAACGGAACAGCGGGGGGCGCAGTGACCAGTGTTCGAGATCGTGCGACACCGCATGTCCGAGCACGCCGCGTCCAATAGCCGGACCAACAGGCTCTCGCGCAGTGAACACCATGTGCCACCCGCCGTCGTTCGGGACGGCGAAGATCCAGGGATCGCGGAAGGCCTGGTCGTGCCACATAGCCGTATCGAGCGGTTCGTACCACGAGGGATCGATGTCCAGTATCGGATTGTGTGGGAGCCGTTCCCAAGTGTGCAGATCGTCGGATACAGCCGCACCGATGCGCTGCACCAGACCGCGACCGGCATGGTTCGTGCCCGTATAAAACATCATCCAGCGCTGCTGTGGCGTGCGGACGATCGATCCAGTCCAGGTGGTGTAGTCGTCCCATGCGGGCGAGCGCGCTGGACGTAGCGCGGCCCCGCGTTCGGTCCAGTTGATCAGATCGATGGAAACCGCGTGACCAATCGACACGTTCCAGTGCCGCTGCTCGGGGTCACCGATCGCCTTCGGGGCATTGAGAAAAAACATGTGGGTGAGTCTGCCTTCCTGTGCAAACCAGAAGTCCCACACCCAACGATCCTCAAGGCGAAATGCCATCGCTGCTGTCCTTATCTGGCGACACGGTCGGTTGCTGCGGTGTGGACCGTGCCGGGTTGCGCGCTGTCTGACGCGAATATCGACGCCCGGTCGTCCACGATCATTGGACACGGTGGCCGGCCCGCTAATAATACACATGGCGGGTATATTTGGCCATCAAGTCATCAAAATATCGAAGAGCCACTCCGTCTGCCTCTACCATACCGACCCATACAAGACCAAACGTTATGCGCGTTTATGAACAGAAACAGCTACCAACCATTTTTCCACGCATGTCACGATTAATACACATATAGAGTATTAATATTCGTTCGGCCGTGCTGGACTATGTCTGGCCGGGCCGGAGCAGCGAAGGCTCGTCGGAGTTTCGCGACTGACCATACACATGACACATTCGGGAAGAACCATGTTCGATCAGCAAGTCGGCCGCCGTTACTGGCGCCTTTCTGCGATTGCGTTCGCGACAGCGGCGGCGTGGTCATCGCTGGCCTGCGCCGCGACGCAGGTTCCGGCGGACGAGGCGGGTGCTACCACGACCGGCGAGCAGGCCACGGATAAAAACCAGCAGGTCCAGCGCTTCGGTCATGTCGACGTCACGCGCAAGCGCGGCGCGAACAGTGCGGCCGTTGCAACAAAGCAAACGCAGGACCGGGTGATGGATGTTTTGACGAAGGAGCAGATAGAAACCTTGCCGGATGCGACCGTCACCGACGTGGTGAAGCGTGTCGCCGGCGTATCGGTAAGCTTTAACCCCGACAACGTTAACGGTCGCGACGAGGCGCAGTTCGTCGCGATACGCGGTTTGGACGCGAGTTACAACAATATCTCGTTCGACGGTGCACCGATGGCCTCGACCGACCAGACGAGCCGCGGCGTACGCACGAACATGCTGCCGTCGTCGCTCGTCAAACAGGTGGAGGTCTTCAAAACCTGGCAGCCAGACCAGGACCCGAATGCCGTGGGTGGGTCGGTGAACATCGTCACGCGCAGCGCGTTCGACAATGGCGGCAAGCCGTATTTCAGCACGACGGGAGCACTCGGTCATGCCGACGGAACCGGCAAGGTTCTCTCGGGGGCCGAGGGCCTTGCGCGCAAGGCCGATATGGCGTGGAGCGCGACCTTTGGTCCGACCAACGCGCTCGGCCTTGTGATCGCAGCGAACTACGAGAAGCAGAACACGTATTCGCTGGGTCACATGACCACGGACAACATTTTCTACAACTTCTACAATGCGAACGGCTCGCTCGCGAACCCGGCGGGGACGGGTGGTCCGAATCTCGGCAACGGCATTCCCGTACCGCAGCAGTTCAAATACTGGCAGTACCACAAGAATCTCGAGCGGCAGGGTGTCGATGCGAAGCTCGAAGCGAAGTTCACGCCGGACGTCTACGGTTTCGTCTCGCTCGGCTATAACGTCGAGAATATGCATGAGTTGCGCGATGAGAACATCATCGACGTCGGGCGCACGACGGGGGTCTCTAACAATCCCGTAATTAACCAGACGGCGACCTCGGGCCAGTTCGCGCTTGGCGAGGCGGAAGCGGGCGTGCAGCAAAGCAAGATCGACCGTACTGTCCAGAACGTCCAGGGTGGTCTCGACTGGCGCCTGGGTGATGATCGGATGTTGTCGTTCCGCTCTTCGTTCTCGAAGGCAAGCCAGTGGAATCCGCAGACGGCTGCGAAGTACATCTATGGCAACCTGAAGTACGGTGCGTCCGGCACGCAGCCGTCTATAGTCGGCTTGCCGGGCATGGCGACGACCTACGACACATCCGGATTCGATCCCGCTGTGACTGTCGTGAATCCCTCCGGCTTTGTGAACCCCGCAAACTGGCAGGCTCTCTACTGGCGTACCGACAACATACAGATTGACGACAGGGTAGGCGATCTGAAGCTCGATTTCCGCCAGAACATGGACCCCGATTCGCGCGGACTGGGCTATGCCATCGGCGTCAATTATCGCAGCCTCGGCCACAACTATAACGAAGCGTTCAACGCTTACTTTCCGACGGGCAGCGGAATCACGATGGCAGGCGTCGGCGGTCCGTCGGGGACGACGCTGCCGTACAGTAATGGTCTGCCGTTCATCACCATCGACCTGAACAAGGCCTTGCAGCAACTGCAAAGCAATAGCAACCTTGTTGCGGCAAACGTCAACAACCTCGCGAGCAGTCTGCAGAACAACTACTCGCACACGGAACAGACGGCGGCAGGCTACGCGATGGCATCATGGCGTACGGATCGTCTGAGCGCGATGATCGGGCTGCGCCAGGACGACACGCGTCTGTCGACGACAGGTAATGTTCGCAATACGGTGGGAGGCACGACCACATGGCAGTCCGTTACCAACGATTCGAAGTACAACTTCACGTTGCCGGCGGCGTCGCTGGTTTTCGACGCGACGCCCGCAGTGCGTCTGAAGGTCGCTGCCAGTAAGACCATCGGGCGGCCGACCTATGACGACTACGCGCCCAACACGTCAATCTCCGAGAGCTCCGACGGATCGCTGACTGTCGTTACTGGCAACCCGAACATCAAGCCGCGCGAATCGACGAACCTCGATCTCTCGGCGGAATGGTATCTGCCGCACTCGGGCCTCGTCTCGCTCGCAGCATTTCACAAGCAGATCAAGAACGAGATCTACAGCCTGACGAGTCAGGGGACGCTGTTCTACGATGGCTTGACCCGTACAGCATCGATCACGCAGCCACTCAACTCGTCGAGCTCGAAGCTCGACGGCATCGAACTGAACTTCGTGCAGAGCTCGCTCGGCTGGCTCACGCCGTACCTGCAGGGCTTCGGCTTCAGCGGCAACCTCACGGTGCTAAGCGGCCGCCTGAACGCGATCACGTCGTCGGGCAGCACGCGCACGATTAACCGCCTCGTCAACCAGCCCGACCAGATCCGCAACTTCAGCGTCTTTTACAACTATCGCAAGTTCGGCATCACGGTTGCGTATAACTGGATCGGCACGAGCCTGCGTGCGGTCGATGCCAGCCTGCCGCGTCAGGACGTGTACTGGCAGGCACGCAAGGAAATCGATCTGCAGGCGCGCTACGACATCGGCTCGGGCTGGCAGACGTTCTTCGAGGTCGCGAATCTGACCGGATCGCCCGTGGTCGCCGTCACCGGCCAGAACCACAATCTGCTGAAGGACAAGTTCTCCATTGGCCGGACCTTCTGGCTCGGTCTGACCTATACCCCGAAGCATCTTTGACCATCGGCCAGGACCCGCAACGGGCTGGCCGTGTACCGAACTCTTTTATCAAGGACTCGACATGAACATGTTGCAGCAATTTCTCAGCCTGAGCACGCAGTCGGCGGGCATCATCCCGGTCCTCGCGCTGCTTTTTCTCGTAGTGCTGGCCGTCGCGATCGAGCGCGCGGCGTTCTTCGCGAAGGCGGCCCCATCGGGTGCAGAAATCGACCATCGCCTGAACACGCTCGACTTTCGCGACGACCGCTTGGTGAACGAAGTCGCGATGCGCTACCGTCCCACGGTTTACGGCGCGACGTTGCAGGCCGCCGTCGAGGCACGCTCGCTGAATCCCGACGAGATGGACCGCTATATCGACGAGGCGATCGTGCGCACGCTGCCGCAACTCGACAGGCACCTGTGGATGCTCGATACAGCCGTGACGCTCGGACCGCTGATCGGTCTGCTCGGCACGATCATCGGCATCACCGAATCGTTCAATGTGCTTGGCGCCGCAGGGCCGAGCGCAGGCGCCGTGACGGGCGGCATCGGCCATGCGCTGATCGCCACGGGCTGCGGTCTGCTGGTGGCGATTGTCGGTGTTGCGGCGAACGGCTACTTCGCCAAGCGGGTGCGGCTTGCGATGCTGCGCCTCGATCTGATCAGGCTCGCAAGCGTCAAGCGCACCCATCTGGTCGGCAGGAACGCGGCGGGTACTGCGGGCATCGCGGGCACCGCAGACACGCGTGAGCGTCAGGGGCAAGTGGCGAGCGTACGGGCGATGCCGCGCACGATGGCATCCGATACGTCGGGAGCGTGATCATGAGCCGCACTCGTTACCTCGAGTCGCACGAACCGCGCATCGAAATCGTGCCGATGATCGACATCATGATGTTCCTGCTGATTTTCTTCATGGTCACGATGCTGAAGATGATCGATGCGAGTGGCGTCAAGATCAACGTGCCGCACGCCGCATCGGCCGCGCCGCTGCCAAAGGCGACGCTCACGATCACGGTGAACAAGAACGGCAGCCTGTTCTTCGAAGGCAAACCCGTGTCCGCTGACGTGATGACTCAGACCATCCGTGGACGTGCTCACGATGCGAAGGTCGACGTGCTCATCGCGGGCGACAAGGATGTGGTGCTGCAGGATCTGCTGCACGTGATGGACCTGGCGCACGCGGCGGGTGTCGACGATGTCGGCGTCGCGGCCGTGCGCTGAGGTTCAGTCATGAAGACACTTGTTTTGGGAGCGCTCGCGCCACCCGAACTGAAACCCGGTATGCGTTGGCCCGCTGCGTTTGCGATTGCGCTCGTCATTGAAGGTGGGCTGATTGCGATATTGGGGCGCGTTCCGGTGCAACCCGTTGCCGAACCACCGCCGCCACCGAAGGTGATGAAGGTCGTGACCATCGCTGACGCGCCCGCCGATCCCACACCGCCGCAGCCGGCTCGGAAGGCGCCACCGGAACCGCCCAAGCCCGCGCCTGTGCCGCACCGTCCCGCGCCGGTGCGGCATGCAGCGCCGACACACAGCGCGGTACCTGCGCCAGCCGTGACACCCGCGCCCGTCGCCACCCAGGCGCCCGCCACTGTGCCGCAGGCGGCGCCCGCCCTTGCGCCGGACATCGCGAAGCCAACGCGTGAGGCACCGCCTGCCGCATCGCAGGCGCCAAAGGTCCGCAAAGGCATCGTGCCGCTCGTGAGGGTCGAGCCGGATTATCCGCCGCGAGCGATGGCCAGCAACATCGAAGGGTCGGTGATCGCGCACGTCACGATCACGCGGGACGGGAGCGTGAGCGCTGTGAGCATCGTGCACTCGGATCCGCCGAAGGTCTTCGATCAGGCTGCGATCAACGCGCTGATGCGCTGGAAGTTTTCTCCCGGCGACGCCGATGTGGTCGGCGAAGTCGAACTGCGTTTTTCGCTGAGCGAATGACGTACTGAACTGACATCAACAAGCAAGACAAATGCAAACAGCAGGCATGAACACTATCGACGTCCCTGAAGTACCGTCCATCTCGCTGGACCATATCGGAAAGAAGTTCGATTCGAATGGCAATGTGTTGCGTTATCCCGGCAATACGCTGGTGTGCCACGTGCCTCTTTTCACACCGCTATCCGATGCGCTCGTTGCTGTGCGCGACACGATGAAGTCGAGTCCGTTTGCATCCTCGCTGAGCTTTCTGCCGCCGCAGAGCTATCACATGACCGTGTTCGAGGGCGTCGCAGATCTCGAGCGCGGTAACGACCGCTGGCCAACCGATCTGCCGCATGATGCGAGCGTTCCCGAGTGCACGCGTCACTTCGCTGCGAAGCTCGAATCATTCGATCTGGGATGCACGTTGCCGCTGCGTCTCAGGGTGGCCGATCGTGCGAATCAGACGCACGTTGGCTGCATGAAGCTCGTACCCGTCGATGCGGCGGAAGAGCGCAAGCTGCGCGATCTGCGCACGCGGCTCGCCGAGTGCCTGTTGCTCAGGACGGCATGGCACGATCACTATGAGTTTCATATCACGCTGTCGTATCTGGTCCGTCCCATGACGCCCCACGTCACTCGTGCGTGCCTCGATCTCGTCGGCGGCTTCTATGAACGTGTGGGCAAGCTGCTCGATATCATCGAACTGGGCGCGCCCGAGTTCTGCGTGTTCGACAACATGTATGCATTCGACAACCAGTTCTTCCTGCGCCGGATCGCATCGCAATGAGTGGCAGTCACACATCCCATCCCCTTCCCGAACGGGAGCGCGCGGTGATGCGCACGCCAGGCCTCGTCGCGGCTCTGCTGTTCGTGCTCGGTGCGTCGCCGTCGATGGCGACGACCATCCAGTTCTGGTATGGCCATACGGGGACCGTGGCGGCCGCGATCCAGACCATGTGCGACGAGTTCAATGCGTCGTCTCCTGTGGACAAGGTGCAGTGCGTGTCACAGGGCGCGTACGAGCAGACGATGCGCAAGACGGTCGCGGCGTATCGCGCGGGCAGGCAGCCGGCGCTCGTCGAGATTTACGACGTTGGCACGGCGGACATGATGCTGAGCGACGCTATCTATCCGATGGACGAGATGACGGCGATCGTAGGCAAGCGGATTGATGCATCCATCTATGCCGATGTGGTGCGACGGTATTACGCATCGTCGGACGGGCGACTCTACTCGCAGCCGTTCGGCGTGTCGACGCTCGTGCTGTACGCGAACACTGCGCGGCTCGCCGAAGTCGGCGTGACGAGTACGCCTTCGACGTGGGAAGCGTTCGAGGACACGGCGCGCAAGCTGCAGGCCGCAGGCGCCAGTTGTCCCGCTGTCAGCGACTTTTCGCCGTGGAAACTGTTCGAGCAGCCGGCGGCCGTGCAGGGCGTGCCGCTCGCGAGCGGTGCCAACGGACGTCAAGGGCTGTCCGCGCGCTATGTGTTCGCGGGCGGTCCGATGAACCGCTGGATGCACGACGTGCTGCGCTGGCGCAAAGCAGGGTTGCTGCGCGATGTGGCCGACACGCGTACGGGCAGCCAGACGATCGCTTTCGCGGATGGTGAGTGTGCGATGTCGATCGATTCGACGGGTGCGATGGGCGTCGTCATGAGCATCGCCAAGGTGCGCCCGCTCGTGGGCATGATGCCCGTCTACGCAGGCGCGGCGCGTTACCACACGGTGATTGGCGGCAGTTCGATCTGGGCGATGAAAGGCCAGGACCTGGCCAGCTATCGCGTCGCCGCAGCGTTTCTCGCCTTTCTGCGTGAGCCGCGGAATCAGATCGCATTTGCGCTGAAGACCGGCTATTTGCCCATTACGCGGGCCGCGCAGGCGATGTTATTCGCGACGTCCGATCAGCGGGACATCGGGCTGCTGCCGATCACAGCAGGCGTGATGTCGCTGAACGCGCCGGGAAACGAAAACAGTCTGGGTGAGCGGCTCGGCTTCTTTTCGCAGTTCCGCTCGATCTGGTTCGAAGAAGTGCAGCACGCGTTTCACGGTGACAAGCCGATGGACGATGCGCTGCTCGATGCACAGACGCGCGGCAATGCGTTGCTGGAACGCTTTGAGGCGACCTATAGGGACATGCGCCTGCCCTGACGAAACGCGAGCGCGCTTGCCGCTGACTGCCCGACACGCAAACTTTCCATTCCCGATGAAACCAAGCGCCAAATTCCCAGGTCGCCGGATACCGCTGATGCTCGCGCTGCCGCAGCTTCTGCTGGTGGCTCTGTTTTTCTACTGGCCGGCCTGCAAGGCTGTCTGGTGGTCCTTCAATCTCGTGCGGCCGTTCGGCAACGGCTCGATCTTCGTCGGCCTCGACAACTATGTTCGCATTCTCTCGGACGTCACCTTCTACGCGTCACTGCGGGTAACGGCTTTGTTCGCGGTGGGGGGCGTTGGTTCTGGCGTGCTGATCGCGCTCGTTCTCGCCGGCTTCGCGGATCTGAACCTGCACGGTAGCGCAGTATTCCGCAATCTGCTGATCTGGCCGTATGCGATTGCGGGAGCGGTGCTGGGCGTGATCATGCGCTTCATCGCGAATCCTGTCGTCGGACCGCTTGCTTACCTCAACACCGTTCACCCCGGACTGTGGACACCGCAGTCCAACGGAAGTGAAGCGATTGCCATGATCACGCTCGCGTTCGCGTGGACCCAGGTGCCGTTCAATTTCGTGATCTTCGTTGCCGCGCTACGCTCGATCCCGCAGGACTATCTGGCCGCTGCCGCCGTCGACGGCGCCGGGCCCGTGCGGCGCTTCTTCGATATCAAGCTGCCCATGCTCAAACCTTTCATCCTGTTCGTGACCGTCGCCAGCATGATCGAGGCGATGACGAACAGTTTCGGCATCGTCGATACGCTGACGGCGGGCGGTCCCGCAGGAGCGACCAATATCATCGCGTACAAGATCTACTCGGACGGCTTCGTCGGGCTTGATCTTTCCGGTTCGTCGACGCTTTCCGTGATCCTCATGTTCTTCATCATCGCGATGACGTTCGTGCAGTTCCGCGTCTTCGAACGCAAACTCGATGGGGGAAACTAGTCATGGTCGAACGTCATCCCGGTCTCAGGCTTGTTGCCTATGCGGTGCTGCTGCTCGGCGTCGCGCTCGCGCTCGCGCCCATCTATCTGGCGATCTGCGCCGCCTCCGTGTCGAATGCATCGCTGCTGGGCGAGGGTATCGCGCTTGTACCCGGCGACCACCTGATCGACAACCTGCACGAGGTCGCGCGCCGTATCGACATCGGACGCATGCTGTTGAACAGCTTCGTCGTGTCGTCGGTCGTCGTGATCGGCAAGCTCGCGTTGTCGTCGATCACCGCCTATACAGTTGTGTACTTCCGCTCGCGGTTCAGGCACGTGATCTTCTTCGGCGTGTTGGCGACCCTGCTGCTGCCGGTCGAGGTTCGTATCGTGCCGACCTACGCGGTTGCCTCCGATCTCTTCGAGCCGCTGAAGACGATCCTCGAAGCTACCCACCTCGATACCATACTTGCCACGCTGACGGGGCTGCGCTTCACGGCATCACTGAACCTGCTGGATACCTACGCCGGCCTCACATTGCCATTGGTCGCGTCGGCCACGGGGACGTTCCTCTTCAGGCAGTTCTATCAGACCGTGCCCGCGGAGCTGTCCGAGGCGGCGCGGCTGGACGGTGCAGGGCCCCTGCGCTTCTTCTTCGACATCCTCCTGCCGCTCTCGAAGACCAATTTCGCGGCACTGGGCACGATTGTATTCATCTCAACGTGGAAGGATTATATGTGGCCGCTACTGATGACGAGCCGGCAGGACATGCGCACGATCGTGCTTGGTGCTGCGAGCTTCGTGCCGACGGAAGCGAGCCAGGCACCCGAATGGAGTCTGATGATGGCCGCTGCGCTGGTCGGCATCGCGCCGCCGCTGGTGGTGATTGCGCTGATGCAGCGCTGGTTTGTCAAAGGTGTCACGGGAGTCGGGAAATGATGAGTGATCGCGCAAACAGTCGGGGGGCCGGTATCGCGGTCGCGGGGGTGACGAAGCGGTACGACGGTAACACGATAATGGCCGACCTGAACGTCGTTTTCGAGCCGGGCGAGCTGACGGTCGTGCTCGGTCCATCGGGATGCGGCAAGTCGACGTTGCTGCGCATCGTGGCCGGGCTGGAGCCAGTGACGCATGGACGCATCTTGATAGGCGGCGAAGATGTCACGCTGCGCCCGCCCGGCGAGCGCGGCTGCTCGATGGTGTTCCAGCATTACGCACTCTATCCCCACATGAGTGTCGCGGACAACATCGGTTACGCTCTAACGCTCGCGGGATTGCCGCGCACGGAGCGCCAACGGCGTATTGCCGATGCGGCCAGCATGCTCAGGCTGACGGAGCTGCTAAAGCGGCGCCCGGATCAGCTTTCCGGCGGTCAGCGCCAGCGGGTGGCGATCGCGCGCGCGATTGCCCGTCAGCCCGCGATCCTGTTGTTCGACGAGGCATTGTCGAACCTCGACGCAAAGCTGCGGCACGAGATGCGTATGGAATTGCGGCGGTTACATAAGGAGATCGGCGGAACGACGATCTTCGTTACACACGACCAGACTGAAGCGATGACGCTCGCCGATCGCATCGTCGTGATGAATCGCGGATGCATCGAACAGATTGGCACACCAGGCGACATCTATCATCGGCCACGCACGCCGTTCGTCGCGAGCTTTATCGGCAGTCCGCCGATGAATCTGCTCGAAGCGACGCGCGCGCCGGACGGCGGTGCGGTGTTGCCGGATGGGACGGCGCTGCCGCTTGTAGAACGGGCGTTGCGAGGCGACAACGAGGCGGGCGGTGCTCGCATCCTCGTCGGGATCCGCCCCGAAGCGTTCGTGGTGCGGCACGACGCGAGCGGTCTGCAGTGCACGCTTGAAGCGATTGAGGACCTGGGCAGTCATCGGCTGCTGTATTGCCGGCTTGGACGGCAGCGGATCATCGCGACACAGCGGGACGCCGCTGACTACCGGACGGGCGACCGGCTGTCTCTCGGTTATCGGCCTGAACATGTGACACTGTTCGATGCCGCGATGGGCGCGGCTCTGACGATGCCGGGCTTCGCGGAGGCAACGGCGTGAGGCGACGCGCTCACGCCGCAGTGGGTGGCGCGAGGTTCTGATAGCCGTGCATCGCAACGGCCTCTCATCTATCTTATGGAATAGTGTGTTGAGCAATCTGGAGAGCCGTCTGCAGACGGCGATATCGATCATCGAAGAAGCGGGGACGACGGCGCTTGCGTTTTTCAAAGAACGCGAAGCGCTCGCCGCCAGCAGCAAGGGACCGATGGATTTTGTCAGCGAGGCCGATATGTCCGTCGAGCAGCGGATCAGGGAACGTATCGCCGGTGCATGGCCAGGTGACGCTGTCGTGGGCGAGGAACTGGGTGGCGAGATGGCGTCGCAGTTCTGGATCGTCGATCCCATCGACGGGACGGCCAATTTCCTGCGCGGCTCGCCCCTATGGGGGATCGCGCTTGCGTTCGTGGCGGACGGCGAGCCGGAAGTCGGCGTCATTCATTACCCGGTGCTGCACATGACGCTTGCTGCGGCGACGGGGCAGGGCATGATCGTCAACGGTCAGCCCTTTACGCGCAGCGTGCCGTTCCCCGATGTACGTGTCGCGGCGATCGGCACTAACGTGCACTGGGACACGGCCGAAACGGCGATGCTCGAAGCGGGAATGAAGCAGCATCAATGGGCTGTGACGGGCTACCGCTGCGCGACCATCGGTTTGGGGTTCGCGGCGCTAGGATATGTCGACGGCTACTTCGAGTGCCACACGAGTTTCTGGGATCTGGCTGCGGGTGCGGTGCTGTGCCGCGAGGCCGGTCTGCAGGTCGCGTTCGACGGCGAGCGCGTGCGTCACGGCATGCAGATCGCGGTCGGCACGTCGCCACTGATGGACGCCGTGCGGCCCTTCTGGTCGGCGCTCGCAGCGTAGCCGATGACGGTTGCGGCCCACTATGGCAGTGGTCCAGTAGCGGGCCTGTCTGCTACCATTTTCGATTTCATGTATAGGCGGAGCGTGACATATGATCCAGGTTTCCCAGGAGTTGGTGTCTGCGGATCCTGAAACAGGCTCGACGCGACAGCGCGGCCGGATTGGTCCGCTGATTGCAAGTGAGCGGCTTATTCTCGACCTCGTTCGCCGCTCGGGTGCAATCACGCGTGCAGCGATTTCGGCCCAGACCGAACTGGCACAGCAGTCGGTGCATCGGCTCATCGAGCAACTGACTGAACGCGGTCTGCTACGGACCGGCGAGACGATCAGGAATGGGCGCGGCCAACCGAGCCCGCGCATCGAACTGGTTCGTGAAGCGGCGTACTCGCTCGGCGTGTCGATTAACACGGATTCCATGTCGGTGTGTCTCGCCGATCTCGGCTGCCACATTCTCGAAGAGGTGCAACTGCGCACGGCACCCACGAGCCGCAATGCGTCGCTCGCGGCGATCAATGATGTGATCGACCGAATGCTTACGCGCAACCATGTGTCGCGCGACCGGCTGATCGGCGTCGGATTCGCAATTACCGGCTATTTCGTCGCCGACGACCGGCAGGTGAATGCGCCCGAGCCGCTTCAGGACTGGTCGCTTGTCGACCTTGCGCCGATTCTTGAGCGCGCGTTCGGACTGCCTGTGTGGATCGACAACAACGCGACGACGGCCGCGATTGGCGAAAGCCTGCTCGGGGCGGGACGCTGGGCGAAGAGCTTCTTCTATCTATCGTTCAATTACGGCTTTGGAGGCGGCGTTGTCATCAACGGAAAGCCTTATTTTGGTGCGCACGGCAACGCGGGCGAAATGACGCTGTGCACACCCGAGGAAGCCGAAAACCGTCCTGCCTTGCGCTATCTGATCGACGAGTTGCGCGCCAACGGTATCGATATCGATTCTGTCGAAGACTTGAGGATGCGCTTTGATCCGGCCTGGCCCGGCGTCGAAGCATGGGTTACGCGCACCTTACCCGTGCTGGACAGAACGGTCAACGCCATTGCCGGCTTGTTCGACCCGGAGGCCATCGTGTTTGGCGGGCAGTTGCCCGCGGCGCTCGGCCGGATGCTGATTGACCGCGCGCGCTTCTGGGGTGCACATCGATACGGCGTTGGGCCGCCGAGGCCAAAGCTTGTGCTGTCAGAGGCGAACGGTGATGCGGCGGCAAACGGCGCTGCGCTAGTGCTGCTTAAAAACAGCTTCTTCGAATAGCCACGATCGGCGGAGACTGGTGTGACCCGGCATTGGACGCGTGGAGTGAGCTCGCAGTGTTCCCGGCTGTGGATGACTCCGTGACCTTGGGTAAGCCGCGGACCTTACCAATGAAGCGACATTATGTACGTTGGCGCTGGTGCTGGGAACCGGGTACCGAGGAGTGAGGGTGAAAGTGGGCGCGATGTTGAACATGATGGAGCTGGAGACGTTTGCTGCGGTGGTCGAACATCGCAGCTTCACGCAGGCGGCGGTCGCGCTGAATATCTCCTCTGCTGCAGTGACGCGCCGCGTGAA
>NZ_VZQQ01000098.1 GCF_014397785.1 Paraburkholderia podalyriae
CAAGAAGTGGACGATGCCTATCCGCGACTGGAAAGCGGCCCTGAACCGCTTCACAATCCAGTTCGAAGAGCGGCTAGTGCCGGGTTAAACCTCAACCCGTTTACACAAAATTCCGGACACCCCCGGCTTCGTTCAGAAAAGCGGGCAACGAATCTTGAGCAATTGACAGCGCATGCGTCCTCTCTGCGACAGACTACAGAAACTGTCAGTCACGGCGGTTCGGCGAAATTTCCAGTGACCGGGCTGAAGAATCGAGCCAATGCTCCAGCTCTCTGCCAACCCCTGACAGTCAGATGTCCGTTATCGCCTACCCCACGCTCGTCGACACCCATTGCCAGCCCTTTGACCGGCTTCTCAGCGTGCCGAATCACCATAGTCTTCTTCATTCTTGCCTCTCACCGTTACAGTGTCGGCGTCCGATGGGAGCGCGGCTCATCGTGCAGCGGGTTTTGCGAGTAACCCGTTTCATTGCAGCGATAGCGCCGCACACTTGCTGAGCAGATGGAAGCTTGCGCGGCTGTCGCTTCGCGCCGTGCTCTGCGCATCTTTCCGTGGGACCAGCGAATGACGCTCAAGGGCCCCGCTGAAAGGCCTGCTCAACGCTTTGGCCCAGGCTTGGCCAAGGCTATCATGTCGTCGACGATGCGCTGGGCTACGCCATAGCCACGCATCAGGGCTTCCGCTTCCGTAACGAACGGGCTGCCATCGTCCCTGGTGACGCGCAATTTCTCGACTGGCGCAGGACTCGCGGCAGAAGATATGCGCACAACGGCGACGTACCCGCCTGGCACGGAAAGAACGGTGCCGCTGCGGCTCCCGTCAGTGGACTCGGTCTCCACGTCGACGATGAAATTCTTGTAGCCATATGTCCGATGCATGTCGAAACCACCCTGGACTGCGCCTCGTGAAAGATTGTTGCCCGCCACGCGCCGGGATGCCCCGACGCCTTCTAGAGAGTCGCGGCCTGCGCCTTGATGCGGACATCCGTGTGCTCTGCGACTGTTCCTATCCCATGTGCAGACCGCCGTTCAGCGAGAAGTCAGCCCCTGTCGCAAAGGCTGATTCGTCACTGGCAAGCCAGGCAACAATCGAAGCAATCTCGCTGGCTTCGCCGAGACGGCCTACCGGAATGCTCTGGACGATGGCGTCCAGCACTTCGGGACGCACCGCCCGAACCATATCCGTTCCGATGTAGCCCGGCGAGACCGTGTTCACCGTGATGCCCTTGGTCGCCACTTCCTGCGCAAGCGACATCGTGAAGCCGTGAATGCCCGCCTTGGCAGTCGAATAGTTGGTTTGACCGAATTGCCCCTTCTGCCCGTTCACGGACGAGATGTTGATTATCCGGCCCCACTCCCTGCTAACCATCCCTTCGATGACCTGCTTGGTGACGTTGAAAAGGCTCGTCAGGTTCGTGTCAATGACATCGTTCCAGTTCTCGCTGGACATCTTGCGAAACGTTCCATCCCGCGTAATGCCAGCGTTATTCACCAGCACGTCAATCTCTCCGACGGCCTTCTTCACCTTGGCAAACGCCGCCTCGGTGGACTCCCAGTCACCAACATTCCCTTCCGAAGCGGTAAAGGAAAATCCCAGCGCCTCCTGCTCCTTCAGCCATCTTTCCCGCCGGGGCGAGTTGGGCCCACAACCGGCGACGACCGTGAATCCGTCTTTGAACAACCGCTGACAAATTTCTGTGCCAATTCCACCCATGCCCCCAGTTACGTAAGCGATTCGCTTTGACATGCTCTTCCCCCGGCTGTTGTTGCGGTTAAGGATTAAAGACGCTTCTACTCGCCACGCCGCCCCGTCTAGCGACGTTGCCGGCTGCGGTAACCCCTCGTCTTGAGGTCGAACCCGCAACCACTTCATGGTCATTGACAGGCAGCAAGGCGGTTTCAAAAAGCAGCCCTTTCGGTTAATTCGTTGCCAGTATGTCTCGCGCCATTTTTCCGCAACCGACATCTCTCCTGCGAGAAGGAAGCTACGCATCCTCTTCCTTCTGGCACGTTGGGCTGCATCGCGGCTGCGACGTTAGACCCGACTACTCACGCACTCGTGTTCGTTGTCGATGCAGTACCAACCAGCGCCAATGGGAAAACAGCGCCGAACTTCGCCTGGTGCGATTGCCCCTGTCGGCCAAGCTGTTCCGGGCTCTGTGGCTCGCTTGAATTCACGCGCCTTTCGCCGTTACGCGTGCCTCAGACTTCCGTGAGTCCGTGCCGTCCACTTTGCGGGCGACGGGCTTGCGAGCAGACACAGGTCTGGGCGGCGTGCTGGGTATCTCTTCTGGCAAACGGCCACACTCTATAAAGTCATGGAGTACCTTGGCCGCCGCCGGCTTCTCACGCAGTTCCAATCTTCTGAGAAGGGCATGCGCAAAGGTCATCAGGTCGTCACGTCCGTGCGGGGCCTCGAACTGAAGAATGGTTTCCCTGACCGCCGCCAGCATGCTTTCCTCGTACAGCGTGCTTGCGATATGTGAAGCGCCCCTCGCCAACTCCACCTCGTATTTATTCAGGCGCAGTGCTTCGTCGGACGCCCTGTTTCGTTTAACTGCCTTCACATCGATATCCCCGGGTTCTGCGGAAAATGCCTGCTGTGCCGCCTCAGGAAACGCACGCGGGTGCAGCATTGCGCGCGCGACGCTCACTGAGCTGCGAACATCAGAACGTATGGGCATCTACGGGAGAGAAACTCCCTTGGCCCACGATTCCCACGAGATGCGAATCAGGAGGCATGAGGCTGCCCTGTGCAAAGCCAGTGAATATCGAGATGGAGGACAGTGGCGAGACGCATGCAAGCGTTCAGCGGCGGGACGGTGATACCGCGTCGCCAATATTGCACGTCGTATTCACTCACGCCCAGGCAGTTAGCTGCGCGTGCCGAACTGATGCCGGTCCGCTTCAATGCCCTGTCGAGGCGTGCAGCCAAGGCGCGCCTCAGGCGGTCATTCCCGGCACTGCGCTCGAGTAGACCCATGCTTTGGGTATGTCGATTCATCTTGTCTAACTTCTCTCAGAATTTATTTTTATGCAATTCACTGACTCTTTTGGTGCCGGTCGAATCTACGTGCTTGTCATGACGGCCCCATGGCGCCATGTAGACCTCTCGCCGGCGCCCTGGATGCCAGTCGGACTGCGTGATAGTTGCTGGTACAACTATTCCATCGCGTGTACACCGGCGTCAAACAAAAAAAGATTGTTCGTATGTGGTGCCGCATACGTACGGGTAAAAAAGGAGAATCCGAACCATCCTGAAGAGCCACAACGTTGCTCGGGTAGCTTCACGCGTCCGGGTGGGATTGAAGCCATACCACCACGAGCGAGTCCGGTGTTATCAAGACCAGGGCCTGCCGATTGATAACGGGGACTAGCCGTCGCCAGGAAGAAGGGGCTTCCAATCATTTGCTCGACGCTCATGACGGGATTAAAGTGGCGGCCCGCTCTGCCTGGACGCAACCGACTCTGTCGACATTCAGTCTGTGCTCCGGTCTGCATCGGCTCCCGGCATTTGCCCGCAGGATATTCGGGGCGCAGGTGTCGCGCCCGCATGTAGTGCGGCGACGAGCATCGCGCAACGCTCTGATTCCGCCTCTCCTCCTGCGAGCAATTCCTCCGCAACAACACGTCGAAGTAACTCGGGAACGGCGTCGCTGAGAGCCTGCGAAAGTCGGTCGAGCGTTCTTTTCTTTCGACCACTTAGGACAGCCGCCAACAGGACCGCGAGCTCCCCTGCAAACGCGACTGCAACCGGCGCGAGTGCGGGTCCGAGTTTGTCGCCCGTCCCGGGAATTTCCGACCGGTTGATTCTCTTCAATGCAGAGTTGCGGCTTGTGGCCATCGTCAGCTCCATAGAATCTTCGGATAGTTTGCCTCTGCGCTGTCAACCGCCTGCGTCGTGTACTTCCGCCGCCGCAAGCGTGGTACATACGTTGCTCGACGGGCTGAACGATTAAATAAGACGCTTACCCGTTGAGGCGCCCCGGACGACACAGCTCACGTTGGCTGGCGTGCGCTGAAGACCGTGACGCACCCCATGAAAACGCGAACACCACTTTTCCCCGAAAGACGCCGATGGCTGGTGATACGGTTTGCGACCGCGTCGCGTGCCAGATGAGAATGTGGCAGAGACAGCAACTGCGAGAATCGCCTCCTGTTACACCGAACACATCCAAGGCTTTGCGGCAGTAGTCACGCTGGCTGGCGCGACTACACGTGTCCGCGTCTATGCAAGACATCGAACAGAAGGATGGTCTTCCTGACCGCCGCCCGCACAGTTTCCTCGTGTAGCGCGCTCGCAATATGTGAAGCGCCACGCGCCAGCTCCATCCTCGTAATCACTGGTGCATAGGACATCGTCAGACGCCCGGTTGCGTTTCGCTAGTCTCACATCGATACCCCGCTCAGCGATACCGGCAGGCGCGTCGTCGCGAGCGCGATGCCGACCGAGGGGCAAGCTTCAGAACGTATGAAGCCCCACGTGACACCGCCTCCGTATCCTGCGATTTCAGTAAGATGCGAATCAGGCGACCTGGGTCTGCCCGGTGCAAATCCTGTGAACGTCGAGATGGCGGACGGTGGCCAAACGCATACAAACGTTCAGCGGCACGACGCTGATTCCGCGTCGCCAATATTGCACGTCGTATTCCCTCACGCCCAGCCATCTCGCTGCACGCGCCGAACTGCAGCCGGCCCGTTTGAATGCCCTGTCGAGCCGTGCGGCCAAGGCGCGCCTGAGGCGGTCATTCCCGGCAGTACGCTCGAGATGGTCGATATTTAGGGTAGCCCGATTCATCTTCTTAAGGTCTCTCAGCTTATTTTTTATGCGATTCAGCACCGATTCTTCTCGATGCCAAATGAATCTATGCGTCCGCCATGACAGCCTCGTGACACCAGGTTGCACTCTGCCGTGACGCTGCATGACGACCGGACTACCGTGAGAGTCGCGGTACAACTATTCCTTCGCGTGCACACTGGTGTCAAACGAAAAATAAATTTCGCGAGGCCTTGTGCCACATCGAGTCCGTGCTTCGGCTTTTCCGATGACGAACTGTATGCGCAGGCAACGACTTTCGTCACGCAATTTCGGAGCACTCATCGTCGGCTCCGGCCTGGATTGCGCCACTTTTGCAGCGCAGCACACATCCCGGCAAAAGCCGCCTCTGACATTTTGCCGGCGTCCGGGAATGTTTCCAGGGTTTCCCCTGGAATCCGTATGTCACCCATATCAACGGGGCATTTGACCTGATTCTCACGTACCACGCGTCGCTGCGATGGATTGACATTCACGCGCTCCCCCATAGAATGGGATGCTGCTGCATTGCGCCAATCTTTCCTTTTCGTGACCTATGGTTCGCGATTTCATTCATCGGACTTGCTGACGACGGTCACTTCACCCTCCATGGAGTTAGTGATGAGCGGTCTTACCCCGGAACAAATTGTTGCCACACAAAAAGCCGGTGTTGACACAACGTTTGGACACCTGAACAAAGCTTTCGCCGGCGTTGAGAATCTGGTCGAACTGAACATGCAGGCGGTCAAATCAAGCCTCGGCGATAATCAGGAAATCCTGGTCAAGGCGTTTTCAGCTGGAGCCCCGCAGGCGTTGTTCGCACAACAGGCAAGCCAGGCTCAACCAATCCTGGAAAAAGCCCAGTCGTACTGGCGCCACGCTTACGAAATCATCTCCAGCACCCAGGCCGAATTCGCGGCGGTTGCCGAAGCGCAAGGCAAGCAGTACCAGCAAGATGCGCAGGCCTTTGTCGACAGCCTTGCGAAAAAAGCGCCTGCAGGCAGCGAAAACGCTGTCGCGGCATGGAAGACGTTTATCAACACGGCAAACGAGACGGTCAGCACAACGTATGAAACTGCGAGGAAGGCCGCAAAGCAGGCGGTGCAGCTCGTCGAAAGCAACATCAGCGCGGCGGCGGCTTCGACCAAGCGGGCTTAAAAGGTTCCGGCACCGGTCGAAACCGGCAAGAAGTAATAGCGTCCTGTCCCGGTCGACCGCCCGTCAAATCTACCACGGGAGCCCCGGCTCGCTTTTTTCGGGCGGTGGCCTGTCGCGCCCGGGAGCCCCCAGCACGCCTCGTACGCTGTCACGAAACTCGTCTCTTGAGCCAGAAGTTTTCAGGAAAAGTTGCGCAGGTCACCAGCCGTAGCTTCGTTTGATTTCGTCCGGCATCAAACACGGCACGCGACCACATTTCTCGCGGCCGAAGGTTCATCCAGGCGAATGCTGCATGGCAACGCCGGGACGACCGCAACGAAGCTGCGGAGGAGCGGATGAAGAACAGCAGAAAGGTCCCTGCGGTTCCTCGTTGAAAAGTGGCTGACACCAGCTGCCGCGACGCCGGTTCGGGTAACCCGATTCAGTCGCACTGGCACTAGCCGGCGGCGCTATGTGCGCGTTGAGGCACAGCGACCGGAAGCTTCGGTTGCGCTTTTTTTCTTCCGGCACGACGACGGCACATGGCACATGTTCCCCGCCGGAAACCGGGAGCTAACCATACTTGCTTGCAGCATGGTGCCGTGCGATTGGGTTATTTCAGCAGCCCGCTTGCTGTATTGCTTGATGTCAACTTTCGACAAAATTGATATATTTTTTATAGCAGAACAGTTGAGTGCCACCGTTCTTCCGTGCACATGCCGGACAGAAAAAGCAGGTAAATCAGAGCGCATGCAATGACCGCCACCGACAGAGGTTCGACGGGCAAAAGCCCCTACACGTTCCGCGACATCGACGCCGCAATAGCGCATCTCGAGCAGGTGCTGGGCGCAGAAGGCGCGGATTCTCTCTTCTCCAGAACTTACTGGCGTGGGCGAGTGCTTCAGGCACTTGCGACGCCGGGACTCTTACCGAACCAACAACAACGACTGCAGAGACTGCTGGAAAGCATCGATGCCTTCCGGCCTGAAGTGCCAGTCTCCAGTCCGGAGCAATCGATGAGTTTAGCCAACCGCCAGAGGGGCTCGCACACGTAGGTGGACTCACCTCATCCAGAGCCACTGCGGAGTTTCTATTGCACCACGCCATCGAAGTCGCGAATGGGTTGCAAAAGCAACTACAAGGGGAGGAAGTCCCAGGCTATCGGGTCGGGACAGGCGCCGCTGCGAACCATCCTGACTGCACTGCGCCCGCTACCCTATGGGCTGCGGTGACGCTTCCGCTTAACGAACCGACTCGACAGCCTACCCTGGGGCCCGTTTGATTTATGACTGACCTGCTACTCCAGTGGCGCCAGCGGCAAACCTGCGTTTTGGTCAATAAGGAATCGATACAACCATGGACGACACCCTCGCCGCAGCACCCTGCCTTTCATCAGACGGAAAAGCGGTTGTTTTTGTTGTATCTGTTCGCAACCAGTCGGTGCAATGCTCAATCAGCCGCGACGCGCTCCAACAGCATTTCTGGTTGCCCGCAGGCGCGACCGAGGCGCGCGTATTGACAGCATTCGCCGACGGACAACAGCGCATTACGGCGACCGTTGAACGAAGGATGCTCAAGAGAGCCGGCGTACCGATAGTATTGTCGGCAGCAGACTTTGCGGGCAGATAACAGCTCCCGCAGCACCAACTGTGATGATTCGCACCGATTGAATGCGACGCATATTTTAGAGTCAGCGCATTGCAACGCTTCCAATGCAAGCAGTGTCGGGGGAAGCATCGCTCATAACGCCGACCGACGGGCTCGGACGGTGGTCGCGCCCGGTCACTGGAAACAACGACGATGAAGGAAAAAAGGTCTCGGCGGAGGCACGCGCCCTTGAGCGCGTGGTGAGCGCCGCGCGCTAAGTACAAGCCGCGTCACTAAGGCTGGAAGCGCACTACGTAGAAGACCAAAATTAGCAACCATCGACGCTGGAACTGGCCAGATTCGCGGCGGCAATGCAGGAACTGAAAGACGCTCGGGAAGCCTTCAATGCCGTGGTCGAGAAAAGAGACTTGAATTCACCCTGACCGGGTCAGCTTTGTGAGAGGGCAGCCGTTAGACATCGGCATTTCGCCGTACTCGCCCTGATGGAATGCCGCAGCCGCATTACCATCGACTGTTCACATCCATATCGCTGGAGTTCCTGATGGTCCTTCCATCCTCCGTACAAGACGGGTTTCTCCAGATGTTGTCCAGAGACAAGACAGCTGTAAGCGTCTTTCTCAAGAGCGGCATCCGTCTGACCGGAAAAATCGAATCATTCGACCGCTACACCGTCGAGCTGGGGTCGACCAGAGGCTCGCAATCCATCATGAAGCACGCAATTGCCACCGTACTTCCGGGCGGGTGGAAGCCGCCCGCACGCTCCGCTTCGGATACGCCTGAGACCGGGGAGCGCCAATTGAATCGGCTTCGGATTCGCTGATGTCCTAAGGAAGGCTCGCCTGCGCCCGTTCGGACAGTACGCCCCTGTAGAGAGAGCGCAGAAATTATTGTGGTCCGGCTTTAGTGGTTGCGGTCTGGGAGGATTCCTGCGTCGTGCAGGCCAAGTTCCGGCTCTGTTGGCGGCATGCCCGGCACGAGGCCAGTGCTCAAATTTGTCACCGCGTACGCCAAAGCTCATAGTGACAGGGCGGCGGCGCCCACACCGCCGTTCACTCGGAACAAGCGACTCTAGAGACCGGCGAACGGACACATACAGCGCGACAATCTACGAACGCACTAATCGTCATGAGAGGTTGCTATGCGGCGTGCATATGATTATCGGGGCTTCGAGGCGACCCTTGAAGTCGAGTCGGTGGCGGCCGCTGTCGTCGCGGGCTCGGTAGTCGCGTCGGGAGGTCTCGTGGTGAAGATTGCTGTGCGACATCAGCTGTCCGGACGCGAGTTTCCCCCGGCGCGGCTCTTTGACGAAGGCGAACGGACTTTCGCCACCGAGGCTGAAGGCCTGCTGGCGGGGTTTAGTGCCGCCCGACGGCTTATCGATGACGCGCTTGCAGAACGATGATGCTCGAATGCTTCGCCGTGCGTCGCGGGTTTATAGCCATATGCGTAGCTGGTGATGATGTAGGTACGCGCGGAGCGGTTCAATAGGCCCTTGTTCCGTTTGCGGTGTATATCGCGCCGCGATGGCAGCGCGATGTGCCACGGCAATCTCGTTGCCTATATCGCAGTCTCCGTGCGCTGAGACGGGGAGGTCCGGGAAAACATGTCGCCGCTTCCACGCACCGTTTCGATGCTGCTTTCATAGCTGACTGGTTTCAGCGCCGAGCGAAGTCGTTTGATATGGACGTCGACCGTGCGCTCCTCAATAAACACATGGTTGCCCCAGACCTGGTCCAGAAGCAGGGTCCGGCTGTGGACGCGCTCCGGGTGCGTGAGAAAAAAATGCAGAAGATTGAACTCCGTCGGGCCAAGACGCACTGGAAGCTGCGCACCATCGTCTTCGACGTAGACGCGCCGGGTTGAAGGGTCGAGCGTCAGGCCATTTACCGTCACTGCGTGGTTGGCAAGCTCGGGGGCGCGCCGTCGCAGGACCGCTCCGATACGAGCCATCAGTTCCTTCGGGGAGAATGGCTTGGACATGTAGTCGTCGGCACCGGCCTCCAGACCGTCCAGCAGGTCGCGTTCTTCGGTGCATGCCGTCAGCATGATGACCGGCACCTCCGTCGTACGCGAGTCTGCACGCAGCCTGCGTAGGAAGGACAGGCCAGATGTGCCAGGTAGCATCCAGTCCAGGACGATGAGGTCGGGCAACCGTTCGGATACCAGCGCGTTCGCTCCTTCGACATCCCGTGCTGGCAGCGGATGGTAGCCTGCGTACTTTATGTGGACGGTCAATAGTTCGGCAATAGCGGGTTCGTCTTCAACAATCAGAATACTTTGGGACATTGCATTTCCTTCTCTAGAGTTCGCTGTCCGGAGTCTTGTACTCAAGTTGCTCGCGGGATACTCGAATTCGCCACAGCAGCGTCCCTGACTAACCTGCCCGTATCTATTCGCTATCCGCTCTGCTGACAAGCAAACGGCGCTTCAGCTTCATGCGTGGCGTCGCGCACGTGTCGGAAGTGGCCCTCGCCCGGTTCAGGGCGGCTCGACCGTGGGATACAGCGCGCAACCACGGCTCGGACCTCACCTTCCCGAGCACGACTTAACCGCGACGGCTCGGGCTCGCGCCCCTGCCAAAGGGAACCACGACGTCAAAGTTGAACCACGGCGAGAAGCGCTGGCCCGTCGCCGATGACACGACTCTGATGCCCCTTGCCGGTCGTGTCCTCAAGCAGTATCGCGGCTCCTGCCGCGACGCGACGTCGCTCGCCGTCACTGGCCTCGAACTCAATCTCCCCGCTGAGAAAAAATACCCACAGGCACATGGGCGAAGGATGAAGGTCGCCGACCCATCCGCTCGGCAGCCGCACAAATCCGTAGCGGGTCGCTGCCGCGAAATCCGACACGTCAAAGGATTCTGCGGGCGGCGCGAAGTTGCGGGTGAGCAGCTCGATGCTAACCGACGCAAAATGACTTTCGCCGACCGAGTCTGAATACAGTTGCGAAAATGACAGTGCATGCGCCATAGAGCTTCTCCTTTTTCGCGGTCTATATTCCAGTCGACGTTCGACGTAACCCGTCAGATTGGAATCTCAGAGGTTTGAGTTACCCAGCGCTTTGCAAGACGTCGGCCGCACAACGACCCGGGCTGAGTGTCCCGCCCGCCGGCACAGGTGTCAAGGCAAGGACGTAGCAGCGAGGGCATTGTGCCAGCGTGGCGAACAGGCTCGCAGAGGTGTGCGCTCCGTTGCGCGGGGACTATATTTCTGTTCTGTTGCCTGACTATCGCGGCACGGCGGCCTTTTGAGCGTCGCGCCTCGTGTTCACGCCGGCAGACGCGCGGAGTCAGAGCGGATGTGTCTCCGGGCTTCTTCGGCCGTCCGGCCCTTTCGCCGGCTGGAGGCGCCCAACTCACGTCGGCGCGAAAACCACAACCTGTCGGTCGGCGATGTACCTGACACTTCGCGTGAACCGATACGTCTCGCCATTGGCTGTCATCCGATTCACGCCGGCCTCCGTCAACGCGAGCATCTCGCCCGCCAGGTACGCGGCGACCGTCCCATGCTCGACCAAGTCGTCGAGTGAACCCGTTGGGTTACCAATGTACACGGAGCGTACGCTTGTGCCGTCCCGCATTACGACCACGCTCTCACCATCGTCGAGCGCCAGCTCAAGATAGTCGGCAAGCACCTGCAGTGACGCTGGCGTATGCTCTTGCGTCGCGTGACCCGAAACAGTCGAGTTCGCCATCGTACGTTTCCCCGTAAAACATGTTTTGTCCCGTGACAGAAGGGGCGCCTGGCCACTGACGCGGCCGTGTTTCTACTATAAGCTGCCACCTCAGAATGCGTCACCCCGTTGCGACGCGCTTTGCGCGATACGCGACACAGGCGGTGAGAGGACTGGTGGTGCACTACTCGCGCGTTATCGCGTAGTCCGACAGGGCGTTTTACCCGGATTGCCCCCCATCCTGCAGGATGGCTACAACTTCACTGTCGAATTATGAATAGCGGTCAGGCCCTGCGTTTGAGCGCCAAGCGCTAACTGCCCCTGTCAATGCATGTAAGGGTCATGTGCACCGAATTAAGTGTGCTCTTCAAATTTTGTTGGGAACGGATGATGGCAACCGGAACAGTGAAGTGGTTTAACGACGGCAAGGGCTTCGGGTTTATCACGCCGGACGACGGCGGGGACGACCTGTTTGCCCACTTCTCGGAAATCAGTGGGCAAGGTTTCAAGTCGCTACAAGAGAATCAGAAGGTCAGCTTCGACGTCAAGATGGGTCCGAAGGGCAAGCAGGCTGCGAATATCAAATCGGTCCAGGAAGAAATCTGTGTGCTGGTGGCGCACGATTCCCGGTCCGTTGGGCATCGTATTTTCAGGTCGGAGTCGGCGCAAGAGCGCCGCCCTGCACCAAGCGCCGAGATTCCCCGTCACGCGAGGCTTGGTATAGGCGGCGCCTGGCTGGACTGTCGTCGCGGTCAGGAGTCGGTGCCAACTCGACTTCCGAGGCAGTTTCCTTCTCATGCATCTCGAAGTAACAGTCAAGCGCGGCGAGCGTGATGTTTTCGAGCACGGCGGTGCGCGCTTCGCCTACACCATGTTGCCAAGTGCTGTGACCTTGTAGCCCTGGTCGTCAAGACGTTCCTGGATTTCGTTGCAGCCTTCATAGATAGCGTCAAGCAGCATGGCCGGTCGCCGCTACCGAGTGGCGCAGCGCATCCGCGGACCAGCTCCTCAGAACATCCATCGCCCGCGTTGCGATGCGCCCCGACCCGGAATAGGATTGCCTGACTGCCGCAGCAATGCGTGGGAGGCGAAGATGCATTTCTCGAAGAGACGGTCCAGCAATCGACGGTCGTGGGTCGCACCTCACGCGAAGGAACGAGTGAGTCAACGGTCTACCTTGTCGGCAACCTCTGTTCGAGAAATGGTGGACGCAGGTCGATGCGTGTCACTTGGGGAGGTTCCGCCCAACCGGCGCTGCTACCTCATCTACAGTAAAGTCGACGACCGCAGTTATGTCGTCGTGCAGGACATGGCTAACTGGGCTGTCATTACAGTTCTGCCCCTCTGGATGTGGAACAACCACGAGTTGTCGGAAAGTTCGCCGCAGGCAGACGAAGCTCGCAGGTTGGCGCTCGAACCACGCTCACGCCAGCCAAACCGAGAAAATGTCGGGTATCAGTCGCGACAGCCGACCGGCCTGTTCAGACGTCGACGATAAGCCCGGCCCGGAGCGTAACGATTCTCGCAGTTGCTTCGCGTAGCGGATTCGGTCTACGCCAATCGCCCACGCGCCATGAACGAAGGCGACCGGAGTACCTTCTTCAGCATTGCAGGAGCAGGTTCAAGTTGTCAGTTGGACTTTGTTAGAACCTGATTCAGTGGGCAACCAGGCGGGTATGCCACCACGCCATGACGCTTGCCAGGAATACACCCCAGCACGCGCCAAGGGCAAGCATCATGAACGGAATGGCGGCGCACATCGTGTCGAACGAGAGTGCGCGCAGTACACGCGGCAATGCATACTGGTCACTGGCCGTGAGGAACAACGCGAAGAGTCCAGTAGACACAGCCCTGCGCCCGTGCATGAAGGCAGGGGCAACCCGCACATGGTAGCGGACGATGAAATATGCGAAAAAACAGGCAACGGCCGCAGGAGCGACCAGCAACAGCGAAAATAGCGCGTCGTGCTGGACTGCAAAGCCCATCAACGCCGCGTGCACATTGTCCAACGCTGCTTCCAACATTCTAGTTTGCCCTCGTGCTCTCTTCTCGCCGGTACCAGTTTCACCCATTTGCCGACATCGAACTGACCAGCTTGACAATTGGGAAAACAACTCCGCCATCGACAACTCGCGGCCCAACCCGGCTGGTCAGTCTAATGTTGGCGAGCGGGTCAATATTGTGTTGGCGCCAGCACATGAAGCGCCGCGAGGTCAGAAACTCCTCGCTTATCGAAATTTCGACAACTTTGACCGGGACCACCTCTGAAACCAGGTCCGATTTTCACCACTGCTTTTAGGAGAGATGTTTCGAGCAATGCCGATGCACGTCACGCCCACGCGAAAAACATCGGGTCCGGTTCGAGGGTCACGCGAAACAAGGATGACGCACGCGGACCGCCTAGTCCTCGAAATTCAACCTTCCCGAGGGGGCCGACGATGATGACTTCCTGCGCACCGCTGTTGAGGTAGGCGTCAGCCTTGCGCTCAACCTGGTCGGCGTCATTGTCGTCCGCGAGCACCTCGATGCATAAGTCGGGAACGGAAGGTAACGGGGCGTCCGAATCGATTTCCGGCCACTTCTCCTCGGGCATCCAAACGACGTCGGCAATGCGGATACCGAACGACCGGGTTGATACCGGCTGACGCATCGCCACGCGAGGCCCCAACTGCGAGGCAAGCTGGCAGAACATGTCGGTGACCAGGAGTTGATGCCATGGACACACCCGTCGATGGTCGACGACTCGTCCCAGCTGGTCGACTTCGTATCCGACCCTTCCGTCGCTGGCCGCGTGAGCATTCAGGTTTCGCCATACTGCCAACAGCCTGTCTGGGCCCGAGAGATTTTGCGTTTTCATGATGCTCTCCGCCAAAGAGACAAGCCCAGTGTATACCCTCGCGGAAGCATTGGGTCCAGGTCGACTGCCTCAACGTTGCGGATACCCGGACGACCAGGAGTGCACCGTCCACTCCAACGGCCAACGGGCGCCGGCCCCATATGAGCATGGCGCTCATCGGACGCAGGGGGTACCTCGCTGAGCCCACAGCCGCCAGCGTCAGACCATCGGCGAACACCGTTACACTTCGCGACGGCGGGTGAGCATGCCGGTTGGCCGAGCGCGCTCATGCAAGACCGTACAGTCCCACGACGAGCATGGGGTGGTCAGCTGCTCAGCCGCCGATAGGCGCCCAAATGACACACGAAGCCCTGCTGGTCACCAAGTTTGTCGTGAAGCAGGCAAGGTTACGATGCGCATCAGCGTAGGAGGGGTCGAACTCAAGGCATCGCTCGTAGCCCGGTCAGCGTCATCCAGTCGACCTCCCCCCGCTCGAACGGTAGTACGATATTCGCTCGTCTGCACGCCGAGCGTGATGCGTCGCTCCGCGGTGGCGTGACCCTTCCGGATAAGGAGGACCTATGCGCGTGCTGATAGTTGGCGCAACCGGACTGCTCGGCAAGGAAATCGTTCGCCTGCTCTCGTCCGACCACCAGGTCATTGGCGCGAGCCGCAATGGCCCGGACCTGTCAGTGGACCTCGCAGACAAGGCGTCCATCGTGTCAATGTACCGGCAACTCGGAACCGTTGATGCCGTGATTTGCGCCGCAGGTGCAGCGAAATTTGCACCGCTTGATTCGCTGACCGACGAAGACTTTGCGTTTAGTCTGACGAACAAGCTGATGGGACAGGTCAATCTCGTCCGGTGCTCGGTTGGTCACATCGCACAAGGCGGGTCCCTGACGCTAACCAGCGGCATTCTCTCCCTGCATCCGGTCACAGGGAGTGCCGTAGTGGGCATCGTGAATGCAGGGGTCGAGGCGTTCGTCCGGTCCGCAGCTCTCGAAATGCACGGCAACGCACGCGTTAACGTCATCAGCCCAGGCTGGGTTTCAGAAACACTTGCCGCGATGGGGCAGGCCTATTCGGCAGGTACTCCCGCCGCGGTGGTGGCTCAAGCGTACAAGCGAAGCCTGGTCGAGGACATCACGGGACAGGTCATCTCAGTCAAAAAATCGTGAAAGCAGCGCCGCCGCCGTTCAACGCGCTGCCGTCGCAGCAACGGCGTCGCCGGTAGCCGAATCAATCGAACCTGACGGGCCAGTCATGCGGGCTGTGCTTCTTCGTCGTGTAACCAATCATTGCAGGTGCTGTGCAGCGCGCCGGCTGAATCACCGCAGCCAAGCGAGTATCATCGGAACAAGCACGCAACGGACGGAGATACTGCAATGGACGACCCGTTTGACAGACGCGAGCTGCTGCTTCACCTCGGGGACATGCTCGAAGCTTTGAGCTGTCTGGGCAAGACAGGTCGGCGCGGATGCGCTGGTGGCTCAACTTGCGGAGGAAGAGGATTCGTTGCAGGACTTCGGGTATCTCCGGGAGCTTGCCCCGAAGATGACGGTGGCCGGAGTTTAGCGCACATGTCGCGAGCGCGTTCTTCCTGTGGCCAAAGGAACTGCTTGATACGGAGCTCAACCGGAAAGCTCTGGCGTCAACCGTTCAGCACGACCTTTTTGATGGCAACCCTGACGGCTGGAACTTGTATGTCGGTCACCTCCGGAAGAAGGTGAAGTGGTTCGGGACGGGGCTTCCTCAGATGATAACGGACGCGTTGGCCGAGCCGTTGCACGATGCCGTGGAGGAAGTGAATCGAGCCGGGGTCGCGTCGTCCCCTGAGCGGGATGTGCCCGGCGAGCGGAAGGGTTGGCCTTGGCCCGAGCCAAAGAGGACAACCTGACCCCAGCGAATCGTCGCATCGGGGGTGTCCGGAATTTTGTGTAAACGGGTTGAGGTTTAACCCGGCACTAGCCGCTCTTCGAACTGGATTGTGAAGCGGTTCAGGGCCGCTTTCCAGTCGCGGATAGGCATCGTCCACTTCTTG
>NZ_VZQQ01000099.1 GCF_014397785.1 Paraburkholderia podalyriae
CTTTTCGTCGTAGCGGCTGGATGCGGTCCGACGCAGTGGAATCAGCGGGCCGTTCAGGCCTGCGTGTTCCGCACCGGTTTTGTCAGTCAATCGACGTGCGTTAAAAGTAGTGCTCCGGGCGCAAAGCCCGAAGACGAAACCGGGCGCTAGTGTGCGATTGGGCACATTGATGGCTTCGAACGGCCCGCCATGGTGGAGGCGGATTGGATGCGTCGCCCGGATTTCGTGCAGGGAAAAGAGTGAACTGGACCAAGTCGCGTTTTGTTGGGCTGGATTGACCACAATTCAGTGGTCAACGCCTATGGCACTACCCGCACCGTGCGGTTCGTTAGTGAGCGGTTTGCCAATTCCCGCAAGCGTTCAGCCCTGGTCAAACAGTCCGGGCCGAACAGCGTACTCACGGCAACCGATGCCTTGACGGTGTTCCGCCAATTGGAGATGGGCCGCTGCTGCCGCAAAGCGAGATGGAAATTCAATAGTGGAAGTTTTCATAGCACTGTCACATTGGCGGGAGGTACCGCCGGCGTGATCGACCGAATGACCAATCCAGTTTTCAAAGCTGCCTATAAGGACCTTCCAGTTTTTTCAAGCTGGGTTTATTGATTCATATGTTTGATTCCTGTATCGGTCAGTGAGGACTACAACGACAACGATTGGCGGCGTGACAGACTGCATGCCTATAAACGGCCTTGTTGGGCGCCATCACAACCGCGCCCGGGCCTGGATAGTAACCGCGCAGCAGGACTCCATCCGTTGGACGGCGAATACATTTCGTGTAGCGCCTCACAGCTTTTCGAGTTCGCCCGCTGCCGGTCTGACCTGTCGCTATCCTTGTCGATTACGTCCTGGACTATGGAATCAATTTATGGCGATGTCGTTTGGGGTATCAGGCGCCCGTCGCCCCACCGGTGCGGACGGGCGCGTAGGACGGATCGAATTGCTCCCCCTTGGCGAGCACCGCCCACAGAATGCGTGCATGCTTGTTCGCCACGGCGACCAGTGTCTTGTAGTAGCCCACGCGCGCCTGTAACTGAACAATCCAGCGCGAGAGCCGGTCGTCACGTCGGTGCGCCGTCAGGACCGCTGAGCGGGCACCCTGGAACAGCAAGGTTCGCAGATAGTCGTTGCCCTGTCTGGTGATACTCCCGAGCCGCTGCTTGCCTCCGCTGCTTTTCTGTTTGGGCACGATGCCGAGCCAGGCGGCCATCTGCCGGCCGTTCTTGAACTGGCGGGCATCTACCACCGTCGCCACTGCGGCCGATGCCGTTAGCCGGCCCACGCCGCACACGTCCATGCAGCGTTGCGCCTGCGGGTCGCGGTTGGCATGCTCGGCAATCTGCCTGTCAAACCAGGCAATCTGCTCATCCAGTACCTGCCATTGTTCCCAGCCGCGCAACAGGGCCAGCCGCGCCGGTCCTGTCAGCTCATTGCTGCCGTCCTCAACGCGCTCAATGAGGTGCTCGTGTAGCGGGCGGGTGCCTTGCGGCAGGAACACCCCGAACTCGGCCAGTAGCCCGCGCAACCGGTTCGCCAGCGCGGTACGCTCTTCGACAAATCCGGTACGCATGCGGTGCAGCACCAGCACGCTTTGCTGCGCAGGTGACTTGACCGGCACGAAACGCATGTGCGGGCGGCTCGCCGCTTCGCAGATGGCTTCGGCATCGAGTGCATCGTTCTTTACACGGGCGCCGCCTTTGCGATAGGGCGCGACAAATTGCGGGGGAATCAGCCGCACCTCATGCCCGAGCGCGTGTAGCTTGCGTGCCCAATAATGCGCCGCACCGCATGCCTCCATGGCGATCAGACACGGTTCCAGATTGGCAAACCAGCTCACAAATCGCTCCCGCGGAATCGCTTTACGTACTACGACGCATTCGGCGCTGTCGACCGCATGAATCTGCATCACGTTCTTCGCCAGATCCACGCCAACACGAGTAATCCTGTCCATGACTTCCCCCTTCCCGGAAGGTTGTAGCACGAGCCATGATGGCACCAGACGGTGTCGATCCTGCAATCGGGGAGGTCCTTACCAATTCGTCGGGGCGGCGTCACGGTGAATGTCAGAAGCGGGTCGTCTTCGGAAGTCGGGTGATCAATCTAACGGCGTAAGCATTTACCTGCTGAAGGTCAAGGTCTAATGCCCGCCGCATGAACTCCCGGCGCGAGTTGCCGGCGAACACGAATATCCCGCAGAAGCCCCCAAACGCTCATCTCCTCGCGCCGCTTTCAACACCATTCGCGACGGAATAAGGTCCGTTCGTCGCATGCTCCTCGAAAACAATCCGACCGCCGCACAGACTGCAGGCATCGAGTCCCGCTCATCCTGCCATGGAGAGCCAGCATGCCTGCCATCATCGCTGTGCATATCGCCGCTGCAACCCTTTCTGTCATACTCGGAAGCACCGTGCTTCTCGCCGAAAAGGGGACGGCGCGCCACAAGTGGCTCGGCCGTCTCTGGGCGGCGGCGATGTTCGCCACGGCGCTCAGCTCGTTCGACATCCGCGAACTGAACCCGGGACATTTCTCGTGGGTGCACGGCCTGTCGTTGCTGACGTTTGTCAGTGTCGGACGAGCGATATGGGCGATCCGGCAAGGCAACGTCCGCGGTCACCAGCTTGCCATGCGCGGGTCGTTTATTGGTCTCGTCGTGGCCGGTATCGCTGCAGTGGCGACGCCGCACCGCCTGCTGAATATCATCGTGACGGGGTGGATCGCATGATTCCTGGCAGTAACGTCAAATTCCCCGACGCGTCCGCCGGGTTGCCAACCCCGACGAAACAACTGCTGGCCGAGTATGCCCGCGAAGCGGTGCTCGTCGTCATCGGCAACGCAGTGATTGCGGCTGGCCTCACCGTGGTCGGCATCGGGAAGAGCCTCGGGGAAAACATTTCTTCAGCGAGGCGATCGGGCTATCGATCATGCTGCTGCTCCACGTCGGCCGCTTTCGTCTTCAGCGGAAGAACACGCTCACTGCGCCAAGGCTGGCCGTGGTGATGGTTGGCGCGATCATCGCTGGCGCCGCGCTCGGGCGCGTCATCGCAAGCGTGCTGCTGGGCCTCGACATCGACAAGACGTTCGCTGCCAAAGACATCGCCACGACCGGCTGGATCGCACTTGTCGCAACGCTGCTGGTCACCTGGTATGGTTGGTCGCGAGCCCGGATCGCCGGTCTGAGCGAGCAGGTGGCCCGGACTGCGTGGCTACAGGAAGCTGCCGAAAAAACCGCGCTGCGTGCCCGCTTGCAGGCATTGCAGGCGCAGATCGAACCGCACTTTCTGTTCAATACGCTCGCCACTCTGGACAGCCTCATCGTGTCCGATCCTCCACGTGCACGTGAACTGCTCTGGAGCCTCAACCGGTTTTTGCGGGCAACGCTGGAAGCGTCGAGAGCCGAAAGCGAGACGCTTGCGGATCAGTTCGCGGTGCTGGATTCGATGCTTGCCGTGCACGCGATGCGCCTCGGCCCGAGACTCACGTATTCGCTCGATCTGCCTGTCGATTGCGCGGACCTCGCGGTGCCACCGATGCTGCTGCAACCGCTTGTCGAAAACGCACTGAAACACGGTATTCAGGCAGCGGTGGCAGGTGGTCGGGTCGAGCTAAGGGCAAAGCGCGGCGAACAGCACGTCGAACTCACGGTCACGGACACCGGTCCCGGTTTCGGTGCGACGCCGGCTACGCAGGGCACGGGCATCGGACTTGCGAACGTGCGGGACCGTCTTGCAGCGCTCTATGGCGGACGCGCTTCGCTGACGCTCATCGAGAGCGTGCCGCACGGTACCGTCGCGAGAGTTCTGCTTCCGGTGGAAGTTGCTGATCGACGGGAGGGAGATCAGAAGCCATGAAGATCCGCCAGTCGGGCACAGCGGCACAGAATGACGACGGCAAGACCCCTTCGCCGGAGATGTCTCGCGCGCCGACCGCGCTGATCGCCGAGGACGAGCCGCCGATTGCGGCCGCGCTTCAGCGGGAGTTGGGGCGGGCATGGCCAGCATTGCAGATTGTCGCGACCGTCGGCAACGGCCACGATGCCATCGAGCGTATCGGAGCATTGCAACCGGACGTCGCGTTCCTCGACATCTCTATGCCGGGCGCGACCGGTCTCGATGTTGCGCGCGCGTGCGCGAATCTCGCGACGCCGCCGCAGATCGTGTTCGTAACCGCGTATGACCAGTATGCGTTGGACGCCTTCGATGCCGCCGCCATCGACTATCTTCTGAAGCCTGTCGATGCCACGCGGCTCGCGCGCACAGTCGACAGGTTACGCACGCTGCTTGCGCGCGCGCCATCGGATGCGGCGCCCGGTGCGCATGTGCAGGCGGACCTGCAACGGCTCCTCGGTCAGCTGGAGCAGATCACGCGCAACGTTCAACTGCGCTCGCAGGACAGTGCACGCAGTGCGCCGCTACGCTATCTGCGCGCATCCAGCGGAAGCGACATCAGGATTGTGCCGGTGGACGAGGCGTTGTACTTCGAGGCTGCCGACAAATATGTTGTCGTCACGACGCGCACAGGCGAACTGCTGATTCGCACGAGCCTCAAGGAACTGTGTGCGCAACTGGACCCGGCGCGCTTCTGCCAGGTGCACCGAAGCACGGTGGTGAATGTTGACCAGGTGGAAAGCGCATCCGTCAGCACGTTAGGGAAAATGTCGCTCAAGCTGCGCGGCCACAGTGGCGAGGTTGCCGTGAGCAAACAATACGCGCACCTGTTCCGGCAGATGTGAGCCGGCAGGCATCGCCGGTGACACGTCGAACGCACAGTGACGGATCCGTTTCAGTAGCGGGAGTCAGTCGCGATGTACGGGCACAGTACGCGTCGCATTCGCCGGCGAACTGCGAACGCAGCCGTGCCTCTTCCGTGTTGATGTATGGTCCCCAAGCCGCCTTGATCGCTGAATCGTTCACGGGGCGGCTGCGTTACAGCGGCGCATCGCTCGGCTACCAGTTGGCTTCCGTCATTGCCGGCGGCCCTGCACCGCTGATTGCCACCGCGCTCTCCGCCTACTACCATTCGGCTACGCAATCGCGCGCTATGTCCTCGCGTGCGCGGTGCACAGCCTGATCGCCGCTTCGCGACTGGGCGATTAAACGAACAAGGACATTTCGCGGGAACACGACGACCCGCGAGCGATGGGCGACGGCGGACATGCTACCCCGACTGCGTGATCGATCAGTGTGGCGCCGCAGGTCGGACACGGATCGGTCGAGCAGCGGCCTTCCCCTTGCAGCGCCTGCAATTGGCGCAGGTCTGCGCGGTTTCATATGCTTGTCCACTTTTCCAGCATCCGTCTTGTAGCCAGGCGTCTGCGCGGGCGGATCGTTGTCGGCCAGCGCTCTGCCCGTTGTCGGCCAGAAACGGCCCGTCACGATCTGTTCGCGAACGTCAACTAATGAGGAGCGAGCCGCCCTTCGACGCGGCGACGCCTCGATCGATAGCTGCGCCTGAAAGCGGTCGATGAGCTATCAATGCCTCGACGAGGCTCGCCAGTGACGCCGATCATTTACCGTGGCGGTATTGTGGGCATAATGTCATTCGTGCGGCCCACCAGCCCCAACTTTGAAAGAAAGGTGAATATGGCGGCCCCTGAAAAAATTGTTCAAACACTTTTCGCGAACCCTCCGTTACGGAACGGGAGAAGGGGCCTACGTCGAAGAATTGATTTCGTAGAGTGCGAGACAGCGGGGTCACAATTCAAATAGACAGATGAAAAGAATCTATACGTACAAAGGCTTCGAGATCGCGGTCGAGCTTGAACCAGTGTGGGAAGCGTCTGGCAACGTTACATTGCTGCCACCGCGTGGCTTCATCGCCGTCGTGCACATTAGAACGGCGGGCGCTACTCGGCTCATGATTGCGCCGATACGGCTGACAGCAGATAACCAGCAGCCTTTCGCGACGGAAGTCGCCGCGCTCATGGCAGGGTTCAGCGCTGGGCAGCGGGTCGTAGACGACACACTCGTCCAGTGAGTTCGCCCAATCGCGATGGATTGAAGATTGGATGAAGGTAACGGCGGAAGCGGTTTGGCTTGCGCTTAGTATCGGTTTTGTCCGCAGTATCGCGTGAGCATGACCAAGCTGATTCTGGCGAACGCTAAAACTGGGGAGTTCTCGGCGATCATGCAAGACGAAGATGTCGACGCTGACCAGATCAACAAGCTATCAATACAATCACCCCCCGTACCGCAACAACAGGGGGCGAGCGCAGAGATTCAATGCCGGGCGCTGCTCCAATCCCCCCAGTCGCGATGGTAATCCAGCCGTCTAAGCAGTTTTCGGCGCATTTGCTCCCGGTGATAGTGAGCGGCGACGAACGCTGTTGCCGTCACCAGCACGAATGAACCTACGACGATTGCCACTGCTTCGCTCATGGGAACCTCCATTGCGGATCTCTCGGGTTCACTGCAGGTGCTGCCCTCCATTGATCGCGATGTTGGCGCCGGTCACGAAGCCCGCCTCGCGCGAGCACAGGTACAGCACGAGTGCGGCGACTTCGTCCGGCTGCCCGAGCCGGCCGACCGGAATCTGCGGAATGATCTTCGTCTCGCGGATGTCCTCGGGCACCGCCATCACCATCTTCGTCGCGATATAGCCGGGCGAGATCGTGTTGACAGTGACGCCTTTTTTCGCCACCTCGAGCGCCAGCGATTTCGTGAAACCATGCATGCCGGCCTTTGCCGCCGCATAGTTGGTCTGGCCGAACCCACCCTTGGAGCCAATGATCGACGACACGTTGATGATGCGGCCCCAGCCGCGCTCGACCATGCTGTCGCACACCGGCTTCGTCATGTTGAACACCGAATCGAGGTTGGTGCGGATTACCGCGTCCCAATTGACCTTGTCCAGTTTTTTGAAGCCGGCGTCGCGCGTGATGCCGGCGTTGTTGATCAGGATGTCGACCGGTCCGACTTCCGCTTGGATCTGCGCCAGGCATTTTTCGCACGAGTCGTAGTCGGCGACGTCGACCGCATACGCGCGGAACTGTCGTCCCTCGGCTTCCTTGCGTGCGAGCCACTCGTTCGCACCGGTGTTGCCCGGCGAATGGGTAACTACGACCGCATGACCGGCGTCATGCAACTTGATGCTGATCGCCTCGCCCAGTCCACCCATGCCGCCCGTTACTACCGCGATCTGCTTTGCCATCGAATCGTCCTCACAAATACCGGCGGCGTGCCCGTCTGGAGCAACACTGCCTTCAGTCAAGAATTGGATGCATTGAAATGCCGGATCCTTACCCAGAATAAATAAAAGGAATCCTACATATAGATATGGAACCGATAACGCGGGCATCGCTGCCCGCCTGAGTCTCAGTGCTTCGCGCTCGCGACCACGGCAGCCGACTCGGCGGCACTACGTTTGGCGGCCTTGGACGCTGAGGCCGTGACGGCTTCGAGACTGGTCCCGGCCATCTCCGCGGCCTGCTGCCCCGTCTTCTGCAGCGATTCGCACAGCGTGGTGGTGGCGCTGATCGCGGACTTCCACGCGGCGATCGCCGCTTCGGAACCCGCGGGAGCACTCTTCGCCGCTTCCTCGATGAATTCCTGCATGCGTGCGTTATACCGTTCGTACTGCGTCTGTGCGAGTTGCGCGATCTCAGCCTGCGTGGTTGACGCGATGTCGAAGAGTTGACGGCCGTATGACAGTGATTTCTCCGCGAAAGGCGCGGTGAAACCGGCTTGCAGCGTCAACCACTGCTGCGGGTCGGTTGTGCCGGGCGCCTTCGTCAGGTTCTCCTGCGACGCCGCCAGCGTGGACCTGACGACCTGCAGGTTCAGGGCGACCAGTTTTTCGACGCCTTCAAAGGCCTTGCCGGTCAATCCGAAGAATGCGTCGAGGCCAGCCTTCTGCGATGCGGCGATTTGCTCGGGACTCGATAGAGCCATTATTGAAATTCCTCAGGATTCAGTCCGCCGCACGGAGCCCCGAACGACCGGGTTTCGCGCGACGAATGGCGATAATGGATGGACCGAAGCGCAAGGACGCCTGCCAGGCAGCAAGCGTCGCGAATACTCGGAGGGTCGTTACAGCAAGAGGCACTACACATTAAAGTCCCTCAAAAGCTACTTCGCTTAGTTTTTCTTCGGCGCGCTCGCCGCGTGGGGCAGCGGCACGCGCCGCAATTCCCTAGCGCCTTCGCGCGACGGCCTTGAGAATGGAAGCGCCTTCGCTTGTGACATGAGGACGTGGATGGCCCGAGGCGCGGCTTTCCAGTGATATGAGTTGACGCTCCAGCAGCGTGTCGAGCTCGGCGCGGCCCAGTTCGATCTGATCCGGCGCGTCCTTGATGAGCATTAGGGTGGCGAATTCATGGGGACTCAGCATATCGTCTCCTCGATTTAGTCTGTCTGCGCCGCGAGCATTAATTACCCTCTTCACGGAGAATGGCGGCAAATATTTCCCTTGCCAGGCAAAGCGAACGTTAGGGAAATCCTGACAGAGACGTCATCATAACCGCTCAGTTTTCAATTGCAATATGCGAGTACTTTTTTGATTTGTCTGCTTATTTAGCCTGCATGGAAGGCGACGCTTGCCATTCCCCTGCCGGCGAGTGACCGTGGAAACCTTGATGGGCTGGGCCCGGGCCGATCTGAACGCCCACCTCGATGTCTGAATTGGCAGTCCAATCAATGGCGCCGTGCAGCGCCCCTATTCATATTTGAATATGGCGTTTATAGGCAGTGTCTTTTTCAGAGATGGCCGCTTATAACCTGATATTGAGAAATATTTATTACATCCCATGCGAGTCGCTTATTCTCAGAATTCTGACCAGCGTAAAGGCTCAAAAGCATTGACTTCTCCCGCGGCCTCCAGTTACATCCGACGGGGCGGCGGGGGCAGAACGGCCGCTCTGGAGCGCGGTGGTGACATTCGCAGAAACTAACTGAGTGGCAGGAATGGGTCGGGTACCGCCAATCGCAACCGGCGGTGCTGAGCCCCCTCACAGAAGCGCCGGAGCCGTGCCTGGAACATGAATCTGTGCTCTGGCGCGACCTGGCTGTAGATCGGCCCCGCCTGAAATGCTCGTGTCGATTCTTGCCGAATGACAGCGGCGAAGAACGGCGTAACGTTGCCAACGCTATTGCAAATGAAGGCGCTAAAGGAGCGCGTGAAATTTCACGAAGCGTCGGCTCCTCTTGCAATATTCACGGCTGAAAACGGCCAGTACTTCCCGGCGCCGCCTCGAAGGGTCAATACCCTTTCGTATAGAGCGTCAGATGGTTACTCACCGACGTTACACCCGGCACGCCCTTCGCCACTTCCGCGGCCTGCTGGATCTGAGGACCGTCCGACACGCTGCCGGATAATGTCACGACACCTCCGCGCGCCTTGACGAATACGTTCGACACGTTGAAGTTGGGCGCTTTCGACAACGCCTTGCGTACATCCCGAGCCAGCTTCTTGTCCGCTGGCGTCGCCTTGCCTGAACCTGCAGCCGGACCCGAGCCCATCGGCATAGCAGTGCTGGCTTTCGCGTAGACGTTCGACGTCAACGTCACGCATCCCACGACGACGAGCAGATTCACGACGTTCCATGCTTTCATGATTGCCTCTCTCGTTCGGCCTTGCAGATGGTGAGTCAAAGATAGCCAACATTCCGCTTCTAACAAAGCTGCTTGCACGATTAAGGGAAAGCCCGTATCCAGACGCGCGCCCGCTGGTAGGCCGATCATCGGGCGAGTTCGCGAATGAGCAGCCGCGGTATCGCTGGCGAGGCTTCACCGCAGATCCGAACGCGTGACGCATTGGAAGCCACCTCACCACGTGCACGATCAGCGTGCTGAAAGGTTACGCCTCAATGCGCTGCACGGAGGCGCCCGACTCCAGTACACATGGCAAGGAACGCTGAACGCCTCAACTGGCGCGTGTTTGCGCTCCAGCTAGCGCCCGCGTGATTATGACGCTCCTAGTCTTTGTATCGGACATTGAAGCTGAGTACTTCGAGGCAGGCGGTCAAGGCTCTCTCCTTTTGACCGTCGCGCGCGCCTTGTGTGGGCATAGACATCCGCGTGAACAGCCGCTACTTTGGAAGTTGCTGCTGCGGTCTTGCCAAGTCGAAGGGCAGAAGTGGCTCGCGTGCCGTCGATCGACGTCGGACAAAGATCGGCCATGAGCGGTCACGCACCGCGGCGCTAAACCAGCCATCCGATTGACTGATTTCGACCGGCGGATTCAACCGATCGATGCAGTACCGCAGCAGACGTGTCCGTTCAATGGTTCGAACCGGAGGCGAAAGATGATCCCGAGCCGCAAAGCCGCCGCGCTGGTGTTACTCGCTGCATTGTCGCTGTGCATGTATGACGTACACGCGCAACACACTGACCAGCAAATCGCCGCCATCCTCATGGTCGCGAATCGAGCCGAAATCGAGGCGGGCAACCTCGCGCTAAGCCGAAGCCAGAGAAGAAGCATCCAGAATTTCGCTGGACAAATGATCGCAGAACACAGGGACTTGTATCAGTCAGCCGTCGAATTGACGCAGAGGCTGATGCTCTACCCCGAAAATAGTAGGATGAGCGAGGCGTTTCGGAACGAAGGGGATGACAACCTTGCCAGGTTGAATGCGGCCGATGAGTACGCGTTCGACGGAGACTACCTCTATCAAGAGATCGCATATCACCAGCAATTGGTTCATGCGGTGGACAACACGCTGCTTCCCGCCGCGAAAAACGCGGAACTGAAGGCGCTGCTCGTCAGAGCGCGGGTGATTTTCATCTTGCATCTCGACTATGCGATTCGACTGCAATCGGCTCGGGTCTGGTAATCCCCAGGGGATTCGGGTGAGCCACCCGGCCATTTCTTCAGCCTGACCAGAACAAGGGTGCAGCAACCACCCGCAGCCATAATGGAGGCAATGGCGAAAGCCCAGCCGAAATACAGGCCGTGATCAATGAGCGCCCCCGCAACAAGTGGCGCAATGACGTTGCAGACCGCCATCAGCGACGTATTCAAGCCCATGATTGCACCCTGCTGCTGAGGTGACGATGTCATGGACAACGCGGCCATCAGTGTTGGCCTGGTCATCGCCGTTCCTACACTTGCCATGACAAGGCCGACGGCCAGCGGCGCAAGCCCTGGTAGAAAATTGAAAATGCTCAACCCTATGGAAAACAGTGGCAGGCTGACAGCAGCAAGCAGGTTCTCAGGAATCACTTCATCGAGTTTTTTCATCGCGACGGTCTGAACGATGATGTTGATGGCCCCGGACGCGGTGAAGATATAGCCCACCTCACGCGGTCCAAAAGCGGCTCCGTTCCAGACGTAGTGCGCCTGAAGAAACAGCGCGAACTGCGAGACGTACATGGAAAAGCCAAAATAGAACAGTGCCAGCACAAGAAGCACCGGCGCAGAGCGCGGAGTCCGAAGCGTGCGCCATAGGGACAGCACCTGGCGCTTTCCCTTACTCGGCGCTGATTTATCGTCGGCCGGCAGGAAGATCAGGTTGACCGTCGCGCTCAACGCCGACAATAACACGGCAGCCAAGATCGGAGCGGAGATCGAGATACGCGATAACCCCGCTGAGAGTGACGGGCCAACCATCATACCTACCCCGACGGCTGCGCTGACGAGTCCGATAGCGCGACGCCGGTTTTGTGGTGAGCTGTGATCAACCGCATAGGCACTCGCGACCGAGAGATTTCCAGAAGTGATGCCGTCCAGGATATGCGCCAGAAAGACAATCAGAAGGTTGCCTGCGCAGGCGAGCAGCACGACGCTGACAAACGTGCCGATCTGGCTACCCAGCAGGACCAGTTTGCGTCCAAAGCGATCGGAAAGTCTGCCGAGCATCGGGGCGGCGATGAACTGGCCGAGCGAAAAGATGGCCACCAGCGCGCCGAGGGCGAACGGGCTGGCGCCAAAGTGCTGCGAATAGAACGGCAGCAGCGGCAAAATGACCCCCATGCCTGTTTACGCCGACCGAAAATTCAGCCACATGTAGGGATCGCGCCGACTGAAAACTGAGCCGGGCAATCAACCTATCCTGCTAGTTTTTCTGGCAGGGTGTTTGGGGATGATCCCGATGACGATGATTGGCAAGGTGCGGCGGATGTTCCACCGCCAGAACAAGTCGGTACGCGAGATAGCGCGTCTCACAAGCCTGTCGCGCAACACGATTAGTAAATATCTGAACATGGATGTTCAGGAGGAGCCGAAGTATCAGCGGCGCTCGCAGCCGACCCGGTTAACGCCGTTTCATGAGGTGCTGGTGCAGGCGCTCAGTGTCGACGCGCGGCGACCGAAGAAGGAGCGGCGCACCGCCTGGATGCTGTTCCAGGAGATCAAGGGCGGCGGCTACGACGGCTGTTACTCGCGGGTCACCGATTTCATCCGGGCCTGGCGGCAAAGTGAAGGCAAGGCGGCTTTGAAGTCGGCGTTTGTGCCGTTGCGATTCGAGCTGGGCGAGGCATTCCAGTTTGACTGGTCCGAGGAAGGACTGGTTGTCGGCGGCATTTACCGCAAGCTGCAGGTGTCGCACATGAAGCTGTGTGCGTCGCGGGCGTTCTGGCTGGTTGCCTATCCGAGCCAGGGGCACGAGATGCTGTTCGATGCCCATACGCGCTCGTTCGCCGCTTTCGGCGGAGTGGCCCGCCGGGGCATCTACGACAATATGAAAACGGCCGTAGACAAGGTTCACAAAGGCAAGGGTCGCACGGTCAATCCGCGTTTCGCTGTAATGTGCTCGCATTATCTGTTCGATCCGGACTTCTGTAACGTCGCCAGTGGCTGGGAGAAAGGCGTCGTCGAGAAGAACGTGCAGGACAGCCGTCTACGCATCTGGATTGAGGCGCGGGCGCAACGCTTCGGCAGTTTCGCTGATCTGAATGCATGGCTGGCGACGCGGTGCCGGTCGTTGTGGGATCAGGTGAAGCACCCGGACTATCGTGACCTGAGCGTCGCCGACGTGTTCGAGCAGGAGCGCGCCCATCTGATGCCGATGCCGACACCGTTCGACGGTTATGTTGAGCGTGCGGCACGAGTCTCGTCGACCTGCCTGGTGGTGATTGGCCGCAATCGCTACTCCGTGCCATGCGAATTCGCAGGCCAGATGCTTAGCACGCGGCTCTATCCTGGTCGTGTTGTGGTGGTGGGCGACGACGCCGTGGTGGCCGAACACGATCGACTGGCCGACGAAGGACTGGTGCGATACGAGTGGCAGCACTATATCCCGCTGATCCAGCGCAAGCCTGGCGCGCTGCGCAACGGTGCGCCGTTCCAGGATATGCCCGAGCCGCTGCAACGCCTGCGTCGGGCGTTACTACGCGAGCCAGGTGGTGACCGGGTAATGGCGAAGGTTCTGGCACTGGTCCCGGAAAGCGGTCTGGATGCCATAGTGGTTGCAGTCGAACTCGCATTGGAGCAGGCGCCGCCCTCCGGGCGCGTGAGCGTGGAGCATGTGGTGAACGTGCTGTCGCGCATGCGCAGCGTGCAGATGCCGCCGAAGATCGATACTGCGCTGCAACTGACGACACCGCCGTTGGCCGACACATCGCGCTACGACGGGCTGCGCCCGGCGCTGCAACAGCCGGAGGCCGGTCATGCGTGATCTGATCGTCGAACTTAAACACTTGCGGCTGCACGGCATGGCTGCCGGCTGGGCCGAACTGCTCGAACAGGTGAATGTCGAGGCGGCGTCTTCGCAATGGCTGCTCGAACGGCTGTTGCAGGCCGAGGTCGCGGATCGGGCCGTGCGTTCGGTCAGCCACCAGATGAACGCGGCGAAGTTCCCGGTGCATCGCGACATCGCCGGCTTCGACTTCGATGGCTCGCCGGTCGACCGCCAGCTCGTCACGCAACTGGCCGGCATGACGTTCACCGAAGGCGCGCACAACCTGGTTCTGGTCGGCGGCCCGGGCTCGGGCAAGACGCATCTGGCGACCGCCATCGGCGTGTCCGGCATCATGCACCACGGCAAACGGGTGCGCTTCTACTCGACCGTGGATCTGGCCAACGCACTGGAGCAGGAGAAGGCGCAGGGACGCGCCGGGAGGATCGCGGCGAGCCTGCTGCGCCTCGACCTGGTCATTCTGGACCTATGTGCAGTGCCCCGTTATGTGGAGTGCGACCGGTTGAGGCATAGTGATAGCCGGTAGCCCGGACGCGACCTCCACATAAGTATCAGAGCCGCTTCAACCAGTCGATAATCGGCAAGCGTTCGAATGTTCGGCGGTCGGTCGGCGCCGTCGTCAATATGTCCGGGAACACTTGCAGGAGCGCCTGGCGCTTCATGTCGATGTCTGCCCTCGCATAGCGCATGGTTGTATCCAAACTCGCGTGACCGAGCCACTGGCTGATGGTTGCGAAGTCGACGCCAGCCTTTAGCAGGCTGAGTGCAGTCGTATGTCGCCAATGTCTCTAACGACATTGGCGACACTATGTGCCCTTCCTGACTATGTCTTGTAATTGAACAATAGCCCGTATTTCTTGGGTAAATGCGTGTTGTGAGATAGAGATAGTCTTGATTCCTTCCATCAGCCCCCGGCGTCCGGGAAGGAGTC
>NZ_VZQQ01000009.1 GCF_014397785.1 Paraburkholderia podalyriae
TGGATCCTCCGGTTGCCTTGGGAAACTTCCTATTTTCCACGTGGGTACATCGATGCCGTTGGCCAGTGAGGATCCACCTTGATTTGCTCACTCGGTCACGGGGTGGGACGCGTTCATTTCATTCCTCAAGTCCTTCGCGTTTCTGCCGATATTCCATCAAGGAGACAATACCCCCCGGTTACCGCGCGCAGGTAAAAGATGCTGATGCACCGCCATGCCGCCGTCGAGTATCCATGTTCCGTACTCACGCGCGCGCTGATTTGAATCGATGCAATATATTTCGAGCTTACGCATCGCCGGTGCCATTGACCGCTGGAGGCGGCGACATGGCGTGGACCGGCAACTGATCATCACCGTCGTACTGGTGCTGACGGGCCTCGTCATCTTCGCTCTCGGCATGGGTTACACGCTGATATGGCACGAGCGGTCCGACGCGCAGCGCATTCACGCTCTGCGCGCCCGCGATGACATCGAGACACTGCAAGCGGTGCACATCCAGGCGAACGCCGACTTCCTGTTGGGGCTCGACAGTGCACGGGTGGCATCTTTCGCGTGGCCGGTGCCGCGCGTAGTTTTGGCCGCTACCTGCTTCGACCGCCTCGAACAAAGTTACGCAAGCGATCCGGGAAGCGAACGGGCGGTACGGCATCTGCGCGGTGAGACGGTTCGCTGGGCGTGGCTTCTGGCCGACATCGCGGTGCGTGCGCGCGTGGCAGATGGCCGCGCCTCGGTCGATAGCCCCGAGCTGCTCGAAGCGAACCGTATGCTGGCGAACATCGTCGCCCAATTGGTGACCCTCCGCGACGCGCAGACCGCTTCCCTAAGGGCTGCATCCGACAGCGCGACGCGCCACCTGGTGATAGAGCGGACCGTGCTTGCAATCACGGCGCTGGTCGCATGTTTTCTGTTGTGCTATGCACTGCTTGCTCACCATCGTGCCCGTCTCGCACGGCAGCGAACACGTCATTGCTTCAGAAAGCGAGCGGCGGTTCCGTCAGTACTTTGATCATCATCCACTTCCGATGTTGATTTTTGACGTCGACACATTATCGATTCTCGCGGCGAACCGCGCCGCCGCATCGCAATACGGACGTACGCGCCGTGAGCTATGTTCGATCGACATGGCCTCTCTGTACACGCCCGCCGACTTGCCGTCATTTCTGGACGATCTGCACGCCCTGCTGGCCACCGCCACCACGAGCGGCTCGGCCGGTGTGTGCCGGCATCGACACCGCGACGGCACGCCCGTCTACGTTGAACTGTCGTACCACTTCCTCAGCTATGCCCGCTGTCGGGCGTGCTTCATCACGGCCGTCGACGTAACCGGGAGAAAGAAGGCCGAGCTCGCGTTATTGCTGCGAAGCCGTGCACTCGACGCAATCGGGAACGGCGTGCTCATCACGCGACCCGATCCGAACGGCGACGTGGTCGAATACGCGAACCCGGCATTCGAAAAGATAACCGGCTATGCGCGCCGGCACATCGCAGGTCCTCACTTCGCATGGCCGGAAACATCGGAATTGTGGGAACAGATCAGCACGGCTATTGCCCACAAACGCGATGCAACCACGCTGACGAAAAGCCGGCGCGCGAACGGCACAGAGTTCTGGTATCAGCTGTACGTTGCGCCGGTAAGCGACGAGTCGGAAAAGCTTACGCATCACATCAGCGTGGTTAGCGACCTCACGGAGCTCATTGAGTCACGCGATCTTCTGGTCAGGCAGGCGCGCCGCGATGCGCTGACGGATTTGCCGAACCGCGTGACGCTGCGTGAGCTGATCGACACGGCGATTATCGAGAGTCGTGAATTTGCGCTGCTCTTCATCGATCTTGATCATTTCAAGGATATCAACGACAGCCTGGGCCACGGCGCAGGCGATCGCCTGTTGCAGGAAGTTGCGCGGCGGCTATCGGCGTCAGTCGGATCGGATGGCGTGGTGACCCGCTATGGCGGCGACGAGTTCGTGATGATGTTCAAGGGTTCAACCGACGATGTAGAACTTTCCGCGCTGTTGGCGCGCGTGACGCAAACGCTGGAAGAGCCCGTGCAAATCGACGACATGCAACTCCGAGTCCAGATGAGCATTGGCGTCAGCTGCTATCCGCAAGACGGCACGGACTGCGAAACCTTGCTGAAACACGCCGACCTTGCGATGTATCGGGTGAAGGCAGCCGGGCGCAACGGCGTCGAACGATTTGCCCCTGCGCTCGCGAATGCAGCGGCTCAGCGCATCGCGCTATCGCACAAGCTACGCAACGCCGTCGAGCAGAACAGCTTTGAGCTGGCGTACCAGCCGCAGGTGAACATACGCAGCTGCCGTCTGACTGGAGTCGAGGCGCTGATCCGTTGGCACGACGCGGACTTCGGGACAGTCAGCCCAACGACGTTTATACCCTTGGCCGAAGACATTGGTTTGATTGCATCAATTGGAGAATGGGTGCTGCAAACGGCCTGTGCGCAGGCAAAGCGCTGGGAGGGAGTGCTGCCGGGGCTGCGCATGTCGGTCAACGTGTCGCCCAGCCAGCTTGCTTCGAGCGATTTCGGCACCGTCGTGCGTCGCGCTCTTGCCGCATCGCAATTGGCCGCGGACCGGCTGGAACTGGAGATTACCGAAGGCGGGTTGGTTGCACCGGGCGCCCTGCCCACCCTGCGCGCTCTGCACGACCTGGGTGTGTCCATCGCGATCGACGACTTCGGCGCCGGTTACTCGAGCCTGTCTTACCTGCGCACCTTCCACGCGGACCGTTTGAAGATCGATATGTCGTTCATCCAGGGCATTGGCAGCAGTCTTGCGGATGAGACCATTATCGGCGCGATCATCGCACTTGCACGCAACCTGCGCTTCGAAGTCGTCGCGGAAGGCGTCGAGCGAGCAGAGCAATTGGCTTTTCTTGCCGAGGCCGGCTGCGAGGTCGTTCAGGGATATTACTTCGCCGCGGCGCAGCCAGCGGCGAACATTCCGGCCTTCGCGGCAAGCCTCGCGACGGAAATACAAAATACCGCGTCGTGAGAACGTCTCACGCGGGATGCTCTGCCTCAGCGCACGCGTGCCGCGATGAAGCTCCCTTTGAATGATTCTGTTCGAATGACGACTCGTGCTCACTCAGCGGAATGTCAGTTTGGCGCGTCGCTTACGTCGCTTACCAGGCGAAATACCTGCACGGCATCTTCCAGCGTGCTCGCCTGTTCTTGCATGCTGGCTGCCGCGGCCGCCAGCTGCTCTACCAGCGCAACGTTTTGCTGGGTCATTTCATCCATCTGCCCGATCGCGCGATTGACTTCGCCGATGCCGGTACTCTGCTCGTTGCTCGCGTGAGTCATCTCACCCATCAGGGAAACCACACTATCGACGGCCGTGACGATTTCGGTCATGTCCCGACCGGCCTGGTCGACCAGTTCGCCGCCTGCATTGACGTTGCCGACCGAATCAGTGATCAGCGCCTTGATTTCCTTGGCGGCCATGGCGCTGCGCTGGGCCAGGCTGCGCACCTCGGCGGCGACTACCGCAAAGCCGCGTCCCTGGTCGCCGGCGCGTGCGGCCTCGACGGCCGCGTTCAAAGCCAGAATATTGGTCTGAAAGGCAATTGCATCGATCATGCTAATGATGTCGACGATCTTGTGTGAACTGCCGCGGATCAACGACATGGTCGTGACCACATGGCCCACCACGTTGCCGCCTTTGACCGCGAGCTCGGAAGCCGAGGCGATGTGTTGGTTGGCGTGCGTAGCGCGCTCAGCATTGGCGCGGACCATCGCGGTCAATTGCTCCATCGTCGAAGCGGTTTCCTCGAGCGAGCCAGCCTGCGCCTCGGTGCGCGACGAAAGCTCCGCGTTGCCGGCAGCAATTTCGCGTGCGCCCAGCGCGATCATGTCGGAGGCACGTCGCACGTTACCGACTACCGAGGCGAGACCGACACTGATGCCGTTCATTGCCTGCATCAACTGGCCCAACTCGTCGCGCCGGCTGACGTGCACCTGGGCGGTCAAGTCGCCGGCCGCCAGTTTTTCCGCGGCGGCTTTGGCTTCGAGTAGTTGCACTCCGAGACCGCGCCGGGTTGTCACGAAGACCAGCGCGCTGACCAGCAGCGCGCCGAGTAGCCCGAAGCCGATCACCTCGGTTTGCATGAGAGGGGGCAACGCCGCCGTCGGGTTCGGTCGGTCGGCCGGGATCACTGACTGCAGCAGCCGGCCATAGCCCAACACGAGTACGGTATTCGCGGCCAGTGTCAGCAGCGCGAGTCTGGCGCCGATCGACAAGTTCCACACTTCACTGACGTCAAGACCGACGTACATCGCGCCGATGACCTCGCCGGTACTATCCCGGATCGGCTCGTAGCATGTCATGTATTGCTTGCCGAATAGCGTGGCATAACCGGTATAGGGCTGCCCGCGGCGCAGCATCCGATAGCCGGGATGCGAGCGGTCCAGTACGGTGCCCACGGCTCGCTCGCCAGTTTGCGTTTTGACCGAAGTGGCGACGCGCGCAAAGTCTTCGCCTATCGCGACGAACAGTGTGCCCGTCGCGCGGGTGTTGACGGTGAAGAGGTCCACTTCGCGATAGTTGAGGTTCAGTAGCGTGTTGCCGTTCAGCAGCCTGGGGGTCATGACACCGAGGATGTCGACACCGCTTGATTGGTCGCGTGTAAATGGAGCTGGGAAATACCCGGCGAGCGTTCGGGCGTGACGGCGCACCTGGGCCTTGAGTGGCATCAGAGAGTGCATGAATTGGACCCCTGTCGACTGTGTCAGCGACCCAAATGGATCGGACGTCTTTATTCTGATTTCATTAGACAGAATATTGCATTAGATGGCAATAGAGGGTCGTCGCTAAATTCAACTCACTGAAAGAGCCGCCTTACTCGCTCAGTGGGTCTTGCCATCTGCCGCATTCGCCAGTTTTCGAGGATGCGAACGACTGCCAAATCATTTGGGGGAGACGGTCAAGAGCGGCGCCCGCCGCTCTCTGTAGCGTCCTGTTTAACGCGCATCCGACAGCGTCTGATTGAGCGTCTGCCCAGCGATGATCACGTTCTGCAACGTAATGTCGTGCACGTTGTAGAGGTAGATCGGGCCCGGCGTGCTGGCACTCGCGGGACCTGCCGCCGCAGGCGTCCCGAAGTCACAGTTGGAAATCGTCACTCCCGTGATGGCCGGTACGGTCGGCGCAGGCGCCGGACCGTTGTAGTCGAACGCAACTGGACCTTGTGCGACGATGGCCTGAAAACAGGAGCCGGTCGCACTACCCAATGTCACGTTCGAAGCATTGACGTTCGTGATGTTGACATTGTCCACCAGCGCGGGGCGTGTGCGGATGGCATCGGCAGCCGGCTGGTAATCGCAATCGAAGGTGATCAGGCCGCCTTGAGACGCGGACGGGTTGGCGGCCGTTGCGGTCGCAACGCCGATGGGCACGGTGCTGTTGATCGGACTGCCTGTCAGCATCTTGCTGCCGTAGCCTCCGCCCGTGAGGCTCACGCCGTGCGGGAGCGTGACGCCATTCACGTAGAAGTTCTTGACGTAACCCCCGCGGTTCATATTCGTCTTGATACGGATAGCGATGTTCAGCGAATTCGTTGCCCAGAACTGATTGAGCATGGTCAGATTGCGTGCGTAGATGTTCTGCACGCCGCCACCCATCTCGCTGCCGAGCGTAATGCCGCCGTGACCGCTGTTCATCATGCAGTTCTGGATCACATGGTTCTGCGCGGGTCCGTATTCCGTGTCGAGATCCTTGCCCGACTTGATCGCGATGCAGTCGTCGCCCGTGTTGAACGTTACGCTGTCGCACAGCACGGTGTTGCAGGCGTCGGGATCGAAGCCGTCGTTGTTCGGTCCGATGCTGTCGGCTGTAACGCCCCGGATCACGACGTTCGTGCAGTCGGTGGGATGATGCTGCCAGAACGGCGTATTGTTGGTTCGGTAGCTTTCCATCAGCACGTTCGTGCAACCGATGAACTCAACCATACACGGCCGCAGATAGTGGCCGAGACCGAAGATCCGCTGCGCGACCGGCACGCCCGCTTCCGAGAGCGCCGGCAGGTAGTTCTGGTCTTGCTGCCACGGCGTGGCCGGATTGGTCAATAGCGCGTAAAGGGCGGCCGAAAGGTTGGGGGCGACCACCATCAAATCGACGTTGTTCGGGTTCAAATAGGCTTGAGACGGCGTGGACGACCCCGCGCAGCCGTACGCGCCACTGGTGCCCTTGTAGGTCCACCAGCAGGTGCTCGTGTTTCCGCTTCCGGCGAACGGTGTCATTGCCTGACCGTTCAGTACCGATGTCGGGCCTTCGCCGGTCAGCGCGATATTGCTCGCATTTCGCGCGTACACGGGCGAGCCGAAGTTCAGGCAGTCGTTTGCCTGCCAGCGGCTGTAGAAAAGCTTGCCGTTAGCGCCGCAGTTGACGGGGCCGTCCTTCGCATAATCGGTGGGGTTCGGGCTGAAATAGATCGTGCAGTTCGCACTCAGATGGAAGTTGACGTTGCTCTGCAGCACGATGGGGCCCGCGCAATACCATGTGCCCGCCGGCATCACGACCCGGCCGCCACCGGCTGCATTGCATGCCGCGATTGCCGCGAGGAAAGCGGGACGTGAATCGAACGATCCCGATGCGTTGGTCGCGCCGGCGCCTGTACTCACCGGCGATGAACTGCCCGTAAAGGGGCTGGCCTGGGCGATGACCGCGCACGGTTGCGCACCGTACTGTTCGACCTGGAAATCGACGGCCGGGAACGCGCTCTGTGTGATTTTCTGCAGCGCATTGATGATGTTCGTCGCTGAGCCGTTGGGGCCCCAGATGGGGTCGGCCGCAGCCGTTGACGGCGTGCTTCCGGCCCCGGGCGTAGAACCGGTGCTTGCACTTGCCGCGGGAGCGGAAACTCCACTGCCCCCGCCGCAGGCCTGCAGCAGCGCGCTGCCCGCTAGTGCGCTTCCCAGCCCGATGAATCCGCGGCGCGAAATGCGCAAGGAGTCGCCCGTTGCGGGTGCATTTTTATCAAGATCGCACGAAAGCTTGGACATCGAGTCCCCTCCAGACAAATTGTTGTATGTGCGCGCGAATCGGCAGCGCGCTGGTTGTATGACAAGTCTAGAAGAGTAAAGACAAGGACTCGGACCGTACACATGGTGGATACCCTTACGAGATGTTTCCTCCGTGCCTCGAATAAACGAATCAGAGTGGCAGTCAGTCTTTCGCAAGTCCCTCGGCGCGCGCGCGCCTATCGCCGAGCCGCCGTCTTTGCGACGGCGTCGAGAGCATGGAGTCGATGAACGTGTGCGCGCGATTTTCTCCATACTTGAACGCTTCGTGCTCAGTGAGAAAATCGAACTGCTCTGGCAGATTCGCAAGTTCGCGTGTTGGAAAGCCGGGCATCGTCACGGTCCACGAAACCCGGAAGCGGCGATATTTGCCGGCGAGTCCGTGCGATCTGGACAGCGACACGTGGACTTCGACATCGCAGCCGCGATATGGCGCATAGTACTGAGTCGACATGACCTTTCTCCCGCAAACCAACGCGCCGCCGGTTCTTAACCGATGTCGATTCAGCAATGCACATTCCCGCGGGCGACGAACATCGCCAGCTAAGGCACGGCCCGCAGCAGCGGGTGCCGCCATAACACTTCGGGCCTCGTTCTTGCTGATCGAGCAACCGTCGGAGTCCCTTGCGTGCAGCGATTGCAAGGCCAACGCACGTTGGTGGTTGCAGGCCGGAACTGCCCCCGGTATCACCATACCGGGAACCCGACTGTGAGGTCAGCCGACGGGTTCGTCCATCCCACGAAGCGCCGCCTCCTAACGACACACCATTGATTCAGGTGGGGGCGTCATGACACGGAAGTCCGCAAAAAAAGGTGTGCCTTGCCCCGACGAAAGGCAGCCGCTTCTCAGCGCACGTCGCAAACAAAAAATGGCTCGCTCGGCGCATGCCTATGTCCGTGGCAGTGCTTCGCGCTTCTATGACTGGCTCGACAGCCAGCCCCGTGGCCGATTGCCCGAAGGACCGGCCGTGTGGATCGGCGGCGACTGTCACCTCGGCAACCTGGGTCCGGTCGCCGACGCGACCGGCAACGTGGCAATCCAGATCCGCGACCTTGACCAAAGTGTGATCGGCAATCCCCTGCACGACCTGCTGCGGCTTGGACTGTCACTCGCCACGGCCGCACGCAGTTCGGACCTGCCCGGCGTTGTCACCAGCAGCATGATCGATGCGCTTGCCGATGGCTATGAACAGGCGTTCGACGACAGCCGCAGCGACGCGACAAAAAAAGCGCAACGCCCCGACGTCGCGAAAATCGCCATGGACCAGGCGCTGCACCGGTCGTGGCGTCGCATGGACCCGGCAGACTATCGACAACACTCGGCCAGCAATACCGCTCGGAAAGCGATTCTGGCCGCTATCCGACGAGGAACGTGCGGCGATTCACGCCCTCTTCGAGAGCGAGTCTGCGCACCGCATTCATGCGGCGCTGACCGGCAAAACGAGCGCTGCCCCGAAGATCGAAGTACTCGATGCCGCGTACTGGGTGAAAGGCTGCAGTTCGCTGGGACGGCGCCGCTATGCCGTACTGCTGAACGTCGATGACACATGTCCGTCCGACGGCCCACCGTACGTCGTCGACATCAAGGAAGCGGCCACGGCCGCGGCGCCTCGACGGGACGGCGCAAGCATTCCGCGCGATAACGCGAAGCGCGTCGTGGAGGGCGCGCGGCATCTCACCCCAATGCTCGGCGACCGGATGATTGCCGCCCGGCTGGATGGTTGCACCGTCGTTGTTCGTGAACTGATGCGGCAGGATCTGAAGCTGGACTCGGAGCGACTCTCCGAAGACGATGCCGTGAAGGCCGCGCATTTCCTCGCGCTGGTCGTGGGTCGGGCGCATGCGGGGCAGATGGACGCCGGCACGCGCGAGGCATGGCTTGCCGAGCTGAGAAAGTGTCGAACGAAATCACGCACCGCCCCAACCTGGCTATGGGACAGTATCGTGGAACTGATGGCGGTGCATGAAGTCGACTACTTCGGTCACTGCAGACGGTTCGCGCACGACCGGCCTTCACGATAAGCCGCCGGCTACGCCGCACCGGTCTCCTTCCTGAATCCGTTGCTATTCGCCGCGTCGAGTCATGATCCGCTTGAGCCAGCTGCCGTGTCCAAATTCGGTCTGTTGAAGGAACACAGCGATCACGATGATCAGGCCTTTGAGCACGAGTTGGGTATTGCTGTCGATATCGTTGAGCAACAGGATATTGCCAAGGAAGCCGAAGATCAGCACGCCCGCCACCGTGCCCGAGACGCGGCCAATGCCGCCCGCAAGGCTCGTTCCGCCTATGACAACGGCGGCAATCGCGTCCAGTTCCCAGCCCATGCCGGCGTCGGCCTTGCCCTGCCGGTATTGCGCGGCATACAGCACGCCAACCAGCGCCGAGAGCAGACCCGAAATGGCGTACGCCATCATCTTGTGACGCTGTACGCCGAGCCCCGAGACAACGGCGCATTTCTCGTTGCCGCCGATCGCGTACAGGTATTTTCCGAACACGGTCCGGTTCATCACAAAGCTGAAAATCAGCGCGATCACAAGAAAGAAAAGCGCAGGCACGGGAACGAGATTGAACAGCAACGCACGCAGATTCTCGATGTCGCCCGTCGCGTTCGTGCCGCTGTAAATGGAATAGACAGCGGTATCCTGCCCCGCGATCAGCCGCGCAACGCCCAGTACGCCGACCATTGCCGCGAGCGTGACGATAAACGGCTGCATGCGCCCGCGCGTGATGATCCATCCGTTGATGCTCCCCACCGTAAAGCCTGCGAGCGGCACGATCCAGAGCACCGCAAGCAACGGCATGCGGTGCGCCGCGTGCAGCGCGATATAAAGGCACGCAAGCGCCGCGCACACGAGCGCAACAGCCCCGTTCACCGTGCGCGCTCCACGGTAGCGCAATAGCGTCCGCCATGCGCCCAGCACGACGCAGACAATCGAGAACACGGCAATCGCGACGAGCACCAGCGACGCGTATGTTGCCCTGCTCCATCCTTGCGTCGTGAGCAGCATGGCCGTGAGCACGCTGCCCAAACCCATGATCGCGCCAACCGAAAGATCGATGCCCGCGGTGATGATCACCAGCGTCATGCCAATCGACATCACGCCGACGTTGGCGACCTCACGAAATACGTCGGAAATATTTGCACTCGAAAGAAATATGTTGCTGCCGTCGTTCGCGTGCGGCGATGTGAACGCCCCGACCACGAGCAGCACGATGAGCCCGAGGTAATACTTAAGATGTGTCATCAGCACGCTCAGTTGACGCCTGCGCGTGGTTGCATCCGGCTCGGCGACACGGTCCTGCACATGCTGCATGGTCAGCCTCCAATCGGGGCGGCGGTCTATGGGTTCAAGGCGAGGCGAGACGGATCAGCACTTCGCCGGAAAAGTCACTGCGTCGGAGGATATCCTTCGCTCGCCCCTCGCATAGGACGAGAATGCGGTCGCACAGCAGCGTCAATTCATCGATCTCGGAGCTGGCAATCAGCACGGTTACCCCCGCGCGCGCCGCGCCGAGAATCTGACGGTAAATTTCCGCTTTGGCGGCGACGTCCACGCCGCGCGTCGGTTCGTCGAGCAGCAGGATGCGCGGGTTCGTCATCAGCCATTTGCCGATGATGAGTTTTTGCTGATTCCCGCCTGACAGGCTGTTGGCGGACTGTGTCAGGCTGCGATGCTTGACCCGCGATGCGCGAGCCTGCTCCGCAACCCAGCCGTGCAGCCGGCGACGCCAGTAGAACGGAAAACCGGGTACACGCGGCAACGAAGGCAGCACGAAATTCGCTTCCAGCGACTGATCGAGCACGAGTCCGTCCTTTTTACGGTCTTCGGTAACGAAAGCGAGCCCGGCGGCGGCCGCTTCATCGGGAGACCGGAACGATCGATGCTGTCCCGCAACGACAATGCTGCCCTCCCGCGTATACGCCGAAATCCCGTAGATCGCTTCGAGCACTTCGGTCTTGCCTGCGCCAAGCAGGCCCGAGAGTCCGAACACCTCGCCTTCGAGAACCGAGAACGAAACATCGCGCACCAACGCCCGCGCTGCCCCCCGGAGCGTGAGGTTGCGCACGTCGACGCTGGTGTCGCGCATGTGTGGCGCCTCCTCTGCGCCGCGCTCTGGGGGCACGAAGTCCTTCCCGATCATCATCGAAACCAGAGCCGTCGACGATTCGATCTGCGCAAGCGGCAACGTCAAGATGCGCCGGCCGTCGCGCAGCACGGTGACGCGATCGGCCACGGCAAAGACTTCGCTCAGCCGATGACTGATCAGCACGATGCCCATGCCGCGTTCGCGCAGCCGCCTCGTGAGCGTGAGAAGCGCGTGCGTCTCCGCGTCGGACAGCGCCGAAGTCGGCTCGTCCATGATCAGGACTTTCGCATCGGCCACCAGCGACTTCGCGATTTCCACCAACTGCTTTTCGCCAACCCGCAAAGTTCCGACGAGCGTTTCGGGGTCCGCACGGAAACCCAGTTGATCGAGCACGCCGCGCGCGGCCGCACGCATCGCGCGCCGGTCGGGAAAACCGAGGCGCGTACGAAGTTCCTTGCCGAGGAAAATGTTATCGACCGCCGACAGCGTATCGACCAGATTCAGTTCCTGATGGATGATCGCAATCCCGGCATCGATAGCGTCATTTACGTTCGCCAGCCGCGTCGGCACGCCCCGCACCCGGATCGTGCCGCTGTCCGGCCTATAGAGGCCGCCCAGCATCTTCATCAGGCTGGACTTGCCTGCGCCGTTCTCGCCGACCAGAGCGTGAATCTCCCCCGCCGCGACATCGAAGTCGACGCTCGACAACACGGCGCTGCCGTTGAACGAAATCGACAGGCTCGCTGCCTCGATCAGCGGTGCGGGAAGGACGGTATTCATTCAGGAGTGGCTAGCAATATACGCCTTGGCGTTGCCGGCAATAATGCCCTGGGTCGGCAACGTGACCCGCTTCGGAATCTTTTCGCCGTGGAGCAGCTTGAGCGCCTGGCGAATGCCTTCGGCCCCGGGTGTGGGATACATGAACGTGCCTGCCAGAAGCCCTTGTTCGACCCAGGTGGCGCCCTCCTGCGGCAATCCGTCGATGCCGACGAACTTGATACTCTTGTCGCGCCCAGCGTCCTTCGCCGCAAGATAGGCGCCGTACGCCATGGGATCGTTGTGGCCGTAAACCACATTGATATCCGGATTCACGCGCAGCACCGTCTTCATGTACTCGTACGCCTTGTCCTGCTTCCAGTCGCAGTCGACGCGCTCGCCCACGAGCTTCACCCCCGATTCCTTGCCGATTACGCTGAACGCGCCATCGTGACGGTCGTGTGCCGGCTGCGCTCCGAAGCCGCCCCACACCTCGACGAGGTTGCCCTTCGCATGCCCCGGCCCGCCGAGCAACGTGACGATGAAAGTCCCGGCTTCACGGCCGATTTGCACGTTGTCGCCGCCGATGAACTGCGTATAGGCATCGCCGTTCACCTCACGGTCCAGCACGAACACGGGAATGCCCGACTTGTAGGCCTTTTCCACCACCCCGGTCAATCCCGCCGACTCCTTGGGCGAGATGAAGATCACATTCACCTTCTGGGCAATGAAATTTTCCATGTCGGCGTTCTGCTTGTCGGTGCGGTCGCCTGCATCGGCGATCACCAGATCGATCTCGGGATGCTTCGCGGCCTCGGCTTTCATGTCCTTGTTGAACTGAACGCGCCAAGGCTCGACCGTCGTCACCTGAGAAAAGCCAAAACGGTATTTTTTCTGCTGTCCGAAAGCGGGAACACTCAACAGTGTCCCGAGAAGACCCGCTGCACCGGCAAGCGGCACGGCGACCAGACTCCCGATAAGAACGCGTCGTTGACTGTCCATAGCCTGTCTCCTTTGTTGTCTGAACCGGGCGCCGTGGAACCGGCCTCGGGTGCCACGAAAAAATACGTTATAGCGGCGGTGCCGCGGATACTGGCGTGGCCTCGCGGCACTCGTCATACCGTACGGCGCCCGTGCTGTCGCGAACCCTAAGATCGGCGCGCATGCGCAAATGCACGATCTCGGAGCTCTCGCCCTGCAACTGCCTGTGCAGCAGATTCCAGATCGCGCGGCCGATGGCCTCGACCGGCTGATGAATCGAACTGATGCCGGGACGGAGCACCGACATCCAGGGGGCGTCATCGAACGAAAGCAGCGAGATGTCGTCCGGCAGCCGTAACCCCGCGTCGCGGATCGCCCGTAGCGCGCCAAGCGTCGCCACGTTGGCGCCCGTGAAGAGCGCGGTCGGCCGCTCGCTTGCAGCGAGCACCCCGAGCGTCGTTGCATGACTTTCCGTCTCGCTCATGCCGCATACGACCACACGTGCATGGTTTTCAAGCCCGGCGAGTCGCATGGCCTCGAGGTAGCCCTGCGCACGCTCACGGCTGTTGACCAGGTCGAGCGCATTGACGATGAACGTGATGCGCCGGTGCCCGAGCGCAACCAGATGTCCAGTCCCGTCCATCGCCGCGCGATGGCTGTCGGTTGTAACGGTATTGGCGGGAAAGCTGCTGTCGACACGATCGGCCATCACGAGCGGCACGTCGCATTCGCGCAACTCGCTGATGGCGTGCTCGTAGCCGTGGCACGGAATAATGATCATGCCGGCCACCTGCCGGGAGAGAACGAAGCGGATACGCTCCGCTTCGCGTTCGGGATCTTCCTGCGCGTGCGCCAGGATGAGTCGGTAACCGCATTCCAGCGCGTGGTCTTCGAGCGCGCAGACCAGTTCGATGAAGAACGAATTGGTCAGGTCGGGTACGACGAAGCCAATCGACATGGAGCGACAGCTGCGCAGTTCCGCAGCGATGCTGTTGCGCCGGTAACCGAGTTTGCGAGCCGCTTCCGAGACCTGGCGCCGCCGCGCTTCGCTCACGTTGGCCACGCCCGCAAGCACCTTCGAAGCCGTCCCGACCGAGACGCCCGCCGCATTTGCGACGTCCTTGAGAGTACTGGCACTCTTTTTTCGGTCGTCCATGCCGGCCTGCCCGCCTTGAGCTTGAAACGTTTCATAGCTTAGGAAACGGACTCTCAGGGTTCAAGGAGGATTTCTACCGGGTCTTTCCGGACAACCGAGACAAACCCGCAGCCATTCCCGACGCTTGCCCCACAACTCTCGCCGCGTGCGCGTAAGATTGCCGGGAACGCAAAAAAGAACGCGCAGGAGCCATGACGATGGACGAACCCCGGAATTCGGCGCGACAGAACGTCCCCAAGGTCGCGTTTGCACTGCAAGGCGGCGGTTCGCACGGTGCCTTCACGTGGGGCGTGCTCGACCGTCTGCTGGAAGCGTCGTCACAGGCAACGCCATTCGACATCGCGGCAATCAGCGGCGCGAGCGCGGGCGGCATCAATGCGACGCTGTGCGCGGCGGGTCTCGCAACCGGCGGGGCGACGAAAGCACGCGACATGCTGCGCGCTTTTTGGGAATCGGTGTCGCGCGCCGGTGCGCTGGCGGGCAATGCGCTGTTCGGCTTTTCCGAACCCGGCCCATTCGGCGGCTGGAATATCGACTGGAACCCCGTCCCCATCATGCTGGAGGCCGTGGGACTCGTCGCTTCGCCTTACGGCAATCCGTTTTACCGCGATTCGCTCGGACCGGTGATTCGTTCCGCCCTGCCCGAACACGATCTCGCCGCGCTCAATACAATGGGGGGTGGCCCGCAACTATTCATTTGCGCAACCGATGTACGAACCAACCAGCGCGCAATCTTCACACGCCCCGAGATTTCCGTTGACGTATTGCGCGCTTCCGCCTGCCTGCCGAGCGAATTTCGCACCGTCAGCGTGAACGGCATACCGTACTGGGATGGGGGCTATCTGGGCAACCCGCCTTTGGCGCCGCTGATCGGCCATGCCCAGGACCTGATCCTCGTTCTCGCGAACCCGTTCGTGCGCCGTGACATGCCGCCCAAAGACGCGCGCGGCATTCTCGACCGGCTCAACGAGATCGGTTTCAATGCATCCGTGGTGTTGGAGATCAACGCGATCGAAGCGGTCAATCGTGTACTCGACTCGGTCGGCGAGGAAGCGGCACGCAAAAGCCGCTTCAAGCCAGTGAGGTTTCACCTGATTCGCGATGACGATTTTCTCGCGAAGTTCGGCTTTGTCTCCAAGAGCAGCACGTCATGGGCCTTGCTCAAAACGCTCTTCCAGCGTGGACGCGAAGTGGCGCACGCATGGCTCGAAAATGACTACGCGAAGCTCGGGCATGCGTCTTCGTTTGACGTTAAGGGTTCGTTGCTCGATCCGACGCTCAAGCACAGCGGCAACGCGAGCGCGCAACGAAACTCCTGAGCGCCTCACGGTACATCAGGCCGCCGCCGCGCCCGACAGATCACCACGTCGCGCCAAACGCCTGCTGTACCTTGACCGGGTCGGTCACGCCGTTGGCCACCAGCAATTGCGTCAGCAACCGCGCCTTCTGCGGATTCAGATCGAGCGACGCGACGAATCCGCGCTTGTCGTCATCCACCTCGACGTTGCGGTTCACGAACCCCGACACCAGGCGCGTCGAGCGAACCACCACCATGCCTTTTGCCGCCGCGCGGTCGAGCGCCGCGAGGGCTTCTTTCGACATGTCGCCATCGCCTTCGCCTGCTACCACGATGCCCTTCGCGCCGTCGGCGATTGCATGATCGATCTGACGGCCATCCATGTTGCTGTGAGCGTAGACGATATCGACGCGCGGCAGTTGCCCATTCGCGGGCAGGCTTAGCGCAGCGCGCGTCGATTGCACCGCCGGCGTGACGAAGCGCACGCTTGCCGGATCGACATAACCGATCGCGCCCGAGTTCGGCGACGCGAACGCCTGGACTGCCGTGGTATTGGTCTTCGTGATCCAGCGCGGCGCGTGAATCTGGTCGTTCATGACGACCATCACGCCTCTGCCACGCGACTGCGCGCTCGCCGCCACTTCGACTGCCTCGTACAGATTGTTGGGACCGTCGGCGCTCGTGGAACCGCCCGGCCGCATGGAGCCGACCAGCACCACCGGCTTGTCGGAGCGCAGCACGTTGGCCAGGAAGAACGCCGTTTCTTCGATCGTATCGGTGCCGTGCGTGATCACGATGGCGTCAGCCTCGTTTCGCTCGAACGCCTCGTTGATCCGCCGCGCTAGCTGCAACCAGATCTTGTCGTTCATGTCCTGCGAGCCGACGTTCGAGATCTGCACGGCGCTGATGCTTGCCAGTTTCTCGATGCCCGGGACGCCGCGCACCAGTTCCTGCCCCTTCACGTTGCCCGAGTTGTAGCCGATCGCCGAGCGGGGATCGGCGGTTCCGGAGATCGTGCCGCCGGTGGCCAGCAGGAGAACCCGCGGCGCGGCCGTGGCGGCGCTTGCCTGTTGCGATGGCGCGTCGGCCGCCCGTACGCAAGTACCCGCGGCAAGCGCCGCGATCAGCAGTGCCGCCGAAACGCACAGTCGCATGGCTGTTCGATCAATCGTGTTGATGTTCATCTTTCACCTCATCTATCGTTTAAGAGAGTCGCGTGCCCTTCGCTCAACCCGCCGACGTCATTTGTCTCGGTTGCGTCAGCATGGCGGGCTGAAGGATCTCGTCGAGCTGCGCCTGACTCAACAGCCCTTTGTCGACCACGATCTGCGCGACGCTTTTGCCCGACGCAAGTGCTTCTCTCGCGACTTCAGTCGAGTGCATATAGCCGATGTACGGGTTCAGCGCAGTCACGATGCCGATCGAGTTCTCGACGATCGCGCGCAGCCGCTCGCGATTCGCGGTAATGCCGTCGACGCATTTCGACGCGAGGGTGAGGCACCCCGCACGCAGGTGCGCGACGCTCTTGAACAGGCTGTGCGCGATGATCGGCTCGAACGCGTTGAGCTGGAGTTGCCCGGCTTCGGCGGCGAAGCTCACGGTCACATCGTTGCCGATGACCTCGAACGCGATCTGGTTGACGACCTCCGGAATCACCGGATTCACCTTGCCCGGCATGATGCTCGAGCCCGCCTGCACCGGCGGCAGGTTGATTTCGCCAAGGCCCGCACGGGGACCGCTCGACAGCAGGCGAAGATCGTTGCAGGTTTTCGACAGCTTCACGGCGACGCGCTTCAATACGCCAGACAGCTGCACGAACGAGCCGACATCCTGCGTCGCTTCGATCAGATTGGGCGACGTGGTCAATGCAATACCTGTAATTTCGCTCAGGTGTCTGCATGCAAGCTGCGCGTATTCCGGATGCGTGTTGATGCCGGTGCCGATCGCCGTCGCGCCGAGATTGATCTCGCAGATAAGCTGGGCCGCTTCCTTCAGCCGTTCTTCGTCTTCGCCGAGCATCACCGCGAAAGTACTGAACTCCTGGCCTAGCGTCATCGGTACGGCGTCCTGAAGCTGCGTGCGGCCCATCTTCAGGTCGTTGCCGAATTCCACCGCCTTGCGTTCGAAGGACGCGCGCAACACGCCCATTGCGTCGACGAGTTGCATGATTCCCGCGTACGTGGCGATCTTCAGCGCGGTCGGATAAACGTCGTTGGTGCTCTGGCCGAGATTCACATCCTCGTTCGGATGAAGAACCGCGTATTCGCCGCGCTGTTGCCCGAGATGTTCGAGCGCGAGATTGGCGATGACTTCATTCGCGTTCATGTTGGTCGACGTTCCCGCGCCGCCCTGAATGACATCGACGACGAAATGCTCGTGCGCGGCGCCTGAGCGCACCTGCCCGCATGCATGCACGATGGCCTGCATCTTCACAGCGCTCAAAAGGCCGAGATCGTAATTCGCGAGCGCCGCGGCTTGCTTCACGCTCGCCAGTGCATTGATGAGGTTCGGATACGCGGAGATCGGAATGCCCGTGATAGGAAAGTTCTGCATCGCGCGCAGCGTGTGCACGCCGTAATAGGCGCTCGCGGGCACGGAGAGATCGCCAAGAAGGTCGTGTTCGATACGTTCGGTCGGTGCAAGCATGATTACCTCTCAGGTTCTAAAATCGGCAGGCGAGCGGGGTCATCCGGCACACGTCGTGTGCAGATCCGTCGCGCTGACTGGTTGATGCGGTTGGGTTAGTGAGGCGGCGCGGTTGCGCAGGCGACACACTGCTTCGCGAGCACATCGGTCGGATCGACGACGCTCACGCGTGCGCCGTTCGCGCCGACCACATACGGCTCACGAAGCAGCAGCGGCAGTTCCGTGCAGCCGAGAACGATGACTTCGGCGCCAGCGGCGATGAGCCCGTCGATCGCCGCGGCGATGTCTTGCTGGCACCGCCCCGTCGTGAATCCGGCCTTCACACCTTCGTTGCCGTAGATCGCGTCCATCACGCGCGCCTGCAGCGCGGGTGCCGGGACAACCTGCCTCAAGCCGTGCGATTCGAGCGCCTGCTCGTAGACGCCGCTCGCGATCGTGCCGGACGTCGCGAGCACACCGACCGAGCGCAGCGCGGGAAACGACTCGCGCAGATAACGCACGGTCACCGTCAGCATATTGACGATCGGCACGCCGAGATAAGGCTCGATCCGCTCGACGAAAGCATGCGCCGTATTGCACGGGATCGCGATCAGATCCGCCCCGCCCGTTTCGAGTTTCTTGCAGGTCGCGTAGAGCGAGATGGTCGGATCGGGTCCATCGCCAATCAGATTCTCCGTTCGATCCGGGATCTGCGGGTTCTGCTCGACGAGGAGCTTGATGTGGTCCTGATCGCGCCGCGCGGGCGTCGCGCGCACGATCTTGTGAATGAAATCGACGGTGGCCGCCGGACCCACGCCGCCCACCACGCCGACCTTGAAGATCGTCTCGGGCGTGTGGTACTGACCGGAGACGACGTACTGCGCGTAAGCCAGGTTCGAATCGACGAGCGGCACGCGCAACGCACCGAGTTCATCCGCGACGAGCGCGATCTCGGTGAGCCCCGGCACGATGATGCTGGCGCCCTGCGCGATCAGGTCCTCGCACGCCGCTCGCAGCAACTCGACAGGGCGGCCACGCAGATTGCCGCTCTTCACGCCATCCTCGCCATAGACGGCTTCGGTGACGAAATCGATGCCGTCGCTGGTTCGCGGATGGATCACTTCGAACTCGGGCGCCGCGAAGTACTTCTCGAACAGGCGCTTGCGCCGCGTATGAGCCGACGCGAGCACGCCCACGCGGCGCACCGCAGGAAATCTTCGGCGCACGTGGCTGCGGACCGCATCGACCATGTCGACGATCTGCAGCGGCGAATTGGCTTTCAGTTCGTCGATGAAGGTATGACTCAGAAAGCATGGCAGCACGACCGTCGTCACGCCGCGCTGCTCGAAACTGCTGACCAGATCGAAGATGTACAGCTTGCGCTGCGTCAACGTCTCGCTGTCGGCATCGGCGCTGCGGAACGGCTGCTGCTCGAAGATTGCATCGAAGTGCTCGGCGTCGCGCGTGGCTGGCGTCGATTTGATCAGTTTGAAGAACACGTCCGCGCTCGCGAGCGGGCCAAGCCCGCCCACCACGCCGAACTTGCGCGCGCTCGTGGCAGCCGTTGCGCCGATGCCGCTCATTTCGTCTCGCCTTCGAACTGGCCGAACGAAGCCGTCGCCAGCGCCGCGCGGCGTTCCTGCCGCGCCACGCGCTGGCCCTCCCACTTCGCGATGGCTGCCGTCGCGATGCTGTTGCCGATCACGTTGGTCGCGGTGCGCCCCATGTCGAGAATCTGGTCGATCGCGAGCACCAGCACGACGCCCGATGGCGGCAGATGAAACATCGGCGCGACGGCCGCGACGACGACCACCGATCCGCGCGCGACACCCGCCATACCCTTGCTGCTCACCATTAGCACGAGCAGCATCACGATCTGCGTGCCGATCGGCATGTCGATGCCGAACGCCTGGGCGATGAAGATCGCGGCGAACGCCTGATACATCATCGAGCCGTCGAGATTGAACGCATAGCCGAGCGGCAACGTGAAGCCGACCACTTTCTTGTCGACGCCGAATTCCTCCAGCTTTTCGGTCAGGCGTGGATACGCCGCCTCGCTGCTCGCGGTGGAGAACGCCAGCATCGCGGGTTCGCGGATCGCCTTGAGCAAGGCCCAGATCGGCTTGCCGAGAAACGCGTATCCGGCGAGGATCAGCGCGGTCCACAGCAGCGCGAGCCCCGTATAGAAGCTGGCGACGAGCTTGCCGTACGTCGTCAGTACATCGAGGCCATGCACCGTGATCGCCGATGCCAGCGCGCCGAACACACCCGCGGGCGCGAGACGCATCACGTAATCGGTCAGTTTCAGCATGGTGGGCACGAGCCCTTCGACGCCGGCGATCAGCGGCGCGACGCGCGGGTCCGACTTGATCACGCTGAGCACGATCCCGAACATCACCGAGAAGACGAGGATCTGGAGAATATCGTTGCGCGCCATCGCATCGACGATGCTGGTGGGGAACGCGTGCGTCACGAAGTCCTTGAAGTTGAGGCTGGACGTGTTGAGGCCGGTGGCAACGTCAGCGCTCGTCTGGGTCATGTGCAAACCCGCGCCCGGTTGCAGCAGATTCGCGAGCGCGAGACCGAGCGCGAGCGAGAACAGCGACGCGCACAGGAACCACGCGATCGAGCGCAGACCGATCCGGCGCACGTCGCTGGTGCCTTCCATGCCGGCGAGACCTGACACGAGCGTGGCAAACACGAGCGGCGCAATGATCATCTTCACGAGCCGCAGGAAGATATCGGTGATGATCGAAAAGTAGCCGGCGATCTCTTTCGCCTGCGCGGCATCGGCCGCCGCGCGATGGCAGACGTAACCGACGGCCACGCCGAGCACCATGCCGGCGAGGATGTAGAGGGTAAGCCGATTCTTCATGTGTCTCCGTCCTGAGATTATTTGTGTCTGGACGGAATTCTAGAGACGGCAGAAAAGACGTGAATGCTAGTGTTGCATACGGCTATGCAATTTTCGCATAAGGCGGGATAACCCTGGCGGGCCTAGTCGGCGGCTCCCTTGGAGGCCCGAAGGTGCCGCCACAGCGTATCGAGTAGTTCACTGCGATTCGTCAGGTCGCGGTACACCCGCAACTCCAGCTCCAGTTGCCATTCGGAGCGGCCGGCGGCGACAAGTTGGCCGGTGTCGAGTTCGGCGGCGATCGAGCTCTTCGGCAGCCACGCGACGCCCTCGCCTTCCAACACGAGTTTCTTCACGACCTCGGCCATGTCGGACTCATAGTGAAGATGCAAGGCGGGCGACGCTTTCCTCTGCTCCATCAGCAACGCGAAGCAGCGCCCGAAGTAGCTCGTCTCCGTATAGGCGATGAACGGCATCGGCTGTTCCATCACGCCGGGCAGACGGTACGCGTGCGCAAGCCGCTGATTGGGCCTGCATACCGGCATGAACGTGTCGACGCCCACGGTCACGCATTCATACCTGGCCGGATCGAGATGCAACGGCAGTTGCGGATGGTGATAAGCGAACATCAGCTCGCAGTTGCCGTTGACCAGCATCAGTATCGAATCGTGCACGTTCGCCGGAATCACACGCGCACGCACTTCGCCGACATGCTTCGACAGCGTGCGCAGCCACGCGGGCAGGAAGTTCAGCGCGATCGTGTGGCCCGCTGCGATCTGCAGGCTCGTGCCCGCGATGCGCCGTTCGGTGCGAATGATGGCCCGCGTGTCGAACAGCTTGTCGAGGATGTCTTCGGCCGCGTCACGAAACAGCTGCCCTGCCGGGGTCAACGTCGGCGGAAAACCGCTGCGATCGACGAGATCGGCGCCGACCCATTGTTCGAGCGACTGAATGCGCCTGCTGAAGCCCGACTGCGTGACGTTGCGAAACTCCGCGGCGCGCGAAAAGCTCTGATAGCGGGCGAGTGCGATGAAGTCTTCGATCCACTTGATTTCCATCAGCCATCGGTCTCCGGTCCGGCGACGAACGGGATCGCCGCTGCGCCGGCAATTCTACGCTTGCCCGCGCCTCACGCTGACTATCGGACCGACCTCAAACCGCCATGCACAGGTACTTGATCACGAAGTAGGCGGCCAGTCCGAACTCGATGTCGTTGGCGAGTCTGACCACTTTCGGGCCGCATATCAGGCATCACGCTGGCGAGCTTTCAGTGTCCAGCTTCGACACCAAACCCGTCTTCTCGTCGTAGCGATAGCCTTGTTTCTCGAGCTGGGCGTTGATCGTTTCGACGACCACTTGCTGCTGAATCTCCTTGCGCAGCAATTCATGCTCCGGCTTGAGCTGGCCGAGTTCAGCGGCAAGCCGGCGGCTCAGCGACGCTTCGCCTGCGCCGCGGGCGAGGACCACGATCATTTGTTCATTCGCCTGAGCCAGTTGCTGCTTCAGTGCGTTCGAGTAATCGGCCCATTTCCTGACGGTTTCCCGCGCTTCGGCAATCGCGGCGGAATGGGCTTGCGCGTCGCGCGCAATCTGCGCGTTCAACGCCTCGATCCGCTGCGAGTCGGCACCCACCGGCGACGCAGACTCCATGCCCGCGACGTTCTCGCTCGCCGCGGCGCTTTCGGCCAGTTCGGCCGCGCGCTGCTGCTCCGTGTCGGCACGCTGCTGCGCTTCGGACAAGCTGGCCGACAGCCTCGCGATTTCGGAGGCGCCTGCATTGCGCTCATCGGTCAGGCTGGCGATCTGCGTCTGGATGTTCTGTAATTCGAGGGCGGCGGCATCCCGTTCCGCCTGCGCGCCCGCGACCTCGTCCCGTCGGGCCGCGTGCGCTTCCTGCTCGGCCTGCAGCTCCGCGCGAATCGCTTCCAGCTCGCTCTGAAGACGAGCGACCGCTTCGGAATGCGCCGCCTCCAGCGCCGCGCGCTCCGTTTCGCCGGCCGGCGTTTCATCAACTGATGCAGCCGACTCGCTCGGCACCTCGTCCGCGCCCGCGGCGTCGGTCTGCTCGCGCGAAACCGCTCCACGTTCCGACGCCAGTTCCGCGCGCTCCAGTTCCGCTTCAAGGAGCGAAACGCGCTCAGCAAGTTCCTGTGCGCGCTTCTCCGCGACGTCGGTCCGTTGCACCGCGAGTGCGATGTCCTCTTCGAGCCCGGCCACCGCATCGACCTTCTCGTCGTAGGCGCTCGTGATCTGATCCAGTTGGACCTGCAGCGCATCGAGTTCCTGGACGGTGGTCTGCAGTTCCGCGAGCGCGTCGTCGCGCTCGTTGCTGGCGTCCTCGACACGCTGGCGCATCGAGGCGAGGCGTCGCGCGACTGAGCGTTCAGCTTCGTCCTGCGCTGACGTCCACAGCCGGTCGAGCGCATCGCGCATGGTGTGGGTCACGGTTTCCGGCAACGCAGGACGTTCGACGACCTGTGGCACCCGCGGGGCGCGCATTTCACGCCATTTGCGCAATGCCGCTGCCACCGCGACCACCGAGCCTGTATGGACTTCGGACCAGATGGCTACGGGTGATACCGTCTGGCCCTCGTCAGCCATCCGGTTTGCGATTTCAGCTACGAGTTCGTCCGTAATCGTAATGTTGCTTGACATGCCTGCCTCGACAAAGTGCACGTGGTGACGAATACCGTTTCGTCGTTCGGGAGGCCGCCCCGCGTTGAGACCCGCCTCGCATACCTACGAATTGTCGGTTAGCTGCCCGGCGGTCAATCGTTCGAACAGCCCGGGTTCCGGGGAGGTATTCATCGGATTGCGCCGCGACCTTGCAACGCCCGCTTTGCTGGACCCCATCGCACCCAGGCGGCGTGCCGCTGCACAGGCATCGTCCGACTCCCAATCCCTCCCGCGCCCGCAGAGTGAAATCTTTCCGCAGTTCGTCCATTGCGAGAAGAACGGTTTTATTTCCGCACGACCCTGCTCCCACGCGTCGCCTGTGCCGACAGACAGGCATGACTTGCCGGACGCAGTGAACGGTCGCAACGAAAGACCGCGCGCGGCCGCACATCGAATGTCCTGAACGGTTCACGCGACGCACTCGCGATCCGCAGGGCTCCCCAACTTCTCTGCAAATTCTTTGTGGGCCGCCTCGCGGCAGCCCGCGCTATTGTCATGATTGCACGACGTCAATTTCTTGGTTGTCTCACCGCGCTCAGCGGAAGCGTCGTATTGAGCGCGTGCGGCGGCGGTGGTAGTGGTACCGCGGATGCCGGCGGCTCTCCCCCGGGCAATGCCGCGAATCCTTCGGGCACGGCGGCAGCGCCCCCTGCCGGCACTGGCAGCGTCGGCATCGCCAGCACGACGGGTACGACGAGCTCTGGAATCACGACCTCGACGGGCGGCGCGACGACCGTGGTGAACGGCTCGTCGCCGCCGCCCTCAAGTGGAACGGTGTCCACCGACGGATCCGGCTCGACTTCGGGCGAAAGCTCCGGCTCTGCATCAGATCCGAACTCGGGATCGGCCGGCAACGCTTCGAACGTTTCGCCGCAGAACACGACCATCCCGCCGGCGACGGTGGTCATCGACAATCAGAACGCGTCGTGGACGCTGGTCGACGGGTCTGTCTACCGGAACGGCGTCGCAGCGGGCAACACCTACAACGTCTCGTTGATACTCTGGTACGGGGGTGTGATCTATCACGAAGGAACGGGCGGTCAGTTTTACGGATGGAACGGCTCGGGATGGCAATCGTGCGATGACCCACGTTTGGGCGGCACCTCCGCCGACGGCGCCGCGATCCCGCCCGCGTCGTATCTGATCGATAAAGTCGGTGCCATATGGACCGTGGCGAACGGCGTCGTGTACCGCGATCGGAGTGCCGTCGGCACGATGTCGAATGCGGCGCTTCTGCTGTGGTACGGCGGCAAGTTCTGGGCACAGACGACCGGCGGTCAGTTCTACGTGTGCGCCGATGCCGATCAATGGTTGCCGTGCAACGATCCGCGCATCGTGACCGCGGCGCCAGCCGGCTCGTTTCACGGTATCAACGGGCACTACGATTATCTCTATTCGACGACACAGCTTGTGTCGATCATCAAAACGCTCGGCTGCTCGACGTACCGGCTCAGCTGTACCGACAACCCGTCGCAGCTCGCCGCGGTCGTGGCGTTGGCACAAGCTTTCCAGTCAGAGGGCTTGACGCTTTTCGTGATAGTCGATGTCGGCATCTACGACAACAACGGCAACCTCTTCACGAGCGAATCGGCGGCGTACACGCGGGGTTTCAATTGCGCGGTCGCTGTGGCGGCCGCGTTGCAACCCCACGGCGTGACCATGTATGAATGCGGCAACGAACTGACGCGCGCAAGCGGGATCATCCTCGATTCCACCACCGCAGGAACGAAAGTGGTCGACTTCAACAATGCGAACTGGCCGCTGATGCGTGGCGCGATGCGCGGCATGATCGCGGGGGTGAAGTCGGTGCAAGCGGATGCGCAATGTGGCGTCAATTTTTGCGTCGCGGATATCGGCGCATCCGACGCCCTATGGGACGGCAAGCAGCCCGATGGCACGAGCGGCCATCCGACCGTACGGTGGGACTTGACCACCTGGCACAACTACGAGGTGTACGGCGACCTCTTCGATATCGGCTCCGACGGGTCCGGCCCGGGTTTCGATTTGCCCACCTACTGCAAGGCCCGATACGGCGTTCCCTTCGTGATTTCAGAGTGGAACACGGGGCCGGAGAAGACCGGGGCGTACCGGGCCCACTACATCGCGTCGCGCCTGCTCACTTATTACCAGGCGAGAAAGACGAAGAACATTCAATCGGCGATGTATTACGAGCTCGATAGCGGTGACGCAACCTACGGTCTGGTGATCAACGGCACGGCGCTTTCGCTTCCGTATGACGCGTTCGCGAGTTTTGTCGCGAGCCATCCCGACAGTTGAGCGTCCCGCTCACGACTGTCGCCCGCCGCGGCCGGCAATAGCCGACCCGCAACAAACCGTCAACTCCGCGGTTCGGCAACCGGTTCGTTGCCCTTCCGAAGCGATTCAAGGCGCAGAACGAGGAACATGATCATCGGTGACACAGGAGACAGGTGCCGCAGGAATGAGCCATAGTCCGGTTCGAAGATAGCCTGCGTTGCGATGAAACTAACCACAAAACAGAAGCACAGTTTCTCGAAGCGGCCTACCGGAAATAGCGATGTGGCCATGCGGAAGCGCAGGAACACAATCCAGAAGGTAAAGAACACGCCAAGACCGCCAAGCATCTGCAACGGAGAACCCGACGTGATCAGGCGCAACGGCAACACGAAGGTCGCAAGCGTAATGGCGACGTTCGCCACCCCGATGAACATACTGCTGCCCGGAATGAACTGAACGATGATTGAACCCACTTCATTCGGATCTCGCCACTCGTTGGCACTCTGCCGCGCAAAGTCCAACGATTGGCCGTAAACCTTCTGAAACACGACCGCGACGATCACGAACATGACGAGTGCGATCACGACCAACGCCAAAGGCTTTCTGAAGCTTTTCGGCGCGAGGTAGAGAAACACGGTCGCGACCAAAGTAATGGCCCAGTACGAGCGGAAGTAAACAGCGACCAGTCCTGCCAGCACCACGAACAAAGCCAGAATCGCGCGAGACGAGCTATAAAACAGCAGCAGCATCACTACGACAGAAATGATGAGCTCTTTCGACGGAATGCCGATGTAGACGGTCTGATTGACAAGCCAGAACGCAACGAGGACAAACTCGGCGGGCTTCAACGACTTGACACTGGAGCGCCAGATGGCGAAAAACATGCCGAGTGTCGATGCCAGAAAACCGGCAAGGGAGATTGAAAAATTCTCCAGCCCAAAGCCCTTGAAGATCCACGCGAGGTTGTCGAACGAATCCCCAAAGGCCTTGAACGAAGTGACGGTCTTCATCCGGTCGAAGATCTGGGCCTCATCGTGCAGAAAGCGCTCGGGCAGCAATGAATCGTGCGCCGCTGAAATGGCGTACAGCGCAATGAACAACAGGAACCACACCGCCGCTGACACGCCCGGACTCGCACTCTTGCCGATAATGCCAGGTATTTTTACAATGCGCATGCTTTATCTCCGAACGTGCACGTGACCGGTAAGGCCGCAAGCATTGCACGGCTGACGGTGACGTTCATGGCGTTCCCCAACCGGGTTGCCGATCCGTATAAGCTTCGGTCCCCTTGCCGATCTTGAGTGCCTGATACGTGCCCACGCTTGCCACGATTGTTCCGCTCACGCTGAGCAGCAGCAGCGTGTGGATGAAGCCGACTCCGAAGAAATGCGCCGTCGCAAAGATCAGGAAGATCAGGACCGCATTGGCCATTTGAATCATCAGATCAACCTTCTGCCGGTTCACGACGATAAACACCTGCGCCATCGAACCGTAGATCGCCATGGTGATGAAGTACGGAACGAAGAGCAGGTACACCGACATTGACGATTCCCACTGCTCGCCCATCTTCACATGAATAATGAGACTCAAGCCCGCGTAGCATGCGGCGACCAGCGCGAGGCTGATAAAAGTCAGCGACGTTAAAAACTGGCGGGTCGGATTCACGCCGCCTTTTCGTTCGCCGTCGAAGTAATCGATCAGATCGCGGCGGAACACGGCCCCAAGACTCTGCGACAACAGTGACGCGGGAAAATAGCCGACGCGGTACGCGAGCGCGAAGATGCCGGCGTCGCGATGGTCGAAGATCATCGGCATCAGAATGGCCGACGCATAGATCACGAAGGAATTCAGCGTCGTGGTAGGCACGCCAAATTTAGCGTACTGGATCTGAAGCGCGGACAGCTTCATGAAGGCAGCCGGGACCAGATTTCGCGCCGAGTAAAGATAAATGACGGCCGGCACGAAAGTGGAGGCTAGAAAGATCCAGCTATAGGTATTGAAGACGCTTGCGCCCGTGCACTCACCTTTTGACAGCGCCATCAGGCAGATGAAGTAGCCAGCGAACGCAGCATTCGGAAAGAATCGGATCGAGGCGATCTTCGCGTACTTCCTTTCGCTGGTCAGTGCGGCACACAGCGCCTGCTGCATGAATACACCGAACGCGAGGCAGATTACCGGAATGTATTCGAGGTGGCCCGAAATGATTGCGGCCACCGCGAGCGCAAGACCGATCAGTATGGCGACGGCGCTGGAGCTCGTCATCGCGCGCACAGCCAGCGCCTTTTCCGCCGTCAAGCATGCCACCTCGAGCCGCAAGCCGATCACCGAGCCGACGAAAAGACCGCCGGCCATCAGTTGGCTGAAGTAACCGAGATCCGTTGGCCCACAATACTTCCCGATTAGAAGTACCGAAACAAAACTGAGCGCCTGGCTGAGTACGACCCCAGCGACACTGACGAACGAGTGTTTGATATTCACAGTCTATCTACGCCGAAAGCCGGTTGGTTTGTTGAACGCACTTCAGGAGAGCGGTCCTCCATCTGTCGCCATGGCTAGCTTTTTTGCGTGTCCCCACTGGCCGGCAATCCGTCGAGATAAGACGCGTTCCGATAGAGCCCGGCACGCGCGCCCAGACTGTAGCGATACATTTCGGTGTTGATGCCGTTGAAGATCACACCCTTCACGTGCGCATTCGCCTGCTTCAACTCCTTGGTTGCCTCTATCACCTCGGCAATGGAAGTCGTCTCGAAGCGCGTGACCAGCAACACAGTGCCGCAGCTATGCGCGAGCGCGGTTGCGTCGGACACGGCGAGAACAGGCGGCGTGTCGATCAGCACGATGTCGTATTCGCTTGTGTTCGCGAGGAATTGCTGCATGCGCTCGCTCAACAGAAGCTCGGCGGGATTCTCCGGCGTGGCGCCGCGCGGAACAAAATCGAGGCCCGGTACGACGTCACGCATGATGATTGACTCAGATTCACCATCCGACGACGACAGGTAATCGGCCAGTCCGGGCTTGCAATCGACACCGAAGTACTGCTCGAGGTGCCCCCTGCGGAAATCCGCGTCGATCAACAACACCCGCTTGCCGGCCGCCGATACGACCGCCGCCAGATTGGCGCAAAGAAACGACTTGCCAACCTGCTCCGTCGGGCCGGTCAGAAGCACGCGGTTATTGCCGGATTCCGATTCGAGCATGGCAAAATGCAGCGCAGTCCTCAGCCGGCGCAGGCTTTCGATCGATGCGTCGCGCGGAAACTCGCTCGCGAGCAAGAACTTGTCGCCGGCCGGCGGGTTCGGCGTCTTGCCGATTCGCGCGACTCTCGCCTGCGACAGCGGCACGGTCGCATAGACGTTGAGACCCGTTCGCTCTTCGATCTCCTCTGCATCGGTAATGCCCCGATACAGCGCTGCGCGTGCGAACGCGGTGCCCACGCCCAGTATCAGACCGCCCAGCGCGGCGTAGATAATCACCAGGAGCTTGTTCGGCTTGATCGGATCTTTCGGGACCACCGGGCTATCGACCAACCGCACCGTTCCCACCTTGCCGGCACGCACAAGTTTGAGTTGCTGCATGTTATTCAACATGCCGACGTATAGTTCGTTGTCGACATTCACCTCTCGCGTCAGACGCACGGCGTTCTGCTCCAGGTCCGGCAACGCCTGTTCCTGCTTCGACAGCGTTTCGACCTTGCTGGTCAGCATGCCGATCTGCTGGTTGATTGCCTGAATGCTCGGATGATCCGGTGCGTAGAGCGCACTCATTTCAGCCCGCTTTTGCTTCAGCTCGAGAAGGCTGCGCTCGGCCGCCACGCTTTGATCGAGATACGATTTGCCTTGCTCGCTCAGATTGAAGACGCCCATGCGGTTGCGCATGTCGTTGTAGCGACCTTCAGCGCGCTCCAGGTCGCTCTTGAGTTGCGGAAGCAGATCGCTCAGGAACGAGAGTGACTTCTCCGCTTCTGCCGCCTTGCGCTCGAGGTTCTGGTCGACATACGCCTTGCCGATTTCGGCGAGCGTGCCGGCCGTGAGCAACCGGTCGGAACCCGTCAGCGACGCCGCGATGATGCCGCTGTCTTTTCCCTTCTGCGAAATGTTGAGCTTGTTCTGCAGATCTTCGATCGTCTTTTCACGCGACTGCCTCACCAGAACGAATTCAGTGCCCGGCTTCGCGTTCAGCGAATCGACCCTGAGCGTGATCGCGCCATCAGGCAGTTTCATGTCCAGAGATCCGCCGACGACGCCCTCGATCGGTTGGTCGAGATCCGATTGCTCCAACCGGTAGCGGCCGCCGTTCAATACGGTCAATACGAACTTCTCGCCTTCGAATGCTTCCGGAACGTTGAAGCTGGACACTTTGATCGATTCTTTGCCCCACGCATATCCGGCATATCCGAATATGCCTGGCTGAGAAAGGCTCGTGGCTTTCCGGCCCACCCAGTCGCCAATTAACGGAAAGCGTTTCGGCTTTGCGCTGATATCAAGGCCGAGATCATCAACGGCTTTGCCCACCACCATTCTCGACTGAAGTAATTCCATCTCAGCCGTTGCCTCTGTTTTGACGTCGAACATGCTGGAGACGTCACCCAGAGGGCTTTTCGAATTGTTGGTTGGTAGGCTGTCTTCGACCTGAACAAGAATATCGGCTTGGTAAACGGGCCGCGCGATATACGCGTAAGCCACACCCAGTGCGAGGACACTGCCGGCGATTCCTCCGACAAGCCAACGGTTTGCGACAAGCACGTCCAGATACCGCGACAGGTTGACATCGTCATTTCGTAGCGCAGCAGCATTCGCAAGCGGAGAATTGTGATTCATCGAAAACCCCACGGATCGATATTCGAAAAAGTCGGAACCTGCATGGGTGCGCAGACACCGCGGCGTACCAAAACAATGCTTGTCACGGGACGGCCACAATTAACCACAATGCAGAGTGTGGGATCCTGGCGTGCAACGCACCGGCGCAGACATCCCCACACGTCGTACCCACCCGAGCGCTCGGGACAAATCGTCTTACCGTCTAAAGGAAAATTCCGCCTGTTCTGGCGCGGTCTTCTACGTTCTCCAGCGCCCGACATATCACGCCAGAAACCAGAGAGATTTATTCATACCAGCAGCAATCGCAGATTAACTTATGGCTTACAGCACCACTGTACGCTGCCGCACATTCTCATTTCTCGCCACAACGGCACAATGCAATTGAATCGCCAGTAATTGGACAGACATATGAAACCCTTGATGCGTGAGATATTCACACGCGCTCTACTTGTCGCTGGTGTGCCGACGGCGGTTAGAGCGCTATTGTGGCGCGACCGTGTCGCGATACTGCTTTATCACGATCCTACGCCCGCAACGCTCGAAGCGCATCTTGAATATCTGAAAGACAAGGTGGAGTTCGTTCCGCTTTCGGAGGCAAACTCGCGCGGCAACGGCCGCCCGCGCGCCGCAATCACTTTCGATGATGGTCATGTTGGCAATGCCGACCTGTTACCCATTTTTGTCAGGTACGGCGTGCGCCCCACCATCTATATCTGTAGCAGCGTCGTGGCGCAACAGCGGACTCACTGGTTCCTGGATCCCGTCGCCAAACGTGCCGACGTGAAGCGGTTGATCCGCATGAAAAACGACGAGCGCCTCGCGGAATTGGCCGCGCGGGGTTTTCAGCAGGACCAGCTGAGCGAGTCGGCCATCGTGAGTGGCCTGAGCGCCGCCCAGATCGAAACGATGCGCCCTTATGTCGATTTTCAGTCCCACACGCGCTATCACCCGACGCTGACCCGCTGTGACGACGACGAATGCTTTGAAGAACTTGCCGGCTCCCGCATCGAGGTTGAGCGCCTCGTCGGCAAGCCGTGCGAGCATTTTGCGTATCCCTACGGCATTTACGGTCCGCGCGAAGTCGCGATGCTGAAGGTAGCCGGCTACAAGACGGCACGCACGACCGATGTTGGATGGAACGATCAAAGCAGCGATCCGTTCCGGCTCAAGGCGTTCGACATCGACGACGACTCTTCCGTGTCATGGTTTGCCGCGCAACTCACCGGCTTCACGCTGGCGCCACGCTATCTTCGGCTGGGCCGTGTTCGGCGCTTCTGCGAGCGGCTTCGTGGCAGGTCGCGGCCACTGAATCAGACGTCGCAAGCGCAGCGCCCGCAATAACGTGTAGTGTGAAAGACTCGGTCCTTCGGCGCGCGGCATCGAACAGATCGCGGTCGATCGTAACGACAACGTCTGGTCGATGAGTTCGGCCAACGATAAATTGGTTGGGGAGAGACTGGGACGGGACCGCCTGGCGAATCAGGAATCGTCGGTCATTCCTGACAACTGCCTGCAAAGCAATTTTTCATAACAAACTTAATTGTCTTCATCTCCCTATAGCGACAAAGGGGCAACATGCGCAAGATCTTCATCATGCATCCGGGCAACGCCAATTATCCGGAAATCACGGCCTACAAGAATTACTTTCAGAATCGCGGCGCGGATGTTCTGATTGGATCGACGAGCGAATTCCGAAAACTCGAAAAGAAGGACGACGTTATTCTTTGGTCAATCATGGGTTTCTACCCGGACCGCCTTGCGTCCGACTTCGTCATCCACGATTACCGTTCGCTTTCCGTGGGCGGCTGGCCAGCGATGAAGGACTTCGCGAAACGGCACTTCAACTGTCAGCCGAACCTACGAATCTTCCAGAACAAACGGCAGCAACAGATCATGGGCTTTGGCGCCGGCATGCCCAGCGTGATTTTACCGATGGGTGTACCGAACTGGATTTTTGAAGTTCAGGAAGAAAGCGGTCAGGATGAGAAGAAAGCTGACTTCTGCTATATCGGCGAAATGAGCGTCGAGCGTGGCTTCGATCGCGTGCTTGAAGCGTTCATCAAGAAATACTCGGACAGGAACAAATCGCTGCTGCTCGTCGGCAAGCCGGATCCACACATCCACGAGAAATTCTCGAAGACGGAAAATCTGATCTTTACCGGTCCTTTACCGCAGCGTGATGCGCTGAAGCACGTGGCCGAGTCGGATGTTGCCGTTTGCTATTTCCCCTATCACCGGCCGCACTGCTATCAGACGCCGACCAAACTGCTCGAGTATGCCGCGCTAGGCAAGAAGATCTTATGTAACGACTCGCCATCCAATATTCAATGCTGCGAGGAAATGGGCATCAATAGCGTAATCACCACAGCAAACATCTTCGACGGAATCGATGAGGAAGCCATGCGCGGTGCAAAAACCAATCGCCGCTCGGACTTCGCCAATCTGATCTGGGACAAGGTGATAGAGCAATCCAACGTCGTATCATTTTTGCCAGAGGATCTGAAGCTGAGGCTCTCCTGACCGGCTCATTAGCGGGATTTTTCTCCCGGCAGAGCTTTTGCCCCGACGGCGGCAATCTGTTCAGACGCAGCGACCCTACTAGACTCACGGAACAGAAATGCAGATATTCATTCTTCATCCTGGCAAGGCGAATTACCCAGAGATAGATGCTTACACCAAATATTTTTCGGAGAACGGATGCAACGTTTCTTCGGGCACGCCGAGCGAGTATCGGCGGATCAAGAATCCCGAGGACCACGTTCTTTGGTGCATCATGGGCTTCTACCCGAGAACCCCGACCGCGAAATTCGTGATTCACGATTATCGCTCGCTGTCAGTCGGTTGCTATCCCGTGCTGAAGGACAGCATCAAGAAGAAATTCCACCCGCGTCCCGACCTGCGAATTTTCCAGAACGAGTCGATGCGCGCAATGATGGGCTTCGACGACTGCGTGGATACCGTCTTCCTGCCAATGGGCGTGCCGGACTGGATCTTCGCGACGAGCGCGAACCGCAATCAATCGCTCCCCACCGGCACGTATTGTTACCTGGGCGAGATAACGCGGGAACGCGGCTTTGACGGCCTGATTGCCGATTTCCTGGCCGCAAAGCAAATGTCGGACACTCTCGTGTTAATCGGGCCGGTCGAGAAAGAGATCTCGGACTCGTATCTTCGCTCGCCAGGCGTGGTATTCACGGGACGTCTCGCGCAGCGCGACGCACTCGCGGTGGTGCGCAATTGCGATGTCGCCATTTCCACCATTCCGTACAGGCGTCCGTATAACGTCCAAACGCCAACCAAACTACTGGAGTACGCGGCGCTTGGCAAAAGAATCATCTGCAATGACTCGCCATCAAACCTGAACGCCGTCGCCGAGTTCGGCATTCAATGCAGGGTGACGGGCCCGAATGTGTTCTCCAGCATCTCACATCTCCGCCGCGACATGGTGCCGCTGAATGATCCTTCCACACTACTGCATCTGCGGTGGACGAATGTGATCGCCGCTTCGGGGGTGGATCGCTACCTCGCGCGAATTCAAAAATGAAAAATGGTTTGCGCGTTCACTCGTGCAAACCAATTCCTGATATTCCTGAACAGGTACCCGAGCCGCTCGCTCCGCGTTAGCCCCCCTCCCTCCCCAACTATTCGCTCAGCGCCGGACGCCCCTGACGTATGCCTTTCAGCAGGGCCGAATACAACTGCACCATATCGTTGTAAAAGCGGTCTTCGCTGAATCGGCCGCGCGCTTCCTGTTGCGCGCCGCGTGCAAGTTCTTCCCGGAACACGTCGTCCGCCATTATTCTCTTAATCAGCGACGACGCCTGCGCGGCGGTTCGATAAAGAACACCGGTCGATTCATGACGAACGGTGTCGATGTTGCCAGCGCAATCCGTTGCCACCACCGGCGTACCGAGCGTCATGGCTTCGATCAGGGAGATCGGCATGCCTTCCCATGACGCCGTCGACAGATAGATGTCCGCCTGCGCCACCGCTTCGATCACTTCCGAGCGCGCGACCCATCCAGTCACCCGTACACCCGCGTCGATGAGCATTCCTTTCAGGTCCGCGTCGCCGTCGCCAATCCATACGAGCTCGACCCCATCGCGATCCAATGAACGTGCAATCTCAGCGAAGAGTTGGGGATTTTTTTGCACGCGAATTCCGCCTACCGTTACGATTCGGCGCTTGTTCCCCGCGTCGGTTTTTCTTGCGCTTCCCAGATGATGGTCCGCCTGTTCGGCAACGGCCTTGTCTATCGCATTTTCGATCAGCACGGCGTCTCGCCAAAGGTGACGTCGGATCGCGGAGCATTCACTTTCTGAGCAACCGACATACGTGCAAGCTTTTACACTCGCAAGCCACTCCAGTGCGGCAAAGCAATGGCGCTTCACTTTGCCAACGTCGCGTCTGACGAAAGAGATGCAATGCGGGCTATATAAAAACGCGGTGGAAGGAAGACTGAATAAGGTCGAAACTCGTCCGAGGAAACCGGCAAACGACGAGTGCATGTGAACGACGTCCGGATCCAATTGCGCGAGTTGCCGACGCAGCCCGGACAATATGCTCGTGAGCGACGGACCTTTCATCTGAAGATGTTCGAGAACCACACCCGGATGGAACATCGAATGCAGATTCTTTGGCGTTTCTTCCCGTCTTGAATAAATCACATAGACCTCGTGACCTTCCTTGACGAGCCGCGTCGCAAGTGTGCTGACTACCATCAGCGTTCCCGTAGCGGTCGATTCAACCACGTGGACTATTCTCATGGCATTTCTCTCATGAACTGTGCATCCTTGACGGAGACCATTGGCGATTCGTCGGCGTGATCGGCGAAAGCGTGCTACCCGCGGCGCGCGACGAATTGGATCGCGGCCTAGTAAGCTCCGTCTTTCGCAAAGACGACTTTGACGGTCCTCAGGAGAATGCCAATGTCGAACGCCAGCGAGCGGTTCATTGCATATTTGACGTCGAGCGCAACCCGCGTCGGATAATCGACATCGTTGCGCCCGCTCACCTGCCACAAGCCCGTTATTCCCGGCCTCATCGCGAGGTAGTAGCGCACATCGCGTCCGTATCGCACCAGTTCTTTCTGGACCACGGGGCGGGGTCCAACCAGGCTCATCTCACCACGCAGCACGTTCCAGAGCTGCGGCAACTCATCGAGACTCGTCTTACGCAAGATGCGTCCCACCGGCGTAATACGGATATCGTTCTTCAGCTTGAAGTCACGTTCCCATTCCGCGCGAGCCCGCGGATCGGTTGCGAGCAATTCTGCAAGAACCTTGTCCGAATTCATCACCATAGAGCGGAATTTCAGGCATTTGAAGGTACGTCCGCCACGGCCGATTCTAGGGTGACCATAAACAGCGTTTCCTTTGTCGCGCATCACGGCCAACGCGATAATGACTAGCACTGGTAAAAGCAGAACAAGCAGGATGGAAGCAACACAGACGTCCATGGTTCTCTTCATCACGTCGTCCCACCAGACGAATAGAGAATCCGCGTTCGCCGTATTTGAATGATCAAAGGCCCCCTTCTTTAGATCGACATCGAGATGCGTGTCGTCCAGTTTCGGATCCGCGGCGGCGTCAGAATCAGACATGTTATCTCCTTAAAGATGCAGCCACCTCTGGGGATAGCGCCGGCGAGGACGCCAAGGCGAAATGCGGTGCTACGCGCATGGGCAGTAGCAAAGAAGGATCTATTACGGCCTCAGATCCTTAATGTTGTTTCGGATTCGCAATGATCGTAACACTCCGCTCGGAGTCAAAATGTTATCGATCGCGCATACTTACCCATCTTGCAGTTGGATCGCGACACGCCGTTAAAATTACCGAAATAAGCGCTTCGAACGCACTGACTATCGTTAACTCTCCTCAGTAACGAACACACCTTTTTATGACAATTAACTGCCACGTCACACTCATTTCTTATCAGACGTTTTTCGCGCCTTAAGCCGAGCGCTTATGTTTTTCTGAACAAGCCAGGGCGCCATACGTCTATAACCGATGCGTGCGGCCACGAGAGACGCGGAAACTCCGGCAACTGCACGCAACGCCGCTACGGCTTCGTAATGAAATGCCACAACGCCGAGCACTCTGTATCGGATATGTGGTAATGAGGCATGGCTTTGCGCAACATCACATCGGCTGGGTCGATGCCTTCTCTCAGCGCCGTGCAGAAGGATGTTTGATCGTAACTACTCGCCGGACCGCCTCTTCGACTCCTGGCGGGAAGCAGGTTGGCGGCGGTCAAGGGTGGCGCGAATCCGTCGGCCGCACCGGTTTGCGAGTGGCAGTTGGCGCAACGGGTGGTCGAGCCGGGCAACCTATGATCGTCGCCGCGCAATTGCGCCGCGAGCGCATGCTGCCCGTTAAAGATCGAGCAGCCAAGTTCGTTCGACCGACAAAGCGGCGCGGCGTGCGCAACATACGTGGTGCACGCCGCAGCGAGTGCCAGTGCGCGAGCCGCACGCGTTGCGGTACCGCGTAACCGTAGTGCCATCATTGGATCTGCACCGTGCGCGACACGCTCGGCACACCCTTCGCGTTCAGACCAAACAGCATGTAGTAACCCGGCACGACGACACCCGGATCTGAAGGAATATTGATCAGATATTCGCCCGCCGTTCCTACCGTGAAAGTCACGGGTACACGACGCTGCTCGTTGTTAACCGAGTGGGTGGATGACGACATGCGCATCAGCGCAAAAGCCTGGATGCCACTGCCGCCTGTTACGGCGATCGTTGTACCGAGCTGGGCCGTTGCGGGCGCTGCCGTGAGGGTCGGCCGGGTTGCCGCCGAGCCGTCCGCATTGAGCAGATACGGTGGCGTCAGTATTTCGAGGTTCGTGTGATTCGTCGAGCAACTGCCGCACAGGCCGCTGCCGCCACTCAGTACGCGTCCGTCGGACAATAGCAGCGCGATGCTGTGGTAGTTGCGCGGCACGGCTTGCGGCGGGAGTACCGAGAACCTCTTCGTGGTGGGATCCCACAACTCTGGCGCCAGCACGCCGGTGTCGTCCGAGAACGGTTGCGCGAACGCCTGTCCACCTATGACGACCACCTGACCGTTCGGCAAGACCACGCTGTTGCTAAAAGCGCGGCGGTAGTTCATCGGCGCGAGCGTTTGCGTCACGGCCGTGCCGCTGCTAATGTCGATCAGCGTGGCGTTCGAAGTCGCGTTGGACTGCTCGTAGCTCGGCGCGCCGCCCACAGCCAGAATTTTGCCGATGTCGTACATGACGGCGTTGCCGTTCATCGCATCGGCATCACTGCCCCGGTTGCCGGCCGGTGTCACGTTGCCCGCGCCGGCCGTATCGAACCAGTGCATGGCCACGCTCGGACCCGCGTGGAAGACACGGCCATCCGCCACCGCGAACAGCCACGCGTGGTTGTCGGAGCGGAAAATGCCGCCCGCGTCATTCGTGACGATATAGTCGGCGAGAATCGCGCTGTTGACTTGCCAACCCGTGCTCGGCGTCCAGGTTTCCGCGGTCTTGCCGCCCTGGCCTCCATTCCATGACCCGCCCACCAGGAAAGCGTTGCCATTGCTCAACGTTACGCTGCCATGGTAAGCACGCGGAATATTCATTAGAGGACCTGACGACCAGGTTCCGGTCGACGGTGTATAGAAGCTCGTTTTGTCGCTGCTGGATCCACCAGTGACATACAGACGGCCATCCGGAAGATTGACGATACCCGGGCAGAACATGTCGTGACCGGTGTTCGTCACGAGCACCTGATTGCTGGTGCCGGTCGTCGGGTTGAAAACGGCGGTGTACGTGTTGCCCGGAGTTATTTCGCCCGACGTAAAGTCCAGCTTTTGATCAGCGGACCATACGACCACGTTGCCATTGGGCAGGTTCGCCGCAGCGGCCGGCACGATCGAAAGGTTATAGGGCGTGGTCCACTTCGCGGGCAATGTATTCGCGGCCATGCCGCTGATTTGCCACGTCTGCAGAGCGGTTCCGCTGCAAGGCTGCTGCGTGATCTGCGAGCCTTGCGCCGTTAGACTCGCTACAGCCAGACACAAATTACTTTGCGACGCGACGATTGCGAAGCCGCCATTTTGCGGTATCAGTTGATAGCTTTGATTCGCCTGGCCATTGCAGGTCCACTGGTCCGCCCCGGTGCCCGCGTCCGTGCTTTGACCGTAGATATCGAGGCAAAGGTTGCTGTTGACGTTGACGAACTGATAGAGCCCGTTGTTCTGCGTCAATGTCCAATGCTGGTTATACCCGCCGTTGCACGTCCACTCGATAACCAACGCACCAGGCGTTGTCGACTCGGCGTTGACGTCCGCGCACAAGGTCGTACCGTTGACCGTAAGCGTGCTCGACGTCTGCGCGTCGGCAGCCGTGGAAAATGCTGAAAGTGTCGACATGACTGAGATTAGCAGCAGCGCTCTCACGAACCTGTCGAACAATTGGCAAATAATCTTTAACGATCTATTTTTTGACATGGCCTCGATCCAATAAGCTATACGCGCGCTAATGCGCCCAGTACATCGCAAACCTGATCTGCGCGAGGCAAGTCGTCACTGCGCCAGCGCAACATCCCGTCCGCGTCGAAGCAGTAGATCTGCGTCGAATGATCGGCAATGTTGCCGAGCGGCAGCGTACTCCCCGAAAGTGCGACGCGCACCCGGTCGACGTCCTGCAAAGTCGGTGTGGCCGCCCGCCACTCAGGTCCGGCCTGAAAGCGCTTGAGCCACGCATGCAGCGCGGTTGGCGAGTCGGAAAGCGGATCGATTCCGATCGACACCAACTGAACCGGATAGCGAGTGTGAAGCTGCGATATACGTTGCTGAACGGTGCTAAACAACGCACCCTGCAAAGGACACACTGAACTGCATCCTGTGTAAATCGTCTGCATCGCAGTCACTTTCCGATGCAACAAATCGCTTAGCAGCTGTTTCCGGCCGCTTTGATCAACCAGCCAGACGTCACCGAGACGAACGGGCGGCGTAACGAGTCCTATGCTTGCGTGCTGTGCAAACCCCGGGAAGGACACGCCGGTTAACGCTGCGGCTGATACGCCGCGCAGCAACGCACGGCGCCTCGAATTCTGAATCGGCGCGCGCGCACATACCGCCGCGCGAGCCCGAGCGGATTGACGAAACATGGCGATCATTTCCCTGAATATCTAACGGCCTGCAGGACCACGCGTCGCCATTTGTCGACGCGCGATACTGGTCAATAATGTGCACGACTCGCGCGACGGCTTTGTTCGCGTTTGGTTGGCGAATCTGTGACATTTCCAAGCGTAGCAGGGAACTTGCATGAGATGGTGGTATCAGGTCCGCGACTTGCTGCACTCTGTGGGTTTGGTCACATTGCTCTTATAGCCTCAATAAAACTGCTTTTATTTTCCTGTGCAGTAGTCGACCGTCCTTATACTTTCCTCAATGCGAGCGCTGCAGCAATCTTCTTAATAAACGCGTTCAGATAAATCGCGTTATGCGAGTTTGTTCGCAATTCGCAATGTTCGCCGTGCCAGATATTTTGTGATCGTGATGCCAGCGACGGTTGACACACACGTTTGACTTGTCTGGACCAGCGATGCCACTGCATTAGCAATCGATGTTCATCGCCGCACGTAACTTCAGCGTTTCCGTGCCAGCATGAGTCGGTAGAAGTTTATAGTCGAGCCATGAAACTCAGACTCTTCTCCCTATGCGTCGCTCTGACACTGGTGTGCGCCCAACCAATGCCGACGCTCGCCGGGGCAGGTTCTGCCACCGCCTCGCTAAAGCAACTCGTCGCACTCCAGCCGCCGCCAACTGGCAGTGGCAGGGACCGCTTCGCAATGGACGTCAATTGCAATCTCTGGAGTGCGGATCAGAAGGCGCTGGGTGAATGTTCGAAGGACCTGGATCTGATTGCCGGACTGGGCGTCGGCACGGTTCGCCTCGGCGTCTCGTGGGAGTTCATGACGCTGGCCGATGGCGGCACGCTGGACCCAAACAAAGTCGCTTTCCTGAAGTCTCTTCTGAACGCCGCACGCACGCGCGGCATGAAGATCCTTTTCCTGGTCGGCATGTACGCGCCTGCCAGCGCATACCAATGCTCGGCCACCCAGGATCCGCCGACCGCATCGTCAGCGCGATTCGACTTTTGCGACGCGACATTCAAGAAGTATTTCGGCTCGCTGATGGACGTTGTTCTGCCATTCACGGCTGACATCGAGTTGTTCAACGAGACCAACTGGTCGTTCTCCGCTTCCGACCCGTCTTACGGCGATCCGAACGGTATTTCCGGCTACATTCTGAATCGCAGCAAGACGCTCTATTCGGCAGCCAGGCAGATTCTGAACACGAAGAGCCAGTCGGGGTACAAAACGGTTCTGCACACTCAGGGCATCTCATACTTCTACAACTCGGCGTACCCGAACAACGGCTGGCAACCGCCAGCAGGCAGCCAGTTGATTCAGGCGACCGACTACATCAAGGCGATGGGTAACAACGCGAATAGTGCTTCCAGCCCGTTGAACACCACGATCGATGTCGTCGACATTCACCCGTACTTCAGCACCGGCGACTACGACATGATGATGCAGGCATTGATGATCACGGTGTCGAACCTCGTCAGCAGCGGCGCCAAGCCAATCTGGCTGACCGAAACCAACAACGGCACCGACCGTACGGACGCCGGACAAACGGCCGCATTCAACAAGTTGAAGATTCTGATGAACAAGGGTTCGGTGACAAAGGCGTTCTGGTATGTCGTGCGTAACGGCGATCCGAGCAATGGCGAAGGCGACGGCTATTCGATCTACGACTACAAGCGCAATCTGATCCGTCCGCAGCTTGCAGCCGCGATTCAAGCCTACACCGCGACTATTCCGCGTTCGCAGCGCTTCCTGTCGGGTGCTTACCTAACACCCATCAAGTAATCCCTTATTCTGTAACTCATGAACGAAGCGGGCGCCGACTATGGCACCCGCTTCGGTTTCCTTTCTGACAGCGGTTCGCCCGCCTGGCGGTTTGGGCGATGCAAGACGGCGATTTACGCCACGCTGGCTCGCGAAGACACCGCGTGACTATAAAAAGATCAATTGTCGTCCTTCGAGCTCCTCGCGCGTGCCACGCAAAGTGCGCATGCAAAGACACCAATCGCCACGCCGACCAACAGACACGCGGCATGCGTCAGGAAACTTACCATCTTCACTCCTTTAAGGACCCGATCAATTCTTTCAAAGCGTTGAGTTGCACGTGCAATCTCACGTCGCGTTGTGCGACGTTAGCATCAAAGACATCCACCAATGAACTCGAGCGCCGGCGTGAGGCATGCTACCAGACCTTTGTCGGAACGCGTTCGCTGTTGGCTTTGAATGGGCAGCATTTTGCTGCCGGTGAGCTGCCCGCGATCGCGGTATCCAGAAGTCGGAATCGCCGTCGGCCGAACCGTCAAGTTTGTTCATTGCACGGCGAAGGGCTGTGGTTGGCCGCCTACTGCCTGACACGGTCGCCCTAATTCGGACCCTCAGTCACCATTCCGTTTTGGCACGCAGTAATGGCCGCTTTGGCGGTGGAACGGTCGCGTGCCGACGCTTTGCCGCCTGGCTGCCTCGCCACCCTTCCAGACGACTGGCGTCTGGAGGTCTGCTTCTTGCTCCGGCCGAAGGTCAGGAACCGCCCCACTTCAATGAAAGCTTGCGTTAGAGTTGAATTCCGCCGATCCCCACAGAGGTTGACCAAATGGAAACCAAACGCTCCGAGCTCGACGTCTCTACTTCCAGCACTACGGTAGTTGGACTCATAGAATTGGCGACGCACGCCATCGATCTGCTCGCGCGCGATCAGATCGACCCACGCTTCGCGAGGAAACTCTGGAAGCGCATGTCAAACGAGGCGGAATGCATTGAACAGCAATCGGGCGAGCTGACGTCTACCCTTGAGAAAACGCTCGAGCAACTCGAACACGCAGTGACGGACCACCAGGCAGATGACCTGGTGCATGCGGCCGCCGCACTCAGGGAAGAGACCGGGATTAAAGAAAAGAAGGCGAAAAATAAAAAATAGAACAGCGCCGCCCGCTGGCTAAGAGCCCAGGGCGACGACCGTCCTCCTGAAAGCGCTAAGGATCGCCGCCGGAATGCGCGGCGATCGCTCTTTTCGTTATGTGCTACAGCGGGTGCCGCGCAGCCTCAGAAAGGCCACCACCCCTTACCGCCGCTGCGGTCGCCATCGCCATCACCATCGCGCTGGCCGTTATCGTGATCGCCTGAGCCCCGCCTGAAATCAAAAAGGTCAAACAGATCGCCAATCGCGGGCGCATTAACTGGCACGTATGGGTTTTTGCCGCGCTGGACCGGGTTTGGCAGGTTGTCGCGACTGCGTCCGGTAATCGGCGGAAGCCCCCAGTTGCGCTCAATGAACTTGACCAGAGAAGCGTGATCGGCGTAGCTATGGGAAATGCGTCCTCCGGCCGAATACTTCGACACTGCGATCATCGGGATACGCGAGCCGTCGCCAAAGTAGTCGATGGGCTGGACATAGCCGGAATCATAGTAGCCGCCGCCCTCATCCGTGGTGATAAGGATCGCCGTCGTAGCCCATAGCTTCGGATCGCTTTTCACCGCATCGACCAGTTTCCTGACGAACGCTTCGTAAAGGCCGAACTTCGACGATGTAGGATGCCCGTCGAGCAGTCCGCCTGGCTTCACGAACGATACCGCCGGCAGATTGCCCGCGCCGATGTCCGCATACAGGTCTGGCAGGTCCGCCAGATGCGTGTCCCGGACCTGCTGATTCGTCATGATCGACGTCTCGTACAGGAACGGATTGCAAATGTTGCAATAGACGCTTTTGGACGGATCCTTGATGAAGCTGCGCCAGCCTTCCCCGTAGTACTTCCACGGGATTTTGCGATCAAGCAGCGTATCCCCGATCGTGCGCACCGGTGACGGAGGGATCGTATACGGCGACTTCGACCTGTCGAGTACTGTGCCGTCGCCGTTATATCCCGGGTTGTAGTTGTTCAGCAGGTAATAGTGCTTCGACGCACAGTTCGGCTTGGGATCATAGGGCAGCGATTCAAGGTACTGGCGGATCGGGCCGACGCCGGGCTGGCTCGCGTCCGAACAATTGCTATAGCTGCCGCCCGAGTAGCCGTCCTGCGTGTACCAATTGTTGGTGCCGGCCAACGGATCGGGGTTTTCGATCTGGTCCGAGGGCGGCGTTGCCGCGTTGCCGTTGCCGTCGGTGTAGTAGTACGCGTCAGCCGCGCCGATCATGATGCTGTTCGCCCCCGTGCCCCCCATCACCGGTTGATGATAGTTGTCGCTCATCGAGTATTGCCGGGCCAGCTGCGTGAAGTACGGCATGTCGCCGTTGTTCACGTTGTAGAAGCCGAGCGCATTCGAGCCTTCGCCGGTGGTCTGATCGGTAAAGGGCGTCGGTTGCGGCTTGCCGTTGCTTCCCGCGCCGATGGTCGTCTCGACCCACGCGAACAGATCGCCAAGGCAACCGCTAGGATTCTCGCGACTCGCATGCGCGACCGCACAGTCCGCTTGCTGCCACGCCTGATAGAAGCGGTGCACCGGACCGCCCATGTACGCCTCGTAGAGCGGTGGCTGCAACAGATAGGGACCGCTCAGCAACGCGTTGTAGTTGGCCACCCGTGAATCCTTCACATCCGTCGGCAGTCCTGTCGCGCCGGTCAACAACTGGTCGATGTCGGACGCCTCGAGTGCCGTCCCTTCGGCCTGGGCGGCCGCATCGTGAGTCGCGAACGGTGGCGGGCTTGCGTCGCTAGCCGCGGTCGGCGCTCCGCCTGTCTCGGGGGCGGGCAGCGTCCCGTATGGAGTTTTATTCGGTGGGGCGATCGAGAATCCGGCCGGTGCGCTCAATTGCGCCTGATATTGCTGCGCCTTCCTGAAGTTCGGGCCCGGTGAACCGTCTGCATTGACGATGCCCCGCGACAGCAGGTTCCAGACTGACTGGCCTCGTGCGGGTTGGTAGGTGCCGAACACGTGGTCGAAGGTTCGATTTTCGCCGACGATGATGATCACGTGCTTGATTGGCGTCAGCGTTCGGGACGCGAGATCGTCGCCTGCCGCAGACACGCCTGTGGGCAATGTAGCGAACGCGAGTGCAGCTACCCCCGCAAGCCCGGAAATAGAAAGTCGTAAGTACGTCTTATTGCATCGTTGTGACAGGTGGAATATCGCCATTTGCCGCCTCCTTACCGTTGGTTACAACGGTAAGACCTTAGAGCCGCTCCATGAACGTGGAGAGTCGCTGGCATTACAGTCGGCTAACGTCCGGCTCCATGGGCGCGTTTTGGCGTGGTATGAGGCGATTGGTGACTAGCAAGCGTCTGAAACGGCAGAACGATGGCCAGCAGGGACCGGTCGCGGCTTTGGCCTGAACCGCCGCTTTCATATGCAGACGACGCGTGTCAGCGGCCAGACACTTCCGCCACCTACAACGACCTGTTGCTCAGTGCAGCTTGACGTGCGGCGCCGTGCTTCGACGGAGCCGATGCGCGAGCGTATTGACGATCATGCGTGCATAGCCATGCAGCGCTGCAACATGCATCCGATATAGCGACAGGTACATGAAGCGAGCAAGCAGTCCGTCCACGAGCATGCTGCCGCCGATAAGGCCGCCCATCAGACTGCCCACCGCATTCGCGTGCCCGAGCGATACCAGCGAGCCGAGATCGCGATAGGCAAACTCCGGAAGCTTTTGTCCCTCGATGCGTCGCGCAAGTGCCTTGACTAAAAAAGATGCCTGCTGATGCGCCGCCTGAGCGCGCGGGGGAACATTGCGCTCGTAACCCAACCATGGACAGGCCGCGCAATCGCCGAATGCGAAGACATGGTCGTCGACACTGGTCTGAAGCGTGCGGCGCACATTGAGTTGTCCCAGATGATTGACGGTGAGCCCATCGAGCGTTGAAAGCACCGCAGGTGCCTTGATGCCCGCGGCCCACACTGTGAGATCCGCACGGATGGTCTTGCCGTTTTTCGTGCGGATCAGTCCGGGCGTGATCTCCGCGACCCGCTCGTCGACCATCAACTTGACGTTGAGTTTGCCAAGCAAGCCGGCTGCTGCGGTCGATACGCGTTCTTTCAACGCTGGCAGAATCCGAGGACCTGCTTCAATCAGCATGATTCCGACGTCGTGTGTGGGGTCGAGTCGATGCAGGCCGTATGATGAGAGTACCTTCGCCGTGTTGCGCAACTCGGCGGACAATTCCACGCCTGTAGCGCCCCCTCCGACAATCGCAACCTGGACACGAGGTGTGCGTTCGGCGGGCGTTGCACAAGCACTGCCCTCCCCGCTTTCTCGTTGTTGTTCGGCGCGAATGCAAGCTGCGATCAGGCGCTTGCGAAAGCGCTCCGCGTGAGCGACGGTATCAAGCGCGAGCGAGTTTTCCGCCGCGCCCGGTACCCCGAAATAGTGCGTTGTACTACCGATGGCAAGAATCAACGAGTCGTACTCGATCCGGCGCGGCGGCACCAGTTCGGTTCCGTCGTCATCGAGCAGGGGCGAGAGCAGAACGTGTCTCGAGCCACGATTCAGTCCGACAAGTTCGCCTTGCACGAACTGGAAACCGTGCCACTGGGCTTGCGCGGCATACGCCAGTTCCTGTGCGAACGGATCCAGACTTCCCGCTGCGACCTCGTGCAACAGGGGCTTCCAGATATGCGTCGGGTTGCGGTCGATCAACGTAATCGACGCACGTTGTGCGCCGCTTCTTCGCCGACCGCCATAACGATCGCCTAGCCTCGTTGCGAGTTCGATTCCACCCGCTCCACCTCCCACGATCACAAAACGATGCATGCAGATTCTCCCTGGTCGGCGACGCGCGGTACGGATATCCAGCACAACGGCTGAAACCAACTATCGCAGAAGCGCCGCGGCAGGAAAATCTCATAGTTCTGATGGCTGCCTTCAGGTTTTCTGATTGACGAACCACCACCGGCTCGTCGCAGTTGCGGCTCGGTCTCTGCAAACGCAACGCCCCGGCGTTTCCTTGACAGGAAGCCCGGGGCGTTCTTGTTCTGCCGAATGCAGCTCAGCGATGCGTTATGTGTTGCCGCAATACTCGCCGAAACAGGCGCCGTCACCGCTAGGGAAAAGATGACTCGCGACGCCGCTGTCAGCCCGCGGACTTCGTCTGCTCATGCAGTCAATTCCGTCTCTATTCTGCAATGCGCTTGAAACTGGCGTAGTAATCGTCGGTGTAATAGCACTCGCCGGTCTGCCTGCGCGGTCCACCACATACGATCCGACGCTGCCCGCGATCCGTCGCGCCCGGCGTGCGAACGGTGTAGGTGTGGTAGTAGCCGCGCGGATGCTTCGGCAGCAAAAGCGCACTGTTACGGAACAAGACGCCGTCGTCGCTGAACGGGAAGGGGCCGCCCGTTTTGATCAACCGCAGTGTTTCGGCTGCCTCTCCCGGCAATTGGGTCTTGGTGACGGTGGCCAGCGCGCCCGCCCCTTGCGCGCCTGATGCGGCGCTTGCATCGCTCGCGCTCTGGGATGGCAGAACCGGCGCCTGGCCTGCGGATGCGCCCGATGCCTCAGTGGCGTTTTGCGATGCCTGCTTGCCGCATCCGCCGAGGATCGCGCTCAATGCGACGATGCAGGAGAAAGCCCACGCTCTCTTCACGAAACGGTTCTCCCTTCGCTGACCAGAACCCGACGACCAGAATAGATGTAAAGGTATCGCTAATGGCAGAGCGAATCAACGTTCGATCGGAAATTGGCACTTTTCGACGACAATCTTGCCGGTTTTCCTGTCGCGAACATTCGTCGCATGCGACGAAAAAGGTCGGGGTATAAGATGAATCAACACATAGTTGCCGTTTGGAGCAGTCATGAAGCGGGCCATCAGGATCGACACAGATCGACTCAAGACATCACCGGGCATCGCTCCCTGTGCTACGGCCTCTTCATTCTCGCAACGTTGGTCCGGGTACTCGGCCGCTGGCTCGCGCCGCAGTTCACGATGGCCTGGATATACGCATCCGGTCTATGCTGGGCGGCCGCGCTGGTTCTCTATTGCGTTCGATGCGCAGCGTGGCTTTTCCTCGCCCGAGCCGATGGCAAGCCGGGTTGAATCAGTATTTTCCCCGATGCGTTCAGGAACGCGACATCCGTCCTGGCCGCTTCGTATGTCCACGATAGTCTTCATGTCGATCGAGGCCGGGATGAACCCGCCTGTCAGCGGTTGCTCGCTGACGAATCACCGGCTGCTGGATCTCCCGCTTGCCGCCGGTCACCAACGCCGTAATCAATCGCTCGCGCCGCGACAGCGGCGGCGCATCTGTTGATTGGCGGCATGTCGTCGAATCTGTCTACACCATGATGAATCCGTGCCGCATGCCGAGCATCACCGCTTCCGTGCGGTTGGTCGCACCGAGTTTGCCAAAGATGGAGGAGAGGTGAAATTTCACTGTGTTGTCCGAGATGTCGAGTTGCCGCGCAATCTCCTTGTTCCCGAGTCCGTCCGCGAGCATCGCCAGCACTTCGATCTCTCGTAACGTCAAGGCTTCGAGCGGTTCGCCGGATACCTTCTGGCGCGGCGGTCTCGTTCCGGCCAGCAGCCGTACGAGGACGTCGCGCGTCACCACACAAAGGCCTGCGGCGACGGCTTCGATGGACACGACGATTTCGGCTGGCATCGCGTTGCGCGGCAGGATCGCCGCTGCATCGGCGGGCAACGCATCGAGGATCCAGTCGCTGTCTGGGTCGTCGCTCAACAGGACCAGCGACGGTGACGCGTGCGAGAGTTCGAATAGCGTCTTGAGCGCGTCGCTCGCCTCCGGCGCGATGTCGGTGACGACCACATCCGGCACCGATCCGGCGAGGCAATCGACGAGCTTTTCGGCGTCGGCTGCGCTACCCAGGAACTCAAATGCTGGGTTCGCCTCGACGAGCGCTTGCAGGCTTGCGCGCTCTTGCCACGATGTCGCAATCACCACGACCCGTAAAGGCGCCGTCTGTACGGTCTGTCCATCCGACATTTCGTCGCTTCCCGGACTTTACCTGCACGAATTCCGTCGAGGTCGTTCGCCCACTGTTACCGAGCACGCGTGGCGTTCGCCACCTCGGATCAAGGCGATTTGCAACTGCTGCCCAATGTTTGCGGAGCCAAGTGCGGCACTCACGTCGCCAATGTCGCGGCAAGGCTTGCCGTCCAGTTCGATCAGTACATCGCCTATCAGCACGCCCGCCTGCTCCGCAGGACCGCCCTGCGCAAGCGAATTGATCAGCAAACCACTGCTGAGTGACAGGTTCATTTTATTGACCCAGGCGTCCAGCAGGCTGACCTGCTGCGTGCCGACGCCAAGGTAGCCGCGTGAGACGTGCCCTTTAGCCAGCAGTTCATCGGTGACACGCTCCACGGTCATTCCCGGAATCACCATACCGGCGCCGCGCATCAGTGCCGAGGTGCAGATGCCCATGACCTGCCCGCGCATATCCGAGAGGGCCGCCCCGGAGAAACCTGGGCGCAGACCGCCGTCCAATCGCACGAACGCATCGAGTTGTCCGCCTTTCCACGTGCGCCAAGGACCACCTATGCTGCCGATCACGCCAAAATCAGCGCTGATGCCGGAATCGTCCGCACGTGCGACGGCGAGCGCAAGATGACCCGGCTTCAGTGAGTGGGCATCGCCGGAATCGATTGGGTCCAGGTCCGCGCCGTCCAGTTTCAGCACGCCGACGTCGGACCCCAGATCCAGGCCCGCGAGGACTGCGGCGACCGTACGGCCGTCGGTCAATGTAACTTCGATCCCGTCCTCACGCCTGATCGTGTGGGCAGCCGTCACGACGACGCCACGTCGCCAGATTACCCCACTCGACGGCATGCGATGTCGGCCATGTACTGCCACGACACTCCGCCCGACTCGCGCGACAATGTCTGCCAGATTGTCCGACAGATCCATCAAAGGATTTCCGCTTGAGGATGTGGTTTCCATTTCAATTCCCCTGCCAAATGCGTGCGACCTGCTTGTGCCCCACGTCGTCGTTTGCTCACCTGTCCAGGTAGCGTTATGACGACGTGTTCACAATGACAGAAGGACGGAGGGCGCACACCACCCAAATGGGTAGCCGGGCAAATGCGGTGAGGATGTCACGGTGCAACTTGAGGCAGAGATCGGCCACTATTGTCATTCACTCCAAACTGCGGTTAGCGCCGCCCGCTGCGGCCCCATACATAGCGCACCCACCGCTGCCACCGGCTTTGCGGCGGAGCGGGTGAATTGCGCCGAGTCTGCACTTCACGGTCGCGCTGGGCGGAGCTCCGCACCTGTTCGTGGATTTGCCGCAAGGTCATGCCGCCCGGGCCTTTCAGTTGGTCGGGATCGGCAGCAGCATCGGAATCGGGATCGGGATCGTCTGTCATCAGAGTCGCCTGTTCGTGATGAGGCGACTTGATCTTGATACAGATGCGCAATAGCAGCAAGTTGGACGCAGATTGCCGACCGGTGCGTAGTCCGACAGGCCTTGCCCGCGTGCCGTTCGTGAAGTAGATTTTTCTAATGAGGTCCGAGGCGGCCTTCCAAAGGTATTAAGCGTCTTGCGGCATGTTGCTGTCGACCTGCATCTCGCGGTCGACTCGCTGGGCGATGCCGAAAAGGCGATTGACATTCTACGAAGGGCCTAAGCGTCCGGCATGGCGGCGAATCCAATGCCGGAAGGACGCCGCGAGTGATGAAGACACCGACGACAAGAAGGCGGGTACTTTGGGCGCTCTTGCTCTGCACCATCGTGACCTGCATGGCAGTTGGCGGGGCATTGCTGTTCGAGCTGTCGGTGATCGGCCATGCGGTGAGCGATTTCCGCCGGGATACGGCAACAGCGCAAGCAGGCATCGCGCATGGCGAGCCGGCTACGCCCGAGGAGCGCATCAATCCGCCCTATCTCAGGCAGTACGGGTTGGACCGCAACCTGTACAAGGACATTCACGGAAACTTTTCGCCAACAGGTGCTGACTGGCGGCAATGGGGATTGCGCACCAAGGTTGCAGCCACTTTGATGTGGCTGGGTCACGATCCACCGGGAACGTGGTGGACCTACGTTCAGATCAAGTGCGTTGACCGGTTTCCTCAAGCTCACGCCGACGACGAGCCGATCGTCGATGTTGCCGACGCTTGCCTCGGCGAGCCGCATTGATCGACGCACAGGCTTCGAGCGATTCACGCAGCCACGCCACCCGCCACGCAGCGCGGACCCGGCTAATTTCCCCTGGTCATTTCCGATCATCGGAACGGCCGGCACCGAGTGCCTCGAGCAACGGCCGGAGGGCATCCAGTTCCGCGCCGAAGCCGCTCCAGTCTCCCGCCTTTAGTCGCTCGATGGCGCGGTCATAGTGGGCAAGTGCCTCTCTCGCGCGAGCGTCCACTGTGCCCTGGTGCGGCGATGCCGCCTGCGCGGTCTCCTTGAAAAGCGCCGCAAGCGCTTCACCCAGGCTGTCCTCCATCACCACCCCGTCACCATAGGCGGCAATCACCCGCTTCAACTCCGGCAACTGACCGGACGCCGCGCGCAAATAGAGCGGAGACACGTAGAGGATCGAGTTCTCGATCGGCACTACCACAAGATGACCGCGAATGACCCGTGAGCCCATCTGGTTCCACAGCGAGATCTGCTGCGAGATTTCGGTATTCTGCTGAATCCGTGCTTCGATCTGAAACGGCCCATAGACCAGCTTGTCCTTGGGAAAGATATACACGATGAGCTTGCCGTACCCGGGCGGATCGCAACGCGCCGCCAGCCAGGCGATCATGTTCTCCCGCTGGCTCGGCACCATCGGCAGCATCAGGATGAACTCGGCGCGTGCGTCGCCGGGGAGCCGCATGATCGTGTAGTACGGCGGCATCGTGCTGGCGGCGCTTCCGCCATCCATTCCGACCAGCTCCTGCGGAAACTGCCACAGATCCTCGCGGTTGTAGAAAACCTCCGGCACATCCATGTGATAGGCGCGGTAGAGCTGCGCCTGGATCAGGAACAGGTCTTCGGGGTAGCGGATATGCTGCCGCAGCTCCGGTGGCATCAGATTCAAAGACTTGAACAACCCCGGGAAGATGCGCTCGTATGTGCGCAGCAGCGGATCGGCGGGATCACTGACGTAAAAATCGACCGTGCCGTTGTATGCGTCGACCACGACCTTGACCGCGTTTCGGATGTAATTCGCGCCGTCGCCGAAACCCGGCCGCGAGTAAGGAAACCACTTGCTAACGGTGTAGGCGTCCTGTATCCAGAAAAGGCGCCCATTGCTTGCGACGACATAGGGATCATGGTCGAGGGTAAGGAACGGCGCGATCGTACGCACGCGGTCCTGAATGTTGCGGTGAAGCAGAATCCGGCTCTGGTCCGTGATATAGCCGCTCAGCAGGATGTTCGGATCGTCCAGCTGCCAGGCGAAGAGACTGCGGCGCCCCACACCGCCGAGGGTGACGCCGTCGCGCCCGCTATACCTCGTGTAGGCATTGGCCGGCCGTTGGGGATAGTCGAATTCAGCTAAATTGCCGTTCACGATGACATAGTCTTGCCGCCCTTCACTGAAATAGAGACGCGGTTCGCGAATGACCGGGCCGCCGTTGGAGACGGGCGGAATATCGTGCAGATAGAAGAAGGGTAAGCCTTCGGTGGATTTCTCGGTGACTGGCGACATCACGACGCCGATGCCGTGAGTAAAGATAAGGTGCAGGTTCACCCAGGTTTGGGCGTTGGGCGGGAGCATCGCCGGTTCCAGTTCACGCGCCGACAGCATCACCTGCCTGTATCCGGCGTCAAGCTGATAGCGGTCGATGTCCACCGAAAGAAATTTGTAGTAAGTCCTGATCTCCTGCAACTGTGCATAGGTATCCATCAGCGGTTGCACATCCCATAGCCGGATGTTGTCGATGGTCGCCCGATTGGCCTGCAGCGAGTCGAGCGTCAGTCCCTGCTCGGCCTCAAACGGTTTAACCTCGATCTTCGCAAGGCCGTAAGCCTGTCGCGTTAGCGCGATAGTGCGCTCGATATAGGGTGTTTCCAGTTTCAGCTCGCTCGGTTTGACATAGAAACGTTGAAACAACGATGGATAGATCACAGCGAACACAAACGAACTGCCGAACACGAGCAGCGCGAGTACGGCAGGCTGCACATAGCTCCGGCGGCGCATGTTGATCCAAAGGGCGACGGATGAGGCCGCGGCAAGGCCGACGAGCATCCACAGGACCGGCAACTCGACGTGGACATCGGTATAGCTGGCGCCGACGACGACGCCGTTGTCGCCATAGAGCAGCAGAAAGCGGTCGAGCCACCACGACCAGGCCTTCACCGCAAAGAACAAACCGAGCAGTGCCGAACCATGAGTGAAGGCGGCGGCCGAGAGCATTCGTGGTGGCCGCTCCAGCGCGATGTCCCCGCGCAACCCGTAGACAGCGCCTGCCACAATCGCGCTGCAGAAGAGCAGCTGCAGCAGCCAGTTCTTGAGTGCGACGTACGCGGGGAGCGAGAAGAGATAAAAGCTGATATCTCTGTCAAAGAGCGGATCGCGCTCGCCAACAGGCACCTGATAAATGAAGCGAAGCACGATGTCCCAGCTCGAGACTTCGCTAGCGGCGATAAGCAGCCCAATGACCACCGCTGCGCAGGCAATGGTGGCGCGCCACGGAACGCGCGGCGCGATCAGTTCTGACAGATCGCCGGCAACTTCCGTCGCGCGCCACGGTGCGGCTGCTTCCGCTCGCAAGATATCGACGTCCCTCGCGTAACGATGCGCCAACATCCCGGACAGCCATATCGCGTACGCAGAGACTGCGAACACCGCGGCAAACAGCATCGCTCTCGCGGAAAGCATGGTCCAGAAAACGCCACCATAGCCGATCGAAGAGAACCACAGCCAGTCGACCAGGATCCCGGTGATGCGGCCGACGACAATCAGACCTGCGATGACGGCCATCGCCGCGATTGCATAACGTCTCAGGCGTACGCCGGTCTTCAGTCCCGACCGCATGGTCCCTCCTGTGCTTGTCGTCGCCCATGCCCTGCTGCGAGTGGATCAATCGCGCACTGCCGATCTGCCGGGAGCGCAGCTAAACGGCCTGCCAACGCAGCCCGGATAGTCAGCGCATAGCCGCCCCATGACCTGTGTGACCCGAGTTCGGATGGAGCGGGTTCAGACCGGTTGAATTATTGTAGTTCGGTGTGGCCATTGACATTGGCACCGCTTATAACGGTCGCGCAGCGTACCCGAGCTGGAAAACAGGTGCGAGAATCGTGATTCAACGACAGGTTTCCACGCCTGCAGCGGAGTACGAAATGAACGACCTCGATGACTTTCAGCGCTTCCTCGATGCACAAAACCCGGTATACGCCCAGGTATGCGATGAACTGAAGCATGGACGTAAGCGAAGCCACTGGATGTGGTTCGTGTTTCCCCAAATCCATGGGCTCGGCGCAAGCGCAATGGCTCAGCGATTCGCGCTTTCGTCGCTGGCCGAGGCGCAAACTTATCTGCGCCACCCGATACTCGGCCCACGGCTGCGCGAAACGACGCAACTGGTCAACCTTGTCGGCGACCGCTCCATCGAAGAGATTTTCGGGTATCCGGATTACCTCAAGTTTCGCTCGTCGGTCACCCTGTTCGCGCGCGCCACCAACGACAACGACGTGTTTGTCGAAGCTTTGCGCAAGTATTTCGGCGGAGAAGCCGATCCGCGAACTCTCGAGCTGCTCTAGACCATAGTCGTGGCCAGCCCGCGCACCGGGGCGCAGCGCACTGCGCAATTCTGGTTGCGGTGCGGCGTGTCGTCACTGCCCGTTCGGGTCGGCTGCACGGGAGCGGTAGAGCAGCAGGTGATCGGTGCCCGATTCGGACAGCCAGAGCTCGCCCGGACGGCCCATCATCTGACGCACGTTCGCGTGGTCACGCGGCAACGGCAACACGTCGAACCGCTCGGCACGCGGATCAAAGCGCACTAGCGCGTTAGCGCTCCATTCACTGAGCCAGACGATATCCTGGTCGTCGACGAATATTGCGTACGCGTGCGGCTCGTTGCCGGGCAGTCGCCATTCGCGCCATTGATGCGTGGCGGGATCGAAAACGCCGACTTTTCCCGCGTTCCATTCGCTGACCCAGACGCGCCCCCTGGAATCGGCCCACACGCGGCGCGCGCCCTGGTTCGGCGTTGGTGGCTCAATGACTTGGGCCGCACCAGTCGAAAGGTCGATGCGACCAAGATAGTTCCCCGCCAGTGACGCGAAATACAGATCCCCGGAGCGGGTCACGCAGATACCATAGGGCCCGGCGCCGCGTGGTGCATCGAAGACGCGCATGCGTGCTCGCTGTGGATCGAGTTCGCCGTAGATACCACTTTGCCCGGTAAACCACAGATGCCCCTGTTTGTCGAACACCGCAGTGTTCAGATTCGCGTCTGACCTGTCCTTGGGCAGCGGAAATCGCGTGACGGCGAGCGTCTTCGGATCGATGCGCACGATGGCGTTCTGGCCGCCGTCCGTAACCCACGCCGCACCATTGGGGCCGACGATCACGCCATGCGGCGCCGATCCGGTGCCGAGCGCGATCGTGTCGATTTTGCCGCTGCGCGGGTCCAGCCGCCCGACCACTCCGCGCGCCTGCGCGGTGTACCACACCCTGCCGTCATGCGCCGGTGCAACGTCATGCGGTGCACTGCCGGCAGGGACGGCGAAGCTCTCGAACGACGGCGGCTGTGTTTGAGCCTGCGCGAGGCCAATGCTGCCTGTAGCGACGGCGCATATAGCAAGCGGAATCGCAAGCCGGACAGTCGATTGCCGCGTGGTGGAATGTACCGACGGCAGAAACCCGAAGAGCCGCGCTGCTGCACACGCCAGATAGAAAATCGTAGCGGACCGGCGGGCAGGGTTTGAGAAGTGTTTGAAGTCGAAACTCGCATGGTCCGCGTCCACCACCGCAAATACTGATCGGCAATACCGGTCCATCACCGCGGCATGCCACGGAATAATCGCGAAGATCCACCAAAGAAGCCCCGCAAGTAACAGCGAATGAATCAGCATGAGCGGCCTCGATAGCTGCTTATCGCGGTTAACGTATCACGTAAGTGGTCGAATCCTGAAAGACTGACGCGGCCACCACTGATCTGTTTTCTGCAGATAGCGGGTTACCTAGGAAACCCCGATGAAAGCTATTTGAAATAAGCGTAGCGTTCGTTAGAAGTGAGTCCCGCGACCGCGCACGCGTCGCCGTGGCTGAATCGGCACAACCAGCCACGACGCAGGCCGGCGCAGCGCATGCCGCCCAATGAGTAATGAACGCTACCGGGTTTGTGCCCGGCCCTTCCTACGAGCGGAGCCTTCGCATATGCGAATGGCTTCGCATTTTTATCGAACCCGTCGCAACCGCGTCGCTGCTCGTGCGCACACGCCCGGCCCCAGGGTAAATACAGATTCGACGGTGCAAAAAAGCTTTATAGAATGGCAAACATTAGCAAGGAGCAACGTTACTTGCTATATATTAATTAAGATGCCTCGCAAAGCCCGGAGACACCATGCAGATCGACTACCAAACGATGCGATTCGACTACGAGCGAGCCGCCGAGCACGATGGCGGTGCGCCGCTCACCTACCCGGTGGTCGTAGTCGGGGCGGGTCCGGTCGGGCTGACCGCGGCCATCGATCTGGCCCAGCAGGGCGTTCGCGCCGTGCTGCTCGACAACGACGACACGCTGTCGAGCGGTTCGCGCGCAATCTGTTTCGCGAAACGGACGCTGGAAATTTTCGACCGGCTCGGCTGCGGCGCGCGGATGGTCGACAAAGGCGTGAGCTGGAACGTCGGCAAGGTGTTCCTGCAGGATGAGCTGATCTATACCTTCAACATGCTGCCCGAGACAGGCCACGCGCGCCCTGCATTCATCAATCTGCAGCAGTACTACGTCGAGGGCTATCTGGCGGACCGCGCGAAACAAACCGCGAATCTGCAGATGCGCTGGAAAAGCAACGTCATCGGTCTGACCCAGCAAAACGACTATGTCGAGTTGCAGGTCGAAACGCCGGATGGCATTTATCCGCTGCGCGCGCAATATGTGATCGCCGCAGACGGCGCGCGCAGCGCGGTGCGCAAGGCACTCGGCCTCGACAGCCACGGTCGCACGTTCAAGGACCGCTTCCTGATCGCGGATGTGAAGATGAAGGCGCCGTTTCCCACCGAACGCTGGTTCTGGTTCGATCCGCCCTTTCATCGCAATCAATCGGTTCTACTGCACAGGCAGCCCGACAACGTCTGGCGCATCGATTTCCAGCTCGGCTGGGACGCCGATCCAATCGCGGAAAAACAGCCCGAAAAAGTGATTCCGCGCGTGAAAGCACTGCTCGGCGACGACGCCGAATTCGAGCTCGAATGGGTCAGCGTCTACACGTTTTCGTGTTTGCGAATGGACAGTTTCCGGCATGGCCGCGTGCTGTTCGCGGGCGATTCGGCGCATGGCGTGTCGCCGTTCGGCGCGCGCGGCGCGAATAGCGGCGTGCAGGATGCGGACAATCTTGCCTGGAAGTTGCGACTCGTCGTCAATGGCGACGCACCGCCCGCTCTGCTCGATACCTATGCGTCGGAGCGCGAATATGCCGCGGACGAAAACATCCTGAACTCATCGCGCGCCACTGACTTCATCACGCCGAAAAGCGCGGTCTCGCGGATGTTCCGCGACGCCACGCTGAAGCTCGCGAAAACGTGCCCGTTCGCGCGGCGCATGGTCAACAGCGGCCGTCTGTCGGTGCCGGCGGTTCTGCGCGACTCACCGCTGAACACGCCCGACGCCGACGCATTCATTGGCGCGATGGTGCCGGGCGCCGCATGCACCGACGCGCCCGTCGAGGTCGATGGCGAAGATGCCTGGTTCCTCAATCAGACGGGCCATGGTGGCTTCACTGGGGTGCATTTCTGCGGCCACGGAGACGACCTGACGACATGCGCCGAACAGCTTGGCGCGCTCGCGCGCCTCGCGGTTCCCGTCCATTCGCTGATCGTCGTGCCGCGTGGCGCGGCCGTGACCGCTCTGCCCGACATGCCGCACGTCAAGGTGATCGAGGACGGCGAAGGCATCGTCACGCATCGCTTCGATGCGCGGCCCGGCACGTTTTATCTGCTGCGTCCGGACCAGCACGTGTGCGCGCGCTGGCGCGCACTCGACACCGCATCGGTCGCCAAGGCCGTGGATCGCGCAACCTGCAACGGATAACCATCATGACCAAGCTGAACATCGAAACGAACATGGCCGATCCCGATGCGTTCTATCAAAAGCTCATCGACGCGCACAGCGGACTGACCGACGAGCAAAGCCATTTCATGAACGCGAAGCTGGTGCTGCTGCTCGCAAACCACATCGGCGATGCCGACGTGCTGCTCGAAGCGCTCGCGCTGGCGCGCGCGGATTGACCCAGCGGATTGACCCGGCGGGTTGGCCTTCCTTCAGCGCCCGATCCAGCCGAACCGCCACGACAGCCGTCTTGTGGTCGCGAGGAGCCTTTGCGCGGTCGGGCCATGCAGGCTGTCATCGAAGCTGCCCGACGTACCGATCACCGCAACCACCAGACTGACACTCCCCGTGTGATCGAACACGGGCGCGGCCAACGCGCCGATGCCCGGCACCGGCGCATCGAGCGCGTCATCGATGCCTTGGTTCAGAACCTTCTCCCGCCGTGCCAGATAGGTCGGGGCCAACGACGGCGGGCCTTTTTTCGGCGACAGGAGCACTTCCGCAACCGGCGCGCCCGAGAGCCTGATTGATTCCTGCGACAACAGCCCGACCAGTACGTCGTCCGCGAGATGCGCGGCGAACACGCGTCCTATCGCCGTGTTGACGAGCGACATCACGGTGCCGACCCGCAGGCTCACGTGTTGTGGTGTCGCCGATTCTTCGAAGCGGATCACGGTAGGCCCCAGAGGTCCAAGGATCGCCACCGCGACACTCATGCCGGACTCCGCCGCGAGCGTGACGATCTCCGGTTCGGCGTCGCGAATCGGCGACATGCGCTGCAACGCGATCAGCCCGAGTTCCAATCCGAGCGGTCCCGCGCTGAAAAGACCCGCGTCGTCGCGGCTCAGCAAGCCCACCTTGATCAGACTCACCAGATGCGGAAACGCCTTGGCGGCGGGCATATCGGCGGCGGCGGCCAGATCGCGCAGCGACAGCGGACGGCCGGCGGCAACGAGTGCAAGCAGCAGTTCGCCGGTGTTGTCGAGCGCGCTGATCCCGCGCTGAGCTTTCGTGTCGTTGAGTTGGGGCGTGTTCGCGTCAGCCGCGCCCGGGGTTTCGATCTGCATGGTTCTCAGGCGGGTGTGATCACCGCTTCGGTGATACGTCGGGAAGTTTCGAGCAACTGACGCGCGACCGCACCATCCCACTCGACGTCGATCGCGGCCGATGAGCCGATCGCCGTCAATGCGAGTTGCATCCGTTGATCGCCATCGAACACCGGCACGCTGAGACTGCTGATGCCCGGACTCGGCGCATCGATTCCGCGCTCGATGCCGCGAGCGCGGATTTCATCAAGGCGTTTGCGCCACTTCGGGCTCGCCAGCCCTTTGGCAGCGCGGCCACGGGCCGGCGCCGCGTCCGTCGACTGAGCTTGGCTTTGCACCATTTCCGCGACCTGCTCTGGCGCGCAGAACGCGCAGAAGACGCGCCCCGTCGACGTCGCTTCGAGCGACATCACCGTGCCGATGTGCAGATTCACATGCAGCGCAGCACCGCTGCGCTCGTATCTCACGATGGTCGGTCCCTGCACGCCCGCCACGCAGATCGCCACGCTCAGACCTATCCGCTCCGCGAGCGCGGCCGCATACGGCACCGCGATGCGATAGACCGGTTGCTGTTCGATATGCATCAGGCCAAGTCGCAACGACAGCGGCCCCGGCTCGTAGTTTCCGGTAAGGGCGTCGCGCTTGACGAGGCCGAGCCGCGTCAGGCTCACGAGATACGTATGAGCCTGCGCCGACGATAGTTGTGCGTCGCCGGCCAGTTCGGTCAGCCCGAGCGGTGCGCGCTGTCGCGCGAGCGCCTGCAGCAGACGTCCGCCGACTTCGACGCTCTGAATGCCCCGCTGTTTCTTTTCGATTGTCGTATCAGCCATCGTGTTGTCCAACCTTGCCCCCGAAGGAGATTCGGCTCGTTCGGTGTCGCCCGTGGAAGGCCTAGATGGTATCCGATCGGACCGTGCCGACCAACCAACGGAGTTTACCCTAGCTTAGTGAATGACAAGCTATTTTGTCATTGACAAATCACAACATGACGACGACCATGAGTCATCCCCCAACGACTCGTGAGACGGAGACAGACATGGCGAAGGCTTTCGCATCCCAGGCGGATCTGGAAGAAAAGAAGATCACGTGGACCCAATTGTCGGAAAACGCGTATGCGTACACGGCCGAGGGCGACCCCAACTCGGGCGTGATCGTCGGCGACGACGGCGTGCTGATCGTCGACACCACCGCCACGCCGGCCATGGCGCAAGACCTGATCGCGAAGATCCGCAGCGTCACCGACAAGCCGATCAAATACGTCGTGTTGTCGCACTATCACGCGGTGCGTGTGCTGGGTGCGTCGGCGTACTTCAAGGAGGGCGCGCAGCAGGTGATCGCCAGCCGCGGCACCTACGAAATGATCGTCGAGCGCGGCGAAGCCGATATGAAGTCGGAGATCGAACGCTTCCCGCGTCTTTTTGCAGGCGTCGAAACGGTGCCCGGTCTGACGTGGCCGACGCTGGTTTTCGAAAAGGAAATGACGCTCTTTCTCGGCAAGCTCGAAGTGCGCATCGCGCATCTCGGCTCCGGCCACACGAAGGGTGACACGGTCGTCTGGCTGCCGTCGCAGAAGGTGCTGTTCTCCGGCGACCTGGTCGAGTATGACGCGGCCTGCTATTGCGGCGACGCGCAACTCGAACAATGGCCGGCGACGCTCGAGGCATTGCGCGCCCTGAACGCGGAGAAGATGGTGCCGGGTCGCGGGCCCGCGCTACTGTCGCCGGCGGAAGTGAACAAGGGCCTCGACTACACGAAAGACTTCGTCACCACGCTGTTGCAGGCGGGCCGTGACGCATTCAAGGACAAGCTCGATCTGAAGGGCGCGATGGCGCTCACGCGCAAGGCAATGGACCCGAAGTTCGGCAACGTCTTCATCTACGAGCATTGCCTGCCGTTCGACGTGTCGCGGGCCTACGACGAAGCGAGCGGCATCAGCCATCCGCGCATCTGGACCGCGCAGCGCGACAAGGAAATGTGGGACGCGCTGCAGAATTGATCGCCCCCTCGCACTTGGGGAAAGGTCGCCACGCTTTCGCATGTCGTGCTCGATGTCGCGTTTATCTCGGCGAGTTCCTGCGATTTGCGGCGCGGCGCCACCACGCCTTCGGCGCCGAAAGTCGTCGTGGAGCGTGCGGCGATGGACGTAGCTTCGCGCAAATGGCTCGTGTCGGGCTGCTCGAAGTACGGCACGGTCGGACTGTACAAAGCTGCGACGCTCGAGTCAGTCGATCTCGTCGTCACCGACAACGGATTCGCTGCGGACGCCGCCATCGCGATCCGACAAGCTGGCACCGAGCTGGCTCTAGCGTCCGCTAGATAGCGGACTTCGCGCTGCTAGCCGGCAGCCCCTGGGACCCAACACCTCACAACTGACGCGCCCCCGCCGAAGCCCCGTCTCCCGGCGCGGACGCCGCAACACCCATCTTCGCACCACCCGCACTCATGCTGTCGTTGCCGGCCTGGTGCGCTTTCTGACAACTCGCTACGCCGCAGATCAACGACGTAACCAGTAGAACCGCCAATATGAATCGACTCATCTCTGCTCCTCGCGTCGGTCATTGGTGACGCTGCAGCAGCGGACATGCCCAATCGCGCAAGCCTCGCGAACCGAAGGTCAAGCGAAACGTTCAGGCATAACTGATGCGCGCGACGACGCCACCAGCTCCCACAGCGAAAGGAAAAGCCAATGTCCACCGCGCCGTCCGCTATCAGACATCCCGCCAGACATCCGTCGAAACTCCCGCCCGCGATCTTCGGACTGTTGAACCCCATCCCGTATGGCATGTTCGTCGGCGCGTTGATCTTCGACCTGACCTACATGAGCACGCGTAACGTGTTCTGGGGCAAGAGCGCCGCGTGGCTCGTCTCGGTGGGCCGATCATTGCCCTCATTCCGCGCCTGCTCAATTTCGGTCACGTCTGGGAATGGCAGCGGTATGTGTTCATCGACCATCTGCATTCCCCGTTCGGCATGCAGCTCGTCGGCGACACCCTCTATGTCGCCGATACCGATGCGATCCTGAAGTTTCCATACAAGACGGGCGAAACCACCATCAGCGAGCGCGGCGTCGAGCTCGCCGATCTCCCCGATACGGTCAACCATCACTGGACCAAAGCCCTGCTCGCCAGTCGTGACGGCAAGAAGCTGTATGTGGGCGCCGGCTCCAACAGCAATGTCGGCGAGAACGGCCTCGAAGTCGAGTACCGGCGCGCGGACGTACTCGAAGTCGATACGGCGACGGGCGCAAGCCGCATTTACGCGGCGGGCATTCGCAATCCGACCGGCCTGCAATGGGAACCGACGACGGGCCGACTCTGGGCCATCGCGAACGAGCGCGACGAGCTCGGCCCCGATCTGGTGCCCGACTATCTGACGTCGGTGAAGGAGAATGCCTTCTACGGGTGGTCCAAAAGCACGCGATATGCAATTTGAGCGGATCGACGCAAAGCCGCGCCAGCCAAGGCTTTCAGCGAATTCTGGCTATCCTGGAGAACCGGCAACGGCGGCGCTTACGGCGTGCGCGAGAATCGTTCATGCTCGGCCGTATGGTCAACGACACTGGAGCGCGCCATGTGTTATCAGAAACCCGTACAGCTGCTGGAAAACCTGCTCGAAGCAGTGCCGCTCAAGCCGAACGATCGCGGCCACACCGCGATGGATGACTTCGACCACTTCTGCGCTTACACGGGCTGCTCCGAGGACCTCCTAGGCCCGCAGGCTTTCGCATGGGTCAAGCTCGCCTACATCGACGCCAAGACAGCCGCATCGTGCTAGCAATCCGGGCCGACGACCACCGCCGCAAGTCGACCCGCTCCAGCCGTTCATCTTTCCCTGAAGCGGACGCTCACGGTCAACAACGGCCAGCGGGTGCAGGCCGATGGCCGTCCGACCGAGCGGGGGTAAGCCCGCGACTCGGCGGCAATGCCAGGACACTGACCACCTCAAAAGAGCACAGTGTCTCGGGTTCACTCGCCGTGAAAGCAACATAACCCTCCGGATGTCACTTACTTTTCAGTCCGTCTCGCCAGGCGATCGCTTCGAGTTCGACCCGGACTGCGTCCTCGACGGCAACTACGGGGTGCGCCCGAAATTCAAATGCAGGGAATGTCGAGCAAACTTTGTGAACCGCCAATGGATCGTCGCAGTCAACCAACATGTGCCCACCCCACTCTCCCACGCGCACCACGAAAAACTCGATCTTGAAGTTGTCTGGCGCCTTCCACTGACTAAATACATCAAGGATTCGCTTCTGGGCATTCTCGTACTCTACAGGCGACCCTTGCGTGCGTTCGAACCAGCTAATGACGTACTTCATTGCCATCCTCCTTTAAAACATCGATGTCGACAGAACGCTCGCCGTATGGACGGGCTAGCGAATCAGCAAGCGACAACTGGAGCAGCGGCGACGAATGCCCATTGCCTTTTGCCCTTCTTATGCATCGCTTGAAAATGGCCAATGAGGGTCGTTTTACGTGTTCAGAACCGGACGCCAACCACGGTGACTAGCGACGGCGGCCCCGAACCGTGACGGCGTTGGTGATCGCCATCAAGTCAGCTTAGCTCATCGCCAACGGCATTCGATGGAAATGTAACTGCGAGCGCAGTTAATGGCCGAACCCTGCCCGATGTCGATCTCGATCGACTACCGCTCGTCGCTGAAACGCGACCGGCAAAATGCGACCCAACCCGGCCGTTTGGTCGCGAGGATTCTAGCGGCGCTTCCTTAGCTACAACGGCCATTCGCCCAGGAGCGCGCACCGGCCGCCTCGGTCGCCTCGGTCGCTCGCCGACGGAATCTGCACGTCGCCGCAGCCAGGGGACGCTTCGTCACTGCGTGCTGTGAGGCTTGAGCACCGTTGCCATGTATTCCGTCGCAAAGTCGACGAATGCCTTCACCCGGGCCGGCGTGACTTGCTCCGCAGTGAAATTCGTTGGTGTCGGTTGCGCAAAAAGTGTGCCTATGGGGGCTACTTAATCAGCGGACGCCGCCTGAAATGCATCGGGACGTGCGCAGTATCGAGCGCGTCGCACATCAGCTCGAAGCCGGCATTGTCGGCATCAACGAAGGTGCACCCGCAAGCGAGGCTGGTTCACCCGGATCCCCTGGGGATTACCAGACCCGTGCCGATTGCAGTCGAATCGCATAGTCGAGATGCAAGATGAAAATCACCCGCGCTCTGACGAGCAGCGCCTTCAGTTCCGCGTTTTTCGCGGCGGGAAGCAGCGTGTTGTCCACCGCATGAACCAATTGCTGGTGATATGCGATCTCTTGATAGAGGTAGTCTCCGTCGAACGCGTACTCATCGGCCGCATTCAACCTGGCAAGGTTGTCATCCCCTTCGTTCCGAAACGCCTCGCTCATCCTACTATTTTCGGGGTAGAGCATCAGCCTCTGCGTCAATTCGACGGCTGACTGATACAAGTCCCTGTGTTCTGCGATCATTTGTCCAGCGAAATTCTGGATGCTTCTTCTCTGGCTTCGGCTTAGCGCGAGGTTGCCCGCCTCGATTTCGGCTCGATTCGCGACCATGAGGATGGCGGCGATTTGCTGGTCAGTGTGTTGCGCGTGTACGTCATACATGCACAGCGACAATGCAGCGAGTAACACCAGCGCGGCGGCTTTGCGGCTCGGGATCATCTTTCGCCTCCGGTTCGAACCATTGAACGGACACGTCTGCTGCGGTACTGCATTGACCGGTTGCCGTACCGTTGTAGCCGTTGCTTTCCAAGGTCCCATTTTGCGCCCAAGACGCGCGGTCGAGTGGCCTGTCTCAACGGCGGAGCCGACGTTGGAACGTCCCGGCTGTAGGAAGGACGAACGCCTCTTGATGGCCGGGAGTCGCCTCAGCCGGATCTTGAGGCGTGTGCCGCGCCTCACAGCGATCTAGCGCTTCTGTCTGAGCAAGTCAAATTGGCGCTGTTGTCTCAGCGAATTCAGTTCGCGCTGTTGCCTCAGCAAATCCAGGTCGCGCTGTTGTTTCAGTAATTGGAGTTGTTCGTTCTGGAGTTCGATCTGTTGCTTCTGCGCTTCCAATTGCGCTCTATAGGCCCCCATGCTTTGGTCAGCCAGCGCTCCCTGCGGGTAAGTCTGCGCGTAGGTGATGGAACAGCCAGCCGCCAATGTCGCAGCAACGATAAGTGCTTTCATGATGCCCCTCGCACGGATGCTCCTTTGAAATATCTTAGGCCAGAAAGGCCGGGCATCGGCGGGACCGACGTGGCTATCGGCGTCGTGCCTGGATCGGTGATTGCGTATGTTGAGCGAGCGGCGTGCTTTTCGCAGTGGCAACGAGAGGCCGGGATCGACCCGGTGCGGCCACACAATTTTCTCCAAAGCGGCCCTTTACCCCCTTGATGGGCGATCCAACGCTCTCTGTCAAGGCCTTTGCCGGCCGCCGTGGGTTGCCCTCGCGCCCCCCAGCCCAGAAGGTTGACGAGGCTACGCATTGCAATATTTGATCCTTGCCCTATGATTTTTACGGCAAGTCAGCTACTTCGCGGGAGAGCATCGGCGCTCCATCGCAAGTGCAGACCTAAAAATCTGAAACAGGGGTTAAACATGTTCGCTCGCTAAGGCTAACAGGCACTGCTGTGATATCAGGGACCGTACGGCCTCAATGTCTTTAATTGCTAGCGGACACGGCGTCCCAAGGTGAAAATTAAGCCAATGTGCCGCAGGCATCTCCTCTATGCGCGAGTACAAGGCTTCTGGCAGTGCCCATCGTTTTGTCAGTCTCACGAACAGCCGAGAACGTTGATATGCCGAATGTCCTTGACGCGATTGCTGACCATCCTCGGCCGAACGATCTTGCGACCTGGTGGTCACGCCAAGATCGAGATCAAATGGCTGCGGCACCGCTCGAAGACGAAGAGCAGGCGTATTTGGACGTGTACACCTCCGATTCGGTTCCCAGAGAACTGCGCATCGGCCAAGGCATTGCCGATCCGATAACGCTTACGAGCGAGGATCTAGAGCGGGCGCGGCGCTTGTTCGGGGACAGCTTTGCTCAGCGAACGCAGTTCTGCAATCGCGAAAATCGGCGCCGCATTGTTGCGCACTACATTTACACTCATCCGGCGACGATTGCTTATGCCTTGAATCTTTACCGACTCACTCGGGATGTGGTCCCTCCCCTCTTCATCTTGGAGCGAATCTATGAGCTTTTCAGCGGGGAAGAGGCATTCACCGGTACAAAAATTTCTCGAATAAACGCCGCTGTAGATTTGGCCATACCGATCGTGGCAATGCGGCTGTTACGCTTGGCACGTGCCGGCTTAACAGTCGTTGAACCGAAAGGTCCACGTCGCCTTTTAACGGATCCAATCTGGGACCTGCCGCCCGAAGGTGGTGGCATACGGATTAATGATCGTTGGTACACCGAACACGCGCTTGAGCGCATGGCACCTGATACTGCAGAGATCAGAGCTCTAATGCGGACTCGGGCGGGTGAACGGCTTCGCCGCATCGGAATCGTAGAAGGATCGACAGAGTGGAACCTATGCCTCAAACGTGCGCTCGAAAAGATTAACCCGCGAGGGGTGCCGCCCTCAGTTGTCGAGGCCGAGATTGCGCAGCGGGGCTCAACTAGCGTGCGCGTTATCACCGCGTATAGGGGGCAAGTGGTCATCACGGTAATACCGCGACACTGAGCGGTGTGACTTATGCAGTTGGTCAATGTGCTCACGAGACGGAGTGCGTACACGATGAGCGATAAATGGATGCATGCAAGCTGTCCATAGGACGAGAAAACTATTCGGGATCGCATCATTGAACTTGATCGTCGACATAGTGCTCATTCTGATGAATGGATCTGGTGAAATGGTGCTTCGGATTCAATCTAACTTGTCGTCATGGCAACCCACGAGCCGCAACACCGCCTAAACCGCGCGAGTCAGCAAACTCGAACGCCCGTTTTTTCGTGCGTTGCACAAGCCGCAGTAACCGAACAGCCAAGGCCCACGTCCAGACGGCGGGCAAACCCATCGTGTCGTATGTTCTCGGCATCGTGCTGAGTCGCTTGACATGCTGCTATTGAATGCCCTTCGCAGTTCGATTGTCAACGATCGTCCCAGTGATGTCGGATGACCGAAATTGGCCGACTAAAGACGGCCCTGCACTCGGCTGGGGCGGTTCGTTACGAACGGATCAGGAACTACCGGCGTGTTTCTTTTGCCCCTCGGCTTCCTCTAAGAACGTCTCGATGATCCACGCGAGCAGACGGCGCCGGTCCGGTCGCAGTCCCGACAGCGAGACCGACTCGGTATGAGAATGGCTCAGGCCGAGTTGCCGGAATTCGGGACTATGTTCACCCAATAGCAGCGCATAGGGATTCGCGTTGAGTTCGAGGACGATGCGTAGCAGGTGATCGGCGCGCAGCATCCGGCTTTCGCCCGATTCGAGCTTGAAGATTGCCGTGGTCGACACGCCTATCGCACGGCCCAGCCTGACCTGGGAGATACCGCGCTCGATCCTGAGCTTCCCGATCCGCTGACTGAGTTCCGTCATATCGTCCATAGATTCCGTTTATAAGGACCGTTAGTTTTTACCGATAGTCGGGTTATAGACACGCCGGAGAAAAAGTTTTTAAATTCCCTCTCAACGTTCTGTTCCATCAGGTAATGCGCCGCGCATAAAACCCTACACGCCGACGCACAACCTGCTAACTGATGGAGATACGGATATGCAGGCCGCACAACGGCTCTTACGGGTCAGACCGGTTCCAGTGAGCAATGCCTTCGCTCCGGAAGCGGTCGAGGTCACGGTGAATTGCGCGATACTGCGCCGGCTACTCGAGGAACACGCCATTCTGTGCTGGTTCGCGCTGGGCAGACGGTCGGTCGGCGGTGTGGTGGCAGGGTGGTGGCAATGAAGGTAATGAAGTCTGACAGGGAAGTCGAACGCTATGCGCTCGCCGCGCATAGCGCGCTGATGCACATCGAACTGATCGCGCGACGCGGCGGGAACGTTGCCGCGCTCGCCGCTATCGAGAAGATCGCACGCGATACACAGGCCTGTGCACCGCGTCAGGGTTCGCTGCGAAGAAAAGTCAGGTGTGGAAAATCGGTCAAGTCCGGTTAAAGCCGGTATCGACTCCTGTGCGATAACAACAATTCGCCCTTAATGCCGCGCACAGGTGACGCCCGCTATCGGCGCGGACGTTTGTTCTTTTGACAGGGCATAACTGCAATGAAACATGGAGACGATAACGACGCACCGCGTGGGCTCTCTGGCTGAACATCCTGCACCTGATGAAACTGACCGGCTGGAATCAGGCGCAGGTCGCCGAACTCATGTGGGCCTACACCGCGAAGGACATCAGCGTGCTACAACTCAAACACGCGCTGGCGACGATGATTAGCCGGCGACAGCATAAGTGGAATTACTCCGGTGCGCTCGCGGCATTGTTCAGGCTGCCCCTGTCCGTTCTCGTCGGTGAAGACCTGCGCACCTGCAGCGGCAATTCGGCTTCAGTCGCGCTGAAGTGCTTCGGCATGCCGAAGCCGAGGCGAAGAAAGATGCGCGCTGGCGGGCGGCAGTGCGCGATGATATCTACGGCTACTTCCACGAACTCGGCCACACAATCCTGAGTCCGCGCGAACGGGATACCCGCAGCCAGGAACCCGCGCATCTGGATCAGGACGGCGGTAGCGGCCAGTCAACGTGCAGCGGATAACCGGCCTGCCGCGGCACCGCGTCGAGCGCATCGCGGTAGGTCTGCCAGTCATCGAAGGTCTGGCCGTATAGCTACTACGGCCAGCACGTCGATCCACTCGCCCAACCGCAGCGTCCCGACCTCGTCGCGAAGGCGATTGCACCTGACTTCTCGATCGGCTCGCATGTTGCACCGCTAGGACTGACGTTCTATACCTGCAACAACCTGCCGTCGCAGTATCGCGGCGGCGCGTTCATCGGCGAGCACGGCAGTTGGGACCGCTCGCCGTTGAGCGGTTACGTGGTCTCGTACGTGACGTTCGAGAACGGCAAGCCGGTCGGCGCGCCGAAGGATGTCGTGACGGGTTTTGCATCGCCGGATCAGAAGGAGTTGGATGGCGCACCCGTGGGCGTCGCGCAAGATCGCGACGGCGGCCTGCTGGTTGCCGACGACGTCGGCAACACGGTGTGGCGCGTGACGGGCGCGGGCGGCTGATGCGCACAGCGCGATCGCCTGCGGTGCGGATGCCCTCGTGCGGATACCGCGACATAGTTATGACTCGTACGACGATCCGTTCGCCCAACCGGCGGCGCTTGCTGGTCGCGCTCGTGCTGAGCGCCTCGGCCATGTGGAGGGCCAATCCCGCTTGCGCGCTCTACGCCATCGCCCAATACGGCGAGCCCAAATACCCAGCCGGTTTCAAGCACTTCGACTACGTCAACCCCGACGCCCCCCGCGACGGCACGCTCGTGCTCGCGAATCCGAACCGGCTGACGAGCTTCGACAAATTCAACCCGTTTACGCTGCGCGGCAATCCCGCACCGGGATTGGGACTGATGTTCGAAAGCCTGACGACCGGCAGCGCCGACGAAGTAGCGAGCGCATATTGTCTGCTCGCCGACGACATCGACGTGGCGAAAGACGGCCTGTCGACAACCTTCCACATCAATCCGAAGGCGCGTTTTTCGAACGGTGATCCGGTCACGGCAGCAGACGTCAAGTTCTCGTTCGATACGCTGAAAAGTCCGCAGGCGCTGCCGCAGTTCGCGGTGTACTTCGGGCAGATCGCGCGCGCGGTGGTGGTCGACCGGCTGACGATCCGTTTCGATTTCAAGGTCGCGACACGCGAGATGCCCCTGCTCGCGGGCGGAATCCCGGTGTTTTCGCACAAGTGGGGCATCAGGCCGGACGGGACGCGCATTCCTTTCGACCAGCTCGCGTTCGAAAAGCCGATCGCCAGCGGCGATTATCTGATCGACCGATACGACAATGGCCGAACCATCAGCTACAAGCGCAATCCGAACTATTGGGGCGCGTCGCTGCCCGTACGCGTGGGCACGCACAACTTCGCGCACATCGACTACAAGCTGTACGCGGACGCGGTCGCGCAGCTCGAAGCATTCAAGGCGGGTGAGTACGACGTACTCGTCGAACACACCGCGCAAAGCTGGGTGCGGCGCGATATCGGCAAGCGCTTCGACAGCGGCGAGCTGATCAAGCGCGAGTTTCCTCATCACAACGGCGCCGGCATGCAGGGCTTTTTCATCAACCTGCGGCGACCACTCTTCCGGGACGTGCGCGTGCGCGAGGCGCTCGATCTCGCGTTCGACTTCGAGTGGCTCAACCGGCAGCTTTTCTACAATCAGTACAAACGCACGGACAGCTTCTTCGTCAATACGGACCTGCAGGCCAAGGGCCAACCCAGCGAAGGCGAACTGGCGATTCTGGAGCCGCTGCGCAAGGAGCTCGATCCGGCCGTGTTCGGCGACATGCCGCAACAGCCCGACACCGACCCGCCGGGATCGCTGCGCGCCAATCTGATCAAGGCGCGCGAACTGCTGGCGCAGGCAGGCTGGACCTATCGCGACGGTGCGCTGCGCAACGCGAACGGTCAGCCGTTCGTCTTCGAACTGCTCGGCGACGCGGGCGGCGGCGTGTCGATGGAGCCCGTCGCCGCCGTATTCGGACGCAATCTGCAGAAGCTCGGCATCACGATGATCTTTCGTACCGCCGATTTCGCGCTGATTCAAAAGCGCATCGACGCGTTCGACTTCGACATGACGACCGTGCGCCTGCCCGACGTGCAGGTGCCGGGCACCGAGCAGCTGTCGCGCTTCGGCAGCAAGTACGCGGACGAGCCGGGCTCCGATAATGTCGCCGGCGTGAAGTCGCCCGCCGTCGACGCGATCCTGCGCAAAGTGCTGGGCGCCCAAACGCGCGAGCAGCTCGTCGATGCGACTCACGCGCTCGACCGGGTATTGATGAACGGCTATTACGTGATTCCGCACTGGTATTCCGCGGTTCATCGCATCGCGTACCGTAACAGCCTCGCCTATCCGGCGAAGCTGCCGCTTTACTTCGCCGCCGACGAATGGGTACTGTCCACGTGGTGGCGCAAGACGCCTGGACCGGATCTTGCGCCTCCTCGATGATTGGAGGAAAACAATCATGACGAGACTACTCTTTGCAATCATCGTGGCAGTCGGCCTCGCGGGCTGCGTCGTCGCCCCGCCGCCCAGCTATGGCTATGGTTATGAGCCAGCGCCCGCCTATGGCTATGCTCCCGGGTATTACGTTGCGCCGTCGGTGAACCTCGGCATCGGCATTGGCGGCTACTGGGGTGGCCATGGGGGCCATTGGCACGGCCATTGAATCAGACCTTCGCGAAGGAAACGACGACATGCGATTGCGCCGCGTCTCGGACCATGACGCGGCGTCGATCCCGCATCGACCGTCGTTCCCGACAATCCACTAGCGCTTCCGAACCAGGGTAAACATCCATCCTCCCGCGAAGTACTTCAAAATGGTTGGGGTACGGAGTATATTCGCGTTCAGCAGATATCTACTGAACGGAGGAGGACGTCATGCAATTTCATCTCAACGGTTTCCGGGTCGGCGATCCCACGATCGAGCCAGCTATCGGCAATGCGCATGCTGCACAGATGCCCGAGACGGTCGACGTGCTGATCGCCGGCAGCGGCCCGGCCGGACTCGTGCTGGCGGCGCAACTGTCGCAATTCCCGTCGATTAGCACGCGCATCGTCGAGCGTCGCGACGGACCGTTGCAGATGGGACAGGCCGATGGCGTCGCGTGCCGGACCGTCGAAATGTTCAATGCGTTCGGCCTCAGTGATCGCCTGCTGCAAGAAGCCTATTGGGTCAACGAAACGGTATTCTGGCGACCCGATGCGAATGACCGCGGCGCGATCAGTCGTACCGGTCGAGTTCAGGATACCGAAACGGGTCTTTCGGAATTTCCGCACGTCATCGTCAATCAGGCTCGCATTCAGGAATATCTGCTCGACACGATGCGCCGCTCCGCGCGACGGATCGAACCGGACTACGGCCTCGAACTCGTCGACCTTCAGCGCGACGATACGGATGAATATCCGCTACTGGTCACGCTGCGCCATACCGATCCTGCCCGGCACGACCAGAACGTGACCGTGCGCGCGCGCTATGTCGTCGGTTGCGACGGTGCGCGCAGCCGTGTACGCACCGCCATCGGACAAACGCTGCGCGGTGATGCGGCGAACCATGCGTGGGGCGTGATGGATGCGCTGGCCGTCAGCGACTTTCCGGACATCCGGCTGAAAGCGGCGATTCAGTCCGCGAGCAAGGGCAACCTGCTCATCATTCCGCGTGAAGGCGGATATCTCGTTCGCTTCTACGTCGACCTCGGCGATGTCACCGCGGAGAACCGCGACAGCATCAAACAGATCACGGTCGATCGCATCATCGAGACGGCGCAGCGAATCCTCCATCCGTATACGCTCGACGTGAAAGAAGTGGCGTGGTTCTCGGTCTATGAAGTCGGCCAGCGCCTCACCGACCGCTTCGACGACGCCATTGCCGCCGACGGCACCTCAGGCGAACCGCGCGTGTTCATTGCGGGCGATGCGTGCCATACGCATAGCGCCAAAGCGGGCCAGGGCATGAACGTGTCGATGCAGGACGGCTTCAATCTCGGCTGGAAACTTGGCGCGGTGCTCGAGGGGCGTAGCGACGCCGATCTGTTGCGCACGTATTCGGACGAGCGCCAGCCCATCGCGCAGGAACTGATCGATTTCGACAAGGAATGGTCGGCGATGATGGCCGCTCCGCCGAAGGACCCCGATCGCCCCGAGGCGGGCGGCGTCGATCCCGCCGAGCTTCAGGCGTATTTCGTACGCGCTGGCCGCTACACGGCTGGCGTCGCAACGCGTTACCGGCCGGCCACGCTGACCGGTGAAGCGACGCATCAGGCGCTCGCCAGAGGCTTTACGATCGGCGCGCGGTTTCACTCGTCGCCGGTCGTTCGCCTCGCGGATGCAAGACCATTCCATCTCGGGCACGCCGCGCGCGCGGACGGCCGCTGGCGCCTGTACGCTTTCGCGGACGCATCACGCCGTGCGCTAGATGCGCTGTGCGAGCATCTGAACACGTCGCCGGATTCGGTTTTACGGCTCGTCACGCCGAAGGACGCCGACGCGGACAGCGTTCTCGATCTGCGCGCGGTGCTGCAACAGCCGCATCGCGAAGTCCGTCTCCAGGACCTCCCCGCCCTCCTGCTGCCGCGCAAGGGTCGCCACGGCCTGATCGACTACGAAAAGGCATTTACGAGCGACGCGACGACTGATATCTTCGACGAGCGCGGCATCGATCGCCAACACGGCGCACTCGTCGTGGTACGTCCCGATCAATACGTGGCCCATGTTCTTCCATTGAATGCGTACGCGGAGTTGAACGCCTTCTTCCGGCCCATCTTCCGCGCGCGTTGAACCACAACGAAAACACGAAACTCCCAAATTGCCGATCAAACCTGAAGACGCCGGCGCGCCCCCCAAATTTACTGGCAGCCTGGTGCGCCGTGCCCAACAGCGCCATGCAGCAGTGTGGCTAAGCGAGGTTTCCGCGGAGATCACGAGCGTGCAGTACGCAGCGCTCGAGGTCTTGCATGAGACGCCTGGCGTCAGTCAGCGGCAACTCGGCGACAAACTCGATGTGGATCGTTCGACGATAGCCGATCTTGTTGCACGCATGGTGCGCAATGACCTGATCGAGCGCGCCGACGATCCTGTCGACAAGCGCAGTTATGTGCTGTTTCTCACCCGTGCCGGTAAGAAGCAACTCGCGGCCTTGCGTCCGCGAGTCGAGCAGGTCGAGCGCATTCTCACTGAAAGGCTGACAGCGAGCGAATTGGCACAGTTGCGCCGCCTGCTCTCGGCTCTGTTGCTGCCGCAGGATTAATGCGCTTGTAGCGTCTGCAACTAAAACGAAATCCGCACCCGCGCAGATTTCGCGAGATCGAGCGTCCGCCAACCTCGCCAGGGCGGACATTCTTCAATCGCGGCGAACCGGACCGCGGCAACGCATTGGTGCCCCAAGGACGGGCGTCGATTCGCGCTGAGCTTATTCCCAGAAGTGCAATGCTGCACTGGGTTCGGTGGCTTGCGCTCAATCGCGATAACGATAGTGCTCGATATTATTTGTGCGCTAACGAGTGCGTCTCTACGATCTCGTGACCTTCACTCCGATAGCTGTCAAAACATGACCACGACCAAAGCACTCAGGGCCGCTCTGTTGTCCGTTCTCCTTACATGCGACATCGTCTGCGCGCAACCGGCGCTCGCGGCGGGACAGACAGTGCGAGTCGGGATCATGTCCGGCGAGGACGAAGACGTGTGGCGCGCGGTCGCGGCCAATGCCGCCAGGCAGGGCATCACCGTCAAGGTCACGACGTTCTCCGACTACACGCAGCCGAACGAAGCGCTCGCGCAGCACGACCTCGATGCGAACTCGTTCCAGCACAAGCCGTATCTCGATGCGCAGATCGCGGCGCGCCACTATCAGATCATGCCCGTCGGCTATACCTACGTGCAGCCGATCGGTCTGTACTCGCGCAACGTGAAATCGGTCGCGGCGCTGCCGCAGAACGCGACGATCGGCGTGCCGAACGATCCGAGCAACGAAGGCCGCGCGCTGCTTCTGCTGCAGGCGAATGGACTGATCAAGCTGCGCCTCGACGTCGGTCTGCTGCCCACCGCGCGCGACATCGCGGACAATCCGAAGCACATCCAGATCAAGGAACTCGACGCGGGCATCGTCGGCCGCGCGATCGGCGACCTCGACGCGGCCGTCGTCAATACCGACTGGGCGATCAAAGCGGGCATCAGGATTCCGCAGGAACGCATCGCGCAGGAGAAAGTGCCGGGTAACCCGTATCGCAACTTCATCGCGGTCAACGCGAAAGACGCGAACGCTCCGTGGGTGAAGGCGATCGTGGACAGCTACCAGCAGGCCAACGTCGCTTCGGCGATCCTGAGCGTCTATCACGGCGCCACGCTGCCGGCATGGGATGGCGCGCCCCAGCGCTGACACCGGGCACGAATAACGCACCGACAACGCACGACGCAAGCGGCGGCGCTTCGGCCGCCGCACATCCTGCCTTCTTCACCGCCGTCTTCATCGTATCGCCCGTCATGTCCATTACCAGCACGCTCCACGACCGCCGCACCTTCCTCAAACTTTCGCTCGGCGCCGCAGCGGTCGCGACGGCACCGCTTTCGTTCGCGCAAGGCAGTGCGCGCACGCTGCGCATCGGCAACCAAAAGGGTTATCTGAATCTGCTGAAGGGTCGCGGTACGCTCGAAAAACGGCTCGCGCCGCTGAACGTATCGGTGACGTGGGCCGAGTTCGCCGCGGGTCCGGTGCAACTCGAAGCGCTCAATGTCGGCTCGATCGATTTCGGCGACGTCGGCGAAGCGCCGCCGATCTTCGCGCAGGCCGCCGGCGCGCCTTTGGCCTATGTGGCGGCGACCGTCAAGCGGCCGCAGTCGGAAGCCGTGCTGGTGCCGTCGCCGTCGACGATCCACTCGGTCGCGGATCTGAAGGGCAAACGGATCGCGCTGAACAAAGGCAGCAACGTCCACTACTTTCTCGTCAAGTTGCTGCGTCAGCACGGCCTGCAAAACGGCGACGTGAAGCTCGTCTTTCTCGCGCCCGCCGATGCGCGCGCCGCGTTCGAGCGGGCGTCGATCGACGCGTGGGCCATCTGGGATCCGTTCTTCGCCGCGGCGGAGCAATCGCTCGGCGCTCGCGTGATTGCCGATGCAAGTGGCGTGGTCGGCAATCGCGCGTTCTATTTTTCGTCGCAGCGCTATGCGGCGAATAATCCCGACGTGATCCGGATCGTGATCGAAGAGCTCGACAAGGTGGATCAGTGGGGCAAACAGAACAAGGATCAACTCGCGAGCGAACTCGCGCGGCTATGGGGTCTGCCGAAGCAGGTCGTGGACGTGGCGGTGCAGCGTCAGCAGTTCGGCACGCAGCCGATTACCCGCGCGATTCTCGGCGAGCAGCAACAGATCGCCGATACGTTCCTCGATCTCGGTCTGATTCCGAAGCACGTCGACGTGCTGAAGGCGGCGCCTTCGAGTCTCGCGTAGGCGCACGGGCGCTGGAACGACGCCGCAGTCACGTCAACGCTCGGAGATCGGCCCTGTTGGCGCGGCTTGCCGCTCCGGCGGGATGTCGCTGTGTCCGGCCGCCGGTCATGGTGCAAGCCTAGGCATGACACGTGCGACACACACGAGCCGCAGCCGACGTTACTGCGTCGCACGTTGCAACCTGTCGGGATCGCCGCCGCTATCAGCGTCGATGATGCACGCATGAAAACGAAACGCACTTTTTTCACGATCGGCCACTCGACGCGCCCGTTGCAGGAATTCGTCGGTCTACTGAAAGGCGAGCAGATCGTCTTGCTCGTCGACGTGCGCAGCATCCCGCGCTCGCGGACCAACCCGCAGTTCAATCGCGACACGCTGCCCGCTTCGCTCGCGCGGGAACATATCGACTACGTGCATCTCGCCGCACTGGGTGGACGCCGCGGCAAACGCAAGGACGATGCGCGATCGCCGAACGCGTACTGGACCCATCCGGCCTTTCGCAACTATGCCGACTATGCGATGACGGACGCGTTTCGCGACGGGCTGGCGCAACTTCTGACGCTCGGTCATCGGCAGCGCTGCGCGATCATGTGCTCGGAGGCGGTCTGGTGGCGTTGCCACCGGCGTATCATTACGGACTATCTGCTGATGCACGATGAAACCGTGCTGCACATCATGGACGCGCATCACACGAACGCCGCCACGATGACGCCGGGCGCCGAGGCCCAAGCCGACGGCACGCTGATCTATCCGGCTCAGCCGCAGAACTGAGCCGACCCACGACACGACTGCGCGCCAGTCACCTCGAACCGCTTTATGGCTGTTACCACCAAACGCACGTCGAAAAACGGCGCGTCGCTCGACATGCTGCTCGACGACATCCGCTCCTGCACGCTGTGCGCACCCATGCTGCCGCACGCGCCCCGCCCCGTGCTCGCGGTGTCCGCGCAGGCTCGCATTCTGATCATCGGGCAAGCGCCGGGCGCGCGCGTGCATGCGTCGGGGGTGCCGTGGAGCGATGCGAGCGGCGCGCGTCTGCGCGCCTGGCTCGGCGTCGACGACCCCACCTTCTACGACGCTTCGAAATTCGCCATCGTGCCGATCGGCTTCTGTTTTCCGGGTCGCGGCGGGAGCGGCGACCTGCCGCCTCGGCCCGAGTGCGCAAACCGCTGGCATCGCGAATTGCTCGCGCATATGCGTTCGGTGAAATTGACGCTGCTGGTCGGACAATATGCACAGCGCTTTGGCCTGGGCGATGCATTCGGGACTACCTCGACCGATACGCTCGTCAGGTGGGCCGAGTTTGGACCGCATGTGATGCCGCTGCCGCATCCTTCGCCGCGCAATATCGCGTGGTTCAAGCGCAATGCCTGGTTCGAGGGCGCGGTGCTGCCGACGTTGCGCGAGCACGTGGCGACGGTGTTGGCGGGCGGGGAGCTTTGAGCGCCGCGCGCCCATCCGCGCGATCAGCCGTTCGTGGTAAACACGCATCCGGACCCGGCGTCCCAATCTTCGGAACAGTTACGGGTATACATGGATTAGGAGGCGCAACCGCACTGCACTAACATTTTTGCGGTACCGCACGGCGCGTATCGAGCGCTTCCGAATCGGGGTTGCACGTCCCACGCCAAAGTCTCGCGCTGCCCCGCGAACTCCCGGTGCCGTCCAGCATCTGCACGCAATCGACGCAACGTCGACCACATCGACCAATGAAGACAAGAACCGGAGGATCAGATGGCACAGCAACGGGATGACGATCAGCAAAACAGCGGCAACGGTTTCAGCACGGCGCGGCGGGGGCTGATGCAGGGCGCGGGACTCGGCGCAGCGCTTTCGCTGATGGGCGCGCTAGGCGGCGCAGGCGGTCTGATCGGCACCGCGCAGGCAGCGCAGACGGCTTTTCCGTCGCACAAGAAGTGGAGGATCGTGTTCGTCAATCACGTCACCACCAACCCGTTCTTCGTGCCCACGCAGTACGGCATTCAGGATGCCTGCTCGCTGCTCAACATGGATTATCAGTGGACCGGCTCGGCCACTTCGGACGCGGGCGAAATGGTCCGCGCCGTGAACTCGGCGATTGCCGCGAAGGCTGACGCCATCGCGGTGCCGATCGTCGATCCGAGCGCTTTCGACAAGCCCATCCTGGCCGCGCTCGACGCCGGAATTCCGGTGTTCGCGTACAACGCCGACGCGCCGCGCGGCAAGAAGAATCCGCGCCTCGCGTATATCGGCCAGGACCTGTATCTGTCGGGCTACCAGATGGGCGAGCGCATCGTCAGTCTGATCGACAGCGGCATGGTCGGGCTGTTCATCGCCACGCCGGGGCAGCTCAACATCCAGCCGCGTCTGGACGGTGCGAGCGACGCCATCAAGAAGTCCGGCAAGAAGATCGACATCCAGACCGTGGCCACGGGCGCAACCGTCAACGAGGAATTGTCGAAGATCAAGTCGTTCTACCTGGGCCACCAGGACCTGAAGGGCATGTTCGCCGTGGATGCGGGTAGCACGCAAGGCGTCGCGCAGGTGATGAAGGAATCGAACCTGCCGTCCAAAGGCGTGCACGGCGGCGGCTTCGACCTGCTGCCGACCACGATCCAGCTGATCCACGAAGGTTTCCTCGACTTCACCATCGATCAGCAGCCCTACGTCCAGGGTTTCTATACGGTGATGCAGGCGTTCGTGTTCCTCAGCTCCGGCGGCCTCGTCGGCCCGGCCGAAATCAACACCGGCCTGAAATTCGTGACGAAGGATAACGTCGAGCCGTACCTGAATACCTCGACGCGCTTTGAAGGCAAGACCGACAAGGAGCAAATCGTTCCGAGAACCGGCGCAATCAAGTCCTGATGAATACCGCGAACGAAACCAGCAAAGCGGTCCGCGCGTCCCGGCGCGCGGGCGTTTCCTTCGCATCGCAATGGGCGGCCGAGCTGCGCATCCTGCTCGTGGCCGTGCTGCTGGCCGCCTATTTCGAGTTCGCGAACCACGATTTCCTGTTCACCAACGCGAGCCTCGTCAACCTGTCGCAGTTCATCGCACCGGTGGCGATCATCGCGTTCGGCGAAATCATGTTGATGATCGGCGGCGACATCGACCTGTCGGCGGGCATGGTGTTTGCGTTCGCGCCATTCATGATGGTGTTTGCGAATGACGCGGGCGCGCCCATGTGGCTCGCCGTGATCGCGGGGCTCGTGGCCGCGGCGCTCGTCGGCTTCGTCAACGGCGCGGTGACGGTGTGGCTGCGGCTGCCGTCGTTCGTCACGACGCTCGGCACGCTCTTTCTGATCAACGGCATCACGCTGACCATCTCGCGCGGCACGCCCGCCGCGACGCCGGGCTCGCCCACCTTCGCCGCGTTCATGGGCGCGTGGGGCTACAGCGAGATCATCTGGACTTTCGCGATCGCGTTCGCGATGCACGTGCTGTTGCGGCATACGCGCTGGGGCCTGCATACGCAGGCCGCAGGGGCGAATCCACTCGGCGCGAGCGAGGCCGGCATCCATGTGAGGCGGCTGCGCCTCGGCAACTTCATCCTCGCCGCGGTGCTGGCGGGCTTCACCGGCATGCTTGAGGCCTTTCGCATCACCTCCATCGACCCGCAGGCGGGCGGCAACCAGATCATGTTCCTTGCCGTGGCCGCCGCCGTGATCGGCGGCACGCCTCTCACGGGCGGCTCGGGCACCATCGTGGGTGGGCTGATCGGCGCGGCGGTGCTCGGCATTCTCAACGACGGCTTTACGCTGATCGGCATCAACGCGTTTACGTTCAACATCATTCTCGGCGCCGCGATTCTGGCGGCGATGATCTTCAACATCCACGTCGGACGCATTCGCCGCAAGGGTGGACGCTGATGGACCAATCCCAAACCTCCTCCGCGGGCACGAATGCCATGCCCCCCGCGGGCAACGCGGCGAACGCGCCGCTCGCGCTGCGCGGCGACAACCTCGTCAAACGCTTCGGCGCGGTGACCGCGCTCGACGGCGTGTCGCTCACCCTCGGCAAGGGCGAGATTCTCGGCATACTCGGCGACAACGGCGCGGGTAAGTCCACGCTTGTCAAGATCCTCACGGGCTTTCATCAGCAAACGAGCGGCACACTCCACATCGACGCAGAGGAGACGCTGTTGCGCTCGGTCGATCATGCGCGCTCGCTCGGCATCGAATGCGTGTATCAGGATCTCGCGCTCGCCAATTCGCTGAGCATTTATCACAACATGTTCCTGAACCGCGAAATCGTGCGGCGCGGGCCGTTCAGGCTGCTCGACCACAAGCGGATGCGCGAGCGCGCGGCGCAATGCCTCGACGATATCGGCGTGCACGTGCCTTCGGTGGATTTGCCCGTGGAGCGTCTATCGGGTGGCCAGCGCCAGGCCATCGCCGTGGCGCGGGCCGTGAATTCGAATGCGAAGATCCTGTTGCTCGATGAGCCGCTCGCCGCGATGGGCGCGCGCGAGGCGGGGCTCATCATCGATCTTCTGATGCGCCTGAAGGAAAAAGGCGGTCTCTCCATCATCATGATCATGCACAACTATGCGCAGACGCTCGGTATCGCGGATCGCATCATGCTGATGCAGCGAGGCCGCGTGACCTACGAGCAAGCGAGCGCGCTGACTTCGGTGGCGGAGCTGATGGAGATCGTGCAGCGGGAATACCGGGCCATGCGCGCCGGGGGTGCGCAGTGAGCCCACCCGTGCCCGCGAAAGCGCGCAACGCGAAGCGGAAATCGATCTTCGCGTTCGCGCGTTGACGCCACCTACCGGATCGCTTGCCGGGCAGCGCGCTGCGGCAGCAAAAACACGCAGAAGCCCATGAACGCAGCCAGAATCAACGACGCATAGAGTCGGCTAACCTCGAGCCCCCCTTGAGAAATGGGTTTGTCCAGCAAGTCGCCCAAGGTCGCACCGAGCGGACGCGTCAGGATGAACGCCGCCCAGAAAATCGCGGTGCGTGACAGACGCGACCAGTAATAAAATGCGCCGACGATCAGCAGACCCGCACCGAAGATCAAAGCGCCATACTCATAGCCAAGCCCCAGACCACCTTCGTCCGATCCCGCCACCCAATCGCCCAACGCGGTACCCAGGGTCTGGGAAAAGAGGATCGTCACCCAGTAAAACCACTCGGCTTTGGGCGTGGTCACGCTCTGCACTGCCACCGTGCCTTCCGATTTGTACCAGACGCCCAAGCTCGCAAGCAGAAGCGCGAAGACAATGACTACACCGCCCGGATAGCCGATTCCCACGGAGCGATCGAAGAAATCGGCCATCGTGGTACCGAGCGTGGTCGTGGCGACGATGGTCGCCCAATAGAGCACGGGATTGAACCGCTCCGCCCTGATCTGGCCCGCGACCAGCCCGATAAAAATAACCGCAAAGATTGCGCAGCCGATCAGATAACCCAGTTTGAGCGACATGGTTACCCAATCGCCGCCTGTTTCGCCAAGCGTCGTGGCGGCGATCTTGATGACCCAGAAGCCCAGCGTGACCTGCGGGACTTTACTGACTATATTGGTGCGAGTTTGCGATTGGTTGCTATTCATATGAGGTGCTCACTATTCTGATGGCTTGAACATAGGTGTAACCATCGCAGAGCAACTCTTAACACACGCTTAAGCACTCGCACGGAGTGACGGCGGTCAGATTTTCCTGCGCCGATCACGGAACGGTAATTCCGAGACCTTTCAGCGCAGTTCCAGCCACATCGGCTGATGATCGGACGAGCGGCTCCGCGGGTCCACATCGCACGATGCAATGCGGGTACCCAGCTCTTGCGTGACGAAAACGAAATCGCACGCGAACGGTCCGTCTGGCCATTGCTCGTGGTCGTACAGGCCGACCGTCGCGGCACGTGGGTCACCGGGGTGCGCGCAGGCCCACGCATCGATAAACGCCGGAGCGTCGCCGATCGGTTCGAGCATCCGCCGATAGGCGCTGTCTTCAAATGCGCTGTTGAAGTCTCCGCAGAGAATCGCGCTGACCGGGCGCGCCGTATCCGCAAACGGGCTGTCCGGCTTTTCACCACGCGCGGGAGAGCGCGCGTGATCGCATGCTTCCTGATGCAGTTCGCGCAGTCTCGTCACTTGTGCGAGCCGCTGTTGCTCCGAATAGAACTCGAGGTGTGTGCTGATGACACGAAGCGGGCCGATGTCGGCTTCGAGCACCGCTTCGAGCGCGACGCGCAGCATCGACGGCTTGGCCGGGTCGGCGGGCCACGGCAGAGAATGGCGAAGCACCTGACGAACCGGTAAGCGCGTCACGATGGCATTGCCGAACTGGCGCCGATGACGGCTCGCGCCCAGAGAGGGCAGATCGGAGCCGATTGCATCGAGCACGGTCATCTCCGGCAGCAGAGCGGCAAGCTCGGCGAACTGATCGGACGATGGCGCGCCTTTCAGTCCGCCGGCCGCCGGTTCTTCGTTGAAGCCTCGCGTGACTTCCTGCAGACACAGGACGTCGAAGTCGCACAACGCGCGTGCTTCCCGCACGATCCGATCGAGCTCGACGCGGCCGTCGACGCCACAACCCCACTGAATGTTCCAGTCGACCAGCTTCATGACGGTCTCCGTGAAAATACCAATTACAATTCCTCGCCGCGCTCTCGCGGGACAACGAGTCACTGTCAGTTAGCGATGAAATTGCGCAGTAAAAATTGTCAGTGAAAGTAAGCACCAGAAAATATCGCGCATCCAATGGATTAAGCTAGCCCTCGTCTGCGACCGGTTCTATTTTCTTCTTAGAAAACAATGAATAACTTCGATTCGTCCATCGAAACATATCTGTCCAACATACACTTCGGTCATTTCGCGACCCAATCCATACTAGCCGTTACAAACCTGTACACCTTCAAAGGCCTCGTACTCATTCCCGTGCTGTGGTGGATGTGGTTCAAGCAAGACGAGTGCCGCGAATGGCGGCAAGAAATGGTTGTCGCGACGATTCTCAGCGGCCTCGTGGCGCTCTTCACCGGAAGACTGCTGACTCACTGGTTGCCGTTTAGAGAGCGCCCCGTCTACAGCACTGAACTACATCTGCACTTTGCCAGCGGCGAACTCAAGGACGCGGTGCTGACAGGTTGGAGTTCCTTCCCGAGCGATCACGCGATGCTATGGATGGCGGTCGCCACCGGCATCTTCCTTGTGTGGCGGCGCATCGGTGTGCTGGCGATGCTCTATACCGCGCTGTTTATTTGCGTTCCGCGCGCCTATCTCGGCTTTCACTACCCGACCGATCTGCTGGTGGGGGCCGCCGTGGGAATCGTGATTACCGTTGTCATGACGCGCGATGCGATCCGCAAGCGCTACGCGACTCCGGTGCTGCGATGGATCGATCGTTACCCGGGGCCTTCGGCGATGCTGGCCTTCATTCTGTGCCTCGAACTCGTCACGCAGTTCGACGAACTGCGCAGGCTGGCGATCGGTGTATTCAAACATCTATGAACTCGCTAAACGTAGCGCGCTTCGTTCAGATCGGAGAGAAGCGTCGGGCCTGTCGGTTGCCAGCCTAAACGCGCCTGCGTCAGCGCGCTCGATGCCGGCATGTCGAGCGCGGCGAACATCGCCATCCATCCGAAATAGGCCTGCGCTTCGTCGCGCGCGATCGACACGACCGGCACCTTCAGGCCGCGCCCCAGCGCGTCGGCAATCTCGCGAGCGCTAACGCCTTCTTCACCGACCGCGTGATAGCGCGCCCCGCGTTCGCCCTTCTCGATCGCAAGCCGGTACAGCCGCACGACATCCGACAGATGCCCTGCCGGCCAGCGGTTACGTCCCTCCTCCACATAGGCGCACATGCCCTTCTCCCGCGCAATCTGGATTAGCGGCGTGATGAGGCCTTGGCGGAACGGGTTATGCACTTGCGGCAGGCGCATCACCGATAAATTGACGCCCGCCTCCAGCAGTGTGCTGCCGGCCAGCTCCGAGCCGATGCGTGGGTTCGGGTGACTGGTATTGAACACGTCCTCGGTGGCCGGCTGCCCGTGATCGCGGCTGCCGACGCCCGTGCCGGACGTGATGAGAAGCGGCCGGTCCGAGCCGGCCAGCGCCGAGCCAAGTGCTGCGATAGCACGCTTGTCCTTTTCGCAGTTCTCCACGAAGTGCGAGAAATCGTGATCGAACGCGAGGTGGATGACGGCGTCCGCCTTCGCGGCGCCGATGCGCAGGCTGTCGGTGTCTTCGAGCGTGCCGCGATGGACGTCCGCGCCCGCCGCGCTCAGCACCTGCGCGCCCGAATCAGATCGGGTCATGCCGATAACCTGATGCCCGGCTTCGATAAGTTCGGGCACCAAAGCCGAGCCGATAAACCCGGTCGCGCCCGTCAGAAAGATTCGCATAGTCAAGTCTCCAGGAGAGTCACCGACGCACTATGCGATCATTCACTATTCTATTGAAGTAGTGAGTTTATCCCGGTAAAGCGACTAACAGGTTAATCATTCCAGTGAACACCGCCCAAACCCTCGGGGACTTTCTGCGCAGCCGCCGCACGCGGCTCGATCCCGCTAGCTTCGGCTTCTCGGGCCGCCGGCGTACGCCCGGATTGCGCCGGGAAGAAGTGGCCCAGCGCGCGAATATCAGTTCGACCTGGTACACGTGGCTCGAGCAGGGTCGCGGCGGCGCACCTTCCGCCGCGGTGCTGGAGCGCATCTGCGCGGCGCTGATGCTGACGAATACCGAGCGCGAACATCTGTTCATGTTGGGCCTCGGGCGACCGCCGGAAGTGCGCTATCGCTCCACCCACGGGGTCGATCCGCGGTTGCAGCGCGTGCTCGATTCGCTCGATGCCAGCCCGTCGATCATCAAGACCGCGACGTGGGACGTCATCGCGTGGAATCGCGCCGCGGCCGTCGTGCTCACCGACTATGGCGCGCTGCCGCCTGGCCAGCGCAACATCCTGCGATTCCTGTTCGGCGACCCGGCCGTCCGTGCCAAACAGCACGATTGGGAGAGCGTCGCGCGCTTCGTCGTGGGGACGTTCCGTGCGGACGTTGCGCGCGCCGGGCTCGCTTCCGAAGTGGGCGATCTGGTTGACGATCTGTGCCGCGCCAGCCCCGACTTCGAACGCATGTGGCGCGAAAACCAGGTATTCGGCCACAGCGAAGGACAGCACGTTAAGCGCCTGCTGCATCCAACATTCGGGACCATCGAAATGGAGTATTCGCTGTTCGCCGTCGATGGTCGGCCAGATCTGAGCATGCTCGTGTACACAGCGCTCGACGCGCGCATCGCGAGACGCATTCGCAGTGCCGTGTCATCGATCGAGGAAAGCGTTAGCGCTGCGCCTGTGACTGCTTCGTAGTCGGCTTCGACGTTCGATGGTGGCTCAAACGACCACGATGACCGCCTCGCTGGCGGCAAGCAGATTGGCACCCTGGACAAAGTTTTCGCCGCTGCGCGTGCTCACCGTCGATAGCAACAGCAGGCCCGGGCGCGATTGCACAGTAGCCTCTTCGACGCCCATGTTCAGCGCGATAAAAAGGCGTTCATTGCCGTATCGCCGCTCGTAAGTCAGCACGTCGCCGTAAGCAACGACATTTTCGATCGTGCCGCGCACGAGCGCGGCGTTGCTGCGGCGCAAGCCCAGCAGGCGCCGATAGAGCGACAACATGCTCGACATGTCGCCATCCTGTTCGCGCACGCTCGTCGACGTCGCAATGGGCAGCCACGGCTTGCCGTCCGTAAAGCCCGCATTCGGCAGCGAACCATCCCATTGCATAGGCGTGCGCTCGGGATCACGCCCCTGGCAAATGCCCGGTTGACGGAGTTCCGCCGGGTCCTGAACCTCGTCCGGCGCGATATCGCCATCAGTCATGCCGATTTCATCGCCGTAGTAAAGCGTCGGCGTCCCTCGGAGCGTCAGCAGAAGAACAGCGGCCACACGCGCCTGCGCCGCGCCGACGCGCGACGCAACGCGCGGATTGTCGTGGTTTCCCAGCACCCAGTTCGGCCACGCGTATTCGGGCAACGCAATGTCGTAATCCCGGATCATGCCGGCGATTTCGTTCGCGTTCCATCTCGCGTTGAGCAACTGGAAATTGAACGGCATGTGCGCGCCTTCGCCGTTCACGCCGTAATACTTCACCAGTTGCGGGACAGTCAGGTAGATTTCGCCGATCAGCACGCGCTCGCCATACTCGTCCAGGGTGGCTCGCATCGAGCGGACGATTTCATGCACTTCCGGCTGATCCTCGGTGTAACTTTGCAATAGCCGATGATGGTCCGGCTCGCCGGGCCGATAGGCGGGATTCGGCGGATTGTCGCGAAACTGCGCGTCCTTGATTAGCAGCCAGACCACGTCTACGCGAAAGCCGTCCACGCCGAGATCGAGCCAGAAGCGCAGCACGTGATCCATCGCGCGGCGTAGCTGGGGGCTTCTCCAGTTCAGGTCAGGCTGCTCCCGCAGAAACGCGTGATAGTAATACTGCCCCGTCACCTCGTCCCACTCCCACGCCGAGCCGCCCATGCGGCTCAGCCAGTTATTCGGCGGCCCGCCATCGGGCGCGGGATCGCGCCACAGATACCAGTCCCGTTTCGGATTGTCCCGTGACGAGCGGCTTTGCTCGAACCACGGATGCCGGTTCGACGAATGATTGGGCACGAAATCGAGCAGTACCTTGAGCCTGAGCCGATGTGCGTGGCCCATCAATTGCTTGAACTCATCCAGAGTGCCGAATATCGGATCGATGTTGCAATAGTCCGCAACGTCGTAGCCAAAGTCGGCCATGGGCGACGGGCAGATCGGCGAGATCCACACCGCATCGGCGCCGAGCGCCGCGACATATTCAAGGCGCGTGCCGATGCCGCGCAGATCGCCGATGCCATCGCCGTTACTGTCCTGAAACGAACGCGGATAGATCTGATAGATCACGCCGCGTTGCCACCACGCCAGCTCCGACATTGCAATTCCTCTTCACGATCGATTGTTTTGGCGCCACGCGCGGACCCTATGCTCAATGACCTCTGGTACAAGAACGCGATCATTTATTGCCTGTCGGTAGGCACCTTCATGGACGCGAATGGCGACGGCGTCGGCGACTTCCAGGGTCTGATGCGCAGGCTCGATTACCTGCAAGGGCTTGGCATGACGACGATCTGGCTGATGCCGTTCCACCCGTCGCCCGGGCGCGATAACGGTTACGACGTTTGCGACTATTACAACGTCGATCCGAAGTACGGCACGCTCGGGGATTTTGCCGAATTCACGCACGCGTGCGCCGAGCGGGGCTTGCGCGTCATCATCGACCTCGTGGTCAATCATACGTCCGACCAGCACCCCTGGTTCCAGCAAGCACGCAGCGATCCCACTTCGAAATATCGCGACTGGTATGTCTGGTCGGACGACAAGCCCGCCGATGCGCAACGCGGCGTGGCGTTTCCGGGCGTGCAGAAGTCGACCTGGAGTTTCGACAAGCGGGCGAGACGCTGGTACTTCCATCGCTTCTACGATTTCCAACCGGACCTGAATACGTCCAACCCGCAGGTGCAGGCGGAACTGCTGAAGATCATGGGCTTCTGGATCCAGCTTGGGGTTTCCGGATTCCGCATGGACGCGGTGCCCTTCGTCATCGCGACGAAGGGACCGAAGGTGCGCCGACCGGTCGAGCAATATGACATGTTGCGAACCTTTCGCGAGTTTCTGCAGTGGCGCGAGGGCGACGCGATCATTCTGGCCGAAGCCAATGTGCCGCCCAAAACGGATCTTCAGTACTTCGGCGACGAGGGCGAGCGCTTGCCGATGATGTTTAACTTCCGGCTCAACCAGAACACCTTTTACACGCTCGCGACGGGCGACACGAAGCCGCTGAAGGACGCGCTCCTTGCGACCAGACCACGGCCGCCGAGTGCGCAATGGGGGGTGTTTCTGCGCAATCACGACGAACTCGATCTGGGCCGCCTGACGCCCGAACAGCGCGCGGCAGTGTTCGCCGCGTTCGCCCCCGACCCCGACATGCAGCTGTATGGGCGCGGCATCCGCCGCAGACTTGCGCCGATGCTGTCGGGCGACAGACGCCGTCTCGAACTTGCCTATAGCCTGATGCTGAGTTTGCCGGGTACGCCCGTGTTCCGGTACGGCGATGAGATCGGCATGGGCGACGACCTGCGCCGGCCCGAGCGCCAGTGTGCGCGCACGCCGATGCAATGGTCGTCCGAGTCGCAAGGCGGCTTCACCAGCCATTCAAACCCGCCGGTTCCTGCGATAGCCGGCGGTGCTTATGGCTTTGAGCGGGTCAATGTGGCGAAGCAGCGGCGCGATCCCGATTCGTTTCTCAACTGGACCGAGCGGATGATTCGCATGCGCCGGGAAGTGCCGGAAATCAGCTGGGGGGACTTCGAAGTGCTGCGCACCTCGCGAAACGATGTCCTCGCACTCGCCTATCACTGGCGTAACAATTCCGTGCTGTTTCTGCATAACTTCCGCGCCGAAGTGGGTACCGTCGAATTCCGCCTGAACTCCAACGAACCGGGTAGAGAGCCGTTGATCAATCTTCTGTCCGACGACCACAGCGAGGCTGACGATGACGGTTGCCACTCGGTCGTGCTCGAGCCGTTCGGATACCGATGGTATCGGCTGGGCGGCCTCGACTATCTGCTCAGGCGGACCGAGGCGTAGCAACGCTACGCACGGCAGTCGACGGTTAAACTGTTGCGATCGGGCGCTTCACCTGCTCGACTCATCGGATACGCAATCGGAAAGGGACGTCATGGCAAAAGATCAAATAGTCTGGGGAATTTTGGGCGCCGCAAAAATCAACGACAAGGTGGTCGTGCCAATGCACAATGCGCCGAAGTGTCGAGTAAAAGGCATCGCGTCACGCTCTACGGAGAAGGCGCGGGAAGCTGCGGCCAAATATGGTCTGGCTGTCGCATACGATAGTTACGAGGCGCTTCTCGCGGACCCGGAAATCGAAGCGGTCTATATTCCACTGCCCAATCATCTGCACGTGGAATGGACGATCAGATCCGTTGAGGCGGGCAAGCACGTGCTATGTGAAAAACCGATCAGTCTGAACGCTCAACAGGTTGAACGACTGATCGCCGCGCGCAACAAGAGCGGACGATACATCCAGGAAGCCTTCATGGTCCGCACGCATCCGCAATGGCTGAAGGTGCGCTCCTTGATCGACGAAGGTTCGATTGGCGAATTGCGGGCAGTGACCGGTGGTTTCACCTATCACAACACGAACGAACACAATATCCGCAACCAGAGCGAGCTAGGCGGTGGCGGTCTGCTCGATATTGGCTGTTATCCGATCACAACGTCGCGCTTCGCTATCGGACGTGAACCACGGCGCGTCGTTGCGCTGGTGGAGCAGGACCCTGCATTCAAAGTGGACCGGCTCGGCTCCGTGTTGATGGACTTCGATGGCGTGCAGGCGAGTTTCTTTTACTCGACTCAGACCTATCCCTACCAGCGGATGCAATTTCACGGTACCAAGGGGCGGATCGAAGTGGAGATTCCATTCAATGCACCAAACGATAAACCGACGCGCCTGTTACTGAGTGAAAACGCGAGCAATGGTGTCGCGACCGATCGCTGGCTGGAGCTTCCGGTATGCGATCAATATGGCGTTGCAGCCACCACCTTCGCGCAGGCGATCTTGAGTGGAGGCCCGCAGGCTATTCCGCTAGAAGATGCGCGCGCGAATATGCGAGTGATCGATGCCGTGTTCCGCTCGGCCCGATCGGACGCGTGGGAAACGATCACCGAAGGTTGAAGTGAAACGCGGGCGCAAGTCGTCACTCTCGCGCCCTTCACTCATCCGCCAAAAAATTCGGATGACTCGTCCTGATCTGATCGATCTGATTCAGCGTCCCCGACAGATGCTTGCGTAGCGCCGCCTGCGCGGCTTCGACATCGCCGTTGTCGATCGCATCGATGATCTCGGTGTGATCGCGCACCACCGCCATCGTCTTGCCCTCTACCGGCAGATGCAGGCGCCGCAGCCGGTCGATATGGCCGCTCAGCCTACGCACCAGATCCCAGAGCTGGGGCACGCCCGCCGCCTCGTACATCTGTCGATGAAACGCCTGATCGAGCAGCGAGAACTGCTCGTAGTTCTTCAGGTCGAGCAATTCCGTTTGCCGCGCGATGGTCGCGCGCAGTTCGGCGATCAGCGCGGGGTCGCGCTGCTCCGCGAGCGTGCGCACCACTTCAAGTTCGATCGAGCGACGCAGGAAGTGCGCCTGTAGCGCGGACGTCACGTTGATCTGGCTAACGACCGTCGCGTGCTGCGGATAGATGTCGACGAGACCTTCTTCCCCGAGCTTCATCAGCGCGTCGCGCACCGGCGTCTGGCTCAGCCCGTAGCGGCTCGCCAGCTCGGTGCGCGAGAGCACCGTGCCCGGTGTCAGTTCGAGCGAAAGGATCATTTCGCGCAGTCGTTCGAATACTTGCGGCGCGGCGTGGCGGGAGCGGTCGAGCCGGCTCACCGCCCGCGAGGTAGCGTGGTTTTTCATGGCAGAAATTGAAGCATGGAAGCAGGCGGGGACCGCCATGGCGGTCCGTTGATGCACTAGCACTATAGCCGACGACCGCCCCTTCCAGCGGGCCGGCGAGCCAGGTTCCCCAAAAAGTGCAGCTTGGTATTTACCCCACTAACGCACTAATATATTAGTGCTTTACCATCCGCTTCATCAAATTCTCTTGTTCCCTTGCCGATTGCCATCATGACTCGCGATATCACCATCACGCAGCTGCGCATTACTCCGATCGCCTTCCGCGACGGCCCGCTGCTCAATGCCGCCGGGATCCACGAACCTTGGGCGCTGCGCGCCATCGTCGAACTGGAGACGAGCGATGGCCGCGTCGGCCTCTCCGAGACTTATGGCGACGAACCGATGCTGCGCGTGCTGGAGCAGGCGAAGTCGCTGGTGATCGGCCTGTCGCCGTTCGACCTCAATCGCATGGAAGAGCGCGTGCGGGCCGCGATCAAGGCGAGCCTGGGCGCGGTCGAATTCGAACTCGCGCCCGGCTCGCACTCGGCAAAGAACGCGCCGAAAGTGATCAGCACGCTCGAAGTCGCGATGCTCGACCTGCAAGGGCAGATCGTCGGCGCGCCGATCGTCGATCTGCTCGGCGGCAAAGTGCGCGACGCGGTGCCCTACAGCGCCTATCTGTTCTTCAAATACGCCGAGCACATCGACAAGCCCTATGCGCCCGATGCCTGGGGCGAAGGGCTGAGCCCCGCGCAGATCGTCGCGCAGGCGCGTCGGATGATCCAGCTGTATGGCTTCCAGAGCATCAAGCTGAAGGGCGGCGTATTCGACCCGGTACACGAAATCGCGTGCATGCGCGCGCTGCATCAGGCGTTCCCCGGCGTGCCGCTGCGCCTCGACCCGAACGCCAACTGGACGCTCGAAACGAGCATCGCGGCCGCCCCTGAACTCGATGAGCTGCTCGAATACTACGAAGATCCGTGCCCGGGTCTTGAAGGAATGGCTGAACTCGCCAGGCACACGCGTCTGCCGCTAGCGACCAACATGGTCATCACGACGATGGAAGATTTCCGTCGCGGCGCCGAGCTGGGTTCGGTCAAGGTGTTACTGTCGGATCATCACTACTGGGGCGGCCTGCGCGCGACGCAGACGCTCGCGCGCATGTGCAAGCTGTGGGATCTCGGCATGTCGATGCACTCGAACTCGCACCTCGGCATTAGCCTGATGGCGATGACGCACGTCGCGGCAAGCATCCCCAACCTGACCTATGCGTGCGACACGCATTACCCGTGGCAGCAGGAAGAAGTCATCAAGGGCGGCCGCGTGAAGTTCGACAACGGCTCGGTGCGCGTGCCCACCATGCCGGGCCTAGGCGTCGAGCTCGATCGCGAGCGGCTCGCCGAACTGCATGCACAGTATCTGTCGTGCGGCGTGCGCAATCGCGATGACCTGACACAGATGCGCAAGTACGAGCCGGGCTTCAGCGGCAAGAATCCGCGCTTTTGATCCTCTCTTTCAATCCTCGCTTTTAATCCGCGCCGACGAGCCCTGCGACGCGCCACGCGCGTCGCCATCGAAGGAGACAACCCCATGAGTCATCCCACCGCCGACACGGCGCGGCCCGAGCACGCCAGCGTACTCGCGAGCGCAGTGCGCAAGATCAAGTGGCGCGTGCTGCCGCTGTTCGTCGTGATGTTCATCGTCAACTACATCGACCGCGTGAACATTGGCTTCGTGCGCCAGCATCTGAGCGCCGATCTGGGCATCGGCGCGGCCGCGTACGGGCTCGGCGCGGGGCTCTTCTTCGTCAGCTATGCGATCTTCGAAGTGCCGTCGAACATCCTGCTGCAGCGCTTCGGCGCGAAGTTGTGGCTCGCGCGCATCATGCTCACGTGGGGGCTGGCCGCGGCCGGCATGGCGTTCGTGCGCGGCGAGACGTCGTTCTACGTCATGCGGCTGCTGCTCGGCGCGGCCGAAGCGGGATTCTTTCCCGGCGTCATCTACTACTTCACGCAATGGCTGCCGAGCAGCGAGCGCGGCAAGGCGATGGCGATCTTCCTGAGCGGCTCGGCGCTCGCGTCGGTGCTGTCCGGGCCGATCTCCGGCGGGCTGATGCTGATCGAAGGCGCGGGGCTGCGCGGCTGGCAGTGGATGTTCGTGATAGAAGGCATGTTCTCGGTCGTGCTGGCGGGCTTCGTCTTGCTGTGGCTCGACTCGAAGCCGCGCGACGCCGGCTGGCTCACCCGCGCCGAGCAGGACGCGGTGCTCGATGCGCTCGACGCAGAGCAACGCCAGCGCACCGCGGCACATCCGGTCAGGCCATCGCTGGGCGCGCTGCTGCGCGATCCGCAAATCCTGATCTTTTGCCTGATCTACTTCGCGGTGTCGCTGACCATCTACGGCGCGACCTTCTGGCTGCCCAGCATCATCCGCAAGATGGGCCATTTCAACGATTTGCAGGTCGGCCTGTTCAACTCGATTCCGTGGCTGATCTCGATCGTGGCGATGTATCTGTTCGCGATGCTCGCAGCGCGCTTCAAGTTCCAGCAAGCGTGGGTCGCGTGCGTGCTGCTGATCGCCGCGCTCGGCATGTATGCGGCCGGCCAGGGCGGCCCAGTGTTCTCGTTCATCGCGATCTGCTTTGCGGCGATCGGCTTCAAGGCGGCCTCGGCGCTGTTCTGGCCGATTCCGCAGGGATACCTCGATGCGCGCATTTCCGCGGCCGTGCTGGCGCTGATCAACTCGATCGGCAACCTCGGCGGCTTCGTCGCGCCGGCGACTTTCGGCTTGCTCGAACAGAAGACCGGCTCGATCGAGGGCGGCCTCACTGGACTCGCGGTGATGTCGGTGGTGGCCGCCGGGGTCGTGTTCCTCACCCGCATGAGCCGGCGCGAAGGATTGCCCGCCTCCGCGCATTGACCGCATCGAACGACCATATCGCCACCATTTCAAAAAACCTTCGGGAGACACGATGAAAACGATGGAAGCTACGACGGCCGCCGCAAGTGCGGGCGTCGGACGATACCGATGGACCATCTGCGCGATGATCTTCGCCGCGACGACGATCAACTACATGGATCGCCAGATGCTCGGGCTGCTCGCGCCGCTGCTGCAAAAGGATATCGGCTGGAGCCAGGTGCAGTACGCGCAGACCGTGATGGTGTTTACGGTCGCCTATGCGGTGGGTCTCGCGATCTTCGGCCGCATCGCGGACCGCGTCAGCACGAAGAAGGTCTACGGCAGCGCAATGGCGATGTGGAGTCTCGCGGCGATGCTGCACGCGGTGGCATCGACCGTGCCTGGCTTTGCGGCCGTGCGCGGTTTGCTCGGCTTCAGCGAAGCGGCCAATTTTCCGGTTGCGATCCGCACTACGGCCACGTGGTTTCCGAAGAAGGAACGCGCATTAGCGACTGGCTTGTGGAACATGGGCGCGACGATCGGGGGCATCGTCGCACCGGCCTTCGTGCCGATCGCCGCGCTCATGTGGGGCTGGCGCGCGACGTTCATCGCGGGCGGCGCGACCGGTTTCGTCTGGCTGGCGGTGTGGCTGCTGGTTTATCGGCAGCCTTCGCAGCATCCGTCGGTGACGAAGGAAGAGCTCGACTACATCAATGCGGATCGCGAAGAAGTCGTCGAACAGAAAGTCAGCTGGTTGTCGGTGCTCAAATATCGTGAAACGTGGGCGTTCGTGTTCGGCAAGCTGCTGACCGATCCGGTGTGGTGGTTCTATCTGTTCTGGCTGCCCAAGTGGCTCAATGAATCGCGCCATATCGACATCGGCCATATGGGCCTCCCGCTGATCGCTATCTATACGATGGCGTCGGTCGGCAGCGTCGCGGGCGGGTGGCTGTCGTCGCGTTTGATGGCACGTACCAACAAGCCGAATTTTGCGCGCAAGGTCACGATGCTCATCTGTGCATTGTGCGTGGTGCCGATCGCCACCTTGTCGTATTTCCAGAGCCTGTGGTACGCGGTGTTCGCCGTGGGTCTCGCGGCAGCGGCGCACCAGGGCTGGTCGGCGAACCTCGTCACGACGGTCGGCGACGTATTTCCGAAGCGGCTGGTCGGTACGGTGGTCGGCATCGGCGGTGTGGCGGGGATGGTCGGCTCGTTCTTCTTTTCCGGTGTGATCGGCGAGACGTTGCAGCGCACCGGGCAGTATTGGGCGCTCTTCACTGTCGGCGCGTCCGCGTATCTGGTTGCGTTGGGCATCATTCATCTGCTGATGCCGCGGATGACGGCGGTGAAGTTGCGGGATTGAAGTGGCGTTGGTGGGTGAGAGGGCCGGGGGACGTGGTATGGATAGGTGGCGTTCCTCGCCTCGCAAGCACGGCCCCGCAGACGCGGGGCCGCTTCTTGTCATTCCTTGGCGTCTGGCCATTCGACCGATCGACGCGACCATGATCATCGAAACGCGTCTTGACATCCCGCCGACATTGCAGAAGAGTCTGCTGAGTCCGCGCTTCGTCCCGAACGCGATCGCCACGAGAGCCTCTATGACCATCGATCCCTCCGTCGTCGCCGCATTCACGCCCACCGGCAAGCTGCGCGCGTCGATCAATCTCGGCAATCCAATCCTCGCCAATCGTCACGCCGACTCCGGCGAGCCGTTCGGCGTATCGATCGATCTCGCGCGCGCGTTCGCCGCGAAGCTGGGCGTCGAACTGGAGCTGGTGGTCTTCGATACGGCCGGCAAATCGGTGCAGGCCGTCGGCGACGAGCGCGCGGATTTCGGCTTCTTCGCGATCGATCCGTCGCGCGGCGAGACGATTGAGTTCACGGCGCCGTACGTGTTGATCGAAGGCTTCTACCTGGTGCGCGACGACTCGCCGGTGCGCTCGAATCAGGATGTGGATCAGGCGCACAACCGAGTCGTCGTCGGCAAAGGCAGTGCATACGATCTGTTTCTGACGCGCGAGCTGAAATCCGCGCAAATCGTGCGCGCGCCGAGCTCGCCGAGCGTCGTGCCGACGTTTATCGAGCAGCATCTGGAAGTGGCGGCAGGCGTGAAGCAGCAACTCGAAGCCGATGCGAAGCAAACGCCCGGTCTGCGGCTATTGGACGAGCGCTTCATGGTGATCCGGCAGGCGATGGGTCTGCCGAAAAACCGCGGCGAAGCGGCGGCTCACGCGCTGCGATCGTTTGTCGAAGAGATGAAGGGGTCGGGTTTTGTCGCGCAATCGCTCGCGCGGCACAACATCGCGGGAGCGTCGGTTGCGCCTGCGGCGTAGCGGGCCACGCGATGCTTCGGCGCGGGCCCCACCCACCCTCCAGCGGCGCTCAAACGAGCGTCGTCTGCACATCCACATTACCGCGCAACGCCTTCGAATACGGGCAGGTCAGATGCGCTCGCTCGATCAACCCGTGCGCCACGTCACGTTCGACACCGGGAAGACTGACGATCAAACGCGCCTGAAGGAAGTAAGCGCCATCGGTGGTGCCCAGATCGATTTCCGCATCGACGCTCGTATCGGCCGGCAACGGCACATGCACCGAGCGCGCCGCCAAACCGAGCGCGCCAATGAAACACGCCGACCAGCCGGCGCCGAGCAACTGCTCGGGGTTCGTTCCGACGCCCGAGGTGCCAGGCGACGACAGCTTGATGTCGAGACGACCGTCCGAGCTGCGTGCGGCGCCTTCGCGGCCGCCGGTCGTATGGGTTTTGCCGGTGTACAGCACTTTTTCGATGCGAGTCATGGTCGACTACTCCTGTTGATCTAGTGATATTCACGTCTGCAAATCCGGGTTCGAACTTGCGGTGCACGTATTGGAACGCGCCGACGTATCTCGCATGTGTCTGGATCGACAGTTTTGGTAAGCGCGCGTATCCGCGGGCTGTGCGGATACATTGCGATACAAGGGGCAGACAGGAGCCGAGCGCAGCGCCGCGCGACCACCGACGCGCGCCGTCGCGCACATCGCTTGATTCAATGACGCCGGTCGAAATACCGCCGCAACAGATAGTTCGCGGTCGAGCCGTGCAGCAGCACCGACAGCACGATCGCATCGAGCACGGCCGGCAGCAATGGCGTCATCGCGCCGCGCGCGTATTCGAGGCCTAACATCAGGTAGTAAAACGCGCCGACACCGCGAATCCCCATCCATGCCATCAGATACCGCTGGCTGTTGTCGATGCGCGCACCCATCATCGCGACGACGACGGACAGTGGCCGCGCGACGAAAAACAGAAACACCGCGGGTAACACGGCGCGCAGCTCGAGCATCGCGCGCCAATGCGCGGACACGACGCAACCGATGATCAGCATCAGCGACAACTCCGCGAGCCGCTCCATTTCACGCGTGAAGCCCATCATCGATTCGGCGAGGACCGCGTGCGCCTTTTCGGGGTCCTTGGCGACATCGGCCTGTTCGCCGTGCTGCACCTCGTCGAGCACTTCCGACGGGTTCTTGTCGCCCGTCGCGCGCAATTCCTCGTGACGTACGGCGACGCCCGCCACGAACACCGCGACGAACGCATACGCGTGCAGCCACAGCGCCGCACCGTATGAGGTCGACATCAGGCCTAGCGCGAGAAACCCATCGAGACCGATCGCTTCGCCGTACCGGGTGCGCAGAAGGAAGATGACCCGTGCGAACACGATCGCGAATACGCAGCCGATCACAAGCGCACTGACGATGCCCCACACCACTGAGCCGACGAAATGCACGCCGCTGCCGGAGCCGAACAGTCTCGCACCGGCGAGCGTCAGACCCAGCACCGCGAACGGATAGGCGGCGCCATCGTTGAGACCGCCCTCGCCCGACAACGCGAAGCGCACGGGTTCGTCGTCGCCGGCTTGCGTCACGCGCAGCTCGTTGGCGAGCACCGGGTCGGTCGGCGCGAGCGCGGCCGCGAGGAACAACGCGGCGCCGTCGGCCCGTCCTGTCAGCAGCGCGGTGAAGCCGAACATCAACGCGATAGTGACGAGCATCGCGGGGCCGCCGAGCCGCAGCGGCAACAACCAAAGCGGATTGCGCAACCGCACGCGCAGATGCATGCCGATCGAAAACAGCGACACGACGAGCGCGACTTCGGCCAACGTCGCGAGCAGCGCGGCATTGCCAAGCAGATCCACGCCGACGAGCCCGGACACGGCCGGCCCGATCAGCAAGCCGACCAGCAGATAGATGATCGCGCCGGTCAGCGGCAAGCGGCGGATCGGCCCGCGCGCCACCGCCATGAACGTGAGGAGCGCGCCGATCAGCAGGAACCAGACCGGTTCGTCATTCATCGCGCGTTCCTCGCCGCAAGCAGCGCGGCCGAGCGCCCTCACACGCCAAAGGGGAAAGTCTCCGCCACGCTGTCCTTCTGGTCGGCGCAAACGGGCAGCGCGCTCACCGCGCTCGTGCGATCGAACCACACGTACGCATCGAACTGCTCGGCCAGCGACGCTTCCGCGTAGTGGCTATACCGCTCGGTTTCCGGACGATAGATGACGCCGATGAAGCGCTCCAGCAGCGGCGCGCGCAGCCGTTCGCGCAGCGCGTCGTGCACCCCGGGCCGCAGATCGAGCAGGAAGCGCACGAGGCCCGTGCCATGCGTGCTGAATTCGACGCTGCCCTCGAGCGACGGCAGCACGGTCTTCACCTCCATCGGCCCACCCCAGTCGCTGGCCGCGGCGACCGTCCCGCTGTGCGTGCCGAAACCGATCAGCGCCGCCGCGTCGCCGAACTGCGCGCGACACAGCTGGCCGAGATTGATCTCGTCCTGCACGCGGCCCATCTGCGTGGCGCTCGCGTCGCCGATGTGCGAGTTGTGCGCCCAGACGACCAGACGAGCTTGCGGCCCGCCGCTGTCGAGCGCATGACGCAGCGTGTCGAACATGTGCGTGTCGCGCAGATTCCAGCTTTGCGGCCCGCCGTAATACATCGCGCGATAGTACTGCTCGGCGACTGCGACGAGCCGCGCGTTCTGCGCCGCGTCCAGGAAGCGCTCGCCGTCTTCCCGCGCGTAGTCGAGCCGGCTTTTCAGCAGGTCGCCGAGCTGCGCGACCACCTGCTTTTCGCACTGCGCGTAGCCGCCGCTCAACGCGGCGCGTCCATACACGGCCGGGTCTTTCTGCCACGGACTGAGGCAGCCATAGCGTTCGCGAGCGATGCGCGCCGCGACCGGATCGACGCTGTCGAGGTAGCGCAGCACCGCGTCGATCGATTCGGACAGGCTGTAGATGTCGAGCCCATAGAAGCGCGTTTCGCTGTCGCGGTGCGCGGCATTGTGCGAGCGCAGCCACGCGACGAAGGCCATGAAGTCGGTGTTGCGCCACATCCAGGTCGGAAAGCGGCGAAACGGTCGAGACCGCTCGGCGGGCATCGGTCGATCGCGCACATGCCGGTCGATGATCGCCGCGTCGGGCCAGTCGGCCTCGACCGCGACCGTCGAAAAGCCGTGCCGCTCGACCAGGCGTCGGGTGATCGCCGCACGCGCGCGATAGAACTCCGACGTGCCGTGACTGGCTTCGCCGAGCAGCACGACGCGCCGCCCGGCGAAGCGGTCGACAAACGTCGCGAATTCCGGGGAATCGATGTCCGGCAACGGTTCGGCCGCGTCGCGAATCGCGATTTCGAGTGCGGCCAGCTTCGGTGCGGCCGGCTTAGGCGCGGCCGGCGTCGGCGCGGGTCGCGACTGCGCGTGCGGCGCGCCGCCTGGCTCCGGCCAACCATCGTCGCCGACGAGCGGCACGAAGCGCACTTCGGCGAACGCATGTTCGTCATAGTCGTGTTCGCCGCGCCGCACGATCTTCACGAGCCGCTGGCGGCTCAGACTGCTGCCGACCGGCATCACCAGCCGTCCGCCGAGCGCGAGCTGCGCGCGCAGCGCCTGCGGCACATGCGGGCCGCCTGCCGCCGCGATGATCGCGTTATAGGGCGCATGCGCGGCAAGACCCGCGGTGCCGTCGCCGACATGCACCTCGACGTTCTCGTAGCCGAGCCGCTGCAAGCGCTCGCGCGCGCTCTCGGCGAGGCTCGCGTCGCGCTCGATCGAATCCACCCGGCCCGCGATCTCCGCGGCGAGCGCGGCCGCATAGCCGGAGCCCGTGCCGATGTCGAGCACGCGATCGCCGGGCTGCAATTCGGCGGCCGCGAGCATCTTCGCGACGATGTATGGCTGCGAGATCGACTGCTCGCCGCCAATCGGCAGCGGCGTATCGTCATACGCGAATTCGCGCAGCTCGGCCGGCACGAATGCCTCGCGCGGCACGCGCCGCATCGCCGCGATCACGTAATCGTCGCGCACGCCGCGTTGCACGATCTGTCGCTCGACCATCCATGTGCGCGCTTCGTCGAAATCGTCCATCGCCGCCTCCTCGCGAACGCGCGGCGGTTCGCGCACCCCCCATTGCGACGGGACCCGCGCGAGTTCGCTGCTCTTCCACGTATCAGCAATGAGCATACCGCCGGCAGCAACTCGTGGCGATGCGCGAATGCGGACCGATACTTGCTGCCTGTGACGCGAAAGCGTTGGCACGAACGAAACGCCGGTCCGAATCCGTCGCACGACAAGGGCGAAAACATGAACATTCCGATGCAGGTCGTGTCGTTCCTCAGTTCGCGAGGTCTGAAGCTCGCGACCGCCGAATCGTGCACCGGCGGCCAGATCGCGTCGTATCTGGCGAGTGTGCCGGGCAGCGGCGCGTGTCTCGACGTCGGCTTCGTCAGCTACTCGCCGTCGGGCAAGGCCGGCTTTCTCGGCGTGCGGCAAACCACGATGGAGCAATCCGGGCTCACCAGCGAAGCGGTCGCGCGCGAAATGGCCGAAGGTACGTTGTGCCAGCAAGGCTGCTGCGCGGACATCGCGGTATCGAACACGGGGCTCGCCGACGGCGGCGCCCATGGCGGCTCCGATGACGGTCCGCCCCCAGGCACGCAATGCTTCGCGTGGTCGTTCCGGCGGCGCGGCGGCGAGTTCCTGACGTTCGCGGACACGCGGCGCTTTTCGGGCGACCGCAACGACGTGCGTTCGGCAGCCGCGCTGTATGCGCTATCGCGCATCGAGCACTACTTCAATCAACTCCCGCGCATCGAGCGGGACCACTCAGAGACCGCACGATGAATCTCCATACTTCCTTCGACACCAACGCCTGGCAGCAGGCGGTGATCGACGAACTCGGCGTCGCGCGCAATTTCGTCGTGGCACAAGAGCGCGAGCGGCGCGTCGCGTTCCTCGGCGACTACCTGGCCTCGCAAGGCTTGCGCACCTACGTGCTCGGTATCAGCGGCGGCGTCGATTCGACGACCGCGGGACGCCTCGCGCAGCTTGCCGTCGAGCGCCTGCGCGACGGCGGCTACGAAGCACGGTTCGTCGCGGTGCGTCTGCCGTACGGCAGCCAGCGCGACGAAGAGGACGCCGCGGCCGCGCTCGCGTTCATCCGTCCGGACGAAACGCTGACAGTCAACATCAAGGAGCCGGCCGACGCGATGCTGGCTTCGCTCAAACGCGGCAACGTACAGTACGTCGACGACTTTCAGGAAGACTTCGTGCTCGGCAATATCAAGGCGCGCCAACGCATGATCGCGCAATACGCGATTGCGGGCGCGCGCGTCGGCGTGGTGATCGGCACCGACCACGCGGCCGAATCGCTGATGGGCTTCTTCACGAAGTACGGCGACGGCGGCGCGGATATCCTGCCGCTCGCGGGTCTGACGAAGCGCCGCGTGCGCGCGCTCGGGCACGCGCTCGGCGCGCCGGAGCAACTCGTCCACAAGGTGCCGACCGCTGACCTCGAAACGCTGACGCCGCAAAAGCCGGACGAGGACAGTTACGGCATCAGCTATCAGGACATCGACGACTTCCTCGAAGGCAAGCCGGTCAGCGACGAAGTATTGACGACGATTCGCCGCTTTTACATGGCGACGCGCCACAAGCGCGCGCTGCCGGTGGCACCGACGCCATCGTCGGCGTCGGTGTGAAAGCGCGGCGCGCGCGTCATCCGGCGCGCTGGTGTTGGACTTGCTTTGACGCTTCGATGTCCTCGCCCGGCATTTCCTGCAGTTGCTGTTCGGGCGCGATGCGCGAGCCGCGGTCGCGATCCGCGGACTGATCGGTCGCCTCCTGCGGCGCGGCAGCGCCTTCCGCCTCGATCTGCCGGCGCGCTTCTTCCCAATGGTCGGCGGCCCTGCCTTCGGGCGACGGATCGTTTTGCCAGATGTGGTATGCCCGCGTGCGGATGCGGGCTTCGAGTTCCTTGTCCATACGGTTTCTCCGTGAAGGTGAGCGATGCCGCGGTACGGCGCAACGCGCGCCGTGCCCCGATGACGGCGAGCGACAGGCGAGCAAGCATTGTTCCGGCCGGCGCGTGCTGCCATTTGTGTGGTTAGATGCGCGGAGTCGCGGGCCTGACAGGCGACGGATGGCGTGTCGTCGCCGTCGCAGCCGGATCGCCGGGCGCTATGAAAACCGCGGGCTCACGCCTCGGGACAGGCAAGGTCGGCCGCGACGATCCGCGCGCCGTATTCCTCGGCGGCGAGCCGCGCTTCCTCGATGCTGTTGAACGGACCGACTTCGGGCGCGCCATCGAACGGGAACAGACGGCGGCCATCCACCTTACGGCTCACCAGCAGGTCGGCATAGAATCGCCCGTCGGCGCTGCGTCGGGCGGTGACGAAAATAGAAAAGTCGTCGCGCGAGAGGACCGCTGCCGGCGCGTATTGGATCAGTTTCAGCTTTCTCCTGGACATGTCTCTCCCTGCCTGAATCAGGCCGCCCTGTTGTGCCCTCCTGCAATCGATGTTAATGGACGTGTAATAGGGTGCGTTCGTCCGTAACCGGCGACTTATGGACATGATTGTCGCAGCGACCCTTCAAACAGATCAGCGCGACAGCCGTGCGCAATGGCCGTGCGCCATTAAGGCTCCAGCTTAACCGTGCCGGTCTTGTCCCCGACCGCGCGACTGCCCGCCTGATCCAGCTTGCCTTGCAGCGTTTGCTTGCGCGCCGCGATCTTGTTACCGAGCGCGTTGAGATCGCAGCCGGTGCGCCGCAAGGCCGGAAAGAGTTCGCCTTCCTCTTCCTCGACGTGATGCCGCACCAGTTCGGACATGACCTTGAACGTCGCGTCGAAGCCTTTGTCGCCCGGCTTCAGCGTCTCGAACTTCGCGATCAGCGTCTTCACCAGAAAATGCTCGACAAGGGCTTCATCGACATCGAGTTTGTCGTCCTCGGGCAGCGCCTGTTGCGCGGCCGGGTACAGCAACTCTTCCTCGATGACCGTGTGCATCGTCAGCTCTTCGCACGCGCGCTGCGCCAGCGCGGCTTTGGCTTCGAGCGTGTCGCGCTCGTCGCCGCGGGATTTGGCGAAGGCGTCGAACAGTTTCTCCACGGCGCGGTGATCGGCTTCGAGCAGCGCGAGCGGGTCGGGCGTGCGCGCGGCGTCGCGTGGAGCGGAGGGCTTCGTGTCGTCGGAAGCGGATTTCGTTGCGCGGTCGTTCATGGCAGTCCCTTCTATCGATCAGGCATCCCGGTTGAGCAAACCCCATACCGCGCCGCCGGTCGCGCGCCGGTACGTCGCTTGCTGCTGGTGGTCCGGCGCGGCGCGTTGCGCGCAACCCCCTTTCCTCTTTCAACGACCGATGAGAATCGCCCAGATCGCTCCGCTTTACGAAAGCGTGCCGCCGTTCGCATACGGCGCGACCGAACGCGTCGTGTCGTATCTGACCGAAGAACTGGTTGCGCGAGGCCATGACGTAACGCTCTATGCGAGCGCCGATTCGACCACCGCCGCGCGGCTGGTGCCGATCTGTCCGCGCGGTCTGTGGCGCGATGCGCAGGTATGGGACACGCAAACGCATCATCTCAGGCAGCTCGCGCGGGTGATTCGCGACGCGGACTATTTCGACGTCGTTCATTTTCACGGCGAGCCGCTGCATTTCGCGTGGGCCGAGCGCCTGCCGTGCCGCACGCTGACGACGCTGCACGGCCGTCTGCTGCCGCACGATCATGGCCCGCTGTTTCGCGAATTCGCGCGCGTGCCGGTGGTGTCGATATCCGCGAGTCAGCGCCAGCCGGTGCCGTGGGCGAACTGGCAGGGCACGGTCCATCACGGCCTGCCGCTCGACGAGTTCGCGTTTCAACCGATGGCCGGTCCCTACCTGCTCTTTCTCGGCCGCATGATGCCGGAGAAACGTCCCGATCTCGCGATCGAAATCGCCCGGCGCAGCGGCTTGCCGTTGAAGATCGCCGCGAAGGTGCATCCCGGCGAGCGCGACTATTTCCGCGAGCGCATCGATCCGCTGTTGCGCCGCTCGACCGCGTTCACCGAATACCTTGGCGAAGTCGGCGGCCTCGCACGCCGGCAATTGATCGCGAACGCACGCGCGTTGCTGCTGCCGATCGAATGGGACGAGCCGTTCGGCATGGTGATGATCGAGGCGATGGCGTGCGGCACGCCGGTGATCGCGTTTCGCCGCGGCGCGGTGCCCGAATTGCTCGAGGACGGCGTAAGCGGCCTGATCGTCGATAACGTGGATGAGGCGATACAGGCGGTTGGGCGCGTCGTGGATATCGAGCGGGGCGCATGCCGCCGCGAGTTCGAGCGCCGCTTCACGGCCGCGCGCATGACCGACGACTATCTGACGATCTACGACACGCTGCTCGCGCGCGACACCAGCGGCCAGCCGCAGGCGACGGGCAGCCAGCCCACGACTGTCGGATCGCTAGCCGGGGCTCCGCTTGCGCGGTGACGTCCGTGGCCATGCCGACGGGTCGGCATGTCACTTGCTCGGTTCTTTGATTGATACCAAAGTTTCTCCCCACGTCCCCGGAGACCACTTTGACCCAGCGCGACTTCATCGTAATCGGCACGTCCTCGGGAGGGGTCGATGCACTGCGTTCGCTCGCCTCGCAGCTTCCCGCCGATATACCCGCCAGCATCGCCGTCGTGCTGCACATCGGCGCGCACGGCAGCATGTTGCCCACGCTTCTGAACCAGGCCGGCCCGCTACCCGCCAAGCACGCCCAGGACGGCGAACGTTACGCGCCCGGCAGAATATACGTGGCGCCGCCGGACCGGCATCTCGTGGTCGACGACGGGCAGTTGCGGCTTGTGCACGGCGCGAAAGAAAATTTCGCACGTCCGGCGATCGACCCCCTCTTTCGCAGCGCGGCCGCGCAGATCGGGCCGCGCGCGATTGGCGTGATCCTGACCGGCCTGCTCGACGACGGCGCCGCGGGCCTCGAAGCGATCCAGGCGTGCGGCGGCGCGACGCTCGTGCAGGACCCGGTCGACGCGTTCGCGAGTGAGATGCCGCGACATGCGTCGCCGTTTGCCGATCACGTGCTGCCGCTCGATCAAATGGGGCGGTGTTTGGTGAAACTGACCAGCGCCAACGCTAGCGCGCCGGGGCAAAACGACCGTGTGCGGCGCGAGGCGACTGATCGCATCGTCCTCGAACATAGCGCGTGGCTGAACGGCGTCCCTCCGTTCGATCCAATCAAGGAGCTCGCGACGCCGTCGACTTTCACCTGCCCCGAATGCAACGGCACGCTATGGCGCATCACTGGATCGCGCGTGATCCGTTATCGTTGCCATATCGGTCACGCGTATTCGGCAGCGTCGCTCGACGACGGCCTGTCGGTCGGAGCCGAGGACTCGCTTCGCCAGGCGCTGCGCGCGCTGCGCGAGCGCGAAATGTTCAGTCGCGAGCGCAGCGACCATTTCGCAAAGACAGGAGATACCGCCGCGCAACAGCGCGAGCAGGACAACGCGCTGCGCGCGGGCCGCGCGGCCGAACTGCTGCAGTCCATGCTGATGGAAAAATGAGTGCAATGCGGGATAATAGGGATGCGGGCTAGCAAGAAATGGACTCGTTTCCCCTATAAAAATCCACCGCAGGACACTATTCTTTTCAAGAAGGGACATGCAGCCATGTCAAAAAAGCGAGGGCAGACTCTGCCTAGCCAGGCACTCTATCCGATCGTCGGTATCGGCGCATCGGCGGGGGGGCTTAACGCGCTGACGGAATTCTTCGAGGCGCTGCCCGCGCATACGTCGATGGCCTTCGTGGTGGTCGTTCATCTGTCTCCGGATCACGAAAGCAATCTGGCCTCGCTGCTGCAAAAAGTCACCAGCATGCCCGTGCTGCAGGTCACGAGCCCGACGCAGATCGAATCGGACCACGTCTATCTGGTCGCGCCCTCGTTCGAGATGATCATGGTCGACGGCTATCTGCGCGTCACGCAGAAGCAGCCCGAGCAAGGACGCCGCGCGGGCATCGATCTGTTCTTCCGCACGCTCGCGGAGGCGCACCGCCAACGCGCGATCGGCATCGTGATGTCGGGCGCGGGCTCCGACGGCTCGGTCGGGCTGTCGCGGATCAAGGAAATGGGTGGCATCACGCTCGTGCAGGACCCGAACGAGGCCGAATACGACAGCATGCCGCGCAGCGCGATGGCGACCGGCATGGCCGACTTCGTGATGAGCGCGGCCGAGATGCCGCAACGGCTGCTCGATCTGTGGTCCACCGCGCGGGAAATCCATTTGCCGCCCGCACAGCCGGACGAGCCCGAGGAAGTCACGGTCAACGAGTCGGCCGAGCGCGCGTTGCGCGAAATCATGGTGATTTTGCGCACGCGCACCGCGCACGACTTCCGGCACTACAAACGGGCCACGGTGCTGCGCCGCATCGAACGCCGGCTGCAAGTCAACGGCATTACCGACCTGCAGGCGTATCGCGACTATTTGCATCTGCACCCCGAGGAAACCCAGGCGCTGCTGCAGGACATGCTGATCAGCGTCACCAATTTCTTCCGTGACAAGGAAGCGTTCGACGTGCTCGAGCGCGAGGTGTTGCCGCCCCTCTTCGAAACCTGCGGCGAACAGGACCGTATCCGCGCCTGGTCGGTGGGCTGCGCGACCGGCGAGGAAGCGTATTCGCTGGCGATGCTGCTGCAGGAACGCTCGCTGAAGTCGTCCGACGACGTGTCGTTCCAGGTATTCGCGACCGACATCGACGAGCGCGCCATTTCATTCGCGCGCGCCGGTCTGTACCCGGACTCGATCTCCGCCGACCTGACGCCGGCGCGCATCCGCCAGTTCTTCACCAAAGATGCCACGCATTTCCGCATCAAGAAGGAGCTACGCGAACACATGCTGTTCGCGCACCATAATGTGCTGAGCGACCCGCCGTTCTCGCGGCTCGACCTGATCTGCTGCCGCAACCTGCTGATCTACCTCGACCGCGAAGCGCAGATCGAAATCCTGAAGCTGTTCCACTTCGCGCTGCGGCCTGGCGGCGTGCTGTTCCTCGGCAGTTCGGAGTCGGCCGATAGCGTGAGCTCGATGTTCACCGTGGTCGACAAGCGCAACCGCATCTATCGCGCCAACGTGGCGGTGCGCGGCGACACGCCGGTGCCGATCGCGATTTCCGGCACCACGGGCTCGCGCCCCGTCGTGACCACGGTGCAGCCGCCGGGGCGCCGGCGCTTTTCGTTCGGCGACTTGCATCAGCGGCTCGTCGAACAATATGCGCCGCCCAGCGTGCTGGTGAGCCGCGAATCCGAAATCGTTCATCTGTCCGATCGCGCCGGGCGTTTCCTGCAGTATTCCGGCGGCGAACCGTCGCATAACATCGTGGCCGTCGTGCGTCCGGAACTGCGGCTCGAACTGCGTACCGCGATCTTTCAGGCCTTGCAGACGAACCGCAGCGTCGAAGCGCGCCGCGTGCGCATCGAGCGCGACGGCCGTTCGTACTTCGTCAACATGACCGCGCGGCCGGTACACGATCCGGAAGCCAACGCGGACTTCGTGCTGGTGCTGTTCGACGAGGTCGAGGACAGCATGGGCAACGCCGAAATGGTGTCGGTCGATGCACAGAAAGACCCGATCATCGGCCAGCTCGAGCGCGAATTGCAACGCACCAAGGAGCAGTTGCAGTCGACCATCGAGCAGTCGGAAACGTCGACGGAAGAATTGAAGGCATCGAACGAGGAATTGCAGGCGATCAACGAGGAACTGCGTTCGGCGACAGAGGAACTCGAGACCAGCAAGGAAGAGCTGCAATCGATCAACGAGGAGCTGACCACCGTCAACGCGGAGCTGAAGTCGAAGGTCGAGGAAACCGGCAAGATCAACGACGATCTGCACAACCTGATCGCCGCGAACGACATCGGCACGATCTTCGTCGACCGCAATATCTGCATCAAGCGCTATACGCCGCGCGCAACCGACGTCTTCAGCATCATTGCGTCGGATATCGGGCGCTCGTTGCTCGACATCACGCATCGGCTCGAATACGACAACCTCGCCGACGACGCGGCCGAAGCGTTCGAGTCGCTGCGCCTGATCGAGCGCGAGCTGAAGAGCAGCGACGGGCGCTGGTATCTCGCGCGCTTCGTGCCCTACCGCACGACCGAAGACCGCATCGACGGCGCGGTGCTGTCGTTCATCGACATCACCGATCGCCGTCAGGCGGAAGACCGGCTGCGCGAAGGCGAGCGGCGCATGCGCATCGTCGCCGAGGGCACCAAGGACTACGCGATCATCACGTTCGACGAGACCGGCGTGATCAATAGCTGGAACGCCGGCGCGGAACGGATTTTCGGCTATTCCGAAGCCGAAATGATCGGCCAGTTCGCCGACATCCTGAACACCGACGAGGATCGCGCCGCCAACGTCGCGCAACGCGAGTTCGCGGAAGCGCGTCTGAACGGCCGTGCCGAAGAGGAGTGCTGGCATCTGCGCAAGGACGGCACGCGCTTTTTCGCGAGCGGCGTGCTGTCCCGTCTCGACGAACCGGGCATCAACGGCTTTGCGAAGATCACGCGCGATCTCGGCGAATATGTGAACGAACCGACCTCGGGACGCGGCACCCATGTCGAGTCGCTGCGCGCGGCAAGCCAGCGCGACGCGCAGCGGCGCCGCGACGAATTTCTCGCGGTCGTGTCGCACGAGCTCAAGCATCCGCTGAACCTGATCTCGGCGAGCGCCGAGCTGATCGCGCGCGCGCCGGAAACGCGGCAGAACCTGAACGTGTCGCGCGCGACCGATACGATCCGCCGCACCGTGATCGGCCAGGCGCAAATCATCGACGATCTGCTCGACATTTCGCGCGTGCGCACCGGCAAGCTGTCGGTCGTGCGCACCGTGGTCGACATGCGCGAGATCGTGCAGCGCGTATGCAGCGCGGTGCAGGACGATGCCGCGCAGCGCGGCATCGCGCTCAGCGTCGAGATGACCGATGCGCCCGTGATCGTTCACGCGGACCTCACGCGCATCGAGCAGATCGTCTGGAATCTGATCAGCAATGCGTTGAAGTTCACGCAGCGCGGTTCGATCCACGTGTCGTTGCAGCTCAACGATCACGCCGAAGCCGTGTTGCGCGTCGCCGATACCGGCACCGGCATCGAACCGTCGCTGCTGCCGCATATCTTCGAGATGTTCCAGCAGAGCCGCGATCCCGCCGCGCGCCGCGGGGGTCTCGGCATCGGCCTCGCGCTCGTGCGCGATCTGGTCAGCCTGCACGGCGGCGCGGTGCGCGCGGAGTCGGACGGCGTCGGCCGCGGCGCGACGTTCACGGTGACGCTGCCCACCCACCGGCTCACCGCGCGCACCAGCGCGGGTCTGGAAGTCACCGCCGAGTCGCTGAAAGGCATGCAGGTCCTGATGGTCGACGACGACGCCGCGACCGTCGAGACCTTCAAGCTGCTGCTGGAAAGCGAGGGCGCCGAAGTGCGCACCGCGACTAGCGGCGAGGAAGCGCTGACGATCATCAACGGCCACGCACCCGATATCGTCCTGTCCGATATCGGTATGCCGGGCATGGACGGTATGGAGTTCATCGGCAAACTGCGCGGCATGCCGGCGATGAAGTCCGCGATCTGCATCGCGGTCAGCGGCTTTGGCGAGCCATCGGACATCAGCGCGGCCGAAGACGCGGGCTTCGACGCGCACCTGAAAAAGCCGGTGGTTCTCGAAGACCTGCTGAGTGTTTTCGCGCGGCTGCGCAGTTGAATCCGCGGCCCGGCGGAGTGCAACGCGTCTATCCGTTATCTTGCGACGGGGGCGCGTTGCGTGACGCGACCCTCGCCACGGCCGCGTTCACGTGGATCGGCGGCGACTTGTCGTCGAACGGTGGTTCCACGACGAAGCGGTCTATCACGCCCGGCTCGAATACGAGGCAATAGGTCGACCCGCCATACTGGAAAAACCCCAGCTCATCGCCCTTTCTGACGCGCTGCCCGGGCAGCGCCTCGATGATGCACGACGACACGTCCGCCATGCCGACGAACACGCACGCCACCTGCCCCACCGCCGGATCGTCGCACTCGATCACGATCACCGCGCGCGCCGCGAGCGCCGTGATGTAGCCCTGCGAATCGTTGAGCCCGCTCGGGTCTTCGCCCTGGCTATCCGCGTTCGAATAGTAGCTGCCGTCCACGCCGTACGCGTGCGAGATCACGCCGCTCACTGGCGCATGCCAGCGGTGATAATTGAACGCGCTCAGAAACGCCTGATACACCGAGCCGCCCTCGAAGCGGCGCGCCAGTTCACGCTCGCGCGAGCTCAGCATGTCTTCGAGCGAATACGGCTGCGACTTGATCCAGAACCTGTCGCGCAGCTTCACGCCGTGCTGCACGTTGTACGGCGTCGCCTCGCACGCGCTGACGAGCAGCCTGTCGTTTTCCGGCTCGTCGACGGGCCGCACGCCGGGACGGAAGCGTCGCATGAAGAAATCGTTCCACGACGTAAAGCCCCAATACGGTTGTTCAGGATCGCAGACGAATTGCGCGAGGCCGATCTGTTTGTCGGCTTCGGCGCTGAACCAACCGTCGGGCGACGACGTATTCAAATGCTCGCGTGAATGCGGGCCGCCCAGGAACGCGCACCAGCAGTTCAGCACGTGCTTGAACTGCGCGTTGAGCGCCGCATCGCGAAACAGCGCATAGCCGGATGGCATGCACATCAGCCAGTCGAGCACGGCGTTCAGCGGACAATGAATCAGATTGGATTCGCTGAACGGCGGCGCGTAGGTCATCAGGTAATCGACGATCGTCATCAGTTCGTCGATCGATGCATAGCCGAGCACGTAGCCGGCCTCGCGTGCCTGCGCGATGGCCCGCGTCATATCCATGCGCAGCACCGGATCGCCTTCGATCAGCGCGGCGAGTTCTTCCACCGCGCGCGTGCGCCGCGCCATGCGCGCACGTTCGCGCGCTTTCGCGGCCAGCGCGGTCCGGTAGCGCGCGAGATGCGCTTCGTCGCCCGGCAGCCATCCTCCGAGGCGGCGCCGCTGCGTGCGCGGGCTCGCCACTTCGTCGTTCGTCATGTTTCGCCCTTGTTCAATCAGTTGCGGATCATTTGGCGCGCGGGGTGCCGAGGCCGTGATCCGGTTCATTGCGCCCGCCACGGATCTGCTCGACGCAGGTCGCGACGGCTTCGGCCGCGTTGGCCACTTCCTGCTGCACGTCCTCGTCGCGATCGAGCGCTTCATGGCTGGTCGCATAAGGCTCGTAATAGCCGATAAACCGATCGAGCCGCGACTTCGCGCCCGATTCGACGAAGCCCATCCAGTCGAGCCAGTCGGCGAGCGCCCGGCGCGAGTCCTCGATACCGGCGACGTCGCCATGCACGACGAGGCCGTAGGCTCTGCCCGCCAGATGTTTCGGATAGTCCCAGCCAGCGAGTTCGAGACGCTTCGCCTCGTCCGGTTTCTTACCGTGCGTCGAGGTGGGATCGGGATTGCCGCCGTCGGCGCAGACGAGGCGATCCATCATCAGCTTCAGCGGCGCGGACACCTGATACCAATAGACCGGCGTCACGATCAGCACACCGTGACAGGCGGCAAAGCGCTCATAGATGTCGTTCATCCAGTCGTTGACGAGCCCGAGCGAATGATTCGGATAGCAGCTGCACGGCCAGTGGCACAGCGGCATCGCGGTCGACACACAACCTTTGCACGGGTGAATATGCAGATCGCGATCGGAGTTCAGCCGCGACAGGTCGAGGTAATCGACGTCGCAGGACCGGCGTTCGAGCGCATGCTGCGCGATCTTCGCCAGCCGGAAGCTCTTCGACATTTCGCCGGGGCACGTGTAGTCGTTGCGCGACGACGCGTTGATCACGAGCACGCGCGAGCGCGTCGCCGGATCGCGCTGCCGCGCCTGCGCCGCCTTGACCCGCTCGCTCGCCGCGCGCCATTCGACCGACAGATCGTAGTCGGGGTCGGCGAATCCCGGGCCGGCCTTTTCAGTGACCGGCGCTTTGCGGCCTTGTGAATAGGCATCCCATGCAATCGCTTCGAGCCGCGCGAGCGATGCGTCTTCCGCGCGAAACGCCGGGTCGTAGAAGCGGGCCATGAAGCGTTCGCGAAACGCGTCGCGGGACATCGATTCGGTTACCTGACCTTTGCGGACCTCGACCGTGTGGACGTGATCGGGCGGTTTTACAGGGGGGCTCATGGGTCGCGTGGTAAGCGGTAGTTGAACCGCAAAGCGAGCGAGCAAGTGCCATGCCAGAGCCGGACCCTTCGCGCGCCGTGGCGGCGGAACGCAGCTTGCTAAACGCGGGTATGGAATCGAACCAGCGCCTGCTCGTCATCTCACCGCATCTCGACGATGCGGTCCTCAGCTGTGGACTTCTGATCGCCGCGCGTCCCTGCACAGTCGTTTGCACGGTCTTCACCGCGCCGCCCGCCGAGAACATGACGACCGATTGGGACTGCGCGTCCGGCTTCGCCGACGCGTTCGAAGCGATGCGCGCGCGTCAGGCCGAAGACCGCGAGGCGCTTGGACTGTTGTCGGCGGTGCCCGTGCATTTGTTGTTTCGCGACGCCCAATACCGCGCGTCGCCTGATGTGGACGCGTTGATCACCGCGTTGAACGAGACCGTTGCCGACACCAAGCCCACGCTCGTGCTGATGCCGTTGGGCCTGTTCCATTCGGATCACGTTCTCGTCGCCAGTGCCTGTCTCGCACTGATGCAGCGCCATTTAGCCACGCCGTTCATCGCCTATGAAGACGTGCCCTACCGGCGCATGCCCGGCGTCGTGCAAGCGCGCCTGTACGAGCTCGCGAAACGCGGGTATGCCGCCGACACGCCGCATGCGTTGGACGTGCCAGCCACGCCACAGCAGGAGCGCATGAAGCGCGCGGCACTCGATACCTATCGCAGTCAACTGCGCGCATTCGGTCCCGACGAACAGGCAAGTCTCTTTTCGTCCGAACGCTATTGGCAGCTCGGCCGTGTCGCGCCGTCGCAGTCCAACCGTTGAAGCGATTGCACACCATGCGAACAGAAGCCGCCCACCCTCGCATTTCGATCGTCGTCCTCACGTATAACCGTGCGAGCGGGTTGCTCACCACGCTGGGACGTCTGCTCGCGTTGCCCGAAAAGCCGCCGATCATCGTCGCCGACAACGGCTCGACCGACAACACCGCCGCACTCGTCCAGGCGCGCTACCCGAGCGTTCGCATCGTCCGATGCAACGGCAATCTCGGCGCGGCGGGCCGCAACCACGCGCTCGCGTGCGTCGAGACCGACTATGTCGCGTTCTGCGACGACGACACCTGGTGGGGCCCCGGTTCGCTCGAACACGCGGTCCAGTTGCTCGATGCATGGCCGCGCGTGGGCGTGCTGAATGCGCGTGTCGCCGTCGGCGCGGACAACACGACGGACCCGACCTGTGCGTTGATGCGCGCAAGCCCGCTCGGCCGCGTCGGTCTGCCCGGACCCGCCTTGATCGGCTATATGGCGGGCGCGTGTGTGTTTCGCGCCGCGCTGTTTCGTGAGGTCGGCGGCTATGAGCCGCGTCTTTTCATCGGCGGTGAGGAAGCACTCGTTTCGCTCGACGTGCTCGCGTCGGGACATGCGATCGTCTATTGCGAGCAGTTGACGCTCCATCATCATCCGTCGCCGGTGCGCGACAGCGCGTTGCGGCGGCGCCTGCTCGCGCGTAACGCCGCGTGGGTGGCATGGCTGCGTTTGCCGTGGAGCGAAGCGTTGAGCGCGACGCTGCGCGCACTCGGGGTATTCGCGCGGGAACGCACGCTGATACGCGACGGCATCGAATTACTGGCCGGGCTCGCGTGGACCGCGCGAGCACGCCGGGTGGTCCCACGGTCGATCCTGTCGATGCGCGAGCGCGTGCGCGCGGCCGAGCGCAATTTCGACGCGTCCGCAACGACGACGGTGGGCAAGTTCGACGCGCCGACCTGACACAGGAATCGCGCGTTTCGTTATCGCGGCAACGCCGTGTCCGCGCGCGACGGCGCATGCGCGAGCCGCCGGATTGCCGCGATCAGTTCCGCGGGCGGCACGGGCTTGTGCAAATGCGCGTCGAAGCCCGCGGTGCGCGCGCGCGGTTGGTCGAGTGCGTCCGCGTAGCCGGTCAACGCGATCGCGGGCAGTGGCCTGCCCGTTCGTGACGGTCGCTGGCCTTCCAGTTCGCGCAACCGGCGCAGCACGTCGTAGCCATCTTCGTCGGCCAGCATCAGATCGCAGAGCAGCACGTGCGGCCACTGCGCCGTGTCCGTCGCGCGCAGCCAGTGCAGCGCTTCGGCGCCCGCTGCGAATAGCCGCGCGCGCGCGCCGCTCGTGCCCAGCACCGCTTCGAGCGCGTCGCGCGCTTCTTCCTGATCGTCGATCGCGATGACGAAAAGGCCGTCGAGCGGAGCCGCGTCGCCGGCATTCGGCGCGGCGGACGACGACGCCAGCGCCTGTTGCGCATCCGCGACCGGCCGCAGCGGCAGCATCGCCACATAGGCGAGCCGGCCATCCAGTGGCGTCAGCGTAAAGCTGCCGCCGGCAGCCGCCAGCGCGCTTTCCATCTGCCGCGCCGTCGCCTGCGACAATTCGGCGGGCTTGTCGCCCATGCCAAGCACGTTGACCCACACGTGATTGGCGTGACGCTGCGCGCGCAACGCGATGCGCTGCCCCGGGCTCGCCTGCGCGATCTCGTTGCGGCACAGTTCGGCGATCAGCGGCTGCAGCACGCTCGGATCGCCGGTCACGCGCAGCTCGCTGTCGGACGGTTCCGCGTAGACGACCACGCGTCGTTCGGCGATCTCGTCGTGCAGCGCATCGATGACACCCGCCGTCAATGCGCTGACGCTGACCGATCGCGCGGTCAGCCGCCGCTGCGCGTGTTCGAGTTCGCCCTGCTGCCATTGCAGCGACCACATCTTCGCGTACACGCCCTCGCGCGCGAGCAACTCGCGATGCGTGCCCTGCTCGACCACCTGGCCGTGCTCCATCACCAGAATCCAGTCCGCGTCGACGACCGTCGAAAGCCGGTGCGCGATCACGATCGACGTGCGGCCCCGCGCGAGGCGCGTCAGTTCGGTCTGGATCGCGCGCTCGGAGCGGGTGTCGAGCGCGGACGTCGCCTCGTCGAACACGATGATGCGCGGGTCCTTCAGAATCGCGCGCGCAATCGCGATGCGCTGTCGCTCGCCGCCCGACAGCCGCACGCCGCGCTCGCCGACGCGCGTGTCGTAATGGTCGGGCAAGCGCTCGATGAACTCGTCGAGCTGCGCGGCACGCGCCGCGCGCACGACGTCGGCGCGGGTCGCCGACGGACGTCCATAGGCAATGTTGTAGGCGATCGTTTCATTGAACAGCACGGTGTCCTGCGGCACGATGCCGATCGCCTCGCGCAGACTGCGCTGCGTGATCATGCTGATGTCTTTCCCGTCGATGCGGATCGTGCCGCGCTCAGGCCGGTACAGCCGGAACAGCAGCTTCACGAGCGTCGACTTGCCCGAGCCGCTGCCGCCGACCACCGCTAGCGTCTTGCCAGGGTACGCGCGAAACTCGACGTCGCGCAGCACCTGGCGCGCCGTGTCGTAGCCGAAATCGACATGTTCGAACTCGATCAGGCCCGCGCCGACCTTCAGCGGCTGCGCGTCGCGCGCGTCGATATCCTCGCCGACGCGGCCGCGCGCCGCCAGAATCACGAACATCCGCTCGACGTTGACGAGGGCGTCGTTGGTCTCGCGAAACACGAAGCCGAGCGTGTTCAACGGCATGCAGATCTGGATCAGGTAGGCGTTCACCAGAATCAGATCGCCGACGCTCATGCTGCCGTCCACCACGTGCTGGGCGGCGAGCAGCATGACCGCCGCCACCCCGAGCGCGATCACCGCGCTCTGTCCCACGTGCAATGCGGTCAACGCGTTCTGGTTGGCGATCCGCGCGTGCACCCACTTCTCCAGCACGTCGCCGAGCCGTTGCGTTTCGCTGTCTTCGGTCGCGAAGTACTTGACCGTGTCGTAGTTCAGCAGACTATCGACGAGCCGGCCGTCCGACTGCGCTTCGAGCAGATTGACCGCGCGCTGGAACGCGACGCGCCGCCGCGTGAACACGAACGTATACCCCGCGTACAGCACGAAGGTCACGACGATCGCGAGCATGAATTCGCGCGCATAGCTGTGCACCATGATCGCGACGATCACCGCGATCTCGAACAGCGTCGGCACGATCGTAAACAGCGCGGTGCCGAGCAGAAAACCGATGCCGTCCGCGCCCTTCTGCACGTCGCGCACGATCGCGCCGGTCTCGCGCCGCGTGTGAAAGCGCGCGCTGAGCCGATGCAGATGCGCGAAGGTCCGCTCGGTCAGCGCCGCGACCGTGCGCTGCACGACGATGCTGAACACGACGTCGCGCGCCTCGTTCAGCGCATCGCCGAAAAAGCGCAGCAGCGCATAGGCGAGCACGAGGAACACCGGAAACACCACATGCGCGAGCGGATGGCCGAGTTCGTCGACGATGTGCTTCAGCGTGAGCGGCACCAGCACGGTCGCTAGCCGCGCGGCGATCATCAGCGCGAGCGCCGCGATGGTCTGTCCGCGATAACGCCATACCGCTTGCGCGAGATCGCCAAAGATTCGACGAGTCAGTTCGGAGCGAGGCACCTGGGCGGAATTCGGCATGAGATCCTGGGTCGTAGCGCGCCGGAAAAAACGTGACACAGGTGTGGCAGCGAGCAAGCATCGCGCCCGGCAGCGAGCAAAAAAGTCCTTGGATACAGCCCTTTTGCGCGAACAGCTTGCTCATTGAATGGGTGCAGTCCTTCACTCATGCTAGTCGCGATGCGGCGCGAGTGGTTCGAAGTTACATGACCGTGTGTAGAAACAGGGAACGCCACAGCGCTTCTCGCTTGGCGAAAAAGGGTACGCCACAGCGCTTGGTCCGTCTCGCCCAACCTTTGCGTCGTTGCTCCACGCCGCAGCATGCGAATGGCACAGCACATGCTGAGCGCCGGATACGAACCTCAATCAATAACCGCGCGTCGCAAAGGAATGCCAATGAAGATCGCTCTGATTAGTGAACACGCGTCGCCACTTGCTGTCGCCGGTGGCGTCGACAGCGGCGGGCAGAACATCTACGTCGCAAACGTCGCGCGCCAGCTAGTGGAAATGGGCCATCAGGTCGACGTGTTCACGCGCCGCGATCGGGCACTGCTGCCTGAGCGCGTCGAGATGGACGGCGCGCGTGTGATTCACGTGCCCGCGGGGCCGCCTCGGCAATTGCCGAAGGAACAGCTGCTGCCCTTCATGGGCGAGTTCGCCGCGTTTCTGATCGCGTTCTTTCGCCGCGAACCGCAACGCTACGACGTGATGCACGCGAACTTCTTCATGTCGGGCCTCGCCGCGCTGCAAGTGAAGGCGGCCCTCGGCATCCCGCTGGTCACGACCTTCCACGCGCTAGGCCGCGTACGGCGTATCCATCAGGGAGCGGATGACGGCTTCCCCGACGAGCGCTTCGCGATCGAAGACGATCTGGTCGCACGCTCGGACGTCGTCGTCGCCGAATGTCCGCAAGACGAAGCCGATCTGCTCGAACACTATCGCGCTGATCGGGCGCGCATCGAGATCGTGCCGTGCGGTTTCGATGCCGACGAGTTCAGGCCCATCGAGCGCGCGGTCGCGCGCGACGCGCTCGGCTGGCGCCAGCACGACTTCATCGTGCTGCAGCTAGGCCGGCTCGTGCAGCGCAAAGGCATCGACAACGTGGTGCGCGGCGTCGGCGTGCTGAAACACACGTTCGGCGCGGCGGCGCGGCTGTATGTGGTCGGCGGCAATTCGGACGCGCCCAACGAAATCGCGACGCCGGAGATCGCGCGCCTGCGCGAGATCGCATGCGAATGCGGGGTTGCGGACCAGACCAGCTTCGTCGGCCGACGGGGCCGCGCGCGGCTGCGCTACTACTACAGCGCCGCCGACGTGTTCGTGACGACGCCCTGGTACGAGCCGTTCGGCATCACGCCGATCGAGGCGATGGCCTGCGCGACGCCGGTGATCGGCGCCGATGTCGGCGGCATCCGCTATTCGGTCGTCGATGGCGTGACCGGCTTTCTCGTGCCGCCACGCGATCCGCACGCGCTCGCCGCGCGTCTCGACCGTTTGCGGCTCGACCCTGCGCTCGCGCGCCGGATGGGCGAAGCGGGCCTCGACCGTGCGCGGACCGGCTTCACCTGGCGCGGCGTCAGTGAAGCGCTCGCGCAACTCTATGCGCGCGCGGCAAGGCTCGCACCGGCCCAAACATCGCTCGACGCCACGTCGGAGCCGGCGCAGGCACCGCTGCGAGCAGCCGCCGGCGCATCGTTCCGTTGACGACGGCGCACGCCGCGCGAACGCGCGCAGCGTGCGTATCGGGAACGCGCCGCGGCCGGTCCAGCGGCTGCGGCGCGCCTGTTCCGACTTTTGACTGAAGCTCGCGCATAACACGAACCATCATGGCGCTACCCGCTGTGTTCATCGACAAGGACGGCACGCTGCTCGAAGACGTGCCCTACAACGCCGATCCCGCGTTCATGCGTTTCGCGCCGGGCGCGCGCGAGGCGCTCGCGCTGCTCGCCGCCTATCCGTACCCGCTGTTCGTCATCAGCAATCAATCCGGCATCGCGCTTGGCAAGTTCGAAGACCGAGCGCTGTTCGACGTCGAACGGCGGTTGCGGCAGATGTTCGCCGAGTGCGGCGCCACGCTCGCCGGCGTGTACTGGTGCCCGCATCATCCCGAGGGCAGCGTCGCGCGTTACGCGATCGTCTGCGACTGCCGCAAGCCCGCGCCCGGCATGTTGCTGCGCGCGGCCGAAGAGCATGAGCTCGATCTCGGCAACAGCTGGTTCATCGGCGACATTCTCGACGACGTCGAAGCGGGCAATCGCGCCGGCTGTCGCACGATCCTGCTCGACAACGGCCACGAGACCCACTGGCAAACCGGCCCGCAGCGCACGCCGAGCGAGCGCGCCACCGGTCTGCACGAGGCCGCGCAGTTCGTCGTGTTGCACGGCCTGGCATCGGCCGCCGTGGCGCGCCGCAAGGAGGCGCTACGGTGAACGCGCCACTGCCGCTTGCGCCGCCGAGGCTGGCTCACGCGCGCGTGCCCGACACGTCGCAGCCAGTGTGCTGGGGCGACGACGTCAAAAGGATCCTGTGCGTGCGCCTGGACAATCTCGGCGACGTGCTGATGACGACGCCCGCACTGCACGCGCTGCGCGAGTCCGCCGAAGGTCGCCATCTGACGCTGCTCGCGTCGGGCAGCGGCGTTGCGCTCGCGCCGTTTCTCGACGACGTCGACGACGTGATCGAATACGACGCGCCGTGGGTCGCGCGGGTGTCGAACGCGACGCGCGATCTGCTCGACGATCAGCGCGTGCAGGCGCGGCTGCGGCGCGGCGGCTTCGATGCGGCGGTGATTTTCACCGTCTATAGCCAGAGCCCGTTGCCGGCCGCGATGCTGTGCTATCTCGCCGGGATTCCGCGCCGCCTCGCGCATTGCCGCGAAAATCCGTACGCGCTGTTGACCGACTGGCTGCGCGAACCGGAGCCGCAGCAGCGCACGCGGCACGAGGTGCAACGCCAGCTCGATCTGGTGCATCACGTCGGCGCGCAGACGCGCGACACCGGCATGCGCTTTCGCGTGCCGCCCGCCGCGCGTCAGTCGCTCGACGGGAAGTTGCGGACGCTCGGCATTACCCGCCACACCGAGTGCATCGTGCTGCATCCCGGCGCGACCGCCGCGTCGCGCCGCTATCCGCCTGAGCGCTTCGGCGAGGTCGCAACCCGGCTCGCGTGCGAAACCGGCGCCCCGGTGCTCGTGACCGGCGGCGCGAGCGAGCGAGCGCTCGTCGAGACCGTGATGCGCGCGGCCGTGCCCGGCGTGCGCGCGCAGTTGTACGACCTGAGCGGCGCGCTGACCCTCGCCGAGCTTGCCGCGCTGCTCGAACGCGCGAGCGTGCTGGTCTCCAACAACAGCGGCCCCGTGCACGTCGCGTCCGCGCTCGGCACGCCGGTCGTCGATCTTTACGCGCTGACCAACCCGCAGCACACGCCGTGGCAAACGCCGCAACGCGTGCTGTATCGCGACGTCGAATGCCGCTGGTGCTATCGCAGCGTGTGTCCGCTCGGGCATCACGCCTGCCTGCTCGGCGTGCCGACCGACGAGGTCGTGCAGGCGGCACTCGAATTGCGGCGCGCGCATGCGCATGCGCCGCGTCGTGGCGGATCCGAGCGCGCCGGCTCGCGACCGGTTCGCGCCGGTCGCGCCGATAGCACGAGCACGCCGTCTCTGACGGATCAGCCCACGGTCCCCTGAACCCACTCTGATGGCGAACGCTATGTACACACTCGGAATCAATGCGGTCTATCACGACAGCGCGGCCGCGCTGCTGCGCGATGGCGTGGTGCTCGCCGCCGCCGAAGACGAGCGCTTCACGCACGTCAAGCACGCGAAACGCCCCGTGCCGTTCTCGACCTGGCAACTCCCGTTCGATGCGATCGACTATTGCCTGAAAGCAGCCGGCATCACGCTCGCCGATCTCGATCACGTCGCTTACTCTTACGACCCCACGCTGTTCGGCGGCATGCCGAAGAAGCCCGGCACGACGATCGAGCTGCCGTTCGATCCGGCCGGCACGCATCCGGACAATCCGTCCGCGTCGCCGTGGGACCCATTGTTTCTCAGCTATATCGCCAACGCGAAGGGCCAGTTGCTCGACGGCGCGCCGCATCATCTGCGCAAGCGCTTTCAGGGCGTGGACCGCGAACATGGCTTCGCATGGCACTTCGTCGAGCACCATCTCGCGCACGAGGCGAGCGCGTTTCTCGCCGCGCCGTTCGACGACACCGCCGTGCTGACGATGGACGGTCGCGGCGAAGGCGTGACGACCAGCATGGGGCAATTCGTCGGCGGCGAGTACAAGCGCCTGAAGCAGGTCGAGCTGCCGCACTCGCTCGGGCTGCTCTACGAAGCGGTGACCGACTGGCTCGGCTTCCTGCACTCATCGGACGAGTACAAGGTGATGGCGCTCGCGTCGTTCGGCAAGCCGGCCTATGTCGAGGTATTCCGCGAGATCGTCCGCTACCGGCAGGACGGCAGCTATACCGTCGAGGCGCCGCGTCTGACCGGGCGCTTCGGTCCCGCGCGCGAACGCGGCGGGCCGCTCGAACAACGCCACTTCGATATCGCCAATTCGCTGCAGCGCGTGCTCGAGGAAACCGTGCTGGAACTCGCGCACTGGCTGCATCGGCAGACCGGCTTGAGCCGGCTCTGCATGGCGGGCGGCGTCGCGCTGAACTGCGTGATGAACTCGAAGGTGCGCGATGCCGGGCCATTCAGCGAAGTGTGGGTGCAACCGGCGGCCGGCGACGCTGGCACCGCGCTTGGCGCGGCACTGTGGACCGACTACCGCGAGCGTGCCGCGCGCGGCGACCGCGAGCGTCATTGGAGAATGGATCACGCGTATCTCGGGCCCGAATACAGCGAAGCGGAAATCGAGCAGTTTCTGCGCTGGTCGAAAGTTCCATACCGGCGTCTCGCCGATATCGCCGGCGAGACCGCCGATCTGCTCGCGCAAGGCAAGGTGATCGGCTGGTATCAGGGCCGCACCGAATTCGGCCCGCGCGCGCTCGGTGCGCGCTCGATCCTCGCGTCGCCGGTCGATCCGCGGATGCAGGCGAAGCTCAACGAGATCAAGGATCGCGAGGACTTCCGCCCGGTCGCGCCGGTCGTGATGGAAGAGGAAGCCAACGAATGGTTCGTGAACGGCCAAACCGCGCCGTTCATGCTGTTCGTGTTCGACGTGCGCGCTGACAAGGCCGCGCGCATTCCGGCCGTGCGCCACGTCGATGGCACCGCGCGCGTGCAGACCATCAACCGCGCGCAGCATCCGCTGTATTACGACCTGCTGGCCGCGTTCAGGCAGCGCACCGGCGTGCCGATCCTCGTCAATACGTCGTTCAATACGCGCGGCGAGCCGATGGTGAATTCGCCGCGCGACGCGGTCGAGTCGTTCTGGACTTCGCCGCTCGACGCGCTCGTGATCGGCCCGTTCCTCGTCGACAAGGCGGGGGGCGGCGCATGAACACGTCGGTCATGTGCCCGGCGCCACTGCATGGCGGCGTGGCCGCGCGCCGCAGCAGCGAGGATGCCGAAGAAGCCGGCCGCACGCTGCGCACACCGTCGTGGCCCGACGTGTCGGTGGTGGTGCCCACCTACCGCCGTCCCGCGATGCTCGCGAACTGCCTCGCCGCGCTGTGCGCGCAGCAGCTCGCGCCGCACCGCTACGAGATCGTGGTCTGCGACGACGGTCCCGACGACGCCACGCGCGCCTGCGTCGAACGATTCGCGCGCGAACAGGCGCCACGCGGCCTGGAAGTGCACTACCTGCCGGTCACGCGCACCCAAGGTCCGGCCGGCGCGCGCAATGCGGGGTGGCAGTATGCGCGCGCGCCGCTGATCGCCTTCACCGACGACGACACGCTGCCCGATCAGCACTGGCTGACGGCCGGCGTCGCGGCGCTCGCGCACGGCGCCTCGGCGGCCGCCGGCAGGATCGTCGTGCCGCTGCCCAGGCTGCCCGAGCTGCCGACCGATTACGAGGCGGACGCGAGCGGCCTCGCGCGCGCCGAATTCGCGACCGCGAACGTGTTCGTCACGCGCGCGGCGCTCGTCGCGACCGGCGGCTTCGACGAACGTTTCACGTCGGCGTGGCGCGAGGATTCGGACTTGCAGTTCACGCTGCTTACCGCGGGCGGCCGGATCGTGCGCGCGCGCGACGCGGTGGTCGTGCATCCAGTGCGGCCCGCGCGCTGGGGCGTGAGCATCGCACAGCAGAAAAAGAGCCAGTTCGATGCGCTGCTCTATCGCAAGCATCCCGAACTGTTTCGCACGCGTATCCGCTCGCGGCCGCCGCTGCTGTACTACGCGATTCTCGCCGCCGCGTTGCTCGCGCTCGGCGGCGCGCTCGCGGATCTTCCGACGCTCGCGGGTGCGGGTCTGCTCGCATGGTGCGGATTGACCGGCTATTTCTGCGCGCGGCGCCTGCGCGGGCGCAACCACGGCTGGCGCCACGTCGCCGAAATGATCTGGACATCGATCCCGATTCCGTTCCTGTCGATCTACTGGCGGCTCTATGGCGCCATCCGTTTCAAGGTGTTCTTTCCATGACCGTATCCTCGCTGCTGGCGGCGCTCGCGCCGCGCCGTATCGTTGTCTTTCGCGCGCTGCAGCTCGGCGACATGCTGTGCGCGGTGCCCGCGCTGCGCGCGCTGCGCGCGGCCGCGCCGCAGGCGCATATCGCGCTGATCGGACTGCCGTGGGCACGCGCGTTCGTCGAGCGCTATGCGGCGCTCATCGACGAACTGATCGTGTTTCCCGGCGCCGTGGGTTTTCCCGAGCAGCCCGAATCGAACGATGGCCTACCCGCGTTCTTCGCGCGGATGCGCAACCGGCGTTTCGATCTGGCGATCCAGCTGCACGGCAGCGGCGGCATCGCCAACGATCTGCTACATGAACTTGGTGCACGCGCCGACGCCGGCTTCGTGCAGCCGGACGAGGCGCCGCGCGACGGCTGCTTCATCGCGTGGCCCGACGCACTGCCGGAACCCGAGCGCTATCTGGCACTGATGAGCGCGCTCGGCGTAGCGGCGCACGACCGGCGTCTGACGTTCCCGCTCACCGCGCTGGACCTCGACAAGTACACCGCGCTGCGCGCATGTCACGGTATCGAAGACGAGCGGCTCGTGCTGCTTCACCCCGGCTCCCAATTGCCGTCGCGCCGCTGGCCGGCCGAGCGCTTCGCGGCCGTCGCCGACCACCTTGCCGCCGACGGCTGGCAGATCGCGATCACCGGCACGGCCGCCGAAGCGCCGCTGACCTGCGCGGTGCTCGGCGCGATGAGCGCGCCCGCGCTGCATCTGGCGGGCGCGACGTCGCTCGGCGGGCTCGCGGCGCTGGTCGCGCATGCACGGCTCGTGGTCTGCAACGACACCGGCATCTCGCACCTCGCCGCGGCGCTGGCGACCGCGTCGGTCGTGATCGCATGTGGCAGCGACACCCGGCGCTGGGCGCCGCTCGATCATGCGCGGCATCGCGTGCTCGCTGACTATCCGGCGTGCCGGCCCTGCATGTTCCGGGACTGCCCGTACGGCCATCCGTGCGCGCTGAACGTTCGCGTCGACGAGGTCGTCGAGACCGCCCGCGCGCAGCTTGCGCTCGCGGCCGGCGCGCAGCCAGGCGCGCCAGGCACCTTGCATGAGGCAACCGTTTCGCTGTCTTTCGAGGATCGGCACCATGTTGCGTAATTGCCGCCGACTGCGCGTGCTGACCTGGCACGTGCACGGCAACTACATGTATTACCTGAGCCAGACGCCGCACGATTTCTATCTGGTGACGAAACCCGGACATCCGCCCGGTTATGCCGGCAAGGTCGGCGTATTGCCGTGGGGCGACAACGTGCACGAGATCGCGATCGACGACGTCGCCAATCACGAATTCGACGTGGTGCTGTACCAGCATCGCACGCACTGGGAATACGACCGCGAGCACGTGCTGAGCGCCGCGCAGCAGCGTCTGCCGCGCGTCTACGTCGAGCACGATCCGCCGCAGGAGAACCCGTTCGAGCAATGGCATTGGGTCGATGATCCCGAAACGCTGCTGGTTCACGTCACGCACTTCAACCGGCTGATGTGGGATAGCGGCGTCACGCCGACACGCGTGATCGAACATGGCGTCGTGGTGCCCGACGGCGCGCGTTATACCGGCGAGCTGGAGCGCGGCATCGTGGTCGTCAATCATCTCGCGCAGCGCGGCCGGCGGCTCGGTGCGGACGTCTTCGGCGAAACCCGCACGCGCGTGCCGCTCGATCTCGTCGGCATGGACGCGCGGCGGCTGAAAGGCATCGGCGAAATCGGCAACCTCGATCTTGCCGCGTTCAGTGCGCGCTACCGCTTCTTTTTCAATCCGATCCGCTGGACCAGCCTCGGCCTCGCGATCGTCGAGGCGATGACGATCGGCATGCCGATCGTCGGTCTCGCGACGACCGAGCTCGCCACCGTGATCCGCAACGGCGAAAACGGCTTCGTGCATACCGACGTCGACGCGCTCGTCGACGCGATGCTCGGGCTGCTGCGCGATCCCGGCGAAGCACGGCGGCTCGGCGCGGGCGCACGCCGCACCGCGTTGGAACGCTTTCATATCGAGCGCTTCGCGCAGGACTGGCACGACACGCTGCTGCACGTCACGGCGTGATTTCGCACCGGTTTTTAAACGCTCATCCGGTCCAACCAGAGGATCACGCACCATGAAAGAACTGACCCGCAAGCGCATTCTGGTCACCGGCGGCGCCGGCTTTCTCGGCTCGCATCTGTGCGAGCGGCTCGTCGCGCAGGGACACGACGTGCTGTGCGTCGACAACTTCTACACCGGCACGAAGGACAACATCGCGCCTCTGCTCGACTGCGCGAACTTCGAACTGATGCGTCACGACGTGACGTTTCCGCTGTATGTGGAAGTCGACGAGATCTATAACCTCGCGTGCCCCGCCTCGCCGATTCACTACCAGCACGATCCGGTGCAGACCACGAAGACCAGCGTGCACGGCGCGATCAATATGCTCGGGCTCGCCAAGCGCGTGAACGCGCGGATTTTCCAGGCGTCGACTAGCGAAGTGTATGGCGACGCGCTCGTGCATCCACAGAAAGAAGACTACTGGGGCCACGTGAATCCGATCGGTCCACGTTCGTGCTACGACGAAGGCAAGCGCTGCGCCGAAACGCTGTTCATGGACTATCGCCGCCAGCATGGCCTGTCGATCCGCATCGCGCGCATCTTCAACACCTACGGCCCGCGCATGCATCCGGCCGATGGCCGCGTGGTGTCGAACTTCATGATGCAGGCGCTACGTGGTGAACCGCTGACCCTCTACGGCGGCGGTACGCAGACGCGCTCGTTCTGCTATGTCGACGACATGATCGACGCCTTCATCCTGCTGATGAACAGCGCCGACGATCCGGGCGGCCCGGTCAATCTCGGCAATCCGCACGAAGTGTCGATGCGCGACATCGCGCAGCGCATCGTCGCGCTGACCGGTTCCGCGTCGCCGCTCGAAACGCGGCCGCTGCCGGCCGACGATCCGTGGCATCGGCAGCCGGACATCGCGTTGGCGACGGCGCTGCTCGGCTGGCAGCCGGGCACGTCGCTCGACGAAGGGCTCCTGCGTACCGCGCGCTATTTCCGCGCGCGGCTCGCGGCGAGTCAACAGACGCCGCCGGGTGCGGGCACGCATGGCGCTGCAGCCGCGTCCGCTCGCACTCATTGAGCCAGCGGCGCAGCGATGCCAGCGTCGCCGCGCCCTTCTTCGCGTTTCACGGCTGGCCCTCGCCGCCCGTCACGCCGTACACCTGCCCTGTCACATAGCTCGCGCGCGACATCGCCAGCGCCCCTCGGCGGGCAGATAGATGATCGACACGTCCGCGCCTTCGCGCGCGAAAGCGATCGCCGCCGCGCGGCCGATGCCGGAATCGCCGCCGGTGATCAGCGCCTTGTGCCCCGCGAGCAGGCCGCTGCCGCGATAGCTCGACTCACCATGATCAGGACGCGGCGTCATGCGGCTCGCGAGACCAGGCCACGGCTGCTGCTGATCCTGAAACGGCGGCTGCGGAAACAGGCCGCGCGGATCGCGGCAAGCAAATGACACACCGTGCATGGCGGCGGCGGTGCGAATCTCGCGAGGCGCAAAAAAGAAGCGGTCACAAGGGCCGCTTGGAGAGCAGTGCCACGGGGGCCGCTCAAAAGCCATGCCGCGAAGGGCGAACGGGGCGATGGCGTAGGGTAAAGCTCAAGCACCACGAAAAGCGTCGGCCGCGCTACCGACTCTCACCGGAGCCGCGCCTTCAGGACGAACGGATGGTCGATTCGGTGTCGCTCGTCAGCACCGTCATCGGTCCCGCGCTCAACGCGGCCGCGATGTTCGCGAGGCGATCCGCCGGGCAATCCAGCAGATCGACGCTCAGTGACTCGCGCCCGCCCGCGCAGTTCACATGCGCGGACCACCCGCACACCTGCGCACGATGTTCGATCAGGCTTTTCCAGACTGCGACGACTCGCAGGGACCCCGGGCTGGCATAAACAGTCAGACGTTTCACGTTCATCGCTTCACACGGCATGGCGCCGCGCCTCGGGTCCGAATCCCGCAGGGATTGAGGTTGTCATGCGTACGTTGAGGTTAGACGCGCGAACTTTCAAAGCAAAGCACATGGTGTTGTCCGTAACTGAACGGTTATGGGCAGACGCATGTGCGCGCGTATCGGCACGTTGGCGCTTTTCACGTAGCCGTTCGCGCATAATGCGCCGAACGGACCCTGGATCAGGCGATGCGGTAAGAACGGGACGAGACGAGAATCCGCTGGCAATTTCTACGCGGTGGGCGTGTCCGCGCGGATGCGCATCACGGTCTGTCGTGAAGTGCCGAAGCGCCGCGCGACCTCGCTGACCGACTGGCCTTTGCCGAGCGACTGCAGCACGCGTTGACGCTGCTGCTCGGACAGCGACGGCGGCCGGCCCGTGTGCCTGCCGCTCGCGCGAACAGCCGCGAGACTATCGCGGCTGCGCAGGCTGCGGCACGCTGCATCGAGCCGCACCAGCGCGCGCAGCGCCTTCACCGCCGATGGTTCGGGACGCCCGGCCAGATCGGAATGGCCGACTTCGACGCAACGCAGCGCCACGCCGGCCTTGCGGCACTGCATCACCGTGACGAGGATATCGCGCGCGTTGCAGCCGAGCGCGGCCAGTTCGAGAACGACGAGCGTGTCGCGCGGCGCGATCCGTCTGATCAGACTCTGCAGCTCGGGGCGTTCGCTTGCCTGCACGTAGGTCGGCAGATCCTCGACCGCGACCCGCGCGAGCGTGACCATGAAACCGGCCTTGTCGAGTCGGATCAGCGCCTGCTCGTGCCGGACCGCATCGTGCGCGCCGAACAGATAGATGTGTAGTTTTTCCACGTCGCCTTTCGTAGTCACGATCCGCCATTCGCGGCGCTATTTCGCTGGGTCCCCGGTTTTTTCGCGCGACCACGCTGGCACACGCCGTCGCTCATCGCGCTCAGGGCTGGCGCTGGCCGCCCTGATGCGTCGGAGGAGTCTGGTTCTGTTGCTGCTGTCCGCTGTCGCGGCCAGGCTGCACCGGGTTCGCCGGCTGACGATTCGAATTCTTGTCCGAAGTCATGACATTCTCCTAGGTGAGATTGCGGGTGACCGGGGGTTAACCACGGCCATCGTGATTGACACGCAATCAGCGTTCCCGAGTCCTGCGCCAGGCGGAGAAACTTTCAAAGTTGGCTGCGCAGCGTTTTCGCGGCGGCGACAATGTTCGCGAGCGCGGGAATGACTTCAGACCACTGACGCGTCTTCAGACCGGTATGGTGAGGAAATGTCGCGAGGATTCGGACCAGCACGTATGCGACGCTATCGATGAATTCCTGCACTCGCCGTCCGGCGCTTCCGCTGGCGTTCAATGCGAAGCCGAACAGAAGGGCAAGCAGCAGGACCGGCAGAACCTCGCCTTTCGCGAAGGCGCCGACGAGCGTCTCCGGAATCAGATGCAGTGCGAACTCGACGAGCCCGTGCGACTGCGTGCGCGTCGAATACTGCGCCAGGATGGCCGTGTCCAGATGATGCGCGTCGATGTGCAGTCCCGCACCCGCATGCAGCGCGAACGCGGTCGCGAGGCCCAGAACGCCAGAACTGGCCGACGGTCATGCCGAGCCCCATTCCAAGCAGAACCTGGACGTAAAGCAGCCGATAACTTTCCCGACGCAGTTTCCTAAACCGATGCGACACGCTCCAGCGTCGCTCGTATTCGCAGCGGTCCAGGACTCACGCCGAGTTTATCGGCAAGTTGCACGAGCGGCAGAAAACGCCGCTGCAATTTTTCTGTGTGATTCTGCGCGATGTCCGCTATCCGGTGCTCGAGAAACGGATTGAGTAGGCGATCGCGTAACTCGACGAGGTAGGCGAGAGCCTGATCGCGCTGACCTAAGGCCGCAAATGTCGGAACTACATCTTCCGCCCAGACGGTTTCCAGGCTAGCGCGCAGTATCGGGTCGTTCATTGCCTGACATACGGTCTCGTCAGCCGGCCTGCGGTCCTCCAGCCAGCGCTCGGCCAGATAGCTGTGACCGAGATTGAGCAGGAACAGCTTCAGACGCTCGAAGTGCTGCAGGTCGTTAGTCAAAACGATGTTCTCATGAGTGCAGGGTAAAACCAGTCCCGGCTGCTGCTCAATCGCCCAGAGCGCATACGGTTCCGCAACCGCGCCTACCGGTTCAATCGCCTGTGAAACGATGCGGTCGACGAGCGAATTGGCCCATATGCAACGCGTTCGAAGAAAGGTAGTAAATGGCTCCGGCAGCCGCCAATTTTTCGCGAGAGTCACAACCAGTTCGCGCAGCGTATCGCCGTTATTGACCACGAGTTCGCACGGAAAAAGGGAGAGCGGCGCATCGGGATTCCTTTCCCAACGGGCATGAAGCAGCACCAGCAGCTTGGCCGGGAAGCTATGTGGCACGCGCTCCGGATGATTCACGAGCGCTGCGGTATCCCGGTCATCAAGCCGGAATCCCCTGTCTCCCGTATTGGAAACAATCACTTCGACATGTTCCGATACGGCATCTCGCACCTGTTTCCAGTGAGTCCCGGCGTGCCATGCCGCGCGCACCGCGTTGCCGCTCAGCATCTCGTCCACCTGCACTCCGTGACGCATACCTCGAATCCGTACCGGATATCGTCCGCCTTCTGCCAGCGCTGCAATACGCTTCTGACTGGACTCGCTGCTGGTCGTCTGCACGACTGTGATGCCACCGAGCGCGGCACCGCGCGCCATGGCGTCCGAAACAAACAGGTCGACATGCGCCTGAAGAAAGCGGCTGGTGCCGAACTGGAGAATTGGCTGGCTCATGGCTAATACCCGATCTGCGTCGTTGTCAGCATTCGATGATCGCTTTCACTACGCCTGCGGACGGTTCGAGCAGTTTCGAAAATTCCGCGGGAACTTCGGCAAGTTTCATCCGGTGCGTGTTGAGTGCCGCATCGGGCACCTGACCGGCACGCATGGCCCTGAGCACCGTTTCGAAATCTTCCGCAGTCGCATTGCGGCTTCCGATCAGAGTGGCTTCGCGCTTGTGGAACTCGGGATCGGAGAACGTGATCTTGTCTCTCACCACGGAAATCAGCACGTATTTCCCGCCGTGCGCAATAAACTCGAAGCCACGCTCCATGGCAGCCGGATTACCCGTCGCATCGAAGACCACATCGAAGAATTCGCCGTCGGTGAGTTTCGTCAGTTCGTCGACGTCGGTATCACCGAGTTGCACGGTAGCCGCCACTTCGATTTTCTCAGCGCAGAAGTTCAGACGATCGAGCCGTGTATCGAGCGCCGTTACCGTGGCCCCGCGCAGACGTGAAAAGATCATTGCGGCCATACCGATCGGACCGGCACCGACTACCAGCACGCGCTGTCCGGCCTGAACTTCTGCGCGGCGAACCGCGTGCGCGCCGATGGCGAGAAACTCGATCATTGCCGCCTGATCGAGCGTGATTCCTTCAGCCTTGTGAACGAACTGACGCGGCAAACTTAGATACTCCGTCAGTGCGCCATCGCGATGCACACCCAATACCTGAATGTTCACGCAGCAGTTCGTTTTGCCGTTCCTGCAAGCAATGCACTGACCGCATGACAGGTAGGGCATCACGTAGACCGGGTCGCCGACTGCCAGGCCGGAATCCGCATCTGCTTCTTCGACCGTCCCCGACAGTTCATGTCCCATCACGCGGGGGTACGCCAGAAATGGCTGGTTGCCGGTAAAGATGTGCAGGTCAGTGCCGCATACGCCGACGCGTCGCACTCGTAGCAACACTTCGCCGCGCTCTCGCAATGGCATTGAGCGCGTCTCGGAGCGCAGTACGCCGGGAGTTTCACAAATAACGGTGAGCATTAGGTTTCCTCTTTCAGGTACAGAACCCTCGAAGCCATGATGCGGCTTCGATGCGGGCTCGGTTAATTTGTCTCTTTATGGCGAGGTCAAACGAGTGCGATGTCGCGACGACACCTATTCGAGGTAAAAGACCTCTTCCATCTGTGCCCAGTGTTCCGGCGGCGCACGAGTCGGCAACGGTTTCTGGCACGGACCGCACAGGCTCCACCAACGTTGTGTTTCGGGGTCGCGCGCAATCTCCGCCATATCGCTTTCATAGTCAGTTCCGACGTATTCCCAGTAACCGAACAACAGGTTCTCGGGCTCCCGCAGGAAAATCGAATAGCGGGTGACATTCGAGCGTTTCAGGCGATCGAGCACCGTCGGCCACACCTGCGCATGCAGGCGTTTGTATTCGTCGATGTACTGCGGATCGATGCCGATGACCATTGCCATTCGTTGCATCACACTCTCCCTATTCTTCGAGCCGGTAGAAGCGATAAGCGTTGCCGCCGAATACAGCGTCTTTGTCCTCATTGCGGGCATATTGGTCACAGTATTTTTCACAGGCGGCGAGCCACCCGGCGTAGCCTCCGAAATGTGTTGCGAGCCGCTGGACCGGCCAGTCGCTTCCCCACAGAAGACGATGCGTGCCGAACAGTCGGAATAGCGTTTCGACGTAGGGCTCGAAAGCGGCGAAGTCGGTCTCCGGCGGCGCTTCTGTCCATAAGCCGGACAGCTTGCAATGTACGTTTTCGAGTTTGGCCAGATCGTTCATGGCGCTTCGCCACGGCTCCAGTTGCCTGATAGCGATCAGTGGCTTGGCTGCATGATCTATAACAATCCGCAGACCGGGATAACGCCTCGCGAATGCGACCAATCCGGGGAGCTGACGCGGGACGACCAGCGCATCAAATGCAAGGTCGTTCGCGAGCATCGCGGTAATCGCCGGTCGCAATGCCGGGCCGTCGATCCAGTTGTCGTCGGCAAGATCCTGCAACATCGGCCGCAGCGCTTTCAGCTTCGGGTGGCGGGCCAAAGCATCGATCGTTTGCGGCGCGTGCGGTGCTTTCAGGTCGGCCCATCCCACCACGCCACGGATAAAAGAGTGACGCTCCGCCAGTTCGAGCAGAAACCCGGTGTCCTGGCTGTCCGGTAAGGACTGGACCAGGACGGTTCCGTCGATGCCGCATTGCTCCAGCAGCGGTTCAAAATCGGCTGGTCCGAAGTCGCGATAGATCGGCCCGAGGGTGGCAGGAGGCCAATGCCCCGCACGCGCCGCGAGGTGCCAGAAATGGTGATGTGCGTCGATACGCAGGCTCACTGGACCACCTTCGGCACAGGTGCGGTGTCCGCAATCAGACCGCCCGACTTCAGCTCCTGCCACAATCCGGCTGGCAGCGCCTGCTCAAACCACGCGACGTTCTGCCGGAGTTGTTCGACACTGCGCGCGCCCACCACGCACGACACAACCGCAGGATGCGCAAGCGGAAACTGCAGTGCCGCAGCGGGTAGCGGAACCTCGAATTCGCGGCAAACCTCAGCCAGCCGGTTGACACGCGACACGACACCCGCGGGCGCGTCCCCATAATTGAACTTGCCGTTACCTGCCAGCACGCCAGAATTGAACACACCGCCGGCCACGATCGAATTCCCATGCCGTACGCAATTGTCGAGGAACGGCGACAGACAATCCTGTTCGAGGAGCGTATAGCGGCCCGCCAGTAACGTCACATCGAGCTGTATCTCCTGCATGGCTTCATGTACAACCTGCCACTCGTTCACGCCGAGGCCGATGGCTTTGACCTGCCCTGCGCTACGCAGCGTGTCGAGTGCGCGGAAGCCGCCTCCGTCTGTCAGCTGTTTCCAGAATTCGACGTTTGCATCCCCATGTGTCATTCGACCGATGTCGTGCGCATACAGCAGATCGATTTGCGCAATACCGAGACGCTGCTGGCTGTCTTCGAAAGACCGCATTACGCCGTCGAAGCTATAGTCGTAATGCGGTCGGAAAGGGAGCGGTTCAGCCCAGCCGTCATCGCCGGCCCCGACCGTCGGGTCTGGCCGAAGAAGCCTGCCGACTTTCGTACTCAGCACGAACTCGTTGCGTGGCCGTGCTGACAACGCGTCGCCCACGCGGCGTTCCGAAAGCGTGTACCCGTAGAACGGCGCCGTGTCGAAATAGCGCAGACCGAGCGACCACGCTTCGTCCATCAGCGCACGCGCCTGTTCCGGCGGCATCGTGCGATACAAGCCGCCAAGTTGCGAACAGCCCATACCCAGTGCGCTCAGTTGCACTGCGCCGCGTGACAGATCACGCAGATCACTTGCTTTCATCAGGAATTCCGTTTCCAGGGATTCGTTGCTGGATGTTCAACGCCTTACAGCGCGTCCTGAACGGCGCAGTCCTCAAGGGCGGACAACGCCGTCTGGCGTCGTCCGCGCCGCGCTTCAATACAACACGTTCTTCGCGGCGGGCTGATCGATGTTGTCCTTCTCGACCATCACGACACCGGTATCCAGTTGCTTCGTAACCGGCTTGTGTTCGATGACATCCACCGCCGTTTTGACGCCTTTGTAGCCCATCTGATACGAGCCCTGAACAGCGATGGCCTGGATCGTTCCATCCTTGACGAAGCCCTGGAGGTCCTGGTTGCCGTCAAAGCCGATCGCGACGATCTTGCCCGCTTTCCCGGACTGCGCCAACGCGCGCCCCATCCCCACGGCGGTCGGTTCGTTCGCACCGAAGATGCCCTTCAGATCCGGGTTGGCCGACAGCACGTCGGTCGTCTGATTGAGCGCGGTCGCCATCTGTGACTGCGAGTAGAACGGTCCGACAATCTGGAGTTTCGAGTGCTGCTCGAGATACTTCCGGAAACCGCCCACGCGGCCGATCTCAGAACCCGCGCCGGCGACATACGACATCACGGCGACTTTCCCCGTCTGTCCGACACGGTCGATCATCGCTTTCGCGCACAACTCACCGGCCTTGGCGTTATCGGTCGAGAGGAACGACTGGTAATACTGCTTGCCGGAATCGGACACGAGCGAATCGATCAGCACGACCGGAATTTTTGCCTCCCAGGCCTTCTTCATTGCCGGGACCAGTGCGTCGGGATCGGACGGCGCGAGCACGATTCCCGCGACATGCCGGTTCACCGCGTTCTCGACCATATTGACCTCGTCGGCCACGGCTGACTCGGTCGCCGGTCCCTGAAACGTCATCGTGTAGCCGTTCAGCCCTTTCATGCCCTCCGTTGCACCTTTTTGCACGTTTTGCCAGAAATTCGAGTTGGCCGTCTTGACGATCACGGCGATCTCTCCACCCGCCGCATTCGCGTGCGCCATCACTGCGGTCAAAAGTGCGGCGGCCAATGCCAGATACGTCTTCCTCATGTCTCACTCCTTGGGTTGGTGATTGCACTGCTTTGTTGGACTTCTCGAATGCCATCATTCGATGTGCTTTATCGACGATTTCTGACCTGGTCGATCCAGACTGTGCCGAGAATGACCAGTCCGATAATGATTTGCTGGACGAAACTCGACACGCCGTTCATGTTCAGGCCGTTGCGCAGCACGCCGATGACGAACGCACCGATGGCCGTACCGGAGATCGTGCCCACACCGCCCATCAGGGACGTCCCGCCAATCACGGCACTCGCGATCGCATCGAGCTCGTACATGACGCCTTCGTTTGGTTGCGCGGTGACGAGGCGCGACATCAGCACGCAACCCGTCAGACCGGCGAGTACGCCGGACAGCACATAGGTAAATAAGGTGACGCGTCGGACATTGACGCCGGAGAGCCGTGCGGCTTCGGCATTGGATCCGACCGCGTAGATGTGCCGCCCGAGCGAGGTGCGCGTCAGCATGATCGACACGGCCACCGCCAGCACGACCATGATGATCACGGGATACGGAATCCCCGGAAATACCGTATCGGGGAACCCATCCGCTCCGATATGCGAGATGCGGAACAATGCGCCATTTCCGAGTTCGCCGAACGCGTCGCCGAGTCCCGAAACCGGGCGCGCACCCGTGATCTGAAGCGCGAGACCGCGCGCGACCAGCATCATGCCGAGCGTGGCGATAAAGGGCGGCAGACCCATGCGCGTGACGCACAGGCCATTGACGAGCCCGCACAGGCCGCCCACCACCACGCCGCCGAACATGCCGAGAGGAATCGGCACGCCCGCTTTGACGAGCAACGCGGCGACCACGCCGGACAGCGCGAGCACGGAACCCACGGACAGGTCGATTCCACCCGTAATGATCACGCAGGTTGCCGCCACACCGAGATAGGCAATCGACGTCACCTGCAAGGCGACCGTCATGCCGTTTTCGACCGAGAAGAACGCGGAACTGGTCGATGAAAAGACGACCACCAGCATGATCAGACTGCCGAGCGCGGCGAATTTCTGGATCAGGTCGCGGCGCCGGAGCTTCGCGCTGGTGTCGACAGTAGTGCTCTGTTCGGATGTTATTTCAAGCATGATTCCGTCCCGATGCAAAGTGCATGATTTCTTCCTGGCTGGTGTGGCGCGTCTCCAGGATCGTGGCGATCCGGCCTTCGTGGAATACCGCAACGCGATCGGACATGCCGAGGATTTCGGGCAATTCCGAACTGATCAGCACGACGCCAATGCCCTGCGCGGCGAGCTGATCCATCAGCGTGTAGATCGCGTATTTCGCGCCGACATCGATGCCGCGCGTGGGCTCGTCGAAAAACAGAATCTTCGATTCGCGAAACAGCCATTTGCCGATGACAACCTTCTGCTGATTGCCACCGGACAGGTTGCGCGTGAATTGATGGACCGTCGGCGTGCGGATGCCGAGCGTTTCGACGTAATGCCGTGCGGTGGCCGCTTCTTCGGCGAAACGGATGAAGCCGGCGCGCCCCGACACCGCCTCGATATTGGCCAGCGTGATGTTGGTCGCGACCGGCATCTTCAGCGCGAGGCCGTCGCTCTTGCGGTCTTCCGACAGATACGCGATGCCGTGGCGAATCGCGTCGATAGGTGAGCGGATCGAGACGCGCTCGCTCCCGATATGAATCTCGCCGCGGTCCGGCTGGTCAGCGCCAAAAATCGCCCGTGCCACTTCGGTCCGCCCTGCGCCCATCAGGCCGGCGAAGCCGAGAATTTCGCCTCGCCTCAGTTCGAACGAAACCGGCCCAAATGCCGGTGCGCGCGACAGATTGTCGACACGCAGCAGCACGTCCTGCGTCGGGACCGAGCGGCGCGGCGGGTATGCATCATTCAACGCCCGGCCGACCATCCGCGCAACGATCTCATCCATGCTGGTCGCCGCGAAATCGTCCGTCGAGATGTGATGTCCGTCGCGCAGCACCGTGACGCGGTCGACGATCTGCTTCATCTCGTCCAGACGATGAGAGATGTAGACAATGCCGACCCCGCTCTCGCGCAACTCCTTGATGATCCGGAACAGGTGCATGGTTTCGGATTCGGTGAGCGACGAAGTGGGTTCGTCCATGATCAGCACCTGGGCGTCGAGCGAGAGAGCCTTGGCGATTTCGACCATCTGTTGTTGGGCGATCGACAGCGTCCCCACCAGCCTGGTGGGCGGCAACGACAAGCCAATGCGGGCGAGCGCGCTCTGGGCGTTGCCATTCAGTCGTGCGCGATCGATGAACGGTCCGCGTTTGGGCTCGCGTGCCAGGTAGATGTTTTCCGCAATCGACAGGTGGGGCACCAGATTCAGTTCCTGGTGAATGATCGCAATGCCTGCTTCCTGTGCCTCGAGTGAAGATGCGAACCGCCTTTCCATGCCGCGAAAAACGATCGTGCCGGCATCGGGCTGGTATTGGCCGCTGACGATTTTCATCAGGGTCGACTTGCCCGCGCCGTTTTCGCCGCAAATCGCGTGCACTTCGCCGCGGCGCAATTCGAAGTGCACGCCCTCCAGTGCAACGACACCGGGAAATCGCTTCCCCAGCCCGCTGAGTTTCAATAGCTCCGGGGGTTCCTTCGAAGCGAAGCCGTCCACCGCGCGCGGGGCCAGTTCAGCGCTCAAATCTGTCACGCGTGTCTCCTTCTTTGAATACGGCACTGATGTTGGTCAGGCCAATCTGAGGCAGATTAGAGAATAAAAGGCCCGTTTGGTCAAGCCAATTTTCGTTATATCCAGATTGGCCTTACCGAGTACAAACCCGTATCCCTCCTGTCAAATGTGCGGAAAACGTTGTCGCGCTTGCGTGCTAGACTTGATCGCCGGTCGATCAGACGATCGGGCCATATTTTTCCTTCCGACAGCAAGATGAAACAGACCGAGCCAAAGCGGCTTTACCAATTGGTCGCCGACCAGATTCGCGGCCTCATCCACGGAGGCGATTTCCCTCCGGGGTCGAGACTGCCGGCCGAGCGCGATTTGTCGCAGCAACTGGGTGTTTCGCGTCCGTCTCTGCGCGAGGCGTTGATCGCACTGGAAATCGGCGGCAGCGTCGAGACCCGCATAGGGTCGGGCGTCTATGTGCGCGAAACCGCAACCGAAAGTGAAGGATCGCTGGCTGTGCTAGGCGAAAGTCCGACGGAAATCATGCAGGCGCGTGCCGTGATCGAAGGCAGCCTCGTCGTGCTCGCCAGTACGCGGCTTACGGCCACATCTCTGGACCGGTTGCGGCGCAGCGTGGATGCGATGCATCGCCTCGCCTCTGCCAACAAATCTCCTCTGGAACCGGACCGACAGTTTCATCTGATCATTGCGGAAGCGGCCGGCAATACGGTGTTGAGCCGCTATGTGGCCAATCTGTTTGACGCGAGGCGCGATCCGATCGGGGCGAGGATTAGCGAACTCGCCGAAAATACAGCCACATGGATGGCTGCGGTTGAGGAGCACGAAAAAGTCCTGCATGCACTGCAAGCAGGCGACCCTATTGCCGCAGAAGCGGCGATGCGATCGCATCTGAAATCTTCTGAAGAACGTTGGGTCGGAAGTGACATCAAGAAAGTTGCGCCCGACGATGCGGACGGTAAAGTTACTCGCGTGCGACTCGGTTGAGTTGCGAGTTCAACCGGTTGAATGGCCAGTTAAAAACAGGTGATCGTCGACGCCATAAGCGGGTCGCTGCGACCGCCTGGCGCGGTGCATGCCACTTCAGTTGTTGAAGTTCGCAAAGCCGCAGTTTTGGTCCGCTCGCGCAACTAAATCTGTAAGTACCGCCTCGTACGAAACTCATGGGTTACCAACACGCGACGCGCACGTCACGCGCCGCTGGCCCGACTATGATGGAGATGGGCACGCGCTTATCATGCCCTTCACGCGCTGCCCGGGTGTAATTGACGGCCGGCACAGGTAACGACGCCGGCCTCTTTGTATCTACTTTCATCTTCCCAAGTCCAGCGGTTCTGCGCCGCTTCGGTCCCCGTTCGGCACGCCAATTCCCGCGCGCAAAGCGCTGGCACACCTCCCCGCCGTGCCAATTACCGCGTGCCCGCCGAGACCCGCACCGGAATCGACTTCGCGCCCGGCACCTTGCTCTCCTTCGCGTAGTGCCACAGCGGCAGCAGCGGATTGCATTCCGGGTAATAGCCGCCGATGCATCCTTGCGGCACGTCGAACGGCACGACGGTCAGTCCGTCGACGCGGCGCTCGACGCCGTCGTCCGCGATCGTCTCGAGGGCGATGCGCGCGCCCTGCGCGCGTCCGCGTTTGGCCATGTCGGCCGGATTCATCAGGATCACCATCCGCGAACCCTTGATACCTCTGAAGCGATCGTCGTGGTCGTGCCATTTCGCGAGCTCGCTGACCGTGTGGACTTCGAAGAAATCGGGCGTTACGCGTTTGGCCGTGAGATCCCACGCGGTGGCTTTCGCGCCGCTCTCGCAGAACTCGAACGTATGCGGATCGGCTGGCTTCGCCCACGAACAGCTGACGCACATGAAGCCGTCGGGTTTGTTCTGATGCATCAGGACCTGACTATCCTTCAGCAGGGCTTTTTCCTGCAGCAGGATCCTCGCAACCGCCTTGAGCGACCCCCATCCGCCCGATGCGTACGGATACGCGTCGCTTTTCTGTTGCTTGCTCACGAGTCCACCCGTTTGGCCATCAATGTCACGTCATCACGAATCAGCACATCGCATTCCCGGCCGCGGCGCCTCGGCGCGGTACGGTGTTTGCTGCGCCGCAGGCTTACTCACCGCGGCGCAAGCCGACCGCCAACTTTCATGAACGACACCCCCGCCATGCGCGACACGTCCGCCCGTCTGAACGCGATGCGCCGGACGCTGCGCGAGGTGTTCGGCATCAGCCGGCTGCGCCCCGGCCAACGGGACATCATCCGCAGCGTGCTCGAACGGCGCGACACGCTCGCCGTGATGCCCACCGGCGCGGGCAAATCGCTGTGCTACCAGTTGCCGGCGTTGCATCTCGATGGCTGGACGCTCGTCGTGTCGCCGCTGATCGCGCTGATGAAAGACCAGTTCGACAAACTGCGCGAGGCCGGCGTCGACGCCTGGCGGATCAATAGCACGGTGCCGGCCGCCGAACTGCGCGCGACCTACGAAGCGTTACGCGGCGCGCGCCGCGGCATTGTGTTCGTCACGCCCGAGCAACTGACGCGGCCGGAGCTGATCGACGCCTTGCACGGGCGCTTGCGTCAGCGCATCGAACTCGTCGTCGTCGACGAAGCGCATTGCGTGTCGCAGTGGGGGCACGACTTCCGCCCGGCGTTCCTGCGCATCGTCGATGCCGTCAAGGCGCTCGGCAAGCCGCCCATTCTCGCGCTGACCGCGACGGCGACGGCGGACATCCGCGACGACATCGTGCGCTCTCTCGGTCTTCGCGAGCCGTGCATCGTGAACACCGGCGTGTATCGCGACAATCTTCACTATCGGGTCACGCAGGTGTCGGTCGCGGGCGGGCGCCAGCGGGCGTCGACGCGCGCGCGAGAAGCAAAGACTGCCGCGTTGCGTACGCTGCTCGCGAGCGAGACCGGCAGAGGCATTGTCTATACGGCGACCGTGCGCGAAGCCGAACGACTGGCGGCGACGGTGCGCGGCTGGGAAGTCGCCACGGCCTGCTATCACGGCCGTATGCCCGCGCGAGAGCGGCACGACGCGCAGGAGCGCTTTGTGTCGGGCGACGTGCGCGTGGTGATCTCGACCAACGCGTTCGGGATGGGTGTCGATATCCCCGATATCCGCTTCGTCGTCCATTACCAGATGCCGGGCAGCATCGATGCTTACTACCAGGAAAGCGGCCGCGCGGGACGAGATGGCAAGGTCGCGCGCTGCGAGCTGCTGTTCGATCTGAACGATCGACGCGTGCAACAGTTTCTGGCGCTGGGTCGCTATCCCGATGCGGCGCTGCTGCGCCGCATCTGCGACGCGCTCGCGCAGCACACGAAATCGCCCGGTCCTGGCGTGACGGCGCGCGAGCTGCTGGACGCGGTGCCGGACGTCGGCCGCAACAAGCTCACCGTCGCGCTGAAGATGCTGACCGACTCGCGGCACGTATCGCGCGACCGGCTGCAGCGGTATCGGCTACGCGAGGTTAGCCGCGACCTTGGCCCCGGCAGTGGCGAGGACCGTGCGATCGAGGCCGCGGTCGAACGCTACGCGCAGTTCGCGAAACGCGATCGCGATGCACTACAACAGATGATCGACTACGCGCAAACCGGCGGCTGTCGATGGCGCGTGATGCTCGAGTATTTCGGCGATGCGCAGGGTTTCGAGCGCTGCGGCACCTGCGACAACTGCCTGAATCCGCTGGCGGCAACGCTCGAAGCGCAGCGGAGCGCACCGGACGATAAAAAGCTGCCGCGCCACGCCAGCGGGAAGCCGCGCTTCGGCCGCGGCGACGCTGTCCGCGTGCGCAAATACGGTTCGGGCCATGTGGTCTTCGCAACTGACGAACAGGTCGCGGTGCTGTTTCCCGACGGCACGACCCGCACGTTCATGGCGAGCTTCGTGAAGGCCGAAATCGCGTGATGCACGGCATCGTTCGCGCGGAACGCGCCATGCTGCTCCTCGCGCATACCTCTGTCCGCGACCACGGGCGAGCGCTCACGCGCCCGAATCGGAGCCCTGCCATGAAAACGCTAGAGTACAAAAACGCTTCGCCGTGGTATCAGGCCACTTGTGCGACGCTACGCGAGCCGTCCCGTCCGGTCTGTTGGCCGGCTGCCTGTCGGCGGCGACAGCTGCGGCGGCATCCACCGACGCATCATCGGGCAGCGCGTTCGCGCCGATCAATGCCGTCACCCACAGCCTGTGGCCGCAACGCGCGCTGCGTGAACGCGACTTCAGCATTCGCCATACGGTGACCGGCTTCACGATCCATCAGGCGGCTGCGATCTTCTGGGCGGTGATGTTCGAGGCGCTCGTCGATCGAATGGCCGGCCCCGCCCCGTCGCGACGACCCGGCGCCACTGCGGCAGCCGCCGCCGCGACCGTGGCGAGCGCGTATGTCGTCGACTACAAGGTGGTGCCCGACCGGCTCACGCCGGGTTTCGAGGCGCATCTGTCGCGCCGCTCGCTCGGCAATGTCTATGTGGCGCTCGGCGCCGGCCTGCTCGCGGCCGCGCTGCTGAGGCGGCCGGATCGATGAAATGCCTCGCACAAAAAAAGCGACCAGCTCTCTAACACCGGGCGTCGTCGCCAGCTTGCGAGCATCACGCCATCTGCTCCGGCGGCACCGCCACCGAACGGCCCGCGAGCCGCTCGAATTCGTCGACGTCGTGACTGCAAAAAATCGTCAACGCGGGACTCGCCCGCTTCGCCAGGTCGCGCAGACGGCGCTGGTTGTACAGTCGTGCCGCGCGGTCCTTTGCGAGCATCCACTGGTAGAAGCGCAAACCGGGTGCGCAATGCGGACGCGCCGGGTCGAGCTCGCCGTTGTCGAAGTAGGCGTCGCCCGCGAGCAGTAGCCAGCCGCCCTCGCCGTGCACCGCGACGCCCGCGTGACCATAGGTATGTCCTCGCAGCGGCACGAGCGCGATTTCGCTCGCGAGCTCCTCGATCGGATGGACCTTGGCGAAGCCTTCCCAACGTTCGGTGTATTGCGGCGAATGCACGCGCCACATGTTCTGATACGACCACTGCTGCGGCCGGAAGCGCTGCCGGTCCAGCCACGTCTTCTGCTGCGCCGCGTATTGGCGCTCGCTCGCGAGCATGTGCACCGCCGCGCGCGGAAAGTCGTCGAGCCCGCCCGCATGGTCGAAATCGAGGTGCGTCATCACGATGTGCCGCACGTCGCGCGGGTCGAAACCGAGCCGCTCGATCTGCCTGATCGCCGTCATTTCGTTTCGGAACTCAGGCTTCAGCATCCGCAGGAAGAATTTGCTCAGGCGCGAACAGGGATCGGCAACATCGCGCAGACCGAAACCGGTATCGACCAGCACGAGCCCCGCCGAACTTTCGACGAGCAGACAATGGCAAGTCAGATGACCACGGCGGATCAACGAATCGGGGTGCCCGTTAAACAGCTTGCCGCACAGCGGGCAAGTCGAAATGCAGTTCAGATGGTGCACTTTCATGTGGCACTCCCGATCACGGTGACTGCATCCCTGCTTGTCGCTTCCGCTATCGAATCATCGTGCCGCCGCGGACGGCGCGAGCGCCGTCGCGCGGCACGATGGGATGCGTCATTCAGCGAACAGATCCGGGCCGAACACCTCGTAGTGGATCTTCGACTCGTGAATGTCCATGTTTTTCAGTGCGTCGTGCTGCAGTCGCATGAAAGGAACCGGACCGCAGATGTAGTAGTCGGCGTCGGGCAGCAAAATCTCGTCGCGCAGCTTGCCGAGGTCGATGAAACCCGCGTAGTCGAAGTCGCGGCCCTGCACGTCGGTGCCGAGCGGCGCGTCGTAGAACACGATCGCGCCGAAATTCGGCTGGGTGGCGACGGTCTGCTGCAGACGATCGCGCATCGCGTGCACCGCGCCGTTGCGCGCACCGTGAATGAACACCACGCGCCGCTGCGGGTCCTGAATCGCGCGCTTCAACATGCTGACCATCGGCGTGAGACCGACGCCGCCGCTGATCAGCACGATTGGCGTCTTCGCATGCACGTCGATGTAGAAAGTGCCGTACGGTGCCGCCAGTCTCACCTCGTCGCCGACGTTCACGTGATCGTGCAGCAGCGAGGACACATAGCCCGGCGGGCGGCCCGCCTCGCCACTCTCGCGCTTGACGGAAATCCGATAGGTATGGCCGTTCGGCACGTCGGACAAACTGTATTGACGGATCTGCTGCAGGCCGAGCGCGGGCACATCGACGGCAATCCCGATGTACTGGCCCGGCTCGAAGTTGACGACCGGCTGTCCGTCCTTCGGTTCAAGAATGAACGATGTGATGACGCTGCTTTCGGGCCGCTTTTCCTTGACGACGAACGTGCGCCATCCGGTCCAGCCGCCGAGCTGCGCCGTGCGCGTCTCGCGCAATTCGGCTTCCAAGCCCATCAGCACGTCCGCGAGATTGCCGTAGGCCTGCGCCCACGCGGAAATGATGTCGTCGGTCGCGGCCTCGCCGAGCACGTCCCTGATCGCGCCAAGCAGATGTTCACCGACGATCGGATAGTGCTCCGCTTTGACGTCGAGGCTCGCGTGCTTGTTGGCGATATTGCGCAGCACCGCGGCGAGACTGCCCGGATCCTCGATGTTCTCGGCGTACGCGTATACGGCTCGGGCGAGCGCTTCCTGCTGCTGTCCCTGCTCCTGGTGCGCCATATTGAATACGTTCTTCAGCTCGGGATGCGCCTCGAACAACCGCCTGTAAAAGCGTTGAATGATCGTGTAGCCGTGCGCGGCCAGAACTGGGGCCGTGGCTTTTACGATGTCCTTGGTCTTCTGCGTCAGCATGTCTTTCCTCCTGCATTAGGACGAATTGTTGCCTGGCTCGCGCACGCAACTCGAAAGAGCGTCGTTACCGCAGTGCGGGTATCTGGGTTATCGCCCTCGCACACATGCGCGTTCGGACAGCATTTGCCCGCTGCTCGTAGCCTATCCACGCGACCATGCTGCTCCAACCAATGCCGGCTGTCCATATGCCGAAGGCCTCGGACACGCCCTTGACGATGCGCGCGCCGCGTGATGTGGCCGACATCGGCGGCCGTGCACGCCATCGCCGGTTCGCTGACGACGCCACTCGATCCGACCGGGAACGCAGCGTGCGCGGCGAACGGCGCGCCGCTCACGACGAACCGCGCTCCGCACGCGTGGCACGGGGGATGGACGGCCCACAGTATCCAACTCGAATGGAGGTCACGATGTTTATGCACAACAAACGGCTGCAATACACGGTTCGCGTCGGCACGACCCATCCCGGTCTTGCGAATCTGATGCTGGAGCAGTTCGGCGGTCCGCAAGGCGAACTGGCCGCCGCGATGCGCTACTTCACGCAGGCCGTTGCGGAAGAAGATCCAGGGCGCAAGGACATGCTGTTCGATATCGCAACCGAAGAGCTGAGCCACCTCGAGATCATCGGCTCGATCGTCGCGATGTTGAACCGCGGCGCGAAAGGGGAACTCGCCGAAGCGGTCGAGCAGCAGGCCGAGCTTTACCGCAGGCTGAACGGCGCGGGCAACGACAGTCACATTACCCAGGTGCTGTACGGCGGCGGAGCGCCGCTGACGAACTCGGGCGGCGTACCGTGGAGCGCCGCGTACATCGACACGATCGGCGAGCCGACCGCGGACCTGCGCTCGAACATCGCCGCGGAAGCGCGCGCGAAGATCATCTATGAACGGCTGATCAACGTGACCGACGATGCGGGCGTGCGCGAGGCGCTCGGTTTTCTGATGACTCGCGAAGTCGCGCATCAGAAGTCGTTCGAGAAAGCGCTGTATGCGATCACGCCAAATTTCCCTCCGGGCAAGCTGCCGCCGACACAGCAATTCGCGAGCGTCTACTACAAGATGTCGCACAACGGAGCGGTGATCAACGCACCGTGGAACAGCGGCACCGGTCTCACGATACAAAACGGTGAACCGGCGGTGGATGGCGGCGATGGCAGCGCGTCGGTCGGCCTCGAAGCGCAACAGGAATCCGCGCTCACCGCGATGGCGACGCGTCTGCGCTCGGACCCGTCGAGCGATCCGACCACTGGCGCGGAAATAGGCAGCGAAGTTCCGCGCAGCAACGACGTCGGGTGAACACGCCAGCGCGGGCTTTCGACAATGCATCAGATGACTACCCCGCAGGAACAGGTCATCAATTCCTTGTGGTCTCGCGCGCCGGCGCGGCTCAGGCGTTGGCGCGCGTTTCGTCAAGGTCCGAAAAACGTGTCGCAAAACTTGCCGGCCACATTGCACGTCTGTTGACCCGGAGGCTGCGCAACGATGCGCTCGGCCCCAGTCGAGCACGCGGCCGTCGCGGCGACCGCGAATGTGATGACCAGCGTTGCGCGCAGCGCCGCCGTGCGACGCTTGCTCGCAGCGCGAGGCGAGGCGCGATTGTGATTGCAACTCGCGGAATCTGCGCGCTCGCGTGCATGGATGGCGCACGAGCGGTTTTGCCGGACGTCAGGCATTTCGGCTCTCCTTCAACCTCGATACGCGTTGATCGCGCTACGCTAACTCGATCGCGAACGAGGTAACGGAATGTGCGCGCAATCACCGCACCGCCAGTCGATATTTTGACCCAGATCACGCGTTGCAGTGGCGGGCGATCGCGCCAACCTCATTTCGAGCGCTGTATCACGAGGTCGCTCGAATTCTCGCCGCACGCCACGCAACGCGCGTGCCGACGGGGCTGCCTGCAACGCGACAGTTTCGGACACGTAGCGCGATTTATTTTTTTGGCGAACATCGGCGTATGCTGATTCCGGCGTTTTCCGACATCACCAGCAGGCCGGTACGACTTACTGCCGATGCCGCGCAAGCCGGACGAAAAATTGACCGCTCAACTGAAGACGTTGAAGCGACGCGCCATCAAGTGGGCGGCGACGCGGTACGGTCGAACCATGACCCACGACGACGACTAACAAGAAATCGGAGAGACCATCTGTGAAAGCCGCGCGTAGCTATAACGACGTCGCAAACGAATTGACGCACATCGGCGCGATGGTCCAGCGCCTCGAACGGCTCGTTCAACGCGAGCGCGTCGAGTGGCATGCCACGGTGGTCGCGATGCCGGCTTACTGGCGCGCGCGCATCGAGGCTAATGCCGAACTGCCGCCGGGGCTGCAGCCGCAAGCGCGCCTGCTGCTCGCTCGGCTCGATACGCTCGAAGCATGGAGCCAGCGCCGACCGAACGCGCGCGGCGGCGATGAGCGCCGCGCCGGTCGCGCGTGATCATCGCGCACCGGCACGATCACCCACTCACGCGGCGAAGGAAATGACAATGCGGACCTACGAATACCACGGGTTTACGATCGAGGTGACCGTCGAGACGGACTTCACGTTGCGCCCCGCCAGGCGCGCGGCGGTACGCACGCATTACGCGGCGGTGGTTCACGTCTATCAGGCAGATAATGCGATCGCAACGTTCTGCCCGCTGCGCTTCGATGCTGCCGGCGGCCGGCCGTTCGACAGCGAAGCCGATGCGTTGATGGGCGGATATAGCGCGGCGCGCAGAGTCGTCGACGATCTGTTCGCCCGCGCGGCGGATGCCGCGGACTCGGCGTTGAGCGCCCTCACGAGCAGCAAGGCGCTCCGCTAGCAGGCGCTGGCGCCGGGTCGATCGATAGCCGGGCAGCGGGAATGGCGCATGCGGTATCCGCGAGCACCCTTGCCCTGGAGAACCGCCATGTCCAATGACGCCTCAGCGCTGTCGCCGTCGATCACGTCGATGATCCGCCTCGACCATATGCACGTGCTCGCGGCTTCGCACCGATACCACGCGTCCACGCCGTGGTGGCGCAAACGCGCGATCGTCAACGGCGTGTGCGACGCGCTCGACATCCACGCGCAGCTGGAGGAAGAAATTTTCTACCCGGCGCTGGACCGCGCGCTCGGCCGTGACGAAACACTGAGCAAAAGCCGTCTCGAACACGACGAGATGCGCGCGACGATCGCGAAGCTGCGCGGGATGGGCCCCGAGAACGCCGCCTACGACGGGATCTTTTTTCAACTAATCCGCGAAGTCGCCCATCATGTCGCCGACGAGGAAACCATCCTGCTGCCCGACGCCGAGCGCGCGCTGAAGAGCGATCTGCAGTCGCTCGGCGCCGCGATGACGCGCCGTCGGATGCAGTTGCTCGGCGAGCGTCCGATGGACATCGCGGTGAATGCGGCCGGCACGTTTCCGGTCGCCACGCTGCTGCTGGGATCGACTTTATTGCTCGCCCTGCGGCATTGGCTGCCGAGGCCGCGGCGCGCCACCCGCCGCGGATGATCCGTCGCATCGAGGGTCGTCTTGGCGACCATGTAGGGTGGCATTTCTTCAGAAAATCACGGGGTTTGATTTTTCCTGAGCCGAAAGGCTTCGGCTTTCATCGCGCGCCGATACGCCGCCATGCGCCGCCACCCGTCAACGAAGCGCAACTGTGGACGCTCACGGTTCCGGCTAATCCACCACGGCCTTCCTCGCTTCGCGTACCAGTGCCACATTGCGGCCTCGCAGATTTCCTGTTCGGTATCAGGACACACCCCGTCAATCACGTCCTCGATATACAGCGCATGCGCAACACCGTATTGCCAGTGGCACCACAGGTCATACCCGATGAACCCAACCGTGAAAGCCAGCAGCATCAGCGGGTACTGTATCCATACTAGATCGCCCATGTCCTGCGCGACAAACCATCCCACCACGTTTGTATAAACCGCCATGATAAGCATGCCTGCCCAGGTGAACCTGGTGAAGAATGGAACTAGCAGAATGGGAATCCGCCGCAGGTGCTGGGGGAACGTCATGACACTTCCTCGGCTGATGAATGCCGCAGACGGGTCGTGAACCTTTGACCAATCTTCCGCGCTTCCCAGAAGGCCAATGCGATCTGTGCAACGAATGTCAAAATCACGAGCCCGAATGAAACCCAGAACAGCATCGGATTGAGGCCGCCGGTCTCAACAGCCAGAAACATGAAGAAGGCCCATCCAAAGATCAGGGCCATAGTGAAGGACGCGAGGCAGGGCGGATACATGAAATCCGAAGCCTCCTCGACAGGGGCTTCCTGCATCCCGACGACGTTCAGTCTCAGTCCCTCGGCGGACGGCGAAGCGATCAACTGCGTTCCCTGTCCATGCTGGACCATTTGCGCCGCCAGCGTCTGAAGCAGTAACGCATTGACCGGGCCGGGCCTGCCGATGGCCTCGTCCACCGCATGCACCGCGAGCGTCAGACCCGCGTCTCTGACCGCCGCGATACTTGCGTTATGCCCCTGCTTTGTCAGATCACTCATCCAGAGATGCTTGATCCGGTCGACAGGCGTCTGTTCAGCCTTGATCAGCGCTTTCACTGCGTCCAGCACCGCATCCGGTGTGGAAGGAATCGGCCTGAAGATTCGTGCCTGCGGCCTGATCTTTCCGTTGTAGCGTGCGACGGCGGACGGCTTCGCCATCAGCATTCCCACTGCGGCTTCCGACCACAAAGGCTTTTCACCGTTTTCGTGCAACTGGCACGCGAGCACAATCACAAAGTCAGGCATCTCCCTCTCTTCGAACCATTCGTGGATTATCGCCTCCTTCGCATCGAACGGCTCTAGCTTGATGCGAGCGAGGCCGGGCAATTTCAGCCGTTGCCAGAGCGCCCTTAGCTCGGTCAGATGGTGTTCGCTGCCTGACTGCAGTACGACATCGAGCGAATGGTGCTGGCAGATGCGCGAAATATCACGGACAAACGGCGACAGCAATTGTTCGAGCACATATTCCAGCCGGGATTTCCCGTCGTGCGCGCCCACCTTCAGCGACAGCGTTTCCCCTGGATTCGACGGCATGCTCCCCTCCAGACCGAGCAGCCGCTCGGCCAGTTCCGGTTCGGGTGTCAGCGCAAGGCTCCGGAGGATCACAACCTGCCCGCGGGTCCAGTGCTTCCACTGAACATGCGCTAACTTGCACAGAGCGTTCCAGAAACGTACGTCGCTTCTCCATCTTTCATGCGGAATATAAAGCGCCGCGCAAAGGGAACCGCCAAGCAGCGCCGGTAGCAACAGCAGCCGGACGAAGAAGTCCTCTGACACAACCGGCTTGCCCTGCGGCCATGTCAGAACGGTCATGACAGCGCCGACAACAAAGATCACAACGCACATCACTACGTAAAGCCAGACAGGCGGAGGCTTGCCGTACTCATATTCCGGCACATCAGGCAAATACCATTTCATGACCGGATGTTCACTCCATCGCTACTCGCCTTCACGGCGCTGCCACACGTCGTCCTGCATCCATCGACCGCCCATTTGCGACCGCCTTCGCTGTACCCCTCGCCATGCTCGGTGATCGGATTGTCGCCGTGCTCCGGGCAACTCACGATGTCGCCAATCAACGCGACCTTTTTCCCGTCAACGGTGAAAGTGGATGTTGCCTTCTTCACAACGCCGCCGTGGCTTGTGCGGTCGCCTTCACGTACTGGTTTCGTCATTATTCGCTCGCATTGGGATCGTGAATGGATGCGTCGCAGGTAAAGCGGTCAGCGCCAGAAGGCGTCCGAAGACCCGACGGCAACTTGACATTTTCCTGGATGCGAATGCCTTCGGGCAATTTTGGATTTCTTCCATATATGTAACCAAGCGCTAACGGATAACGGTCGGTGATCGATGGATCATTCAGCAGGTCGTGTGTTTCGGAAGTTACAGGCATCTCTCTTTCAGAAAGAGGCCTGTACTTATAGGTAAACGTCGTGATGTACATCGCGTCCTTGGTAACCGAGATTACATACTTGTCGGAATCAGCAACCGGATCAAAACTTGTATGGTAGTTGTCGTAACGAGTCCAGTTAAAAGAGCGACCACCATCCGACGAATAAGCGACATAGTCGATACAACCTCGATCACCACATACATTTCTGGACACCCGAGGAATCGCCACGTTCATTCCGCTTGGATCGTCGATAATCAACCTTCCCCGAAACCCGGTTGGCCACATCAGGCCAATCTTCGTTCGCACGTCGGTTCGTGTATCGCTGTACCAGGCATAGCCGAGGCAGTGGTTATAGTTTTCCAGCGTGACGAAACGGTGATCGTCAATGCGATAGATGACCTGCGGCGGCACGTTGTAGTGCAGTTCCGGAATCTGGCGCGTCTTAATTGTTTGCTGGCTATGCTCAGTGTCATAGGTCAATTGCTGTTGACAGGCACTTAAGGCAAGTACGAGCGTCATGCTCAGGGCACGAAAGGCATTAATTTTTCGCATACAGCGCCTCCTTGCGCAGTCGCTCGGCCTGCGCTTCCGTGATCGCATCGGCAACCGTTTCCTTATCGACTCCTTCCGGCACTGGCGGCACGTTCAGCGTCCCGTACGCGAAGTACGGATCGGTGTAGTTCAGCCAGTCTGCGTCACGTATCAACCGTGCCCAAAAATCCGGATTCTCGAATGAATCGCAAAAGCCGATTGGCAGATCCCACACTGCTACGCGCGTCATGAACGGCTCGAACTGGGGCAGCGTACTGTGATTGGTCGGCATCGGCTGGTAATCCTCGATCCGGTTCAGCATTTCCTGTTGAGTTTCGAGTCTTCCTGTTCGACCGGCGGCCGAATAGGGATCGTTCGGAAAAATTGTCTTCTCCCTGTCGTGAATGGATTCGAGATAGGGCACGCCGGGGTCAAGGTAGACGCCGTTATCATCGCGCGCGCCCAGGGCATCCTGATCGGAGCGTGCTTCCTCGAAGTAGCGGTTCATCTCCGTCGCGTACATCGACCCATCCTTCATCAGCGTGACGGTGCGCAAGGTGCGTTGCGACATTTCTTCAGCAGTGACCGGGTTCGGAACCTGTTCGGCGTTGATGTTGACCTGCTGGTTGCCATCCGGCACTGTCCATAGCCGCATGCCCGCAGCGCGATGGTTGCCGTTCCAGAATTCGGTTGGGTTGACTCCGGGCTCAGGATTCGGAATCGGCGGCAGCGAACCGAATCGCTTCATGCCGGGTTCGTCACCGCAGGGCGTTCCCCGCGCCAGCATGCGCTGCTTGACCGTATCGCCCAGTTCGCCGATCAGTTCATTGGATACGCCCTGCCAGCCAATGCTCTGCAACGCACACGCCCCCATTACCCGATCATGCTTCCGCAAATCAGTTTGATACCATTTCATGACCGGATGTTCACTCCATCGCTACTCGCCTTCACCACGCTGCCACACGATGTCCTGCATCCATCGACCACCCATTTGCGACCGCCTTCGCTGTACCCCTCGCCATGCTCGGTGATCGGATTGTCGCCGTGCTCCGGGCAGCTCACGATGTCGCCAATCAACGCGGCCTTTTTCCCATCAACGGTGAAAGTGGATGTTGCCTTCTTCACAACGCCGCCGTGACTTGTGCGGTCGCCTTCACGTACTGGTTTCGTCATTATTCGCTCGCATTGGGATCGCGGATGGATGCGTCGCAGGTAAAGCGGTCAGCGCCAGAAGGCGTCTGAAGACCCGACGGTAAGGTGGCGTTGACCTGTTTACCGACGCCCTCGGGCAGTTTCGCATCCTTGCCGTAGACGTATCCCGGCGCTAATGGAAAACGGTTAGTACTTGACAGATCATTCTGCAGATCATACGGGTTAGAAGCGGAACGCTGCCCAGTGGTAGAGAGGGGAATATATTTATGTTCAAACAACGTGACGTACATCGCATCCTGCGTAACTGAAATCACGTACCTGTTGGAGTCTTCGACAGGATCGAAGCTTATTTCGCTCGTATCGTATCGAGCCCAATTAAATGTTCGTCCACCGTTGGGTCGAGTAGGCAACGTAGTTAATACAGCCTCTGTCACCACAGACGTTTCGTGATACACGGGGAACCGCCACGTTCATTCCGGTTGGATCGTCAATAATCAACCTTCCCCGGAACCCGGTTGGCCACATCAGGCCAATCTTCGTTCGCACGTCGGTTCGTGTATCGTTGTACCAGGCGTAGCCGAGGCATCCGTTGTAGTCCTCCAGCGTGACATACCGGTGATCGTCGATGCGGTAGACCACTTGCGGCGGCACGTTATAGTGAACTTCTTCATACTGACCGGTCGCCAGGGCCTTCTGGTTGCGCTCCGCGTCGTAAACCCATTGCTGTTGACAGGCACTTAAGGCAAGTAAGAGCGTCATGCTCAGGGCACGAAAGGCATTAATTTTTCGCATACAGCGCCTCCTTACGCAGTCGCTCGGCCTGCGCCTCCGTGATCGCATTGGCAACCGTTTCCTTATCGACTCCTTCCGGCACTGGCGGCACGATCAGCGTCCCGTACGCGAAGTACGGATCGGTGTAGTTCAGCCAGTCTGCGTCACGTATCAACCGAGCCCAAAAATCCGGATTCTCGAATGAATCGCAAAAGCCGATTGGCAGGTCCCACGCTGCTACGCGCGTCATGAACGGCTCGAACTGCGCCAGCGTACTGTGATTGGTCGGCATCGGCTGGTAATCCTCGATTCGGTTCAGCATTTCCTGCTGAGTTTCGAGTCTTCCTGTTCGGCCGGAGGCCGAATAGGGATCGTTCGGAAAAACTGTCTTCTCCCTGTCGTGAATGGATTCGAGATAGGGCACGCCGGAGTCAAGGTAGGCGCCGTCATCATCGCGCGCGCCCAGGACATCCTGATCTGAATGGGCTTCATCAAAGTAACGGGGCACGTTATCTTTCTTGTACATCTTCCCGTCCTTCATCAGCGTGACACTACGCAAGATTCGCTTCGACATTTCCTCGGCAGTAATTGGATGTGGAACCTGCTCGGCGTTGATGTTCACCTGCTGGTTGCCGTTCGGCACTGTCCACAGCGGCATTCCGGCAACTTGCCGGTTGCCGTTCCAGAACTCGGTCGGCTTGACGCCGGACTCAGGATTCGGAATCGGCGGTAGCGAACCAAATCTTTTCATGCCGGGTTCGTCACAGCAGGGCGTTCCCCGCGCCAGCATGCGCTGCTTGACCGTTTCGCCCAGTTCGCCGATCAGTACATTGGATACGCCCTGCCAGCCGATGCTCTGTAATGGCGAGGCTCCCATCACTCGATCATGGGGATTGAAATAAACATAGAAACGCCCATGATTGTCCCTCTCCTTGACACCATTGAACACAGCGTCAGGCTTCCATAATTCGTTATCCTGCGTTGCGCCGACATGCAGTTGCTCGCGATCTTCCGGGGTGAAGACTTTCCGGTCACGCTGAATCCGGTTCGCGACAGCCTTAAAGGTATTGACTCGCGCCTGCGTGGTCGGACGCTCGTGGTAGCTGGTAAGCGCGTCGGTCGGCTTGTCTTCCAGCGCAAATGGGGAGTTCATTACCACCAGCGAATCAGGCGCGCGCGTCTTGCACAACAAGGTTGCCGCCATCGCAATCATCGTGCCCTGGCTATGCGACATGACCGTCACCGTATCCTGCGGGTAAGCCGTCCCGATCCGGTCGATGAGATCGGCAAGACGCTGCGCCGCATGGGCGTAATATTGCCGACCGGGAGCGTGATGCAATTCACGCTCCCATTCGGTATTGAACCACTGCATATTGACAAAACCAAACAGATTTCGGCTGAACCCTTTCTCGCTCCATATCTGCTGAAGATTGTTGGTACCGTTCTGGAACGGGCCACCGCCCCAGTACCACGGACCTTGCTTTTTTGAACCAGCTTCTGTCCACCGATCAACACCTTCGATGTTCCTTAGCGGTACTTTCCAGTTTTCCTTCTCACCATCCATAGCACGATAGCCCCAGTGAAACCGGATGACGGGCGACCTCCCCATACCTTTGACGGTACGAGCGGATGGTCTGTCATTCGCATCCGTATATTCATAGCGGTTTGGTTTCAAATCTGCTCGACCAAGGCGATCATTCAGTCCTTGGCATAGCTGCTGCTCCGCATTGTCATACCACTCCCCCTCCGAGTTGACACCATGGACGAAGATGATGACGCCAGGCAGATGCGGCGGAAGAAGCGCCTTGGCATAAACCTGATAACTACCCGGCGTCATATAGGATTCCCAGTACGGCTGCCCGAGATGATCGCGCTGCATAAGAACCGTGTTGGTAGCGACACCCAGTTGATAGGGCTGTTTCACTGCGGACGCCGTATCCGCGTTGTCCGGCTGCGCGGACGGGACTGCCCGATTGTTCATTTCATCACCCATCGTTACGCATTCCTATTTTTCTGAAGCATCAGTTTCAGACCTTGCGCCACTTCGTTTCCCGAAATGGAAGTCTCGCCGTTCGCGGTTGTTTTGCCTTCCACGATCTTTCCGTTCGCCAGTTGGATGCGGTATGGACGGTTCGCGAGCGGACGTCCCGTCACGTCATCGCAAAGAACGAATTTTTCATTGTTCGTCACACTGGACTGCATGAACTTCGGCAGCGGCAGCGCAAGCGCTCCAGGTCCGCTCTTGTCGATCCCCGCGATTTTGAGGATCAGTTCGCCCGCGCCGCCGATTTCGACGTTATCGCCATGAACCTTGATGTAAGCCGTTCCGCCACCCTGAAGGATTACCCCGTTGGCCGCATTGGCGGTTAGCGTGCCGGCCGCGCTCGACAACTGCATGTTGTCCTGCGAGACGAGTTCCATCGCATCCGACTGCGCCTGTATCTGAACCTTTCCGCGCATCGCAAGAATGCGGATTCCGGCACGCTGCGCAAACACGGAAACGGCCTCGACGGCGGCAAGGGCGATGTTCTTCAACGCATTGACATTGAAGCCCGACGAGGTGGCAAAACTTGTGTCCTTCCCGGTCGATACCATCATGCGACTCGGCGTTGCGATGCCGACACCATGTGGCGCCGTCAGGGCGATGACAGCCTGCTTCAGTCCCGCCAGTTCCTCCTTGAGCCACTGGTTTTCAGCCTTGAGGTCAGCGATCCCAGCCTTGGCTATCGTCGCAGCCGAGGCCAGTCCCTGGGCCTGCGCCTGCGTAAGACTGAACTGTGTCTGCGCGGCGTCCATGTCGGTCATCGGACCGTTCGCTTTCTGCTGTTTCCAGGCCGTCACCAGCAGACCATCCGCACGCACGCTTCCCTTATTGTCCGTGCGCAGCTCAAAACCTTCACCGCGCTGCTTGACATCGCGATCCACGACATGGCCCAGGTTTAGCTGGGACTTGCCATTTTCCGTTGCGAGCTTGATATGCTCCTGGCCGCTGCGGTCGTCCATCTGCAGCGTGTTATTGCTGCGCGTGCGGATCGTGTGCCGCATCGCCCACGGATGACCGACAACCAGCGGGTCCATGTGCTTTGCCGTGTGCAGTACTTGCGATATGAACGGCCTGTCGGGATTGCCCCACAGAAAGCCCACGGTGACGACCGTTCCCGGCTCCAGCCCGAAGTGGAAGCCCGTCCGTCCCTGTCCCGCGAAAGGCTTCGCAAGGCGCATCGGGCAACTCTCCAGCCCCGGCGTGCGCGCGTCCCTGTCCGCATGCAGATTGACGATGTAGCGCCCCTGATCGTCCAGGTACGGGCCTTCATAGCCGTTTGTCGATGCAATCGTGCCAGTCACTACCCCCTGTATGCGAGGCCACGTTTCTTCCAGCAGGGGCATCCTGTATTGCCGGTCGCTCGGGATCGCGGTGAACTCAACCTTGTAGCCCTCCTTGCGCGAAGCGCTGCAGGTCATGCCAGTGACCAGCAACCCGTACTTCACCTCGGGCAGTTCGCGGTTCGATAGCTGCAGCACGCAGGACGGCCGGATATCGAGCAGGTCGCATGTCCCGGTATAGACGATCTGCCCCGCCAGCGCCGCCTGCTGCCGCAGTTCGGCTTCGCGCCTGGCATCCTGTTCGTCATCCAGATCGAGACCCCAAGTGTAGGTTTCGCCGTAGGTCGTGGCGTCATCGTGGATCGACTGTGTGCCGTTCACCCGCTCGTTATTCGGCTCTTCCGTGCTATAGCTGCGTACCGAGTACGTCGCGGGCTTCATCGTCGTGCGCATGGCGAGCGACTGCACGGATTCCCGAGCCACCGAATGCAGGCCATTCGGCTCCTGGTACGGCACCGTGAAGCGCTTCGTGTCGCGAATGTAATGGATGAACTCATCCCCGAAGCGGACTTCCTCGCAGCGTTTGCCGGATTCGCACACAAACCAGATGCCGACCCTGCGGCACAGGCGCATAAGAAAGGTGAGATCGTCCTCGCACCATTGAGTGATGATCGGACGCTTGCGGTAGGTGCGATAAAGCTCGAACCTGAAATCCGCGAAAACCTGGTTGAACCCGTTCTCCCTGAGAATCTTCCCGATCACCTCAGGCTCGGTCATGTCGAAAAAGAAACGGGTACGAGGCATATTGCGCAGTAACGCGAGGCGCGATTCCAGCGTCACCTCGTACACGGTCTGGTCGTGATTGCTGGCGATCTGCGCAAAGCCGGTAATCACGCCATGGATGCGCCGTGCTTCCTCCGGCTGGCCCCAGCGCGTCACGAGCGGCGGCTGAATGGCGAAAGAGGCCGTCCTGTTGATGTAGTCGCCACGCGGCAGGTCGCGCTGCGGGTGCGTGAACTTGATGGTGTAGTTCGTTACGAGACCCATACCGCGCGAGCCGGTGAACGAGTAGATATCCGCGAGCGCGGCGCTCGGAGTTGAAACTACTTCGAGGGCGTAGTACTGGTGGACGTCGATACCTGGACGCACCGCTGGATCGCGTGAATTCAAATGCTCGCTCCGGAGAAGTGACGGCGAGCCAATCTGTCGCCCGATTGAAAGCTTCAGATCATCGATCCATTCCCTCACACTTCGCAATAGGAAAAGTGTCAATTCACGTCAAGACCGCACGCGGTTTATCCATAGCACTCCGATTCTTCAAGAAAAAATCCAGCGAGCGGCGCTACCTGCGGCTTCGGGATGACCGGCCTGTTGAGAATCGCGGCAACCGGGCTCAGCATTGCAGTCGCAACGCTCCGATCGAATCGTTACTCGACTTGACGGACGAACCGCCGCCCCCGATCGCGCATCAATGATTCGCCCGCGGCACCGCCTGCGTCCGCCCACGCCGCGGGTTCGTCATGCCCGGCTCGGCTGGCTCGACGAGCGCGATCGCGACGCGGCGCGCGTTCTCCGCCGCGATGTCGAGCGCGTCGCCCCACGATACGTGGCCGCATGTCCCGCGTCGCTCGAAGACCGTGTGATGTTCGCCGCCGCGTTCGGTCACGAGCACGACCCACTGGAAAGCGCCTTCCGAATCCCTGATGACGGTCCAGCTTACGAGGAAGTCGGCAATCTCTATCGCCTGCACGCGCATGTTGGGCTCCTTCGGTCCGTGGCATCGGCCCGTTCTACCCGCGTCTGCGCATCGCACGTGCCTGGCGCGGACTGCGCACGTCACGGTGCAATCCACGCGTCATTGCTGCGGCTCGGCCCCGGACCGATGCGGGTCCGGCTCGTCGCCACTTTGCGGCGAGCCGGTCAACACCGCGGGCAGCGACGGATTTTCCGGCTGCGTGTAGCGCGCGTGGATCGCGGCGCGGATGCGCGCGAGGCTTTGCGCGGCATCGAGCGCGCTGTCCTGCTCGATGCCGCGCGCTTCTTCGGCCAGGTCCGCGTCGCCGATCTGCTGTTCGAACCAGCGCGAATAGTCGCCACGCCGGCGATGAAACTCCCATGTCGCCGCATCGACGCCCTCCGCGATTTCGACGAACAGCACGAGGTTGTGTGCGCGCAGGTTCAACGCATCGTGCTCGCCGCGAAAATGAAAGCTGCGCTCGGGAATCAGCAATCCTTCCGCGTACTTGCGACGATGCCGGCGCTTTTCCTTGCGGCCCGGTTCGAGCCGCACGAGTTGTGGCGGCGCAGCGTCGCCGACGCGCCATAACAGCGCGTCGCCTTTGGCCAGTTGCGCGGGGCCATCCGTCGACGGATGCGCCCCATCGCCGCTCGACGCCGGCGGCTCATGTCCACTTGCCGCGGCGAAGCGCTGCAAGGCCGCGCGCGCGTTGTCGCCCATCGCGAGCACCGTGCCGATCTGTCGCAGCAACACCGGCGACAACTGCTCGGGCGATACGGTGACCGCGAGCGCCGTTTCTAGCGCATCCGGAATCGCCTGGTTCGCGCCGGCCCATTCCGCGGGAAACAGATGATGCGCCTCTTCGAACACGAGCCAGTGCGGCCGTCCGGTGCGCATGCGCAAATGCTGCATCTGCAACAGCAGATTCGCGCAAAACGCTGGCCGATCCGGCGGCGGTACGCGCAGCAGGTTGACCGCGATGGCCGGCCGCGCCGGAAGGCGCAGCAATTGCATGGCCTCTTCGATCGACGGTGCGTTGCTCGCGTCGCCGAGCACGATCGTCGCATCGTCATCGCTGTAGTCGCCTTCGGGATCGACGATGCACATCTGGCGGCCCGCGCCCGCGAGCCGTTCGAGCAGACCCGCCGTCGCGGTCGACTTGCCCGCGCCCGATTCGCCGACGAGCAGCACGACGCTACCGTACACGGGCAAGTACAGCGGCTCGTCGTCCGGCGCGTCCCGGCGGGTGCCGAGCACGATGCGATTGCGCGGCGACGCGTCGGCGATATCGCGTAGATCGTCGGCGATGAGCGCGTCGATCAACTCGGCGACACCCGCGCCCGCGACGCCGCGCGTGACGAGATCGGCGTGCTTCTTCAGCGCCGGCAAGGCGTTGTCGACAGCCGCGGCGAGGCCGCACGCGTCGAGCAGCGCATGGTCGTTTTCCGCGTCGCCGATTCCGACCACGTTCAACGGCGACAGATCGAGATCGGCGAGCGCCGCGTCCAGACCGCTCGCCTTCGACACGCCAGGCGCAACGATCATCACTGCGTCGCCATTGAAGACGATCTGCAATTCCAGCCCGAGGTCGCGAATCACATCGAGCGCGACATGCTCATGAGGTTTCATCGTCGCGATCAACGTCTGGCTGATACTGAACGCGTCAGGTGCGCGTCGCCGCAACTCCGCGACGAAACTGCCGGGCGGCGCGGACGCGAGCAGACGGCGCCCGCCGTCGGCCGGGCAATACAGTACGCCGCCATTTTCCGCGACCACGCGGGAAAACATTTCGATCCGCGGGCAGATCGCGAGCAGGTCATCGAGTTCGCGTCCGCTGACGAGAATGGCGTGACGGCCCGACGCGCGCAGGCGTTCGAGCGCGGCCCACGTCGATTCGGCGACCCGGCCGTCGCTGGCGAGCGTGTTGTCGTAGTCGGTCGCGAGTACAAGAAATCGCATCGGGCGGTCCTCGGTTTCGATCATGTCTCGGCCGAGCAAGCGCTATACCGCACGATCGCGCGCCCAACGGTATGGGGCTTGCTACGTGTCGTAGCGGCGGCGGGCGGGCCGCATGCGTGCGCGGCGACATCACCGGCACGCGGCGCAACGCTCGCATCGCGCCGCTGTAATCGCCGCGTACGTCGTTGCATTTTTGACAGTCCGACGCCGCGAGCCTGTCGTCGTGCGTCACGAGGAGCCCTGATGTCCTTTTCCATCGATGCCGTGACCCTCGCCCGAATGCAATTCGGCTTCACGATTGCTTTTCACATCATCTTTCCCGCGATGTCGATCGGTCTCGCGAGCTACCTGGCCGTGCTCGAAGGCGCATGGCTCGTCACCCGCAAGCCGGTGTATCTCGCCGTCTACCGCTACTGGCTGACCATCTTCGCGGTCGTGTTCGGCATCGGCGTCGTGTCGGGGCTCGTGATGTCGTATCAATTCGGCACCAACTGGGCGGGCTTCGCGTTTCGCGCGGGCCCTATCGTCGGGCCGCTGATGGCCTACGAGGTCTTGACGGCTTTCTTTCTCGAGTCGGGCTTTCTCGGCGTGATGCTGTTCGGCATGAAACACGTCGGCCCGCGTCTGCACTTTCTCGCCACGCTGCTGGTCGCGCTCGGCACACTAATGAGCGCGTTCTGGATCCTCGCCGTCAATTCTTGGATGCAGACGCCACAGGGCTATACGATCGTCGACGGACGCTTCTTTCCAGCCGACTGGCTGCGCATCATCTTCAACCCGTCGTTTCCCTACCGGCTCGTGCACATGGTGCTGGCCACGTATCTGAGCGTCGCGTTGCTGGTCGGCGCGGTGGGCGCCTGGCATCTGCTACGCGATTCTCGCAACGTGTGCGCGCGCCTGATGGTGTCGATGGCGCTCTGGATGGCCTGCATCGTCGCGCCGATCCAGATGGTGGTCGGCGATCAGCATGGCATCAACACGCTCAAGCACCAGCCGGCGAAAATCGCCGCGCTCGAAGGCGATTGGGTCGCGCGTCCCGGCCAGCCGTTGATCCTGTTTGGATTCCCGAACATGCGCACGGAGACGACCGATTACGCGCTCGAGGTGCCGCATCTCGGCGCGCTGATTCTGACTCATACTTGGGACGGCTCGATAGCCGGCCTGAAATCGTTCCCGCCGTCCGAGCGTCCGTTCTCGCCGGTCGTGTTCTGGGCGTTTCGCGTGATGGTCGGGCTCGGCATCCTGATGGCACTGCTCGGACTGGGCAGTCTCGTGTCGCGCGCGAGAAGGACCTTGTACCAAGCGCGCTGGATGCATCACATCATGGTCGCGATGGGGCCGGCCGGTCTGATCGCGTTGCTGTGTGGCTGGACCGTGACCGAGGTCGGCCGCCAGCCGTACACCGTTTATGGTCTGCTGCGCACCGCCGACAGCGTGTCGCCGATCGCCGCGCCCGGCGTCGCGGTTTCGCTCGCGAGCTTCGGCGTGGTGTACGCGATCGTATTCGGCGCGGCCGTGGTCTTTCTGTTCCGGCTGATGGCGGCGACGCCGACGCTCGACACGCCGGGACCCGCGAAGGACAAGCCGCATCGCAGCGCCGGCATCACGCCGGGACCTGCCCAGGCGCAGGCCGGCTCATCAACTGCGGGGAGCCCCACACATGACGACCGCCACGTTTGATCTCGCTTTGGTATGGGCCGCGATCCTCGCGTTCGCGGTGCTCGCCTACGTGCTGCTCGACGGCTTCGATCTCGGCGTCGGCATGCTGTTCGCGGTCGAGCATCGACGCGTCGATCGCGACGTGATGGTGAACTCGATCGCGCCGGTGTGGGACGGCAACGAGACGTGGCTGGTGCTCGGCGGCGGCGGTCTGTTCGCCGTTTTCCCGCTGGCTTATGGCGTGATTCTGCCGGCGCTCTATCCGCCGATCATCGCGATGCTGCTCGCGCTGGTGTTCCGCGGCGTCGCGTTCGAATTCCGCTTTCGCGCGATCGGCAAGGGTCGTGCGTGGTGGGACGCCGCGTTCTTCGGCGGCTCGGCGCTCGCCGCGCTGTGCCAGGGCCTCGTGCTCGGCGGACTGCTGCAAGGTATCGAGGTCGCCGGGTATTCGTATATGGGCGGCTGGTGGGACTGGCTGACCGGCTTCACGATTCTGTGCGGCCTCGCCGTGATGGCGGGTTACACGCTGCTCGGCTCGTGCTGGCTGGTCTGGCGCACCGAAGGGGAGTTGCACGAGCGCTGCCGGCGGCATGCACGCACGATGGCCGTCACGGTGCTTGCGCTGATCGTGGTGGTCACCCTATGGACACCCATGCTGCAAAACTCCTTGTCCGCACGCTGGTTCCACTGGCCCGACCTGCTGTTCACCGCGTGGGTGCCGGTGCTGGTCGTGCTGCTGGCGATCGGCTTTTTCCGCAGCCTGTCCGCGCGTCGTCACCTGCAGCCGCTGCTGTTTTCATATGGCATCTTCGTGCTGTGCTACGCGGGCCTGCTGATCAGTCTTTATCCGAACCTCGTGCCGCCGTCGATCTCGTTTCGCGCGGCGGCCGCGCCGCATTCAAGCCTCGCGTTCCTGCTGGTCGGCGCCGCAATCACGGTGCCGATGATCGTCGGCTATACCGTGTACGCGTACTCGGTATTCAAAGGAAAGATGCGCGCGGGCGAGGGGTATCACTGACATGTGGCGCCGCCTTGCGTGGTTCGCCGGGCTGTGGCTCGCCGGCGTCGCCGCGGTCGCGACGGTGGCCGGCGCGCTTAAGCTTCTGCTGCACGCGCTCACGCATTGAGCGTGGCCGCGCGCGACTGCGGCGTCACTGCATCGGCGGCACTACGGCAACGTATAGGCGACCACGGAGTCGCCCTGCTTCGTGCCGAGCGAGCCATGTCCGCCCGCTACCACCAGCACGTACTGCTTGCCGTTGCTGTCGGCATAGGTCATCGGCGTGGCCTGGCCGCCGGCCGGCAGCCGCGCTTGCCACAGTCGCGCGCCGGTGCGCACGTCATAGGCGCGCAGGTAGTAGTCGAGCGTGCCGGACAGGAACGCGACGCCGCCGCCGGTGGTCACCATGCCGCCGAGGCTCGGCACGACGAGCGGCATCGGGATCGGCAGCGGCGCGCTATCGCGGACCGTGCCGTTCTTGTGCTCCCAGACGATATGCCCCTGGCGCAGGTCGACGGCGGCCACGTAGCCCCACGGCGGCGCCTGACACGGAATGCCGAGCGGCGACAGGAACGCGTTCAGCTCGAAGCCGAACGGCGTGCCGAGCGCGAGCTTGATGCCGCTCGTTTCGCTGCCCTTCTGTTCGCCGTTGTTCGATGCAATCTGTGCGCGCGGCACCAGCTTCGACGTGAACGCCATATAGCTAGGATTCACGATCAGCACCTGCCGCACCGGATCGACCGCGAACACTGACCACATGTTGACCGAATTGCGCACGTAGACCTGGCCCGGTGCGATCGGCTGCGTCGCATTCGGATTGCCGGCGTCCCCACGCCATTGTGGACAACAGAGCCACAGGTACCTGCCCATCCGTGCAGTCCGGCAAGCTGGCATGCCGCGCCGCGACTGACAGCCCCTCCGGTTTCGGCGAAAAACTGCCGGAGATGCTCACCTGAAGATCGAACCACGGGGCGCAGTCGTCTTGTCACTACTGCGACTTCACGTGCTTATGGCGATTCCGGCCGACGATGTCCCACTGCTTTCTCGCGCCCTGTTGCGCCGCCTTCCCATGATCATCGTGGGGCTCGGAGTCGGCCGCCTGACCAACTTTGGCGCCCCGCCTCAGGCGCCTGAACATTTCGACGAATCTCATTTCGACCTCCTTGCGCGGTAACGACGCCGAAAAAAACAGTGTACTCCGGTGGTGTGGCGAAGGACGTGACGCCGCTCACATCGCGGTGCGGGTTTATCCCGAGCGCAGACGGCTTGTCCATATCTGTGGCGGACTTCGCCATTCTCCACGCGGGTCTCTGCACGTCCCGGACGAATGTGGCAAACGTTGGCGTCTTGACTGTTTTTGTTGCATTTCGTAAAGTGACTTCCAGGCACTGACGCAGTATCCGAATCGACCCACCAGGAGTCATCGATGACCGGTTCCCCGTATGCCTCGCCGGCTTGTTCCGAAACTGGCGATCCACTGTTGCTGACCCCAGGCCCGCTCACCACTTCGCGCACCGTCAAGACCGCGATGGTTCACGATTGGGGTTCCCGGGACGCCAACTTCATCGAGATCAATCGCTCGGTGCTGGCGCGGCTCGCCGCGATCGCCAATGGCGTCAACGACTGGGTGACCGTGCCGATGCAAGGCTCGGGCACCTTCGCTGTCGAGGCGATGCTGACAACCTTCGTGCCGCCCGGCGGCGAAGTGCTGGTGCTGATCAACGGCGCCTATGGCAAGCGCGCCAAACGCATCCTCGAGATAGCCGGTCGCAAGACCGTCGTACACGAAACGGCTGAAGACACGCCGCCCGACCTCGCCCAGATCGAGAAGCTGCTGGCCGCCACGACGTCGATTACGCATGTGTTCGCGGTCCACTGCGAAACCACCGCGGGCATCCTCAACCCGATCGCGCAGATAGGCGCGATCGCGGCCCGCTTCGGCAAGGGCTATCTCGTCGATTCAATGAGCGCATTCGGCGCATTGCCGATCGACGTGCAGACGATGCATATCGATGCCGTCGCCGCTTCATCGAACAAGTGCATCGAAGGCGTGCCGGGCCTTGGCTTCGTGATCTGCCGGCGCGAAGCGCTGGCCCGCTCCAAGGGCAACGCGACCACGCTCGTGCTCGATCTTCACGAGCAGTGGACCAACCTTGAAAAAACCAGCCAGTACCGCTTCACACCGCCCACCCACGTGATCGTTGCGTTCCATCAGGCGCTGGAGGAATTCGATGCCGAAGGCGGCGTCGCGGGACGCGGCGCGCGCTATCGCAACAACTGCCGGATTCTCGTTGAAGGCATGCGCGCGCTCGGCTTCAAGCCACTGTTGTCCGAGGCGCTGCAGGCTCCGATCATCGTGACCTTCCACATGCCCGAGGACCCGCGCTTCGAATTCCAGCGCTTTTACGACAGCCTGAAGGCGCGCGGCTATGTGATCTATCCGGGCAAGCTGACCGTCGCCGAGTCGTTTCGTATCGGCTGCATCGGCCGCCTCGACGAGCGTGAAATGCGCGCCGCGCTCAGCGCGATCGGCGCCGTGCTCGATGAAATGGGCATGAGCCGTCCTGTCGCCAAAACGGCATGAAGGGAGGATCCGATGAGTACTCCGCAAGATACCGAACTGAGCATCAACGGCCGCGATTATCGGTTTCCGTCGCTGCCGGTCGTCGTCATCTGCCTCGACGGTTCGGAGCCGGCCTATATCGACGAAGCGGCGAAGGCTGGCCACGCGCCCAATCTCGCGAAACTGTTGCGCACCGGCACGAGCCGCATCGCGCAATGCGTGATTCCGAGCTTTACCAACCCGAACAATCTGTCGATCGTGACGGGCAGGCCGCCGAAAGTGCACGGCATCGCGGGCAACTATTTCTACGATCGCACCAGCGGCGAAGAAGTCATGATGAACGACGCGCGTTTCCTTCGTGCGCCGACGATCTTCGCGGCGTTCCACGACGCTGGCGCCAAGGTCGCGGTGGTGACCGCGAAGGACAAGCTGCGCACGCTGCTCGCACGGCTACGCCAGACCGAGGGCATTCAACACGCGTTGACGAGCGCCGAGGCCTGCGAGCGCTTCGAGTTGCCGCCCGACCGGATCGGCGACGTGGTCGTGATCGGCACACGCGCCAAGGTATTCGGTACGAGCGCAGCGCGTCACGATCTGTCGGGTCTGACCGAGCCGCTGCGTTCGCATGGCGGCCTGTCGGAAGAAAATGTGCCGCTCATCGTCAACCGCAGAACCGCCTGGCCGGCAAACCGCGCGCTACGCAACTTCGACATTTTCGACGTCGCGTTGAATCACGTTTTGCAGGCCGCCGCATAGCGCGCCGCTCACAGTCCGCGTGCCCCGCCAGGCGCGGGCGCGCGGGCCCCACCGGATCATTGGACGAGGTATTCGATGAACGTAATGACCAAACCCGCCATCAGGCACGAATCGATGCGCATCGCCGGCCAGCACGTGAGCACCGACGAGCTGATCGAAGTCTTCAACCCGTACACGAATGAAGTCGTGGGGACGGTGCCCGCAGGCCGTCCCGAGCACGTGCAGCAAGCGTTCGCGAAAGCGCACGCATTCAAGCCGCGGCTCACGCGCTTCGAGCGCCAGCGCATCCTGCAGCGCACGGCCGAGCTGCTGAGCGAGCGCAAGGAAGACTTCGCGCGCCTGATCATCGCGGAGTCGGGGCTGTGCTGGAAGGATGGACTTTATGAAGCAAGCCGTGCCTTCGACGTGTGGTCGTTTGCGGCGCAACTCACGTGCCTGGACGATGGCGAGATCTACGCCTGCGATATCAGTCCGAACGGCAAGAACCGCAAGATTTTCACGACGCGGCTGCCGCTGCTCGGCGTGATCTCGGCGATCACGCCATTCAATCACCCGCTGAACATGGTGAGCCACAAGCTTGCGCCCGCGATCGCGACCAACAATCGCGTGGTGCTCAAGCCGACCGAGCTCACGCCGCTCACCGCGCTCGCGCTCGCCGACGTGCTCTATGAAGCGGGCCTGCCGCCGGAGATGCTGAGCGTCGTCACGGGCAATCCGCGCACGATGGGCGACGCGATGATCACCGATCCGCACGCCGATCTGATCACGTTCACGGGTTCGGTGCGAGTCGGCAAGTACATCGCGCAAAACGCCGGCTATCGCCGCACGGTGCTGGAACTCGGCGGCAACGATCCGCTCATCGTGATGGAGGATGCCGACCTCGACAAGGCCGCGCAGCTCGCGGTGACTGGCGCGACCAAAAATTCCGGGCAGCGCTGCACGGCGGTCAAGCGGATTCTGGTCGTGCAAAGCGTGGCAGATGCCTTCGTCGAGCGCGTACTCGTGCATGCGAAAAAACTCAAGTGCGGCGACCCCATGGATCCTTCCGTCGATGTGGGCACGGTCATCAACGAGGCGTCCGCGCAACTGTTCGAGCGCCGGGTCGCCGACGCGCAGGCTCGCGGTGCACGGGTGCTTTACGGTGCGCCGCGCCAGGGCGCGCTGTTCCATCCGACCGTCGTCGACCATGTGCCGTACGACTGCGAGCTCGTCCACGAGGAAACCTTCGGCCCGGTCATCCCGATCATCCGCGTGCCGGATGCGCTGGAGGAAGTCATCCGCATTTCGAACTCGACAGACTATGGCTTGTCGTCGGGCGTCTGCACGAACCGGCTCGACTACGTCACGCGCTTCGTGAAGGAGCTCGAGGTCGGCACCGTGAACGTCTGGGAAGTGCCCGGCTATCGCACGGAGATGTCGCCGTTCGGCGGCATCAAGAATTCAGGCAACGGTTACAAGGAGGGCATGGTCGAGGCAATGAAGAGCTACACGAACGTACGGACCTGGTCGATGCCCTGGGAGTGAGCGGCCGCGCGGCCACCTGAATTGCCAATTGCATCCAGATCCAACGCAACGAAGGTGCCGTTTCGGGCGCGCGTTTCGTGGGCAGGCTCATCGATACGTTCATCGCGCGGCCTACGTTCCTCGTCGCGCTCGCATTCACCTTCGTGTACGGCTCGGCGGGACAGGTCAGCTTTTCGGCCGAAGGCGCCACGGAACTGCGCGCGCCGCACCAGTCGGTGATCGACAGTTTCCATCGGGCTCAGGCGCTGCTCGTGTCGGCCCGGCCGCAGACCGCGGCGCAGCTGCTCGATGATAAACAGGCGCTGCGACGTCTCGAACGTGCCGCACGGGACTCTCATCTCGACCGCCTGCGTGAAGGCAAGGCCGACAGCATCGCGTCGAGTTCTCTGCACCTCGATGTGCTGCGCGATCTCGTGCGAATCCAGTCACACATCTGCGCCCTCGCCTATCCGCTGCTCGAGCGCGAAGCAGCCAACGATGACGATGCACAGATGGCCTGAGGCAAACGCTACGATTATTGTTAGAAGCTGCCGCCTGGCGGTATTTGACTACCCACTGGCGAAACGGCACCGGCAGCGATAGCCGGTGCCGTTTTTTATGCAGGACGACTCGCGTAGATCGCGCGAGGAATCGATTCCGATCCGCCGCGCCTGCGGCTCGAACGAATCACGCGTACCTTAACAAAATCTTACGATCTCAGTATTGCAAAATATTAATTCGAGGTCACGTAAATGACTTTTTTTACGGTTCAAATTCGTCCCGCATTACCAAAATCCGTTGTCAAACAAAAGGACGAGACATGAAACCGATCACGAAATGGAAGCGTAAGCAAAGCGCAATGTGCGCAGCCGTCGCACTGCTCGCCGGGCTGTACTCGGCGGTCGCGACAGCCGGCGACGATCACGACCACGGTCGCGATCACGATCGCGATCGCGATCGCGCGTCGGTCAAGCATGTGCTGCTGATCAGCTTCGATGGCCTGCATGAGCAGGACGTCGCGCGTTGCATCGGCGCGAACACCTGCCCTAACCTCGCGCTGCTCGCGAAGTCAGGCACCACCTATACGAACGCGCACACGCCGGGACTGTCGGATTCGTTTCCGGGCCTCGCCGCGCTAGTGACCGGCGGCTCGCCGAAGTCCGCGGGCCTCTTTTACGACGTCTCCTACGACCGCACGCTCTATGCGCCGTCCGATAGCAATTGCACGGGTCCGACCGGCTGGAATGTCATCTTCGATGAAACGACGGGCATCGACGGCGAGAACGGCGGCGCGCTCACCCATCTCGACGGCGGCGGCGCATTCAATCCGCAGGCGATTCCGCATGCGCTCGTCAATGGTGTCTGCACGCCCGTCTATCCGCACAACTACCTGAAGACCAACACGGTCTTCGAAGTAATCAAGCGCAACGTTCACGGCGCGCGTACCGCGTGGGCCGACAAACACGCGTGGGGCTATGACTGGCTCAACGGACCGTCCGGCACGGGCGTCGACGATCTTGCCCGCACCGAAATAAATTCGATCGATCCGGCGACCAAAACGTATTACCTCGACACGTACACGCACACGGAAAAGTTCGACAACTACCACGTGCAATCTCTGATCCATGAAATCGATGGCAAGGATTCGACCGGTCAAATGAGCGCCGCGGTCCCGACCGTGTTCGGCGCGAACTTCCAGACGCTGAGCGTCGCGCAGAAAGCCACGGTCGCGAGCGGCGGCGGCTATCTGGATGCGAGCTTCACGCCGGGCCCGCAAGTAGCCGGCGCGATCGCGTATATCGACGACGCGTTGGGACGCATCGTGTCCGAACTGAAGCAACGCAATCTCTATTCGTCGACGGCGATCATCGTGACCGCGAAGCATGGCCAGTCGCCGACCGATCATTCGAAGCTCGTGAAGAACGGCGATACGCTGACCAGACTGCTCGAAGCAAACAACTATCTGGATTCAGGCGGTAACTTTGGGCAGGCCGCTACCAAGAGCGGCAATCTCAACGATGGCACTGGACTCGTCGGCACCGGTCTCGTGCAGACCGACGACGTCGGTCTGATCTGGCTGCGCGATCAAAGCCAGGTGTCCTCTGTCGTGAAGACACTGAAAGCCAATCTGAGTTGCAACGCGCCGGGCATTTGCGCGGACGGCCCGCAGGCGTACATCCTGTCTGGCCCGCAACTGGCGAACCGGTTCGGCGATCCGTCGCGCGGCCGCACGCCCGACATCATCGTTCAGCCGAACCCGGGCGTCATCTACACGTCCAGCACGTCGAAGGACGAAGAGCATGGCGGCAATGCGCCCGACGACAGCCATCTCGGTCTCGTGACGTACGTGCCCCATACGCATCACGCCGGGCAGGTCAACGACGAGCGCGTGCTGACCACGCAGGTCGCGCCGACGATTTTGCGTCTGCTCGATCTGAAGCCTGAGCTGCTGCATTCGGTGTCGATTGAAGGTACGCGTGCGCTGCCGGAGTTTGATCACGACTGAGCGTTGGTTTAGTCGACGTATTTGAGTAGTGAGTTGCGCCGCGATCAGTGTTGGAACGATCGCGGCGCAGCCGTTTTTGCGAGGTCTAGTCATGCGGACCACAGGCGCCTTCAAAAAAGGACCACGCCAACCGCAAGGCTGCCGAAGGCTACTGGGTCGTCCAGGTGTACCAGTCGGCGACGGCCACCTGCAATGGATCGAAGAGCGTGCTCGCGATGGTGTTCCGCCGCAATGAGTGAGCTCGACGCACCACGCCCGTCCGCCGGCGCGCCAGGTCTCGCGCTGAGCGAGGGCGCCGTACCGATGCCGCTGGCTGGCGACATCAAGCGGCTCGCGCCGGGCTCGGGCATGCTGCGCTGGGCGCATCACCCGCATTGCTCGCGTCACGATCATCACCTGGTGCGGCCGTTCGGGCGACCGTTGTTCTCGGCTGCACCTGCGTCGCGCCCGGCACACCGCTCGGCAGTGCCGCGGCCTGCTCGGTCGGCTGGCAGCGTTGGTCGCTGGCACAGTGGATGGCTTTCCATCTGTTGCTGCTGGCGCCGACCTTGCTCCAACCGCTACTGCAGGTCAAGCGCTTCAAGATGTTCGCGCGCAGCTTGTTGGGGTTCGCGAGTGGCAGTTATCTGGTGAGCGGGCTTTTTTGTGTGAGCTATCTTGTTCCCGTTTGGCTCTTCAAGGCAGCGATCGTACTTGTGTTCTGCGCGATGCTCAAACTCCTGCTCGCATGGCGCAACCATCGCACGGCAGACCCGTGCAGCGACTGCCCTCTCGGCGTGTTCCCCACCTGTGAATGGAACTTGCCCCGGCTACTCGCCGCCAACGCGCACGACGAGTTACCAGGCCAAATCGGGATCACCACCATTCGCACGCATTCGCCCAATGCGCGCCTTGATCGTCCGATGGATCTGCCGACGTCCCACAATCGCTTATCTGGCTAATGCGGTCAACAGTTCGGCCATAGCGGTCGGCTGCCGATCGGGCAGCGTGCGGCGGCAGCAGGTCGCTTTGCTGACCTTCGCAACCCGGTGTCGAGGAATGTCAGCTAAGTCATGGATGGATGAGTCTTGCCGGCCATCAATACTTCGGACAGCGACGCCGCGGCGAGTACGCTCGCAACCGGTCTGCCGCGGGGCACGGTGCTCGCGAATCGCGCGGCGGCAAGCCACGGCGCCTCAAGGCTCGTTGTCGCCGCCGATGGAACGGTGATCGCTTCATTGCCGCCGCGTAGCGCATTCGTGTTGGTGACGGCTGAGTGAATCGTCATCGCCGGCCTGGCCTCGTGCGCTTCTTCAATGTGGCGCAAGCCGGCTCGGCGAGCGGTCAACTCGTTCACACATCCCCAATTTTGAACGGCAGTTCGAAATTGCCGCCGCTGTTGATCAACTGCACGTACTCAAGGTAGCGCGCCTGTGCGAGATTCTGCGCTGCGACCAGATAGCCCGGCAAGGGCGCTTGCAACTCGTTCGGAAGAATGTCCGATATCAACTGATCATGGAGCGCCTGCGCTGCGGGGTCGCGGTAGCGGTTATCGAGTTCCAGCCTTCCCTGCTCAGTCGAGTAATCGTAGTACTCCAGGTCGCTCGAACCGGTGATCGTCGTGGTGGACGGCGCCCAGTGCGAGTATGTTCCCAGCTTGTCCCTGTCGGTCCTCACGCCGATGATGTGCGGCGCTGCATTGTTGAAGTTCACGCTTTCGGGCACGGTTTCGTCCGATGAGAAGACCACATACGGCCGGCCTGGTGCGCTCGAGCTCTTCAACATCGGGAGCAGGTCGTGCCGGTTGCCGTACATCTGAGCGTAGTCCCCGGTCAGCCAGTTCCGTTGACCTCCGTTGCCGATGGTGACGAGCAGCGGAAGAATGTCCACTGACGACGTCAGCGCGCCGCGCACGGTGTCGAGATCGCCGTTGTACTGCCCGGTCGGATCGACCACGATGAGCGGGACGTTGAACGCTTCTTCGTAACACGTCCCGGTCTTCCCCGAGATCAGGCCGTGCGCGCCCGCATAATCGCCATGATCCGACGTGAGAATGATGATCGTTTTCCTCGCGACAGCGTGCGGTAACGCGTCGACGACGGCGCCTATCTTCGCATCTACGATCGACATGATCTGCGTGTACGAATCGAGGCCTCGCTTCCAGTAATGGAAAGGCGCCTTGGCGATGCCTTTGGTCTCGGACGGCGGCGGATAGTTCGGATTCACCGGATAAGCCGTGATCTCGAAGTCGGTACCACGCGTATCCTGGACACCGCCCCACACGGCTTCCTGAATCGTGCGGTTGAAGGTTTGCATCGGCGGCTTGTTCGCTGCCAGTTGAGAGCCGGATTCCCAGTTGGGCGCAGTCGCCGGATAGTCGAGCCGGGGCGGACTGCGCAGCGGGTTGGATTCCCAGTCGTAAGCAGGCGGCCCCTTGGTGTAATTGACCCACTGCGTATAGCCGTTCGGGTTGTACCGATTCGAATTGAACAACGCGGTAAAGCGCTTGAACTCCGTGCCCGCGGGAAAGAACTCCTTGTCGTGCGGATTGATGAAGCCGACAGTCAGGCACCACGGTGAATCGCCCGGCTTGCGTCCCTGCAACCATTGCGTTGCCTGGTCCGCGATATTCGCGTCGCTCAGATAGCCTTCTCCCGGATCTCCGATCGTGCCTTGCAGGTTGCTGCCGGTCGGATCGGGATACGTCATGCCCTCGAAACCATACAGCGAGAGCGGGCGTGGCCCTTTATGCACGATCGACAAATGCCATTTGCCGATGTACGGCGTCAAATAGCCGAGCGACTGGAGGATTTTCCCGTACGTCGGATACTCGCGGCGCAGCACCGGTTGTATCGATACCCTCGTATCTGGCGAATCCAGAATAGTTGTTAGCAGCCAGTTCTGCTGCGTATAGAGCCCTGTGACCAGCGCGGCACGCGCCGGGCTGCATGCCGAAGCCGCCGTGTAATGGCCCGAGAATTTGACACCCTTTCTCCACAGATCGAATGTTCTCGGCATGTAGGTCTTGAGAAAGCCTCGCACATCGGTGATGCCGTCCGGGAAGACGCGAGGAAAGCGCATTTCGTCGAGCAGGATGAAGAGAATATTAGGCTTGCTGTTGGAAGAGTCGCCCCCTTGCGTGCCATCCGCGGCCTGAGCGGTGACATTGGCCGTAGCGACGGCTGCGCCGACGGCCGACGTCTTCTTGATAAATTCTCTTCTGTCCATGGTTTGTCGTCCTGAGTAAATGCATTGGGGAATTTCAATAATCCTTACGAGCTTCAGTTGGCTTTCGTTTGATACGACGAATCCAGATAATCCGACCGTCCTTTATCAAGAACCTGTCGAAAGCCAAACTAAGCATAGGCGAAACTCGCGACGTATAAGGGAAGAATTCGTTTCACCTTATGTCACTGATCGTAGTGAGGATTTTCAAGGCATACCCGCCATTGCTTCGCATCTTTTGTTGCTGATGCAAGGCGGAAAATCTATGAAAACAGCGCCGAGGTGTCGACTTCGGCCATTTTGTCCAGTTCGTCGCGGCGCGTATCGCAGGCACGCCTGGTCGTCGCGCCTTGGGTGATCCACAGAGCCAGCGAGATGAACGCGAGGCTTCCGAGCGCAATGAAAGCAGTCGGGTAGCCGAAGCGGCTGGCAAGCCATCCGCCCACGGCTGCTACGATGGGCGGCTTTCAAATCGTTACTCACGAGCTTCGTTTGGGAATCAGTCACTTGCCCGATAAGTAACGTTATCGCGGACCCGGTCCGCCTGGGCACGTGTGATTGGTGAGCAGATCGACAATCGCTACCGGACCTTCACCGATGCGCGCGCGCGAACGGTCATCTGATCGGCGCGCAGGCCGGGTGCGGTTTTCCTTCTTCGCACGCGCGATGTCTTCGGTGGTGCGCACGAGCGTCAGCAACTCACTGTTTTCGCGGATCTGCTGCTTCATCAACGAGTTGTCGACGGTCTTCGTAAAGCTCGATGATGATGCTGTTCTCATGCAGATTGCTCATTCGATGCTCCGTAAGCAGATCAACCAGCAGCAGGTGGTTGTCCGTGCCGTCCGTGACGAGATCGACGCCGCCCGCCTTCAGCACCTCGCCAAGCGCCTGCGTGTTGGCCAGCACGTTGTCGATATAGGTCTTAAAGTTGTCCTGCGTTGACTGGCCTGCCCGCAGCGGTTATCAGGAATGGACGACCTTTCTGAGTGTAACAAGCAGGAAACTCAATGGGCGAAAACTGCCGGCAAGCGTTCAGGGGTATCTGCAAAAAATCGTCGACGTAGTCTCGGGAAAGCTTCGAATGATCCGGGCTACCTGACCGGTCGCTGCGCTCCGAGCATCTCACCTACAGCTGGGTCGTTGTCAGTGCCCACATCTTGCAAGGACATTCGTGAAGTTTCTGGAAGCATCATCCCGCCGATCAGGCCCATGAAAGATACGGCGATCAGATACAAAGCGGGCGACATATTGTTTCCGGTCGTGCCGATCAACCAGGTAGCGACCAACGGCGCGGTGCCCCCGAAGATCGTGTAGGCGAGGTTATAGGTAATGGCCGACCCGGTATAGCGCATCCTGGTTGGGAACACTTCCGACAACAACGCAGCCGTAACCACGCCCGACAACACCGCACCTGTTGCGAGCATTGCCACGCCGATCAGTGCTGACAGAAATTGTCCCGAGCCGGCGAGCGAGAACGAGGGATAGACGATTACAATCAACAGCGCGCACGTGGTTAGTAATGTCATGCGGCGCCCGGCGAAATCAGAATACAGGCCGGCAAGCGGACAAATGGCCGCAGCAAACAAAAGTGCCACAACGGTGATCAGCAGCGAAGTTGCGCGACTCATGTGTCCTACGACCTGCAGATATGTCGCGAAATAGGTAGTAAAGGTATAGAAGGACAATGCTGTCACTGAAATAAATGCACCAAGCTTCAGAATGCCGCCCGCCTGCGTACGGAACGTTTCGCGCAACGGCGCATGCGCCACCTGGTGCTCGCCTTCAAGAGCGCGGAAGGCGGGTGTTTCATTGAGACTGATGCGCAGGTATAGCCCGATGAGCCCAATGGGTGCGGAGGCGAGGAACGGCACGCGCCATCCCCACGCGCTCATTGCATCGGCCGAGAGCGTTGCATCAAGCGCATAAGCGACGACGGCCGCGATCGCAAATGAAGAAAAAGTCGACACCGGAACAAAACTGCCGTACCAGCCGCGTTTGTTTTGCGGCGCGTGCTCCATTACGTAGGCGCAGGCGCCAGCATACTCACCACCGGCCGAAAAGCCCTGCACGCAGCGAATCACGGTTAGCAACAACGGCGCGAGAGCACCGATGGCGGCGTAGTTCGGCAGCAAGCCGATCAGTGTGGTCGCCCCGGCCATCATCAAGATGGTCAGCGCCAGCGTGCGTTTGCGCCCAATCCTATCTCCAATTACGCCAAACACTATGCCACCGACCGGACGAAATGCGAAAGCCACTGCAAACACCGCGAAAGTCTTCAGGAGGCCTGCGGCTGGATCGCTGCTCGGAAAAAACTCTCTAGTGAGGATAGTTGCGAGGAAACCATACGCTGCGAAATCGAACCATTCAACAAAGTTACCAATCGAGGCAGCCATGATGACTTTGCGCAGTGTTCTAATATCGACTTCAGGGGACGGTGCCATAGACATTCGATACTCCCGTAGTTGCTGTGAGCGTGCCGTGAAAGCATCACCCACATGCGTAATCGATCGTGGTTCAAATCGTAAGGATCTTAGAGAGTAGAAGGGACCAAAAGTCGGCGTCATAGAACATTCCCGCCATCACGTTGTAACGAGAGCGCCAGGTTTTCAGCTCGCTGATTCGACTTCCGGCATTTTGAGAGAGGTGGAGGGTCGGCCGGGATTCGCAAGAAATCCGCCGCATCTCGCATCTCGCATCTCGCATCTCGCATTTCGCATCTCGACCTAAGCCGCTGATTTTAATGCAAAATCCATCGTCGGATCGAGCGGAGGAACGGGGCGCTGGAGATCGGGCAGATAGTCACCGAGCGCGTCGTCCAGGCTGAAGAAGCGCTGATTGCGCAGGCGGGCGATGACCCATCTCTGCACCAGAAGGACCGACAGCTCTGCTTTCGGCATATCGCGTTTTTTTACTCCGGCTGGAATGACTGCCACGAAGTAATGCGGAGCCATCTCCTGATAGGTCGGATTGATGTCCGGATTGTAGAAGCCGGGCTTGTGCACGCCCAACTTCAGATTGTCGCGATGCCTATGGGCGCTGGTGGCCGTTCCCGGAAAAGTCGCCGGTCACGCAGGTCGAACGGCGCATAAGACACGCGTTTTCGCTCATTGCGCGGGCGTCGCCGAAAGCGGTTCGAGCCCGCTCCGCGAAATCGCGGACGCCGCAGACTTTGTTGTCTCCGAAGCCGACGAAGCCAATTCCGCGGACTTTGTTGTGCGCCGATATAAGCCGCATTGAAATTCCTCGCGCCTCCTTGACATGCAAGCATCCTCTTGCCTATAGTAAATGCAACAGATTACTTGCCTATAGCCATTCATGGCCGAGCGTCCCGACGACCCAGACCTGCTATTCAAAGCCCTCGCCGATCCGAGCCGGCGCAAGCTGCTGGACGTGCTGCACGCGCACGACGGCCAGACGCTGAACGACCTGTGCGAGCACCTCGACATGACGCGGCAAGGCGTGACGCAGCATCTCGGCTTGCTGGAAGCGGCGAACCTTGTCGTTACCGTACGCAGCGGGCGCGAGAAGTTGCACTTCCTCAATCCGGTGCCGCTGCAGCAAATCCACGAGCGCTGGATTGCCAAGTTCGAAAAGCCGCGCCTGAAGGCGCTCTCAACCCTGAAACGACACCTGGAGAAAGGCAATGACTAGATCGACGTTCGTCTACGTGACCTATATCCGCACCACGCCAGAACAGCTGTGGTCGGCATTGACCGACGCAGAGTTCATCAAACAGTACTGGTTCGGCATGCACTGCGAAAGCGAATGGACGGCGGGCTCGTCGTGGAAACTCGTGTCGAGCGGCGGGCAGATCTTCGACGCGGGCGAGATCGTCGAGGCCGATCCACCGCGGCGTCTCGTGATCCGCTGGCAGCACCAGATTCGCCCCGAGATGCAGGCCGAAGGCGATTCGCTCTGCACGATGGAGCTCGAACCGAGCGGAACGGCGGTCAAGCTGACCCTCACACATACGATCGAGCGCGATCCGTCAAAATTCATCGAGGCGGTGTCGGGCGGCTGGCCGAAGATCATGTCCAACCTCAAATCGCTGCTGGAGACAGGCTCGATTGCGTTGCAGGAAGCCTATCCGGCCAATGGCGGCAGCCATGCAGGGCAGGCATGAAGCGGGGGATGCACTGAAGAGATGCATCGCAGGCTCGATAGCCGTCAGTCCGTGATATCACGTTGTTAGAATCATCTGACGACCCTCCCCACTCTCAGGAAATCAGCATGGAAATCCAGCCTTATCTGTTCTTCAACGGCCGTTGTGAGGAAGCCATTGCGTTCTATCGTTCGGCGCTTGGCGCGCAGGAGTTGCTGAAGCTGCGCGCGAAAGATGCGCCGCCCGATCCCGCTCGCCCGGTTGCGCCCGAACACGCCGACAAGATCCTGCACGCGACGCTCGTCATCGGTAACACGCACGTGCTGATGTCGGATGGCGATTGCAGCGGCGGCAACGCCGTGCATGCGGGCTTCAGCCTGTCGGTCACCGCCGACGACCAGGCATCAGGCGAGAAATATTTCAACGCGCTGTCGGCGGGCGGACAGATCACGATGCCGTTCCAGCGGACCTTCTGGACCAGTGGCTTCGGTACGTTGACTGACCGCTTCGGCGTGCCGTGGATGGTCAATGTGCGGCACGAGGAGCCCGCGGCATAGCATTGAAGCCAGCCTGCGTTCCATATCTCACGCACAGCCGATCGCCGCTTCGCCGCGCCTCAGCGTCGCTTATGGCGTCGCGGGCGCTGCGCTCGCTGCCGAGCCCGCCGCGCTCTATGGCAATCACCGCGCAGACACGCTAGAGTGCGAGCAGGCAAGACCGTCGTTCACCGCTTTTCTCGGGACCGCACCGCAAAAGAAATCCGATAACGCCGCATTTCCAAGGGGCAAACGATGACGCCACCCGAAACGCTCGCGGAGCGCCGCGCAATCGGTCGTGATGCACGCAAGAACACGCCGCGCAGCGCTCACTCCGACATCGGCAACATCCATCGTGATCCGGTTCACCTGTTGCGCGAAAGCAGTCGCGGGCGCGTCGAATCCCTCGTGCCGCTGCGCTACGGCCGCATGCTCGCGTCGCCATTCGCGTTCTATCGTGGCAGCGCGATCATCCAGGCGCACGACCTTGCGAAGACTGCGAACAGCGGCTTTCACTTCCAGATCTGCGGCGACTGCCACCTGATGAATTTCGGTGGCTTCGCAACCCCCGAGCGCGCGCTCGTGTTCGACATCAACGATTTCGACGAAACGGCGGTCGGCCCGTGGGAATGGGACCTGAAGCGCCTGACGGCGAGCCTGCATATCGCGGTCCGGCATCTCGGCCATGGCGATCGTCTCGCGGACGAAACCGTCGCGTCATGCGTGCAGAGCTATCAGCACTGGACCTCGGCGTACGCGCAGATGAGTCCGCTCGAACTGTGGTGCGAGCTGATCACGTTCGCGCGTCTCGAGGAAATCTCCCCCACCGACGACGCGCGTCAACGCATTCGCAACAGCATCGCGAAAGCGTCGCGCCGTACGCACGAGACGATCCTGCCCAAGCTCGCGAGCCAGCGCGAAGGCCTATGGCAAGTCCGCGACATGCCGCCCACCGTGTTCCACGTGCACGGCAAGAACACGCTGTTCGCGCACAAGGACGACTGGCTCGGTCTGGGCGACTGGCGCGCGTTGATGGCGCCGATCTACGAGCACTATCTGAAGTCGCTCGGCACGGTGCGCCGCACGCTGCTGGATCACTTCTCAATGCACGACATGGCGTTCAAGGTGGTCGGCGTCGGCAGCGTCGGCACACGCTGCCTGATCCTGCTGATGGTCGATCAGCACGAGAAGCCATTGTTCATCCAGTTCAAGGAGGCGTCGACCTCGGTCGTGTCGCGTTACTTCAAGACGGCGGGACCGAAGCATCAGGGACAGCGTGTCGTCGACGGGCAGCGGCTGATGCAGGGCGCGAGCGACCCGTTTCTCGGCTGGACCACGGGACCGTTCGGGCGCTCGATCTACGGCCGCCAGCTACGCGACATGAAGATTTCGGCGACGCTCGAACTATTTGCGAAGGAAACCTTCAGTCAGTACGCGGCCGTGTGCGGCTGGGTGCTCGCGCGGGCGCATGCGAAAGCGGGCGGGCTGGCCACCGAGGTTGCCGCCTATCTCGGCAACGGCGATCAGATGACGGATGCGCTGGTCCTCTACTCGCGCGCGTACGCCGACCAGGTCGACAAGGACTACGAGATATTCCGCCACGCGTGCCGCGGCGGCAAGCTGGAAGCACGCACCGACGCGGACATGGCAGCGGACTTCGTCGCCTAGACGAACGAGGAGGCGAGGCACTCGTCATTGAGCCCGGTCGTTCAATCCCCAGCGTCCTCCTCGCCGATCACGCCGAACTCAGCCGTCGTCTTCACGTAGAACAGATGTAATCCTTCCTCGCGCAGCCGATCGAACAGTCGATCGGCCTCGTCGCTCGTCACCGCCATCACGACGGACAACGGCTGATCGGCAAGCTCGAAGAAGTGCGCGGAGTGAATCCGATGATGATGGCCGATGCCTTCGCACGCCGGAATGACGGTCGCGCCGCGCAGGCCGAGTTCGCCCGCGAGACGCACGAGCCAGTCGGCGAGTGGCCTGCCATGATGGCTGCGCCCTTGCTGGGTAAAGAACGTGACCTGATAGCCGTGCATGTCGGTGCCTCCTCAATGGGGTCGCGCCGCGTGCCCCAAGCGATGTGCACGCAAGCCGGCGGCCGCATTACGCCGTCCCCGCTGCCCGCTTACGTTTGTAAGCGGAAACCGGCAGCGCCGCGTGAGGCGCCGGCTGCAGCTGATTCCAGCATACCGGCTCGGCGCATCGCGTTTCAGGACGGTCGTGAGACAAGTTTAGATGTCGGGCCGCGCGAGCGCCAGGCGGCACGGCGACACGCGCGTGGGCTTTTCGCGCGCCATCTTATTGAAAAGATCGCAATATCACTAATTCAATCGATAAGCAGCCGATTAAGCGCCCCGCGCATTTATACGCGCAAAAGCAACCACCAGCGGACAAGCGCGCGCCGGTTGATTTGCCATAAATTGTCACTTAGAATTTTCCGCAAGGCCTCCCGAGGAACCGATGACATGGCTTCGAACAACGGAAAACCGGTGTCGTCGTTTGTTCCTCGCGGCATGCTCGGCCTGTGGGTCGTCCTGTTCGTCATCTGGATGATCGCCAATGCATCGCTCGCCGTCGAACCCGCACTCGTCGGCCTCGTCATTACCTTCGTCATCGCGCACGTCTTCGTATCGTCGAGCGAAGCATGGCAGCACCTACGTCTGACGCCGCGCGCGCTCTATCACTTCGTCCTCTATAGCGCGACCTTCGTCACCGCACTGGTGCGCGCCAATCTGAACGTGATGGCGCTGGTGTACTCGCCGCACATCGACATCAAGCCCGGCATCGTCAAGGTTCGCACCCGCCTCGAAACACCGCTCGGCCGTCTGGCGCTCGCCAATTCGATTGCGCTCACGCCGGGCTCGCTCGTGATGGATATTCGGGACGACATACTATTCATTCACTGGCTCGACGTGAAGACGACCGATATCGACGAAGCGACCGAGGCGCTCGTCGCGCGGTTCGAAAAGCATCTGGAGCAAATCTTTGGCTGAGATCATGCTCCGGATCGCCGCGGTGCTGATCTTCTTCGCGATCGTGTTCGGCGTGATCCGTCTCGTCCTCGGCAAAACCGTCGTCGATCGCATCGTCGCAATCGACATGCTGACCGTCATCTCGCTGTCGCTGATCGCGCTGTACGCACAGGTCTCAGGTCGTTTCGTCTACATCGACGTCGCACTCGTCTACGCACTGCTGAGCTTTCTCGCGGTGCTCGCGATCGCGCGCTTTCTCGAAAGGGGGCTGTGAGTCATGCTCGAACTGCTCCTGTTGCTGATGTGCGCAAGCATCCTCGTGAGCGGCGTACTGGCCGTCTTCCTGAAGAATCTGCTGGCCGCGATGGTGAGCTCGGGACTCGCGAGCCTGTTCGCGGCGGTGGCCTTCCTGCTGCTCGCCGCGCCCGACGTCGCGATGGCCGAAGCCGCGATCGGCTCGGGACTCGCGACCTTCATCTTTCTGTACGCGATCCGCAAAACCGGTTATCAGAAGGGCTAGCGCATGTTCGAACTGATCGGCAGCGTGTTCATCCTCGTGGGCGCCGTCTTTCTGTTCTCCGCCGGCCTCGGGCTGTTGCGCATGCCGGACGCGTACACGCGCATTCAGGCCGGCACCAAAGCGTCGACGCTCGGCAACATGCTCGTGCTGATCGGCGTCGCGTTCTATCACCCGAACTGGACCTTCCGTCTGATCCTGTTGATCTACTTCGTGCTGGTGACCAATCCGGTGTCCTCGCATGCGCTATCGCGCGCCGCCTGGCTGATCCGCACGCCGATGAGCCCGTCGACGATCACCGATGCGCTCGCCGACGAAGACGGGCGCACCCCGGGGGAGGCCGAATCATGATGCGTCGTGCGTCCGCGCTGCTGACGGTGTTGCTGTTCGCGGTCGTGTTCTGGCGGCTCGTCGGCGGTTATACGGAGTTGCAGGCGCTGCGCCCGCTCGCCTGGTACTACGTGGTGAGAGGACCGCTCGAACTCGGCGCGCCGAACATCGTGACCGGCATTTTGATCACCTTTCGCGGCTTCGACACGCTCGGCGAAGTCGCGGTGCTGTTTATGGTCGCGGCGAGCGTCGGCGTGCTGCTGAAAGAAGAAAGCAACCCGACAACCGTCACTGCAGCGGACGAAACCACGCCCGCGCGCCGCCCCGCCAGCGAAATCGTTCATACCGGCAAGCAGGTGCTGCTGCCGATGATCTTCACGTTCGGCGCTTACGTGATCGTCAACGGCCATCTGTCGGCAGGCGGCGGCTTCCAGGGCGGCGCGATCGTCGCGTCCGCCGTGATGCTGATGCTACTCGCGCGGCCCGGCTCGACGCTGAACGTCGCGCTGCTGAGCGTCGTCGAGTCGCTCGCGGGCGTGATCTACGTGTGCATCGGCATTCTCGGCCTCGTGCTCGCGGGCGGATTTCTCGACGCGCGCTTTCTGCCGCGAGGCGAGTTCGGCGCGTTCTTCAGTGCCGGCGCGATCCCGCTGATTTCCACGCTGCTCGGCGTCAAGGTCGGCGCGGAGCTTAGCGTCATCATCGACCGGTTCAGAAGCTGAACGCGAAGGAGAGCGCATGAACACCGGCATCCCGGTTTCGACGATCCTGCTGGTCACGGGCTTCTGCCTTGCGCTGATTGGCCTGTGGGGCATGCTGACCCACCGCAACATCCTGCGCATCATCATCGGCTTCGCGGTGCTCGACACGGGTCTGCACATCGTAATGGTCGCGACCGGCTACATCACGGGCGGCACCGCGCCGATCATCGACGCGGCGCTCGGCAAATCCGCCGCCGCGCACCGCGCGATCGATCCGGTTCCATCGGCGCTCGTCGTCACGGCGATCGTGATCGGGTTATCGGTCACCGCCATCATGCTCTCGTTCGCGATCCGTCTTTACGCCGCCAAAAAGACGCTCTCGATCGACGCCTTCACCGAGTCGAAATGGTAGCCGCGCTCTTTCATCCGCTGCACATTTTCATTCTCGGGCTCGGCGGCGGCTTCGTCATTCCGCTGCTGTACCGGCTCGGCAAGCCGTGGCTCACGCTCGGCTTCTTCATCGCGCTGTGCGGTATCGTGCTCGTCTCCGGCGTATCGTTCTACCGCCTGCTCGACGGCGGCGACACGATCGAAGTGCTGACCGCGGGCGCGCTGCCGCCGGTGTCGATCAATCTGCGCTTCGGCTTGTGGGAAGGCTTCTTCACGTTCAGCGTCAACGTGGTCGCGCTGCTCGGCGCATTGCATCTATGGGACCGCCTGCGCGGCAACTACGCGGCGTTGCTGCTGTACCTGATTCTGGTGATGGGCATCGACGGCATGGTGATGACCCGCGACCTGTTCAACCTGTTCGTGTTTCTCGAGATCGTGTCGATCGCGACATACGGCCTGTTCGGGCTCGAGCGCACGCCCGCCGCGCTCGCCGCCGCGTTCAAGTACATCTTCGCGACCGTGATCGCGTCGACGCTGTTCCTGCTCGGCGCGGTGCTGCTCTATTACGTGAGCGGCACGCTGAACATCGACGAACTGCTGTCGATGCGCAACCAGATCGGCGGCCCGATCGGCAAGACCGCGATCCTGCTGGTGTTCGCGAGCCTCGTGATCGAGCTGAAGCCGTTTCCGGCGAACGGCTGGGGGCTCGACGTCTACGAGACCGCGCCGAGCGGCGTCGCCGCGATGGTATCGGTCGGCGTATCGGCGGGCGTATTTTTCGCGCTGCTGAAATTGCTGCCGCTGTTCGACGCTCAGCTCACGCTGCTCGCCGTATCGGGCGGCGTCACGTTCCTGTTCTCGAACCTGCTCGCGATCAAGCAGACGAAACCGCAGCGCGTGCTCGGCTATTCGTCGATCGGGCAAATGGCGCTGTTGATGCTGTCGCTCGCGTTGCTGCGCCAGGTCGGCGCGGACGCTTCGGTCCCGCTCGTCGTCGGCGGCCTCTTCATCAACCATCTGTTCGCGAAAGCGGGGCTGTTCTGGCTGATCGGCGTGCTGCGGCGCCACGGCGACGATGCGCGCGCTATCCTGTCGCGCAGTCCGCTGCTGATCGGCCTGCTGGGCCTCTTCCTGGTTGCGATCGCGGGGCTGCCGCCGTTCCCCGGCTTCTGGGCGAAATGGGAACTCGTCATGCGCCTGACCGCCGCCGGCAAGCCGTACTGGATCGTGCTGATCCTGACCGGCTCGCTGCTCGAAGCGGGCTATATGTTCCACTGGTTCGTGCGCGCGCTGGCTCCTTCCGACATCGAAACCAATACCGGCCCCAACCTCGGCGCGCTGATCCCGCTCTTCGGCGTCGCGGTTTTGCTGATCGCGGCGGCCTATATGGCGGCCGTGTTCTCTGGCGTCGCGTCGGCATGGATCTTCTCGCCGCTCCTGGCGGGCGCGCTCTTCTATGCGGCCGATCGTCTGCCGGGGCGCGTGAAAGGCGTGCTCGCCCTGATCGCGATCGGGCTGATCGGCAGTCTGCTCTGCGAGGGCTCGGGCGGTATCGCGGGGCTGTTCGCGTGGCTGCTGCTCGCGGGCAGCCTCGTGATCGCCGCGGCGAGCCTCTATCGCGACGACGTGCGCGCCGGCTTCTATCCGATGCTCGTCGTGCTGTCGCTATCGATTCCGGCGCTGCTGCGCTCATCGACATCGCTCGAGTTCTTCTATAGCTGGGAAATCATCACGCTGTCGTCGTGCTTCCTGATCGCGAAGTGCCGCCGCGCGGGAACGCACGTGCTGACCTTCCTGCTGTTTTCGCTGCTGGCGGCGTTCTTCCTGCTGGCGGGCTTCGCCAACGTCGCGGCAATCGACGACACCATCGCGCTATCCGCGCTGATTCACTCGGGACCGGAAGCGAACCGCGCGTTCGTGCTGCTCGCGACCGGCTTCATGATCAAGGCCGGTGCGATCGGCGTGCACGTATGGCTGCCGGGCGCCTACACCGAGGCGGAAGACGACGTGACCGCGATGCTGTCGGCGGTGGTCAGCAAGGTCGCGATGTTCGGCCTGTTGATCGGCACTTATCTGACGATACGCTCGGAGGTCGGCCTCGAACTCGCGCACGTGATGACATGGATCGGCATGCTGACGACCTTGTTCGGCGCGCTGATGGCCTTGCGGCAGAATGACTTCAAACGCATGCTTGCGCTTTCGAGCATGAGCCAGATCGGCTATATCGTCACTGCGATCGGCCTGATGAGTCATCTGGGCTGGGTCACCGCGCTGTATCTGATCGCCAATCACATGTTCGTGAAGGGCATGCTGTTCCTCGCGCTCGCGGGCGTGATTTTACGCACCGATACGCGCAACTTCGCCGATGTGGGCGGCCTCGCGCGCGAGATGCCGCTCACGTTCGCGATGGTCGTAATCGCGCTGGTGTCGATGTCGGGTCTGCCGCCGCTGATGGGCTTTGGCGGCAAATGGCTGCTGCTGAGCGCAATGACCGACAAGGGCTGGTACGGCCTCGCCGTGTGCGGGCTGATCGCGACCTGCGCCGGCTTTCTGTACATGTTGCGCCTGCTGAACGGCATCTTCCTCAAACCGCGCCCGCCGCAGCGGCCACGAGTGCGCGAAGCGCCGTTGATGCTGCTGGTGCCGCAGTTTCTGTTCGTGGTCGGTATCGTGATCCTGTCGTTCTTTCCGAAGCTGCTGATCGAACCGGTGTCGGCCGCGATCGATCCGCAGTTCGCGGCGACACTGGTGTGGGGCGGCATGTCGCTCGAAAGCATCTACGGGTTCTGGAATCCGACGCCGGTCGTGATCGTCGTGCTGATCGCCACGGCGATCGTGTTCGGGCTCGGCGTGCTGTTCTTCCGCAGCCGCCGCGGCGACGCGCGCAACGCCCCCGACTTTTACCACTTCTACCGGCCATTCTTGAGCCGCACGGTGCCGCCAGTCGCGCAGATGTTCTGGCGTGGCATATCGCATTTCGCGCTCGCGGCGGCGGCATGGATACGTCGCGTCTATACCGGCAATGGACAGACCTACGCGCTCTATGTGCTGCTGTATTTTCTGGTGATCTATTTCGCGAGCACGGGCCTGGGCACGGCGAGGACGCAATAACGACGATGACGCCGCGCTACTCGCGTCGTCACTCACTCGCTCGTCGAAACGATCGGCGATTCCGAGCCACGATCTCGCGCGGGACGCTGCACGGCTCGAACCAGCCCGCTGCTGCCGCCGCCGCAGAAAAACAGATCGGCGCCGTTCGATTCGAGTCCGGAGATGCCAGCACCGGCCGGCATGTCGACAGTCTCGAGCACCTCGCCGCTGCGCGGATCGATATGCCTGAGCTGGCTCTCGTCACCTTCCCTCGTGCCATGCCATAGTTCGCCGTCGACCCACGTGATGCCGGTCACGAAGCGATTCGATTCGATCGTGCGCAGCACCGCGCCCGTGTCCGGATCGATCTGGTAGATCTTTCGTTCGGGATATTGACCGACCCACAGCGAACCTTCGGCCCATGTCAGCCCCGACTGGCCGCCGTCGCCAGGCGCCGCGATCGTCGACAGCACGCGGCCGCTGTGCGGATCGATCTTCTGGATGCGGCCGTGCGCGATCTGGAACAGGTGCTCGCCGTCGAAGGCCGTGCCCGCGTCGGCGGCCAACGGGATCGAGCGCACCATGTCGCCACTCGCCGGGTCGAACGCGTCGAGCCGTTCGCCGGTCGCAATCCACACCTGCCGGCCATCGTAAGTGACCCCGTGCACTTGATCGACGCCCGTAAAGGGCCCATATTCGCGGACGATTCTGGCGGCTGAACGGTTCATGGTGGCCATCCTGATTACGAAGGGAACGGAGAAGGGAGTAACAAAGCCGTCGCGAATCCGGCGATCGGCGGCGTCATCCAGCGGCGCGCGCGGCCGTCGCCCACCGGCTGCACCTTGCCGGCCGCGGCGAGCGAATCGAGCGCGCGCTGGACGGTGCGCTGACTCGCGCCGAGCACCAGGGCGAGCGCGGAACTCGACCACGATTCGCCATCGGACAGAAACGCGAGCAGCGCCGCATGCTCGCCTTCAACGGGCGGCGCCAGCACGACGACCTCGCGCGCATGACTCGGTGCCAGCGCGAAGCCACGCGTCGTCGCGTTGACGCTCGCGAGCGTGCCGAGCGCCGCGCGCAGCCGGCCGATCTCGACGCGCAGTCGCGCGCGATGCGATTCGTCGGCGCGTTTGGCGCGGAACGCGCGTGCGACCAGCACGTCGCGCGGCACGTCGTCGGGCCATGCCTCGCTGAGCATGCGGGCGAGCGCGAACAGCACCGGTCGGCTCGCGAGCGCAACCGCCGCGTTCGCATCGCGGATCGCGTAGCGGCAAGCGTCGACGATCAGCGCGCCGCCTGCGCGATTCGAGCTCAGGAGTTTCTCGACTTCATCGAGCAGGATCGGTTCTTCTGAGCCATGCGCGATCATGCGCGCCGCCGGTTTGCTCAGCGCCGCCGAAGCGCTTTCGATTTCCGCGATCAACGCCGGAATACCAGCCTCGCGAGCCGCGCGTCCGGCCCGCGTCAGCGCGGCACGGGCAGCGCCGCTGCGCAAACGCCGCAGCGCGACACCGGCGACGACCAGCTCATGCGCGGCACGCAACGCGGGCGGAAACGGCCGAGGATCGAGCGCGTCAAGCTTGCGCTCCGCTTCGTCGAGACGGCCGATCAGCAGCAGACGCCGCGCCGACAGATAACGCGCATGCGCCGCATTGACGCGATCGCCGTGCGCGTCGAGCGTGGCGGTCGCGGCGTCGAGTGTTCTGGCGGGCCATGCGAGATCGCGCGACGCGAGCGCGATCTCCGCTTCGGCGACCACGCATCTCGCGCGCGCCACCGCATGCTGCGCGCCGAACCCGCGCGCGGCGCCGCGCACCAACGCCTTGGCGCGCACGAAATCGCCGAGCTGCGCCATCGCGATGCCGCGCAGCGCGAGTGCCGGCGCGTCGTCGCGCAACGCGACGCGGCCGAGCGCGCCAAGCGGATCGCCGGCCGCGAGCGCGCGCGCCGCCGCCGAAATCAGCGCGTCCACGGCGTGCGACTCCGCGCGTAGCGCGTCAATGCATCAAGCGAATCCCGCCACACTTGTCACTCCCACCCGATCGATGCCCGGCCCTAATCTAACACGACCAACAACCGTCACCGATGCCGTCGGGCAAGGGCTCGCACGGCGCGGCACGACCCACGGAGGAACCCACGATGACTACGCATCCGATCGGAACACGCGAACAGTGGCTCGCCGCGCGACGCGCGCTGCTCGACGCGGAAAAAGCCCACACGCGACACGGCGACGAGCTCGCGCGGCAACGCCAGGCGCTGCCGTGGGTGAAGATCGACAAGGCCTACCGCTTCGATACCGACGAAGGCAGCGCGTCGCTCGCCGATCTGTTCAAAGGACGTTCGCAGCTGCTCGTCTACCACTTCATGTTCGGCCCCGACTATAAGGCGGGCTGCCCATCGTGCTCGTCGATCGCGGACGGCTTCGCCGGCTTTGCCGTGCATCTCGCGCATCACGACGTGATGCTGACGGCGGTGTCGCGCGCGCCGCTCGACAAGCTGCAGGCGTACAAGCAGCGCATGGGATGGACGTTTCCGTGGGCGTCGTCGGCCGGCGGCGATTTCAATTTCGACTTCAACGTCGCGTTCACCGAGGCGCAGCAACGGGCCGGCGATATCGAATACAACTACGCGCGCAACAGTCTCGCGATGGACGTGACGCCCGCGCCCGAACCTGTCGCGCAGTTCGCGGCGACCTGCGGCACCGACGCGGCCACCTATTCGCGCGACCGGCCCGGCATGAGCGCGTTCGTACTCGAAGACGGTGTCGTCTATCACACGTATTCGACTTACGCGCGCGGTGTCGATGCGCTTTGGGGCATGTACCAGTGGCTCGATCGCGCGCCGAAGGGACGCAACGAGACGGGTATCTGGTGGCGCCGTCACGACGAGTACGAGCAGTCATGAGCCCGCCCGTGCGCGCTGTCTGCGCGAGCGGGCAGCGCCTTGCCTCGCGGCGCGCGGCGCGCTCATCGCAGCGCGTGTTCATCGGCGTCTGCGCACTGATGTTCACCGCGAGCGTCGCGGCGACACTGGCGCACAGCGCGTCGATGTCGGCGATGGGCGCGTTGCCGATGCCCGGCGGCTGGTCGATGTCGACGCTATGGATGCCGACCTGCGGGCGCACGTGGGCGCGCACCGCGGCATCGTTCATCGGCATGTGGCTCGTGATGATGGCGGCGATGATGCTGCCGTCATTCGTGCCGACGCTGCTGCGCTATCGCGACGCCGTGGTCTCGCGAGCCAACCCCGGCCGGCTGGCCCTGCTGACGATGCTCGTGAGCGGCGCGTACGCCGTCGTATGGACGGCGCTCGGCGTCGCCGTGTTTGCGCTGGGCGCATCGCTCGCGGCGCTCGTGTTGCGGTGGCCAGCGCTCGCGCGTTTGGTACCGCTAGCGGTCAGCGTGATCATCCTGCTCGCGGGCGCGTTGCAGTTCAGCACATGGAAAGCCCGCCGCCTCGCCTGCTGCCGCGCCACGCCAAGCCTCACCGCCGATGCGGCCAGCGCGTGGCGATATGGTCTGCGGGTCGGCATCGATTGCGCCGGTTGCTGCGGGGGTCTCACGGCGATTCTGCTGGTCGCCGGCATGACGGATTTGCGCTTGATGGCCGCCGTGACGGCTGCCATCACGGCCGAGCGCGTTGCGCCGACCGGCGCGCGCGTCGCGCGTGCGATCGGCGCCATGGCCGTCGGCGGCGCGGGCTTGCTGCTGATCCGAGCCATTCCAGCCGGCTGACGCATGCGCGGTAGCTGCCGCCGATCGCTGCGCAAATAGATGCTCGGCGGCCCTGCTGTCTCAATATTGTTTTTGTTTCGGAAACAGTGAGTTCAGGAATTAGGTATTTACCCTAGTTTCCGCTCCCCCTAGACTGTCATCACTGCTGCAAACCCATGAGTTCCACAGCCTAACAAGACAAAACCTGGAGGTAGTAAAAATGAAATCGCTCGTTCAAGCTGTCGTTATCGCCGCTACGCTCGCTGCTCCGGTTGCTGTTTTCGCTCAATCGAACCAGCCGCTGACCCGTGCGCAAGTCCGTGAAGAACTGGCTCAGATCGAAAAGGCCGGCTACAACCCGGCACGTTCGAACCCGAACGAATACCCGTCGAACATTCAGGCTGCCGAAGCTCGCGTCGCGGCGCAAAACAGCGCCGTCGGCGGCGTGAACAGCGGTTCGTCGCAGCAAGGTCACGCAGCGCAGTAAGGCGTCCGCGGTTGGAAAGTTGCTGTAGATGTAGCTGTACCTGCCGGAGCGCTCTGCCTTAGTGCTCCCGCGGCTTCCCCTGCTGGCCCGCCATCGCGATTGAATGCGATGGCGGGCCAGTTTCGTTTGGGGAGCGTCGCTGCTGCGCGTCAAACGGCGCCCGGGTTGATATACGCGGTCTTCACCAACGTATAGAACTCGCGGGCATAGGCGCCCTGCTCGCGCGGACCGTAGCTCGACCCCTTCCTGCCGCCGAACGGCACGTGATAATCGACACCCGCGGTCGCGGTGTTGACCATCACCATGCCGGCCTGCACATGGCGGCGGAAATGAGTCGCGTATTTCAGCGACGTCGTGCAGATGCCGGCCGACAGCCCGAACTCGGTATCGTTGGCAACCGCGAGCGCTTCCTGGTAGTCCTTGACCTTGATGACCGACGCCACCGGCCCGAACACCTCCTCGCGGTTGACGCGCATCGCCGACGTCGTCTCCGTGACCAGCGCCGGCGCAAGGAAGTAGCCGCGCGTCGAGCCTTCGACTCGCTCGCCGCCGAACACCGTGCCGCCCTCCGCGCGCGCGATCGCCAGATAGCGTTCGTCCTGTGCCAACTGCTTGTCATCGACGACCGGGCCAATGTGCGTCCCGTCCACGAGCGCATCGCCGACCTTCAGCGCCCGCATGCGCGCCTTCATGCCGTCGATAAAACGGTCATAGATCCCCGCGGTCACGATCAGCCGGCTCGATGCCGTGCAACGCTGGCCCGTGGAGTAGAACGCGCCGTTGATGCAGGCTTCGATGGCGACGTCGAGATCGGCGTCGTCGAGCACGACCATCGGGTTCTTGCCGCCCATTTCCAGCTGGAATTTCTTGCCCGACTCGAAGCATTTCGCGCCGATCGCGCGACCCGTCGAAACGGAGCCGGTAAAGCTGATCGCATCGACATCCGGCGACGAAACGAGCGCCTCGCCGACCACCGAACCGCGCCCCATCACGAGATTGATCACGCCCGCCGGCGCGCCCGCATCAGCGATGATCTTGACCAGCTCCCACGTGCAGCCCGGCACCAGATCGGCCGGCTTGATGACGACCGTGTTGCCATACGCGAGCGCCGGCGCGATTTTCCACGCCGGAATCGCGATCGGAAAATTCCACGGCGTAATCAGACCGACCACGCCGATCGGCTCGCGCGTCATTTCGACCGTCATGCCCGGCCGCACCGACGGCATCGTTTCTCCGCCGAGGCGCAGTGCTTCGCCCGCAAAGAACTTGAAGATCTGCCCGGCGCGGCCCACTTCGCCGATCCCCTCGGGCAGCGTCTTGCCCTCTTCACGCGCGAGCAGCTTGCCGAGCTCCGCCTTGCGCGCGAGGATCGCGCTGCCCGCCTGGTCGAGTAAGTCGAAGCGCTGCTGCGGCGTGGACAGCGACCACTGCGCGAAGGCCTTGCGCGCGGCGCTGATCGCGCGGTGCGTCTGCGCGGCGTCGGCTTGCGCGAATTCGCCGATCACGTCGTCGAGATTCGACGGATTGACATTGCGCGACACGCTCGCGCCGTCGACCCATTGTCCGTCGATGTAGTTTGCAAACTGACTCATGTCCTGATTCTCCTTTCGAAAATTGCAGCGACAATCCTGTTATCCAGCAATCAGCAGGCCACGTGCCGCGAGGTTGCGATACAGCGCGCGCACGCCGAACGTCCACGGTTCGATTTCGGTGGACAGACGCACCGTGTTGGTCAGCGCGCCGAGCCGCGGCGTCGAGATCGTCACGCGATCGCCGAGGTGGTGGGTGAAGCCGCCGCCTGGCGCGTCGCGGTCCTTGATCGGCGAGAACATCGTGCCGAGGAACAGCATGAAGCCGTCCGGGTACTGGTGGTGACGGCCGCAGGTCTGCGCGACGAGGTCGGCCGGGTCGCGACTGATCTCGCTCATGTGGCTCACGCCGTCGAGCACGAAGTGGTCGTCGGCGCCTTCGACGCGCAGCGAAACGCTCGCCGCGCGCACCGAGTCGAGCGAGAACGTGTCGTCGAACAGACGCACGAACGGGCCGATCGCGCACGAGCCGTTGTTGTCCTTGCACTTGCCGAGCAGCAGTGCCGAGCGGCCTTCGATGTCACGCAGGTTCACGTCGTTGCCGAGCGTCGCGCCGACGATGCCGCCGCGGCTATTCACCGCGAGCACGATTTCCGGCTCCGGGTTGTTCCACACCGACGCGGCCAGCAGGCCGACGTCCGCGCCGAAGCCGACCGCCGACATCGGCTGCGACTTGGAAAACACTTCGGCGTCCGGACCGATGCCGACTTCCATGTATTGCGACCACGCATCGCGACGCTCGAGCTCGGCCTTCAGCTTCATCGCCGCTTCCGAGCCCGGCTTGATCTTCGACAGGTCGGTGCCGATCGTCGACGCGATCGTCGCGCGCACTTCCTTCGCCTTCGCCGGATCGCCGCCGGCCTGCTCCTCGATCACGCGCTCGATCAGGCTTACCGCGAACGTGACGCCGCAGGCCTTGATCGCCTGCACGTCGCACGGCGCGAGCAGGCGCACGGCGGGCACGCTCGCGCCGGGCAGGTTCGCCTCGATCAGCTGCGCGACCGCTCCGAGCGATACCCCCGGCGCGCTGCGCGCGAGCTGCGCGGCATCATCGCGCTCGAACAGGTCGGCGGTGGTCGGCACGGTCGCGGTGATGTCGAACACCTCGCCGCCGCGCACGACGACCACGCACGGTCCTTCGTGCTGCTCGGTCTTGCGCCACACGCGGCCGACGAGCAGCGCATCGGTCAGATCGCCGGGAAGAAAGCTGGAGGGGGAAGTTGCGGACATGGGATGGGCTCTTTCGAATAAGTTGAGAAACGGGCAAGGCCGGGCGTCGCGTTGCGTGCGAGGCCCGGCCTTGTCACCTGCATGTCAATGCGAATGCCGTGGATTGCCGCGCTCGGCAATCACCTTCAGATAAAGCGTCGCCGGTTCCAGACAGCCGCCGGTCGAAAGCTGGCCGACCGTCTTGCGGTACAGCTCCTGCCACGGCGTTTGCGCGGGCGGAATTTCGAACCTCACGGTTTCGCGGCGTCGCGCGAGTTCGGCTTCGTCGACCAGCACGTTGACGCTGCGCGAATTCAGATCGACACGGATGCGATCGTTCGTGCGCAGCAGCGCAAGGCCGCCGCCCACCGCCGCTTCCGGCGACATGTTCAGAATCGACGGGCTCGCGGACGTGCCGCTCTGACGGCCGTCGCCGAGCGTCGGCAGCGACGTGATGCCCTGACGCACGAGCGCCGCCGGCGGCGCCATGTTGACGACCTCGGCGCTGCCGGGATAGCCGACCGTGCCCGTGCCGCGAATCACGAGGATGCAATGCTCGTCGATTTCGAGCGACGGGTCGTTGATGCGCGCGTGATAGTCCTCGGGACCGTCGAACACGATGGCGCGCGCTTCGAAGCTGTTTTCCGCGCCGGGCTCGCTCAGATAGGTCTGGCGGAACGCTTCCCCGACCACCGACATCTTCATGATCGCGCTGTCGAAGAAGTTGCCCGACAGCACCATGAAGCCGGCGCCGTGCTTCAGCGGATCGTCGGTCGTCTTGATGACCTCGCGATCCGGCGCGGGCGCGGCGGCTGCGATCTCGCCCATCGTGCGGCCCGACACGGTCAGGCAATGCTCATGCACGAGGCCGCCTTTCGCGAGCTCGCGCATCACCGCTGGCACGCCGCCCGCGCGATGGAAACTCTCGCCGAGATATTCGCCGGCGGGCATGCAGTTGACGATCAGCGGCACCGGCTCGCCGACGCGCTGCCAGTCCTCGAGACTCAGCTCGACGCCCATGTGCCGCGCTATCGCGATCAGATGCGGCGGGCAGTTGGTCGACGCGCCGAGCGCCGACGCGACGACGATCGCGTTTTCGAACGCTTCTTTCGTCATGATCTTCGACGGCCGCACGTCCTCGCGCACCAGATCGACGATGCGCTTGCCGGTTGCGTAGGCCATCTGGCCGCGCTCGCGGTAAGCGGCCGGAATGCTCGCGCAACCGGGCAGCGACATGCCGAGCGCTTCGGCGAGACTATTCATCGACAGCGCGGTGCCCATCGTGTTGCAGTGACCGATCGACAGCGACGACGCGGTGGTCAGCTCCATGAAGCCTTCATAGTCGATCTCGCCGGTCGCCAGCAGATTGCGTGCATGCCAGATCACGGTGCCCGACCCGACGCGCTTGCCGTCGTGCCAGCCGTCGAGCATCGGGCCGCCGGACAGCACGATCGCCGGCATATCGACGGTGGCCGCCGCCATCAGGCACGCGGGCGTCGTCTTGTCGCAGCCGGTGGTCAGCACGACGCCGTCGAGCGGGAAGCCGTGCAGGATTTCGACGAGGCCCAGATACGCGAGGTTGCGGTCGAGCGCGGCGGTCGGCCGGCGGCTCTGCTCGGCGAGCGGATGCACCGGAAACTCCATCGGAATGCCGCCCGCGTCGCGGATGCCGGCCTTCGTGCGCGCCGCGAGTTCGATGTGATGGCGATTGCACGGCGCGAGATCGCTGCCCGTCTGCGCGATGCCGATGATCGGCCGGCCCGACTGCAGCTCTTCGCGCGTCAGACCGTAGTTCATGAAACGCTCGACATACAGCGCCGTCATATCCGCGTGCGAGGGATCGTCGAACCATTCCTGGCTGCGCAGCCGGCGCGGGGTGGATGCTGACATGATGCTTATCTCTCTTTCATGGTTTGGGTTGCTTATGCGTGCTCCGCGCATTCAGCCGGTTTCTGTGCGGGCGCCGTGTCACGGCCGGGTCCGCCGTCCTGATTCGACGCGGCGCGAGCCAGCATCGTGCGCGGCACGAGCAGGATCAGCACGCAGCTGACCAGCAGACACGCACCGAGCGCGTAAGTGCCGTTGTTGATGTCGCCGGTCAGGTTTTTGGCCACCGCGGTAATCATCGAACCGGTAAAGCCGGACAGATTGCCGATCGCGTTGATCATCGCGATGCCGGCCGCCGCGGCGGCGCCCGACAGCAACTGCCCCGGGAACGTCCAGTAAATCGGCATCAACGCAAGGATGCCGGCGGTGGCGATCGTCAGAAATGTGATCGCCCACACCACATGATGCGCCAAAGCCGCGCTCATGATCAGGCCGATTCCGCCGATCAGAGCCGGAATCGCCGCATGCAGGCGCCGCTCGCCGGTTTTCTTCGAATGCGCGGCGTTCGCGAGCGTCGCAATGATGGCCACGCCGTACGGGATCGCGGTCAGCAGGCCGATATGCAGCGGGTCCTGCACGCCGGTCGCTTTGATGATCGACGGCAGCCAGAACGCGAGCCCGTAGAAACCGGTATTGAACGTGAGCAAAATCGCGACCAGCAGCCAGACGCGCGGATCGCGCACCGCCGAGCCGAAGCGTGCGGTCTTGTGTGCGCTTTCGCGCTGCAGATTCGCCGCCAGCAGGCTCTTCTCTTGCGGCGTGAGCCAGCGGGCGCGGTCGATGCCGTCGTCGAGCGAGAAGTACACGACGAACGCGGTCAGCAGCGACGGCACGCCTTCGATCAGCAGCATCCACTGCCAGCCCTGATAGCCGAACAGGCCGGCCGTATGCTCCATCAGCCAGCCCGACACGATGCCGCCGAGCATCAGGCTGACCGGCATCGCGATCAGGAAACCGGACATCACGCGGCTTTGGCGCTGCGCGGGAAACCAGAAGTTCAGGTACAGAATCACGCCGGGGAAAAAGCCCGCCTCGCAGATCCCGAGCAGGAAGCGCAGCATGTAGAACATCGTCGCGGTTTCGACGTGCGCGAGCTGCGCGAGCGGTGCGACGAACGCGAGCGCCATCGACACGAGCCCCCAGGTGAACATGATCCGCGCGATCCAGAAGCGCGCGCCGTAGCGATGCAGGAACACGTTGCTTGGCACTTCGAAGATGAAGTAGCCCCAGAAGAACACGCTCGCGCCGATCGCGTACATCGTGTCGGACAGGCCGAGATCGTCGAGCATCTGCAGCTTCGCGAAGCCGACGTTCACGCGATCCAGATACGCGACCACGTAGCACAGCAACAACACCGGCAGCAGCCGGCGCACGACCTTGCGATAGGTCCTTTCCTCGAACTCGTCGACGCGCGCGGCGGGCGCGGCGATGGCGGACGGTACAGCGGTCATTCGTATCTCCATCAGCGTATTTTGGGTCGGAAATGCCGTTGTCTCGCGGCTCGTGCGATTTGAGCCGACAGGCACCGCCGGTTAAGTTACCGGTAACATTTCCAGCTGTGGATGTTACGCTCGGCTTACCAACCGGACAACCAAGGGATATCCCTGATCTGCTTGATTAAGGGGAGTGCTAGTGCGCCATCTACGCGCTGTCGCGCGCAATCACCGTGAAATCGATCTTCACCGCTTTCCGGCGATGCGCATCACCTGCTTCGCGGTCGGCGAGTGCCGCGAGCAGCATTTCGCCGGCACGCACGCCGATGCCGTAAGCGTCGACCGACACCGTCGTGATGCTCGGCTGACAGCACCACGACACCTCGAAGTTGCCGAACCCGGCGACCGCGATGTCGCCCGGCACCGACAGCCCGCGCCGGTGACACTCCATGATCGCGCCGAACGCCGACATGTCGCTCACGCACATCACGGCCTCGGTATCGGGCCACGTGTCGAGCAATGCGCCGATCGCCGGCGCGCCGTGGCTCATCGTGATCGGCGAATCGCCGAGCCGGATCACGCGCGGCTCGCCAAGGCCCAGCGCCCTGATTTCGGCGACGTAGCCGCGCATCCGGTCGTGCCCGCGCCGGTCGCGCTCGCTCGCGCCAGCGATAAAACCCATCCGCCGATAACCGCGCTCGTGCAGATGCCGGACCATCGCGCGCGCCGCCGCCGAGTTCGAAAAGCCGACGACCGTATCGATCGGATCGCTGGGTAGATCCCACATCTCGACGACCGGAATGCCGGCGCGCTGCAACAGCATGCGTGTCGCTTCGGTGTGCCGGCCGCCCGTCAACGCGACGCAGCGCGGCTGGTGACGCAGCATCGAGCGCACCAGCAGTTCTTCCTGTTCCAGACGGTAGTCCGTGTCGCCGAGCAGCAGTTGCAGACCGTGCGGGCCCAGTGCGGCGTTCAGGCCGCGCACGGTGTCGGAAAAGTTCGAGCTGGACAGCGACGGCACCAGCACCGCGACGAACTCCGAGCGTCCCGACGACAGCGCGCCCGCCGCTGCATCGGCGACGTAGCCGAGTTCGTCGATGATCTTCTGCACGCGTTCGCGGGTTGCCTGCGACACGTTGCGGCCCGCGAGCACGCGCGACACGGTCATCTTCGAGACGCCCGCGCGTTCGGCGACATCGGACATGCGGGGCGGGACTGGCGGCCTGGACGTCATGATAGGAATCGGGGCAAATGCGCGAAAGTCGCGGAACGCACATGATAGCGGGCGGCTCCTTTCGGAGCGACCAGGCAACGTCAGGGTTGCGTTTGCGGCCGGTCTTGTCGCTGGGTTTTGTCGCTGGGTTTTGTCGTTTAGCGCTCGAAACCCACCGTGCAGCGAGCCTGAGCCTGCCCCGCCACCGGCGCGCGAAACGAGAACAGCCCGCCCGCCTGCGGCTGATGCTGCCGCTCGACCGCCGTCAGTCCCTTCCATGCGGTCGACACATAGACGGTTTGCAGATCGTCGCCGCCGAACGCGAGCTTCGTCACGTTCGCGCACGGCAACGGCACCTGATCGACCAGCTCGCCCGCCGGCGAGTAACGCTCGATCCGCCAGCCGCCGAACAGCGCGATCCACACGAAGCCGTCGGCATCGACCGCCATGCCGTCAGGGTGGCCGTCGCCCGAGATCGCGGCGAAGATGCGCTTGCCCGACAGCGTGCCGTCCGCGGCGACGTCGAACGCGTAGACCACCCGCCGCATCGTGTCGTTGTGATACAGGGTGCGGCCGTCCGGGCTCATCGCCGGGCCGTTCGTGATCACGTAGTCGTCGTCCTGCCCGATCGCCGCGCCTTGCTCGTTCACGCGATACAGCGTGCCGCTCGGCGCCTCTTCCCCATCATCCATCGAGCCGAACCACAGGCGTCCCTGTGCATCGACGAAACCGTCGTTGAGGCGGTTGCCCGGCAGCTGCGGTTCGACGTCGATGAGCTTGCTGAACTCCCCGCTCGCCGGATCGAACCGATGCAAGCCGGATGGCAGCCCGCACACGAACGTGCGGTCCGCGAGCGGCGCCAGAAAACCGGGCTGGTCGGGCGCCTGCCACGTCCGCTGCTCGCCTGTCGCGACGGACAGCCGATGAATCCGCCGCCCCTTGATATCGACGAAATACACGGCGTTTTCGGCGGCCTGCCACAGCGGCCCTTCGGCCAGTTCAGCGCCGAGCGCCCATACGCACACAGGGACCGGCATGCTCATTCTCCGTACCACCCTGCGTCGACGAAGTAATCGCGGCCGGAGCAGCGCGACGCGTCGTCGGACGCGAGAAACAGCGCCATGCGCGCGACGTGCTCGGGCTCGATGCGCAGTTGCAGACACTGACTCGCGACGACCTTCGCTTCGCTCTCCGCCGATTGCCACAGCTGCATCTGCCGCGGCGTCTTCACCGCGCCGGGGATGATGCAGTTCACGCGAATGCCCGCGCCGCCGAGATCGCGCGCGAGACCGCGCGTGAGCCCTTCGATGCCGGCTTTCGCGGTCATATAGATCGCGAGGTTCGGCAGCGCGACATGCCACGACACCGAGCCCAGGTTCAGGATCACGCCGCGGCCCGCGCGACGCATGCCGCTTGCGGCGGCCTGCGCGCAGAAGAACTGGTGGCGCAGATTCACCGCGATACGGTCGTCCCAGTAGCTCGCGGTCAATTCGCCGATTTCGTGCCGGTCGTCGTTGCCGGCGTTGTTCACGAGCACGTCGATCGGGCCCGCCGCATCGACGATCGCGGCGAACGTGCTGTCGATCGCGTCGACACTTTTCAGGTCGCAGCGGCGGAACAGCGGCGGGTGCTTCGCGTGGCGAAGCGTTTCCTGCAGCGCGAGCGAATCGTGCTCGGCGACGTCGAGAAAGAACACGCGCGCGCCTTGCTGCGCGAAGGCTTCGACCATTGCGGCACCGATCCCACCGCCGCCGCCGGTCACGACGATCGTTTTGTCCGACAGGCTCGGATAGATTGCGTACGACATCAGATATTCCACTTATTACGAGTAGGACACACGCAGGGCGGCACGCGCCGCCCTGCCCCGCCGCTTACGCCACGCGCTTAGGCCACGCGCTTAGGCCACAACCGCGACTTCGCTCAGCATGCGCCAGTCGCGCTCGAGCGTTCTCGTCGCGGAGCCCGCGACCGTCACGGTGCCGCCCAGATGAATGTCGCGGCTCGAACTGCCGACCAGCAGATCGAAATCACCGGGCTCGACGATACGCTCTCCGCGCCCATCGGTGAAGTTCAGCATGTCGACCGGCAGCTTCACGTGCACACGCGCCGATGCACCGGCCGCGAGCGGCACGCGCGCGAACGCCTTCAGCTCGCGCACCGGCCGCGCGACCGACGCGTGCCGGTCGCGCACGTAGATCTGCACGATCTCCGTGCCGTCGCGCGCGCCGGTGTTCTCGACCGTGAAGCTCAGCTCGACCGTGCCGTCTTCGATCGGCACCTCGCGGTGCACGAGCGCGAGATCGCCGTAACGGAACTGCGTATAGCCGAGGCCGAAACCGAACGGATAGCGGCAACCGAAATGGTATGCAACCGGCGTTCCCGCGCTCTTCAGACGATGGTTATACACGTACGGCACGGCGCCCGCACTCTTCGGCACCGACAGCGGCAGACGGCCGCTGAAATTGGCGCGGCCCACCAGCAGGTCGGCCAGCGCTTGCGCGCCGCGCTCACCCGGCGCGAACGCCATGATCTGCGCGGCGATGCGGTCTTCGAGACCGCCGAGATTGTACGGACGGCCGCCCGTCATCACGACGACCGTCGGCGTGCCGCTGTCGACCACCGCTTCGAGCAAGGCCTGCTGCACGCCCGGCAGATCGAGGCTGTCGGTATCGGAGCCTTCGCCGACGGTGCCGGACTGGAACAGGCCCGCCAGATCGCCGACGAAGACGAGCGCCACGCCCGCTTGCCGCGCGGCATCGACCGCGGCCGCGATGCCGTTGGTGTCCTTGCTGATCAGTTCGTCGCAATGCGCGTCGCCGGTCAGATCAAGCGACACGTCGCCCGGGAACACCGGCGCACCCGCGCGGCGTTCCTTGATGATGTCGCAGCCCTGCGCGTGAATCACGCGCTTCTCGCCGAGCAACGCGCGCAGCGAGCGCAGCGGCGTCCCGATCGACGCGGTCGACTGCTCGCCGCTGTTGATCAGATGCACGGGGAAGCTGTAGCCGGCGAGCAGCGCGAGCGGGTCGTCGGCAGTCGGGCCGATCACGGCGATCTTTTCGGCGCCGTTCGCGTCGAGCGGCAGCACGTCGCCTTCATTGCGCAACAGCACCGCCGATTCGAGCGCGACCTGATACGCGGTATCGCCCGCGGCCGCGCTCTTCACGTCGACGCGCTCGGGATCGACGTACGGATTCTCGAACAGGCCGAGCTGGAATTTCACTCGCAGCACGCGCGAGACCGCGTTGTCGATCGTCGCTTCGTTGATCTCGTTGCGCTCCAGCGCTTCCTTCAGATGCACCGCGCACTCGTGGCCGGGCAACTCGACGTCGAGGCCGGAGTTGAACGCGAGGGCCGCAGCCGACGCGCTGTCGCGCGCCACCGCGTGGTGGCTGAACAGCAGGTCCACGCCAGCGTAATCGGCGACGACGAGGCCGTCGAAGCCCCACTTCTCACGCAGCGTGTCATGCAGCAGCGCGCGGTCTCCATGACAGGGCACGCCGTCGACGTCGTGATAGGCAGGCATCACCGAGCCCGCGTTCGCAAGCTTCACGGCCATCTCGAACGGCAGCATGAACACGTCGTTCAGTTCGCGCGGGCCGACATGCACCGGCGCATGATTGCGGCCGCCTTCGCTCGCCGAATGACCGACGAAATGCTTGAGCGTCGCGAGCAGATCGCGCTGTTCGCCTTGCAGGCCCTTCACGTAATGACAAGCGAGCACGCCGACCAGATACGGGTCTTCGCCGAGCGTCTCTTCGGTGCGGCCCCAGCGCGGGTCGCGCGATACGTCGAGCACCGGCGCAAGCCCCTGGTGACAGCCGATCGAGCGCGCCTGCGCGCCGATGATCGTGCCCACTTCGCCGACTAGTCGCGGATTCCACGTCGCCGCATAGTTCAACGGCGACGGGAACAGCGTCGCGTCCTTGATCATCAGCCCCACGAGGCACTCCTCGTGCGACATCACCGGAATGCCGAGCCGCGTGTCTTCGACCATCTTGCGCTGCAACTCGTTGAGCGCGCGCACGCCTTCCTTCGGATCGACCGTGTGCGTGCCGAGCGGACGCGTGATCTGACCGAGGCCATGCTGCAGGATCTCGTCGACCGTGATCTGGTTGGCGCTCTGCGCGAAATCGATGCTACGCGCCTTATGCGCGCCATCGGCCGACAGCTTCAGCCAAGCGGCGTGAAGCTGCGCAATCTTTTCGTCGAGTGTCATGCGCGCGAGCAGGTCGGCCACGCGCTCTTCGACGGCTGCGGCTGGATTGCGGTAGAGCGGGACCTCACTTTGCCGAACCAACATCGAAAACTCCTTTTTTTATCCTGGTGTACGAAGCGCAAGAAGCGCCGACAAATCCGTTGTTTCTGACAGGCGTGCGGCAACGCGTTGCTTCAGCCCGGATGCCATCCCGTGTGTTTTCAGCCACCTTTCAGACGTTCGCAGTCCTGCTGATCGATCCAATGCGATCGCGCCTCGAAACTCGCCGCGATCGCGAGCGAATCAGTGCAGACGCGGCAGCGCGAAATCCTTGTCGTCGAACACGTGGCACGCGTGCGGTGCAAACGCCAGCTCGATGCGTTCGTCGTGCGTCACGCCACCGTCACCGGGCAGTTTGGCGATCATCGTGTTGCCGTCGCGGATGCCACCGTCCAGATGCACGTAGCTGTGCTCGCCCATCCGTTCGACCAGACGCACCGCGCAGCGGATCGTCTGGACGCCGGGCTGCGTCGACGGCAGCGCAAGGTGCTCCGGGCGGATGCCGAGCGTGACCTGCGAGCCGACGCGCTGCCTGCGGCCGTCGACCTCGGCGCGCACGCGCTCGCCCGTCGTCAGCTCGACCTGGATGCCCTTGTCGTCGACCGCGAGGACCGTGGCCGGCATGAAGTTCATCTTCGGCGAACCGATGAAGCCCGCGACGAAGCGGCTCTTCGGTCGGTGATACAGATCGAGCGGCGCGCCGATCTGCGCGACGCTGCCGTGTCTCTCCATGTCGGCGCCGGCGTGCAGCAGCACGATCTTATCGGCGAGCGCCATCGCTTCGATCTGGTCATGCGTAACGTATACCGCGCTCGCGCGGTTGAACTCGCGATGCAAACGAGCGATTTCGGTACGCGTCTGCACGCGCAGCGCGGCGTCGAGATTCGACAGCGGCTCGTCGAACAGGAACACGCCCGGCTCGCGCACGATCGCGCGCCCGATCGCCACGCGCTGGCGCTGGCCGCCGGACAGCGCTGCGGGGCGGCGTTCGAGATAGGCGTCGAGTTGCAGTGCGGCAGCGGCACTGCGCACCTTCTTGTCGATGATGGCCTTATCGATTTTCGCCTGACGCAGACCGAATGCCATGTTCTCGTAGACGCTCATATGCGGATAGAGCGCGTAGTTCTGGAACACCATCGCGACCTGGCGCTTCGCGGGTTCGACGTTGTTCATCAGCTGACCGTCGATGCGCAGTTCGCCGTCGGTGATCGACTCGAGACCGGCGATCATGCGCAGCAGCGTGGACTTGCCGCAGCCCGACGGCCCGAGGAACACGCAGAATTCGTCGTTGCCGACTTCGAGGTTGGCATCGCGGATCACCGCGTTGCCGCTCGTATAGGACTTCTGTACGTTAGTAAGGGAAATGCTTGCCATATCGTTTTGTGCGAAGTTCGGTGTGCGAGCCACTCTGGCCGGCACGATTCGAGGTGGTTTGCGACGCGGATCAGCCCTTGAGCGAGCCAGCCATCATCCCCTTGATCACGCGCTCCTGACCGAACGCATAGCCAACGATCAGCGGCAACGACGTCAGCACGAGGACAGCCAGCATCGACGGTATGTTCGACGCGTATTGCCCCATGAAGTCCCAGATCGCGAGCGGCAGCGTACGGTGTTCGGCCGTCGACGTGAGCATGTACGCGAAGATGAACTCGTTCCACAGACCAATGCCGTTGAAGATCGCCACCGTGGCGAGCCCCGGTGCCGAAAGCGGGAAAAAGATACGCCAGAAGATGCGGAACGGACTGCAGCCGTCGAGCTGCGCCGCTTCTTCGAGCTCGCGTGGAATCTGGCGCATGAACTCGGTCAGGATGAAGATCGACACCGGCAGACTGAGGGCCACGTAAGGGCCGAGCAGCGCGAACGCGGTATCGTAAAGACCGAGGTTGCGCGTGAGCAGATAGATCGGCACGAGCGTCGCATGCAGCGGCACGATCATGCCGGCGACCACGAGTCCGAAGAGCGTCTTGTTCAGCGTGAAGCACAAGCGCGCAAACGCGTAGGCCGCCATCGCACTGATGATGACGATCAGCAGCACCGACACTCCCACCGTGAACACGCTGTTACGGAGATATGTGAAGAACGGCCCTTTCAGCACAGCCGCGTAGTTGCCCCCATACAGGTGGCTCGGCGGCGCCCACACGGAGGTCGCGAAGGTCTCTTCCTGGCTCTTGAAGCTCGAAGCGACCATGAAGATAAACGGGATCGTCGTCACAGCCAGCCAGATCAGTGCCAGCAGAGGAATCCCCACGGGGGGGAAGCGAAGTTTCTTGTTCATGGTTCAGACCTCGGTTGCATAACGGCGGGTGAAGTACATCGATACCGCCGCCACCGTGATGACGATAAGGAACATCGCCGAGCCGATGGTGCTGCCGTACCCAAGCTGGAACGAACTGAACACCGTGCGATACATGTAAGTGGCCATCACCTCGGACGAGCCTTCGGGCCCGCCACCGGTCATCACGAACACGAGATCGAAGTAACGCAGCGATCCGAGCACGGACAGCAGCACAGCCGTGCGCACCGTGCCTTGCAGGTGCGGCAGCTTGATGCGCCAGAAAATGGTCCACTCGGAAGCGCCGTCGAGGAGCGCCGCCTCGTTGACCTCGGCCGGCATCGACGACAGGCCGGCGAGGAACAGGATCATGTAGAAAGGTGCGTTCTGCCAGATGATCACGGCGATGGTCGCGCCCAGCGAAAAATGCGGGTCGCCGAGCCAGTCCTTCGCGATGCCATCAAGCCCGAATGCCTGCAGCGCGACATTGAGCGGACCGAAATTCGGATCGTAGATCTGCTTGAACAGCACGCCGATCGCCACGCTCGACATCAGCAGCGGCAGGAAATACAGAACCTTGAGTACGCGCGAGCCACGGCCGGCTTTTTCCAGCAGCACGGCGAGCGCGAGCGCGATCGGAAGCTGGATGATGATCGACGCGACGGCAAGAATCACATTGTTCTTCAGCGATTGCCAGAACACCGCGTCGTGCGCGAGCCGCCCCCAGTTCGCCAGCCCGACATAACGGGCCGTGTTGCCGAGGCCATTCCAGTCGAGCAGCGACAGCCGCAGACTGGAGACGAGCGGATAAAGCAGGAACACAGCCAGCAGCAGCAGCGACGGCGCAAGAAACACAGCCGTGACGAGGGTTTGCGATGAGAATCTCAGCCGGCGTTCGGGTGTAGCGGAAAGTGCGATATTCACGGGCTTGTATGCCGACCGGCACCTCGCGGTGCCGGTTCGACTTTTCTTTGGGACTGGGAGATTAACCGCCCTTCTTCGAAGCGGCTTCCATTTGCTGCGCAGCAGCCTCAGGCGTCAGCGACAGACCGAACAGTTGCTGCGTCGTGTCCTTGTGCATTTCACCGAGGGCCGGCGGCAGTGCCTGGTCATACCAGAGCTGCACGCTCGGAGCCGCAGCAAGCAGTTTCTGCAGACGCTGCGTGAACGGATCGTCGATCTTGACGTTATTGACCGGCGGCAGCTTGTGGTCATTCGACGCGCGATCCTGCATCGCCTGGTCATCGGTCAGAGCCTGGATCAGCTTGAACGCTGCTTCCGGCGTCTTGCACTCGGTCGAGATGCTCAGGAAGCCATCGCCAACCGTGCCGATCAGATCGCGCGGATCGCCCTTGCCACCCGGCACGCTCGGGAACGAGAAGAAATCGAGATCTTTCGAAAACGTGGGGTTTTCGTTCGCGATCGTCGAAGCTTCCCAGGCACCCATCAGCTCCATTGCAGCCTTGCCCGTGTACAGCAGACGGCGCGAAGCGCCCGAGTCGTAATCAAGGCCGTTGATGCCCGGTGCGAACGCGCCAGCCTTCACGAGTTCCTGAATGCGCTTGCCGGCTTCGACGAACGCCGGATCTTCGAAGCCCTTGCCCTTGCCCTCGATCGCGTCCTTCACGACTTGCGGACCACCGATACGGTCGACGAGGTACATGTAGTACATCGAACCGGTCCACTTGTTCTTGTTCGCGAGCGAGAACGCTGCAACGCCGTGCGACTTCAGCACCTCGACGACGTGCATCAGTTCATCCCACGTCTTCGGCGGCGCGATGCCGTACTTGTTGAAGACTTCCTTGTTGTAGAAGATCACCGCGGCCGCTGCGTTTTCGGCAGCAACACCGTAGGTCTTGCCGTCGAAGGTCGTGACATTCCACGACGCTTGCATGAAGCGGCCGCGATACGCCGGGTCCTTGTCCAGGTACGGCGTGAGGTCGGCGATCTGGCCGGATTTCACGTACTCGTGCAGGCCGCCGCCGCCCCAGTTTTCGAACACGCACGGCGGCTGATTCGCGCCGAAAGCGACCTTCAGCTTCGTCTTGTATGCCTCGTTCAGCACGTGCGAATTCTCGACCTTGTAGCCCGGGACCGCCTTTTCGAAGCGATCCGACGCGTCGCGAATGATCTTGCTCGACGACGTATTGGTCTGCTGGTCCCATACCGTGATCGTCCTGGATTCCGCCGCTACGGCGTTCGAGACAACCGCAGACATCGAAAATAGCAGCGCGGTGGCGCCGATGATGGACCGCGCTTTAAGCAAAGCCGGAAACGCCATGTGTGTGTCCCCTCTTCTGGATTTTTAAGAAACCGCCGAAATTGTTAACGTTATCCTTAACGTTAGTGAATGTTAGGACGGTGCATGAAGCAAGGCTATGGGGGATTTTACCTGGTCCCCGCCAGCTGCGACGCAACTGCCGCATAGAACTGACTGATTATGGCAAAGCGGAAATATAAAGGGTTCTGCTAGAATAGCGACTACATAAACGGTATCGCTAACGTGACTAGCGAGTCCACCATTCAAATGAGCTCTCGCATACCATCGACCCGCATGGCAAGGCAAACCCCCACGCTTGAGCACGTCGCCAAGCTTGCCGGGGTATCTCAGATGACCGCGTCGCGCGCCCTCAACGGCCGTCCCGGCGTGTCGCGCGAAACCCGCGACGAAGTACTGAGAATCGCGTCGGACATCGGTTACGTCGTCAACCGCACCGCACAAAAACTGTCGGGTGGCCGCAACGGCATCATCGGCATCATCACGCCGACACTCGACACGCAATTCTCCAGCGAGCTGATTCTGGGCGCGGGCCGCGCGGCGCGTGGCGCGGGCTGCGAGATGCTGGTCTACACGGTGTTCGACGAAGACCGTCATACGCATCACGACCTGCTTGGGCTCATCCAGCAATTCTCCGACGGTATCCTCGCCATTCTGCCGCGCGAGTCGCTGTGCCTCGAAGCGCTCGCCACCGCGAAGGTGCCGGTCGTCGTCGTCGATCAGCGCGGCACGCTGACGGGCTTCCCGTCGGTGTCGGTCGACAACTACGGCGGCGCCTGTCTCGCGGTCGAGCACCTCGCGGAACTCGGCCACAAGCGCATCGCGTTTCTGGCCGGCGACGAAACGATCGAAGGCGTGCGCGACCGGCAACGCGGCTACCGCGACACGCTGGCTCGCCTCGGCCTGCCGCGCGAAGACGCGCTGGTCGCCGCCGGCGACCTGTCGCAAATGATGGCGTTCGACGTCACCTTCGACCTGCTGAATCTCGCCGACCCGCCCTCCGCCATCTTCACGGCCAACGACCAGAGCGCGTTCGGCGTGATCGCCGCTATCCGCGAAGCGGGCCTGCGCGTGCCGGACGACATCTCGGTGATCGGCTTCGACGACATCCCGATGTCCGAGCAGTTTCACCCGGCGCTCACTACGATCCGCCAGCCGTTCCAGCAAATGGCGCGCTCGGCGGTCAACACGCTGCTCGCGCAGATCGCCGGGATCGACGCCGCTTCGCAGCGCATCACGCTGCCGGCGGAACTGGTGGTGCGCGATTCCACTGGCCCAGTCCGCACCAGGCAGCGCCGCGGCCGTCACCAGATCGTTTCGACGTAAGTCGACGCGCGCACCTTCGCATCGGAAGTCACGAGCGCGCCGCCATGCGTGCGCGCGGTCGCGACGATCAGGCGTTGATGCAAGCTGAGCGTGGGCGGCAGCGTCGCCGCGCGAAACGCGATTTCGGTGTCGACCGGAATCATCCGCACGCCATCGAGCGACAGAAACGTCGACATCCAGCTGCGCGCGTCCATCGACAGGCCGAGACTGCCGACCTTCACGAACTCCGCGATTTCGAACGCGCTGATCGCCGAGATCAGGATCTCGCCGCCGGTGAGTTCCTGATCGATCGCATCGTGCGCGGCCTGGCTCAGCGCTTTCTGCCTGCCGAGCCAGCACACGAGCGCAAGCGTATCGAGCGTGATCATCAGTCGTCCTGCCCGGCTGTGACCGGTTGCAACGCGTGTTTCAGGTTGAAATGCGTGATCGACGCGCGCAGCAGCTCAAGCGGATTCTCCTGCTTGCTGCGATACGGCCTGATTTCGATGGTGGGTTGTCCGCGGTCGGTGACGACCACGGTCTCGCCCAATGCCTCGACCTGACGGAACAGCTCGCAGGCCCGGGACTTGAAAATGGCTTTAGATACTCGCTTTTCCATGACGCTCTCCACCCAGCAAAATTCCAACGGTTATTTTTTGTATCGGGCCGGTGCGCCCGCTTGCGAACGCCCGCGCTGCGTGGCCCGATATTCTTTATCAACCTTGCTCTCAGTCATTGCTTCTCAACCAATTGCCAGGAGCTGCCTCGGGCTCCAGTCCTACTCGCGGCGACTGTCTGCCCCGCGCTTCGAGTCTTTGAAAGATACAAACATCGGGGAGCGTTACCCTTAACGTTAGCGGATGTTAATGGCGCGTATTCGCCGCCGCCATGCGGAGTTTACCTAAGCTCCGAACCACTACCGGAACCGCCCGAAGCGGCCCTCTAAACCAAGCCTGGCAAGGGCGAAAGCGTCGCGCAAGGCATCGACAGCCATACGAAAGATTGGTGCGAACTGGCTAACGCCAGCACTCATTGCGTCACTCATCGCGGTTCGATGCAGGCGGCCCCGATGAACGATCCGCATCGAAATGCACGATCCATGCATGCAGCGATTCGCGCGGCTTCTTCGGCCCGCGGTGCTGCTGTGGCTCTCGTTCGACAGCCGGTCGCCCGCGGTCCGCGGCAGCAGCAGATTCACCAGGCGCCCCGCTATACCGGTTCCCGGACAGACCACTCGCCACGGCCTCGCCACCGTACTTCGCTCCATTTTTCTCCATCGCGCCGTCCGTCATCGGTGTACCGTTGCTCGCTCGTCGGCATCGCTCTATCAAACCACCGCGTGGACGTCCTCGCCGACTTCCGGTCGCTCGAGGGCCACCGCGGCGCCGTTCGCATCGAACAGCGTGACCGCCGACGACGCCACCTTGATCCCGACGCGCGCGCCGACCGCGTGCTGCGCGTTCTTCTTGTCGAGCTTCAGCGCGATCGCGTGCGCCATCCCATCGAGTCGCGCATGCAGAATCGACACGTCGCCGAGATGCTCGACCAGTTCGACACGCGCGGCGAGTCCTTCGTCGAGCGAGCCGATGCCCAGATGCTCGGCGCGCACGCCGAGCGTCAGCTCGCCGCTGACCGGCTGCGCCAGTCGACCGGGCAGCACAATGCGCTGGTTTGCGCCGGCGAGCGTCACGACGGTTTGTGCATCGCTTTGCGACTCCAGCGTCGCGGCCAGCATGTTCATCTGCGGCGAGCCGATGAAGCCGCCGACGAAGCGGTTCGCCGGCCGCTCATACAGATCGAGTGGCGCGCCGGTCTGCTCGATGCAGCCTTTGTTGAACACGACGATCTGCTGGCCGAGCGTCATCGCCTCGACCTGGTCGTGCGTGACGTAGATCATCGTCGTGCCGAGTTCGCGATGCAGCTTCGCAAGCTCGATACGCATCTGCACACGCAGCGCTGCGTCGAGATTCGACAGCGGTTCGTCGAACAGGAACACGCGCGGCTTGCGCACGATCGCGCGTCCGATCGCGACACGCTGGCGCTGGCCGCCCGACAGCGCCTTCGGCCTGCGCTCGAGCAGATGCGTGATTTGCAGGATCTCGGCGGCACGGCCCACCGCCTCGCGCACTTCGTGCTTCGACTTGCCCGACAGCTTCAGCGAAAAGCCCATGTTTTCCGCGACCGTCATGTGCGGATACAGCGCGTAGCTCTGAAACACCATCGAGATGCCACGGTCCACGGGTTGCAGATCGTTGACGCGTACGCCGTCGATCAGAACGTCGCCGCCAGTTACCGACTCGAGCCCGGCGATCATGCGCAGCATCGTCGATTTGCCGCAGCCGGACGGCCCCACGAACACCGTGAACTGACCGTCCGGAATGTGCAGATCGATGCCCTGGACCACCTGCGGTCCTTCGCCGTACGTCTTCGTGACTTTGTGCAATACGAGTTCGCCCATTGCAACCTCCTCCTCAATCCTTGTACTTGCAGACCCCGCGTGACGCTATCCCACTGCCCCACTACTGTCGCGCCACGCGAGGTTCGGTGCGCCCGACGCCGTGCGCGCGCCTCAGCGCGCGGCCGCGACGCTGGCGTGTTGCGCGATCACGTCGCGATACCACAACGCGCTGTCCTTCAGCGTGCGCTCCTGGCTCGCGTAGTCGACGTAGACCATGCCGAAGCGCTTGTCGTAGCCCGACGCCCATTCGAAGTTGTCCATCAGGCTCCAGGCGAAATAGCCGGCCACGTCGACGCCCTGTTGCACCGCGTCCGACAACGCGGCGAGATGCAAGTCGTAGAAGCGCACACGCTCGGCGTCGTGCACGCGGCCGTTAGCGAGCACGTCCTTCGCAGCGCAACCGTTCTCGGTGATGTAGATCGGCGACAGCTTGTAGTCTGCGTTGATGCGCGTCAGCAATTCGGTCAGGCCTTGCGGATAGACTTCCCAATCCATGTCGGTGAAGCCGAGTGCGCCGGGCGGACGCTTCTCACCCGATGCGCTCGCGAAGATCCGCGTGTAGTAGTTGATACCGAGGAAATCCAACGGTGTGCGGATCACATTGAAGTCGCCCTCCAGGATCACGTCTTGAGGACCGTTCGCGCCATACCATTGCAGCGCTTCGGCCGGGTATTCGCCCTTGAACAGCGGGTCCATGTACCAGCGCACGAACTTCGCGTATTCGAGCGACGCGGCCGCGAGATCTTCCGCCGAATCCGTCGCGCCATGCGCCGGCGACTGGTTCAACACGATGCCGAGCGGCGCCTTCACGCCATCGGCGCGCAACGCCTGCACCGCGAGACCGTGCGATAGCAGCAGATGGTGCGCGACGTGCGCAGCCTTCTTCAGATCGGCGTTGCCCGGCGCGAAATAGCCGGTCGCGTTGCCGAGCCACGCGGTGCACCACGGCTCGTTGTGCGTCGCAATGGATGCGACGCGATCGCCGAGCACGCTGCCGATCTTGCGTGCGTAGTCCGCGAAGCGATAAGCGGTGTCGCGGCTTTCCCAGCCGTTTTGCACATGCTGCAGCGACAACGGCAGATCCCAGTGATACAGCGTCGCAAACGGCTGGATGTCGCGCTCGAGCAAACCGTCGACGAGGCGCTCGTAGAATGCGAGGCCCTTGTCGTTGAATGCGCCGCGACCTGCCGGCTGCACGCGCGGCCAGGCGATCGAAAAGCGATAAGCCTTGACGCCGAGTTCGGCCATCAGGTCGAGGTCTTCCTCGACGAGGTGATAGTGATCGCATGCGACATCGCCGTTCTCGCCGTTCACGACTTTGCCCGGCACGTTGCAGAACGCGTCCCAGATCGACGGGCCGCGGCCGTCCTCATGCGCTGCGCCTTCGATCTGGTAGGAACTGGTGGCGACGCCCCAGACGAAGTCTTCGTTGAATCGATACGTCGACATAGATGATGTTGTCCTGAATGGTCATGCCTGCGAGGGCGTGAAAATTGAAAGAAAGAATCTCAAGCCTTGACTGCGCCGGTCGTCAGACCGTCTATCAAACGCCGCGAGGTGAACGCGAACAGCACCAGCAGCGGCAGCACCGCGACCGCGGAGCCCGCCATCACCGCGCCCCAATCCGAATTGGTCGGGCTTTGCAGAATGCGCAGCGCGAGCGGCAGCGTGTACATCGACGGCGAACGCAGCACGACGAGCGCCGACAGAAAGTTGTTCCACGCCTGAATGAAGCTGATCAGTCCAAGCGTGCCCAGCGCCGGTCCCAGTAGCGGCATCACGATGCTCCAGTAGATGCGGAATTCGCCGCAGCCGTCGATGCGCGCCGCCTCGATCAGCTCCGACGGAATCGCCGCGGCGACGTACTGGCGCATCAGGAACACGCCGAGCGCGGCGGCAGCGCCTGGCACGTACAGCGCGCGCGGCTGATCGATCCACCCCAGCAGGTTCATCGTCATGAAGGTCGGAATCATGCTGAGGAACGGCGGCACCAGCATCGCGGTCAGCGCGATCGCGAACAGCGTCTTCTTGAAGCGGAACTCGTACATCGCGAACGCGTATCCCGCCATCGACGTGACCAGCAGCGTCAGCACGGTTTGCATCGTGGCCGTATAGAAGCTCCAGCCGAGATTGCGCCAGAACGGAATGTGCCGCATCAGCGAGGCCATGTTGTCGAGAAACGCGCTGCCGAACCACAGCGGCGGCGGCATCGAGAAGATCTCGGAGCTCGTGTGCGTCGCGAACACGAACATGAAGTAAAACGGCGAGAACATCAGCAGCGCGCCCGCCACCACGATCGCGTAGCCGAGATAACGGCCCTTGTCGTTCGACGATTTCATCGCTGTGTCTCCTCGTTCATGCCGCTGCGGTGAAAGATGCGCGTGTTCAACCACATCAACGCGCCGATCGAAATGAACAGCAGCCATGCGATCGAACTCGCGGTGCCGAAATCGCCGTCGTGGAATGCGGTGCGATACATATAGACGGCCGTCGTCAGACCGGACTGGCTCGTTCCCATGCCTTCGTTCGGCAGCAGGATGAACGGCTCTTCGAACAGTTGCAGCCCACCGATGATCGACAGCGTGACCGCGAAGAAAATCATCGGCTTGATCAATGGAATAGTGATGCGCGTGAACTGCTGCCAGCCGTTTGCGCCGTCGATGCGCGCGGCCTCGTACAGGTCCTTCGGAATGGTTTGCAATGCCGACAGATACAGCACCGTGTTCCAGCCGACATACCGCCAGAAGATCACCACCGACACCGCCGGCTTGACGTTCTTCGGGCTATACAGCCACTCGATCGGATGCACGGGGACGATCCAGTGCAAGCCGGGCAGCTTGCCGAGCTCGGCGATTGCGAGGTTGATCATGCCGAAGTCGGTCGAATACAGCGACGAGAAGATCAGCGCGATCGCGACACTCGACGTGATGAACGGCAGGAAGTACAGGCCGACCACCAGGTTGCGCCAGCGGCGAAACGCGGTTTGCAGAAAGAACGCGAGCGGCAGCGCCACCAGATGCTGCGGCACGCCGGACATGATCGCCATCGACGCGGTGTTGTACAGCGACTTCCAGTACCACGGGTCGGTCAGCGTGAACGTGAAGTTCGACAGACCCACCCACTTCATGCTGGCGAGCCCCGCTGTCGCGTCCCAGCTCTGGAACGACAGGTACAGCGAAAACAGCAGAGGGAACGCCATGAACAGCGCGAACAGCAGAAAAAACGGACCGAGAAACAGGTAGGGCGCGACCTTCACCGGATCGAGCCGCGAAGCTTTGCGCGGCGCGGCGAACGGTGGGGGCGAGCTCAACACACCGCTCGCGCGCGCGTCGCGGGCGACCTCTTCGGTCGTGGGCAGGGGAGTGTTCATCAATAGTTCCGTCCAGTCGGGCGTGGCCGCGGTCGATCACCGGCCACGCTGTTTGCAGCAGACTTGCAGCGCATCGCGGCACACGCCGGTCGCGGCATGCAGCGTGCCGCGACCTGGCATCGACATCGCTTAACGACGGACCCGGTGCGCGATCTGGTCCTGCGCTTCCTGCAGCGCGGTATGCACGTCTTCGCCGTCGTCGACGACCTTGTCGAGCGCCGAGTGCACCGCTTCCTCGGCGACCTGGTCATACTTGCTGCGCTGGATCGCCGGGATGTGCGAGGCCGCATCGCGCCAGATCAGACGCGCTTTCTCGTTGCCGAGGAACGTGACCGGCTCCGCGAAGAACGTATCGTTCTGCGCGGCGAGCAGCGCGGGGAATGCGTCGATCGAACGGAACGATGCGAGCTGCGTGTCCTGGCGCGTCGTCAGGAACTTGATGAATTCCCACGACATCGGCTTTTGCGTCGCTTTCGCCGGAATCGAGTAGAACGTGCCGCCGAACGATGCGTACGCGTTGTTCGGCAGATTGGCCGCGCGCCACAGACCCTTCGTGTCCGGTGCGATCCACGACGACAGGTGACCACCGAGCCACGCGCCCATCATCTGCGTCGAGACGGTCCCGCGCTTGAAGCTTTCGGCCCATTCGTTCGACCAGGGCGTGATCTTCGCGTCGAGACCGAGGTCGCGTGCTTTCTTCGCGAGCTCGAACGCCTTCACGAAACGCGGCGACGTGACGACCGGATTGCCGGCCTTGTCGAAATACACGCCATCGCCTTCCTTCAGGTCGGCGCGAATGTAGATGTCCTCGATGTCGCGCGACGATGCCATCAGGTACGCGCCCGTCGCCTTCTTGATCTTCGCGCCGGCCGCCAGATACGAGTCCCACGACTTCGTCAGGTCGGCTTCGGTCACACCCGCCTTGTCGAGGATGTCCTTGCGATAGAACAGCGTGCCGGGACCGATGTCAGCCGGCATGCCGACGATTGTGCCATCCTGCGTGGTCGCCTGCGCGAACGTGTAGTTGATGAACTGGCTCTTGTACTGGCCGGCGTTGTACGGCGCCTTCGACAAATCTTCGAGACCGCCGCCCGCGGCGAAGCGGCCGATAAAGCCGACCTCGACCGCCATCACGTCGGGCAGATCGGAGTTCGTCGCGAGCGCGGTGGTCATCGCATTGTGGTGATCGGCGATCGCCAGCGCCGACACCTTGATGTCGACGTCCGGATGCAGCTTCTTCCACGCCAGAAGCGCGTCCTTGATTTCCTGATCCAGCTTCGGAAAGACCGCGACCGTCAACGTGGTGTTGGCATGCGCGCCGACTGCGGCCAAGCTGAGCAGAACGGCGGCGGCAGAGCCTGAAAAGCGGAATTTCATTACTCGTCTCCTGAAGAACCCTGTTTGAATTGCATTCGATGACTACCGGTTGCTGCGACCTACTTCCCCTGTTGTCTTTTGTTGCTGCTTTGCTTGCTGCTTGTTGCCTGCTGCTGCCTGAAAGCGCTTTCACGCCAGGGCGAAAAAAAACCGCTACGTACGCGTATCTCCCCGCTTGAGCGGCGGCGTTATGCGTCGCGTCGTTTCGCGCGTCACGAGCGTGAGCGGGATCGGACTGAGCGCGATCGACTGCTTGCGGATCATCTGCACGATGCCCTGCGCGGCGAGGCGGCCGATTTCATAAGTCGGCTGGCGCACCGTCGTCAAAGGTGGCGTCATGTACGACGAAGTCGGCAGATCATCGAAGCCGACCAGCGACACGTCGTCCGGCACCCGCACGCCGCGGCGGAACATCGCGAGCCGCGCGCCGTATGCGGTCTGATCGTTCGCGCAGAAGACCGCGCTGAACGACGGATGGCGAGCCATCAAACGCTCCATCGCGGCGGCGCCGCCCGTTTCGAGGTAATCGCCCTGCTCGACGAGATCCGCATCGAAGCCAATACCCGCTTCCTCGAGCGCGCTCCGGTAGCCCTCCAGGCGCTCGATCGCGTCGTCGTGACTGGCCGGCCCGGCGATGAACGCGATCTCGCGATGGCCTTGCTCGATCAGATGACGGGTCGCGTCGCGCGCACCCTGCATGTTGTCGATTGGCAGGCCCGCGAGCATCGCGCTGTTTTGTACCGAGCGGCCGAGCACGAGCATCGGCGCGTGCCGCGAGTAGTCGGTCAACGTCGGCTCATCGAGTTGCGCGTGCAGCAGGATGATTCCGTCGACGCGCCGCGCGATGAACTGCTCGAGGCGTGCCTTTTCGTCGTCGATGTTCCAGCGGCTGCTGACAAAAATCGGCGTAAAGCCCGGCTCGTACAGCGCCTCTTCGATGCCGCGCAGCCACTCGGCGTAAAACGGGCTCGACACCGCCTGCGTCAGCACGCCGATCGTCTCGGTCCGGCCGCTCGCAAGACTGCGCGCGAGCACGTTGGGCCGATAGTTGAAACGCGCGATCGCCTCTTCCACCGCCTGCTGCTTGGCGGGAAGCACACGCGCAGAACCGTTCAGGATCCGCGATACGGTGCTCGGAGAAACACCGGCCGCACGCGCGATGGCTTCGAGCGTCACGTTGGGCGCAACCGGCACGTGGGGTACCTTCGGCGCGCCGGGTTTGTCGTTTGAGCCGTCGTCGGTCATGAGTTCTGCCTGAATCCTGTGTTGAAAGCGCTTTCAAATACGAGCAAGCGCTATGCGTCCGGTGACGAATCCGAAAAATAGAAAAAACAGCCGATGCGACGAGGGTGGAGGAGGCGTCGCACCGGCCTCTCTATGAAAGAGAAATAAACAGTCCTTGAAACAAAGAGATCACTGCGATTGCTGATCAGGCAACCTCAACTCAGAACGAGGTCATGATCCCGGCGAAAACGCCGGTCTGGCTATGACCATAGTTCGGGTTGCTGTTCGACGACGTACCCGTCACCGGATTGAAGTTGTTGTTGCCGTACGGCCCGTTGCCGAGGTTCAGGTTCGACGTCGAGCTGTTGTGCACGTAGCCGGCTTCCGTGTACACGAACGTGCGCTTCGACAGCGCGTACGTCGCGGCAAGCGTGAACAACGTCCCGTTGCCGTTGCCGTTGTTCGCGTTCGCGTGATAGACCGCACCCGTCACTGCCGTGGCCGTCGTGACCTGCCATGCGGCGCCGAACCATTCGTGGTTCACGCTCGTCGGCGCGCTCACGCCGAGCGGCTGCGATGCATCGCTCACGCCCACGCTGGCGTTGGTCGCGTCAGGCGCGCTCAGGTGCTGGTAACCGGCATACAGCTTCACCGGACCGATCACGTACGTGCCGCCGACAAGGGCCATCCGCGAAGCCGAGTAGACGTTGTTGAATGAGCCGTTGGCGCCACGCACTTCGTCATAGATCACGCGGACATCGCCGTTGCCCCACGTATAAATGCCTTCGACCGCGTTCGTACGGCCCTGGCCGGTCGGCACGCCAGCCGAGTTGACGGGCGCCGAGTTCCAGCTCGTGTTGTTGGTCAGCGAATACTGGCCCTTCAGCACGAGGCCGCCGAACAGCACCGGCGAGTTGTACTCTGCGCCGTTGCTGGTGCTCGTCCAGTTGCGGCCGCGCACCAGTGTCGAGATCGCGTAGCGCTGCATCACCTGCGGGTCGGTGCCCCAGCTGTCCTGCGCCAGTTCGCCGGCGCCGAGGTTACCGATCTTGAACAAACCCCAGTGGTCGTTCGTCAGGCCCACCGTCGCGTGGCGGCCGAACAGATTGCCCGCCGATGCACCGGTCATCGTATTGAGCTGACCTTCGAGCTGGAAGACGGTCTTCGTACCGCCGCCGATATCTTCGGCGCCCTGCAAGCCGAACCACGAGCAACCCCAGTCGCCGCTTTGGGCTGCCCACGCGTGGCCGCCCGGGAGGCCGGTTTCAAACTGAATGCCGTTATCGATACGGCCGTACAACGTGACGCTGCTCTGGGCATGGGCCACCGTCGTCACAGCTGCCATCAAAGACACAGCAATAACCTTCTTATCCATTTAGATATCCTATATATATTTTGGCGTCTCCAAGCCGCTCAGGACGCACGTGTTCTCACACGTTTCCCCTCTTGCCGAAATGCTTGCCTTCACATTTCGAGGCGATTATAGGGATGGACCTTGCGCCGCGCATCGAACTAGCGGCTCAGGGAAAACGCTGTTATCGATAACAGTTGCGCGCCGTTCGATCCCGCAGTAGCACCCTGCTTTGTGACCATTCCGTGATGGTCACAAGCGCCGGAAACACGTTTGAGTCCACACACCGAAACGATGCTCGAATGCCGTCCCGCGTCGCTCAGCGCTTGCTTAAGAGGGGAAACTCGCCCAAATGCAAGAAAAAAATCGTGCTTGATGTTGTGAAGACACAACGACCTGCCTCGCTTGCATGGCCGGTTTCATCTTGACGAACCAGCGTCGGAGCCGCCAGCAGGCGCGGACATTAGCGACTATCATCAATGCATACGATGCCGGGCAACGAGCCGGGCTCAGCCGCGTAGCAGGCTGAGTGCGGGACTGCCAGCGCATCGGTCTGGCTCTCGCGCTTCAACACGAACGCTCCAGCCAGCTCCCAGCCCTCGGCTCTCGCTGTTCGCCCGCCACGCCGCGCACGCGACGTCCCGCTCGAACACGCTGCTCTTGCCGACTTTTCTACGGGCGACGGCACGACCGCCCATCGCCCGACCGGCAAAACCTCGACGCGCAGGCGCGACAACCGCGACGCACGCAGCGGAAAGAGGATTTTGTCCGACGCCCTTCCGTGCCCTCGCATCGAGTGGGATCGGAAGATTTGCCGGCGGAACTTGCCGGCACACCTTGGTACTTGTCAGGAGGTATCGTGAAAACAGCCCTTGTTTCTACACTCGCGTTGCTCATTTCAAGCGCAATCGCGCCGGGGGCCCATGCCCAGGCGTCTCAGGCGACAGACCAAGAACTCGCCCATAGCGTGCGCGTCGCCGAGGCGCGTAGCGGCGTCGGGATGTCACATGTGTTTGTCTTTGCGCACTCGGGCCAGGTCACGCTGGTCGGATGGGTGCCGGAGCGGGAACACGTTGCTCGTGCCGAACAGAGTGCGATGTCGGTGCCCGGCGTCACTTCGGTGGACAACCGGCTGTCACCCGACGGCGGCTCGTTGAACGGGCATTGAAATCAGGCTGAATCGCCGCGCGGACGACGATCGATGCATTCCGCGCGTTGAAGGGCTTCGGTTTCCTTGTCTCGCCAGTTGTGGTTGAGTGACTGGCGTTCTGTTTCGCGCAGTTCGTCGCGCGTACGGTCGCTGCTACCTCCATCTGAAAGCGCTTTCAAATCCACGTCGGATCCACTCGGTCGACCCGACGCTCATTCCCTTGCATCGTCTCTTTGATATGTCAGGTAAATCCCTCATGGCGGGACCGAGGTGCGTTAGTTAGCATTCCGCGTTGTTACCGATAACGTTACGGGTAGTTAGAAGAACACCCGAACCGCATTCCATCGTAAGGAGACCAAGGGTGGGGCCTTTGAGAACTTCGATGCACAGGCTCTGCGCAGCCGGCGCCGTTTGCGCGCTCGCATGGACCGCGGGCTGCGCGCACAACCAGGCGAGCACCGCTCAAGACGGCCCGCCGCTCGCCGCGGCGCCCGCCGAAGCGCTGCCGCCACTACGCAATGTGATGACCGAGCACTTCAAGGTCGGCACGGCGATCGAGCCTGATTCGATCGATAGTCCCGCCGACGCGGCGCTCATCGCCGCGCATTTCTCGAGCCTGACCGCCGAGAACAAGATGAAGCCGGGGACGATCGGCGTCGCGCAAGGAAAGTACAATTTCCAGCCGGCCGACAGGATCGTCGCGTTCGCGCAGGCGCACGGCATCGCGGTGCGTGGCCACACGCTCGTGTGGCACTTCAAGGCCGGCGACTGGACTGAGGCGCCGGACTGGTTCTTCGCCGGCGATCCGAGCGATCCGCACTATCACGACATCGTCGCGAAACGGCTCGATCGATATGTAACCGACGTCGTTACACACTTCCGAGGCAAAGTCTATGCGTGGGACGTTGTCAACGAAGTGATTAGCGACGACCCGCATCAGCTATATCGCGAAGACAGTCCGTGGTATCGCGCGCTCGGCAAGGACTACATCGCGATCGCATTCCGCGCGGCGCGCGCGGCGGACCCGGGGGTGAAGCTCTATATCAACGAGTACAACACCGACGATCCGCGCAAGCGCGCGAAGCTGTTCGCGGTGATCCGCGATTTGCGTGTACAGGGCGTGCCGATCGACGGTGTCGGGCATCAAATGCACATCAGCGTGAACTGGCCACCGCTGTCGAACATCAAGCAGGCATTCGACGACGTCGCCGCGCTCGGCCTCGAAAATCAGATCACCGAACTCGACGTCAGTCTCTACACCGATCCGGGTGAATGCTGGAGCAATCCGCATGCATGTCTGCCGGACCTCGGCCATCCGGTGCCGAACGACATCATGCGCGCGCAGGCCGAACGCTATCGCGCGGTGTTCGCTCTGTTCGAGCAGGAGTCGAGTATCAAGGCGGTGACGTTCTGGGGCTACTCGGACAAGCACACGTGGCTGACGTCGACGCCGGTGCCGCGCAACAACCTGCCACTGCCGTTCGATGCCAACCTGAAGCCGAAAGCGGCGCTGTGGACGATCGTCGATTCGGCCTATCAGCCGTAACGTCGATCTTCGAGCCCAAAAGCAGATGGCCCGCGGTAGTGGGCGGGCAATCTGCTTACATCTCGCGAAGGCGGCTGAGCGATTGCCGTCAGCTCGATCAAACGATCGACATGTCAAGGCTCGTCGGAGCCGACCTGTTCGAGCGCGTTCAGATCATCAGCGAAATCGTCGGGGTGACCATCCGCGGTTTTATGCGTGCGCGGCGGCGACTTGACGACCGGCGGCGGCATCTTGCCGATGCCTTCATCGATACGCTGCAGCAGATACGGGAAAAACGGATTCGACGCGATGCGGAACATCGAGTCGAGCGTCAGAATCAGCGTGCCGCGTTCGCCGCGCGGCGCGAGCGTGCCGAGGTTCTCGTTGAAGTTTTCCGAATCGTCTGGCGCGATGCCGTACAGCGCGTCGGTGATCGGGAATGGAATCGCGACATGCGACAACGAGAAAATATCCTGGGGATAATCGATGTCCAGCGGTCTGACGCGCGTTTGCACTTCGCCTTCGTAAACACTGCGCTCGACGGTATGCGCCGAGTCCGGCGACACGTTGGCGATCACCGTCGTGCGGTAGTTCTGCGGACCGGTGCGCAGCAGTCGCGAGAGCGCCGTGTACGACGCGACGCGCAGAAAGGTCCTGAAGCGCACGCTGCGGTTCACGTCGAACAGCACGACTTCGCTGCCGTTTTCAGGCAGCTTGTCGTAGAGCGACGACATCACCGCGGGCGTGCTCACCGTGAAATCCGTCACCGACTGGAAGGTCAGAATAGGCGGCAGCGTATCGAGCCGGTTCTCGCGCTCGAGCCGCGTAATCTGTTCCTGAATCACGCTCGTGAGGAGATAGGACTGCCGCGCGCCATTTACAGGAAACGAGTTGTACTTGAACGGATTGAACTCGGGGACGACGCCAAGCCACGCGGCGCCCGCGAAGGCCGGCAGCACTGCGGGCAATCCTGCGAGACCGGCAAAACGCGCGTAACGCGTGACGCCGATCATCGGTGAGATCAGCACGACGCGCGTCGGACGTGCGAGCGCGGGACTCTCGACCGCGTCGAGCGCGTATTGCAGCGCGAGCGCGCCGCCATTCGAAAACCCGACCAGTTCGATCGGCTTACCCGGCCCCACGCGACGGCGCGCTTCGCGCACTGCGAGCCGCGTGGCGGCGGTCCAGTCCTGCCAGTGCACGTCGGTGAGCCCCGCGGGCACCGTGCCATGTCCCGGCAAGCGAATGCCGATCGCGACGAAACCGCGATCGCGATAACGGCGCGCGATATGCCGCATACTGTACGGCGCATCCGTCATACCGTGCAGCAATACGACGGCGCCGACGGGCGGCCCCGACGGTTCGAGAATGTACGAGTGATTCCAGTTTTCGGCGAAATGCCACGGAAAGATCGGCGAGCCCTCGTAATAACGGTTCGCCGGAATGCGCTCGGAAGGCCGCAGCTTTTCGACGACATTGACGCGCACGTCTTCGAAAATCCGGTTTTCCGCCTTGATGTACGTGTTCCAGTCGGCGGTGTCCATTTCCTCGACGGTCAATTCGCGGGGCACATAGGTGTGCCATACCGACAGTTCCGGTCCGCGCTGCGAATACCACGCGCGCAGGCCGAATGCGAGCACCGCCAGCAGCACCAGAACCCATGCACTTATCTTTATTACCTTCACTGACGTGCGCAGCATTCGTGTTCTCTTGATGAGATGAAGGTTGCACCGCTCGCAGGCTGTGAGGAAAGCGGCACGGAATTCTTGAGGCGTCGCGGGAATGGTGACGTGCCCGATGCAAGAACGATCCTTCAGCAACGCTTCCGAAATCGCCTCGACCGACGACCCTGCGACGCCTGACCGAGGCCACATTGGCCGCCCGGTTCAGTAAAGAAAAGCCGGGGCGTCACCCGCGTCGCGCCTCGGCCTTGCCTGCATGCATTAACTAACGGCCGCGGATATTGCCGGCCACGCCGCCCGCCGCGCCGCCGATGATCGCGCCGGTCCATGCGTCGCCGCCGGAGATCGCCGCGATGCCCGCGCCCGCACCCGCGCCGAGTGCCGCGCCGCTCATCGTTCCTTGCGCCTGCGGGCTCATGTCCGTGCAACCGATCATCGCAGCCAGCGCGCCAATACTGACAATCCACCCAAGTCGTTTCATGATCGTTCTCCTTACTGATTTTTCTTCAGGCCGGGCACGACCATCTGGAACCAGAGGGTCTCGATCACCGGGTGCTGGATCATCGTGGGATTGGCGGCGTAGTAGCCATCGAGGCCTTGACGGACGCTGTCGAGCGTCTGGCCCTGCATGCCCTTGCCGAAGCGCTGCGCGATGTCATTGGTGTTCGCCATGTTGCCGGCATAGGCGCGCTCGATGTCGATCACATTCGAGATACCGACCAGATACGCTTTCTTCTGCTCATCGGTCGACTGCATCCATTGCTGTCCCGTGACGATTGGAATGCTTTCCGCACGCGCGACGTTGCCGATCATTGCCAACGACAGAAAAGTCAGAGATAACAGCGTTCGCCATTGTGGTTTGATTGCCATCGCATACTCCAGGGAAGTTATGTTCACCAGCGGCCCGCCGGCGACCGCATCCGGCGGCGTCGATCGCGCTATTTGGAAGATTGGTCTCTGGGTCTCGTCGAATCTCCTTTCCGGTTCAACGCTCGGCGTGGTTCGTCGGTTCGGGTTCTATTGGCATTGGGTTGCATCAGCGAATAGACACCTTGATGACAGAAGGGTCTCGCGACGGATTGGAGTGATTTTCGCCCCTGCTGTATGCGCGCAACGACTGGACTCATGCGGGCCTCGCCACGTCAGACACGGTATAAAGTCTACAGCCTTTTCGGTAATTTCCAAGCTCATTTCCGCTCGATGCACGTCACGTGACATTTGTGTCAAATAGCATTCGGCGTGTGAAAGGAAGCGATGCAATGCGCGTAAACACTCATCAGTTATCCGCTTCTCGATGAGCGCTATTGATATTGCTATCGATTGCTCGTCGACGACTATTCAGGGTTCTGTCTGTGAATCCGAGACATGTTTTTCTGACTGAATGACTGGCTTCCTGATTAGGTCGTCAATTGATAACGATTCGAATTTGTCTTTTTCCGGTCCAGGCGTTTCTTGTCTGGTAGCAGTACCAACCAATAGTGAAACAAATGCGATTTTTAATTGATGCGCTTGTCCATCATCTTTACGCTGATCGAGTGGGCTCACACCTTCGCCTGTCGCCGAACGGCCCTCGGTCGATCGCACTTTGCTGACGACGGATGGCTGCGCAGCAGCGAAGGGTTGTGTGAGGGCGGGCGGACGGTTAGTTGCGTTACTGACGCGGATAGCCGGACACCATTTCGAACGTGCCCGGTGCTGATCATTGACAGTCTTTAGCTTGTATTTGTCGAATACAGCGTATAGACTGTATCCGCCTTCTACAGGCTTTGATCTGTTACGCCGACGAAGCCGAACCGGAGATCGACCGTGGACTACGCCATCAAAACACTGAGCCAGCTCAGACCGATCCTGCAGGGCTTCAGGAAGGCCGCCGCCCTCACTCAGGCCGCGATGGCCGCGCATCTCGGCGTCACGCAACAGACCTACGCGCAACTCGAAGCGAATCCGGCGGCCGTCAGCGTTGAACGGCTCTTCAGAGTGTTGCGGGTCTTGCAGGTCGATCTGAAGCTCACGCAAAGCGAACCGGCACAAAGCGTTGCCACGGAAGACGTCGCGCCGCCGCCAAACCGCACCCGGTCCCGCCGCGCCGAGCCGCAAGCATCGGGCACTGGGGCCAAAGCCGCCACACCCACCCGCGCCGCCCGCAAGCCGAATGCGGTCAAACCGGTCAAGGTTACGAAAGCCGCCAGCACCAGCAAGAAACGGGAGGACTGGTAAGCATGGCGCGCAGCACACCGAACCGCCTGAACCTGTGGATGAACGGCTTGCAGGTCGGCTGCTGGGAAACGACGCGCAGCGGCGAGCGTCTGACCTACCTCGACGAATGGATCGACGATCCACAAGGACGGCCGCTATCGCTGTCGCTGCCGTTCACGCCGGGCAATCAGCAGTATCGCGGTCAGATCGTCGCCGACTATTTCGATAACCTGCTGCCCGACAGCGAACCGATCCGGCGTCGCATCGCCGCGCGCTACCGAACCGGCAGCACGGCGCCGTTCGCGTTGCTCGCCACGCTCGGACGCGACTGCGTCGGCGCGCTGCAACTGTTGCCGCCAGACGAAGAACCGAGCGATCTGATGAGCATCCACGGCCGCGAACTCGGCGACAGCGACATCGCCGCACTGCTGCGCGGTACGACGTCGGCGGCGCCGCTCGGGCAGCACGATCCGCTCGAAGACCTGCGTCTGTCGATCGCCGGCGCGCAGGAGAAAACCGCCCTGCTTCGTCATCGCAACCGCTGGCTGCTGCCCGAAGGCAGCACGCCGACCACGCACATCTTCAAGCTGCCGCTCGGACTCGTCGGCAACATGCGCGCCGATATGCGCACGTCGGTGGAAAACGAATGGCTTTGCTCGCAGATCGTCGCGGCCTATGGGCTCCCCGTCTCGGAGTGCGAAATCGCGCGATTCGACGAGCAGAAAGTATTGATCGTCGAGCGCTTCGATCGCCGTTTGTCGAGCGACGCCACGTGGATCGTGCGTCTGCCGCAGGAGGACATGTGCCAGGCCACCGGCACTTCGGCGTTGCACAAATACGAGTCCGACGGCGGTCCGGGCATCGAGGCGATCATGGAGATACTCGCGGGGTCCGCACGCGCGGCGACGGACCGGCGCAATTTCTTCGCGACGCAGCTGGTCTTCTGGATGCTCGCCGCGACCGATGGCCACGCGAAGAACTTCAGCATCGCTCATCTGCCCGCCAATCGATACGAATCCACGCCGCTTTACGACGTGCTGTCCGCCCATCCGATCATCGGCGGTGGCGCGGGCCGCCTCGCGGCGCAAAAAGTGAAACTAGCGATGGCGGTTCGCGGCAAAAACGTCCATTACCTGCTCAATCAGATCCAGCGCCGGCATTGGGTGGCCGAAGGACAGCGGGTCGGCTTTTCCGCCGCTGATGTCGATTCGCTGATCGATGAGTTGACCGCGCAAACAGAGACGGTGATCGACACAGTCTCGTCGCAATTGCCCGCCGACTTTCCGCTGGATGTGGCCGATGCGGTATTCGATGGCATGCGCCGGTTGAACCGAAAGCTTGCCCAGTAAATCTCAATCATCCTGATCGAGGCGCGGCATCACGGCAAGCTCACGCACGCCGCACGCCCGCTCCATCGGTCTTCGCCGACGCGCGCCACTGCACGCTCAGCAGATGCTCACGCATGCATTGCGCGGCCGCGTCCGCATCGCGCGACTTCAGCGCATTCACGATCGCCTGATGCTGTTGCGCGAAAAACTGCCGCGTCTGCTGCGCGGAGGTTTTCTCGCGAACCTCGGGTTTCACGCGCATGCCGTTGATCACTTCCATCAACGCGATCAATGCGGGATTACGCGTGGCATGGCCGATCAGCAAATGAAAGCGGTGATCCCATTGCTGCCACTCGTCGTCGTTTTTCGCGGCGGCGTTTTTGCGTGCGCATTTCTCCAGCTCCTGCAGATCGTCGCCGCTCGCTTTGGTCGCGGCCAGCGCAGCCAGCGCCGGCTCGAACATCAGCCGCATTTCGGCGATATCGGCAGGGCTCGCGCCCGCGCGCAAGCCACGCAGCGTCGGCGCGAACTTCAGTGGCCGCGCGCCCAGATAGGTGCCGCGGCCGACGCCGCGCCACACACGGCCCGACGCCTCGAACGAAGCGAGCGCCGCGCGCAGTTCGCGACGGCTCACGTTCAGTTCTTCGGCGAGCTTTCTTTCGGGCGGCAGCGCGTCTCCGTCCTTCAACTGATGCTCGGCGATGTAGTCGAGCAGCGCATCCCGTACCGGTTTTTCCATGTCGTTCACCGAACCAATTCATATTGGTCTCAACGATAGCAGAATCGCGGCAGTTCGACATAGCGGCACCCGGCGATTTTTGATTCGCTATACTCGGGACGACATCGAGGGTTAACACCGGGTGCAACCGGACTTCGTTAGTTTTACGCTTTGACTTTCCTCAGTCGAACCATTTGCTATTGGTTCCGCCATTTGGACCCATCGTTGCCAAGGAGTCGCGCATGTCGTTTACAACCCGCCCGGAACTGATCGGCACCTTCGGCATGGTGGCCTCGACGCACTGGCTCGCGAGCGCATCGGCGATGGCGGTCCTCGAAAAAGGCGGCAATGCGTTCGACGCCGCTGCCGCGGCCGGCTTCGTCCTGCAGATCGTCGAGCCGCATCTGAACGGTCCGGGCGGCGAGTTGCCGGTGGTGTTCTATAGCGCGCGGGAAGAACGCGCGCGCATCCTGTGCGGACAGGGCGTGACGCCCGCGCGCATGACCATCGAGCGGATGCGCAAGATGGGGCTCGACGTGGTGCCGGGCACGGGCCTGCTGCCCGCGGTCGTGCCGGGCGCGTTCGGCGCGTGGATGGCGCTGCTGCGCGACTACGGCCAACTGCCGCTCGAAGAGGTGCTGAGCTATGCGATCGGTTACGCCGAAAGCGGCTATCCGGTGCTGCCGCGCATGGCGTCGTCGATTCTCGCGATTCAGGACTTCTTTCGCACCGAATGGACCACCTCGGCCGAGCAATGGCTGCGCAACGGCGAAGCGCCCATGCCGAACCAGCTGTTCGCGAATCCCGCGATCGCCGAAACCTACAAGCGCATCTTGCGCGAGGCCAATACGCGCAACGACCGCGCCGAGCAGTGCGAACGCGCGCGTGACGCTTTCTATCGCGGCTTCGTCGCCGACGCGATCGACCAATACTTCCGCTCGACCGCCGTGCTCGATACCTCGGGCCTGCGCAACAGCGGCCTGCTCGACGCCGGCGATCTCGCGCGCTGGGAGCCGACCTACGAAGAACCGGTGTCGTACGACTACGCGGGCATGCGCGTGCACAAAACCGGCCCGTGGGGCCAAGGCCCGATGTTCCTGCAACAGCTCGCGCTGCTGAAGGGTTTCGATCTCGGCGCGATGGACCCGCTCGGCCCCGATTTTGTGCACACGGTGATCGAGTGCTCGAAGCTCGCGTTCGCCGATCGCGAAGTGTTCTACGGCGATCCGGCGTTTTCGCATGTGCCAATGGACGTGCTGCTCAGCGACGCGTACAACGACGAGCGGCGCGGTCTGATCGATCCGCGCCGCGCATCGTTCGAATTCCGCGCCGGGCTGCTCGGCGACAGCGAACAGCGCGCCGCACGGATCGTCGCGAATGCCGGGCGCGAGCAGGCTGGCGGCTTCGGCCAGGGTGAGCCCACCTTTGCGCCGCTGCCGGAATTGCGCGGCGATACCGTGCATCTCGACGTGGTCGACCGCTGGGGCAACATGGTGTCGGCCACGCCGTCGGGCGGCTGGCTGCAGGCGTCACCGGCGGTGCCGGGTCTTGGCTTTAACGTCACCACGCGCGCGCAGATGTTCTGGATGGAAGAAGGCCTGCCTTCGTCACTCGGCCCGGGCCGCCGGCCGCGCACCACGCTGTCGCCGACGCTCGTCACGCGCGACGGCAAGCCGTACGCGGCCTTCGGCACGCCGGGGGGCGACCAGCAGGATCAGTGGTCGCTGCAGCTGTTCCTCAAGCACGTACACGGCGGCATGAACCTCCAGGCCGCCGCCGATTCGCCGTCGTTTCAGACCGCGCACTTCCCCGGCTCGTTTTACCCGCGCGCGATGCAGCTCGGCAAGATGTCGGCCGAGTCGCGCTTTCCGGACAGCACGCTCGCCGAACTGCGCAAGCGCGGCCACGACCTGAGCGTCGCGGAGCCATGGGCGCTCGGCCGCGTATGCGCGGTCGGTATCCGCAATGGTCTGCTGCGAGGCGCAGCCACGCCGCGTCAGATGCAGGCCTATGCGATCGGCCGATAAGCGGTCCGAAGCAGCCGTCAGCACAGAACGCGCGACCTCGCCGCGCCATTTCCTTCAGGAGAACTTGCCGTGTCCGCCGTCGCCGCCCGTCTTGAAAGACTTCCCTTGTCGAGCTTTCATCGCAGACTGCTGCTGATCGGCGGGCTGGGGTACATGTTCGACGGACTCGATTCGTCGTCACTCGCGTTCCTGTTGCCGGTCATCAGCAAGCTGTGGCAGTTGACGAGCGCTCAGACCGGGCTCGTCGCGAGCAGCACGTATATCGGCTACTTCTTCGGCGCGTTCCTGTCAGGCGTGCTCGCCGACGTGATCGGCCGCCGCCGCATCATGATGAGCGCGCTTGCCATTTATTGCGTCGCCTCGCTCGCGAGCGCGACCGCTCAGGACTGGCACACGTTCTTCGCGCTGCGCATCGTCGCGGGCTTCGGCTCGGGCGCGGAAACCGTCGTGATCGCGCCGTTTCTCGCCGAGTTCGTGCCGCGCCGCTATCGCGGCATTTTCTGCGGCGCATTGGTCGGCTTCATGTCGTTCGGCTACCTGACCTCGTCGATTCTCGGCTTCGCGGTGGTGCGCAACTTCGCCGACGGTTGGCGCTATCTGGCGGTGATCACGTCGCTGCCGGTCGTGATGCTGCTGTGGTGGCGCCGGACGCTGCCCGAATCGCCGCGCTGGCTCGAAAGCCAGGGCCGCGCGGCCGAGGCGAACGGCATCGTCGGCCGCATCGAAGCGGCGTTCGTCGAGCGCGGCATCGCGCTTGCGCCCGTGAGTGCAAGCAACGCGCTTTACGCAGTGCCCACGCCGGCCTCGGCGCCGAAGCGCGGCAACGCGTGGCGCAACGTGCTCGCGCTGTGGTCGCCGCGCCTCGCGCGCACGACCGCGGTCAGCTGGCTGATGTGGTTCTCGGTCGCGTTCGCGTACTACTCGTTCTTCTCGTGGATCCCGAGCCTGCTCGTCAAGGAAGGACTGACGCTGACCAGGAGCTTCGGCTATTCGATCGCGATCTATGGCGCGCAGATTCCCGGCTACTTCTCGGCGGCGTGGCTCAACGAAAAGATCGGCCGCAAGGCGGTGGTCGCTTCCTACATGCTGTTCGGCGGCATTGCCGCGATCACGCTCGCGTTTTCTCACACCGGCATACAGATCATGGCCGCGGGCATCGCGCTGTCGTTCTTCATGAACGGCGCATTCGCCGGCGTCTACGCGTACACGCCGGAAGTGTTTCCCACCGCGGTGCGCACGACGGGCACTGGATCGTCGTCATCATTCGGCCGCATCGGCTCGGTTAGCGCGCCGATCCTCGTCGGCCTCATTTATCCGGTGTTCGGCTTCCTCGGTGTGTTCGCGATGACCACGACGGTGCTGGTGATCGGCGCGTGCGTGGTGCTCTTCCTCGGCATCGAAACGCGCAACCGCTCGCTGGAAGATATCGAAGCGAGCGAACTCGAGCCGGCGCGCGACGCACCTGGCCAACTGAAGTCCACGCGCATGCATGGCTGAACGCACTGCGACTTTTCTCACTTCCCGATGCAAACGCGATGCAAACGATCCGAGGCAACCTGACCGAACCCGAACTGCACGATCGACAAACGCTGGAGATCGCGGACCTCGAGCGTCTCGCGCTGGCGATGCGCGTTAAAGACCAGCCGCTCGAACTGTTCCACGCGGTTCACGCGGTGGCGGCGAAGACGATCGGCCTCAGCCTGTTCACGATCATGTCCTACGATGCGCAGCGTCACGAGGTCGAACGTGTCTATACGAACATGCCGGACGTATATCCATTGGGCGGCCGCAAGAAGAAGCACGGCACCGCGTGGTCGCGGCAGATTCTTCGGGATCTGAAGCCGTTTCGTTCCGCCACATCGCAAGGCATTCGCGAGGCCTTCGACGACCATGCGGTCATGACCGTTTTGGGTCTCGGCTCGATCCTGAACATTCCGATCGCCTACGACGGCGTTTGCATCGGTACGATGAACCTGACGCACAAGGAAGGCTGGTACACGAGCCGTCATGAAAGCATCGGCCTGCTGATCGGCGCCTTCCTTGCCCCCGCTCTGCTCCAGCAGAATACGCCATCCCCCGCTGGCGCCGCCCGTTCATGAAAACACCATCCGATCTGCAGCCCTATCAAGCCGTAACCCATGCCACCGTCTCGCAAGGCCGCTGGCTGCTGGTGTTCGTGCTCGGCTACCTCGCGCTGATCGCCGATGGCGCCGACGTGATGATGTACGGCCTCACGCTGTCGCGTATCAAGGACGACTTCGGCCTGACCAATGTCGAAGCGGGCGCGCTCGGCAGTCTGACCTTGCTCGGCATGGCGATCGGCGGCATCGTCGGCGGCTGGGCGAGCGATCGTCTCGGCCGCGTGCGGGTCGTCGCGTGGGCGCTCGCGCTGTTCTCGCTCGGCGCCGGGATGCTCGGGTTCACGCACAGCTTCGTCGAATTCGCGGCGGTGCGCTTTATCAGTTCGCTCGGCATTGGCTGCATGGTGCTGGTCACGACGCTCGTGGCCGAATATGTGCCGACCGAGCGGCGCTCGCTGGTGCTTGGCATGCTGCAAACCGGCATTTCGGCCGGCTATATCGTCGTGATTGCGCTCAGCAACTGGATCCTGCCGCTGTACGGCTGGCGCACGCTTTACTACGTGTCGGCCGTGCCGGTGCTGCTCGCATTCGCGATCAAGTTCGCGGTGCCCGAACCGGCGGCATGGCTCGCGAGCCGGGCCGCCGACCGCAAGGACACAGCGCGGCTCGTCGACAATCGCTATGCGCAGATTTTCCGCGACCGGCAGGCGCGCACCATGTTCATCCTGTGGACCTTCACGTCGATCTTCATTCTGTCCGGCTTTTACGGCCTGAACAACTGGCTGCCGACGTACCTCGAAAAGGAACTGCACATCAAGTTCAGATCTTTGCAGGCTGGCTCGGTGATCGCTGGAGCCGGCGCGGCGTGTACGTGCTCGGCTGCATCGGTGCGGCACTCTTTCTGCCCGTTATCATTTTCTGGCACACCCGCGACAATATCGCCACGCTGATGCTTTTCTTCGGCTTTCTGTACGGCGTGCCGCTCGGCACGATCGGCACCTTTATGTCGGAGAGCTTCGCAACGTCGGTGCGGGGCACCGCGGTGGGCGGCTCGTATAATCTCGGGCGCTTCTGTTCGGGCGCGGCGCCAATCGTCATCGGTTATATCGCCACGCAGTTCTCGATCGGTCTCGGCTTTCTGGTAGTCGGCGCGGTATTCTTTTTGAGCGGCGTGACTGCATTGTTCGTTCCGGACCGGCTATACGATACACGGCGTTAAATCGATGGCGAAAATGACAAAAATCATGTCGTGTCGATGAATTCCCCAGGCTCCGGCGCTAAAGCCCGGTCGCCGGATAGCCTGGGCACCACGATGAAGCATTACTGCGTTCCGGCGACGATATTGGAAATGGTCCAGTTGTTCGTCGTGACGAGCACATAGTCCCCATTGACACCCAGCCATTTATGTCCGCGCGGCGGCGCATCGAGGCCGTGTCCACGCCAGTCGTCCATGATGAAATTGTAATGACGGTATTCGGCCGGCACCCGCTGGCCTTTGTGCCAGTCACGATGCGGAATCGACGGCATCATCTGCTGACGGCCCGTTCCGGCCATCTGGCCGCCGCCCTCGTCCTGCGTCGGCCCAGCCGCAATCGCGAGCGCGGACATACCGGCAAATGACAAGGCGACGAGTTGCGCAACAATGCGATTATTCATGTTCGAACCTCCGTGCGGTGGAAGAAACCTCCGGGCATTCACGTGATCGACGTGAAAGTGATCGTCCAGCTACTCGCAGATTCATTAACTCGAACTTCATTGCAGCGATCGCTGGCCTATCGAATGCAATTTTTGCAAATAGCGCGATATTAAATTCGATAATTCAGGCGTGACTCGAAGTCGTTAAAAAGTATAGTAAAAGCGAGTTCGACTTCAAGCCGGACCTGCCCACGGCGACCGCGTGCGTCGACCCGGCAATTGGCGGAGCGATGCGATTCGTCGCGTCAATCGTCTGGATGGGTCGCGCCAGCCTGCGCGTTGGCGGACGCGGCTGCGGCGGTGTCGGTGGCCACGCGCGGCATCCGGATGCCCGCATAGGCCATCGCCACCGTCAACAGCGGACTCACGAAGCAGAACACCGCATATGGCGCGTAACTGAGCGTGGCAACACCGAGCGTCGCCGCCATATATGCGCCGCAGCTATTCCACGGAATCAGTGCACCGGTCGGTGTGGCCGTATCGCCGACCGCGCGCGACAGCACCACCGGCGCGAACCCGCGTCGCGCGAACGCCGTCTTGAACATGCGCGCGGGCAGCACGACCGCGATGTATTGATCGGCAGTGACGATATTGGTGGCGACGACCGCCGCGACCAGCGAGGCCACCAGCGCGCCTGCGCGCCTCGCTTTGTCGATCACAGGCGTAATCAGACGCTCGAGCACGCCGCATTTTTCGACCACGCCGCCGAACCCGAGCGCGGCAATGATCAGCCAGATCGTATTCAGCATGCTCTCCATGCCGCCGCGCGTGACCAGCAGGTCGAGCGCGTGGTTGCCCGTCGACGTCTTGTAGCCGCTTGCGAGAGCAAGCCAGACGCCTTTGACGAGCGCGAGCCAGTTCGGCACGCCCGGCTTTGCGGAAGCGAACGCGACCACGCGCTCGGGCGCGACGCACACGGCGAGCACGCCACCTGCCAGCGCGCCGAGAAAGATCGCGGTAAACGGCGGCATCTTGAAGAGCGCAAGCAGTATGACGAGCACCAGCGGCGCAAACAGCCAAAGCGAAATGTGAAATGCTCCACGCATTGCGTCGATCTCAGCGCTCGCGTCGAAATCGCCGGGGCGACCGACCAGAAAATAGAACGCAAAGGCGATGATTAGCGCCACGGCGGAAGTCAGCAACACTTCGCGCAGATGCCGGTACAGTTCGACTCCCGACGCCGCCGCGGCAAGATTCGCGGAATCGGACAAAGGCGAAGACTTGTCGCCGAGATAGGCGCCCGAGATGATCGCACCCGCCGCAATCGCCTCGTTCAGTCCCATACCCTGCGCGATGCCCATCAGCCCGATGCCGATCGTGCCGGCCACCGTCCACGAGCTGCCGATGCTCATCGACACGACGCCACAGATCGCGGCCGCCGTCACGTAGAAATAGTTAGGGCTGAGAAGCTTCAGGCCGTAATACACCATGCCGACCAGCGTGCCGCTGAGCGCCCATGTGCCGTTCAGCGCACCCACCGCGAACAGGATGAAAATTGCGTCTATGCCAGTGCTGACACTCGCCACCGCGGCCTCGCCGAGCGAGGCCAACGAGTGCCCGCGGCGCCAGCCGATGAACACGGCGATCATCGCCGCGACGGTGAGCCCCACCTGGTTCGGCCCGCTCGCACCTGCGTCGCCGAACAGGTAGTAGGACAGCCCCACCAGTATGACGAGGCTGGCGACCGGAATGATCGCTTCGGTCAGCGTGACCGGCTGGGGTGATTCGGGCCTGTTCATTCGAGTTCGTCCCCGTATCGGCTAACTCTGCAACCTCGCCGCTGTCGCCCGCTCGCCACTTCAGCGAGCGCGCGGCACCTTGCCGATCACCCGCCTGATCGATTCGCCCGACCGATCAATAGTCGACCGCATCGCGGATGATCGGGCAGGTCATGCAGTGACCGCCGCCACGTCCACGGCCAAGCTCCGCACCGACGATCGTAATCACCTCGATGCCCTGCTTGCGCAACAGCGTGTTCGTGTATGTGTTGCGGTCGTATGCATAGACGACGCCCGGCGACGCGCACACGAGATTCGCACCGCTATCCCACTGCGTGCGCTCGCGTTGATAGTCGCTGCCGCCCGCCTCGACCACGCGCAGCTGCTTCAGCCCGAGCGCCTCGGCGACGACGTCGGTAAACGGTTTGTTATCGGCGTGCAATTCCACGCCGCTCGGATGACTGCTCGGCCGATACGAATAGGTGCGCGTCTTCGCCATGAAGTCCGGGGCGACCAGCACGCAATCGCGATCGGCGAACGTGAACACGGTGTCGAGGTGCATCGCCGCGCGAATCTTCGGCATCGCCGCGACGATCACGCGCTCGGCCGCGCCCTTCTCGAACAGCGTTGCCGCAAGTTGACTGATGGCCTGACGCGACGTGCGCTCGCTCATGCCGATCAGCACGACGCCCTTGCCGATCGGCATCACGTCGCCGCCTTCCAGCGTGGCCAGACCGTGGTCCTGGGTCGGGTCGCCCCACCACACGTTGACCTTGCCCGCGAAGTCCGGGTGGAACTTGTAGATCGCCGTGGTCAGGATCGTCTCCTCGTGACGGGCCGGCCAGTACAGCGCATTCAGCGTGACGCCGCCATAGATCCAGCAAGTCGTGTCGCGCGTGTACAGCGTGTTCGGCAGCGGCGGCAGCAGATATTCGGTGCCGCCCGCCGCTTCTTTCGCGACCTCCAGCGCCTTGCCGCCGTGCGCTTCCGGGAAGTCGTGAGTGGATAGCCCGCCAATCAGCGTTTCGGCCAGCTTGCGATTGTCGAGCCCCTCCAGATAGCTTCTCAATTCATCGATAAAGCCGAGGCCGACCTGATTCGGCACCACCTGGTTGTCGAGAATCCACTTCTTGCCTTCGGGCACCGCGACCGTTTCGGCCAGCAGATTGTGCATCTCCACCACTTCGACGCCGCGGTCGCGCATCTTCGTCACGAAGTCGAAGTGGTCGCGCTTCGCGTTCTCGACCCATAGCACGTCGTCGAACAGCAGTTCATCGCAATTGCTCGGGGTAAGACGCTGATGCGCGAGCCCCGGTGCGCAGACCATCACCTTGCGCAGTTGCCCGACTTCCGAGTAGACACCTAATGCACCCGCTTTCGCGTCCGTGTTCGCCATGATGATCTCCTGAGTACCAGTGTTGGCCCGCTCTGTTCAATCGGATGTCATTAAAGCTAAAGCGCGATCCTTCCGGTGACGAGGCCATAGATGCCGATGATCGCGCCAATGACCGCAACGATAAAAATGATCCAGTCGGAAGCGATGAAGACGTTCTTGTTCCGCTCGCGCCGAGCCCAGATATAGAGCGCCGTGCCTGGCGCATACAGCACGGCGGAAAGCAGAATGAATTTCAGGCCGCCCGCCCAGATCATGAAGACCGTGTAGATCGAGGCGATTGCGGCCATGATCAAGTCGCGCCGGCGCTCGTCGGCGCGCACGTCGTAACCGTCACCGCGATTCGCGTTCATGCAGCCGAACACCGCGACGAAGAGGTACGGAATCAACGACATCGCGCTCGTCAGATTCAGCATCAGCGCGAACGCGTCGCGCGAGAAGTATGTGCTGATGACGAGCAGCTGCACCACGATGTTGGTCAGCCACAATGCATTGGCCGGTACCTTGTTGGCGTTTTCCCTCGCGAACACGGCGGGCATGTCTTCGGTCTTTGCCGCCGTGAACAACACTTCGGCGCAGATCAGCGACCAGGCGAGATAAGCGCCCAGCACCGAAATCAGCAGGCCTATGCTGACGAAAACCGCGCCCCAATGACCGACCACCCCTTCAAGCACCGCCGCCATCGACGGCTGCCGCATGGCCCCGATGTCGGCGCGCTGGAGCACTGCGTAAGGCAGCATCGTCACGAGCACCATTAGCGAGGTCACGACGACGAAGCCGAGAATCGTCGCCTGGCCGACATCGGAGCGCTTCTTCGCATAACGGGAATAGACACTCGCCCCTTCGATACCGATGAACACGAACACCGTGACCAGCATCGTGGCCCGCACCTGCTCGAGGATATTGCCTTCGAGTCCTCCACCGTAGAGGTTGGCCTGGAACAGGTCCAACCGGAAGCCGAAGATCAGGATCAGGATGAACACCAGAATCGGAATGACCTTGGCGACCGTGACGATACTGTTGATGAAGGCCGCCTGCTGCACGCCCTTCAGGATCATGAAATGAAATAGCCAGATGCCGATCGATGCAACGACGATCGCGACGACCGTATTGCCGTCGCCGAACACGGGAAAAAACGCGCCGAGTGTCGACTTGAGCAGCACCCAGTACGAAACGTTGCCGATACAGCTGCCGATCCAGTAGCCAAATGCGGAGAGAAAGCCCGGATAATCGCCAAAGCCCGCTTTCGCATACGCAAACACGCCGGCGTCCAGTTCGGGCTTGCGTTCCGCCAGCGCCTGAAACACGCGCGCCAGCATATACATGCCCGTGCCCGCAATCAGCCAGGCAATCACGGCACCCAACGGACCGGTGGCATTCGCAAAAGTGCGCGGCAGGGAAAAGATCCCGGCTCCGACCATGCCGCCCACCACCATCCCGGTGAGTTGCATTTTTGACATTTTTTGTGGAGTGGACGCCATTCGGATTCCTTTTTAGTTACCTTTTTAACAAGGACCTTAATCAGATTCGAACGAAACGTGTCTCTCGGCCAATCTTGCTGTTGATCAGCCGTGTTACTCTGCAACCACCACACGAAAAGAATGGGCTGTCCGTTAGCGTTTGTCAATTAATCGCAAGGCCAGCTAACCGCCTGCCGCGCGTCAGGTAATCGAACCGATCGATGCTGCATTGCCGAATTTCGTTGAATGCGCGAATTAACTCGATTGCCCGTGTGTCATATGACACGCGATGCACGCATCTGGATTGCTCGCATCGATAAGTCGCATTCGATATCGATGATTTAATAATGATGCGATGTGACGCATCGCCAATGTGGTTTCTTCAAATGATAGGGAATCGCCGAGACATGCTGAACCAGTGGTCGTTGAACACTACTGAGAAACACGTCTTTGTGAATTTTCTGACGGGAAGACTACTCAACTACGACTCGCGCAACTTCCGCAACGTCAACCGCGCTTCGAGACCGCCGCCGACCCGGTTGTGCAGCGTAAGCGTCGCGTCCATCGCGAGCGCGAGTTGGCGCGCGATCGCGAGCCCCAGACCCGTGCCACCCGTTTGACGATTGCGCGACCCTTCGAGTCGAACGAACGGCTCGAACACCGTCTCCAGCGACTCGGCCGGAATGCCGGGACCGCGATCGAGCACCGACACGGTGGCCTCACCGTCGTGCAACGCGCCGATCTCGATCTGCGCGGCGCCGCCGAACTTCAGCGCGTTATCGACAAGATTGCCGACGACGCGCTTCAATGCCTGCGGACGCATCGTCAATGACTGACCGAAGTGGCCCTGCAGCGACACTTGCTGACCCGCGTCGACGTAATCGCAGACGAGGCTGTCGAACAGCGCATCGGGGTCGATGCGGCGCGGCATCTCAGTCGTGCCATGCATCGTGCGCGCATACGTCACCCCTTCCTTGACCAGCGCTTCCATTTCCCGCAGATCCTGGCGCAGCTTCGCGGCTTCGCTCTGGTGGTCCATCGTGTCGACGCGCAGGCGCATGCGCGTTATCGGCGTCTGCAGATCGTGCGAAATCGCCGCGAGAATCTGCATGCGCTCGGCCATGTATGTGGCGATCCGGTCCTGCATCGCATTGAACGCGCGCGCGGCGCGCGCCACTTCGGATGGACCGGCTTCGGGCAGACGCGCGGCCTTCAGGTCGGGGCCGAGCGTGTCGGCTGCGACTGCGAGTTGATTGAGCGGACGCGTTGCGAGCCGCACCGCGAGCCAGCAGCAGGCGCCGAGCACGAGCAACTGCAGCGTCAGCACGAGCGGCAGCCAGCGCGACAATGGTGCGCCAGGCATCGGCCGCAGGTCGATGGTGAGCGGCATGCCATCGCTCAGTTTCAGGTGCACCTGCAGACGCTCGCGATCGCCGGGCACCGCGTTGACGGTCAACGGATAACGCCTGCCGATGCCGTCGCCGATCGATTGCGCGACGCGCGCCGACAGGCTTGCGTCGACCGGCGCGCCGGGCACGCCCGGGCCTAGCACGAACTCGTAGCTGCGCCGCGCGAGGCGCGGCAGCCACTGGGCGCGCTCGTCGGGCGGCAGATGATCGAGCAGCGCGACCGAGCTCGCCACCTCGCGCTCGATGTAGCCCATCATGATGTTGGTCATCGTCTGGTCGCGCTCGGTCATCGTGAGCCAGAACGACAGCGCCTGCGCGAGTGCGAGCCCGACGAACAAAATCACCGCGAGCCGCGCGAACAACGAGCGCGGCCAATGCGGCCAGCGCAGCAACGACGGTGACGGCGATGCGCTCACTCCAGATCTCCGGTCGCGGTCACGACCGCCGAAAACACATAGCCCTCACTGCGCAGCGTCTTGATGTAGCGCGGCTCGCGCGCGCCGTCCCGCAGGCGTTGCCGCAGGCGGCTCACCATCAGATCGATCGACCGGTCGAACGGATCGGCCTGGCGTCCCTGGGTGAGGTTCAGCAACTGGTCGCGCGTGAGCACGCGCTGCGGATGATCGAGAAACACGCGCAACAGACGGTACTCCGCGCCGCTCAACGCGACCTCGGTGCCGTCCGCATCGAGCAGATGGCGCGCGGTCGTGTCGAGCCGCCAGTCGCCGAAGCAAAGCATCGGCGCCGATTCGGTCACCTCCATGCCGGGCGGCAGCATGCGCGCGCGGCGCAGCACCGAGCGGATTCGCGCGAGCAGCTCGCGCGCGGCGAACGGTTTGGTCAGGTAATCGTCGGCACCCATTTCGAGGCCGACGATGCGGTCCGCTTCCTCGCTACGCGCGGTCAGCATCAGGATCGGTACGGTGCGGAACTTGCCCGAGCGCAGTTCGCGGCACAGCACGAGGCCGTCTTCGCCGGGCAGCATCAGGTCGAGCACGATCAGGTCGGGTGCGCCGTTCTCGAGCGCGGCGCGCATCTGGCGCCCATTGGCCGCGAGCGAAACGCGCACGCCGTTTTTCTCGAGGTATGCCGCGAGCAGTTCGCGGATGCCGCGATCATCATCGACGATCAGTACGTGGTCGGAGGTTTCCATCGACGGATTATCTGCCGCGGCGTTTGAGGTGCACGCCGCTCGATTGGATCAATGAACACTGCAACGGATGCCCGAGTTCGGCAGCGAAACCACCCGCGACGAACAGAGCGATGGCAAAGAGGCGTTTCATGCGTCCTCCAGCACGGAAAGACTCGCGCCGTCGGCCACGCCGGCTTCGAGTGCATACGGATCGACCCCTTCGAGGCAGCCGATATTGACGCGCCATTGCTGCGGATCCGTGCGCGTCTGATGAAAAGGATAGATGCCGCAATGCTTGCAGAAATAGTGCTTCGCGACCTGGGTGTTGAACTGGTACAGCGTCAGCGCATCCTCACCACTCAGGATCTTCAACTGCCTGGCGGGAAAGCGCGGCGTCATCAGCGCGCCCTTGCGGCGGCACAGGCTGCAGTTGCAACGACCGGCCGGAGCGATTTCGGTGCGAACTTCGAACTTGACGGCCCCGCAGTGACAGGACCCTTGCAGCAACTCGGCGCTCATGATGCTCTCCGTGTTTTGACGATGCCTGCTTTATAGCCCGGTTCATCAGTCGAATTATGTCGTAATGTATCCGGCCGCCGAGACGATACATTACATTGCAATCAACCCGTGGCGATTAGCGCAAGCCGAAACAGCGAAGACAAACGCGCGAATTGGCATTCGAGCGGCACGCGCTAACGGATAACGCAGGTTGCTTCATGCCGCATGCATTGTCGTGTTTCCCCTGCAAAGATACTCCGCTTATCCATGAGCACGTATGCGGCGCCGCCCGGCGCGCCAGCCGGCCCTGCTACACGCTGTTTTTGACCCTGGCATGACAACCGACTTTCTTTATTCCGCCTGATTGGCGCAAGTTCGGTGAATCAAGTTGAAGACGCTTGACTTTTAAGCACTGCCCACTTCCAATACCGATGGTGCAGTGCGATGTTTCGCCTTTGAAACGCGCTGCACGTCATTCGGTAGTTCAAAGCATCGGCCAGCAGTTCATTCGTCCGCCGTGCATGCGGCGTCAGCTCGCAAAATGGAGCACTCCTCGCTACAGGAGTCGTCTTGGCTGCAACGAAAACCCAACCCCCGCGCCGCGAACCGGCCCTCATCGACCTCGCGTTGCAAGGCGGCGGTTCGCACGGTGCTTTTACATGGGGCGTCCTCGACCGTTTGCTCGAAGAGTCGTGGCTGCAGATCGAAGGCATATCGGGTACGTCGGCCGGCGCGATGAACGCCGCGGTGCTGGTGAGCGGCTATCGGGTCAACGGCGCGGCCGGCGCGCGCGCCGCGCTCGAAGCGTTCTGGCGACGCGTGTTCGAAGCGTCGGTGTTGAGCCCGTTTCGCCGCAGCCCACTCGACGTGATGATGGGCCGCTGGACTCTCGACTTCTCGCCGCTCTTCATTGCGATGGACCTCGCGGCGCGCCTGTTTTCTCCATACGACCTGAATCCGCGCGGCGTGCATCCGCTGGCGAAGATCCTGCAGGACTCCATCGACTTCGCGCATCTGCGCGACTCGCCGATCAAGCTGTTCATCACCGCGACGCAAGTGCGCACGGGCCAGGCGCGCGTGTTTCGCAATGCCGACCTGACACCCGACGTGCTGCTCGCCTCCGGCTGTCTGCCCACGCTGTTCCAGGCCGTCCAGATCGACGGTGAAGACTACTGGGACGGCGGCTATGCCGGTAATCCGACCATCACGCCGCTGGTGCGCGAATGCGCGTCGAGCGATACGCTGCTAATCCAGGTCAATCCCGTCGAGCGCAAGGAAACGCCGCGCACCGCGCGCGACATCATTAGCCGCCTGAACGAGGTCGCCTTCAACTCGCCGCTGCTGAAAGAGCTGCGCATGATCGCGCTGCTGCGGCGCGCGGCGGACGCCGGCAGCGATGAAGGCCGCCATTGGGCGGCGATGCGCATCCATCGGATCTCCAGCGAGTTGATGACCGAGCTCGGCTACTCGTCGAAGCTGAACGCCGAGTGGAGCTTTCTGACGATGCTGCGCGACGAAGGGCGGCGTGCCGCGGACACGTTCCTCACCGAGCACGGCGATTCGATCGGCGTGCGCTCCTCGCTCGATCTCGACACGTTGCTCGACGGAGTCTGACCATGGACGTCATCACCCTGTCACCGCTCGCGATCGGTCTCGGGCTCTTTGGCATGCTCGCGAGTCTCGCGCTGCTGATCGGTCTCGCGTATCGCGGCTGGACCGTACTGCTGCTCGCGCCGTTCGCCGCGATGCTGGCCGCCGCGATTTCGGGTGAACCGATTCTGGCGCACTGGACGCAGACCTTCATGCTCAGCACCGCGCGTTTTCTCGCGCAGTTCTTTCCGTTGTTCCTGCTCGGCGCGCTGTTCGGCAAGCTGATGGAAGACAGCGGCTCCGTGAAGGCGATCGCCAGTTACATGACGGCGAAGCTTGGCGCCCATCGGGCGATTCTCGCCGTCGTGATCGGTGGCGCGCTCGTCACCTATGGCGGTGTCAGCCTCTTCGTCGCGTTCTTCGTGCTCGCGCCGATGGCCACCGCACTCTTCGAGGCCGCGAATATTCCGCGCCGTCTGATGCCGGCCGCGATCGCGCTCGGCACGTCGACCTTCACGATGTCCGCGCTGCCCGGCACGCCGGCGATCCAGAACGCGATCCCAATGCCGTTCTTTGGTACGACGCCGTTTGCCGCGCCCGGGCTCGGCATCATCGCGAGCATTGTGATGGTCGCGTTCGGGCTTTGGTGGTTGTCCTTGCAGCAAGCGCGCGCGAGGGCGGCCAACGAAGGGTTCGACGAATTGAACAGCGCGGCGAAATTCACCAGGGTGCCGGCCAGCGACAACCTCGTGCGCGAGCGCGCAAGCGTATCGCAGAGTTTCGATCCGGAAGAAGCGAAGCGCGGGCATGTCAGCGAGGATCTGCCGTCGTTCGGCGTCGCGCTCGCGCCGCTCGTGCTCGTCGTGCTGACGAACTTCGTGATGAACGTGATCGTGCTGCCGCGCATCGACGCGGACTACCTGGCCGACGTCCGTTGGGGTGAGACGTCGCTTGGAGCGGTCGCCGGTGTGTGGGGCGTGTGCGTGGCGCTCATCGTCGCGATCGTCGTACTCGTGCTGCTCAATCGGCGCCGCCTGCCGGCGCTGCGCGAGACGATCGATGCAGGCGCGAATGCATCGGTGCTGCCGGTGCTGAGCGTCGGCAGTCTGGTCGGCTATGGCGCGGTGATCGCCGCGCTGCCCGCGTTCGCGCTCGTGCGCGAATGGGTGCTCAGCATCGGCGGTGGCCCGCTCGTATCGCTCGCGGTCGCGGCCAATCTGCTCGCGGCGTTGACCGGTTCGGCCTCCGGCGGTCTCACCATCGCGCTCGATGCGCTTGGCAGCACCTATCTGCAACTGGCCACGCAGTACGGCATCGACCCGGCGCTGCTGCATCGGGTCGCCGTGATTTCCTCTGGCACACTCGACAGCCTGCCGCATAACGGCGCGGTCGTGACGCTGCTCGCCGTGTGCGGTTCGACGCACCGCGAAAGCTATCGCGACATCGTGATCGTCGGGATTCTCGGCGCGTTGCTCGCACTGGTGGTGGTTATCGTGCTGGGCTCGCTGGTCGGTTCGTTCTGAGCGTTCCGAGCGTCTGAAGTAATGGCCGGCTCACTTCACGCCGCCGCGCGGGCCGCGTTCATCCGGCCGAACACGAACTGCCCCAGATACCAGACCAGCTCGGTATTGGCGAAGATCGCATCTTCGGTGACCGTCGACGGTTCAAGCTTCATCCGACGCAGCATCAGCTTGCCTTCGCGCGACGTCGTCCACGCATGCATCAGTTCCTTGCGCGTCTTCGCATCGGCGGCGTTGAAATGGTCGCGACCCTTGCGCGAGTCCTCGTTCATGCGCGCGCGCACTGCTTCTTCGCGCGTCGCAATGCTGTGCGCCACGGTCGTTCTCGTTTCGGCCTTGACCGCCTGTTCCTGCGCTTCGTCGGCGAGCAGTTTGGCCTGCACGTCGACCATCGTGCGCTCGGCGTCCGAGATCTTCCAGTTGTCGCGTAGCGCGCGCATCAGATAGCCGGCGGGACTCTTCTTGACCTGGCCGCGCTTGATTCTGAAGCGCGTATATTCGACGGCTTGCTGGATGCGTTCGTCGGTCCAGAGCTCGCGGCTCTCCGAAATCTCGCTGAACTGTTTGGTCGACAGCCCGAATTCGTCGGTGAGAATCTTGTACAGATGGCTCGCGTCCGCGAGGCTGGCGAGTACCGCGTCGGCGGTATCCTTGCGCTTGAGCAGGAAGCGGATGCGGTCGATTTTCTTCGACACCGTCGATGCAGTCCGCGTCTCGTACGACAACTCGACGTCCGACACTTCGTTGATTTCGCGCACCGCCGGCTCGAGCCAATCGCGTTTGAAGTATTTGAAGATGGCCGCGTTCGCGCCCATTTTGCCAGGCCAGTTGCGCATTTCCTCGAGCTGGATCCAGTCGGTGCGTCCCGCTGGCACATGCGGCAAGACCTTGTCATAGATCGCGCGCGCGAGACTGCGCGTGAACGCGGTGGAAATGCGCAAGCTCAGCCAGTGCGATTTCTGCGGATCGCGGATATGCGGCACGAGCCGCGGATGGACGTCGAAACGCATACGTCCGCGATGAAAGCCGACCATGCCGATCAACTGGACCTGCACCCACAGATCGTCTTCATTCGGATCGCGGTTCGCGGGCGTATTCGTCACGCGGACTTTTGCGTTCTGCGCTTCGTCGGCGATCGTGCGCAAATGCTTCAGGTTGCGGCTGTCATAACGCATCAGCCACTTGAAGTAGTTGAGTTCGACGTCGTACTGATCGCGCTGCTCGGGCTCCTGCGCGACGATGAAGTACGCGGCATCGAGAAAGCGCCGCGCCGGCAGCCCCATGTTGACAATTTCAGTGAAGAAATCGTTGCGCTGATAACCGATCTCGCGATTGGCCTCGTTGATGCGCAGTCCCTGATCGAACATGTCTTCGAACAGCGCGAGCGCCATCTGGCGTGACGTCGCTTTCGACCTGCCCTCTTCCGGATTGTCCGCGGCCATGTTCTTCATCCACTTTTTCGCTCACGGGACTGTAAGCATGCAGTGGTGAGCTGTCAACACACAGAACCTCACCATCAACGGGGCCGCAAGCGAAGCGTCGTTTCACTTCTGTTCCTCGATTTCGCACACAGAACCTCACCATGTACACAACGAACCTCACCTTTTAAGAGGCGCTCCGTGCGCCAAGTCCTTGTGCCGCGGCACTTCCAACCTCATTTCCGCGCTGATGCACAACCCACCTCACCTTTGCGATTCGAGGCACAGTCAAGCATAGCGAACCGCACCTTGCTGGGGAATTGGTCTCACCTTGCTGCACAACCAGCCGCACCTCTGAACACACAGAACCTCACCTTGAGCACAACGCACCTCACCTTTGAACATTCAAGTGGTTGAATTGATTGATGATCGTATCTGCATGTTGGTTTGTCGGTTTGCTCTCGTTTTAAAAAAACCTACTAACTGAGATCAACAAATAAATGCTGATCGAGATGGCGCAGCGCAGCATGGTGAGGTTGATTGTGCGACGCTTAGAGGAAGCTACCGCATTGGCGTGGCTCAAAGGTGAGGTTGGTTGTGCTTCAACTGTGATGGATTCCATTTGGTGCTGCAACATGGCCTTGGTTTATCGGTCCAGCGCGAAGCATTGCGGCTTTTGTAGGTGAGGTTCATTGTGCTACTGCGCCCTCACTGAGCTGTACCTTCGCAGGGAAGTCGCGAAACTCCGATAATGGTGAGGTTCCTTGTGCCGGATGTCGCCGTGCCGTCCTTATCGAACCGGGGAAGTGCACAAATGACCTCACCATGTGCCGGGAATTTAAGCAGACTTGTCGATTTCGCAGCCGGGGTCGCGGACAAAGGTGAGGTCATTTGTGCTCTCACGTACGCTGGACGAGCGACAGGTGCTCAATTTCCACTGCGGCTCCTGCGACCGAAACGGTCCGTCAGTACGAAAATTCGGAGAAATCAGCGTAAAAACAATAATTTAATAAGCTATTTTCAAGTATTTCCTGTATTCTGAGGTTTCTGGAATTTTATGGAAAAACCTCAGAATGGTCAGAACGAGCCAACTTCCTGCCGTAGACCGAACCGTTCACTTTGAGCAGATCAGCCAGTTCGCAGAAAAAGTCACCATTTTCACTAATGAGCTGCGTGACACGATTCTGGCTCCGCGTCCTCGAAAAACGGCTCCCGTTTTCAAGACCGGCGAGATTGCCGAGATGTGCAACATCTCTCACTCGCAGGTTCAGTATCTCGCGACAAAAGGGGATGGAGACTTGCCTTCGGGCACAGCGGCCGGCACGGGCCGAACCCGGACCTTCACGCTGGAAGAAGCGCGGATCTGGGTGCAAAAGATTTCCGACATCTACCAGACTCCGTTGGTCACGCGCCTGAAGGAGCCCGACGGAAAGATCGTTATCACAGCGCAACTCAAAGGCGGCTCCGCCAAGACTACGACGACGATGTGCCTCGCCCAAGGATTGTCGTTGCGGGGACGCAAAGTGTTGGTGGTCGATCTCGATCCGCAAGCTTCGCTTTCGGAACTGTGCGGACTGTACGCGGAAAAAGACGTGACGCCGGAAGATACCGTGTTGCCGTACGTCTATGACCAGGACATCGAAGGTGGGCTCGAAGGGCGAGTCCAGTCGACGTACTGGGATGGCATTGACGTGATTCCTGCGCACACGGAACTGATCGGAGCAGAGTTCCATCTGCCAGCCATGCAAAAGGTCCGGCCGGGCTTCCGTTTCTGGACCGTGCTTCGTCAAGGGCTCGAGCCGCTGCGCAAGAAGTACGACTACATCCTGATGGATACATCGCCGTCGCTGTCGTATCTGAATCTGAACGCGCTAATGGCCGCAGATTCCATGGTGATGCCGATGGTGCCGGAGAACCTGGACTTCATCAGTTCGCTGTCGTTCTGGCGACTCTTTTCGGACGTGTCCAAAAGCTTCATCAAGTTCGAGAAGGACAAGAAGTATGACTTCGTCTCGCTCGTGTTGTCGCGGGTCGATTATGGGCGGAACTCGTCGGCGCCGATCGTGCGCGCGTGGGCGCAAAGCGCGTACGAAAACTGGTTGCATTCGATCGAGGTCCCGGCGAGCTCGGTGATGAGCACCGGCGCGTTGGCGTTCTCGACAGTCTTCGACATCAGCAGCAATCACAGCGCGGCTAAGTCGCTGCAACGCGTGCGGCAGCCTCTCGTCGACTACTGTCGCTGGATCGATGAGATCTATTCGGAAAAATGGAGGAACGCGCAATGAGCAATATGCGAGAACAGTTGCTGGCCAAGACGTCCGGCATTCGCAAGACTTCGTCGATCAACGAGGACGAGGTGAAGCGCAGCAACCGCACGCAGACGGCGCCCGGCCTCGCCGGCGCGCTGGCCGTTGCGCAACTTCGCGTGCAGGAATTGGAATCGACCGGCGTCGCCTCGCAACTGCCGGTTGCGGGCATCTTGCCGAATCCTTGGCAGCCGCGCCGCGTGTTCAACGAAGCGAAGCTGGCCGAGCTCGCCGAGTCGATCCGGGAAGTTGGGCTGATGCAGCCGATCGTGGTCCGTCGTGTCGCGGACGACTATCAGATCGTCGCCGGCGAACGGCGCTGGCGTGCGCACAAGATGGTGGGGCTGGATACGATCAAGGCGGTGGTCGCGGATTGCTCCGATTCGGACATGGCCGTCCTCGCGATGGTCGAAAACATCAGCCGCGACGACCTTGCCGACTATGAGATCGGTGTAGCGATCCGACGATCGGAAACGGAATTCCCGAATCGCAAGCGGCTGGCGGAAGCGATGGGATTGTCGCGGGCAGGTCTGTACCAGTTTTTGTCGTTCGATAATCTGCCGGACTTCATCAAGAAAGATCTCGACATTCAGCCGCGACTACTGGGCGGGACCGCGGCGCAAGCAATTGCGGCGGCTATCAAAAAGCATGGCGAGGATGGCGTTAAAGCCGCTCGCGAAATTTGGCCGCTGTTGGTGAGAGGGGAAATGGATCAGGGCAAGGCCGCCGCAGCGATCAGTGCGCTGGCGACGCGGCAGACGACGTCGGCTGGTACCAGCGGGCGCAACATCGAAAAGTTTTTTGCGGGACGGGAGCACGCTGGAAGCATCACGAAGGATGTCAGCAACTTCACGATCAAGATCAAGACTGGGGTGATTACCGAGGCGCAAGAAGTTCAGATACGGCAGTTGATCGGGCAGATGTTCCAATCGCAGCCGAAAACGAACTGATTGATGGTCGGTTTGTAGTGTGGAGAAGCCCGCCCAGCGCGGGCTTTTTTGTCGGCAGACAGAATAGTTCGGGACGAAGAGTGTCTAGAGTCTAGACACTCAGTCAGACGACACCTCATCAGTACCATCCGGGTGTCTAGACTCTAGACACTATGCTCTAGACACTATGGTCGACCCAGGCCGATGCCTGTCCGAGAGTGCCGTGTTCGGTGCGAACGACCGTCCTTCGTGCCATGCACGATTCGTGGGAAATCTGCGCAGTGGTGTGTTCGCGGAACCACCTCGCAGGCGCCGGCTGCGGGGACGACCGCGCGACGTTGAATTGGCGAGGCCGTCCCCCGGCGCAGAATAATGAGGCGGCCCGCCAGCTGGCCGTTCACTCTTCCGCGCCCAGCCTTATTGCCCCAGGGCACTACCGAAATCGTACAGGCGCCTGGCGCCAGACGACGAAGCGGACGGAAGGCCGATCCTCTATCCTTTGAACGAAAACTCTTTCCGGCAGGCTTCCACGATCATTCTCAACGCCACGGCACATCCGCGGGATTCGTCGATGCGCTTCTCCACGGCCGACGTCGGAGCCAATCTTAGCGATGAGAAAGACCGCCCTCCTTGTCATCGAGGCTCCGCTCAGTAATCGGACACCACGGGCTTGTCGGAACCCCGGTCAATCTGCGCGGCGTGCAGAGACCATGATTTTCCATAAAGCGCTGGGCCCTTGATGGCGCTGTCTGTCGCAGCAACCGCGGCAACGCCGTTTCGGACTACGCGATGCAACAGACGCGCGAAGCGCTAAGCCCAGCGCTTATCGATCGCAAAGTCAGCTCTCCTTTTGCTGGGAATCCATACTGTTCGATTCGCGATGAAATGACGGCTAACGAACACGCAAAGAAGACAGTGAATCTGGCTCGCCCTAGCGAACAGACGACGTGTGCCAATGTGCAGCGTGAGGCGTCGTCACTGGAATATCGCGTTCAGGGATGCTGCGCCTTGCATCGCGATCCGCGCAATCGAAGCAGGTGAAGCGTTTCGCAATCGGTGTCTGCCTCGCGTTCCGGGCACGCCAGCTCGCTTGGAATCAAATGTCCGTGCTGATTTGGCCCGGTGCCCGACGCCCGGAAGTCAATCGCGGACGCCGCCCTGGTGCCTAATGTTTGGCTGTCGTCGCGTTGATCTACCATCATGGCGTCGTCGGTTAGTAGACACGTCAAGCCAAACTGATGACACTGGACAGGCCTCTGATTCGACTTGGCCGCTGATTAAAAGCCTTCGGACTTGTGCGTCAAGGCCTCACTGAACGTGCAGACTGCCGCGATCGATCTTCGTCCCATTTGGCCCTGTCGCGCTAACCGGATAAGTCTATGCCATACCGCTCGTTCAGCGCGCAACCAAGGTCGCTGCTCCCAGCTCATCGGCAGGCGATTCAGTGCACGATGCCGACAAGATAGGAGAGGGCAAGGCCGCGAAATTGTCGCGGACGCAAAGAGTCGTCAGCGAGCGTGGCGAAGGCAAATCGACGCGCCACCATATACGGGGTCGAGAAAGCGCGTCTGTTTCACGAACTAAATATCGAAAAATCGCTGGAGATTAATCAATACGAGCGCCAAAGCGCCATACGCCAGTCGATTTCGCCAATTCGTCCGCCGTGAAACATACCGAAACGCATCGACTATATGCTAACCAATTGTTTTTAAAGCATATTTCCATGACACGTCGCTTTTGTTTCACGCCAATTGGTCGAAATAATGACCGACTCTACGTCGCTGCGCTCAACCGCGGCAAAACGCCGGAATTAATACCGACGTCTCAACAAGTCGTAACGTTTAATACGTAATTTGTAGCGAATCGATTTGAATGGCCGTTGGCGTTTCGGCGACATGATGCGCTAGCGACCTGGTCAAGCACGAGCCCTCGCAAAGGACTCAGCCCTTAGCCATCACTTCACGCACTCAGCCCTCCCGCGCTCATCGATCTGCGCGATGTCCTCGTGCAAGATCCGCCGGATCTCGAGGATCGCTTGCGGCGTCTGCTGCACGCTGTGGCCGGCCACAATCACCTTCTCCGACACTGCGGCAGCGAGATGCGCGCTGCGATAAGGCACCACGCCGTCGTCGGAATCTTCGAGCGGCCCGCTTTCGCGGCGCCGTGCAATGATCGAGTGGAAGCAGACTTGCGGGCTGATCGGCAACTGCGATGTTGCGCGAATCAAAGGATCGGTTTCGCGAAGCTGTTCGATGCTGTTCGGCACATGGAAAGTCTGGCCCTCCGCTTCGATGCTCGTCGCTGTCTGCATCACTTCCTCGATCTCATTGAGCAGGGCGAGCGGCAGCCGCACGAGGTTGGCCACCCAGCGCGCCAGCCGGTTACTCGCGAACGGTGTGCCGCGGTGAGGTGCCGCGATAAATATTGCGCGCTCGACTTGCGGCATCGGCGTGAAGTTCAGCAGCCGATTGAGCCGCTCGTCCTCCCGATCGATATCGGTGCCTTCGGGCACATACCTGTCCTTGAGAGTCGTCCAAAGCTCGTCGCCGGAAGTCGACACGAGTAGTCGCGCGATAACGCCCCCCATGCTGTGACCGATCAGCACCATGCCATGCGACGCCGGCGCCGTGCCGTGTGGATCAAAGTGCGCGAGCGTCTGCTGCGTGGCGCGCCGGATGCGCGCGAGGTTGACCAGAATCGGCACGTTGGTCGGGTAGTAGACCTGCCACACCTGGAAATGCTGGCGAAGCACTTCATCGCCCTGAATATCGTTGGCGACGTTGACCCACGCCTCGGGGCTGCTCGCGAGGCCGTGCAGCATCAGAATGATCCGTCGATTGCGATCGAACGGCTGCATCATGTAGATGCGCGGCGTATCGATGCCGCGCGCGCGTCCAAACAGCGTGCGCAACGATTGCCCCGCGAAACCCGAGCGCGCAAGCCAGATCCCATAGCCCGCGCTGAAGTTGGCCGAGAGTGGCACTGTCTGGCCGTGCCGCTCGACACTGTCTTCGCGATACGGATCGAAGACGGACAGCACGACATCATGCGAGGCAAGCACCTGTTCGAGCGTGCCCTGGCTGAACCAGATCAAGGCGGTCACGTTCGGCGACGGCATCTCGCTGAAAAAGCGCGTCGCTGGTCTCGGCCGTCCCGCGACTCGTGACGACACACCCGCCTTGAGCGGAGCATTCGCGGGGCTATCGACGCGCGTCGTCGCACCGCTATCGCCCCCGGCATTGCCACCCGCATCCGCATTCTCTTCAGGCGGTGGGCCGTTCATCACAGCAACGAGTTCCGCGCCCAAACCATCGCGTCGATAAATGCTGCGTATCCCCACGAAGGAAAGCCGCGACGCCGGGATGACTTCGCGCGGTTCGCGCACACCCTCGGGCAGCCGGACGCGGCTCAAGTCGAGATGAATGGTCCAGCCTGCGATGTACTGCGTGCCCGGCTCGACGTCGCTGGCACCGGTCTCGAGCGCACCGCGCAGAAACAGCGCGCGGGCCAGTTCCTGTACTGCATAGTTGTAGTAGTCGCGAACCTGAGTCTGACGATCTTCGAATGCACGTTCGCCGGCAGTGCGCTGACCGAGGAATAGAAATGCATACGCGAATCGCGCGGTCCTGAGCCACAAATCGAATTGCGCGTCGCTCCATTCGGTGGCATGGGTCGGCGTATTCGTGATGGCCATCTGCAAGGACAGTTCGGCGAGGCTCGACAATCGCCGGTCCGTATTGATTCCGCCAACGGTCGAGATCGTGTTGATGCAATCGAGCGGCTCGCGTTGGCAGGTGATCTCATCGAGTGCGACAACGTGCAGCGTGTCTCGCGTCGCGGCGCTTAGACGGCCGGTCGACAGAATATCGCCGCGACGCATCGCGATGTACTGCTCGGGGCCTTGTGAACTGACGGTCACCATTGCGCAACCGGACAGAAGACCGCTGGCGAGCAGCGCGGGTGCTACGCACCGCGATATCCACGATGCGAGCGCGCGGGTCATCATGCGTCGGACCGGTTCGTGCGAGATCGCTGCCGCGCTATGCCGATGTCGGCTGGTCCGGCATCAAGCGTTTCGAGGCGAGTGGAAGAGAGTCCAGTCTTGTGCGGTGCCGTCTCCGTCGTTTTGCGGTGGACCGTCGTCATGGCTGAATGGCAGAAAGGATCCGGTGATTTTCCGACACAGACGGTACGCTGATGCACGGGCAAACGATGAACGCTGCGGCGACAGCCTGCGAAGTTGCAACTGCCATGTTTCTTGTCACGCAGAGTTGAGTCACAAGGCCGTTGCCTCGTGCGCCGAATCGATAAATCTGAAAGTTAATCACTTGTCCGCTAAGTACTGTACGCCCGGCAAATTGCTTGCGCAACCGGCGTCGTTCGCACAGCACACATGGCCTTCAATGAGAAAGAATTCCGATTCAACAATCACGGCGCCTGCATTGGCCGAATCAAAAATTCCTTCAAACCTATAGCACTTTTTGCCTATCGCACCTCGTCACTACTACATCGGAATAGCCGTACAGATGGTTGCGTCGGGATATGCCGCCGAAGAAGTTAAACGATCTGACGCGCACATTCTAGCGTCATGCATTCTTCCAGATTCGAACGCGCGGTGACGGTGAGACGCTTGACAATGAATTGTTTGGGACCTTAAATAATTCTGCGGCATACCTCGATCGAAAGGACCCGATTCCATGTTGCAAAACTCGCATGCACGTTCATTCGACTTTGCGTTTTGCTGGAATCGTCGTGCATTCCATACCAGGGCGAACTTTTCAATTTTTTCAGCCTTTTCGGCGTGACAAAGCAGTGTGGCAGTTAGACAGGATGCCTGATAGGTAATGGGATGCAGACGTTGGGATGCAGATGTTCCCTGAGGCTGACCTGGCCGTGGAAGTCGCAGCGGATCCACTCATCGGTCCACTGTTTATGGACCCCTATGAATTTCCGAGCAACCTGTAGAGCCTCGTCTTCGCCGGCCCGCTAGCTACATTGCCGCCGGGTGCACGACACGGGTTGCGTCAGCAGTCAGCCGAGAACGTCATGAACGCAAACCGCTCCAATGCACCGCCGGTTCCCCGATCAGCCGGAGTCGCACCGACCGGCGCATTGCCGTGCGTGTTGACCTGTGTGCTCGTGCTGTCACTGTGGGGGTGCCAACGGCAGACCGAAACACAGACTGCCGATGCGAGACCAGCCGTGCAGCTCACCAAAGTCGAACCGGCCGACGCTTCCGCCATTCGCATTTTTACTGGGCGGGTCGAGCAGACCAGCATCTCGCCGCTCGCCTTCGAAGTATCGGGCCGCGTCGTGCAGATCGCGGTGCTCGAAGGAGCATCGGTGAAACGCGGGCAGCTGATCGCGCGTATCGACGAGGAACCCTACAAGCTGCAACTGCAGCGCGCGAACGCGCAGTATCAGCAACTGAGTGACAACCTGAAGCGCCAGGCGGTATTGCGCCAGGACGGTATTCTGTCCCAGGCTGCCTATGAGCAGTTGTCGGCTTCCACAGACGCCGCGCGCGCGGCACGCGACATGGCGAGCCGCGACTTACGCAATACCCAGCTCGTCGCGCCATTCGACGGCCGGATCGCTCGCCGCAACATCGAGATCCAGCAGGTCGTGCAGGCTGGCGCGCCCGCGTTCAATCTGGAAAACATCGGTCGTGTCGATGTCGGCGTCGATCTGCCTCAGAGCATCGCCGAACGGCTCTTCGTCGACAAGACGCTGAGAGCCGAGGCGTGGCTGCCCGAGCGGCCGCAGAACCGCTTCCCGCTCGTGTTCCGCGAACGGACCACGCAGAGCTCGCCGACTTCGGCGGCCTACCGGCTCGTGTTCTCGATCGAAGGACCGCAAAGCGCGATGCTGTTCCCCGGCATGGCGCTGCGCGTACAGATTTCCGACACGGCGCGTCAGGTCGCGCAAAACGACAACAAAGGGTACTTCGCGATTCCGATCGCCGCGGTGTCGATCGGCGCGGACGGTCAGCGCAGTCTGTGGCGCTACGACGCCGCGTCCGGCCGTGTGCATGCGGTGCCGGTCAGCGTGCGCGAAATTCGCAATGACGATGTGGTCGTCGCGGGGGCGGTTGCGGCGGGCGACCGCGTGGTGGCCGGCGGCTCGCAGTTCATGAAAGAGGGAATGGCGGTCCGTCCAATGGATGCGCCTCAATGAATCTCGCGCGCCCCCTTATCGAAAAGCCGCTGATCGCGTGGGTTCTGACGCTCATCTCGCTGTTGGGCGGCATCTTCGCGTACTACAACATCGGGCGGCTCGAAGACCCGAAGTTCACAATCAAGACCGCAGTCGTCGTGACGCTGTATCCGGGCGCGAGTGCGCACGAAGTCGAGCAGGAAGTGACGGACCGGCTCGAAAGCGCGATCCAGCAGATGCCGCAGGTCGACAAGCTGACCTCGCGTTCGACACCGGGCTACTCTGAAGTCCGCGTCGAGATTCGCGACCAGTACACGTCGGCGCAATTGCCGCAAGTGTGGGACGAGGTGCGCAAGTCGGTATCGGATGCACAGCCCCGGCTTCCGCCGGGCGCGGGACCGTCACTCGTGGTCGACCGTTTCGGCGACGTCTACGGGATGTTCTACGCGCTGACCGGCGAGGGCTACACGCAGGCGCAACTGTATGAGTACGCGCGCGAACTGCGCCGCCAACTGCTGACACTCGGCGACGTGTCCGACATCGTGATCGCCGGTCAGCAGCAGGAGCAGATCTCGGTCGACGTCGACCAGTCGCAACTGATCGCCAACAATCTGTCCACCGACGATGTTGTGCAGACGCTGTTCGTGCAGAACGAGGTTCGGCCCGCGGGCCGCGAACGTGTCGGCGACCTGTCGTTGCGGATTGCGCCGTCCGGCTCGCTCGATTCGCTGCAGGCCATTCGTTCGCTGCCTGTCAACAATACGCCCGGCCCGCTGCTGCTCGGCGACATCGCGCGCGTAAGCCACGGCTACGCGACGATTCCGAACCAGCTCATTCACTATAACGGCCAGCCCGCGGTTACGATCGGTATCAGCGCGCGGCCGCGCGTCAACGTGGTGAGCGTCGGCGCGAAGATCAAGGCGAAGCTCGCCGAACTCGAGCGCGACCGCCCGATCGGCATCAAGCTGCACTCGCTTTACGATCAGCCGCAGGTCGTCGACGAGAGCGTGCGCGGTTTTATCTTCGACGTGTTCCTGTCCGTGGCGATCGTCGGTGTCGCGCTGGGCATTGCGCTCGGCTGGCGCGCGGGCGTGGTGCTGAGCGTCGAGCTGTTCCTGTCGATCCTCGGCACGCTGCTGGTCATGTACGCGGCAGGCATCGAGCTGCAGCGTATCTCACTCGGCGCGCTGATCATCGTAATGGGCATGCTGACCGATAACAGCATCGTGGTGGTCGAGGGGATGCTCGTGAAGGTTCAACGAGGCACGTCGCATCTCCAGGCGGCGACCGAGATTCTGAAACAAAGCCAATGGCTTCTGCTCGCGTCGACCATTGTGGGGATTCTGGCTTTCTCGGGCATCGGCCTGTCGCCGGATGCGGTCGGCGAATTCTGTGCGTCGTTGTTCGCCGTCGCTGCGATTTCGCTGCTATTCAGCTGGGTGATCGCCATCGCCCTGACACCGCTGTTCGGCACGTATCTTTTCAAGCCCGCGGACATCATCGATGACGACCCGTTCAAGTCGAAGCTGTACAAGCGTTACGGCGAGCTGTTGTCATGGGTCACCCGACAGCGCGTGTTCGTGGTCATCGGCCTCGTCGCGCTGACCCTGCTGGCCGGGTGGGCGTTCCGTTTCGTCGAGCGGAGCTTCTTCCCCGCGTCGACCACGCCGATCTTCTATGTCGACATGCGTTTGCCGCGCGGCACCGATATTCGCGCGGTCGTCGAAAGGAGCCGCGAGATGGAGAAGGTGCTGCTCAAGCATGCGGACGTCACCAACGTGCAGACGTATATTGGCTCGGGCGCGACGCGGTTCTTCCTCGTCTACGATCCGGAGGGGCGTGATCCGTCGTACGCGCAGTTCATCGTCGGCGCGAAGGACCAGAGCCTGATCGACGACATGATTCCGGACATCGAAGCGGACCTGAAGAAGCGCTTCCCCGAACAGCATTGGACGGTCACGCGACCGAACTTCGGTCCCGGCGGTGGCGCGGCCATTCAGGCACGCTTCTCCGGACCCGATCCGGCCATGCTGCGCCGCTTGTCTCAAGAAGCACAGAATGTGCTGAAGGCGGACGGCCGCATCATCGCGATTCGCGACGACTGGGAGAACCCGATCAGCATCGTGCGGCCGGAATTCGACGAATCGCGGGCGCGCTCGCTCGGTGTGACGCGCCGTCAGGTTAGCGACACGATGGCTTATGCAAGCGAAGGCCTGCGGGCGGGCATCTATCGCGAAGGCGATCAGCTACTGCCGATCGTGCTGCGTTCGCCCGACTACACGCGTGGCGTCGCGGGTCTGCAGGACCTGCAGGTGTTCAGCGCGGGGCTGCGCCGTTACGTGCCGCTCGGCGACGTGGTCAACGGCTTCACGGTCGGTACCGAGGAAGGCCAGATCGCGCGCGAAAACCGGATTCGCACGCTGACGGTTTCGGCCAACCCGATCTATGGGCAGAACAGTGTCGACGCGTTCAACCGCATACGCTCCAGCATCGAGAACATCAAGCTGCCACCAGGTTATAGCTTCGAATGGGGCGGCGAGCACGAATCGTCGACGCGCGCGCAGCAGAGCCTGTTCCGTCAACTGCCGCTCGGCTTCATCGGCATGGCGCTGCTCGTGCTGATGATGTTCGGACGCCTGAAGCCGGCGCTCGTCGTGCTGCTCGTCGTGCCGATGTCGATCGTCGGCGTCACGCTCGGTCTGCTGCTATTTCGCGGCGCGTTCGGCTTCATGGCGTTGCTCGGTCTATTGAGTCTGATCGGCATGCTGATCAAGAACGGCGTGGTGCTCGTCGAAGAGATGGATTCGCAGATCGCCGCGGGCGTGCCGCGCATGCAGGCGGTGACCCACGGCGCGATGAACCGTCTGCGGCCGGTGATACTGGGGGGCGGTACGACGGCGCTCGGCATGGCGCCGTTGTTGTGGGATCCTTTCTTCAAGGACATGGCGATCACGATTATGGCGGGCCTTGTTTTTGCCACCGTGCTGACGTTGGTCGCCGTGCCGGCGCTGTATGCGATGTTGTTCAAGATCAGGCAGGCGGAATGGGAGCCGGGTCAACACCCGGAAGCAAAATGATCCGCGCGCGCCCTTGTCTTTTCGCCATCGCGGCATTGCTGCTCGAAGCCGGTTGTACGGGATCATTGCAGCTGGAAAAGCCCGCCGCGTTTCCGTCACAGTATTCGGAGGCGCAACCGGGCGCGGCGACACCGATGTCCGAGCAGCAGCTCGCGGCATGGTGGACCCAGTACAGCGACCCGACGCTGAACAAACTGATCGAGCTCGCGCTCGCGCACAACTTCGACATCGCCACCGCTTACGCACGCGTCGATCAGGTGCAGGCCGGGATCCGGCTGGCTCGCTCGCAGCTGTTGCCGTCGGTCGGTGCAAGCGTGAGCGCCGCGAAGTATCACGGCGGCGAGACGCAGCTCGAGTTCGAGGAACTGCTCGGCATCAACAATACCGATGCGCAGTTCTGGCGCGTCGGCTTGCAGGCGCAATGGGAGATCGACCTGTTCGGCCAGGGACGCGCAAGGCTCTCGGCGGCACGCGAACAGGCACGCGCGGCCGCGGGCGACGCGGAGGCGGTACGCCTGAGCGTGGTGTCGGGCGTTGCGGATCTGTACGTCACCTATCGCGGGCTGGTGCGTCAGCGCACGATCCTGCTGCAGAGCCGCGCAATCGCGGACGACTTCGTCAACATCGCCGAGAAGAGCTTTAACGCGGGCCTCGTTCTGAGTATGGACATCGAAGCGGCGCGCGCGGGCCGCGCGCAGGTCGATGCGCGTTTGCAGGACGTGGAGAACGGCATCGCGCAGGCGCGGCTGAATCTGCAGAATCTATGCGGCGTGCAGCCCGCGGAATTCGGCGCGATTCTCGATGAAAGCGACACGCTGATGACCGCGCTGCCGCATATCGAGCCCGGCCAGCCCGTCGATCTGCTGATGCGACGCCCGGATCTGATCGCGGCGCAGGCACGCGTGAATGCGGCGGTCAGGCAGTCGGATGTCGCGCGGCTCAATTACTGGCCGACCATCTCGTTAAGCGGATTGCTCGCGCGCAATGGATGGGAGATCGCGGGTCAAAGCCTCGGGCCCAGCACGTTCTGGCTATTCGGTGCAGCGATGGCGATGCCGCTGATTGATTTCGGCGCGCGACGCTCGCAGGTGGAGTCGTCGGATGCGCAGGCGCAGCAGGCGATGTTCAACTACGAAAAGACCGCGCTCGGCGCGTTCTACGACGTCGACCGTGCGTTGGCGCGTTTGAACCGGCAGGACGAATTGTTCAAGGCGCGCAATGAAGAAGTTACGCGGCGGACCACGCAGCTGAGCCAGGTGCAGCGTCGCTACCAACTCGGCGATACCGGTCGCGTCGATATCGATCAGGTGCGGGTTGCGCTGCTTGAAAGCCAGTCGTCGCAGGTGAGGGAAGAGGTCGGCAAGCTGCAGGCGCAATTCGCGCTGTTCAGGGCGATGGGGGGCGGCTGGTTGGCCAATCCGCCATTGGCCGCGAACACCCAGACGCCGACGGGGCCGGCGCCGGCTTCGCAGTGAGCGGCCGCGAGGCGCCGCAAGCGCACCAAACATCGGAAGCGCGACATAGAAAGCGCCGTCACCGCAGGACCACGGTGACGGCGTTTTTGTTAATTGATGGCCGGCCGGAAGCCTGCGCGAGCGATGTTGAATCCGATATTCGAGGATGGACGATGTCAACCCAGTTACAGACGAAACTGTCGTTGCCCGCATTGACCGCGATGGTCGTCGGCTCAATGGTGGGCGCAGGGATTTTCTCGTTGCCGCGCAATTTCGCACGCGCGACCGGACCGTTCGGCGCGGTCATTGCATGGTGCGTGGCGGGCATCGGCATGTACGCGCTCGCGCGCGTCTTTCAGACGCTCGCACAGCGGCGGCCCGAGCTCGACGCCGGCGTGTTCGCGTATGCGCGAGCGGGCTTCGGCGATTATGCGGGCTTTCTGTCCGCATTCGGCTACTGGATGGCCGGCTGCTTCGGCAACGTGTCGTACTGGGTGCTGATCAAATCGACGCTCGGCGCTTTCGTCCCCGCATTCGGCAACGGCAATACGGCGACCGCGATCATCGTGTCGTCGGTGGGCATCTGGCTGTTTCATCTGGTGATGCTGCGCGGTGTCCAGCAGGCCACGATGATCAACACGATCGTCACGGTCGCGAAGCTGATTCCCATCGTGCTATTCATCGTGATGCTGGTGGCGCTGTTTCGTGCCGACATGTTCCGCGCGAATCTGCTGGAAGGCAGCGATCAGATCGGCGCGGGTCTGTTCTTGCAGGTCCGTGCGACGATGCTTGTCACCGTGTTCGTGTTCGTCGGTATCGAAGGTGCGAGCGTGTACTCGCGCTACGCGAAAAAGCGCTCGGACGTCGGCGCGGCGACGATCACCGGCTTCGTGGCCGTGCTGTGTCTGCTCGTGCTGGTGACGCTGCTGCCTTACGCGAGCTTGCCGCGCGCCGACATCGCGGTGATGCGCCAGCCGTCGATGGCCGCGGTACTCGGCGCGCTGCTCGGCCCGTTCGGCGTCGTATTCATCAGCGCCGGTCTGATCATTTCGATCCTCGGCGCGTACCTCGCGTGGTCGCTGATCTGTGCCGAGGTGCTGTACGCCGCCGCGCGTCTCGAGACGATGCCGCGCGTCTTCGCGCGACAGAACGAGCGCAAGCTGCCGGTCGCCGCGGTGTGGCTTACGAGTACCGTGGTGCAGTTGTTCGTGATCAGCACCTACTGGTCGACCGATGCGTTTGCGCTGATGCTCAACCTGACGAGCTCGATGGCGCTGATACCTTATTTCCTCGTGGCCGCATACGGCATCAAAGCCGCGCGTCACAATAGCGGGCAGAGCGGCGGCGCCTTGAGCGGCGCGTTGCGCATCGAGTATTTCGTCGCGATGTTCGCGACGTTGTACACGGCTTTTCTGCTGTTCGCGGGCGGCCTGAAGTTTCTGATGCTGTCGGGGCTGCTGTATGCGCCCGGAACGGTGCTGTATGTGGTGGCCAAACGCGAGCGTGGCCTGCGGCTGTTTTCGAAACTCGAGTGGCTCATCTTTGCCGTCGCCGCCTGTGGCGCGTTTGCCGCGCTGGTCGGCCTCGCGACCGGCACGATTGTCATCTGAGCGGATGATCATCGCAGTCGCAAAAGCGCGGCTGGATCGGAACGTATTCGCGGGAGAGCGATCGCAGCATGGACAAGCGCGTCAGACTTTCAGCTGCGGGCCTGATGGCGATGGTGATCGGCTCGATGGTCGGGGTGGGCGTCTTTTCGTTGCCGCAGGCGCTCGGCAAATATACCGGCGTGGTCGGTTCCTTGATCAGTTGGACCATCGCCGGCTCCGGCATGCTGATACTCGCGCTGATCTTTGAACGGCTCGCATGGCGCAAGCCCGAGCTCGACGTTGGTGTTTATACGTATGCGCGCGTCGGCTTTGGACGCTATACGGGTTTTCTGTCGGCGTTCGGCTACTGGTGCGCCAGCTGTCTTGGCAACGTCGCCTATCTCGTGCTGATCAAGTCCGCGCTCGCGATCGTCGCGCCCTCATTCGGCGCCGGCAATACGCTGAGCGCGATTGTCAGCTCCTCGCTGATGATCTGGGTGTTCCATTTTCTGATTCTGCGCGGCGTGAAGGGCTCGTCGATAGTGAATGCGTCGATGACGGTCGCCAAGTTGTTCGCGCTCGGGCTGTTTGCGGTGCTCGTGCTATCCAGCGTCAAGTGGCAACTGTTCGTCGCGAATCTGTGGACCCGTCCCGAGCCGTCGGTGGCCGGTCTGTTCGGCGAGGTGCGCAAGACCATGTTGGGCACCGTCTTCGTGTTTCTCGGCGTCGAAGGCGCGAGTGTTTATTCACGGCATGCGCGCGAACGGCGCGACGTCGGCGTCGCGACCGTGCTCGGCTTTCTCTGCGTGCTTGCGCTAATGGTCATGGTCACGTTGTTGTCGTATGGCGTGTTGCCGCTTGAGCAGTTGGGCACGCTGAAAAATCCGTCGATGGCTGGCGTGCTGAGCGCCGCAGTTGGCACCTGGGGCGCGGTCGTGGTCAAGCTCGGCCTGTTGATATCGGTACTAGGCTCCTATCTTGCATGGACGCTGCTCGCCGCCGAAATTCTTCATGCCGCGGGCAAGAGCCGTACGATGCCCGCGTTTCTTGGACGCGAAAGCCGCAACCACGTACCGGTCGCCGCGTTGTGGATGACGAGCCTCGTGATCCAGGCGTTTCTGATCGTGACGCTGTTCTCAACCGAGGCGTTCACGCTGGCCAAGGAGTTCACGACATCGATGAACCTGATTCCATATCTGCTCGTCGCCGGCTATGGGTTGAAGCTCGCAGCGAGCGGGGAATCGTATGCGGGACAGCCGTGGGCACGGCGTATCGATTTCATGCTTGCGCTGGTGGGCTGCGTCTACGCGCTGTTTCTCGTGTACGCGGGCGGCCTGCACTATCTGTTGATGTCGACCGTACTTTATACGGCGGCGACCGCGTGGTTTTACATCGCCGAGCGTCGCAAAGGGAAATGGCCTGTGTTTACCCTGCTCGAACGCTGGCTATGTATTGTGGTTCTGCTTACCGCGCTGGTCGCGTTCGTCAATCTCGTGCGCAACCATTTTGTGCCTTAGCGCGTGTTGAGGCCACCTTGATCAAGGCACTCCTATGTACCTGAATGGCATATATAGGAATCTGCTGAATTCCTTCTTTTTTAGTGCCTCGTACAATCTGACTATCCGACGCGCGGATATTTCGATTCCTCGCCGACGTGTGCGGGGCGTTGCGCTATCCCGCCTCCATCGGTGAACCATGCCATGTTGCGTGGGAAATATTGCTTTGACTCTACCAAAGCACAACGACCTTCTCCATAAGATTCTATTAATACGTCCTGTCCATCAGCGAGTCACGGACATCGGTGTACCCGTAACAAGCATGCTGGTTTCGAGGAATCTTATCGATCGGCCGTCGCTCCTGAGGTGTGCGACTTAACGGCGTGAAACGACACCGTACTCTGGTAACAAAGCTTGCAGTTGATTTGGTATGAAAAAGGTATTCGCCAGCATGGCCATGGAGTGTGAGTGAACAAAATCAGGGTGGGTATTGCCGACGATCATCCATTCATTCTCCTCGGCGTCGAACATCTTCTTCAGCCTTGCCCTGACATCCAGGTCTGCTTCAAAAGCGAAAGTATTGGCGGGCTGCTCCAGCTGTTGGTTGAGGTGCCGGTTGACGTTCTCGTATGCGACTACGAATTCGAAGGTGATGCGTATGCCGATGGCCTCAACCTTCTTGACCGGATTCAGCGTGCCGCTCCAGCCATACGGGTTGTCTTTCTCAGCTCACATTCATCGACGCACATCATTTCGGCTGCGCTCAATGCGGGGGCGGCCGGTTTCGTCGGTAAGGGGCCCGAGGGCTTTGTCAGCCTTATCGCTGCCGTTCGTGCCGCCAAAAACAAGAGCGTGTTTCTGCCGGATTCCATTGCTAACAGGATGTTGTCCACCGCGCGGCGCGCATCGGAAGGCGGGTCTTCGCTCGACTCGCTATCTGAAAAGGAATCGACGGTCGTGCGAATGATCTGCGATGGGATGTCGATCGGGGCGATCGCCGAGCGGCTCAATCGCAGTCCCAAGACAGTTAGCAACCAGAAGAACGCAGGCATGAAGAAACTGGGCGCCAGAAACGACGTTGAACTCGTCACGATCGTGCGCGAGTGGTACTGCTCGTAACCATTGCCGCACTTCTCAGGCGACGTCCATCGTTCTGGTGGCGCCTTCTCCCAACTTTGGGAGTGAGGCTGGTATCGGTCCGGTTCGAGGAACCGGTACGGCGTTTCTTGACTGGGCTACATGATCACTCATTTTGGGTATCGGCCCATTAACAGCGATCCGCTTCAATGACATCATTTCCTTGCCTTGACGGTCGCTGGAAGCCCCGGCTTCAGAAGGGTTGGTAGTTTCGAATAGCAACAAAAAGGAATCTCATGAAAAAACAAGTGACACAACTCATGATCGCGCTGATGGGCCTGTCCGTCGCGCCGATGGTTTTCGCTCAAACTGCTCCGGGCACGGGTCAGGTTACGTTCAACGGCGAACTGACCGACGACACCTGCGTGATCAACGCGGGTGACGAGGACCAGACGGTCACGCTGGATACCCTGTCTACGCAGTCGCTGGCTGCAGCTGGCCAAACCGCTGGCTCCAGAATGTTCAATATTTCGGTGTCGAAGTGCCCAGCAACGTTGAGCAATGTCGCGGCGCATTTCGAGACCACGAACATGAACCCGGATACGCGTAATGCCATTAACCAGGCAGCCACGTCGCCGGCCGGGAATGTCGAAGTGCAATTGCTTGACCGCGATGGCATGACGCCGATTCTTCTGGGTAGCACGGGTACGTTCGTTCCGGTCGCGAGCGACGGTACCGCAACGATGAGCTACGGTGGCCAGTACTACGCAACGAACAGAACCACCGCCGGTAAGGTGATGGCTGTTGTTCGCTACACGTTGGCATATCAGTAAGCCAATCTAAGCCGAATGGCATCGGGTTGCCCTTCTAGCTCGAGGGCAACCCGAAGCGGCATTCCGCTTATCTGTCACGTGGAGGAGCGAATGTCTTTAATGAAGTTCCCTATTTTAATGGCCGCAGCCGTGGCCTGCAGTGTGGCTTCGTTTGCTGCACAAGCTGCTATCACCGTTACCGGTACGCGAGTCATATATCCGGCGCAAAACCGCGAAGTCAATGTTCGTTTGAACAATGTTGACAGCCATCCGGTCCTCGTCCAAGCATGGTTGGACGACGGCGATGCGGCAGCTGCACCGAATGAAATCAAGGTGCCGTTCACGTTGTTGCCGTCTGTATTTCGCGTCGAACCTCACAGAGGTCAGGCTTTGCGCATCATGTTCGCGGGCGGCGACATGCCGAGCGACCGTGAATCCGTTTATTGGCTGAATGTTCTGGAAATTCCGCCGAAACCCAAGGATGCTGATGACCGGAACATGATCCAGCTCGCGTTCCGTACGCGTATCAAGATGTTCTACCGGCCCGCATCGTTGCTCGATGACCCAACTGCGGGGCGGGCTCAACTGAAGTGGCATGTCGAACCGGATGAAAAAGGTCAGAGCGTTGTTCGTCTGGACAACCCATCGCCCTACTACATTTCCGTCGGCTCGGCAGAAGTAGAAACGGCAGGCGGGAAGATCGCTCTTTTGCCCAATATGGCGGCACCGTTCGGGCACGTCGATCTCCGTCCACAAGATGGAAAGCTGGATATCAAAGTTCCTGCCACGGTTTCCTATACGGTTCTGAACGACTTCGGTACTGCGATCAAGGACTCGGCGGAAGTGGAAGTCGCACAAAACGCGAAAGCGCAAAAGAATCAATAATCGGAATATGGGATGTCGGCGTGCGGAATAGTAAGGCGGCGGTTGAAACAGTATTCAGTAATGTCCCTTTCAGGTTTCATCCTCTGGCATGGGCGGCAATCGTAGCGTCGGGCTGGGTCTTTTCCGCGCATGCCGCGGTCGCGGCATGCGCCCCCGACTGGGCGGCAACGCCGTCCAATGACTGCTCGGAGTCCGGGTGGCCGAAACAGGCAGCCGGTGCCAACGGCGAAGCTGCGAGTACGGATGCGTTATCTACCACGCCGACATCCAATGCGCCCTCTGCCGAGGCTCCGCAAGAAGTTGAGTTCAATCCCGCATTCTTTACGGGTAACGTCGCCGATTTATCGCGCTATACGCGAGGCAATCCCGTTTCTCCCGGTGTTTATCCGCTCGAACTGCTGGTCAACGGTAAAAAGCGTGGACGCTTCGATGTCCTGTTTCAGACAGTGCCGGGCTCGGATATCGCCGCGCCCTGCTTCACGATGTCTAGCCTGGACCGGGCTGGCGTAGATACCGAGCGCGTGATCCAGCGGCTGAAGGATGCTGGAAAGGGCGACTTTGACGATAGCGACGCATCATTGCAATGCGTCCCGCTGGTGGAAGCCATACCGGGATCGGCCGCATCGTTCAACACCGCGGATCTGCAACTCGATCTGTCGATCCCGCAGATTGAATTGCACAACGAGGCTGCGGGTTACGTCGATCCATCCCGTTGGGACAACGGGATCAACGCCGGCTTCGTGCAATACAGCCTCGCCAGTTATACGACTCACCAGAACAGCGGTGGTAGAGATTTCAGCAGTACCTACCTCGGTCTGCAAAGCGGATTCAACGTGAGCGGCTGGCGTTTCCGCCAGTGGTCCACGGCAAGCTGGCAGAGCCGGGCTTCCGACGCACACTGGCAAAGTGTCGCACTGTTTGCACAGCACGATGTCACTGCGCTTAAGAGTCAATTGACGATCGGCGACAGTTCGACGAGCGGTGACGTCTTCGACTCATTCAACGTCCGCGGCGTCCAGCTATCGAGCGACGACCGCATGTTGCCGGATTCCATGCGCTCCTACGCGCCGGCTGTGCGTGGTATAGCTGAAACCAATGCGCGCATTGTCGTGCGCCAGAACAACATCATCGTGGCCGAGACCAGCGTGCCGCCGGGACCGTTTGAACTGAACGACCTGCCGGCCACGGGTTATGGGGGCGACCTTCAGGTCACAATTACGGAATCCGACGGCCGTCAGCGGACATTTCTCGTGCCGTTTGCGTCCGTACCGCAGTTGCTGCGGCCCGGCGTTTCGCGTTTCAATCTGACGGCTGGTGTCTCTCGCGATACCGTGCTGGATAAACATCCGTGGGTGACGCAGGCAGTTTATCAGCGCGGCCTGACAAACCTGTTGACCGGCTACACCGGCGCACAGTTTTCCGAGGGATACTGGGCTGGTCTGGTCGGTGTCGCGCTCAATACTCCGCTCGGTGCGTTCGCGCTTGATGTAACGGCGGCGGGGACGAGTCTCCCCGGCGTGTCTGGTGGCCGTCCCGGTTACAGTACTCGCATCAGCTACAGCAAGCTTCTTCCGGGGCCGAACACGAATTTCTCCGTTGCGGCTTATCGCTACTCGACGGCGCGCTTCTACAGTCTGCGTGACGCAATGTACGCGCGCTATGGCTCGCGAGACACCTCGGGTCAGTATGACTACCGCGCGCGCAGCCGTCTGCAGCTGAATATCAACCAACCAATCGGCGAGTCCAGTTCCTTTTACATTTCCGGCAGTTCGCAGAACTACTGGGGCGCTTCGAAGGGCTACGATCTTCAGTATCAGGTTGGCTTCAACAGCTCGTACAAGCGCGTGTCCTACTCGCTATATGCGCAACGCACGCGCCTGCAAGATTCGCAGATCAGCACGCAGGTCGGTTTGAATCTCACGATTCCGTTGGGTAAGGTCGACTCGAACGCGCATCGTACGTTCGACTATCTGACTACGAATCTTTCGCGCAGCTCGAACGGGGACAGCACGATACAGGCCACGGCGTCGGGCAATACGACCGGAGCCACGCCGATCAACTACGGTGTCAATGCAGCGCGGATCGTCGCCAGCAAAGATCGGACCGTCTCCGCGGGCGGTTACGCGATCTACCGCACGCAGTTCGGTACCTACAACGGCAATGCGTCGATTAGCAATCAGACGCGTCAGGCCGCGTTTAACGCCGACGGCGCGGTCGTCATTCACAGTGGCGGCGTCACGCTGAGCCCGCCGCTTGGCCAGGCGTTCGCGATCGTCGAGGCGAAAGGAGCAAAGGGCGGCCGGATCATCAATGGCCAGGGGGCAAGGATTGACGACAACGGCTATGCCGTGGTGCCTTCGCTGATGCCATACCGCGTCAACACGGTCGCGCTGGATCCGAGCGACGTGCCGCTCGACGTTGAACTGGGTAACACGAGCGAGGAAGTCGTGCCGCGCGCGAATTCGCTCGTCAAGGTGAAGATCACGACCACGCAGGGCACGCCGATTTTCGCCGAGGTCTCGAATCGCGAAGGCAAAGCCATGCCGATGGGCACCGAGCTATTCGACGAATCCGAGAAATCGGTGGGTATCGTCGGTCAGGGCGGCCTCGCGTACCTGCGCGGCCTCGAGCACGAGGGCAAGCTACTGGTGCGCTGGGGCAACGGCGCAGCGGAGCAGTGCGTGATGCCCTACACGGTACCGGACGACGACAAGGCGGATAGCAGTCAGCACGCGGGAATCGTTGCGCGCATCAAGCTGAGCTGTGATCCGACGCTGGTCTGGTCTCCGCCCGTAAAGTCCGTTGCGCAACGTTCAGCGGGCGCAGCGCTTCTCAGTTCGCTTCGCTAAAGTGCGAAAGCCGATGTCTGGTCAACTCCAGCGCTGCGGCCCTGAAGATTCCGCCGACAGTGGAGGTCAGAAAATGAAAAATATTTGTAGATACATTCGGATCGCCGGACTAATTTCCGGAGTGACCGCGAGTGCGCTGTTGGGATCAATTTGCGCGCATGCGCAACGCTCGCCCTCAGTCACGCTCAATTTTAGCGGCACCTACAACGCGATGACGTGTCCGCTGGTCAGTTCGCCTGACATGACGGTCACGTTGCCGACGCTTTCGACGCAATCGCTGCCGGCGGCCGGAGTGGTAGCTGGCTCAAAGGTCTTCACCATCACGATGCAATGCGCGAGCGGCGTGACGGGTGCGCGCGTGTATTTCGAGAGCGGTTCGTCGACTGATCCCAACACGGGCAATCTGGACCTGCAGAACGTGAGCGGCACGACATCGGCAACGAATGTGCAGGTCATGCTGGCCAATGCGAACGGATCGCGGATCAAGGTCGGCGACCGATCCACGATGAATATCATTCCCATCACGTCCACGGATCCGATGCCGGTGGATTTCATTGCCAGCTATTACGCGACCGGGCGAGCCACTGCCGGTACGGTCAATACATTCGTCACCTATGTCGTCGAAATGCTCTGACGTTGCCGCCGGCAATACGTTTTTATGATGTCTGACTCAACGGCCGCACTGATGCGACCGACTGCTCTGCATGCGGCACTGCTGTCCAACGGCGCGGAGATCCCGGCTATTCCTTTTTGGCGTGCGCGTTGTGGAACGTTGGTCGAGACGCTACAGCAGGAAATGCAGGATCGGACCTTTCCGGCAACCGATATCCAGGAAATCAGCCTCGCACAATGCGTTTTGCTGGACGAGCTGACGTTGCATGCATTGCCCTCCAGGCAACACGAGGAATGGTTGCGTGACCCGCTGCAGATGCGTTTTCATCGCGTGCGCGATGGCGCCGCGCGGGTATGGGAACGGATCGACGCGTTGGTGGACGGCGGCCATCAGGACCTCGCCAGACTCAAGTTCTACAGCATGTTGCTGGGACTGGGCTTCGACGGGGGACGAGAAGACGCCAATGAACATCTAGAACGTGCGAAATCGGCGTTGAACAGGCATACGCGAGATAAGGCGGTGTTATCCAAATCCGACTCATCGCAGACTGCCATGATAAGGACGAGTTCGATTCGGCCGCCGTGCATGTCACGCATGTCACGCATTAGCACGATCACGGGCGCGGCCGTTGCTGGTGCGATTGCGGTCGCGTCACTATGGGCGGCGTTCGACCTTAGTCCGGAAGTTCAGACACGTCGCTTGCCCCAGACGTCGTCGCAGCAGAGCAATCCTGGCCAGAGGGAGCGTTCGCAATGACTTCTGTAGACCGCTACCTGGCGGCGCTGATCTGGATCGTTGTCTGCGTAGCTGGCCTGATATGGGTATGTTTGCCGCTTGCCCTCCACCCTTGGTGGGCAGTTGCGCTCAGCCTTGTTGTGTTGACGGCGGTGGGCGCCGCAGTTTTGCTTACTTGCGGGCGATCGAATGCGACCCGCGAGGGCCAGGACGTTCAGCGTGGGACCGTGCGTGAGTTGCCGATTGTTCTCGTGGTCGGACCGCACGCAGGTGCGTTGTTCGCACGTGATGGGCAATCATCCACGCTGCGCCGCAACGATGATGCCGTGTGGATGCCTGTCCGGACCCCGGAAGCGCTCGCCGGCGTGATGGCCACGGTGTTGGAGTCGCATCGACGTTCGCCGGATGCCGTTTTGATGCCCGTTGTTCCCGACGGTGAGTGCGACGACGCGGTGATTCGCCGCGAATTTTCCAGCTGGAAGCATGAACTCCATGCGAGTATCGGTCCCAAGGGGTTCGTCTTACCCTGTTATATCGCGATATACGCGTATCTCGGTGCGAATGGCGACCAGGGTGTGAAACCGGTCTGGTTCGGCGATGCCATCGATATATCGACAATGTACCCCGCGACCGGAACCGCACGGCAACACGTGCAAGCGCTCAGGCAACAGCTGGACCAGGCATGGCTCGCTGTCGCACAACCGGAACGTGCGTCGCGCGCTGGATTGGGGCATGCAGTGGTCGACTGGCTAGAAGATGCGGCGCTGTTATCGATCCTTTCATCGCTCGCGAGCACCGCGCCATTCTCGCTGCGCGGCTTGCTGTTGGCCGACATCGGACACTCGCCGATACGCGCCGGCGCGTGGATGCGATGGTTGACCGGCAAGACCGGGCTGCGCCTGTCGCTGACGACGTCTAAGGCGCGACCGAAGCCGCTGTCTCTGCCTTTGCTCGCGACCGTCGCGCGGAACGAGAGCCTCCGGGTTTCGAAGAGCGGGTGGGTCCGGTCGCAGACCGTAACGCTGCACGCGGTGGCTGCCTCGGCCGTCGTCTTGATGGTATCGATCGGTGTATCGGCGTGGTCGAACGGCGGGTTGGTCGCGCGAGTCGCCAACGGTGTCGAGGTCGGCACGCATATATCCACAGCTCGCGCGGATGGGGAGCGTGAGGAATCGTTGCACAGACGATCCGCGGAGCTGGCTCGCTATGCGAGCGACAGTGCAACGACCGGACTCGGCTGGGGCCTGTATCGAAGCGATCTGTTGCAAGTCGCGCTTGAACGGGTGAGCGCGACATGGCACTCACCGTCGATCGCCGCGCCTTCGCCACCGTCCGCTGTGACGATCGACAACCTCGCGTTGTTCGACAGCGGCAAGGCGACGCTGAAATCAGAAGCAGAGCCACGGCTCAAAGGTGTTCTCGATCTGATTCGCGCGAATCCGGACAAGCGGATTCTTATCGCGGGTCACACCGATAACGTCGGCCCCGGCGCCGCGAATCAAAAGCTTTCCGAGGCACGCGCGCAGGCCATCCGCGATTGGTTGGTCAATACTGCTCTGGTGACCGTCACACGTTTCGCAATTCAGGGTTATGGCGATACGCGGCCGATTGCTGGCAACGAAAGTAGTCAGGGGCGCGAGATGAATCGTCGTGTCGAAATTTCTCTTATTCCCGACTCAGGCACGCACTAAAAAGTACTCGTCGCGGGTAGCCCGCTGGCTGCCTCCGCTCGCGACACGCCAAACCGGCAATTCATTCGTGAGAACGAGACCGACTTTTTGGGCAAGCGCCCATATCGCTACGCTGGTTCGGAACATAAGATCACCAGGTTGCGGATTTCCTGCGCGAAAGCTAGCGGTATCGCCGCTTTTTCTTTTACTTGAGCGAATAACGTCAGAGCACCATGTCGGCTTCTAACAGTTCTCAGAAATTCATCGCACGTAATCGTGCTCCCCGCGTCCAGATCGAATACGACGTCGAAATATACGGTTCAGAAAAGCGAGTCGAACTCCCGTTCGTGATGGGCGTCCTCGCAGACTTGTCGGGCAAGCCGCTCGAACCGCTACCCGCCGTCGGCGACCGCAAGTTCTTCAATATCGACATCGAAAACTTCGATGAGCGGATGAAGGCCATGAAACCGCGTGTCGCGTTCTCGGTGCCTAACACGCTGACGAACGAAGGTCATCTGATGGTCGATATCACGTTCGAAAGCATGGACGACTTTTCGCCCGCGGCCGTCGCGAAAAAGGTTGGCGCACTGTCGCAGCTGCTCGAGGCGCGTACGCAACTCGCCAATCTGCAAACATACATGGATGGTAAAAGTGGCGCGGAAAGCCTGGTCAGCAAGGTGTTGAAAGACCCTGCGTTGCTCGAAGCGCTCGCAAAGGCGCCGAAGCCGCAAGCGGCCTCCACCGACGAGCCGATGACCAACGAATAATTCTGCTTTCGGCACGAAAGCACAGCCTGAATCAATGGGGAAATGATGGCCGAACTTCAAGCGAATACGCACACCAAGGCAACGGCGAGCGTCACCGATCAGTCCGATTTCAACGCGCTCCTGTCGCGCGAATTCAAGCCCAAAACGGAGCGCGCACGCGAGGCTGTCGAGGGCGCTGTCCGGACGCTCGCTCAGCAAGCGCTGCTCACGTCGGTCACGGTGTCCGACGACGCGTACAAGAACATAGAGTCAATTATTGGCGAGATCGATCGCAAATTATCCGAACAGATCAACCTGATTCTCCACCACGAAGATTTTCAGCGTCTTGAAAGCGCATGGCGTGGACTTCATCACCTCGTCACGAACACTGAAACGGATGAGAAGCTGAAGATCCGCTTCATGGATGCGTCGAAAGACGACCTGCGTCGCACCATGAAGCGCTATAAAGGGATTGCATGGGACCAGAGTCCGTTCTTCAAGCAGATCTACGAGGAAGAGTACGGGCAATTGGGTGGCGAGCCGTATGGCTGTCTCGTCGCCGACTACTACTTCGACCACACGCCGGCTGATGTCGATTTGCTTGGCTCGATTGCAAAGGTGGCGGCGGCGTCGCATGCGCCGTTTATTACGGGCGCGGCGCCGTCCGTGCTGCAGATGGACTCGTGGCAGGAGCTCGCGAACCCGCGCGACCTGACGAAGATCTTCACGCAAAACCTCGAATACGCGCCGTGGAACTCGCTGCGCAACTCGGAAGACTCGCGCTATATCGGGCTTGCAATGCCGCGTTTCCTCGCGCGTCTGCCGTACGGTGTCAAGACGAATCCGGTCGACGAATTCAATTTCGAAGAAGCGACCGACGGTTCCGATCATCGTCGTTACGTGTGGTCGAACGCGGCCTACGCAATGGCGGTGAACATCAACCGGTCGTTCAAGCACTACGGCTGGTGCACGCTGATTCGCGGCGTGGAAAGCGGTGGTGTCGTCGAAAACCTGCCGTGCCACACGTTCCCGACCGATGACGGCGGCATCGACATGAAGTGCCCGACGGAAATTGCGATCTCCGACCGTCGCGAAGCGGAATTGTCGAAGAGTGGTTTCATGCCACTCATTCACCGCAAGAACACCGAGTACGCGGCGTTCATCGGCGCACAGTCGTTGCAGAAACCGGTCGAGTACCACGATCCCGACGCGACTGCGAACGCGAATCTGTCGGCGCGTCTTCCGTATCTGTTCGCATGCTCACGCTTTGCTCATTACCTGAAGTGCATCGTGCGCGACAAGATCGGCGCGTTCAAGGAGCGTGACGAAATGCAGCAATGGCTCAACGAATGGGTCATGAACTACGTTGACGCCGATCCGGGGAATTCGTCGCAGGAAACCAAGGCGCGTCGACCGCTGGCAGCGGCCGAAGTGGTCGTCGAGGACGTCGAGGGAAATCCGGGGTATTACCAGGCGAAATTCTTCCTGCGTCCGCATTTCCAACTCGAAGGTCTGACGGTGTCTTTGCGTCTCGTCGCAAAGCTGCCCCTCGTGAAGGAAGCGGCCTGATCTGGCGTCTACCGTTTATTCGGTGATTGAGCGACGGACAGGCGCTCACTAAACATGCCTGACTTTCATTGAGCACCGGCGCGATCAAATTTGAAGTGCAACACCTTGCTCGTGTAAGGTGTGCCAATGCAAAAAAGAAGTTACCAACAACTGCAGCCTGAAGAACGCATGACGATTGCAAGCATGAAGCAGCAGGGTTCGAGC